>NZ_JAZKUC010000002.1:0-1374884 GCF_036625285.1 Candidatus Accumulibacter contiguus
CGCACACGGCGGGTTTGCCGCCATGGCTTCCGTATAATGGCGTTCCGCTGGCTCAGCAACTCGCCGCCCCCTTTCCCTGGAATCGACACCCTCTGCTGGTAAAGCCAGTCGCAGAATTCGGCGAATTTCCGGCCTGCTATTCGGACCTTGGGTTCCGTGTGCTGGCTGAGGCCGTCGAAGCGGTCAGTGGCGGCTCCTGGGCGAAACTTGGGCAACAGATGACTGGTCTCGTGCCAGCTCCGTGGAGTGAGGCGCCAATCACACTTCCGCCCGGGCCGGACCAGGAGGCCTGGCTCCTTGCCGCCAACAACATTGCCTTTCCGGAAGGCATGGCGAACCTGCCGCACGATGCGAATGCGCGAGCCGGGATGATCGGCCACGCCGGCTTCGCTGCGAATGCCCAACTTCTGTTGCCGTGGCTCATGGCATGGCGGACGACTCATGCACCGAACATGGCGCTCGCGCATGCACGATCCGTCGACGGCACCGTTTGGGGACTTGGGCTTTGGCGCGTATTGAACGGCCCTGGCCAGTTCGGCGAACTGCTGGAACGTTTGCCACTGAACGGCATTTGTCGAGTCATCGAGTTCAGCGGGACGGACATGCCGCCGCACTTGCCCAATGTGCCCCCCACCGGAATCAGTCAATCGTGGTGGATGCATACGGGCTTTACGGGCCCGGCGATGTTTTTTCGCCCCGACGACGCGAGTTGCATCTGTCTCCTGGCTCACAGACGCGGGCCCGAAGGAGGACTTCTGGACCCACTGGCGATTCATCGGCGACGCTACGCCATGCTGACTCAACTATGACCCGCCTTCCCGTGTGTAAGCTTACATGGTGATGATCAGACATCTGCGGATCGTGTTGATCTTTGCCTTGGCCGCTTGTGGGTCGCCACCGAAGATGCCTGCGCAAGCCCCAGACGAACAACCGACAGCACAGGAGACCGCACCCCAGGCCGACAGTCCGGAATCGCCGGAATCGCCCGCATCACCGCAGCTGGGTTACTGGAGGTACAAGATCATTGCAGCCGCAAACGCTGAATGGGTCTACTTCGGCCAGCAGACGGTCGTGATCGATGGCGACGACGAGAGCATTCCGCGTGTGGGAATCTGGGAAGATGACGATCACGACCACAGTGATCGGATCAACCAGTATTGGCGCGCAGTCGGCAAGTACCGGCTGTCCGGTTACGACTGCAGAGAACCGTGGTCCGCTGCCTTCATCAGCTGGATCATGCAGACGGCGGGTGTGCCAAAAGACCTGTTCCCTCCAAGCAGCGCCCACCGCTTGTATCTCAACCGTCTTCTTGCCAACGCCCACGATCCATTCGCCGTCTTTATGCCGCACACCATCCAGCAATACAAACCCCAACCCGGGGATTTGATCTGTGCCACCCGAAGCAAGGTCGAGCCTCAAGAACTGGTGGAAACTCTACCGGACTCACTCAACTCGAGGCTGCATTGCGATATCGTTGTGCAAACCAACGGGCGAACCTTGCAAGCCATTGGCGGCAATGTTCGCAATTCCGTTTCAAAAACCATTTTGACCCTGTCCCCGGATGGCTACTTGCAATATGCGGGCCAAAGGCCATGGTTTCTCATCATCGAGAATCGCCTGGACTGATGGCGTGTTCGAGTGTCAGTTCCCTCCGGGGCTGGTTCGGCAGTTTCTGATCTTCAACCCCTGATCGACCGCCGATCGTCGAGGCGCGCGCAGCGGCGGCTGGGGAACTCCGCATCCTGCGGGCCACGTCACGAAGCTACCGGGTGGGCGCCGAGCCTTTGCCGGGGGCAGCAATCCACTAGCGAGCTTGGCAAGCGCTGTGGCGCTGGCTGGCCGGGAAAAGGCAGTCCTTATGGTGGAAAAACCCGTTGTTGCTGTGCATACTTGCGGCGCCCGCATGATCTCCTTTGCTGCGGACCACCTCTCCCTCTCCACTCGACAGGAATCCAATGATCAAACGAACTCTTCTCCTCGGCGGGCTTGCCGCAAGCCTTGCCATCGCCATGCCGGCCATGGCATCTGAATCGGCACTGGCCCGGATCAAGCAGTCCGGGACCCTGAAGCTCGGCTACCGCGAGAATTCGATGCCTTTCTCATTCGTCGGCGACGACAAGCAGCCGCGCGGCTATAGCGTAGACCTGTGCCGGATCGTCGCCGAGGATCTTGGCAAACAACTTGAACTGCCGAAGCTCGACGTGCGCTGGGTGCCGGTGACTGCGCAGAGTCGCTTCGAAGCGCTGAAGAGCGGGGCGATCGACCTGGAGTGCGGCAATACGACTCAGACGCTATCGCGTCGGGCCGACTTCGACTTCAGTCTGATGACCTTCATCGACGGTGCTGGCCTGTTGTTTCGCGACGGCGAGGCGCCTTCCTCCCCCGAAGCCACCAAGGGCCAACGGGTAGCGGTGGTGGCCGGAACGACGACCGAGAAGACGCTCGAGGACCTGATCAAGGCAGGCAAGCTCGATGTTCACCTGCTCAAGGTGGCAGACCATGATGCGGCCATGCAGGCCTTGAAGGACAAGACGGCCACTGCCTATGCGGCAGATCGCACGGTGCTGATCACGACGGCCCTGGTGCGCGGGCAGGGACAGGCCTTTGCGCTTGCCACACTGCAGTTCAGCTACGAACCCTACGGCCTGGCGATGCGTCGGGACGCCGACTTCCGTCTCGCCGTGGACCGCACCCTGGCCAGGCTCTACCGTTCCGGAGAGATCAGCCCGATTCTCGGCCGCTGGTTCGGGCAACTCGGCAAGCCGAACGATGCCCTGCAGGCCATGTTCCTCCTCAACGGCCTCCCCGAGTAGGTCGCAGCGGGCGGCGGTGGGCGCCCCGCGGCACCGCCGCTGCCGTTTGCAGCAAAGATCCATCGCGTCGGCGAGGCCACGGGCGAGAGCCCATCGAGCCGGACAGTCGGGGCCGTTGTCGGCAGGGAGGCTCCGAGCAGGCGACGGCAGCCTGGTCTTTGTGCATGATCGCTGGATGCCCGAGAGCGTGCGCTCTCGTCTTTACGACGAACGACAGCTTGATGGGATGGCCAGGCGCTTGACGGGTCTACTCGGTGGCAACGCCGATATCGCGGCATAACAGGAAAGGAAGCGCCTCCAGGACTTCGTCGCCACGCTCGAAAAACTCGAACCGCAACGCGAACGCCTCAGGCGGTCACAGCCGGTAAACTGGCCCCCTGAGTCAAGATTGTTTTGCGTATGGGATATCATCATGATCAATGAGAACAAGCCCTGGCAATAAAGACCGATGCCTTTCCGACCAGATCTTCGGCTTCGGCCGCCTCTCCTCCGCGTAGTGGCCTCGTGCAACGCAGCACACACCACCGGGGCAAGTCCACAACTCGCCGCACGCGAGCACCGCTCTTTCCTGAGCAACCCCGCTCGCCGCTCGCTCTGCCAGTACCCGGTCGGCTTCCCGTCAGGAGCCGCAAGACGCAAAAAACCCCGCCGCAGCGGGGTTTCGTTCCTTGCGGCGGAGTAGCCTAACCGACGCTCAGGCAACCTTACGGCGGCTGAAGCCGAGGCCAGCGAGCACTAGGCCGATCATGCCAAGCGTTGCGGGTTCGGGAAGGTCCGCCCGAATGAACGCACCTCCGCCCGAAGTGCCCAAGGCATTCTCGGTAATGGCGATGTCGATGGTATGCGAACCGGGCAGCAGGAGAATCAGGGCCTTGCTCAGCCTCGCGTCAGCCCAGGCAGCGTCGCCGTCGAAAGCATTCGACTGGATGCCGTCGTTGGCATCCGCATCGGAGGTGAACTGCAGTGCTCCGCCGTCGACCGAGTACGAGAACTCGTCGCCGATGACGAAGCCGTCGACGATCTTCACTTTCACATGCGAACCTGGGGCCACGTCAATCGTGTAGGTATCGATGAACGACGGCGCAGTGCCGAAGCTAAAGGTTTGCCACGAGCCAAGCGGCAATACCGTAGCAGAGGCCAAAGGCGCTGCGGTGGCTAGTGCGGCCACAACGGCCAATCTTTTCCATGTCAAGAACATGATGTTTTTCCTTTCGTTAGGTATATGGTCACCAATTGCGGCCGGAAATCCCCAGCTTTTGGTTGCCCAACACGTAAGCAATGACCGTGCCAGTCATTAATTTCTTTTTTGATCAGTATGTTACAATAACGATTCGACTGACACTGTAAAAAAAACCGACACTCCACCTGGCGAATATTGTTGCGTCCCGCCGTATTGACGTCGATCGGTCGCACGTGCAGGCTCCTCAAAGGACGAAATCCGCTGCGCTGAGACCGAGACTCGTGCCCACGAGAACCAGCGTGAAGTCAGCCTCGATCTTTCCGTCGGCGTCGGCCTGGATGATGGTATTGCCGCGAATCTCGAACCACGTGACGCTGTCGCTGAACACGTTGGCACTTTGCCCCGCAAAGACAAAAAATAGGACAGCGCTGGCGAATCGACATCTGTTGCCCGGGCGGACACTCCGACCGTCGTTCCGTTCGCGGCACCCTCGGCAACGCTGTTCGCGGCCGGGTCGTCGTCGGTCAGGCCGGGGCGTCGTTTGCGCCATGGATCGTCACGGTCAGGGTGGCGGTCGACGTCGCTTCAGCAGCGTCCTTCATGGTATACGTGAAGACGTCGACCAATTGCCCTTGAGCGTCGAGCGCCTGCACACTCTCCTTCTGATCATCGAGCGTGTAGCGGAACGCGCCGTCTGCCCCCAGGACGAGGAAGCCGAAACTGCCGGCGATGCTCGCGGCCACGCCCGTCGCCAACGGCCCCACGAGTGTGCCCGCAGCATTCGAGGAACCACGCGCCGGCTGCCGTATCGCCGGGACCGATGTCGCCGAAAACAGCGGTCAGGCTGCCGGATGGGCTTTCGCCATCGACTTGCGAACCGATGATCTTGAAATCGACGAGCAAGCCTTTCTCGTTGTCGATGATCTTCGGCTGCGCGGATTCGATGCGCAGCGAATCGGCGGTTCCCCTCCCGTCATTGCTCAGAAGCACGCCGAGCAGGAACGGGCTCGCTGGCTCGACGACATCGTCCGTGAACGGGTCGTCCGAAACCACATTGCGCTCCTGGAAGTAGTCGAGCGTCAACTCTGCCTGCGGCAGCACATGGACGGTCACCGGATCGAGCTGGATGAGGTGATCGTGGCTCTCGGTCACGTCGCGGAACGAAAGCGTTCCTCCGATCCGGTAGGCCGCCGGTCCCTCGGGGGCAGCCAGTGTCGAGGGCAGGAAGGTGTCCTCCGACGTGAACGAGCCGCCGGCAGCGAGGCCGTCGGCCCCATCGAGGGCGTCGATCCCGGACAGATAGTCGTTACTGATGCCGAACACATTGCTCGCGACGACGTTGCCGGCAAGGTCGGTAATGACCAGGTTCAGTGCGATCTGACTCAAATCCTCGTCGTCCGATTCCAGCGTGAGCGACCCGATGAAGGCTTGCCGGCTCATCACCAGGTCCTGTTCGATCCGCAAGCGAATCGTCGCGCAAACTCCTTCGACCTGCTTCAACTGCTCGATCTGCAGTTCGACCTGGGCCTCGCGTACGTTGTTCAGCAGCGCCTGGTCGTAGGCATCGATCTGGTACGCGCGGAAATCCGCATGCGTGAGTGCCCGCTCGGCCAAATCGTCGACCTGCGTCACCCCGTCGAAGCGCGGCCCCGATGATCAACCCGCCGACGATCTTCAGGCCGAGTGGCAAGAGGCAATCCGGAACCTCGCCGGGCTCGTCGCAATGCACGTTGGTCGGCGTTTCTTCCTGCGGATTGCCGATGTAGCGGACCCCTGGGCCACTGGGAGACGACTCGCCACCACCACCGCCACCGCCGCTACCAAGACCGCTGCCACCGCCGTCAGGACCACTCACGAACACCCCTGGGGAGCCCGGCGGACAGGGCGGACGGGCAGAGTCCGGACCGTCGTAACCGACCGGCACTTGGCGCTCCACGCGGTTGGGCCCGCACGGGTAGTCGTAGTTCATTCCCCCGGAACTAGCACCGGTGCCCACGCATGCCGTCGGATCGTAGCCATCTGGCCAGGACGGTGCACCGGTGGGACGAGAGGAGGGCGCGCCTTCGGGATGATCGTCACCCGAAGGAGTCCCCCCTGAACCGATCATATAGCAGGGATGAAAATCCCACTCCACCATGGCAAGTATAAGGTGATTTTTGCCAAAGAACATACTCACCGGAACAGATGAAAGAGATCGCCGGCACGACTGGAGATCGCTCTCGTTCTCGCCCGCACTGGCAATCAGTACGCTTACCAGATGCCGCTGCAGCATGACCTGATTCTTGCGGACGAGACACCGGGCTGCTGTTGCGCAGCGAACTCAGAGACCAAGGCACCTGGACGTGGTGGTGCCAGGCACTGCCGCTGCAGTCAGCATTCGAGCGACACCGGCAGCAGACCGCGCAGGGCGTTGCCCAGATACAGCCGGGAAGCCCCGCACAGGTCGTCGAGCCGTAGCACCTGTTCGAGCGCGCGCCCCGATTCGAGCAGTTGGCGGCGCAGCACGCCGGGCAGCAGGCCGCAGTGCAGAGGCGGCGTCAACAGCACCCCGCCGCGCTCGACGAAGACGTTGCTGCGTGCGCCTTCGCAAACCTCGCCGCGCGTGTTGAGAAAGATCGTGTCGAAGACCGCGGGACATGCCGTCAGCGCCGCCAGTGCGCGCTCATGACGGGCGCGCGCCGTGGTCTTGTAGCGCAGCAGGTAGTCGTCGTCAGGCAGCGTTTCAGCCGCCAGGCGTGCGCTCCACTGGCGGCCGGGTTGGTCCATGAAAGGCGACGCAGTGACGCGGCAACTGCCGTCATGCGCGAGCGTCAGACGAACGCGAAAGACCCCACGCGGCCGCCCAGCAGCTTCTGCCGCCAGCACCGCGGACACCGTCGGCAGCGCACAGGCGAAACCGAGGCTGCGAGCGGATGCCTGCAAACGATCCAGGTGCAAAGGCAGCCAGGGATACCCCCCGTCTTCGAGGCGCAAGGTTTCGAACAACTCGAATCCCGGATCGAAAGCGGTCAGAAAATTCGCTTTCAGTAGACATTCCGCATGCTCGGACGCCGCATCCGCGTCGGCGACGATGCCGCTGCCCACCCCCATGCGCGCCCGCTGGCCGGTTCCCATTTCGATGGTGCGAATGGCGACATTGAAACGGCAGTCGCCAGTCGGCGCCAACCAGCCCAGAGCGCCTGTATACAGGCCGCGCGGCGATTCTTCCAGCTCGGCAATGCGCTGCATGGCGCGTATCTTCGGTGCGCCGGTGACCGAGCCACAGGGAAACAGCGCGCCGAACAGCTCGAGCAGGGGCGTTGCCGGCAATTCTGCGGCCACCGTAGACACCATCTGCCAGAGCGTGGGATAGGCTTCGGCCTCGCACAAGGCTTCGACGCGCACCTTGCCCGGCTGCGCCAGTCGTCCCAGGTCATTGCGCAGCAGGTCGACGATCATGATGTTCTCGGCGCGCTCCTTCGCCGAGGCGAGCAGTGCCGCCCGCCGCTCCTGATCGACCAGCGGCGTACCGCCACGCGGCGCCGTGCCTTTCATCGGACGCGTCACGACGCGGCTGCCCGAGCGCTCGAAAAACAGCTCCGGCGAGAAGGAAAGAATCGCTTCCTCGCCACTGCCGACGTAGCCCCCATAGCGAACAGGCTGCCGCTCGCGCAAGCGCGCATACAGCGCCAGCGGATGACCGTAGATCCGGAAGGTCAGCGGAAAAGTGAGATTGATCTGGTAGCAGTCGCCGTCGGCGATCCAGTGACCAATCTGCCTGACCTGCTCGGCATGCTTTGCCGCATCGACGCCAGGCGACAATTCGGCGATTCCGGCCAGCCGTTGATGTTCGGGAAGCGCTGCCACTTGCTCGGCAAGGAAAGCCTCGACTGCCGGCATGTCAAGCCACTCCGCCTGCGCAAACACCCAGGCCCGCAGCAATGGCCGCCCTGGCGACGGTCTGGCGAGCGCAGGCTCGAGGCTTGCGCCGAGAGCGTAGTCGGCCGCCAGCGCCACCCAGTTTCCCGCGGCCAGTGCCATCTCGATCGTACCGAAAACCTGCGCTGGATCGGCAGCGCCGTCGAGTGCCATGGATCGACGGCAGTTGCTCAGCAGCAGGGTATTTCCACCGTCCCCATCGAACAGGGCGAAGGGGCAGACAGCAGCCGGCGATCTGGAGGGAAGCACAGTGGCAGGAGCCCGTCTGCCAGGCGGCGCCTTACTTGCGCTTGAGGAAATACTCGAAAACCTGGTTTGCCTCGGTGCTCGACAGCAGCTCATTACCGGTCTGCCGGGCGAAGGCCTCGAAATCCTTGAGCGAACCCGGATCGGTCGCCAGTACGTGCAGCACTTCCCCTTGAGACATCTCGGACAGAGCCTTCTTGGTACGCAGAATTGGTAGCGGGCAGTTCAGCCCTTTGACGTCTAGTTCTCGATCGAAATGCATGGCCTGGATCCCCAACGAAAGACGTATTTTACCCGCCATTTCGCTTCTCCTTCGCCTCTTCCGCCTGCAGCTTGCGCAATTCGCGCAGGCGGGCGTCCACCGCAGACTGTTCGAAGAAAGTGCCGTCGGAAGCCTTTTGTGCAAACTGCAGTTGTTCAACGGCCGGCCCCAACTGTCCCTGCAGAAGATAGAACTCGGCCTGCGCTCGATGCTGCTGGAGGCGCCTGCCCGCCGCCGCGAAGGTCCTGGCCTGTAGGGCATATAGCTTGTAGTCGGAACTGTAGACCTGCAATTGGGAGTCCAGAAAGAGCTGGCCCTGCTCATGGTTTCCCCCGGCAAGCAGTGCTTCGGCGTAACCATAAACCAGTGACCTGGACTGCGGATAGCGCTGCAAGGCATCACGATAGATCGCCAGTGCGCCGGCCAAGTCATTGGCCGCCATCCTGATCTCGGCCGCGAGACCGGCGGTCATTGGAGAAGACACCTTGAGCGCATTCAGCGCCTCGACTTCTCGCTGTGCGGCAGCCACTTCCTTGGCCCTCAACAGCGAGTACGCCAATCCGTAGCGGGTCGCCACCTCCGAAACATATTTCTTTTCCCGTAACTGCTTGCCAAACTCGTTGACTGCCTCGCGCGGCGTGCTCATCTGAGCGCGCAGCTTGGCGCGCACAAGATGAAAGTCCAGGCTGTCGGCTACCTGCCGATAGGGGGCACCCTGCGCCCGGTTCTGCATGTCGGAAATCCTCTCCAGGGTCAGCGGATGCGAGCGCATATAGACCGGTGCGTTGTTCTCATATACCCGACCGGCCTGCTGCAGGCGACCAAAGAAGTCCCCCATGCCGCGCACGTCGTAGCCCGCCTGGGTCATCGTCTGAAACCCCAATCGATCGGCCTCTCGTTCAAAATCACGACTGTAGGCCAGTTGCGCCTGGATCGATCCTGCCTGTGCCGACGCGATCGCAGCACTGGCCACCTGCGAGTTGGAACGGGCAGCCAATACGCCGACAGCCATGGCGATCATGCTGGCGATCGAGTTCTGCTTCTCGCGGGCAATCTGCCGTGCCAGGTGATTCTGCATGACATGCGAAATTTCATGCGCGAGTACGCCGGCCAGTTCAGACTCCGATTGCGCCGTCAGCAGCGTCCCGGTATTCACGCCGATGAAACCGCCGAACATCGCAAACGCGTTGACGGTGTTATCGCGAATGAAAAAGAACTGACAATCGCGGGACGGATTCGCACTGGCTGCTACCAGGCGGCTGCCCAGACGATTGAGGTAGTCGGTGACCTCTGCGTCGTCCACGTAGCTCGGCTCACGCAAGCGGATTTCATTCATGATGCGCTCGCCGATCTTTCGTTCGAGTTGCGGCGAGAGTTCCGCACGCGCTGCCTCGCCAAGGTCGGGAAGCTCGTCTGCCGGCAGCGAGGAACTTCCCAACAAGGCGGCCACGGTCAGGAATACGGCGGCACAGGTGATTCGCTTCAACGCGGCTCCCGGACATGGACGAATGGAGATGGTGCTATGATAACCAATGCACAGCCAGCGAATTGTTACCAAGCGTTACCGAATATCACTGGCTCCATTTCGGGTACGTCCATAGGTGAGTACCCGCCTACCTCACTGACGATCATGCCCGCCAACCCCCTCACCCACTTCAATCCGCAAGGTCAGGCGCAAATGGTCGACGTCGGCGAAAAGACCGAGACTCATCGGCAGGCGATGGCCAGCGGCTGCATCCTGATGCAGCCGGAAACCCTGGCCCGGATTGTGGAGGGTTCGGCCAGCAAGGGTGACGTTCTCGGCGTTGCGCGGATTGCCGCGATTCAAGGCGCCAAACGCACTTCCGAGTTGATCCCCTTGTGCCACCCGATTGCCTTGACCAAGGTTTCTGTCGACTTTGCCATCGATAACGAAGCCAACAGCGTGCATTGCACGGCGCGTGCCGAGTGTTTCGGCCGCACTGGTGTCGAGATGGAAGCGCTTTGCGCCGCCAGTATCGGCTTGCTGACGATCTACGACATGTGCAAGGCAGTCGATCGCGGGATGCGCATTGAAAGCCTGCGCCTGCTCGAGAAAATTGGCGGCAAGTCAGGACACTGGACAGCAGGTTGAGAGCAGCAGATCGCTAGATCGAACGCACTGGCGCGGAAGCCTGGCGGAAAGCAGTCGAGATCCGAGCCTGATGGCGAAAAAAAACCCGCCGAAGGCGGGTCCCTATTGCACACCCAAAAAATCAGGCGCGCGAAATATTCGATGCTTGCTTGCCCTTCGGGCCCTGCGTCACGTCGAAGGAGACCTTTTCGCCCTCTTTGAGGGTCTTGAAACCGCCCATGGTAATCGCGGAGAAATGGGCGAAGAGATCTTCACTGCCATCGTCCGGAGTAATGAAGCCGAAACCTTTGGCGTCATTGAACCACTTCACTGTACCTGTTGCCATATTGCCACTTCCTTGAAAAAAGACTAAACCCGGGTATCGCCCGACTTGCATGCTTCTAATTCAACACCAGCTGATCAGGGATTCCAGTCATGGACAAACACCAACCAGCTGCCTAAACTAAGAGCATGTAAGCGTTTTACGCTAGATCAGGCAGCGACGTCAAGCGTTTTCCATGTTTGCTGCCCGCAGCACCGTCTAACACCCCGAAAATGGCATTTCTGGTATTGCGCATCCGTAAAGACTGGTTAGAATTCACGCATGGCCACAAAGCATCAAGACAGTTCCCTGCTCGAAGCGAAACGTACACAACTCGCGCCGCCGCCCCTGTACAAGGTTCTGTTGTTGAACGATGATTTCACCCCGATGGATTTCGTAATCGTCGTTCTGCAAAGATTCTTTGGGCTGGATAGAGAACACGCGACGCGTATCATGCTCAAAGTACACACCGAGGGCCGCGGAGTCTGTGGAGTTTTTCCGCGCGACGTCGCGGCCACGAAGGTTCAACAGGTCACAACCTTCGCACGCAGTAACCAGCATCCCCTGGCGTGCGTAATGGAGGAAAACTGAAATGATTGCGCAGGAACTTGAAGTCAGCTTGCACATGGCATTTGTCGAGGCAAGGCAGAAGCGCCATGAGTTCATCACCGTCGAACACCTGCTGCTGGCACTGCTCGACAACCCATCGGCTGCCGAAGCCCTGCGCGCCTGCGGAGCAGGCATTGAGCAACTGCGCCGGGACCTGACCCGCTTCATCGGCGAGCACACGCCAACCGTCGCTGGCGATGACGAGATCGATACGCAACCCACCCTGGGTTTCCAGCGCGTGATTCAGCGCGCCATCCTGCATGTTCAGTCTTCCGGCAGGAAGGAGGTCAACGGCGCCAACGTCCTGGTCGCGATCTTTGGCGAAAAGGATTCGCACGCGGTCTATTACCTGCAAAAACAGGGCGTCAGTCGCCTCGATGTGGTCAACTTCATCTCGCACGGGATCAGCAAGGTGCCGCAGAGCACACCGCGCAGCGAGCCTGAAGTCGAGGCGGAAAGCGAACAGCCCAGCGCCGCTGGCCCACTCGAAAGCTATACCATCAATCTCAACGCCTTGGCTCTCCAGGGCAAGATCGACCCCCTGATTGGCCGTGACCGGGAGCTTGAGCGGGTCATTCAGACACTCTGCCGCCGGCGCAAGAACAATCCACTGCTGGTCGGCGAAGCGGGCGTCGGAAAAACTGCCATTGCCGAAGGGCTGGCACGCCGGATCGTTGAATGCGAGATTCCCGAAATTCTCTCCAAAGCGAATGTGTACTGCCTCGACATGGGCTCGCTGCTGGCCGGCACAAAGTATCGCGGTGATTTTGAACAGCGCCTGAAGGGCGTTCTGAAGCAGCTCAGCGATAATCCGCAGGCAATTCTGTTCATTGACGAAATTCACACCCTGATTGGCGCAGGATCGGCTTCAGGCGGCACCCTCGATGCGTCGAACCTGCTCAAGCCCGCCCTGTCCACCGGCCAGTTGAAGTGCATCGGCGCGACGACCTACACCGAATACCGTGGCATCTTCGAAAAGGACCACGCACTGTCACGGCGTTTCCAGAAAATCGACGTCAACGAGCCATCGAGCGCCGAAGCGGTCGAGATCCTCAAGGGGCTCAAGTCACGCTTCGAATCCCATCATGGCATCAAATACTCGACTGCGGCATTGACCTCGGCCGTCGAACTCTCGGTACGCTTCATTACCGACCGCCATCTGCCGGACAAGGCGATTGATGTCATCGACGAAGCGGGCGCCGCGCAGCGGATCCTTCCCAAGTCCAGGCAGAAGAAACTGATCGGCAAGATCGACATCGAAGAGATCGTCGCCAAGATTGCACGCATCCCCTCGACCCACGTTTCGTCCGATGACCGTAACAACCTGAGGAATCTCGACCGTGACCTGAAAGCCGTGGTTTTTGGCCAGGATGCAGCCATCGACGCGCTTGCCAGATCGATCAAGATGGCCCGTTCCGGTCTCGGCAACCCCACCAAGCCCATCGGCAGCTTTCTGTTTTCGGGTCCGACGGGAGTCGGCAAAACCGAGGTAGCCAAGCAACTGGCGTACTGTCTCGGTAACGAACTGGTGCGCTTCGATATGTCGGAATACATGGAGCGGCACGCCGTATCACGCCTGATCGGTGCGCCACCCGGCTACGTTGGCTTCGACCAGGGCGGACTGCTGACCGAGGCGATCACCAAGAAGCCGTACAGTGTCCTGTTGCTCGATGAAATCGAAAAGGCGCATCCCGACATCTACAACATCCTGTTGCAGGTCATGGACCACGGCACGCTGACCGACAACAACGGACGCAAGGCAGACTTCCGCAACGTGGTGATCATCATGACCACCAACGCCGGACAGGAGGCCATCCAGAAAGCAACGATGGGTTTCAATCCAAGCAGACAGGCCGGCGACGAAATGGCCGAGATCAAGCGGATCTTTACCCCCGAATTCCGCAACCGGATCGATGCCACCATCTCCTTCGGAGCGCTTGACCACGACGTCATCCTGCGCGTGGTAGACAAATTCCTGATGCAGCTCGAAGCACAACTGCATGAAAAGAAGGTGGAAGCGGTATTCACCACAGCACTCAAGGAGGATCTCGCTGCGAAAGGCTTCGACCCGCTGATGGGGGCCCGCCCGATGGCACGCCTGATTCAGGACACCATCCGCGCTTCACTGGCCGACGAACTGTTGTTCGGGCGACTGGCTTCCGGCGGCCACGTCACCGTCGACATCGACGAAAACAAGAAAGTGAAGCTGACTTTCGAAGAAGAGCACGCGGTGCTTGCCTGAACCCCCCGGATAACCAGGGTCATGCACCGAACAATGGTCACTTCTTTACCTCAACAAGGCTAGCCGCATGCGTTTCAAGACCCCCGACCTGCTCGACAACAACGAGGCCAGGATTCAGGATGGCAGCGTCCGTATCGTCACACCGATGTTCCAGCATTACGGTGGCAGATCCTCCTTCTGTGGCCAGCTTGTCACGCTGAAACTGTTTGAGGACAACACGCTGGTGCGTGAAGTTCTCGCTGAAGATGGGCGGGGCAAGGTCCTGCTGATTGACGGCGGTGGCTCGATGCGTTGCGCACTGCTTGGTGACCAGTTGGCGATCCTGGCTCACAAGAATGCCTGGGAAGGGATCGTGGTCTACGGCTGCATCCGCGATTCGGAAGACATTGCCCGCATCGACCTCGGCGTGCGCGCGCTCAATACGCATCCACTGAAAAGCATCAAGAAAGGCGTCGGCGACCGCGATCTGGCCGTCAGTTTCGGCGGCGTCACTTTCAGGCCGGGTGAGTGGATCTATGTTGACAGCGATGGGGTAGTCGTCAGTGAGCAGCCTTTACGCTGAAACCAGGCCACAGGATCGGAGATAAGGTGTGAACACTGGTATTGACTTGCTCAAAGCAATCCGCTCAGGGCGTCTTCAAGAGGTCCGGGCGGTACTGGATGCCGGCGCACCGGTGGAGTTGATTGACGGTCGGGGTGACCCCGGCTTGCCGCTCGGTGTCGCGTGCTTCATGGGATACGCCGACATCGTCCGCGAGCTGGTTGGCCGTGGCGCGAAAGTCAATACCCCGGATAACGCACAACCGACCTCGCCCTTGTCGATGGCCGTTCGCGGCAACCGCAGCGAAGTCATCAAGACCCTGATCGAGTTGGGTGCGGAGGTTCCGCAGGGCATGAAGACCGGACTGACCGAGCAGGAGATGCTGATCGCGCGCTGGCGAGGCCAGCACTTCGGTGCGAAAACTGCCGCCGGAGGGCACAATCAGGAGCCGCCGGTCTTCGAGGAAATCGAAATGATCAGCTGCTACGGAACCGATACGGCCGTCCTCGATGCCGACATGATTCGGGCGGCACGAGAAATGGAAAAGAAGCAGTGATCCACCACGCCTGCTTGGCGTCGCCGTAGGATTCGCGAAATCTCAAGTCCGAGCGGTTTCGTCGAGGGTGATATCGACCATCAGGTCATTCGACAGGCTCTCCAGCTCTCGGGTCAGGTCGCTCACATCGAGAGTTGACGAAGCGGTCAGCTCGACGCTGGCGTGGAAGAGCATCCCGGCCGACATCGGCGCACTCGCCGTATAGGTGCTGAGATCCTCGACATTGAGCGCATGCCGGGCAAGCACCTGCGAGACCTCACGCACGATGCCTATGCGGTCATGGCCGACCAGCGAAAGCTTCAACCGTCGATCACCGGCCTGAGCTGCGGGCAGGCGGGAGACCTCGAAAGTGATACGCAGACCGGGCAAAGCAGCAAGCGCTTTGGAAAGGTCTGCGAGCTGCGCTTCGGCAACGCTGACGCAGACAATGCCCGCGAACTTGCCGGAGAGGTTCGACATCGACGATTCCAGCCAGTTGCCCTGGTGCTGACTGATGACGGTAGCAAGCTGTTCGACAAGACCTGGACGGTCATCTCCGATCACGGTCAGAACAAGGGAAACATTCATGGTGGACTCCTGGCAAAATGAGCCGCCATTTTACCCTCTGCCGTCAGGCTGCTTGGCACTGGATTTGTCGTTCCGGCCACGCGCAGTGCCAAGGTTCAAGATAGTGGGCCTAGCCAGGTTTGCCGTCGATCCGCGCCCGCGACAACACCGGCCAATAGCGAATTGCATACAAGGCGAAGGCAAGCGACCAGCAAATCCCCGAGCCGAGGACTGTGCTCAGGTAGGCATCGGGAACGATCATGCCGCCAAAGACCCGAATGATTGCAGCGCACTGGACGAGGACGAAAAACGCAAGCTCGAAGCGATCGGCAAGGAGCGGACGGCCGGTGTGGCCGCGCGCGGTGCGTACCATCATGCCGATCGTCATGCCACCAATGGCTCCAATCGTCAGCGCGTGCATCGCGAGCGGCTCGGCAAGCAGACCGAGCGCTGCCAGTGCACGCAGCACGAGGTACACGACAATCCAGCCGTAAGCCGCATGCAGCACCCACACCAGCGGCGTTGCATAGGTTCGCCAAGGCTGCCAGAGATAGAGCCGGGCCGCGTGCGCCAAGGCGGCGACCAGCGCAATGCTTGCGATCACCGTCGCCGGCGCCAGCAGAATATCGGCACCCAACAGGGCCAGAACGCTGCCAAGTGCGAACTTTTCAACGAGCGGATGGCGAGTGGCTTGCGTACCCGGGATACCGTTGTTGGTGAACATGGGAATGACTCGCCCGCCCATCACCGCGATGATGAACAGGATGACATCGAGACCAGCCTGTAAACTCGCCCGTTCGGGCCAGGCGGCCAGCATTCCTAGCCAGGAAAGATGCATGGCCAGAACGGCCGCCCCGAGAAATATCAGCAGCGCGACGAAGAAGTAGTTGCGCTGGTTACGGCTCTTCACCAGCGGAATGGCGAGCCCGATTGCGACTGCTACCGGGAACGCGGCGTTCACCAGGGCTGCCGCAGTAGCGTAGGGCGTCAGCACCAGGATCCGCCCGGCGATCCAGAGCAAGGCAAAGGCAAACAGCACGCCACCCGTCGGCGTTGCTTGTCCGGTCCAGTTACGGCCGGCCGTGAAGAGGAAACCAGCGACCACCGCCAGGGTGTACCCGAACAGCATCTCATGGCCATGCCAGCTTGAGCTGCGCATGAAGGTGACCGGTAAATATCCCGCGTATTGGGCGACCCAGAGCGGAATCGACAGTGCGGCGAAAATGCTGGCGAGCAGATAGAACGGCCGAAAACCCAGAGCCCAGAGCGCAAATTTAGCGGCCGGCGCTTCTCTTTGCGGGCTGGGCTCCGCGACTGAAAGAAGTTTTGACATGCTGATGTCCATCCAGGATAAATTAGCGCAGGTTCACGCGCCGGTTAACGATTTCGCCGGCCCACGATAGCCGTCGAGCAGTAGCGGAAACAGCCGTCGCGCACGTTCCACCATCCCTGCCTCGTCGGCGGCAAGCGCTGTCTGAATGACGAGGCCTTGTACCGCGCCGATGAACAGTACCGGTGCCAGCGTGCTGTCCAGGTCAGCCGGCAGTTCGCCGGCTGTCTTCGCTTGCCGGAATAGCTGGCTGAGCCGCTGGCGATACGCCTCAATCATTGCACGTACTTCGATGCGCACCGGTGAATCGCCAGGGTACTGCAGCTCGTGGAACAGGACGCGCGGCACACCGGGATTGTTGGCGATAAAAGCCACATGTGCGAGAAATGCCTGCTCGATTCTTGCGAGCGGCGAAGCCGTCTCGTCAATCGCCGCCGCCAACGCTGCGCCGAGGGATTCGCGCACCCAGACAAATACCGCCAGCCAGATCGCCTGCTTGTCGGGAAAGTGCCTGAAGATCGCCCCCTGGGTGACGCCCATCCGGTCGGCGATCGCCTGGGTCGTAATCGCATCCGGGCCACGTTCGCGAGCCAGCGCGAGAACGCTGGCGACGATTTCCCGCTGCCGTTGGTCGGTACTCAGGCGATGGCGTGGCATCGTTTCGAGATTGGCTGGTGTGTACATGATATCGAGGGGCTTGCATTCAAGTAAATAATTACTTACTATCTTAACACCAAGGCGGGCATTTGGCAAGCCGGACAATTCAAAGGAGAATTAAGCCATGCATTTAAGCGCTCGTAATCGAGCACGCAGACGATTCGGACATCATTGTGCTTCAACACTGAGGAGATCCCCATGAAAACTCGTCACGCCCTGATCGCCACCGCTCTGTTCGCTACCCTCACGCTTGGCACCGGCATCGGCGCCAATGCACTCGCTGCCGATCCGCACCAGCACGCCGCCGCAGAGCCCAGCCAGCTCACCCTCAACCACGGCAAGAAATGGGCAAGCGACGAGCCACTGCGCAAAGGCATGAGCGAAATCCGCAAGGCTCTGGCCGCGAAACTGGAAGGCATCCATAAAGGTACGCTGACATCCGTCGACTACCAGGCGCTTGGCGCGGCGGTCGATGCACAGGTCGCCACCATCGTCGCCGAGTGCAAGCTCGAACCCGCAGCGGACGCCAACCTTCATCTGATCGTGGCCGAACTCGTCGCGGGCGCCGAGGCGATGCAGGGTAAGTCGGCAAGTAAACCAGCGACCGGCGCCGTGCAGGCGGTGCAGGCAGTCAACCGTTATGGGCAATATTTCAACCATCCAGGGTGGAAGATGCTGCACTGAGGACGACTGAGCCACGCCAATCAAAGCACGTAATACAGGATCGCAAAGTAATGGGCGGTGCTGCCGGCCATCACGAACAGATGCCAGACACCATGCGCATGCCTGAGGCGGGTGTCGAGCGCATAGAAAACGATCCCGCTGGTGTAGAACACGCCACCTGCTGCAACCCAGGCGAAGCCGGCCATCCCCAGCGCCTGCAGTAGCGGCACCAGCGCCACCACCACCGCCCAGCCCATCACAATGTAGATCACCAGTGACAGGATGCGTGCTTCGCTGCGCGGGCGAAGTTCCTGTACGCCACCGACCAGCGCCAGCCCCCAGACGACAGCCAGCAGGGACCAGCCCCAGGGACCGCGCAGGGTTACCAGGCAGAACGGGGTGTAACTGCCGGCAATCAGCAAATAGATACTTTGGTGGTCCAGCTTGCGCAGGATGTCCTTGGCACGCCCGCGGACACTGTGGTAGAGCGCCGAAAAGCTGTAGAGCAGCACCAGTGTCGCGCTGTAAATCGAGACGCTGACAATTTTCCACGCATCGCCGCTCTGCGCCGCCAGGATCAGCAGCACGGCCGTACCAGCGACCGCAAGGATGGCCCCGACCAGATGCGTCCAGGCGTTGAATTTTTCTCCGTAGTACATGTGAGCAGCCTTGCCCCAGTGGACTGCCTGCCCACCCGCAGCGCCGTGGACAGTCAATTGAAAAGCAGCACCTCCCATTGTCCCGGAGCCGGCCGTCCGCAGTCAATCAACGGTTCATCCTGCAGGTCCTGAAACGACAAGCCCCGCCATAGAGCGGGGCTGTCTGTCACGCCGGGTAACTACTGCTTGCGCCTGCGTGCTGCGCCCAAGCCGAGAAGCCCGATGCCGAACAGGGCAAAAGTTGCAGGTTCGGGGATTGCCGCCAGGCCATCTCTCGAACCGAAGGTCCTGAAGGTTGCAGGTTCGGGGATTGCCGCCAGGCCATCAGTCGAACTGAAGGTCGTGAAGAATGTTGCCCCCGGTGCTCGGAACTGCGCCTGTTGGCCACCGTCGCAGCAATGTTCCAGCCCGTAAATCTGCAGAACATGGTTGCCGGCTGCAAGCAAGGAACTGTAATCGAAGTACTGGCTGGGGTTTCCATAAGATCCGGCCCACCACATATCGTTGGTCTTGAAGCCGAGAGCAACGCCGTCGATGAAGACCGCTCCTCCAAGGCCAAAATCGGTTCCCGCACGAAACTCCCATGCACCAGCCTGCGCTGGCGTCACGCCAAAGCGGATCGTGAAATCGAAGGCAATATCGTAGATTGAATTGGCGCCGAACAGACCATGGTTCGAAATATCGTTGAACACCGCCGGAGAAGCAGTGCCATAGCCTGCTGTCGCACCAGCCACCGCAGCCTCAACCACATTCTTGTAAGCTTCCGCGCTGGCTTGCACCCCTGCCGTCGAATGGCCGGTGGCAACGCTGATCATGCTGGCATCGGCATTGCCGACAAATGCTGCCAGCGTCGATACGACGATGCTGGTCAAGAGTTTTCCGTTGTTTCGTTCAATCACGTTTTTCAATTATCGATCCTTGCGAGTGGGCATGTTTGCAATAGGTTTCCTCGGTGCAGCGTGTGCTGCATTCATTCAAGAAACAGTCAGATATTTCTGAGCACGGAGAGATTGGAACACTGAAGCGAACTGGTCCCCGTGCGATTCTTCACATCCACCGCAAGATCGTTCCGACCCGCTCACTCTACGGAAAACCGGGGCCACCGAGATCCCCGCGCCCGGCAGCTTGCTGTTGCCCGCTCTGTTCGTGCTCTGCCAAACATTGCGACTCAACACGAACAGCTGACTCCGTTCAGGACAAGACGTCCTCATGCCTGGCGCGGTTATTTGCCAGCAACCGGCAAGGCGGTCTTGTCCACCACCCTGCGCAACACAAAGCTCGAATGCACACCGGTCACTCCCGGTATGCCGGTAATGCGATTGAGCAACAGATCCTGGTAGGCATCCATGTCCTTGACCACCACCTTGAGTTGGTAATCGGCGGCCTGACCGGTAATCAGCAGACATTCCATGACCTCGGGAATGTCGCGGATTGCTGCTTCGAGGTGACTGAAACGCTCGGGTGTGTGTTGGTCCATCGAAATGTGGACCAGCGCCATCAGTGACAACCCAAGTGCCCTGGCATCGAGCAGCGCGCGGTAGCCAGTGATGAGGCCAGCTTCTTCGAGGGCGCGGACGCGGCGCAAGCAGGGCGATGGCGACAGGCCGATACGGTCGGCGAGTTCCTGATTGCTGATGCGTCCCTCCTGCTGCAGCACCTGCAGAATCTGTCGGTCAAAGCGATCAAGGTCCATGATATTTCCTGCTGGTTTTGATTATCGGCTGAATCTGCGTATATTTTTATATATTACGCAATAATCTGCCATTTGTACGGTCATCCGCGAACAACAACGCAAGCACCTGCCGGGCAATCGTGGGTAGCATCTGTCTTGTCAGAAACCCGGCAATCACCACTCAGGAGACCGCGATCATGTTGAACAACCCTTCCCTCAAGTACAACCCTTTCCCGGCAGTCCAGCTCACCGATCGGCAATGGCCCAGTCGGAGCATCAGCGCTGCACCGATCTGGATGAGTACCGATCTGCGTGACGGCAACCAGGCACTTTTCGAACCGATGAATGCGGAACGTAAGATGCGCCTGTTCCGCACTCTCTGCAAGATCGGCTTCAAGGAAATCGAGGTGGCCTTCCCTTCCGCCTCACAGACCGATTTCGACTTCGTCCGTGAGTTGATCGAAGGCGGCCATATCCCTGACGACGTGAGCATCGAGGTGCTCACACAGGCTCGCGAGCATCTGATCCGCCGCAGCATCGAATCGCTGAAGGGGGCGAGACGGGCAATCGTGCATGTCTATAACGCCACTTCGAAGCCGTTCCGCGAGAATGTCTTTGCGATGAGCAAGGCCGACGTCGTGGATATGGCGGTCGCCGCCGTACGCCTGGTCAGGGAACTCACCAATGCACAGCCGGAGACCGAATGGGTACTCGAATACAGCCCAGAAACCTTCACCGCCACCGAGCTCGAATTTGCCCTCGAGGTCTGCGACGCGGTGACCGCCACCTGGGGAGCGACTCCGGAGGACAAGGTGATCCTCAATCTGCCGACGACAGTCGAGGTGACGACGCCGAACGTCTACGCCGATCAGATCGAGTGGATGCACCGCCACCTCGCGCGTCGTGACAGCGTCATCGTCAGCGTACATCCGCACAACGACCGCGGCACGGCGGTGGCTGCGGCCGAATTGGCGATGATGGCCGGCGCCGAGCGCGTCGAGGGCTGCCTCTTCGGCAACGGCGAACGTACCGGCAACGTCGACCTCGTCACCCTGGCGCTCAACCTGTACACGCAAGGCGTGTCGCCGGCTCTCGATTTCTCGGACATCAACGCCGTCGCACGTACCGTCGAGCACTGCAACCGCCTGCCAATCCATCCACGCCACCCCTACGTCGGCGACCTGGTGTTCACGGCTTTTTCCGGATCGCACCAGGATGCGATCCGGAAAGGGTTTGCCTTGCAACAGCCCGATGCCGCGTGGAGCATTCCCTATCTGCCGATCGACCCGGCGGACGTCGGCCGCAGCTACGATTCAGTGATCCGGGTCAATAGCCAGTCCGGAAAGGGAGGCATCGCCTACCTGCTCGAAGCAGAATACGGCATCGTGCTGCCGCGTCGCTTGCAGGTCGAGTTTTCGCGGGTGGTGCAGGCGCATACCGATAGCCATGGGGGGGAAATGAGCGCAGCCGACATCTGGCAATTGTTCTCCGGAAGCTATCTCGGCAGCGAGCATCCCGTGCGCTATGTCGAACACCACCTTTTCGAGCATGGTGGCACCCAGGGCATCCGCCTCAGCGTCGAGATCGACGGCCGGGCGCACTTGCTGGCCGGCGAAGGCAATGGTCCCATCGACGCAGCGGTACAGGCACTGCGCGGCGCAGGTCTGGTGGTGCAGGTGCGCAGCTATGAAGAACGCTCGATGAGCAGCAGCGGCAGCGATGCCAGCGCCTGTGCGTTCTTGGAACTGACGCGCGTTGGCAACGCTGGCGAATGTTACGGCGTGGGCATCGATGTGAACATCGTTACCGCTTCGATCCGGGCCCTGGTGAATGGCGTCAATCGACTGACAGCCAGCGCTTGCGTCGGCAGCGAAACACGGGTGGCATGAATGGTTCGGGGCGGGAGGACTCAAGCGGCAGCCCCCGGTGCGACGAGTGGCAGGCTGATGGTAAAGGTGGTACCGACATCGGCTACGCTGTCGACCTGGATGCTGCCCCCGAGTGCTTGCACGACCAGGTTGTGGGTGATGTGCAGGCCAAGACCCGTGCCGCCGCTGCCCATGCGAGTGCTGACGAAAGGGTCGAATATACGCTGCAGCAGGCCAGGGGGAATACCGCAGCCATTGTCGCTGACCCGGATGCTCACGCGCTCCCCAGTCTCGGCCACGGCGACGATGCGAAGGCAGGCGTCGCTTTGACCGCCAAAGGCATGGATCACGGCATTGCTGATCAGGTTGGTGAGTACCTGGCCGAGGGAGCCTGGGTAGCTGTCGAGGAGCAGGCCGAGGGGCACATCAACGCTGACAGCGACGCCGTTGCGCTTGAGGAGCGGCTGCAGAGTGACGATGATTTCCTTGCATACCTCGTCCAGGGCGAATTCCCGCCGCTGGGAACTGGTCTGGTCGGCTGCAACCTGCTTGAAACTGGTGACCAGTTCAGCCGCCCGAATCAGATTGCGCGAAGCGATGTCGGTTCCCGTATCCATGGCCTCGAGCAATCGGTCGAGACTGGATCGTTTCAAGCCCTGCACACCCTCCTGTCGGAAAGCAGCGAGCGCGTTGCGCAGGGTGGACACGGCCATGACGCCATTGCCCAGAGGCGTGTTCAGTTCGTGGGCAATGCCGGCGACCAGGGCGCCAAGGGCCGCCAGTTTCTCGGAACGAACCAGTTCATTCTGGGTGAGCTGCAGGTGCTCAAGCGTGGTGGACAGTTCGGCGTTGGCCGCATGCAACTGCTCGGTACGTTGCTGAACACGCGCCTCCAGTTCCTGCTGGCGCTCCTGGAGGATACCGGCCATCCGCTCGAGGTCGGCCGACAGTTCATTCAGCTCGATGGTGCGGCCGCGGGGCCAGCTACCGGCGGGTTGGCCATCGGCCACACGCCGGGTTCGCTCGGTAATGGCGCTGATCGGACGGGCCATGCCGATGGCCCAGAGGGGCGCAAGCAGGAGGCCGACGAGCATCGAGCCAGCGAGGGCCGTAATGGCCAGTTCGAGAGTTGAAGCAACGCGCGGGTTGGCGAGCCCGCCAGGGGTTCTGGTCACAACATACCAATTGAGAAGATCGGAACGGGCGATGGCGGCTTCGAAATCGCGGCCCTCGAAGCGCATCCGGCCACTGCTCACGGCTTCTGCGCCGGCCTGCCGGAGGAGCGGCTCGCTCCCCAGATTGACAACCCCGACGCGCGTCGGGTCTTCGCTGTCGGCGAGAATTTCCCCATGGCGGTCGACCACCCAGACCATCAGGTTCCGCCGCCCGGACGCGGTACGCAGGGTCTTCAGAATATAGTCGAGAGACATTTCGCCGATGATGATGCCGTTGCCCGCAGCAACGCCGACCGCAATGGCAAGAGCGCTGGACACTGGCGACAGGTACTTGTCGCTCCAGATCGCTTCCTGACGTTCCTTGACCCGGCGAAAAATTGGGTCCCGGGACAGGTCGCTGCCGATCAGCTCCTGGCGGCGGCCCGCGCCGAGGGCGATGTTCACGGCAGCACGCAAGACCGCCCCACTGTGATCAATCTCGTAAATCGCAGTGAACGCGCCGTGTTCGCTGACCGCACGCTCAAGGACGGATTGCACGTCGCCGCCTGCGGATGCCGGGATGACGGCAGCGATCAGTTCCAGCTGCGCCTGCAGAGCGCCGAGAATCACCTCGCTGCGCTGCGCCAGATCGGCCGCTTCGAGGCGCAGGTCGGTGCGTGTTTCATCGCTGATCTGGGGAATGCGAACGAGAACGAAGACGGCGCCGACGACCACGAAGGTGACAGACGATATGATCGTCAACAGCCCGATCAGAGAGGTACGCAAGCGCCACTGACGTCCACTCATGGCTCGCGCAGGAACCGGCCGTCACCAATGACCATGAAGTAGGCGGCTCGATCGGCATCACCATTGGCATCGAAGCGAATCGACTGCTGCAGCCCTTCGTAGGGTCCGAACTTGAACAGGGCGGCCTTGGCGCTCATGCCCTTCGTACGCCTGGCCAGTGCAGTCAGGGTCACGGTCGCCGCATCGTGGGCGAGCACACTGCCGAAGACCGGTTCCTTGCCGAAGCGTTGGCGGTACGCCTCGCGAAAACGCTGATAGCGCGGGGAGGGATCATCCTGGTTGTAGTTCTGGACGATCATCATGCCTTCCACCGCCTTGCCGCCAAGTTCGATCAGTTGTTCTGTGGCCGCCCATTCGACGCTGATGAGAACAATCTTCGCATCGACTTTGCGGGCTTGCTGCGCCAGGCGCGCAGCGTCGACCGCGTTCCCGATGAACAACAAGCCGTCGGGCCTGGGCTGGAGCATGCTCGCAATCACTCCGGAGTGATTGGCCGACCCCGAGTCGAAGTAGGACGCGACCAGGACCACTCCCCCGAGGGCTTCGTAAGCGGTCTGGAACTCCATCAGCCAGCTCTCGGAAAACGAGCGATTATTCTCGTTGACAGCAATGCTGATACGCCGGATGCCTTTCTGGAAATAGTGCGTGGCGTAATGGCGGCCATTGTCGCGCGTCGTCCAGTTGATGCGAAAAAGCATGTCGTCTCGGCCGTGAAACTTGACCGCCGAGGCACTGGGCGAAACCAGCAGCACCCGGGCCTTCTCGAAAATAGGCAGGATGACGTCGGTCATACCGCTGGTGGTCGGGCCGATGACGGCGTCGACGCCCAGATGGAGCAGACCCTCGGCCGCCTGGCGGGCGGATTCCGGATCAGGCCCGGTGTCGCGAACCAGGAGTTCGATACGCTGGCCCGAGGCGGCGCGGAATTCATCGACGGCCAGGGTCACCCCGTTACGTGCCGCCTCTCCGAGGTCGGCGGTGCGACCCGTCAGTTCGACCAGGACGCCAATGCGCAATGGCTCTTCTTCTGCGCACGCGGACAGCAGCAGGACAGCAAGGCTCAGGACGATCAGCCGCAGCCATGCCTTCAATTCTGGTCTCCTTTGTAGCGGGCATGCCAGGCAATGAATTCGCTTTCCTGCATGGGGTGGCCATAGTGGTAGCCCTGCGTCTCGTTGCAACCCAGAGCCTGGAGCAGTTCCTCCAGATTCTGGTTTTCGACGCCCTCGGCGATGACCCGCAAACCCAGTTCCCGGCCAAGAACGATGATCGTGCGGGCGATACGCGTGCCATTGTCGTCCCGTTCCAGGGCACGGACGAAGCTGCGGTCGATCTTGAGGCGATCGGCCGGCAGCTTGTCGAGGTAGGCCAGGGACGAGTAGCCGGTACCGAAGTCGTCGATGGCCACCGTGACACCCATGGCACGCAGGCGTTTGAGCAGGGCAATGACCGGATCCAGGCTGCCGACTGCGACCGATTCGGTGATTTCCAGTTCCAGATCGGCGGGTCTGCTCCGGGTCAGACGCAGGGCATCGCTGACCGAATCGACGAAACCCGGTTGGCGGAGCTGTACCGGCGAGATGTTCACCGCCATCCTCAGGTCCGCGCAGCCAGTAGCGCGAAAGCGCTGCAGGGCCTGGAGGGCAGCCTGCAGCAACCAGCGGCCCATATCGACGATCAGACCGGATTGCTCGGCGATGGGAATGAAACATTCTGGCGATACCAGAACGCCATCCTCGCGGCGCCAGCGCATCAGTGCTTCGACGCCGATGATGCGGCCAGAGCTCAGTTCGATCTGAGGCTGATAGGAGAGAAACAATTGCTTCTGCTCGAAAGCCAGGCGAAGGTCGCGCAGCAGGTGCGCACGTTCCCGGACTGCGCTGCCGAGGTCTTGGGAAAAGAGCAGCGTCTGCCCCAGGCCGGCGGCTTTCGCCTGTTTCAGGGCCAGATAGCTGTCTCGGATATACTCGATCCCGGAACGGCGACCGCTCTCCAACAGCGTGATGCCGACACAGGCGGAAACTGGCTGATGCACCCCCTCGATCACGAAGGGAGTCTGAAAACAGGCCTGGATGGTTTCCCCGTTTACTGCGATTTTTGGACCCATGACCGCGAAGGCATCGCCGGCGAGGCGGGCGATGAAGACGTTCGCCGGCAGGTGCTCACCCAGGCGCTGGGCGGTCGCCTTGAGCAGGGCATCACCATAGTCGTGGCCGAGCAAATCGTTGGCCGAAGCGAACTGGTCGATGTCGACGATGGCCAGAGCGCAGCCGCTTTCCTGTTCCTTCATCATGCGCTGGTCGAGTTCGCACACCAGCGCAGTGCGGTTTGGCAAGCCCAACTGCCGGTCGAAGAAGGCATCACGGCGCAGTTTCGTCACCAGTTCGATGTTCTTCGCGCAGAGCGCGATATTCGTGCAGAATACCTTGAGCAGTTCCTGATCGACGTCGCTGATGGGCTTGGCCGAATCGATGAAGGCAGCGAAACCCTCTGCAGGGGTCTTGGCGAAATAGAGCGTGAGGTTGCGGGCTTCGATGAGGCTGCGGCGCTCCTTCAGCGCCGTGGTCAGTTGGCCGACGATGCGCGGGTCGTCGATCTCGCTCAGGCGCCGCTGGATGAGACTGCGAAACTGGCCGGCGGCAGCGATGATGCGGAACTCGGGGTGACCATTGAGCAGTGGACTATCCTGGGCCGCAGCGCAGCAGACCAGACCTTCCGGATCGACGCCGAGCAAGCCGGCAATCTGGGTAATGACGCCGTCGGCAAAGCTTTGCAATCCCTGCTCAGCGATGAACTGGTTACTGGCGGCGACGATCTTTTCCAGACCCAGGCGGGTGGCATCCAGGCGCAGCAATTGGTCGTAGGAACGAATCGCCGTGGTGAGGGTGATGAACAGCCGGTTCTGGGTCAGTTCGCTCTTGGTCTTGTAGTCGTTGATGTCGTAGCGGGTGATCGTCTCGGCTTCCGGCGCCTGGCCCGGCTGGCCGGTGCGCAGAATGATGCGACAGTTGGCCAGTTTTAACTCGTTGCGAATGGTATGGACCATGCGCAGGCCGGCATCGTCGCTTTCCATGACCACGTCGAGGAGAACCACCGCAATTTTTTCCGTCACCCGCAGCAGGGCCACGGCCTCGGCTCCCGAACTGGCATGAAACAGGGCGAGTGGGCGATCGAGGATGATGACGTTGGCGAGAGCGAAGCGCGTCGCTTCATGCACGCCAGGATCGTCGTCCACCACCAGGATTCGCCACGGACATGCTGCCTCCTCGCTATCACGCCCAGGCCCATCTTCCTCGATGAAGACCAGCTCGTCATTCAAATCGTCCATTGCTCTCTTCTCTCTGTCGCAAAGGGTATGGTGACCGACGGCCAGGTACGCTCAACAGGTCCGAGGAACGCGGCGTAACCTGATTATTGTCACCAAATCTCAGATCCGGCTCAAGAGCTCCGTCTTCTTGGCAGCGAACTCCTCGGCGCTGAGGATTCCCTTGGCGTGCAGGCCGGCGAGCCGCTCGATCAGGGCGAAGACGTCGCTCTCGCCAACAGGTACGGGCACAGCGCAGGGTTCGGACGGCACCGTTGGCAACCCGGCGCAGAGGGGCGCTTGCTGGGGAGGCACACCGTCCACGGTCAGGAGCGGCAGACGAGCCACTTCCACCAGTCCATACTGGCTGGAAAAAGTCAGCGAGCCGCCAACACCCTGCTGTTGCGAGAAACCACCGATCTGATGATCGAGCGTGTCGTAGAGGCTTACCCGGCCACCGACTTCAATCGCCAGGCGCCGGGCCTGCGCGAAGTAGGCGTAGCGTACACCGTTCTGCGCGCCGGTACTGGTCGGCCAGCGCAGGTCCGCACCCCACCAGTCGCTGCCCTGGCCGGGAGCAGGCGGCACGAACAGGCTGACCGGGCTTGCGGATCCGGAGCCGTATGGCTGGCCATCACTGAAACTGCCCGGTGACTGGCCAGTGCATTGATTTTGCTGTTGACCATAGCCGCCATCCTGGCTTTGCGACTGGAAACTTCCCCCCTGGAGCAGGTCGGGCTGGCTGGCGACGAGGCTGGCGAGGTCATGGCAGAGGCCTTCGACCCGGCCCTTCAGCGCATAGTTGAACATCTCGGAGAGCATGGTCATGCCGCCCCGCATCCACTGGCCAGAACCACCGAATTCAGCGTGGTTGAATTGCGCCATGCTGCCGCGACCGTTGATCACGGCCTCCAGCATGTTCAGGACGGCGGCCTGACTGAAACCGTGCCGCTGGGCCAGTTCGTTGATCGCCTGCTGGCCGGAGGGGGAGAGTGTTCGCATCGTGTCAGTTCCTGGAAATATAACTTTTGTCAATACATCGAAAGCAGTCGTGGTACAGGCAGGTTTCCCGCTAGGTCTTGAGCCGGTAGCCGGTCTTGAAGATCCAGGCCACGATCGCCAGAAATATCGCCAGGAACAGCAGCGTCATGACGAGACTGATGCCGACGCTCACGTCGGCAAGGTCGTAGAAACTCCAGCGAAAGCCACTCACCAGATAAACCACAGGGTTGAACAAGGTGATCGTCTGCCAGATGGGCGGAAGAATATGGATCGAATAGAAGCTACCGCCCAGGAAGGTCAAGGGGGTGATGATCAGCAGCGGCACCAGCTGCAGCTTCTCGAAATTATCGGCCCAGATGCCGATGATGAAACCGAAAAGACTGAAGGTCACTGCCGTGAGCACCAGGAAAAGGAGCATCCAGAAGGGATGTGCGACCTGGATCGGCACGAAGAGACCGGCTGTCGCGAGGATGACCAGGCCGAGAACGATCGACTTGCTGGCGGCTGCACCGACATAACTGGCTGCGATCTCGAGATAGGAAACCGGCGCCGACAGCAACTCGTAGATCGTTCCCGTGAATTTTGGAAAATAGATGCCGAATGAAGCGTTGGAAACGCTCTGCGTCAATAGCGACAACATGATCAGCCCCGGCACGATGAAGGCACCATAGCTGATGCCGTCGATCTCGGGAATGCGCGAACCAATCGCCGCGCCGAAGACGACGAAATACAGGGAGGTCGAAATCACCGGCGAAACGATGCTCTGCAGCAGCGTACGTCGGGTACGCGCCATCTCGAAGAGGTAAATCGCACGCATGGCCTGCAGGTTCATTTTGCCTCCTTCACCAGACTGACGAAGATGTCTTCGAGTGAACTCTGGGTAGTGTGCAGATCCTTGAAGACGATGGCTGCGTCATTGAGATCCCTGAGCAGCGCAATGATGCCGGTTCGCTCGCCTTGTGTGTCGTAGGTATAGGTCAGTTCGCTGCCATCGCTCGACAGTTCCAACGGGTAGGCATCAAGTCCGGGCGGGATGCAAGCGAGTGGATTCTGCAGTTGCAGAGTCATCTGCTTCCTGCCCAGCTTGCGCATCAGTTCAACCTTGTCTTCCACCAGAATGATCTCGCCCTTGCTGATCACCCCGATCCGTTCAGCCATCTCTTCGGCCTCGTCGATGTAATGGGTGGTCAGGATGATGGTCACCCCGGTGGCTTTGAGCGAGCGCACCAGTTGCCACATGTCACGCCGCAGGTTGACATCGACCCCGGCGGTCGGCTCGTCGAGAAACAGAATCTGTGGCTCGTGCGACAGCGCCTTGGCGATCAACAGGCGACGCTTCATGCCTCCCGAGAGGGTGATGATCTTGTTGTCCTTCTTGTCCCACAGGGAAAGATCGCGGAGTATCTTTTCGATGTAGGCTGGATTCGCACGCTTGCCGAAGAGGCCACGGCTGAACGACACCGTCGCCCATACCGATTCGAAGGCATCGGTGGTCAGTTCCTGTGGCACCAGACCGATCTTTGCGCGCGCTGCCCGGTAGTCGGTGACAATGTCGTGCCCGTCCACCCGCACCGTCCCTGCGCTGGCAGTGACGATCCCGCAGATGATGCTGATCAGGGTGGTTTTTCCTGCGCCGTTGGGACCCAGCAAGGCGAAGATTTCGCCACGGCGAATATCCAGACTGATCTCTTTGAGCGCCTGGAAGCCGGTGGCGTAGGTCTTGCAGAGTCCGTCGATGGCGATGATGGTCGGCATGAGCGCGACCATAGCAGATCCCGTCAATGGATTGAACAGAGGTAAGATCATATTTGGTGCAAAAGTCCCTGCCCTGGCCGTGTCACCATGCATGGAACGTCGATCACCCTGCGACAACCTTCCCTGGACATTATAATTTAGCAAGTTAAATCTTTGTGTTGACAACTGCGATGTGACTGCCGGCACAGAAACAGGCATTCGGCTTTGCATCCTTGTCGCACTGGCGGCATGTCCCTGTAGCGCACGTGGGGAGGACAAGAAATCATGAGCAACCCGAAGCCACGCGTTTTGGCCATAGATAACCGGCCGGCCAATCTGCTGACGCTGAAGGCCACCCTGGCTCCGGAATTTGTGTTGCAGTTCGCAAGCTCCGGCGCACAGGGGCTGGCGATGGCAATCGAATGCCCCCCCGATCTGATCCTGATCGATGTCATGATGTCTGAGATGGATGGTTACGAGACCTGTCGGCGGATCAAAGCCGACCCCAGACTCCAGGACATTCCGGTGATTTTTGTGACGGCGCTGAACGAGGCCAGGACAGCAGCTAGCGACCAGGCTCCGAGTAGCGCCGACGTGGTAGTCGCCCTGCCGATCACTGCAGAGATTACCCGTCGGCGAATCCGTAATCTGCTGCACCGGGAACAGTTACGCAGGGCAGCCGAAACCTACCGCAAGCAACTTGCCATGCGGGAACAGGCATTGCTGGAAAGTGAGGCATTCACCCGCACCATTCTCGATTCGCTGACGGAGAATCTCGCCGTTCTCGATACTCAGGGCGTCATCGTTTCGGTCAATAGGGCGTGGCAGTGCTTTGCCGAAAATAACGGTGCGCCTGCTCTGGCGGCAAACTCCGTGGGCCTCAGCTATCGAAGCGTCTGCATGGCTGCCGCCGGACAGACGGGTCAAGAGGAAGCCTTGCAGGCCTGGGCCGGTATAGCGGCGGTACTGAGCAAGACACAAGCGCAATTCAGTCTCGAATATTCCTGTGACTCTCCTGATCAAGCACGCTGGTTTCGCATGCGCGTCTATCCGATGCTTGCGCCCTGCGCAGGCGCCGTAGTGGCCCACGAAGACATTACCCCGCGCAAGCGTGCGGAAAACGCCTTGCGCGAGCAGGAAGCATTCTTCCGCTTGATCGCCGAAAACCTCCAAGGCTTCGTCGCGGTTCTCGACATCGAAGGGCGGCGGGTATACAACAGTCCGTCCTACGCACGTCTGCTCGGTGACCGGAATCTTTGCGGCACATCTTCATTCGAAGACATCCATCCGGCCGACCGCGAACGAGTCGTCCGCGCGTTTCGCGAGACCGTCGCCACGGGTATCGGGCACCATCTCGAATACCGCTTTGTGACGGCCGGCGGCGGCATCCGCCTGATCGAATCTCGCGGTGGGGTCATCAGGGACAATGAAGGCCGCATCAAACGCGTGGTCGTCGTTTCCCATGACATCACCGAGCGCAAGGCCGCCGAAGAAAAAATCCACCATCTGGCTTTCTATGACGCACTCACCCAACTGCCCAACCGCCTGCTGCTCAACGACCGCCTGCAGCAGACCATGGCAGCCAGCAAGCGCAGTGCTTGTTATGGCGCGCTGATGTTCATCGATCTCGACAACTTCAAGCCGGTGAATGACCGGCACGGCCATGAAGTGGGCGATTTACTGCTGATCGAAGCGGCGAATCGCCTGAAAACCTGTGTTCGCGAGGCAGACACCGTGGCGCGTTTCGGCGGCGATGAGTTTGTCGTGATGCTGGGCGATCTGCATACGGATAGAATTGAATCGAGTGCGCAGGCCGCGGTCGTCGCAGACAAAATTCGTATCCGCTTATCGGAACCCTACCTGCTGACCATCAGGCTCGAAGGCAGGACAGACACGACAATCGAACATCATTGCACGGCGAGCATCGGCGTGACGCTGTTTCTCGATCATGAAGTCAGCCGGGACGACATCCTCAAGAGGGCTGATACGGGGATGTATCAAGCCAAAGCAGCGGGGCGCAATGTGATTCGGTTTCATGATGAGAACGCCGGCACAGCCTGACGCCATTCATCGTTGCCCTGCTCCCAGGAGCACTGCCTGGTCAGCTTCCCGGTCATCCAGACCTGACTCCAGGAGCTTTCTGGCGAGTGCTCTCCATCAATACCAGGTCACTTTTCCGTTGGCAGTATCGTACAACGCCCCGACGATCCTGATTTTGCCGTTGTCCTCCAAGTCCTTGAGCACAGGACTTTTTTCGCGGATGGTCTGGATGACCAGTTGCACATTCATTTCGCTGACATCGTCGACGAACTGGTGGTTTTTCGAACTGCGCTCGCCTTCTGTCCGGACCGCCGCGACCGCCGGCGAGATTTTGTCCAGTAATGACGTCAAGTTGCCCATCCTGACCCCATCGCAGGCCCCCTTGATGGCTCCGCAATTGGAATGACCCAGCACCACGATCAAGCGTGAGCCGGCTACTTTGGCGGTGTATTCGAGGCTACCAAGAATGTCCTCGTTAACGATATTCCCGGCGACTCGAGCGGTGAAGATGTCGCCGACGCTTTGATCAAACACTACCTCGGGTGCGGCTCGCGAATCGATACAGGCAAGAACGCTGGCAAAGGGAAACTGACCAAGCGCAGTCTGCGTCACGCGCCGCCTGAGGTTGTGGAGCAAGGGCTTGTTTGCCAGGAAGCGCTGGTTACCCGCCTTGAGGATAGTGATCGCGCCATCCGGCGTAATGCCCGCCTGGACCGCCCTGGTCATCGTGATGCCGGGCTTGAAAGGCCTGGCTTCTACCGGGCCACCATGATCGTCAGAGGCAATGGCTGCGCCAGACAGGGCAATGGCGAAAAGCGCCGAAACATATGGTTTCAAAATCATGGCGAGGCGTCCTCCTCAAATCGACCTGTGATCAAGTGCTCCGGCCAACAAGCATAGCGAACCGGCCATGCCATCGTGGCAAACCGCAAAGGATCGCGTGCAATAGCGGGCTGGCCTGGTTCTTCGGTCCTTCTCGGGAAAGCTGGCGAAGCGCCGGATTTCCGGCGCCCTTCTGCGAGAGAAGCGCTACTGGATCTTCGCCTTGGAACGCAGGTCGTTAACGTATTTCTGGATCTGTTCCTGTTGCAGGCGCTGCGTCAGTTGCGGCTTGATCTGGTCGAACGGGGGGGCGGTCAGCGGACGACTGTCTTCGAGCAGGATCACGTGATAACCGAAATCGGTCTTGACCGGGGTTTCGGTGTACTTGCCCTTGCCCAGGCTGCCGACCGCATCGCCAAACGGTTTTACATAACTGGCCGTGCTGTTCCAGCCGAGGTCGCCGCCTTTGTCCTTGGAGCCGGGATCCTTGGACTGCTTGGCCAACTCGTCAAACTTGGCACCCTTCTTCAGGTTGGCGATGATCGTTTTGGCCTCGTCTTCCTGCTCAACCAGGATGTGACGAACCTTGTACTCGGTGTTGCCCATCTGGGTCTTCATCTTGTCGTACGCGGCCTTGAGATCCTGGTCGCTGATCGGGTGCTTCTTGACGAAATCCTGAACGAAGGCACGGATGTAGATCGCCTGCCGTGCCAGATCGGCTTGCGCCGACACATCGGATTGCTTGTCGAGGTTCAGCTTCTTCGCTTCCTGGACCAGCAACTCGCGACGGATCAACTCTTCACGGACCGCGTTCTTCAGCTCTGGGGTATCTGGGGCGCCCTGGGCTCTCTGTTCGGCGACGAAGGCATTGGCGACGGTCTGCGGAATGGCGACACCATTGACGGTGACAACGGCGCCGCTCGCGGCCTTCTGGGCTGCCGCCGGGAGCGAAATGAGCGCACCGAGCAGCAATGCGCCGGCGAGTTGGGAGAGCTTGTGCATGTCTGATGTTCCTTCGGTTGGGTTTGGTTGAAGTAAAGCGAGTTGACTCAGGAAGCGATCGACGCCGTCGCCGAATACTCCGCAGGGGTCAGAGCCTGTATGCTCAGGGCGTGAATCCGGGTGTGCATCAGATCGCCAAGCGCCGCATGCACCAAGCGATGACGCGCCAGTCGGCCGAGGCCTGCGAAAGCGTCCGAGACGATCAGCAGGCGGTAGTGCCCCCCCCCGCCCTTGGCACCGGCATGCCCGGCGTGCCGCGCCGAATCATCGATCACCTGCAGGCGATTCGGCAGCAGCGCTGCGAGTCGTTGGCGAATGATCGTGACCACGCCAGGAACATCGACGACTTGCACGTCAGTCACGCCGGCAACACTTTCTTGAATGGCTTGACGGTCACGGCGCTGTACACCCCGCTGACGACATAAGGGTCGGCGTCAGCCCAGTTTCTGGCTGCTTCGAGCGAGGCGAACTCGGCGACGATCAGGCTACCCGAGAAGCCAGACGGTCCCGGGTCGGGGGAATCGATGGCAGGGAAGGGACCGGCCAGCAGCAAGCGACCTTCGTCCTGCAGCGCCTTGAGACGCTCGACATGCGCTGGCCGGGCGGCGAGACGTTCGGCCAGTGAGTCCGGACGATCTTCGCCAACGATGGCGTAGAACATCATTTAGTCTCCTCGATGTACTTCGACAGCAGTAGCCCCTGAGCGACCACAAAAACCAGCATCAGCCCGGTGGCACCGAACAGTTTGAAGTTGACCCAGTCGTCGGTCGAAAAGTTGAAAGCCACGAAAAGGTTGGCGATCCCCATGAAAATGAAGAAACCGACCCATGACCAGTTGAGCCTGGTCCAGGCGGCTTCCGGCAAATCCATCTGCTCGGCAAGCAGCGTCCGCATCAGGTTCTTCCTGAAGAAAAGCGTGCCTCCGAGCAGCGCCGCTGCGAAAGCCCAGTAGAGCACCGTCGGCTTCCATTTGATGAAGGTTTCGTCCTGCAGGAGCAAGGTCATGCCACCAAAAACTGTGATCACCACCAGGCTCACCCAGAGCATGGTGTCAATCTTGCGTCCCTTGAACCATAGCCAGCCGATCTGCGCAAAGCTCGCAGCCATGGCCACACCGGTTGCGACATAGATGTCGAAAACCTTGTAGGCGACAAAGAAAAGGATGACAGGAAGTAAGTCGAAAAGGAACTTCATGGCGGACGAGGTAGACAGATCAGGCCATTATTGCCGATTTGACAGACTGCTGTCCATCACTAATATCTCCCCTTCCTGCTTGCGCAGGAGGGGTCGGGGGGCGGGATGGGGAATTCACGGAGCATCCTCCGTGCCCATCGAGCGATGCCGGCATGCCAGCCGGAATGTGCCCTGCAAGAACGGTCATGGCTTTCATGATCGGGGGTGGCGGCAACGGCAATGACCGTTAGCTTCGCTGAGCGGGTTTGCTGGACCATGAGTCCTTGAGCGTCAGCGTTCGGTTGAAGACCAGCGCGCCTTCCCTGGAGTCGACTCGATCGACTACGAAATAACCATGGCGTTCGAACTGAAAACTCTCTTCCGGCCTGGCGTACTGCAGCGCGGGTTCGAGCCAGGCGCGAATGACCCGAATGCTGTTCGGATTGAGATCATCGCGGAAGTCGCGCTCGAAGTCTTCGGGATCTCCTTCGCGTCTGGCACCTGGAGAGGGAACGGTGAATAGCCGATCGTAGAGCCGCACCTCGGCAGGACAGGCCTCGGCGACCGCAACCCAGTGCAGATTGCCCTTGACCTTGTAGTGGTCGGCGCCGGGTGTGCCGCTCTTCGAATCCGGCAGGTATTCGCAGTGCACGGCGCTGACTGCGCCGTTTTCATCGCGGTCGCAGCCGATGCACCGGAGCACGTAGCCGTAGCGCAGACGCGCGAGGTTGCCTGGGTAAAGGCGATGATAGCCCTTGCTCGGCTGTTCCATGAAGTCTTCGCGCTCGATCCACAGTTCCCGGCCAAAGGGCATCGCGCGCCTGCCCAATTCGGGTTTGAGCGGATGCTTGGGGGCAAAACAGTCCTCGCTCTGGCCGGCCGGATAGTTGTCGATGATCAGCTTGAGCGGATCGAGCACGGCGATGCGGCGCTCGGCCGACTCGTTGAGCACCTCGCGCATGGTGTCTTCGAGTTGTGAGTACTCGATCAGCGAATCGGAGCGTGATGCGCCGAGGCGCTCGGCAAACAGGCGAAAACCTGCCGCCGGGTAGCCGCGGCGGCGCGCGCCGACGAGGGTCGGCAGACGTGGATCGTCCCAGCCGGCGACATGCTGCTCCTCGACGAGCTGAATCAGTTTTCGCTTCGAGAGTACGATGTACGTCAGGTTGAGGCGCGAGAATTCGATCTGCTGCGGCAGCGGGCACTGCAGCAGCCCGCCTTCCGCCAGGCGCTCGAGCAGCCAGTCGTAGAACGGGCGCTGATCGGCAAATTCGAGCGTACAAATCGAATGGGTGATGTTCTCCAACGCGTCTTCGATGGGGTGGGCGTAGGTGTACATGGGATAGACGCACCAGCGGTTGCCGGTGTTGTGATGGCTGGCGTGGCGAATGCGATAGATCGCCGGATCGCGCAGGTTGATGTTCGCTGCCGCCATGTCGATCTTCGCGCGCAGAATGTGTGCGCCGTCCGGGAACTCGCCATTCTGCATGCGCTTGAAGAGGTCCAGGTTCTCTTCGACGCTGCGTTCACGAAAAGGCGAGTTGGTCCCCGCTACCGTGAGCGTGCCGCGACTGTCGCGCATCTCTTCTGCGCTCTGGCTCTCGACATAGGCATGGCCGCTACTGATCAGGTATTCGGCGAACTCGACCATCCAGTCAAAGTAGTTGGAGGCGAAATACAGGTTGCACTCCGCGTCCGACGGGCCTTCGCGGATCGGGTCTTCCCAGGAATAGCCAAGCCAGCGTACCGAATCGATGATCGAATCGACGTATTCCTGTTCTTCCTTTTCCGGATTGGTATCGTCGAAACGAAGGTGGCAACGACCACCGAAATCCTGTGCCAATCCGAAATTGAGGCAGATCGATTTGGCATGGCCGAAGTGCAGATAGCCGTTGGGTTCTGGCGGAAAGCGCGTGCGGATTTTCGCAGTGTCGAGCGGGCCGGCAAGCTGCTGAACGGCGGGACCGGGACGGCCCGACCATCGGCGCGCCGCGTATTTACCGGCAGCGAGATCGGCTTCGATGAGGTTGCGGATGAAATTGCTGCTGGCGAGTGCTGCTGGGCTCACCGCCTGGTTTTTTGGCTCCTGGCTCACGATGCAATCCTTGATTCGAGAAGGCTCGCATTTTAACCGGCCGGGGGTACAAATCCGCGAGAATTCATGCCTTGCTCAGGGTATCGACCGGCCATCGACACTACCCGACGCCTGCTGACTGGTATTCCCCGCCGTCGCCGCGGGAGCCGAGCCGGCCTTCGCAGCCAGCGCATGTGCCCTGGCCTCGAAAGCGGTGACCATGCTGGCGGCCATCGGCAGGATCAGCATTTCGACGACCGGTCGGAGGAACAAGCGAGCGGGTCGCGCAGTCGAGCGCGAAGTCGACGTGGCAGTGATCGTCGCAAGCGGTGCAAATGCCCAGCGAACGTCGAAGCGGCAGAACGAGCGATCGTCGGAAACGATGGCGATGCTGCTCGGGCGGTCGAGTTCGGTGCGCGTGCGGAAGCGATGCAACAACAACCCGAGGGCCAGGTCTGCTCGGTTTCGTAAGCCTCCGGATAACGCCTGACAATCCTCGCTGCGCGCATCAGCGGCAGGAACTCGGGATACCGCTCGACATCGGCAACGATATCGAACAGCCACTCCGGTGGCAGCGCAATGGCGCGGCTCTCACGATGGGTTGCCATGCCCCTCCCGTTTGCTGTTTCGCTGGCTGGATCCTGGCGTGCTCTCGCCAGTACGATCACCAGCCGCCGTAAGGCCGGCGCTTTACCCCTACCCTTTCGGACGACTGAAGCGTGTCAGGTTGTTCATCATCTCGACCATCGCCGGTCGGATTTCGCTCTTGGCGTGCTCGCGATCGCTGACCGGGCGATCATCGTCATCGAGCACCTCGTCGCGAACGACACCGGCTGCATTGACCGGGAACGAGATCTTGAACTTTTCGCCGAGGTAGGCGATGCGGTTCCAGCCTGCGGCAACGGCGTAATCGCGATGGAATCGGCCGCCAGCAGATCCTGCCCGAGCGAGTAATCGCCGGCGGGTTCCTGCACCCCGAGCAAGGGCATCAGCGTCGCCGGAATGTCGAGATGGCTGCTGATGCCGCTGATGGTGCGTGCCTTCTGACCCGGAACCCAGAACACCGCCGGTGTGCTGGTCTGAAAACGATTGAAGTCGGCAGCGTGCCCCCAGCGCTTGCGTTCCATGAATTCCTCGCCGTGATCGCCAAGAACGATGACGATCGTGTCGTCGAGCAGTTTCCTTGCACGCAGATGCGCGATGACGCGCCCGATCTGGCTGGTCGACATGGTGGGCAGCGTTGATGTAGCGGTTCTTGATCGGCACCATCTGCTGCGCGAAGTCGGCCGACAGATAGTTGAAATCCTCGAGATAGGGGCGCGCGATGACGCTCTCGGGCGGGAAGGTGTAGTTGGCATGGGTGCCCTCGAAGAACATGTAGGTCATGAACGGCCGCGCCTTGTCACGACTGTCGATGAACCGGAGGATGTCGTCGATGTTCTGCCGGTCGCGCTGCCACGGCGGTGGACCATCGGACAGCGCATGCATGTCGGCCGGGTTCATTTTCGAAAAACCGTCTCCTGTCGAACGGCGGATAGGTAAAACTCTGGCTGGTATGCAGACTGAACTGGTAGTTCTGTTGCTGCAGCACATCCATCAGCAGAGGCGACCGGCGCGCCGCCTGCATCGGAAACCAGTAGTTGCCGTACAATCCGTAGAACATCGAGAAGATGCCCATCTGGGTGGTATTGCCGCCGCTGTAGTGCTGCTCGAGGCGCAGCGAATGTTCGGAAAAATCCCAGAGCTGCGGCATGATCGTGCGGTCCAGCATGTCGTAGCGCAGCGATTCGACGGCCAGCCAGACGATGTTGAGCGGGCGCGCAGGCGGCTCGACGCGTAGCGGCAGCAGCGGATAACTCAGGACGCTGTGCTTGATATGCACCCCGCCGGTCCCCCTCGGAGCGCCGCTGACGCCCAACCGCGATGCCAGCTTGCGGAAGGTGGTCGGCAGGTACAGCGGGTAGCGCTCGCTGGCAAAAAGAATCGGCTGGTAGTTGGCGGCAGCGCTGAAACCATAGGCGACACGCTCGCCGACCGCGAAGCTCAGGATGGCCAGCAGCACCCAGCGCGCACGCGGCAGTCCAGCGAGACGGACGCGACGCGGCTGCGCGACGCGTCACCCAGTAGTAGGTGGCCGCCTGCACGCCAGCAGGGCGATGACCACCAGGCTGGCGGTCAGTTCGGTGCTGCGACTGGCCCCGAGCGAGGCGATCCCGCCGGGGTGAACACCAGATCGAGGACAAAGCCGTTGATGTGAAATCCGTACATGCCATAGATCACCCGGTCGGCGAACAGGAGCACCTGAATCATCCCGGTCAGGCCGATCAGCAAGCAGCGCCAGACGCGGCCACCCCGGCGCGCGTCGCGGGCGCCGCAGCAGCAGCCGTGCAGCAGATAGCCCGGAATCAGTGCCGGCAGCAGGTAGAGGAAGGTGTAACTGACCGTGGTTGCCAGCGTCCACAGTGCCACCGCAAGCGTGCTGTAGGCCTGGTCGGTGGTGAAGGCGCTGACGTGCAGCAGCACCCACAGTCCGGTCAGGAGAAAAAAGCGGTTGATGCTGTCGCGAGTGGGCAATTGGGGCAATGGGGTCATCGGCATCCTTGGGCGTAAGAGGATATTTTAGCGGATAAACATTAAGCCTGGGCTTAAGCGATGCACGCCCAGTCGACCGGCGCTGCAGGAGGCGTGGCCTGGAGTCATCTCTGATGGAACAGCGATCTCGGGTACAATGCCCGGATCATGAGCGATCCACACCTCCAGCACGCGCACCAGCACCATCAGCACGATCACCACGAGCATGGCGAGCATGCGCATCATCATGTGGACACCGGTCCACGCCTGCTCTGGGCCTTGCTGCTGACGCTCGGCTTTGCCGGGGTCGAGGCAGTGACCGGCTTCTGGTCGGGATCGCTGGCACTGCTCGGTGATGCCGGGCATATGGTCACCGACAGCGCCTCGCTCGGCCCTCGCGGCCTTTGCCGCCTGGCTCGCGCAACGCCCGCCGACGCAACGACACACCTACGGATATGGCCGGGTCGAGACGCTGGCGGCGCTGCTCAATGTCGTTTTCATGGTACTGGTGGTGGTCGGCATCTCGGTCGCCGCAGTCGGTCGCATTCTCGATCCTGCGGCGGTCAATGGCGCAGCGGTCACCCTGGTTGCGGCGCTCGGCCTGGTCCTCAACATCGCTGTCGCCTGGCTGCTGATGCACGGCGAGCAGACGATGAATACGCGCGGCGCCCTGCTGCACGTCCTCGGCGATCTGCTCGGTTCGGTGGCGGCGCTGGTCTCCGGCGCGGTGGTGATGTGGACCGGCTGGATGACCATCGACCCCCTGCTCTCGATGTTGATCTGCGCGCTGATGCTGGCTTCGAGTCTGCGTCTGTTGCGCGAAGTCCTGCAGGCGCTGATGGAAGGCGTGCCGCCCAGCCTGTCAACCGAGCAGGTCGGGCGCGTGCTGGCTGGCATCGCGGGCGTCGCCTCGGTGCACGACCTGCATATCTGGACCTTGTCGTCGAAGCGCGTCGCCCTTTCGGCACATCTCATCGTCGAATCGCTAGAACAATGGCCGACAGTCCTCGCCGCCAGTCGGCATGCGCTCGCTGCGCAGGGCATCACACGTGACGCTGCAGCCGGAACCCTTGACCAATACCGGTGCGCTGGCTGCCGATCCCCGAGAAACTCCGTCAGCAGAATGCCGGGGCCTCCCGATGAGGGTGCTCGTGCAGCGCGTCGCCGCGGCACGGGTCGAAGTCGAAGGAGAAGTCGCTGGCTCGATCGGAGCGGGTCTGCTGATCCTGGCCGCTTTCGAGGAGATCGATGCCAGCTCTGATCTGGCCTGGATGTCCGCCAAGCTGGCCCGACTGCGCATCTTCCCCGATGCGGCCGGGATAATGAACCGCAGCGTCATCGACGCCAAGGGTGAGCTTCTCGCAGTCAGCCAGTTCACACTCTTCGCGTCGACCCGGAAAGGCAATCGTCCATCGTGGAGTCGTGCAGCTCGTCCTGAACTCGCGCAAGCGCTGTTCCAAAGCTTTGTCGAGCAGCTCGAAAGCGCCAGCGGGCGTCGCGTGCAAACCGGTGTTTTCGGTGCCGACATGCGGGTACACCTGATCAACGACGGGCCGGTGACAATCAGCATCGATTCGCGTCAGCCAGAATAGCTCGGCACAACGCGTCGGCTGAAAACACGAATGGCACAACTTTTTTCAGGTGTGCCCTTGCTGCCATCGCTGGCGTCCCCACGGGGATTCGAACCCCGGTACCTACCGTGAAAGGGTAGTGTCCTGGGCCTCTAGACGATGGGGACCCGGAACTCTTTCGGCTTGTGGTGGAGGTACGCGGGATCGAACCGCGGACCTCTTGCATGCCATGCAAGCGCTCTCCCAGCTGAGCTATACCCCCGCAGCAGGCGAAAGAAGTTCCGGGATTATAGGGAGTAAAACGGGCACTCGCCGCTGTAAAGCGCGTAGAGCCGCCCCGGACGGCGCCTGGCACTTCGGGAAGTGCTTGAATCCACCGGGCCTGGTTCGGCTACGCAAGCGTTTGCCACCAAGACAAGCGTTTGATGTATCGACGTTCTGAATGAAGGAGATTCACAATGTTAGCAAGTCCTGTTTCACCAGTAGTGGGGTCGGTGCCTGGCGCGGCAACTGCCCAGGCCATGCTTTCGCTGGCGCAGAAAAGCTGCCGCAGCCTGGTCATGCCATGCCCCGAGGACGTGACGATTGATCATGAGTATGAGCGTGTCTACATCTCGTCGTGTTCGCGTCCGCGTTTGCGCCGCCCGACGTCGACGGTCGCCTTCGGGTTTCAAACCGGCTTACCGGATTTCCCCAACCCCTTCAAACCGGCAAGCGCCAGCCTGGTCAACGGCGCGATCCTGACGCTGACTCTCAGCAATCTCGATGCGCCGGTGGTCAACCAGACCGCCGAGTTGAGTGAACTTGGCGCTTTTCGCCCGGTCGGCATCGACTTCTTGCCGATCGACAGCGCGCAGGCACGCCTTTTCGTAACCGACCGTCCGGCGGATGGGCGCGCCCGCGTAGTCATTTTCGACGTCGAGCGGGCGAGCGGAGCGCTTTCCAGGCCGCAGTTCATCGAGAATGAGTCTTTCATCCGCGCGCCGAACGAGATCGCTGCGGTCAGTACCGATGCCTTCTATTTCACCAATACTCAGGAAAGTCGCTTTCAATGGCAGCAGTTGATCGAGACTGTCGTTCCGATCGGCTTCGGTTCGATCGTTTCCTGCCGACTGATGACTGATGGGCCGGTGTTTCACGTCGACGATGCATTCAAGCACTTTCCCAACGGTGTTGCCTACGAATCCGCCACCAAGCGGCTGTATGTCGCTGCGTCGATGGCGAAGAAAATCATGGTCTATGGGGTCGTCGGCGCAGCGAGCAAGCCGAGACTCGTTCCGCTTGCTGAGATCGCAGTACCCGTTGCTGCCGACAATCTGACCTGGGACGCTGCCGGCAACCTCTGGGTCGCCGGCAGCCCTGATCTGGCTGCACTGATGTTCTATACGGTCGGTCAACGGGAAGACTGCCCGTCCGAGGTGGTCCGGATCGTCGATCCGAGTGGCGCCGCGCGTGTCGAGCCGGTCTTCACCGACGACGGGCAACTGATTTCGGCAGCGAGTGTCGGGGCATATCACGAGACCGGCGGTCGCCGGCAGCTGGTCGTCGGCGCACCATTCCAGAACCGGCTGCTGGTCGTCGATTGGTAATCTTTTCTGCTGCCGGTACCGCCCGTCGGGCCACCGCCAGGCAGCGTCACCACTCTCTTGAAGGAGAAAACCATGTTGCAAAGGATTGGACTGGCGTTTCAGGGAGGGTCATTTCTCGCCGGAGCGATCGACGCTGGCGTCGTCAGCGGCCTGGTCGAGGCGCGCGCCTTCGAAAAATACGACATCAGCGCGTATTCCGGCACCTCTGCGGGCGCCCTGGTTGCCGCGGTGTGCTGGCGTCATGCGCTGCAGCATGCGCATGGGACGATGCAGGAGCGCATGGCGACCGCTCCCGAGGCGCTCCGCAAGCAGTGGCTGCACAATGCAAACGGGATGATTTTCAACCAGGCAGTGGGCGACGGGGTGAAGGCGGTCGATCATTTGTGGTCGTCGACCAACCCGGCCTATTTCTGGTGGAAGGACAAGGTCGCGGTGGAATGGCTGCACGGTCGTTTTCAGGACTGGCTGAATGCCTATGTCGAACCGGAGACCTGCATGGACTTGCTCTACCAGCGTTACGTGGCTTCCACGCAGCCGCCGGGTGATCTGGCTGCGGCGCAACTCGCTTTCGACAGGGATACGAAGGACGGGACGCGGCCACGCTTGCTGGTTGGCGCCACGCGCGTGAAGGACAGCGAGGATGTCAACATTACCGACGAAGACTTCTTCGCCGAACTCGTCAAGGCGTTGAAAGGCCACCCGGGCGACCACGCCACAGCGATCCGCGTCGCTGCCGACTACATGCGCCACGGAATCATGGCATCCGGCTCGATCGACTTTATCAACGGCATGACCACCATCAAGGAGGGTCGCCACGCCGGGACTTACCTCGACGGCGCCTGGTCGGAGAACCCGCCGCTGAAGGGGCTGCTCAGTGCCAGGCTTGACCAGATCTGGATGGTCGAGGTGTTTCCCAGGCGCTGCGCCGAGATTCCCGATACTTTTGCAGAGCGCGAGGACCGGCGCGAGGAACTGTGGCAGAACGCGGTGGTCGAGCAGCAGCGCACCTTCATCAACAAGGTCAACCTGTGGATCGAGAGCGGCCGGCTGGTATCCGACGCAACCTTGCTGGCGGGCCTGAAAACCAGTCTGCTGGCGAAACTCAAGGACCGGACAAGCCCAGAATGTCAGCGCTTGCTGGCGGCGTTCAGGAACAGCGAGGATGATTGGGAGGACAAGATCAACGAAGACGAGAAAATCGTCGATGCGATCCTCAAGCCCTACCGATACGTCGAGACGCGCTGCATCCAGCTGCCGCCGGAAATGCAGTCCCTGACTGCCGGCGCGCGCCTGGTCAACACGCCGAGCTTTCTGCTCGACAAGATGGAATTTGGACGTGCCAATACTCTCCAGTTTCTGACTACGCTCCATTGAAGCGAGGCCGCGCCCGACAGGGCGCGGTGTCTGGCAAGGAGGATCCGGGCGGCAGATCCCGATGGACGGTAAGCGACCCGGGTCACGGGTGAGCTACGTAGCCGCTTGTCCACGAACCAGCATGCAGTCGAACTCGATGATCGCCAGAGTGGTCTTGTCGCGAGATACCGGAAAAAAACCGGACGGCAGGAATCCGGCCGCCTGGAAAACCGTCAGTGATTCAATGAAACCGGGGGTTCCTTGGTAGAGCGGGATGACCGAACACTCGATCAGAACTGCCTTGATCCGTGGCAGCAAGGCCGTTGCCCCCGAGAAAACCTGCAGATCGAATCCCTGGGTGTCGAGTTTGAGAAGCAGGCGGCTCTCCTGTTGGGCAATGCCCTCGATGCCATCGAGACGTTTCACCGGTACCTTGATGATTTCTTTCAGACCGGTGCGTTCAGGGAAATATTGCTCGGAATTCTCGTTGGTTTTCAGGAAGGATGAAAAATCGCTGCCGGCAAGGACGTTGAGTTCCATCGCCCCATCCTGTTCGGCCAGCCCGCAATGGTGAGTCGTGAACAAACGATCTGCAGCGAATCGCTCGGCAAGCTCACGGGCCATCGCCGGAATGGGCTCGAATGCCTCGATACGCCCGGCAAATCCGGCAGCGCGCAACCGCGATGAAAATTGCCCGGCATTGGCGCCCACATCGATGACCGTATCAATCGCGTGCTTGTCGAGGATCTGCAACAGATGCCTGTCGAGTTGCAGGTGATTCTTGCGGCGGGAGATTGCATCGTAGCCAAACCAGCCGGCTAACGCAGGAACAAGTTTCATCTCTATCCTTACCGAGGAACAGGCAGCGAGTCGGCTCTGCTAAGGGTTCTTGCCGGTGATGCCTGCGTAGAATGCCTGGATCTCCAGCATGTCGGCTGAAAGGTCGCCTGTCGGTTGAAACAGGCGGCTCACGCCAGCCACTTTTTCCTTGAAATCCAGATAACCCAGGGCGATCGGGACACCAGCACCTGCGGCGATGTAATAGAAACCCGTTTTCCAGCGAGTCACTCGGCTTCGAGTCCCCTCCGGGGAAACAATGATGACCATTCCAGAATTGTTGTCAAAGGCATCGACCGTGCTTTGTACGAGATTTCCTACGCGCTCGCGGTTCACCGGAATCCCGCCCAGCCAACCCATCACGCCACCGATCAGGGGCGGAAAGAGCGTCGATTTTCCCATCCAGTACACCCGCAGCTGCAGGGCAAAACAGACCATCAGGGTGAAGGGAAAGTCCCAATTACTGGTGTGCGGCGCGGCAATCAACACATATTTTGGTGCATCCGGCGCGCCGCCTTTCACTCGCCATCCCAGCAAGTGCAACAGCAGCCGGGACAGCCAGTGCATGAGGGTATTGATCAGCGGGGTAGCGAAAATCGTACGCTGCATGGATGAAATCTTTGCCAGTCAAGGCGGTTGGTGGAGATGGGCGGTGTGCAGGCGCAAGCCGGGCAGTTTTTCGCTCGAGTCCATCCTGCCGGAGCCAAGCGAGCCACCATCTAGTCTACTCTCTTCTGAAACACCGGATCCGATGAAGGATTCCAAGAGCACGCCACGAATCACCGAGACGGCCAAGGGACTCTGAGTGGTCAATAGGATTGCCGGGATGGCGTCGGGTGCAGTTCTTTTGTCGTGCCGATTACCGAAACGGTGGCGAATGCAACTGACTTGTCCTAGACTATTTGGTCTTCATTCGCGCCAGGAAAGTCCAACCATGAAATGCTCATTATGCCAGGAGAGAAAAGGCAAGCGGGTCTGCAAGATCAAAGCGGCCCAGTTGATCTGCCCGACTTGCTGTGCAAGCCTGCGGACAGAGGTCTGCGAGGGCTGTTCCTATTACGGTCCGTGTCTTGCCTATCAGCGCGAAAAGCAGCTCAACCACAAGAAAGACTTTCTCGTCGAGATCCTGCCCGAGATCGACGAACGCTGTGACGTCGCTCTGGAACTGGCCGAGAAGGGCAAGCTTGCACAAGCGATGGCCATTCTCGAAGAACTCCGCCAGCAGCATCCGAATTATCATATGGTGATCTATGGAATAGGCGCCTGCCATGCCCTGCGTGGCGACCTCGATGAGGCCATCCATTGCTTCGAGCGGGCAGTAGAGATTTTCCCGCTGCTGGCGCAAGCGCACTACAATCTGGGCACAGCCTATATGCAAAAGGTCGATTTCCAGAAAGCCGTCAGTGCTTACGAGAATGCCATCGCAGTCGATCGCCGCGATGGTGAGGTGGGAAGACTGGCCCGCAAGCATCTCGACGAGCTGGAAGTCCTGGTGCGCAGCCACTCTGGCATCAGCCTGGCGCAATACCTCAACAATTCACGGACCTTCGACAAGGCGTTTGCCGCCCTGCGCGACGGCCAGTACCCATTGTCCATCGAATTGTTCGAGCAGGTTCTGAAAGTGGACAAGAATCATGTGCAATCGTACGGCAACATGGGTCTTGCCTATGCCAGCCTCGGCAACAGGCAGAAAGCCCTGGAGTGCCTGGACAAGGCGATTGAACTCGATCCGGAGTATGAACCTGCAATCATCAATCGACAGGCCGTTGTGCGCATCCCTGATGGTCAGGCGCTGCGCATCCCCGAACTTCTAGAAATCAGCTATTACAGAGATGTCATTGAACGCCAGGAGTCATCCACCAACAGGCTGTCGGCAAAAGGCGGGATTTCCCTCGATGACAAGCGCAGTACCGAGCCCTCTTGAGCAGCGATGATCGACGGACTGGCCGGAGACTGTCTGCAACAGCGGTCCCGATCCGTTCTGCTGCCAATGGGCCAATGGGCACTGAAATGGCCGAGATGACCGATGAGGAGTATCATCCGGGCAGGTTGCGGTTTCTGTGATTCTTGCAGAATCGGCAGGTTTTGCACGAACGATCTTCAGTAAGGATACGAAGCTGCTGCGTACCCGAAGACGCAGCGGTTGATGGAAAATTCACGAGCTCGGGGAGATGGGTACCTGACGCTCTGGCCTACGGGAACTCGGAAGATCAACATGAAATTGCCCAAGCAGATGTCCGCAGCGGGCGGCCACCGGACGGCAGTGCGCCAACAGGTATCGGCAACCGTGCTGTTCGCCGATATCTGCGGCAGTACCCGCTTGTTCGAAAAATATGGTGATTGGCAGGCGCGACAGATCGAGAGCCGGGTTCTCGAGTTGCTCCAGGCAAAAACCGCAGAGTTCGACGGTACGGTGGTCAAAACCATCGGCGATGAGATCATGAGCCGCTTTCCGGACGCGGCACGGGCCTTGCAGGCTGCCTGTGAAATGCACTCCGTGATCAAGGACGATCCACCCTTGCTGGAATTCAACATCGCCGTCCGGATCGGTCTGCAGCACGGGCCCGTTCTGGTCGAGCAAAGCGACCTGTTCGGAGACGCGGTTAATGTGGCTGCTCGCATGGTCGCCCTGGCCAAGGCCGACCAGATCATCACCACCCGCGAGACGGTTCGCCAGTTGCCGGACAATCTCGAACTGATGTCCCGCAGTCTCGGTTGGTCGCGCGTCCGGGGCAAGCAGGAGGAGATGGAAATCGTCGAGGTGATCTGGCAGGAGTCATCCAGCCTGACGCAACTCGTCAGCATCGAGCAACAGGATGAAATACGCAGCCTGCTGTTCGCCCGCCTGATTCTCAAATATCGTGACAGAACCTTCGAGGTGATGCCCGACTCCCATATTTTCACCATCGGGCGCGGCGACAGGAACAATCTGGTGGTAGATCAGGATCGAGTGTCCCGCACACATGCCGATATCGAGTTCCGTCAGGGCAAATTCATCCTGGTCGATGGCAGTACCAACGGTACCCATCTATTGCTGGAGAACGGCTCGCGTTTCTTCGTGCAGCGCGAGGAGTTTACCCTGCACGACCGGGGGATCATCTGCCTCGGACAGGTGGCCGCCGAAAATGACCCTGATCTGATCCGCTACGAGTGCGTACAGCCATGATGCACGGCCTGGCCTGGCGATCATTGGGACTCGGTGCTGACAAGCCGTAAGGGTGGATGGGTGTGGCGGCACGCCCCTTGGTGGCTTCCACCTTATGGCTCTGGCCGGACGGGAGGCTTGACGCTCGAAGAAGGCTTGCCCGGCTGCTCGAACTTCCAGCTCGGCTGTGCGGGTGGTGGCTTCTGAACGGGCAATGGTCGCAGCAAAGGCCGCTGGTGCGGACGCTGATGCCAGCCGGCGACATGGCGCAGATAGAAGGTCACCGGTTCCGCCAGCTTGAGCAAGCCGCCGTTGCCATCGACGATCGCGGCATCCAGCTGGTAATGCTGGTTTACGGGTGGCAGCGTGTCTCCCCAGAACTCGGGTGGAATCATGAATTCATGGGCGGTGAAGCGCTGGCCGACGGGGCGACCGTTGATGCTGACGGTGATGGCATGCCCTTCGCCAAGTTGCAGTGCCGGTTCCACCGCCACCCGCACCTCGAACAATGCGCTGTTGGCGGCGACACTGCCGTCGTTTGCGGGGACGACGATGCTGAATTTGCGGTAGGCAGGTGGTGGCGCCGCGGCTGGGCCGCTTTCCTCCGCTGTTCGGCGGGTGGCCGGGACAGGCGCTTTGGGGACGACCGGAACCGGTTTGCTGATATTGAGTTCCGGCAGGCTTACCGGCTGGGCACCTGCTTGCGGTTTGTCGGAATACATCGGGCTGCCAGCGCCGCGAGTGACAAAGACCTCCTGCGCCGCTGCCTGAACGGACAGCAGCAGTGAGAGCAGCACGAGGAACTGGATCGCCGGCTCAGGCACTGCGTGCGCAAGTCTGGTCAAGCGCGGCCAACAACACCTGCGCTACGCGTGGCGAATAGAGCATCGTCAGATGACCGAGCCCTTCGATCGAGTGGCTGGCGGTACCCGGCAATTGCAAGTTGCTTTGTGGCATCACATAATTGTCGTGCGGACTGTAGATGACCAGAGTATCAAGCATCGGCGCCGGACTGGCAAGCGCCTGCAGCCAGGCGCTACCGATCCGCATCTGACGCGCGTTGGCGCCGAAACCGAGCGGCGCGATCCGACTGCCCTGATGCGGAGTTCCGAGAGTCACCAGACCGACGACTCGCGATTTGCCATAATGCTGCAGATAGGCGCGCGCGACCAGCCCGCCCATGCTGTGGCCGACCAGCAACAGATGTTCGGCACCGGTCTCGGCGAGAACCGCAGCGATTCGTTGCTCCAGGGGATCGACGTAATCGTCGATGCTGCCGAAGACCGGTTCGAGGTTGATCGTCGCCACCGTCCAGCCGGCTGCCTGCAAACGACGGCGCAGCCACCACCAGGCCGCGCGCGAGCAGCCGTAGCCGTGCACCAGCAGCACCGGCGGGCGGCTGCCTGCGGGCAGAAGGTCGGATCCTCGCGCATCCACCAGCGTTCGAAAGGGAAGAGGAGCACGAAGCAGAGCAGATGCGCTGCATACTCGCCGAGAACCATGCGCAGCGCCTGCCACAGCGATAGGGTCGGCGCCGGTGAATGCCAGGCCCAGGCATAGGCGTAGGTGATGAGGGTCAGCACGGCGCGCAGCGAAAGAATGCCGGCTAGTGTCAGCAGTGCCGCCTGAAACGGCGAAGCATCGAAGCCGTACCTGGCAATCGCCACGTAGAGCGCCACTTCGAGGAGCAGGGAAAGGCGAAGAGCACGTGCGAGCATGACGGTAAATCTCCGTCAGGGGATGAGCGGACTTGGCCTGCCGGACAATTCGGCGGCCAGCAGGCTGGCGTTGCGTGCCACCAGTCCGTAGATCGAGAGCTGCGGATTGACCCCCAGGCTGGTCGGAAAGAGCGATCCGTCGTGTATCGACAGATTGGCGAGCCAGAAGTGCCGGCCGCGATGATCGACGACGCCACGCTGTGGCCCGTCGGCCATCCCGCAACCGCCCATCACGTGCGCGCTGACGACCCGGCAGACGAATGGCTTGAGCGGCAGTTCATTGATCCCTTTCCTGGCTTCGGCCCAGCTTGCATAGCCCGGAGCCGTTTCGTGCGCTGGCGAAACCCAGCGCGCGCCGGCGGCAAACTGGATTTCGGCCATTGCCAACAGGGCGCGACGCGTGGCTTCCCAGATCACGTCGCCGAGCGGATAATCGAGCACCGGCAGACCGTCACTGCCGAGACGAACCTGGCCGCCGCGGCTTTCGGGATGAAAACCATCGCGCAGCAGCGCCAGCAGCGCGTTGACCTGCGTGAACTCGCGCATCAGTCTGGCGTGTGCCTCGCCAAAGCCCTGCAGGGTGGTCGAAAAGAGCACCGGATGCAAGGGCGGCGTCTCGATCTTGAAGCCGAGCGGACCGTCGATCGGCGCCTGGTGCAGAAAATGATCGGAGTAGATCGATTGCGGCGCGCCGGCGTAAGCATCGACGCGCTCTGGCATCAGTGCCGACGAAATCACCACCGGGTGCAGGAAAGTGCGCTTGCCCAGCAAGCGGAAGGGGTCGGGAACGCCGCTGCGCAGCAACAGCGCCGGGCTGCCGATGGCGCCGCCGGCGATCACGAAATGGCGGGCGCGCAACTGCACCCGCTTGCCGGACGGATGAATGCCGTCGGGCTGCAGCGCCATGCAGTCGAGGGCGCTGACCCGGCTGCCATTGAAACGTAGACGTTCGGCGCGCAGGCGGGTGTACAAGGTCGCACCACGGTTGAGCGCTGCCGGGATGGTGGTCAGCAGCATCGACTGCTTGGCGTTGGTCGGGCAGCCCATGCCGCAGTAACCGAGGTTCCAGCAACCCTTGACGTTGCGCTTGATGACCCCGACCGGGATGGCGAGCTTCTCGCCACCGACCACCAGCACCTGGTTGTTCGGGTTCGGCGGCGTATCCCAGGGGCGCACCCACAGCTTGTGCTCCATCACGGCGAACCAGGAACTCATCGAGTGGGCGCTGAGTTGCCGCAAGCCGAACTGGCGTTGCCAGAAGTCGAAGACCTCGGGCGGCGTGCGGAAGCTGCTGGTCCAGTTTACCGTCGTCGAACCACCGACGCAGCGCCCCTGCAGAATGTTGATCGCCTTGTCGGCAGTCTTGCGCGAAGCCGATTCCTGATACAGCTCGGGATAGGCATCGGCTTCGCGCATCTTGAAGTCGGTCGACGAGCGTAGCGGCCCTTCCTCGACGAGAACGACGCGCAGACCGGCGTCGCTGAGGATGTCGGCAGTCACTCCGCCACCGGCGCCGGTACCGACGATGACCACATCGAACTCGTGCGTCTGGCCCCTGGGGAGCGTCGATGCGTCAATGTGCTTCCAGCCGGAAGCCAGACCGGTCTTGATCGGATCGAGCATCAGAAATACCCTTTTGGTGGACCGGGATAGCCGATGGCATCCCAGGTTTCGGGACGTGCGTACCAGGCTCCGAAAGTCAGGTCGTGCAGCGCTCCATAGGCGGTCTGCAGCAGGTTGAGGCGGCTCGCTCGCCAGGATTGCAGGAATTCGCCAACCTCGGCGACGCTGGCTTCTCGCCATGGCTTGCCGACACCGGCAAGCATGAAGCGCGCCGGCGCCAGCACCAGCAGGCCGAACAACTCGCCGATCTCCTTCTGGGCGGCCAGCGGCAGGCCGGCGACCTCAACGGCGATGCCATCGACGGTCAGGGCCACCTGCTGGCGGCGTTGCTCATGGTCTCTTGGCAGCGCACCTTCGAGCATCGCGTTGCATAGCGCGCCGAGCATCTCGCGCTCGCTGTTGCTCAGGCGGCGTGCTCCGGCGGCATTGAGCCAGCCACAGAACGAGAGCAGGAGACTTCCGGCAATACCAGTCTTGATGAATTGGCGACGGGACGGAATCATCGCAGAAGGATCCTCGTCAAGCGCTCGAACAGGCCCCGGTAAGGCGGCTTGAACAGGCCGATGCCGGACAGCCGGGACTGCCGAAAAACCCCTTTCCTGACCGAGAAGGTCTCGAAACCGGCGAAACCGTGATAGCAACCCATGCCGCTCGGACCCACACCACCGAAGGGCAGGTCGTCCTGTGCGATGTGCAGAATGGTGTCGTTGATCGTCACTCCGCCGCAAACCGTTTCATCGAGGATGCGCTCGATCGCGGCACGATCGTTGTCGAAGTAATACAGCGCCAGCGGGCGCGGCCGGCCGTTGACGAAGGCTATTGCCTCGTCGAGATCGCGGTACGGCCGCAGCGGCAGCAGCGGGCCGAAGATTTCCTCTTGCATCACGCGCAACTCGTCACCGGCGTCAAGCAGCACTACCGGCGGCAGGCGCCGCCTGAGTGGGTCGGCAACGGCAGCTGCTGCCAGGTCGACAATCTTCGCTCCGGCCATTCTGGCCTCTTCAAGGCAGGCCGAGAGGCGCGCATACTGGCGCTGATCGACGATCGTCGAATAGTCTGCGGTTTTCTCGATGTCGGGATAGCAGGCGGCGACGACGCTGCGTGCCTGATCGATGAATGCCTGCTCCTGTCCGGCCGGCAGCAGCACGTAGTCGGGAGCGATGCAGGTCTGTCCGGCGTTGAGGCACTTGCCGACGATGATGCGCTCGACGGCACGAGCGAAGTGGGCTGGGGACAGCGCGGGACCGATGATCGCCGGTGACTTGCCGCCGAGTTCGAGCGTCACCGGTGTCAGGTTTTCTGCCGCGGCACGCATCACCTGGCGGCCGACCGAAGTCGAACCAGTGAACAACAGATGGTCGAAGGGAAGCTGCGAAAATTCCCTGGCCACCTTGACGTCGCCCTCGACCACCGACAACTCGTCTTCAGCGAAGTATCTGCCAACCAGCTCGGCGAACAGCGACGCGGTCGCCGGGGTGATCTCCGACATCTTGACCAGCGCCCGATTGCCGGCGGCCAGTGCTGCTGCGAGCGGTGCCGCGGCGAGGAAAATCGGGTAGTTCCAGGGCACCATGATGCCGACGGCGCCAAGCGGCTGATGACGCACTTCCGCCCGGCCCGGCTGAAACCACAGCGAAACCGAACGCGCCTGTGGCTGCATCCAGCGCCGCAGGTTGCGGCGCGCATGGCGGATCGCTTCGTGACTCGGAAAAAGCTCGAGCAGGCGTGTTTCGGCAGCCGAACGATGGCCAAAATCGCGGCCTATCGCGTCGGCGATCGCCTGCTCGTTGTCGAGCAACAGCCGATCGAGTGCCAGCAGGCGGCGATCGCGCAAGGCCCGATCCGGATGTGGATCGCTGCGTGCCGCCGCCTGCAAAAGGGAAAAGCGCCTTGCCAGGGTATCGGGATGAGGCATTTGCCGCTCCTTTCCAGGGTTCTGTCGGATCACAGTCTAAGCTCTGCAAGCGATACCCGTTAGGGGAAGCCCTCTAAACAGATTCTGCCTGACGATGCATAATCCTTGGCCATGGACAATTCGACCGTCTCGATCGAAAAACAGCAGAGCGCCGCGGCCCTACGGCAACATCTGCAAACGGCGAAGCACCTGCGCCAGCAAGCCAACCGCGAGTCTGCGGCAGCGCAGGATCGTTTGCGCCTGCGCGAATGGCAGGCCGGGCGACTGGCCCGTACGCATGCCGACCTGCTGGCCAGCGCGCGTTTCGGACAGGCAGCGCAGTTCTTTCTCTCCGATCTCTACGGCCCAAAGGACTTCAGCAGCCGCGACGAAGAGGTCGAGCGCATTTTGCCGCTATTGATCAAGATGTTGCCGGGCTCGGCGCTGCGCACCATCGCTCTGGCCGTCGAACTCGACGCGCTCTCCGAACAGCTTGATTCGGCGATGGTCGCCATTCTTTGCCGGATCGGGCAGATCAACTGCATCGACGAAGACGCCTATGCTGCTGCCTACCGGGCGGTTGCCTGCCAGCCGCAGCGCCAGCGTCAGATCGAGCTGATTCGCGAGATCGGTGAAGCGCTCGACAGGCTGGCCAGGAAGCCGCTGTTGCACGGCATGCTCAAGCTGATGCGCGGCCCCTCGTACCTGGCCGGACTCGGCGACCTGCACGAGTTCCTCGAACGCGGCTTCAATGCCTTTCGCAGCATGGGTTCGGCCACCGAGTTTCTCGACTCGATCGAATGCAAGGAGCAGAAACTGCTGAGCAAGCTCTTTGCCGGTGTTGCCAGTCCATTTTCCTGATCCAGGACAAGCTGCTCCCCCGACGCTGGCGCGCGCGAGGATCCACCCTGCGCACTCCGGTTCGTCATGGTCGATTCGTACACTTTGTGACACAAAACGACAAATACCACACAGATCCGCGGCATTTTTATCTATAGCATTGAATCTGTCGCCGGGGCCCTCCCTCCCCCTCCCCCTCCCCCTCCCCCAGGAGTGTCGCGGCGACAGCATCACCGGCCCGCCCAGCCCCCCTCTGCGCGGGCCGTTTCTATTGGTGAGTCCGCTACGGCAGCCGCGGCATTACTTGCCGCCGCCGGCAGTCTGGTCCAAGCGCCACCCACACCGTACAATGGGGGCAACGCATTTCCTTACCGAACATCACCACAAGGACTTCGATGAGCAGCAACCCTCAACCCTTTTCCAGTCTGCGCCTGACGGCACCCGCGTCCGGCTTCTTCGGCAGACTGATCACGATCGCTGCTGGCACGCTCTTGCTGGTCGCCGCCTTGATGTTCTCGCTGCTGGCGCTGACCGTATTGCTGACCGCTGGACTGCTGGTCTTTGCCTACCTGAAGTGGAAAACCCGCCACCTGCGCAGGCATCTAGACGAACAACCGCGCGAACAGGCGCAGCCAGCACCGAGCGGATGCGTGATCGATGGCGAAATCATTGGAGACGCCGAATATGAGGCGCGAACATCAACCGGCAACTCGCCAACAAGCGTTCTTCGGGCGCCCGACAACCGCCGCTCCAGACCAAGGGTTGAACCTTGAACCTTGCCCCTTGATCCCCACCATGAAACCTACCCACTTCGCCCTTTTCCTGACCCTGCTCAGCGCTGCTGCTGCTGCCCAGGTGCCTGCCGAACGTTTCAGCGCGTGCCTGGCGACGCTGCGTGCCGAGTCCCCCGCGAAAGGCATCGCGATCGCCTCCTACGATCGCTTGACCAGCGGCCTGACGCCGGACCTGAGTGTGCTCGAATTTCTCGAATACCAACCCGAGTTCCGGACACCGATCTGGGATTATCTGGCCGCTCTGGTCGACGATGAACGGGTTGCCGATGCACTGGCAATGCGCGAGAAATGGGCCGGCACGCTGGCTGCTGCGGCCGAACGCTACCAGGTCGATGGGGACACGGTGATCGCCGTCTGGGGCGTCGAAAGCAACTTTGGGCGAAACTTCGGCAAGCGCCCGCTGCTCACCTCGCTCGGCACACTCGCCTGCTTCGGGCGCCGGCAGGCCTATTTTCGGGGCGAGTTTCTCAGCACGCTGAAAATTCTCGACAGCGGCGACATCGCGCAAGATCGCCTGGTCGGCTCCTGGGCCGGAGCTTTTGGCCATACCCAGTTCATGCCCTCGACCTTCCTGCGGCTGGCCGTCGATGGCGACGGAGACGGCAAGCGAGACCTCATGGACAGTGTCCCCGATGCGCTCGCGTCGACCGCCAACTTCCTGCACAAGGCTGGCTGGCGCAAGGGCGAGCCCTGGGGTTATGAGGTCGTGTTGCCGGCCGCTTTCGACACCGGGGTATCCGGACGCAGCAACAAGCGGCCGCTGTCGTTCTGGATCGGGCACGGTGTCCGCCGTGCCGACGGGCAGCCGATCGCCACCTCGGACGCCGCTGCCGGACTGCTCCTGCCGGCTGGTCCGCGCGGACCGGCTTTCCTGGTGTTCCGCAACTTCGACGCGATCTACGGCTACAATGCTGCCGAAAGCTACGCTCTGGCGATTGCCCATCTCGCCGACCGGATCAAGGGTGGCAAGGCTTTCGCCACCCCCTGGCCGACCGATGACCCCGGCCTGTCGCGGAGCGAACGCCGTGAGCTGCAAACGCTGCTCGCTGGCCGTGGTTACCCGATCGGCGAAATCGACGGCATGATTGGCGCCAATTCCAGGCAGGCGATCCAGGCCGAACAGAAGCGCCTCGGCATGACCGTCGACGGCCGTCCCGGGCAGAAGCTGTTGACCACCCTGCGGGCCGCGCCGGCAGGCCGCTAACGGTCATGGCGATTTGAGACACCCCCGATCATGAAAGTCATGACCGTTTCCCTCTCCCCCGAACCCTCCCCCGCGAGGGGGAGGGGAGATTCGTGAGTCGCATACGCGACTTTCACATTAACGGTCATGGCGATTTGAGACATCCCGGATGATGAAAGCGCCCGCACCGGATGCCGTCACCCCGAATGAAGGGGAAATCTGCATCGATGCCTCGCAATTGCGTCCGGGGGTGCACGTCCGTCTGCCGGTGCCCTGGGTCGAACACCAGTTCATGTTCAACTCCTTTGTCATTGCGGATGAAGAACAGGCGCGGCTGATCGCGGCGATGAAGCTGCCGCAACTGTTCTGCGACCCGACGCGTTGCAAGGTGCCACCGCTGCTGCGACAGGAGCAGCAGCCGGGCGCCGATCCCGAGGCTGCCGCCGAGAAAGACCGTCTGGCGGCGCTGGCGGCGCGGCGCATGGCCGAGAAGCGTGCGCGTGCGCAAGTCATGAGCGAACTCAGGGAACGCCTCGACAAGGCACAGCAACACTACCTCGGCGCCGCCAGGGAAGTCAGTGGCGCCATCCAGGGCTTCCTGCTCCATCCCCGCGAGGCGGTCGAACGGGTCGCCAGGGTCAGCAAGGACACCACCACGGCGCTACTCGCCGATCCCGACAGCGCGATCGTGCTGATTGCCGAAAAAGCGCACGATGACGGTCATGCGGCACACTCGCTGTCGGTCATGACCCTGGCGCTACTGCTCGGCAAACAGGCAAAAATCCCGGAACAGGCCCTGCACTCGCTCGGCATCGGTGCCCTGCTGCACGACATCGGCAAGCTCGCGATCAAGGCCTCGATTCTGCGCAACAACGAGCGCAACCGGCACGAGGAACAGATCTATCAGTCGCATTGCCGTGCCGGCTACGACGCGGCAATGCGTGCCGGCAACCTGACGCCGCCCTTGCTCGAAGCCATCCTGCACCATCACGAGCGTTACGACGGTAGCGGCTTTCCGGATCGCCTGAACGGCAACGCAATTCCCCTGTCAGCACGGCTGGTGGCGATTGCCAACCGCTTCGACAATCTCGTCAGCCCGATCGACCCGCGGCGGGCGCTGTCCCCTTCCGAAGCCTTGTCGACGATGTGGACACGCGAGCAGAAGGCCTTTGATGCGGCCTTGCTGCAACTCTTCGTGCGGGCGATGGGTGTCTATCCTCCGGGATCGATCGTGCAGCTCAGCGACGGCCGCATCGGCGCCATCGTCGGCTCGGCGCCCGCCGGCAAGCCGCTCTCGCCGAAGGTCATGATCTACGCCCCCGAGGTACCGCGTCGCCAGTCAATCATCATCGATCTGGCGAGCGACGACGAACTCAAGGTCGACCGCCCCTTGCGCCTGCAGGAGCGCCCGCCCGAGGAACTCGATTACCTGCTGCCGCGCCGCAAGATCAACTGGTCCTACATGGCGCAACGGCCGTGATCCGATAGGCGCTGCACATCGGCCAGGGGTCATTATTTGTGGGTCGCTGATGTGATTGCCACGTGAATGATCGCCGGCCAGACGAGTCCAACTGGTCTATAGTTGCGCCTGCCGTGCACCACCCGGGTGACGGCATTTTGCAGAGGAGGGCGTGATTTGTCTTCAGCTCCGGGTGAAGCGACCCTGCAGGAGGGCGAGATCTGCATCGATGCATCACAACTGCGTCCGGGTGTGCACGTCCGTCTGCCGGTGTCGTGGGTCAAGCACCAGTTCATGTTCAGTTCTTTTGTCATCGAGAATGAAGAGCAGGCGCGCCTGATCGCCGCGATGAAACTGCCGCAACTGTTCTGCGACCCGGCGCGCTGCAAGGTTCCGCCACGGCCGCTCCAGGAAGCCGTGACACCGCCCGACCACGATGCGGACCAGGCCGCCCAGTCGGAACGGGATGCCCTGGCAGCACTGGAAGCGGCTCGCATGGACGCCAGACGTGAACGTGAGCGGATGATGGAGGGACTCCGGCAACGGCTGCTCAAGGCTGGACAGCATTACCGTGGAGCCGCGGCGACGGTGAGCAGCGCCATCCGGGGCTTCAGTACCAACCCCCAACAGTCGGTCAAGGATTTCAACCGAATCTGTGAGGAATCGACCACGGCGCTACTGACCGACCCGGACAGCGCTTTCGTACTGGTGATCGAGAAGGGGCAGGACGACGGACAAGCCGCGCATGCCTTATCGGTGATGACCCTTTCCTTGTTGCTCGGCAAGCAGGCAGGGCTGCCCGAGCAGGCGTTGCGCGTACTCGGTAGCGCTGCGCTTCTCCATGACATTGGCAAGCGATTGATGAGTCCATCGATCCTGCGCAACCCCGCGCGCAACCGCCATGAGGAGGCGCTCTTCCAGACCCACTGCCGCGGTGGCTACGACGAGGCCTTGCGGACCTGCAGCCTGTCGCATGCGATCCTGGAGACCATCCTGTCCCATCACGAACGCTGCGATGGCAGTGGTTTTCCCGACCACCTCAAGGGCAACGCGATCCCTCTGACGGCGCGGCTGGTTGGAATTGCCGACCGTTTCGATACGCTGGTCAATCCGGTCGACCCACGCCTGGCCATCGGTCCTTCCGAGGCCTTGTCGACGATGTGGTCCAGGGAGCAGAAAGGCTTCGATAGAGGTCTGCTGCAACTCTTCGTGCGCGCGATGGGGGTCTATCCACCCGGCTCCATCGTACAGCTCAGCGATGGTCAGATCGGCGCAGTCGTGGGCTCGGCCCCCGTCAGCAAGCCGCTCTCCCCCAAGGTGATGATCTATGCGCCCGAGGCGCCTCGCCATCAGGCGATCATCGCCGATCTCGCAGCACAAGAAGTGGTGACCATCGAGCGTATGCTGCGCCTGCAGGAACGCTCCATTGAGGAACTCAACTATCTGCTGCCACACCGCAAGGTGAACTGGTCCTGTCCGGCATAGTGACTGATCATGGCTGACCTGCACGGACATGCTGACCGTTAGCGGTCTCTCCAAGCGTCACCCCAGGGCCAGCCGGCCGCTGTTCAGTGCGCTCGCTTTCCACATCGCGGCAGGCGAGATCGTGGCCCTGGTCGGCGAATCGGGCGTGGGCAAGAGCACGCTGCTGAACTGCATCGCCGGCCTGGAAAGCGCCGACCGCGGCGCGATTTGCATCGGCCCGCAGGCGCTGGACATCGTCCGGCTCGATGAAACTGCGCGGGCGGCGCTGCGGGCACAGCACATCGGCTTCGTCTTCCAGGCGTTTCATGTGTTGCCGACGCTGAATGTGGCCCAGAACATCAGCGTGCCGCTGCTGCTCTGCGGCGTGCCGGCCGGCGAACACGCGTCACGCACGCAGGTGCTGCTCGAACGCGTCGGACTCGCCGGTTTCGGCGAACGCTGGCCGGCGTCGCTGTCGGGCGGCGAGCTGCAGCGGGTGGCGATTGCGCGCGCGCTGGTGCACCAGCCGGCGCTGATCCTGGCCGACGAGCCGACCGGCAACCTCGATCCGCGCACCGCCGGCGAGGTGCTTTCGCTGCTGCTCGAAAGAGTCCGCGAGCAGCAGACCAGCGCGCTGATCGTCACCCATTCGCAGCCGCTTGCGCAGTGCTGCGACCGCATCCTGGCGCTGACGCCGGACGGCCTGCAATGACCACTCTGGCCTGGTGGCTGATTTGCGCACAGTTCCGCACACGCCGCGCGGCGACGCTGTTGTCGATGCTGGCGATCGCCCTCGGGGTCGCGCTCGGCTACGCGATCCATTTGATCAACGACGCCGCACTGGCCGATTTTGCACGCGCCATGCAGACCGTGCAGGGCGACCCGGATGCGCTGCTGGCCGCCCGCGACAGTGCCGGCAGTGTTCCCCTGGAAAGCATCAACGACATCGCCCGCGACCCGGCGGTGCTGGTCATCGCGCCGGTGATCGAAACGCGCGTGCGCATCGAACCGGCGCGCACACCGGTGCGGCTGATCGGCCTCGACGTGTTCAGCGCCGCAGCGGTGATGCCAAAGCTGCTGCCACGCCAGAGCGATCGCGTCGCCGGCAACCTCTTCGACGGCGGCGTCTATGTTTCACCGGCGCTGCTCGGCCAGCTCGGGCTGTCGGCCGGTGCGGCGGTGACGCTGCGGCGCGGTGATCAGCACTGGGCCACCACGATTGCCGGCGACCTGCCGGGCACCGGACCCGACGACCTGTTGCTGGTCGCCGACATCGCCTGGGTGCAGGAACACTTCGGACCAGCAAATGCCGTCAGCGAGGGTCGCGTACGCCTAGCGCCTGCGACCGACCCGGCGAGCTGGCGGGCAGCGTTGGCGGGGCAGCTGCCGGCCGGCCTGCTGCTGCGTGCACCCGACGACGAAAGCGCGCGCGTCTCCAACCTGTCGCGCGCTTACCGCGTCAACCTCAACGTGCTGGCGCTGGTTGCCCTGCTGACCGGTGCCTTCCTGGTCTTTGCGACGCAACTGACAGCGGTCGCGCAGCGCTCGACGCAGTTCGCGCTGCTCGGCGTACTCGGTCTCTCACCGCGCATGCGCCTCCTGCAGGTCCTGCTCGAAGGGCTCGCGATCGGCGTACCGGGCGCGCTGCTCGGCTTGGCTCTCGGCTACGTGCTGGCGCTGGCCTTCACGCAACTACTCGGTGGCGACCTCGGCGGCGGTTATTTCGCGGGCAGCGCGCCGCGGATCGTTCCGCAAATGCTGCCCGCGTTGATCTTCCTGGCGCTTGGCTGCGTGGCCAGCCTCGCCGGCGCGCTCTACCCGGCGTACCTGAACCGCGAGCAGCCGCTGGCGCAGGCCCTGAAAATCGGTTTCGCACAACGTCCGCCGGCCGGCGATGCGCAGCGTGTCAGGCGGTTGCTCCCGGTATTGCTGGCGCTGGCTGCGCTCGTCCTGACGCAGTTGCCAGCAATCTTCGACCTGCCACTCGCCGGTTATACGGCCATTGCCCTGGTTCTGGTGATCGGCATCGCCAGCGCACCGCTACTCACGCAGAACGTGTTTGGCGGGTTCGCCCGGCGAAGTTTGCCGGCGCCGCAACGGATCGCCATCCAGAATGTCGCGCAGGCGCCGCTGATGGCGCAGGTGGCGGCGAGCGGTCTGATCGTCAGCTTCGCCCTGACCGCCAGCATGGTGATCATGGTGTCGAGCTTTCGCGTCGCCGTGGACCATTGGCTCGACGAGGTGTTGCCGGCACCGCTGTATCTGCGCAGCAAGTCCACGCCCTTGCCGCAGGAGTTGCTCGCAGCGCTGACCCGGCCCGAGGTGCCATTTGCCCGTGTCGAGCAGAGCGCGCAGGCTTCGCTGACCATCGACCCGCAGCGGCCGAACGTCGCACTGCTGGTACGCGAGATCGAGCGTAGCCATCCGGAAGCGCGCCTGCCGTTCACCGGGCCGGTGCTTGCGCCGCCGGCAGGCGACATCGCCGTGGTCTGGATCAGCGAAGCGCTGCACGAGATCTACCGCATCGCGCCCGGTCAGACCTTGCGCCTGCCGCTGCTCGGACGCGCCATCGAGGTCTTCGTCGGCGGCGTCTGGCGCGACTATTCCCGGCAGTTCGGCGCGATTGCGATCAGCCGCGACGATTACCAGCGCCTGGGCGGCGATTTCCAGCCCACCGACCTCGCGTTGTGGCCGCGGCCCGGCCAGGAAGCCGCTGCCACTGCCTGGCTCGCGCCCTACACCGGTCAGTACGGACTCGAAGTGGCCGACGCTGCCGAGATTCGCCGGCTGAGCCTGTCGATATTCGACAAGAGCTTTGCCGTGACCTACGCGCTCGAAGCCGCAGCGATGCTGATCGGACTGTTCGGGCTGGCGGTGACCCTCGCCGCCAGTGTCTGCTTGCGCGCCCGCGAACTGGCAACGCTCGGCGCGCTCGGTTTCAGCCGCCGCATGCTGAGTCGCGCGGTGATGCTCGAAGGCGCGCTGATCGCCGCCGTCGGCCTCTTCATCGGACTCGCCTGCGGTATCGCGATCGGTACCATCCTGACGCAGGTCATCAACCCGCAGGCTTTCCATTGGCGAATGTCGCTGCACATTCCCTGGCCGGCCCTGCTGGCCGGCGCCGGGTCGACACTGGTCGCGGCCGTGCTTGCCAGCCACTATGCAGCGCGCCAGGCGACGCGGCTACCGGTGGCGCAGGTTCTGGCCAGCGCCCAGTAAGCACCGCCGATGCGCCGCCGCAGCTTCCTGGCCACTCCCTTGCTGTTGCCGCTGCTGGCGCGCGCCGCGGCAGTGGAAACACCGGTCGCCTACCCGCCGGTGACGCCCGGACGCCTGCTCGAATTTCCGCGTGACCACGGCGCGCATCCGGATTTCCGGACCGAATGGTGGTACGTGACCGGCGCGCTGGATTCGCCCAGGCCCGACACCGGTTTTCAGCTCACCTTCTTTCGCAGCCGGACAGGCCGCGCCGAAACACTGCGCTCGCCGCTGGCCGCGCGCCAGATTCTCTTTGCGCACGCGGCGCTGACCATCCCCGGCGAGCGGCTGTGGCACGCCGAACGCGCCGCGCGCGCCGATCTCGGCGCCGGCTTTTCGAGTCTCGACTGCGACGTCTCGATCGGCGCCTGGCGCATGTTTCGGCAGCAGCGCAGCGCGGGCGAAGTGTTCCGACTGCAGATGCAGAGCCCGCAGTTCTCGTACGACCTGACCCTGACGCCTTCGCAGCCGCTGCTGCTGCAGGGCGAGAACGGTTATTCACGCAAGGGCCAAGGGCCGGAGTCGGCGAGCTACTACGTGAGCTGGCCGCAGTTGCAGGTCGCCGGGGAACTGGTGCAGGACGGTCGACGGCAGTCAGTCAGCGGTCGCGCCTGGTTCGATCACGAGTGGTCGACCGCTTACCTCGGTGATGGCGCAGTCGGCTGGGACTGGCTGGGAATCAACCTCGCCGACGGTGGCGCGCTGATGGCCTTTCGCATGCGCGATGCACAGGGACAGACGCGTTTCGCGCATGCCACCTGGCGCGACGCCGCCGGCCACCTGCGCCAGTTCGGGTCGGACGCCGTCAGCTTCACGCCGCTACGCCGCTGGTCGTCGCCGCGCAGCGGCGCCAGTTATCCGGTGCAGTTGGAAATCCGTTTCGGCGAGCACACCCTGCGGACGCTGCCGGTGCTCGACGATCAGGAACTGTCCACCAGCCGGCCGGTGCCGGTGGTGTATTGGGAGGGGCTGGTCAAGGTCGAAGGCAGCCTCAGCGGTCGCGGCTACCTGGAAATGACCGGCTACGCCGGCAGATTGCAGATGTAAGGGAAACTCGCAGTCCGTGCGAGGTTCCCGGACGACCCCGGATCCTGGCCTGCCATCCGTCGTTGCGCACCAGGTCACCGTTCCCGCCAGCGCGGCAGGCGAAGTCAGGCCGCTCAACCGGTCACGGATCGATCGGGTCCCGTACCCACTGCGCGCCGTCACCGACACAGTGAACCTGCGTCTTTCGACGATCAGCATCCCTGCGGCAGGAACGGGGCGCGCAGCCGGCAGGCCATCCGCCTCCGCCCAGTCGCCAGCTATGCGCTCAGTCAGCGTGCAGTACCGGTGGCAATCGAAATTCCATCATGGTCTCCTCCTGGCGCTCGGCCGCAATCTGCCCAAGGGGCACTTCAACGCCCAGGTCGGCCACGGCCCGCTCCAGGGGCAGAGAATAACCATAGCAGCAGACCCTGCGACCCCGGAAAAATCGTGAGCTTAAGACGTCGACAAGCACAGCCGTAAATGCACATTGAGCATTTTTATCTGTTAAAATATGCAAATTTTGCATATAAATGATTCCGCCTATGGCGATTACCACCATTGCCGAACTGGTTCGGGCCGCACGAAATGGTCGTAGCCAGAAAGAATTCGCCCATGAGCTGGGCGTCCTGCAGTCCTCCATCAGTCGTTACGAGAGCGGAAAGGCAAGCCCTCCGGCGCCGGTGATAGAGCACTGCATGCGGATGGTACATTCGGGCAGCAGTGAGCCCATTCCGACAGCCGATGAACTCGCCAACAAGGTGCGGACAGCACTTGCCGATACGAGTCTCGGTCAGGTCCGCCTCCTGATCTCGAAGCTCATTGACACCCTGACAGGTGAATATGCCCAGGTTTGCGCGACGACCGCCGCATCGACCATGAAAGACAGGAAATGATGCAGAATCCGATTCCGGTTGTAGATCTCTTGTGGTTGATGGTCGCGGTGACAGCATCAGGCCCCAGGACTTCATCATCGAAGCCGAGAATTTTGGCGTTCCACAGATGCGCCACAGGGTCATTCTTTTCGGGGTACGGCGCGATCTGTCATGGCTGGATCATGACGTGCTGTCGCCGGCGATGACCGGCAGGGTGTCGGTGTGGCAGGCGATTTCTGGTTTGCCACTTTTGCGCAGCCGTCTGTCGAGGGAGCCGGATTCCTTCGAGTCGTGGTTCCAGGTGATCAGGGAAGCCCCCCGCAGCCTCAAGGGGTGGAGGAGCAAGACCAGAGAAAAGATCGAAGAGTTGATGCGCGAAGCGGCGACGAGAGCCGCAGCACACCAGTCGACTGGCGACAGATTCGTGGCGGGTGACATGAACACTGTAAGGCTTCAGGCGCTCCTATTGAAGGAAAGATATGGCATTGCCTGACGGTCTCTACGACCAGCTGCTCACCCAAACGCTTTGGAATCTCGTCTCCCGGACGACAACGGATGACGGCCGCACCCTCAAGCCCCTGACGGCGGAGGAAGCCCCCGGGCGCCTGGCCGATGCGATTGCTTCCCAGTTGACCCGAATCCTCGATGACCTGAAAGGCGAGGGTGCGGAGAAGCTGCAGCATCAGCTTGACCTGGTCAATTCCGTCCTCGTTGGCCTGCGTCATCGCCTTGGGAATGATGCTGAGGGTGCGGACACCCTCCTCTCTCCACCCCGACTCCTGCAGGCTATCCACCGGCAGTCGTCAAGCCCGGTGATGCCGGAGACCGGCCTGGCTTCGCCTTGGCTCTTCACGGCCGGTAAAGGCTCACCCTCGCTGCTGACCGAATTGCGCCGCGAACTGGCAGCCTGCGATCACGTTGACATCCTGGTCAGCTTCATCACCCACTCCGGGGTGCGCAAGCTGCTTGACATCCTCAAATCCGTGACCGCAGTGAGCGCCGATGGCCAGCCGCGAACGCGCCTGCGCGTCCTGACGACCACCTACACAGGTGCCACGGAAATCCTGGCCCTGGATGAGCTGGCCGACCTGCCGGGTTGCGAGATTCGCGTTTCGCTCGACGGCCGCCGGACCCGGCTGCATGCCAAGGCCTGGCTGTTCCGGCGCCAGACCGGCTTTGGTTCGGCCTACGTAGGCAGCGCCAACTTGTCAGGGGCCGCGCTGATGGGCGGGCTAGAGTGGACGGTGAAATTCACCGAGCGTGGTCAGCCGGATTTGTTTGAACGTGCCAGTGCGCACTTCGAGATGCTCTGGGAAGACAACGAATTCCAGGGCTACGACCCCGCCAACCCGGCACACCGGACCGCCCTCGGGGAGGCGCTCAAACGGGAGTCGGGAGAAGACATCGTTGCCCGGCCCACCTATTTTGACCTTGAGCCGAAAGCCTATCAGCAGGAAATGCTCGATCAGCTGCAAGTTGAACGGAATCACGATCGCCGGCGTAATCTTGTCGTCGCCGCCACCGGCACCGGTAAGACCGTCGTGGCCGCCTTCGACTATAAGCGTCTCTGCATGCAGGAGGGTGGGCAGCCGCGATTGCTGTTCGTGGCCCATCGGGAGGAGATATTGAAGCAGGCGCTGCGGACCTATCGTGAAGTGCTGCGCGACCATTCCTTTGGCGAGCTGCTTACCGGAGGCACCCAACCACAAAGATTCGATCACGTCTTTGCCACCATCGACAGCGTAGTGGCGCGCGATGTGGCGACACGCCACGGCACCGACCACTGGTACGTCGTGGTGGTGGATGAGTGCCACCGCCTGGCGGCCGATCGTTTCGAGGCCTTGGTGACCACCGTTCGGCCGCACATTCTCCTTGGCCTGACAGCGACTCCCGAACGCAGTGACGGCAAGCCGATCCTGGGTTATTTCAACAACCGGCCGGATGGCTCGCCCGCCGTCGAACTCCGACTCTGGCACGCCCTCGACCAACAGTTGCTGAGCCCTTTCGAGTATTACGCCTGCGACGACGATACCGACTTCTCTGAAGTGCCCTGGCAGCAGCCCGGGGAACTGGTCGCCATCGACAGCTTGGTCACTGGCAACGAAGTGCGCGCTCGGCTGGTGCTCAACGAATGGCGCCGTTTGGCGGGTGACCCGGCCCGCGGCCGCGCCCTGGTGTTCTGTGTCTCCGTGGCTCATGCGCAATACATGACCGAAAGACTGAAACAGGCCGGCATCAAGACGCTATGCGTGGTGGGCGACACCTCTCAGGAGGAAAGGCGGAGGGCACCGGAAATGCTGGCCCGGGGAGAGGTTACTGCGCTTGTGACCTGTGATCTCTATAACGAAGGTGTCGATCTGCCGCTGGTCGATACCCTGCTCCTTCTTCGACCCACGCAAAGCCCGGTGCTGTTCCAGCAGCAGATCGGCCGCGGCCTGCGTCTGGCCAGGGGAAAGGAAAGCTGCCTGGTTCTCGATTTCGTCGGTCGCCATCGGGAAGAATTCCGCTTCGACCGCCTGTTGTCCACCATCACCGGACTTTCGCGCAGCCAGTTGATCGAGGCGGTGGACAAAGGTTTCGGCACCTTGCCACCGGGTTGCCACATCCATCTGCAACGTCAGACCCGCGAACAGGTTTTGCGCAGTCTGAGAAAGCTGGTGCAGCAGAACTGGCGTCGACTGCGTACCGAGCTGCAGACCTACGCAGCCCTGCGCGGGCGAAACAACATCCGCCTGGCAAACTTTCTACGCGAACAGGCCATCGACCTGGGTGACATCTACCGTGACAACGGTCGGTCCGGCTGGACCAACCTTAAGCGCGATGCCGGCCTGCTGGGGACGCCGCCGGGAGACGAGGACGACTATTTCGGTCGCCGCTTCGGCGACTTGCTGCACATGGATGATCCGGCACGCACCGACCTGTTGCTCAAGGTCGACGAATCCACTGCGCCCTACCATCCGCAGGAGGAAGGGGAACGCCTTCTGCTCCAGATGCTAGCCTATCAGGTGGACGCGCAGCATCCCCAAACCGGCAGCGGCGAGGATTTTCTGGGACGACTGCAGCTTCACCCGGACCATCGCGCCGAGCTTGCGGAGATCGGAGAGGTCCTGCAGGCAAGAAGCACGTTGCAGCAGCAGGCCATTCCGGGTCTGGAGGATGTTCCCCTCTGCCTTCATGGTGCCTACGGCATCCGCGAAATCCTCACCGCCACAGGCTGGTTGACCGCCAACCGGCGCACACCTTTTCAGGCTGGCGTCCTGCCTCTCCACGAGCGCAAGGTCGAGTTGCTTTTCGTGACCCTCGACAAACGCGAGGGATATCACGAACACATCGCCTACCGCGACTTCGCCATCAGCCCCGGGCGCTTCCACTGGCAATCGCAGAATTCGGCGGGGCCGGATACCCCGGTGGGCCGCCGCTATCTGGAGAGTCCCGGCAACGGCTGGAGCTTCCAGCTTTTCGTTCGCACAGCAAAAGGGAAGCCCTATCGTGCATGTGGCCCGGTTACGCTGGAGCGTGCCGAGGGCGAAAAGCCCATGAGCATCTACTGGCAGCTGGCAGTACATCTGCCGAACCAGTTATTCCGGGAATTCTGTATCCTGCGGGGCGAATAGCCGCGGACGCGATCACACTCTTTAGTTTGCCAATTTTGTTGGCATCGCCGTCATTGAGGCCGAAGCGCGTTCGCAACACTTCGGCATCCTTGGGAGGCAAACTGGCCAGCTGCCGACCCAGCACCTCGCGCAGGGCACACTGCATTGCCTATCCCTCGGGTTTCGGAGTTGCGGTAGGTCGAGCGTAATGGAAACAGGCGGTCGTTCCGCTTTCGGTAGTCACACTACAGCCGGCAGGTGGCTGTCGGTGATAGCGGGAAAGGCAGCCGCGGATTACGAATGATTTCTGCCCAGCGTCAGGTTTCGCTCGATCACCGGAGAAGCGAGCCCGGGTCCTCCCCCGTCGAGTGCGCGCATGGGCGCACCAAGCAAGAAGCCCGCCATTCGGCGGGCTTCTTGCTTCACAAACGGTCATGACTTTGCAAGACACCACCGATGATGAAAGTCATGACCGTTTCCCCTCACTCCCGACCCCTCTCACGCGAGTCGAGAGGGGAGTTCGAGAGTCGCTCACGACTTTCATGGTAATGCTTGCCACGACGCGAGGCTCACTCGAATTCGATGATCACCTGATCGACCGACAGACTCTCACCGGGTGCGGCGACGACCTTCTTGACCTTGCAATCGAGTTCGGCCTTGAGGACGTTTTCCATCTTCATTGCCTCGATGACGGCCAGCTTCTCGCCGGCGCTAACCTGCTGTCCGGCGGTCACCGAGACCTCGCGCAGCAGGCCCGGCATCGGCGAGAGCAGGAACTTCGAGAGGTCCGGCGGCAGCTTCTTGGGCATCAAGGCCAGCATGCGGGCGGCGTTGGCGGTCATCACCGTGGCCTTGACCTGCTTGCCGAAGTGCACTACGCGATACAGGAGACCAATGCGCTCGAGCTGCAGGCAGATCGGTGTACCGTTGCAGGTGCCGCGAAAAACGAGTTCGCCGAACTTCCAGTCGGAAACGAGATCGTAGCGATCGACACCATGCGTCACCGAGTAGCCGCCAGGGATCGGCGTGACGACCACCGGGTAGTCCTTGCCCTCCATCTGGACGACCCACTCACTGCCGACCTTGCGCTGATGGCCCGGCATCTGGCCGCTGACCTGCACCGCGCGATCGATATAGCGACGACGGCCGAAGGCAGCCAGTGCGGCGAGCAGCCCCGGATCGTCGTGCACCACGTCGGCGGCAACGAAGCCTTCCGGATATTCTTCGGCAAGGAAGGCGGTGGTGAACACCCCCGACAGGAAGCGCGGATTCTGCATCAGCGCCGCCTGGAACGGAATGTTGGAATCAATGCCGCGAATCACGAAAGCATTCAGTGCGTCGCGCATCCGGCTGACTGCCTGGTCACGGGTCGCACCGTGGCAGATCAGCTTGGCGATCATCGAGTCGTAGTACATCGAAATCTCGCCGCCTTCGAAGACGCCGGTATCGACGCGGACCTGTCCTTCGGCGGTTTCCGGTGGCCGATACTTGACCAGGCGACCCACCGAGGGCAGGAAGCCGCGGAAGGGATCCTCGGCATTGATCCGACATTCGATCGCCCAGCCGTTGGGCTTGATGTCCTCCTGCCGGAATGGCAGGGGTTCGCCGGCGGCGACGCGGATCATCAGTTCGACGAGATCGACGCCGGTGATCATTTCGGTGACCGGATGTTCGACCTGCAGGCGGGTGTTCATTTCCAGGAAGTAGAACGACTTGTCCGAGCCGACGACGAACTCGACGGTGCCTGCGCTCTGGTAGTTGACGGCCTTGGCGAGTGCCACCGCTTGCTCGCCCATCGCCTTGCGGATCGTGTCGTCGATGAATGGCGAGGGGGCTTCCTCGAGAACCTTCTGGTGCCGCCGCTGAATCGAGCATTCGCGCTCGAGCAGATAGACGGTGTTGCCGAAGGAATCGGCGATGACCTGGATCTCGATGTGGTGCGGGCCTTCAACGAATTTCTCGATGAACACGCGATCGTCGCCGAAGCTGTTACGGGCCTCGTTGCGGCAGGCCTCGAAGCCCTCGAAGGCCTCCTTGTCGTTGAAGGCGACGCGCAGACCCTTGCCGCCACCACCGGCAGACGCCTTGATCATCACCGGGTAGCCGATTCCCTTGGCGATTTCGACGGCCTGCGCCGAGTCGACGATCTCGGCATTGTAGCCGGGGATGGTATTGACTTTGGCTTCCATCGCCAGCTTCTTGGAAGCGATCTTGTCGCCCATCGCGGCCACCGAATAGTGCTTCGGGCCGATGAATATGACGCCGTTGTCTTCGAGGCGGCGCGAGAACTCTTCATTCTCGGAGAGGAAGCCGTAGCCGGGGTGTACCGCCTCGGCGCCGGTGGCCTTGCAGGCGTCGATGATCTTGTCGATCACCAGGTACGACTCCTTGGAGGCTGCGGGGCCGATACATACCGCTTCATCGGCCATCAGTACGTGCATCGAGTCCTTGTCGGCCTCGGAATAGACCGCGACCGTCTTGATGCCCATTTTCTTGGCGGTCTTCATGACCCGGCAGGCGATCTCGCCGCGGTTGGCGATCAGAATTTTCTTGAACATCTCTATTTCTCCCCGTCGATCAAAGCGGAATGTTGCCGTGCTTGCGCCACGGGTTTTCCAGCTGCTTGTTGCGCAACATTGCCAGAGAGCGGCAAATGCGCTTGCGGGTCTCGTTGGGCATGATCACATCGTCGATGAAGCCGCGTGCGCCGGCGACAAAGGGATTGGCGAACTTGGCCTTGTACTCGGCCTCGCGCGCTGCCAGTTTGGCCGGGTCGCCCTTCTCCTCGCGGAAGATGATCTCGACTGCACCTTTCGGTCCCATCACCGCGATTTCGGCAGATGGCCAGGCGAAGTTGACGTCGCCGCGCAGGTGCTTCGACGCCATCACGTCATAGGCGCCGCCATAGGCCTTGCGGGTGATCACGGTGATCTTCGGCACCGTACATTCGGCGTAGGCGTAGAGCAGCTTGGCGCCATGCTTGATGATGCCACCGTATTCCTGCGCGGTGCCGGGCATGAAGCCGGGGACATCGACGAAGGTCACCACCGGGATGTTGAAGGCATCGCAATAACGGACGAAGCGCGCCGCCTTGATCGAACTCTTGATATCCAGGCAGCCGGCGAGGACCAGCGGCTGGTTGGCGACGATACCGACGGTGGAGCCGTCCATGCGCGCGAAGCCGATGACGATGTTTTTGGCGTATTCGCGCTGCAGTTCAAAGAAGTCGCCATCATCGGCGATCTTGATGATCAGTTCCTTGATGTTGTACGGCTTGTTAGGGTTGTCCGGGACCAGCGTATCGAGCGAGAAGTCGAGACGGTCGGCCGGATCCTGCGACGGCAGACGCGGCGGCTTCTCGCGGTTGTTCGACGGCAGGAAACTGATGAACCGGCGAATCATCATCAAGGCTTCGACATCGTTCTCGAAAGCCAGATCGGCGACGCCGGATTTGGTCGTATGCGTGATCGCGCCGCCGAGTTCTTCGGAGGTGACGTCTTCGTGCGTCACTGTCTTGACCACTTCCGGGCCGGTGACGAACATGTACGACGAATCCTTGACCATGAAGATGAAGTCGGTCATCGACGGGCTATACACCGCACCACCCGCGCACGGTCCCATGATCAGCGAGATCTGTGGCACGACGCCCGAGGCGAGGACGTTGCGCTGGAAGACGTCGGCGTAACCGGCGAGCGAAGCCACGCCTTCCTGGATGCGGGCACCGCCCGAGTCGTTGAGGCCGATCACCGGCGCTCCGACCTTGATCGCGTGGTCCATGACCTTGCAGATCTTCTCGGCATGCGCTTCCGACAGCGAGCCGCCGAAAACGGTGAAATCCTGCGAGAACACGAACATCAGGCGGCCGTTGATGGTGCCGCAGCCGATCACCACCCCGTCGCCGGGTACCGACTGCGCGGCCATGCCGAAGTCGTTGCAGCGGTGCTCCTTGAACATGTCCCACTCTTCGAACGAGCCACTATCGAGCAGAAGCTCGATGCGTTCGCGGGCAGCCAGTTTGCCCTTGCTGTGCTGGCTGTCGATACGCTTCTGGCCACCACCCAGACAGGCCGCCGCGCGCTTTTCTGCAAGCTGGCGAATGATGTCGTGCATATGCTCTACTCCCTAACGGTCGCGTCAATCAGAACTACTCAAACAAGTCGGAGGATCTCGGTATTTTTGCAATCAGTGCTTTAGATACGCCAGCAGACGTGACGCTGCTGCGCCGGGCGTCGTGCGCCCTTCGGCGACGTCGCTCAACAATTCCGGCAGCGCCGAGCGCACTGCCGGATGGGAACGGAAATAGCGGCGCAGGCCGGAATCGATCAGGCTCCACATCCAGTCGACGGCCTGCCGGCGGCGTTTTTCTTCGAATTCGCCGGTAGCGGTCAGGGTGCTCTGGTAGCGCTCGATTTCGGCCCAGAATTCGGCGATGCCGCGTTTTGCAAGCGCGCTGACGGTCAGCACCGGTGGACGCCAGTTGGGGCTGGCGCTGCGCAGCATGGTCAGCGCTGCTCTCATCTGCCCGCGCGCGAATGCGGCGGCGCGTTCATCGATGTCGGCCTTGTTGAAGACGATCAGGTCGGCGATCTCGACGATTCCCTTCTTGATCGCCTGCAGGTCGTCGCCGGCGTTGGGCAATTGCAGCAGGACGAACACATCGACCATACCGGCGACCGTCGTCTCGGATTGTCCGACGCCGACCGTTTCGACAATGATGACGTCGAAACCGGCCGCTTCGCAAACCAGCATCGCTTCACGCGTCTTGTCAGCGACGCCACCCAACGAACCCGAGGAAGGGCTGGGCCGGATGAACGCTTCGTCGCGCTGGCAGAGCAACTCCATGCGAGTCTTGTCACCGAGGATCGAACCGCCGGAAACCGACGACGATGGATCAACGGCGAGAACGGCAACGCGCTTGCCGGCTTCGATCAGATGAACGCCCAGCGATTCGATGAAGGTCGATTTGCCGGCCCCTGGCGAGCCCGAGATGCCGACCCGAATCGTTCTTCCCGTGTGCGGCAGCAGCGCTGCCAACACCTGTCGCGCACGTCGATGGTGATCATGGTGCGTCGACTCGACGAGGGTGATGGTTTTGGCCAGCGCCCGCCGGCGACCGGCAAGAACGCCATCGACGAGGTGCTGGTCGGCAGCCGTGAGGCTGCCGGCGGACGCGCTGGACATGTCCATGACCTTTGCAGATGGTGGCGCCGTTCAGGCAGTTACTTGCGCGCGGGCCTTGCGGATTTCCGCGAGAACGGTCATCGCCGAGTCCTCGATGCGGGTACCGGGACCGAAGATGGCCTTGGCGCCGGCGGCAAACAGGAAGTCATAATCCTGCGGCGGTATGACGCCGCCAGCAAAGACGATGATGTCGTCGGCGCCCTGATCCTTGAGGGCCTGCACCAGCGCCGGCAACAGTGTCTTGTGCCCGGCGGCGAGTGAGGAGACGCCAATGGCGTGCACGTCATTCTCGATCGCCAGACGGGCAGCTTCTTCCGGGGTCTGGAAAAGCGGGCCGACGTCGATGTCGAAGCCGAGGTCGGCAAAAGCGGTGGCTACCACCTTGGCGCCCCGGTCGTGGCCGTCCTGGCCGAGCTTGGCAATCATGATCCGCGGCCGCCGGCCTTCTTCATCGTTGAACTTGGCGATTTCGGCCTTCAGCGTTTCCCAACTCGCCATGCCCTCGACGACTGCGCCATAGACTCCCGAGACGGTCTGCTGCGTGGCGCGGAAACGGCCAAAGATTTTTTCCATCGCGTCCGAGACCTCCCCAACCGTCGCGCGCAGGCGCATCGCCTTGACCGCGAAGTCGAGCAGGTTGCCTTCACCGGTTTCGGCGCAGCGCGTCAGATCGGCGAGCGCGGCGTTGACCTGGTCGGAATCACGGTTTGCGCGCACCGTCTTCAGGCGCGCGATCTGTGAGTCTCGGACGGCGTTGTTGTCGATGTCGCGAATGTCGATCATGTCTTCCTTGGCGAGCTTGTACTTGTTCACACCGACGATCACGTCCTTGCCGGAATCGATGCGTGCCTGCTTGTCGGCCGCGCAGCCCTCGATCTTCATCTTCGCCCAGCCGGATTCGACGGCATGCGTCATGCCGCCCATACTTTCTACCTCTTCGATGATCTTCCAGGCTTCGTCGACCAGATCCTGCGTCAGCTTCTCCATCATGTACGAACCGGCCCAGGGATCGATGACGTTGGTGATGTGCGTCTCTTCCTGGATGACCAGTTGCGTATTGCGCGCGATGCGCGACGAGAATTCGGTCGGCAGGGCGATCGCCTCATCCAGCGCGTTGGTGTGCAGCGACTGGGTGCCGCCGAAAACCGCCGCCATCGCCTCGATGGTGGTGCGCACGACGTTGTTGTAGGGATCCTGTTCGGTCAGCGACCAGCCGGAGGTCTGGCAGTGGGTGCGCAACATCATTGATTTCGGGCTCTTCGGTGAAAACTCCTGCATGATCTTCCACCAGAGCAGGCGAGCGGCGCGTAGCTTGGCCACTTCGAGATAGAAGTTCATCCCGATGGCGAAAAAGAACGACAGGCGGCCGGCAAAGAAGTCGACGTCGAGGCCGGAGGCAATCGCCGTTTTCACGTACTCGCGGCCGTCAGCCAGCGTGAACGCGAGTTCGAGCGCCTGTGTGGCGCCGGCTTCCTGCATGTGATAACCCGAAATCGAGATCGAGTTGAACTTCGGCATGTGGTTTGCGGTGTAGCCGATGATGTCGGCGATGATTTTCATCGACGGCTTCGGCGGGTAGATGTAGGTGTTGCGAACCATGAACTCCTTGAGGATGTCGTTCTGGATAGTCCCCGAGAGTTTGTCCTGCGGCACACCCTGCTCTTCGGCGGCAACGATGTAACCGGCGAGAATCGGCAGCACGGCGCCATTCATGGTCATCGACACCGAGATCTTTTCGAGCGGGATGCCGTCGAACAGGATCTTCATGTCCTCGACCGAATCGATCGCCACTCCGGCCTTGCCGACATCACCTGTGACGCGCGGATGATCGGAGTCGTAACCGCGGTGCGTCGCCAGATCGAAAGCCACCGAAACCCCCTGGCCGCCGGCGGCCAGCGCCTTGCGGTAGAAAGCGTTCGACGCTTCGGCGGTGGAGAAGCCGGCGTACTGGCGAATGGTCCACGGACGCACGGCATACATCGTTGCCTGCGGGCCGCGCACGAAAGGGGCCAAGCCGGGCAGCGTGTCGGTGTATTCCAGACCTTCGATATCGGCCTTGGTATATAGCGGCTTGACGACGATTCCTTCGGGTGTCACCCAGTTCAGTGCGTCAACATTCCCTCCGGGCGCCGACTTGGCGGCTGCCTTTTTCCAGGCATCAAGATTTGCAGAATCACTTTTTGCAGCATTGTTCGCGTTGGACATGACGGAACCTTTCGAGAAATCTGTGGATTGAGGCGGTTCTTCCGCCTGACGATGCACAAGCCATGGCGCTCAGGGGAGTCGCGCTGCACAGGCTATTTTAACGCTTGACACCCCGCTCCGCGAATAATACTGTATCCATAATTATGAAAGCAAGGTCCCTTGGGGGACCTGAACAAGGCTGCGAAAAAAGATCGATGGTTGCGAGTCGTATAGCCCAGACTGCCCTCTACCAGGAAGTTGCTGAAAGACTGAGGCAGCGCATCTTTGCGCACGAACTGCCGCCGGGAACACGCATCGACGAGCAGTTGCTGACGGTCGATTACGGCATCAGTCGAACCCCCTTGCGCGAAGCGCTGAAGGTTCTGGCTGCAGAAGGGCTGGTGACGCTGAAGCCACGCCGTGGTTGTTTCGTGACCGAAATATCGGAGCAGGATCTGGACGAGATTTTCCCCTTGATGGCGATGCTCGAAGGGCGTTGCGCACTCGAAGCGACCAGGCGCGCGCAGCCCGAGCAGATCGCCAGGCTTGAAACCATCCATCGACAGCTCGAACGCTTCGCCGCCAGCAATCAGATCGAGCGCTTCTTCGTGGCGAATCAGGAGTTTCACGCACGCATCCAGCAGCTTTCCGGAAACCGCTGGCTACAACAGGTGATCCAGGATCTGCGCAAGGTGCTCAAGCTGACGCGCCTTTTTTCGTTGAGCATCGATGGTCGTCTGCAGCAGTCGCTGGCGGAACATACTGCCATTCTCGAGGCCATCAAGGCCGGTGACGCGACGCGGGCGCAGAACCTGATGCACGATCACATTCTGTCCGGACGGCAGGCGCTGGCCAGGAACCCCGTTCATCAGGAGTTGGTGGCATGACCGGCAGCATTCTCTGCGCGCGCGCGGACGCCGTCGCGACCGTCACCTTGGCGAATCCGGGCAAGCGCAACGCGCTCGACCTGGCGATGTGGCAGACCCTGGCGGCAGTGGTCAGCGAGCTGTCCGCCGACGATCAACTGCGCTGTGTCGTCCTGCGCGGCGACGGAGAGCAGGCTTTCGCTGCGGGTGGCGACATCGAGGAGTTCCGGAGCCAGCGCGATACCCTGGAGCGTGCGATGGCGTATCACGCACAGGCGGGTGCCGCCTTGCAGGCGGTTTTCGATTGTCGCCACCCAACGATCGCCATGGTGCAGGGGGCGTGCATCGGGGGAGGGCTGGAGATCGCCGCGCAGTGTGACCTGCGCATCTGTGGCGAGTCTGCGCGCTTCGGTGCGCCGATCAACCAGCTCGGATTTTCGATGTATCCCGTCGAAATGGCGAGTCTGCTGCGTCTCGCCGGGCCGGCGACGGTGCTCGAAATTCTGCTCGAAGGGCGCATTCTCGGATCAGGAGAGGCTCTGGCCAAGGGCCTCGTCACGCGCGTCGTCGCTGATCCGGAGCTCGTTCCGGAAGCCTACACGAGTGCCCGGCGCATCTGCGAAGGCGCGCCGCTGGTCGCCCGCTGGCACAAACAGTGGGTACGCCGCCTGCAGCACGCTCGACCGCTCAGTGAGCAGGAACTGCGCGCTTCGTTCGCTTTCCTCGACAGCGAAGATTACCACGAGGGCCTGTCGGCTTTTCTCGAAAAACGCAAACCGCAGTTCAACGGTCGCTGATCACCCCGCAGTTCATCCTTTTCCGACGAAGAGTCCCCACAGCATTTTTGCCGCCAGCAGGATCAGGACGCCTGCGAAAACGCGTTTCAAGGTGGCCACCGGCAGACGGTGCGCCAGCCCCGCCCCCAGCGGGGCCGTCAGCATGCTCGCAGGCACCAGCCAGAGCAAGGCCGGCAGATACACGTAGCCAAGGCTCCACTGTGGCAATTCGGCGTGCCCCCAGCCGTTGAAGATGTAGCCCAGCGAGCCGCCCAGCGCGATCGGAAAACCGACCGCTGCCGAAGTGCCGATGGCATGCTGCACGCGCACGTTGCACCAGGTCAGGAAGGGCACGGTCAGCGCACCGCCGCCGATGGCGACCAGTGCCGAGACCGCACCGATGCCGCTACCGACGGCAAAAACGCCGCCGGCACCCGGCAATTCGCGCGATGCTTTCGGCTTCAGGTTGAGGATCATCTGCACGGCCACGCAGCAAACGAAAGCCGTGAAGAACACGGCCAGTGGTTTTGCCGGGACACTGGCGGCGAAGAGCGTGCCGAGCAGTGTCCCGACGAGAATCCCCGGCGTGATCTGGGCGACGATCTTCCACAACACTGCGCCATGCTGGTGATGCGCACGCAGACTGGCCAGCGAGGTGAACAGGATCGCCGCCATCGCCGTTCCAAGGGCCAGATGGAGAACTTCCGCCGGCGGAAAGCCCGCCTGCGCGGCGAACATCATGGTCAGCGCCGGCACCATCACCAGTCCGCCGCCAATGCCGAGCATGCCGGCGAAGAAACCGGTAAACAGACCCAGTGCGATATATGCCAGCCACCAGAGCAATTTTGCTTCCCCTCAGAATCTGTGCGCTGCGTTGTTCACCATCACTTATGGACTTATTGGTCGAGGATTTCCAGCAACATGCGGTCCACCCCCGTTTGCCAATCCGGCAGGACCAGGTCAAAGGCGGCCTGCAGCTTGCGCGTGTCGAGACGAGAGTTGCGGGGGCGTGGCGCGGGGAGCGGGTAGGCGCTGCTGGGCACGGCTTCGATGGCTTCCGGAGCGACCCGAATCGCTCGGCCGGCCTGGCGGGCATGTTCGATGACGTGCCGTGCGTAGCCGTGCCAACTGGTTTCGCCGCCGGCCACCAAATGGTAGAGACCGGCGAGGGCAGGACGCTGCTGCACGCTGCGAATGGCGTGTGCGGTGACGTCCGCCAGCAGTTCGGCGCCAGTCGGCGCGCCGATCTGGTCAGCGACGACCTGGAGTTGATCGCGCTCGCTCGCCAAGCGCAGCATGGTCCGAGCAAAGTTGTTGCCGCGCGCGGCAAAGACCCAACTGGTGCGGAAGATCAGATGCCGGTCGCAGCAGGCCACGGCCTGCTCGCCTGCGAGTTTGGTCTTTCCGTAGACCCCGAGCGGGCCGGTCGGGTCGCTTTCCCGCCACGGCGAGTCGCCGCTGCCGTCAAACACGTAGTCGGTCGAGTAATGCACCAGCCAGGCACCGAGGCGCTCGGCTTCCTCGGCCAGAACGCCGGGAGCCAGGGCGTTGATGGTTCTCGCCAGATCGGGTTCCGACTCGGCCTTGTCGACCGCCGTATGAGCGGCAGCGTTGACGATGACGTCGGGAGCGACTGCGCGCACGCAGGCGGCCAGTCCCGCGAGATCGGTGAAACTGCCGCACAGGCTGCCTTCCCCTTCGTAATCGAGGGCGACGATCTGACCAAGCGGCGCCAGGCTGCGCTGCAATTCCCAGCCGACCTGTCCGCGCTTGCCGAAGAGCAGGATCTTCATGGCTGGCGCTCGCCGTAGTTCTTCTCGACCCAATCGCGGTAGGCGCCGGACTGGACATGGCGAACCCAGTCCTGATTTTGCAGATACCACTGCACAGTCTTGCGAATACCGGTGTCGAAGGTTTCGGCCGGTTTCCAGCCCAGTTCCCTTTCGATCTTGCGGGCGTCGATGGCGTAGCGTCGATCGTGGCCTGGCCGATCGGTCACGTAGCGGATCTGTTCGTGGTAGGGCTTGCCGTCGGCGCGCGGACTGATCTCGTCGAGCAGCGCACAGACCGTATGCACAATGTCGAGATTGGTTTTTTCGTTCCAGCCGCCGATATTGTAGGTCTCGCCGGGACGACCGGCATCGAGTACGCGCCGGATGGCACTGCAGTGGTCCTTGACGTACAGCCAGTCGCGAATCTGCTGACCGTCGCCATAGATCGGCAAGGGTTTGCCGGCGAGAGCGTTGACGATGATCAGCGGGATCAGCTTCTCGGGGAAGTGGTAGGGGCCGTAGTTGTTCGAGCAGTTGGTGGTGAGCACCGGCAGGCCATAGGTGTGGTGGTAGGCGCGTACCAGGTGGTCGCTCGCTGCCTTGCTCGCCGAGTAGGGACTGTTGGGTTCGTAGCGATGGGTTTCGCTGAAGGCGGGTTCGTCTCTGGACAAGGAGCCATAGACCTCGTCGGTGGATACCTGCAGGAAGCGGAAGCCCCGTCTGGCCTCGTCGGGCAGGCCGTTCCAGTAAGCGCGCACGGCTTCCAGCAGATGGAAGGTGCCGACGATGTTGGTCTGGATGAAGTCTTCCGGGCCGTGGATCGAGCGGTCGACGTGCGATTCGGCGGCGAAGTTGAGGATCGCGCGCGGCTGGTATTGCGCCAGCAGGCGGTCCGTCAGTTCGCTGTCGCCAATGTCGCCGTGCACGAAGAGGTGCCGCGGGTCATTGGTCAGCGAGGCGAGGTTTTCGCGATTGCCCGCATAGCTCAGCTTGTCGAGGTTGAGCAGCGCCTCGTCGCTCTGTGCCAGCCAGTCGAGAACGAAGTTGGCTCCGATAAAGCCGGCACCGCCAGTAACCAGAATCATGGGGAGAGCCTTTCAAGCAGGGTGGGGGGAATGCGTGTCGCGACCGGCGGGCGGATCATGGCGTAATCCAGGTCAAGGTGGTATCGGCGATCGGACTCATCTGCCGTAGCTGTCTTCCAGACGAACGATGTCATCTTCTCCCAGGTAGCTGCCGGACTGAACCTCGACGATTTCGAGGTCGATCTTGCCGGGGTTTTCCAGGCGATGCACCACGCCGAGCGGAATATAGGTCGACTGGTTTTCGGAGAGCAGCAGCGATTCGTTGCCGCGCGCGATCAGCGCCGTGCCCTTGACGACGACCCAGTGCTCGGCACGATGATGATGCTTCTGCAGACTGAGGCTCGCGCCTGGCTTGACCAGGATGCGCTTGACCTGATAGCGCGGGCCGTTCGCCAACCCCTCGTAGCTACCCCAGGGGCGATGCACGATGTGCCGGAATTCGGTTTCGCAACGTGTCGCGCACTTCAATTCTTCGACCAGCGCCTTGACCTCCTGCGCTTTCGACTTGTCGGCCACCAATACCGCGTCGGGGGTGGCGATCACGATCAGATCCCTGACCCCCACCGTGGCGAGCAATCGTCCTTCGGAGATCAGGACGCAATCGCGGGTGTCGACGCTGTGCACGTCGCCGCGTTGTGTGTTGCTGTTGGCACCGGTCTGGCCGATGGTCGATAGCGCATCCCAGGCACCGATGTCGTTCCAGCCGGCAGAGAGCGGAATGACCACCCCCCGCTCGGTCTTTTCCATGACTGCGTAATCGATCGAGATCGACGGGCTGGCCGCGAAAGCGACCGGGTCGAGGCGGAGAAAATCGAGATCGCGGCGCGCACTCGCCATCGATGTGGCAACGCAGTTGCGGATGGCCGGCGCGAAGCGGTCGAGTGCCTCGAGATAAGTGTCGGCGCGGAACAGGAACATGCCGCTATTCCAGAAGTAGTCGCCCGAATCCAGGTAGGCTTGCGCAGTTTCAGGATCGGGTTTTTCGACGAAACGAGCGAGGGCATAGCCCCCGCTGACTGGATCGCCACGGCGAATATAGCCGTAGCCGGTTTCCGGGCGGTCAGCCAACACACCAAAGGTGACCAGAGCTCCGGCGTTGGCGTGCGGAATCGCCCCCCTGACTGCGTCCTGGAAAGCGGCGACATCGGCAATCACGTGATCCGAGGGAAGCACCAGCAGCAGCGGCGCAGCTTTCTCCCCTTCCTCACCGAGTGCCTGCAGCGCTGCCGCTGCGACCGCAGGCGCGGTATTGCGCGCGGCCGGCTCAAGCAGGATGTCGGCCTGCAGCCCGATCTCCAGGAGTTGTTCGGCGACCAGGAAACGGTGGTTTTCGTTGGCCACGGCAATTGCCCTGCCAAGTCCTGCGAGGCCGTCGAGTCGTCGCAAGGTGTTCTGGAGCAGCGAAAAATCATCCACCAGACGCAGAAACTGCTTGGGATAATGCGTTCGCGAAAGCGGCCACAGACGGGTCCCGGATCCTCCACAAAGGACGACCGGACGAATCATGGGGGAGTTCATTTGCAGCGTCTCCAGAACAGGGCCGACTCGCCGCGAAGGGATGGCAAGAGGCGGCATTATAGCGCTTCAATGGTGCGCCAGCCGTGCAGCAGGCTGGGCATCTCCTATAATGCGCACTTCCCGGCTACCGCCTTCATCACCCTGGCCCAGCGATGCGCATCCTACTGGTAAAGACCTCGTCGCTCGGTGACGTAATTCACAACCTGCCGGTGCTCAGCGATCTGCGTCATGTCTTTCCCGGAGCGCGGATTGACTGGTGTGTCGAGGAGTCCTTTGCCGATATTCCCCGTCTGCATCCGGCGCTCGACCAAGTCATTCCGGTTGCCCTCAGACGTTGGCGCCGGCACCTTGGCCGGCTTGCCACCTGGCGTGAACTGCGCGATTTCCGGCGACTCATCAGCCGCAAGGCGTACGACATCGTGCTCGATACGCAAGGATTGCTGAAGAGCGCGCTGATTGCTCGGCAAGCGCAGGGCAGGCATTGCGGTTATGCCGCCGAAGCCGCGCGTGAACCCCTGGCAGCGCGGTTCTATGACCAGACCTTCGTCATTCCTCGCAATGTGCATGCGGTACAACGCAACCGCTGGCTGGCTGCTGCTGCTTTCGACTACCCGGTCGACCTGCCGCTCGACTACGGGATTTCGGCGCCGACGATCGAAACCGACTGGCTCAGTGCAGATCGTCTGGTGGTTCTGCTGACGGCGACCAGTCGCGACGACAAGCTGTGGGATGAAATGCACTGGTGCGAGCTTGGCCAGGCTCTTGGCGAGCGCGGACTGACGCCGGTCCTGCCGGCCGGCAACGCGGTCGAACGGCAACGTGCCGAACGTATCGCCGCCGCGGTCACGGCTGCAGTGCTGGCGCCACCTCTGAGCCTGCCGCAGGTCGCCGCGCTGATTGCACGGGCCAGCCTGACCATTGGCGTCGATACCGGCCTCGCGCACCTCGCCGCGGCCCTGCGCGTACCGGTCATCGCCCTGTACATCGCGACCGACCCGGCGCTGACCGGAGTCCATGGCAGCGGCATCGTACGCAATCTCGGCGGCGCCGGTGCTCCGCCGTCGGTCAGCGAGGTGCTGACGGTCACCGAGCAGATCCTGCGCCGATGAGCCGTCTGCTGTATTCGCTGCTCTTCTATCTGGCCATGCCGCTGGTCTGGCTGCGCCTGCTCTGGCGAGCGCGCCGGCAGCCCGAGTACCTGCAGCAGCTGGGCGAGCGGCACGGCTTCTACGCCTCGCGTCCACCCCTGCCGCTGCTCTGGCTGCACGCCGTTTCGGTCGGCGAGACACGTGCCGCGGCACCGCTGATCGATTCGCTGCTGCGTGCCTACCCTGGGCACGGTGTGCTGCTGACGCACATGACGCCGACCGGTCGGACGACCGCTCAGGAGTTGCTGGCGCGGCATCCCGGGCGGCTGATGCAGGCCTATCTGCCTTATGACCTGCCTGCTGCCTGCGGGCGCTTTCTCGACCACTTTCAGCCCCAAATCGGCTTGCTGATGGAAACTGAAGTGTGGCCCAACCTGATCGAGGCGGCCAGGCGACGCAAGCTGCCGATGGCTTTGATCAACGCTCGCCTGTCCGCACGTTCGCAGCGCGGCTATGCACGCTTGCCGAGCCTGATCCGGCCAGCCCTGGCATCGTTGAGCGCGATTGCGGCACAGACCGCCGCCGACGCCGAACGCCTGCAGAAGATCGGCGCTCGCCAGGTCAGCGTCTGCGGCAACCTCAAGTTCGATGTAACCCCGGCGCCGGCCATGCTCCGGCAGGGAGCTTGCTGGCGGCAGGCGCTCTCTGCCCGCCCGGTCTGGCTGGCCGCCAGTACACGAGAAGGCGAGGAAGCGCTGATTCTCGAAGCCTTCATGGGAATGAACATTCCCGACTTGCTCTTGCTGCTGGTGCCGCGTCATCCGCAACGTTTTGCCGAGGTCGCCGAACTGATTGGCAAGCGCGGGCTGGCATTCTGCCGCAGAAGTGCGGAAACCTTGCCAGGCCGCGAAATGCAGGTCTGGCTGGGCGACAGCATGGGTGAAATGGCCGCCTTTTACGCGCTCGCTGATCTGACCCTGATGGGGGGTACCTTGCTGCCTTTTGGCGGCCAGAACCTGATCGAGGCGGCTGCCTGCGGCTGCCCGGTCCTGCTTGGCCCGCATCGCTTCAACTTTGCCCAGGCCAGTGCAGATGCCATTGCTTGCGGGGCTGCGCGTGCGGTTTCGAATGCCAGCGAAGCGGCCATTGCGGCAAGAGATCTGCTCCAGCATCCGCAAGCGCTGCTGGCCATGCGTGCTGCCGCGAAAACTTTCAGTCAGACGCACCGCGGAGCGACGGCGCGCACCATGGCATTGATCGAGCGGCTTATGGCGCTTCGAACAGCGAATTGATCCGTTCCAGGTCGCTTTCGGCGAGCGATCCAACCGCAGCCTTCAACCTGAGCTGGCTGATCAGGGTGTCGAAACGAGCTTTGGCCAGATCGCGCCGGGTGACGTAGACCTGATTCTCGGCATTGAGCACGTCGATGTTGATACGTACCCCGACCTCGTAGCCCAGCCGGTTCGACTCCAGTGAGCTGAGACTGGAAACCAGCGCCGCTTCGAGTGCGCGAACTCCGGCGAGGCCATTGACCACGCCGAGATAGGACTGGCGCGCGCCGAGGGCTGCGTTGCGGATTGCATTGTCCAGCGAGGCCCGTTCCCCGTCGCGCCTGGCAATGGCTTCACGGGTTCGCGAGTTGACAGCCCCGCCCTGAAAAATCGGGATATTGAGCTGTAGGCCAATCTGGCCGGTGCTGGTGTCGATCGAGCCGACCCCAAACTGCCCCGGGCCATTGTTCTGCCCGTAGTTGGCGACTACATCGAGCGTCGGATAATGAGCCGCACGGCTGATGTCGACTCCCTTGCTGGCCGCTTCGGCTGCTGCCTGTTGTGCCTGGACGATAAAACTGTCACGTTCTGCCGCCTCTACCCATGGTTCCATGCTTGCCGGTTGCGGTGGTTCCATCACCGCTTGCGGTTTCAGCCGATTCAGTTCCCCCGGATCCTTGCCGACCAGCACGCGTAGCGCATAACGCTTCACTTCCAGGTCATTGTCGGCAGCGATCTCCTGCGCAGTCGCCAGGTCGAAGCGCGATTGCGATTCATAGGTATCGGTGATGGTTGCCGTGCCGACCTCGAAATTCTTCTTCGCCTGTTCGAGTTGCTGAGCGATCGCCGTCTTGTTGGCCTGCACCGCGCGCAGGTTCTCGATCGCGAAGAGCACGTCAAAATACGCCTGGGCGACGCGCAGGATCAGATCCTGTCCGGCCTGCGCAAAGTTGGCCTCGGTCTGCATCAGCAGCAGCTTCGACTGACCGTACTGGACGAAATTCTGCCAGCGGAACAGCGGTTGCGTCAGGTTCACGCCAAAGCTGTTGCTGTTGTACTTGTTCTGGTAGCTTTGCCGGTCGGGTCCGATCGTGACCTTGTAGTTGGTGTCGTTCCAGAAGGTGTTGCCGGTCGCCCCGATGGTCGGCAACAGGCCGGCGAGCGCCTGCGGTAGCTTCTCGCGTCCGGCTTCGGCGGCCGCACGCGCAGCCGCGTACTGGGCGTCGTAGGCGAGGGCATTGCGATAGACCTGCAGCAGGTCGGCTGCCCTTGCGGAAGCAGCCGACAGGAGAGCCACCAGCACGAGGCTGATCCTGCCGGCGCGGAGTTTCAGGGGCATGACACGAACTCACTTTCAGCAGGCGACGGAGTTGTTGCCGCCAACAGCCAGTTGGCCAGTTCGAGCGCAGGGAGGTGCTGCATCGAGCGCCAGGAGGCCGTTAGAAGACGAAGCTCTGGCGCTTCCTGGTGGTCAAGGGCGCGACCACGGTTTCAAAGAAATTGATGGTGTTGAACGCCTTGTCATCGGTGCGAATGATCAACTGAGCTTCCATCACCGGCGCTTCACCGATGAACGCCGTGAGGCGGCCGCCAAGCTTGAGTTGCTGCAGAAATACGTCGGGCAGTTCGGGCAGGGAACCCGAGATGACGATCAGATCGTAGGGGGAGTGGCCGGACCAGCCCTGTGAGGCGTCACCCGTTTCGACGCTGACGTTGGTTACGCCGGCACGCCGCAGGTTACGGCGGGCGGTTTCGGCGAGGACCGGATCGATCTCGACGCTATAGACATACTCGGCCTTTGAAGCGAGAAGAGCGGCCATATGCCCACTGCCGGTACCCACCTCAAGAACGATGTCGGTGTTCCTGACCCCCACTTCCTGGAGAATGCGCGCCTCGATCTTCGGCGGCAGCATCGTCTGGCCGTTGCCAATCGGTAACTCCAGGTCGGCAAACGCCAGTGCCTTGAACGCCTCGGGGACGAAGACTTCACGCTTGACTGCTGCAAGCACTCCCAGTACTTCCGGATCCAGCACCTCCCAAGGGCGGATCTGTTGCTCGATCATGTTGAAGCGAGCCTGTTCCATGTCCATCTTCACCGCAGCCATAACATTCCCCGTCACAATGGTAATATTAGCACGATCTAATATTGACTCTCGATCGCAAGATTATACCTTGATCGCCAAGCCCCCGCCCACTGCGATTCGGCGCAAGGGGTATGCGGGCAGCGTGAGCACGGGCCAAGCGGATGGCACTGGGCGGGTTTTGCCTGTGGATGGGGCCCAGCCTGTCGACCAAAAGAAACGGCGCCCGCAGGCGCCGCTTCAGACGATCCAGGAAAGCTTATGCGCCGAGGCTCTTGACCTGAGCCGAAAGGCGGCTCTTGTGGCGTGCGGCCTTGTTCTTGTGGATGATCTTCTTGTCGGCGATGCGGTCGATCACCGATACCGACTCCTGGTAAATGCTCTGCGCCGCCGCTTTGTCGCCAGCCAGAATGGCCTTTTGCACACGCTTGACGGCGGTCCGCAGGCTGGAGCGCAGGCTGGTGTTGTGGGCGCGTTGCTTGACGGCTTGGCGGGCACGCTTGCGAGCTTGTGCGCTATTGGCCATGGATGTTTTTCCCTATCAAAAACTGGTGCTTGGGTCGAAAGGCGAAAATTATACAGAATGCCAGCTCTGGACGCAAGCGAGATGTTTGGTCGGTGTTGCTTCTTCGGTGAAAAAACGGGCGCCAGGGCGCCCGTTGATGCTGCGAACAGACTGGAATCAGAAGCTGTGTGTAATGCCGGTACCGAGTGCGTAGTTGCTTTCGCCTGTGGCACCGACGATTCCCGGTATGGCGATTGCTTGACCAGGAAGGAGAACGTTGTTGTTGTTGCTGAAATAGCTGTAGGCTGCATACAAGGAGGTACGCTTCGACAGCGGATAGGTGTACTGGGTTCCGGCACCCCAGCTGACGCCATCCGAGGCATAGTTGCGGTCGGTCGTCAGCCTGCCATAGCTCAGCCCGAGGGTGCCGCGACCGATCGGTGCGGTCAGACCAACGGTCCAGAGGTCGCTGGAATCGATCCCGCCGTACCTGCGCACATTGTTGTTGTTGTCGAGAGCCTGGTAGCTGGCAAAAGCCTTGACGATCTTGAAGTCGTAACTGCCGCCGACGTACCATTCGTTGATGCTCTTGCCGGTACCGGCCAACTGGTATGGAGGGGCAGCGGTCGGGACAACGACATTGGTACGCGATTGCCAGACGGCGTCGAAATTGATCGGACCATTGGCATAGTTGAGGCCAAGACCGTATTTGCCGTTATCCGTGGTACTGACCTGCTTGTCGTTGTAGCCGCCAGAAGCGTCGCGGGTCTCGCCGAAGCTGTAAATGGCACTTGCCTTGAAGCCGGACAGATCGGGACTGGTATAGGTGATGGCGTTGTTGAAACGGGCCGGGCTGTTCGGCGTGATCGTCATGCCATTGATCGCACTGAGGCTCGATTGAATGCCAAAATCGCTCGCGTCGAGTGCGTCGTTGTTGGCGGTCGCGTTAAAACCCGGAGCGTATTGACGACCGAGTGCGACGGTACCATAGTTGCTCGCCAGTCCGACGAACTGCTGGCGGGCGTTCAGACCGCAGGTGCCGATGCCGCAGTTGAGGTCCGGGTCGAGGCCGTACTCGAGGGTAAACACTGCTTTCAGGCCATTGCCCAGCGCTTCTTCGCCCTTGAAGCCGAGGCGATTCCCGGCGCCGACGCCGGTAATACCGCTGAAGGTGTTCGTGCCCGGAATCTTGATTCCGAGACCATTGCGTCCGGCGTTACCTGAACTGTAAGCATAGGCCAAGTCAAGTACGCCGTACATGGTGACGTTGGTCTGCGCGGAAGCAATACCCGATGCCAGACCGGCAACTGCCAGGGCAATCAGTTTCTTTTGCATTTGTGAGTTCTCCTGTAGGTCAAAAAAATGAAGAAAAAATATTTCTTCACCAGTCGTCTGTATCGATGCGTCTGCGCAGCCAACGGCGAAAGTCGACTCGATTGTGGCAGGCGGCACGGGGGTGGGGCAAGCTTTATGAGTGATCATGAAAAGCCGAGCAGAGAGATTGTTGTATTTTAGTCACGTTGCTGAACGGATCAAGATTCGCAGCCTGGTCAGCACGATTCACGAAAAAAAAAACGGGCGCCGAAGCGCCCGTTTCAGGAAGCAATGGAGCAACGTCAAATTAGAAGGTGTGACGGATGCCCGCCAGGAAGGTATTGTTGTCCTCGCCACGCGAGCCAATCGCGCCGGTCAGGAGGCCACCACCCACCGGGGCTGCGGCAATGCCCTTTTTGTCGTTCGAGGCCCAGACATAACCTGCATAGAAGGTGGTGCGCTTCGACAAGGCGGTCGTCCAGGCCAGGGTGGCAGACTGCGAGTCGCCGGTCAGCGGAACCACAGCCCGATTGTTGCCATCCATCATCAGCTGGGCATAGCCCAGATGAATGTTGCTGGCGGCGAGAACCGGGATGACTGCGCCAACCTGCCAGAGCTGGCTGTCGACCTGGCTGTTGTTGATCAGCCGCGAAGAGTTGCTGACGTTCATGCCCTGCCAGCTACCCATGAGCTTGACCATTTTCAGGTCAAAGCTGGCACCAATGTACCATTCCTGGGTATCAAACGAGTTGATGGCGAGAGTGCCAGACGGCCGGATGTTGTCGCGTGCCTGATAGACCAGGTCGACGTTGAGCGGGCCGTTGGCATAGTTGGCACCGACAGCCCACTTGCTGTTATCCGTTACGCTGACGTTCTTGTCGTTGTAGGTGCCGGCGGCGTCCGTGGTCTCACCGAAGGAGTAGATGGCCTTGGCGCTGAAACCGCCCCAATTCGGGCTGGTGTAGGTCAGAGCGTTGTCCCAGCGAGCGGGGCTGTTCGGGGTGATGGTGTAACCGGCGTTGGCGGAAAGGAAGGATTGCGATTCGACCAGGGCACCACCCATCGGGTCGTTATTGACCGTTGCCTGGTAACCCGGAGAATACTGGCGACCAAGAGCGACGGTACCCCAGGTGGCGCCGGAGAGGCCGACGTACTGCTGGCGGGCGTTGAGGCCGCCGGTGTTGCCGACGCCGCTGTTGTTGTCGATGTTGAGCGAGTACTCGAGCGTGAAGATCGCCTTCAGGCCGTTGCCGAGTGCTTCCTCACCACGAAAACCGAGGCGCGAGCCGCTGAGAATGCCGGAAACGATGCCGCTGAAGGTGTTGGTGCCCGGAACATTTACGCGTACCGGGACGCCGGCGACGTTGCGAATACCATTGCCGGCGTCGCCGGTGCTATACGCATAGCCGGCATCGGCAATACCGTACATGGTGACGTTGGTCTGGGCAAAAGCAGCGCCCGAGGCCAGGCTGGCGACTGCCAGTGCGATGAGTTTCTTTTGCATGGTGAATCTCCTCTAGGTTTGAGATCAATGAAGCTCGCTGCTGCTCCATCAAACTGGACCTCTCGAAAAAGAAACGAGAAGTTGCAGCGATTCTGGCAAACGGCGATGGCCTGAGCAAGTTCCCTGAACGCTTTCCTGGAATGCGGGCCAGAGGTTGTTGGGTTTTTGCAACAGGACTCGCCATTTGTCTTGGGAAAGTGCGCCTCGGCAGCCTGGTTGCTGCGCATGGGCAGTTTGTATTCAGGTCAGGCTTGGGGGCCGGTCGGTCGAACACGATGCAAGCGCGCAGAAGCATTCGTTCCGCTTGCCGTACGGGCTGGACGGCGCTAATAAGATTCAGGTGAACAACTCGGCCAGCGCTTCGCCAGGGTCGACAGCACGCATGAAGGCTTCGCCAACGAGAAAGGCATTGACGCCATGGTCGCGCACCAGTTGCACGTCGCGGGTAGAGAGGATGCCGCTTTCAGTGACGACGATGCGGTCAGCCGGGAGATAGGGCAGAAGTTCAAGGGTGTTTTGCAGGTTGACTTCGAAGCTGCGCAGGTTGCGGTTGTTGATACCGATCAGCAAGGTGCGAAGCTGCAAGGCGAGATCAAGCTCCTGAGCATTATGCACTTCGACGAGCACCGCCATGCCGAGACTGTCGGCGATGGCTTCAAAATCACGCATCGCTGGCAGATCGAGTGCCGCAGCGATGAGCAGGATCGCATCGGCATCCATCGCCCTGGTTTCGTGAACCTGATACGCGTCAATCAGAAAGTCCTTGCGCAACACCGGCAATTCACAGGCGGCACGCGCCGCCTGCAGGTATGCTGGTGCCCCCTGGAAAAACCGACGGTCGGTGAGCACCGATAGACATGCCGCGCCATGTTGTTCATAACTGGCAGCGATCCGGGCGGGGCGAAAATCAGAACGCAGGACGCCTCTGGACGGGCTGGCCTTCTTGATCTCGGCGATCACTGCCGGCTTGCCGGCGGCGATTCGGTTCCGGATTGCGCCAAGAAAATCGCGCGGCACTGGCTGTGCTTCGGCTGCGCTGCGCATCGCGGCGAGCGGGGTTTCGACTTTCGACGTGGCGACTTCGTCACGCTTGACGGCAAGAATCCGCTTGAGGACGTCGCTCATTTGAGCGCCTGGCGCAAACTGGTATACGGGTTCAGGGTCGCGAGATTGTGTGCCTGGCGCACGCCCAGCATGGCGAACACTTCACCCGACAGGTATTCGTGACGCTCTTCCTGAGTCTCTTCCCAGGCGAGATAAGCTGCCGCGTCGAAGTGTCGTTCAAGCTGTGGTCTTGCCATGGCAAATCCTCCCGGCAAGTCCATCAGGCCGCAAAGCGTCGCGTGAATTTCACGAAATCGTCGAGCCGGGCGCGCGCGGCACCCGAGGTGAGCGCTTCGAAAGCCTTATCGACTCCATCCGCCAGCGTCGCGGCCAGGCCACTGACGTAGATGCTGGCGCCGGCGTTGAGGGCGACGATGTCGCGCGCGGCACCAATCCGGTCTTCGAGCGCGGCCAGCAACATGGTTTTGGACTCCTCGACGTTGGCCACGCGCAGAACCCTCGGGTCGTGCACCGGCAGGTTGAACTGCTCGGGGTGGAGCGTGTATTCCTCGACGCGGCCGTTCTTCAGTTCGCCGACCAGGGTTTCGCCGGAGATCGAGATTTCGTCGAGGCCTTCGCGGCCGAAAACGACGAGTGCGTGCGAACTGCCGAGGCGCTGCAAGACACGCACCTGGATGCCGACCAGATCGGGATGAAAGACGCCCAGTACCTGATTGGCCGCGTTGGCCGGGTTGGTCAATGGCCCCAGGATGTTGAACAGCGTGCGCACGCCGAGTTCGCGGCGTACCGGCGCCGCGTGCTTCATGGCACTGTGATGATTGGGAGCAAACATGAAGCCGATGCCGACCTCGTCGACGCTCTGTCCGACCTGTGCCGGTGTGAGGTGGATATTGACACCGAGGGCTTCGAGAACGTCGGCGCTGCCTGACTGCGACGAGACGGATCGCCCACCATGCTTGGCAACGCGTGCCCCGGCCGCGGCTGCAACGAACATCGCAGCGGTCGAGATGTTGAAGGTCTGGGCACCGTCACCACCGGTCCCGCAGGTATCGACCAGGCGGGCGCGGTCACTGACCTGCACCTTGGTCGACAATTCGCGCATGACCTGCGCCGCTGCCGAGATTTCGCCGATCGTTTCCTTTTTGACGCGCAGGCCGACGATGATCGCCGCAATCATCACTGGTGTGACTTCACCGCTCATGATCTGGCGCATCAGGGAAATCATTTCGTCGTGGAAGATTTCGCGGTGTTCGATGACCCGCGCCAGTGCATCCTGGGGCTTCATTTGTACTCCTCGAGGAAGTTCTGCAAGAGATCGTGGCCGCGCTCGGTCAGGATCGATTCCGGATGGAACTGGACTCCCTCGACGGCCAGTGTTTTGTGGCGCAGGCCCATGATCTCGCCGTCGTCCGTCCAGGCGGTGATTTCCAGGCAGGCCGGCAGGGAGTCGCGTTCGACGGCCAGAGAATGATAGCGTGTGCAGGTCAGCGGGCTGGGCAGGCCACGAAAGACACCCTGGTCCGTGTGCTTGACCGGCGATACCTTGCCATGCATCAACTTGCGGGCGTGCACGACGCGGCCACCGAAAGCCTCACCGATTGCCTGATGGCCAAGGCATACCCCGAGCAGGGGAATCCTGCCCGCAAATTCGCGAATCGCCGCCAGAGAAATGCCGGCTTGTGCCGGTGCGCACGGGCCGGGAGAGATCACCAGCAAGGCCGGCTTCAGGCGCGTGATCTCGGCAATCGAGATGGCATCGTTACGGAAGACTCTGACATCCTGTCCGAGCTCGCCAAAATACTGGACGAGATTGTAGGTGAATGAGTCATAGTTATCGATCATCAGCAGCATGTTTGGAGCGATCTCCCTGATTGATTCGCCCCGATCACCGATCCGTGGAGATTCCATCCAGCCACTGGTCTGTCATCCGCTGCGGGCGGTTGGCGCCGATACGCCCTTACATATGGCATTGTCGCATACAATCGAGTTAACTCGGAGAGGTGGCTCTCTGGGCTTGGGGATGGTCATGCGGCCGGGCAGAGCCGCCTATTTTGAGCCATTCCCGGCACTTGGCGAGAACGGGTTTTTCAATCCACTTGTGAATGATGATGCCGCAGGCAATCGAAATGGCCATGATCACGGCCAGCAGCAGGAGCGCCTTGGCCTGCGTCTTCTCGCCCGCAGGTACCCAGTCGAGCGAACGGAGCCCGTTGGATACGCGTTTCTGGAAAAAGAAATGTACCAGGTAGATCGAGTACGAGGCGTCGCCGATCAACAGGAGCCAGCGCTGTCTTTTCCACAAGCCTTCGAGTCTTGCCGAGACCGAAGCGAGCAGGAGCAGCGCGCTGCCTGTTCCGAAACCCAGGGTCAAGGTCAGATTGTCCCAGACGGGCAGTTTTGGATCGTCGAGCAGAATGTACCAACAGGCGGTGCCGACGAAAACCAGCGTGCCGGCGACGAGACTGACGATGCCGATCCAGTCGCGACTGTTCTTGCTTAGCTGCTTGCGCAGCGCCATCACCGTGGCCGAGGTGAGCAGGCCGAGCATGAACAGGGTATTGATCAGGTTGAGGCCGATCAGGTTGGCGAAGTGGTAGTGATCATTGAGCGCGACCAGCACGAACCAGGTGGCGAAGACCAGCATCCCCAGCGACCTCTTGAGGATGAAGGTGATGAAAATGCCGTAGAACACCATCTCGTAAGCCAGCGTCCAGGCGACTGCGACGAGCAAGGATTTGCTGGACGTGAATAACAGGGCGTTCAGGAAAAAGTCGCCGACCTCCATGCGGTTGGCGAACACCTTCCAGCCGCCCGAGACGATGAACACGATCCAGTACAGCGGATAAATGCGCACCAGCCGCTTGAGAAGGTAATCCGGAACCCTGTAGAAATTGTCCACGTCGTGGCGGTGCGCATGGTAGATGATCAGGCCGCTGATCACGAAGAACATGTGCACGCCGGAAAACCCGAAATTGCTCAGGGTAAGCAGCGTAAACCATCGCCAACCTGTTTCCCTCCACCGCCACCAAGCGCCTTCGCCTGATGAAATCGGTTGCCCGACCGCAGGCATAGAGACAGCAGGCAAGCTGGTTGGCGATCGGTAGCGGCAGCGAGACTTCGCCGGCGAGGACGCGGCGCATCCAGGCGACCGTGGCTTTGGCGTCGCAGTTCTCGGGAGCTGCGGCAGGTTTCTGAGGCTGTCGTGTTCGGCTTCGAAGAGGATGTCGCTGACGCCGTCGTGGAGGTGCTCGATCAGTCGGGCGGCGCTTGGGATTGGCGAAGGGTTCGCCTTCGGTGCCGCGCAGCAGGAGCGCGTTGGCGCCGTGCCGGTGAGCACGCGCGCGCATGCTGCGAGGTAATCGGGGTGCGTCGCCGCGGCGAGCAGCAGGGAATCGCCCTGAAAAGGATCGAGCATCTTGACCAGGCTGTGCGCGCTGTTGCGCAGGCCCAGACGGATGCGCAGGGCAAGCTGGCGGTCGAGGCCGGGAGAGAGCAGCGGCAGCGGCAGGTAGGCGACGCGGCGTTGATCGATCAGGTTGCGCCTCCTGCAGGCTGCCGCTCGCCAGCAGGCCGTACTCGCTGCAGCACCTGCTCGCTGGTGACCCGCCCGTAATCGTCGCTCAAGCCGTGCAGCAGCACCGGAACGCCGAAGCGCTGCAGCAGCAGCGCCAGCAGCGGCGTCAGATTGGCGTTGCGGCGCGCGCCGTTGTAGGTCGGGATGACCACCGGGCGGATCTTTCCGCAGGGGGGCGCCGCAGGGTCGGCAGGCGATCGCTCGCGGCGGCGAGAAAACCGCCCATTTCGTCGACCGTCTCGGTCTTCATGCGCAGCGCGATGGCGATCGCCCCGAGTTCGAGATCGGGACCTCGCCATCGAGCATCGCGCCGTAGAGCTGCTGCGCGTCGCCGCGTGACAGGTCGCGCGCGCCTGTCGCGCCACGTCCGATCTCCCTGATGAACAACGCGAAATTCATACCCCCTCCCGCTGTGTTCACAGCACGGCTTGCATCGCTGGCGTGCAGTGCCTGGTCAGAAATCATCTGTCGGAGTTCCGGCAGACATGAACCACAGAAGGTACCGCATTTCCGCTGCTCCTGCAGCACGGCCAGCGTCGCGCCGGCTAGCGATGTCGGTCGCGATCTGCGCGGCGGTGACGTCGGCGCATTTGCAGACGACGCGACTGCGTACCGGCAGTTTTCCGGGGCGCTTGCCGATCGGCGCGACGGCCCAGCGGATCAGCTCGGCGTCGAGCGTGTCGTCGGCCATCACCTCCTTGAGCCACACCTCTGCCTGCGTCTCGCCGGCGAGACGAACGCCGATCAGCTTGCCGTCCGGTGCCAGCGCGCGCTTGCTGATCTGGCGGCGTTGGTCTACATAGACGATCGCTGCCGCTTCGTCGCCGAGACCGAACAGGCTGTCGATTTCCTGCAGGCGACTTTCCGGCAGCGCCTGCGGGTGCGCTGCACGGAAGATCACCAGCGGCTCGCGCGACCGTAGAGTCCGACGCTGGCGAAAGCGAACTCGCCGAGCAGCGTCCGCGCCCTGGCGAGCAGGGCGAGCGCGGCCAGCTCGCCAACCCCGGCCTTGCGCAGGATTACCAGTTGCCACGGCAGTTCGGCCTTGTTGACCGCGACCGCGGCGTGCTTGAGTTCGGGTTGATGCGAGTAGGGATCGCGTGCCGAGGTGGTCAGTGCATTGACGCCGGCGCTGTTCATGAACTGGCTGCCCCAGTGCATCGGCAGCCAGGCGCTGCCTCGAGTCAGACCGGCATCCGACTTGACGCGTACGACGATGTCGCCGCGCGCACTGTCCACCTGCGCCAGATCGCCGGCGACCAGGCCGCGTTGCTGCAGGTCGTCCGGGTGCATCGACAGCAGCGGCTCGTCGTCGAGATTGAACAGCCGCGCGACGCTGCCGGTACGGCTCATGCCGTGCCACTGGTCACGCAGACGGCCGGAGAGCAGGCTGATCGGGCGCGCTGCGTCGGTGCTTTCGGCAGTCGGCTGGTGCTCGACCTGGACGAAACGCGCACGCCCGCCGGGGGTCGCAAAGACGCCGTCTTCGTACAGGCGCTGGCGTCCGTGGCTGGCGCCCTCGGGCATGGGCCACTGCTGCGGGCCGGCTGCGTCGAGCAGCGCATAGCTCAGGCCGGTGATGTCGAGATCGCGCCCGCGCGTGCTCTCGCGATGCTCGTTGAAGATCGCTTCGGCGTTGGTGTAGGGAAACAATTTCCGGTCAGCGGCTGATCGAGGCGGGCGCCGAGACGACGCGCGAAATCGACGGCGATCTGCCAGTCGTGGCGCGCCTCGCCGGGCGGGGCTGAGCGCCGGGGTCAGGTGCGTGATGCGGCGCTCGGAGTTGGTGACCGTTCCCTCCTTTTCCCCCCAGGTAGTAGCCGGCAGCAGCAGGTCGGCATAGGCGGCGGTGTCGGTGTTGGCGTAGGCTTCCTGCAGCACGACGAAATCGGCGGCCTGCAGCGCGGCGCGTACTTCGGCCTGGTCGGGCAGCGATTGCGCAGGATTGGTGCAGGCGATCCAGACCGCCTTGACCACCCCGCGCTTGAGCCCCGCAAAGAGTTCGATGGCGGTCCTGCCGGGCGCTGCGGGTACCGACGGGACGCCCCACAGGCTCGCCACTTCATCCCGGTGTTTGGAGTTGGCGAGGTCGCGGTGCGCTGAAAGCAGGTTGGCCAGGCCACCGACTTCACGGCCGCCCATGGCGTTCGGCTGTCCGGTCAGCGAGAAGGGGACCGGCGCCGGGGCGACCGATCTGGCCGGTCGCCAGATGCAGGTGGATCAGCGCTGCGTTGTTGTGCGTGCCGTGCGACGACTGGTTGAGTCCCTGGCAGTACAGCGACAGCGCCGCGCCGGCAGTACCGAACCAGCGTGCCGCCTGGATGATGTCGGTTTCGGCGAGGCCGCAGATCTCGGCCACCGCCGCTGGCGGGTAGGCGGCAACGATTGCTTCGAGTTCGTCGAAGCCCTCGGTATGCAGCGCGATGTAGTCGCGATCGACGAGTTGTTCGCCGAGCAGGACGTTGAGCAGGCCGTTGTAAAGCGCGATGTCGGTGCCGGGCTTGAGCGCCAGGTGCAGATCGGCAAGCGCGGCGGTTTCGCTGCGGCGCGGGTCGATGACGATGATCCGCAGCTCCGGATGGGCTGCGCGCGCATCCTCGATGCGACGAAAAACGATCGGATGCGCGACCGCCGGGTTGGCGCCGGCAATCAGCAGGCAGTCGGCCAGGGCGATGTCCTCGTAACAGCACGGTGGTGCATCGGCGCCGAGTGTCTGCTTGTAACCGGCCACCGCCGAGGACATGCACAGGCGCGAGTTGGTGTCGATGTTGTTGGTGCCGATCAGCCCCTTGGCGAGCTTGTTGAAGACGTAATAGTCCTCGGTGAGCAACTGCCCGGAGACGTAGAAGGCGACGCTGTCCGGCCCATGCGCGCGAATGATCTCGGCAAAGCGGCCGGCAGCATGATCGAGCGCCGCTTCCCAGCCGACACGCTGGCGCGGCTGACTGCGATCCAGGCGCAGTTCCGGATGCAGCAGGCGATAGTCCGGCCGCGCCGTCAGGTGCAGCGTCGCGCCCTTGCTGCACAGACGGCCGAGGTTGGCGGGGTGCTCGGGGTCGCCGCGCACCCCGACGATCTGCCCGTCTGCGGATTCAATCAGCAGCCCGCAACCGACGCCGCAGTAACAACAGGTGGATTTGATTTGCTGGTTCATGACTATTGCTCCTGATTGTGCATAGCAATAGGTGTGCCACCATGATAAATCATGGAGATGGCGTGTCTGACCGGCATTTTGCCGGCAATTGCGCCTCGTCATGGTGCGCTGCGGGGCGCTGCTGCCTCAATGCGGGGCATTTTGACCGCTCGTCAGCAATTGCCGACACTGCTGCAGGGAGCCTGGCGCTCGGCCGGCGAACCGGATGATCCCTTCCTGCCGCCCGGCTACCTGTAGACCAGGGCATGTTTCGAGGTCGGCGCTGCGGTCCGTGCTGCCGTGTCAACGCGCAGCAGTACGTCGTCCAGGATGCTGAGGTCCTGGCGTCGAACTGGCCGATAGTGGCGTCCTGGTCTCTGGCGCGCCACTGCCAATTGGCGGCCAGAGAAGCTTACCGGTGCAGCGGCAGTCTCTGGGATGCCTTGATGGCGGCCGGGACGCTGCTCGTCGAGCCGGGCTTGTCGCCCATCGAGAGCTGGAGCAGTTTTCCTGCAAGGGAGCTACAGTTCTACCCTCAAGAATCGGCCGGATGTGCCGTGAAACCATATACGGGGTAACCAATCATAGGAGTAGAGATCATGAACGTAACCGGAATCGCCGCTGCGGCGACTGAAATGAGTCAGGCCAGAACTGCAGAGGCGGTGCAGATGGCGGTACTGAAAAAGGCCATCGACGTACAGGAGAAAGGCGCGCTGCAACTGCTTGAAGCGGCTTCGCCGGTGGCCAGCAATCCGCCGAATCTGGGCAATCGAGTCGATATCTCGGCTTAGGTCGTAGCAGCGCCCGCTGTCGGTGGTCCCGGATCAAGCGTCCTCGCCGGATGGGCGTGCGGCGCTTGCGACCAGCGCGGCGATCGCCTTGCCGACGTCGACGGTACTCGCCTTGCCGCCCATGTCCGGCGTGCGCGTCCCCTCGGCAAGGACCGTTTCGATTGCCGCCATGACCGCTGCCGCCGCTGCGCTGTAGCCCAGATGTTCGAGCATCATCGCGCCGCACCAGATCTGGCCGACCGGGTTGGCAATGCCCTGGCCGTAGATGTCCGGTGCTGAGCCATGCACCGGTTCGAACAACGAGGGATGCCGGCGCTCGGGATTGAGGTTGGCCGATGGCGCGATGCCGATGGTGCCGGTGCAGGCGGGACCGAGGTCCGAGAGGATGTCGCCGAACAGGTTCGAGGCGACGACCACGTCGAACCAGTCGGGGTGGCGAACGAAGTGCGCAGTGAGAATGTCGATGTGGTACTTGTCGCTGCGGATGTCGGGATACTGCGCGGCCATCGCCGCGAAGCGCTCGTCCCAGTAGGGCATCGAGATCGCGATGCCGTTCGACTTGGTCGCCGAGGTGACATGTTGCTTTGCTCGCTGCCGCGCGAGTTCGAAGGCGAATTTGAGGATCCGGTCGACGCCGCGGCGGGTGAAGATACTTTCCTGGACGACCGTCTCGTTCTCGCTGCCCTCGAAAATGCGGCCGCCGATGCTCGAATACTCACCCTCGGTGTTTTCGCGGACGACGTAGAAATCGATGTCACCGACCTCGCGGCCAGCGAGCGGCGTCGGGATGCCCGGCATCAGGCGCACCGGGCGCAGGTTGGCGTACTGGTCGAACTCGCGCCGGAACTTGAGCAGCGAACCCCATAGCGACACGTGGTCGGGTACCTTCTCCGGCCAGCCGACGGCGCCGAAGAATATCGCAGCGTGCTGGCCGATCCGCTCCTTCCAGTCATCGGGCAGCATGCGGCCGTGCTTGAGGTAGTAGTCGCAGCTCCAGTCGAACTCGTCCCACTGGATTTTCCAGACAATCCCGACAATCCAGATCGCCGACGGCCTTGATCACTCGCCAGCCAAGCCCCAGAATCTCTGCCCGGCAAGGCGCTTTCCGCCCTAGCTCATGCACCATTCCCTGCTGACCATGCAAATCTCGACCAAGCGCCCTTTCCTTTCGCTGATCCTCCCCGTGCTCAATGAAGCGGCGACAATCCGCGCGCAGGTAGCGGTGCTTCAGGAACTGCGCGGCCGCGGCGCCGAGCTGCTGCTGGTCGATGGCGGCAGTAGCGACGGCACGCCGGATCTGGCGCGGCCAGGGGTCGACCGGCTGCTCGAATCGCCGCGTGGCCGGGCATCGCAGATGAACGCGGGGGCAAATGCGAGCCAGGGCGAGGTGCTGCTCTTTCTGCACGCCGACACCACGCTGCCGCCAGCGGCCGACGGGCTGATCCGAGCCGCGATTGCGGGCGGTGCCGCCTGGGGACGCTTCGACGTGCGCATTGACGGACGCCAGCCACTGCTGCGAGTCGTCGAATCGATGATGAACTGGCGCTCGCGCCTGAGCGGCATTGCCACCGGCGATCAGGCGATTTTCGTTCGCCGCGAGGTTTTCGAGCGCCTTGGCGGCTATCCCGAACTGCCATTGATGGAGGACATTGCCTTGTCGAAGCGGCTCAAGCGCATCTGCCGACCAGCCTGCCTGCGCGAACGGGTACTGACCTCCGGGCGACGCTGGCAGAAACACGGCGTTCTGCGAACGATTTTGCTGATGTGGCGCCTGCGCGCGAGTTATTTTCTGGGTGCGGACCCGCAGCAACTGGCGATTCGCTATGGCTATCTGCCGCGCCAGCGCTGAGCCACTCGGCATCGCCGTCTTTGCGCGCGCGCCACAGGCCGGTGCCGCCAAGACCCGCCTGATTCCAGCCCTCGGTGCGGTCGGCGCCGCCCGCCTGCAACGCCGGCTGATCCTGCATGCGCTGGCGGTCGCGCAGGCTGCGGCGATCGGCAGAGTGACGCTTTGGGGAACACCGGACGACCAGCAGCGCTTCTTTCGTGCCGTGCAGCGCTGTTGCGATGTCGATCTGTGCGGCCAGTCGGGCCTGGACCTCGGCGAACGCATGGCGGCGGCTTTTGCGGCGCAGGCCGGACCGTTGCTGCTGATCGGCAGCGACTGTCCGGCGCTGCAGCCGGCGCATCTGGTGGCTGCCGCCAAGATCCTGCTCGAAGAGCGCCAGCACGCCAAGGACGCGGTGTTCATTCCCGCTGAAGATGGTGGTTACGTGCTCGTCGGCCTGCGTTGTCCGCAGCCGCAACTCTTCGCGGCCATCGAGTGGGGGAGCGAGCGGGTCATGGCCCAGACGCGGCAGCGCCTGTCCGGGTCGGGGCTGCGCTGGGGCGAGCTGCCCCGGCTGTGGGATGTCGATCGGCCGGCCGACCTGCTGCGCCTGGCCACTCTGGAAGGATTTGTCGAATGGAGCCAATGAATACCAGACGCCGGTGGGCTTCGCTGGCGCTGCTGATGACCCCGGTCATCGGCGTCGTCAGCGGGTTTTCAGTCTGCCCGGCGCGCGCCGACGCCAGGCGAGTCGAGCTGCCGAGGTTTTCTGCCGCGCTGCCGGGAAATCATTTGCCGAAGGAATGGCTGCATCAGACCTTGCCCTCGGTCGAGCGGCCGAACCGTTTCGATCTGCTGGCCGATGCTGGCGTGACGGTGCTGCGGGTGATTTCCGACCACTCGGCGTCGAGTCTGGCAATCGCAGAGCGCGTTGACCCGGCGGTGACACCCTTGCTGCGATGGCGCTGGCGAGTTTCCAAGGCAGTTTCCGGATCGGACCTGCGGCGCAAGGCCGGTGACGATTACGCCGCGCGTGTCTATGTCCTGTTCGATCTGCCACCGGAGCGGCTCGGTGTCGGCGACCGCATGAAGATCGCTGCGGCGCGCGTCCTGTATGGCGCCAATCTGCCGGCAGCAGCGCTGTGCTACGTCTGGGGTACGGCGCAAGTCGCCGGCGAATCGGGATGGAATGCCTATAGCGATCGCCTGCGGATGATCGTCGTCGATTCCGGCAACGCGCACTCCGGAAAATGGCGGGAGGTCGTTCGCGATGTCGCCGCCGATTTTCGTGCGGCCTTCGGCGATCCGGTGCCGGCGATCTCGGGTGTTGCCCTCGCCGCCGACACCGACAACACCGGCGATCGCGTCGAGACCCACTTCGGTGACCTGTGGTTCGAGGCACGACCGTGAAGATCTCATGGACCGTCCGTCGATCGTCGATGATCGCGCCAGCCGCCGCCGGAGCCTGTCATGTCAGGAGGGATGGCTCCGGTCAGCGGTTTTGCAGCAGCTTACTGAGTCTGCTGAATGCCGGCGACAACCCAACCGGACTTGCCGTCACGTGGCTTGACCAAGTGCCAGATTTCGTCGAAGGGCTCGGCGGCGGCGTCCTGGTTTTCGCGGATCATGCCGCTGAAACGCGTGCTGACAACGTAGCGGCCTGGCTCTTCGGCGACATCGATCACTGCTGCCTCGACGCTGACGACATCGGTTTCCTGCCTGGCGTTGCCGCGCTCGCGAATCTGCAGGCTGATCTCGGCAAACATCTCTGGCGTGGTGAATTCACGGATGTCGTCGAGATTGCCGACGTCGTTGGCGGCCTGCAGGCGGATGAAGCTGAGCTTGGCGTTGCGCACGAAACCGGCGACGTCGAAGTCGGTCGGGATGTGTCCGGTGGCGACACCGGCTGCGTCGTTGCTACCGGATGCCGGCAGGGAAAGCTCATGGTTGCCCGTAGGCGCGCCGCCGGCACCCGCCGCCGCGTACTGCAGGCCGCCGCCAGCAGGTTCGCGAGCAGCGGCGCGGCGACGCATGACGAGGCCGATCACCATCAGTACGGCCATTACCAACAGGCCAATCATTAGCATCGAAGCGAGTTCCTCGCCGAAGCCGAAGTACGAGGCCAGCGCGGCCAGGCCCAGGCCGGCGGCGAGTCCGGCCAGCGGCCCCATCCACGAACGCTTGGGTTGCGCGGCTGCCGCGGGCATCGCGCCTGGCGTCTGCGCTGGCGAGACGGCGGCTTTGTCGGGGGTGGTGGACTGACGTTGCATGCCGGTGGACTGGCCGCCGCCCAAACGTTTGCTGGCGGCTTCCGCATCGCCGAACGCAAGTGTACAGCCCAGTGCCAGAACGGCGGCGAGCAGTGAAAAGGTTTTCATGGATGTCTCCTGTGAGTGGTCGAACAGGCTCGAGAATAGACACTTGGAGATCATCAGAAAAGCAGAATTATCTGGAACGATACTTCGTAAAAAACTGATGATTGACGTCCGCAAGGCGTATCCTGCTATACCGCGCTCTTGTTCCTCGGCCTGGAGAGCCCCGGATGCCGCGCCTTGCGTACCGGCAGCAGCGGCCCGTCAAGCGCGTTCACGACATCGGTGTGGGCGCTCGACGCCTCACCAAACACCTCGTTGCGCGCCACTTCGCTGATGGCGACGATCGCCGGGTGGGTCAGCCGACGCTCGGTGGTAATCGCGAAGAGCTGTTCGGCGATCGAATCGATGCGCCCCAGGGATGTGACGCGATACTGTTCGCAAACGTAGGCGGCGATTGCCGTCGGAGCGACGAAGAGGCCGTCGCCGGCCTGTCCGAAGGCCTTGAGCAGCGCGCTGTCGTCGAACTCACCGATGATGCGCGGATGCAGGCGCTGCGCTTCGAACCAGTGTTCGAGGCGGGGCCGAATGGCGACGTCTTCGCCCGGCATCAGAAACGGAGCGCCGTCGAGCATGGCCGGGAAGCTGTCGTTCGGTCGCAGCGTCTCGACCAGCGCGGCGGCGCCGAAAACCGTCAGCGTGCTCTCGCCGAGCAGATGACTGTAGCCGCGCACGTTGAGATTCGCGGGCATCGGGCGGTCGGCGATCACCATGTCCAGCCGATGGATGGCCAGTTCCGCCAGCAGGGCGGTCAGGCGGCCCTCGCGACAGATCAGACGCACCGGTTCCGGCAGGTGCAACGCGGGTTCCACCAGTCGGTGGGCCACCGATTTGGGCACCGAGTCGGCAATGCCGACCGTAAACGGCAGGCTCTTCGTTGCACGTCTGGTCGCGCACGGCGTCGAGCAGTTCGTCGCCGAGAGCAAAGATCTCTTCGGCGTAGCCGAGGATGCGTCGGCCGCTGTCGGTGAGTTCCAGGCCACGCCCGACGCGGCGGAACAGGGCCACCCCGAGGCTTTCCTCCAGCTCGCGCAACTGGCCGCTGATCGACTGCGGCGTGAGATGCAACTGTTCGCCGGCGCGGGCGATGGCGCCGGATTTGGCGACGCCCAGAAGTAGCGCAGGTGTTTGTAGTTGAGTGTGCCATGTTATAAATACATCCAGAAAATCGATGTGTTGATCAATTATATTCGATTTGTTGGATTGGTTGCCGTGCGCTACAGTTTTCCCCGTTGCCAACCCACAAGGAGTTCCTCCATGCACATCATCATCCAGGCCCAGGTTTCGATCTCTCCGCCGGTTTGCGCGAGCACGTCGAGAGGCGCATCCATTTCGCGCTTGATCGGGCCAGTCAGTACGTGCGCAAGGTTTCGATCCGTCTCTCCGATGTCAATGGTCCTCGCGGTGGGGAAGACAAGCGCTGCAGCATCCAGGTGACGGTTGCCGGGGCCGCCGACGTGCTGATCGAGGATACCGAGCCCGACCTCTATGTCGCCATCGACCGGGCGCCGACCGTTCGGGGCGGACACTGGCGCGTCTGTTGCGCGGCGAGCGCGAACATCGCCACGAAAGCCCGCGTGGAACCCGAAGTCCAGGGGCGTGGCGATCGCCGGGAAGCCAGAAAGCACGAGTGACGGCAAGTGCGGCCCTGATTCACGGGGATCGAATCATGAAAAGGATCGCTCTTGCTCATCGGCACCAACCTGGCGATCATGCTGGTGCTGGGCATCGTCTGCACCCTGACCGGCGCGCACAAGTTCTTCTCCGGCGCCGGGCTTGACCTTGGCAAGCTGCTGTTCTTTGCGCTGATCATGGGTTTCGGCGGGGCCTTCATCTCGTTATGGATGTCGAAGACCCTCGCCAAGTGGAGCACCGGAGCGCAGGTGATCGAATCGCCGGGCAACTCCACGGAGTACTGGCTGTTCGATACGCGTGCGCCGATTCTCCGAAAAGGCGGGTCTGCCGATGCCCGAGGTGGCGATCTACGAGGGCGAGCCGAATGCCTTCGCGACTGGCGCCAGTCGCAACAGTTCGCTGGTCGCCGTCTCTACCGGCCTGCTGCAGAACATGACGCGCAGCCGAGGCGGAGGCAGTGATCGCTCACGAAGTCGCGCACATCGCCAATGGCGACATGGTGACCCTGACGCTGATCCAGGGGGTGGTGAACACCTTTGTCATCTTCATCGCCCGCGTCGTCGGCTGGCTGGTGGATTCGGCGCTGCGCAGGGGCGGCCGAGAGTCGGGACCGGGCATTGGCTACACGATCACGGTGGTGGTGTGCGACATCGTCTTCGGCATCCTGGCCAGCATCATCGTCATGTACTTCTCGCGCAGTCGCGAGTTCCGCGCCGATGCCGGAGCCGCGAAGCTCCTGGGCACGCCGCGGCCGATGGTGGACGCGCTACGTCGCCTCGGCGGCATGGAAGCCGGCGAACTGCCGCAGAATGTGGCGACCGCCGGCATCAATGGCCGGCCGGGCTGGATGGCCCTGTTTTCCAGCCATCCGCCGATCGAAGAGCGCATCGCGGCGAACTGGAAAGTATTTCGCCGAGGAGCGTGAACTTTTCGAACAGCTTGTCCGCAGCCAGAGCCCCAAGGCGCTGATCGTCGCCTGCGCCGACTCACATGTTGATCCTGCACGAAACGCCTTCGAGGGCACCCGCTCGAGCCAGCAACCCGTTTCCGGAATCCGCTCGTGAGCGCCGTCGAAACCTTCGCCACCGGCTCGATGTGGGCCGGCTTCATTGTCTTTGTCCTGATCATGCTGGCGCTTGATCTGTTCGTCTTCGGCGGACGCCAGGCGCATCGTGTCTCGGTTAGGGAGGCATTGGCCTGGGTGCTGGCCTGGATGGCGCTGAGCATGGCTTTCGCCGGCCTCATGTGGTGGTATCTGGACGGCGCACTCGGTCGCGAGATCGCCAACCGCAAGACCCTGGAGTTTCTCGCCGGTTATCTGATCGAGCAATCGCTGTCGGTTGACAACATGTTCGTTTTCGTGATGATCTTCGGCTATTTTGCGGTGCCACCGGAATTGCAGCGTCGTGTCCTGCTGTATGGCGTACTTGGTGCGATCGTCATGCGCGCGACGATGATTCTCGCCGGCGTCTGGCTGGTGACGCAGTTCTCCTGGTTGCTCTATGTCTTCGGCGCCTTTCTGGTCGTCACCGGCATCAAGATGCTGATCTTCGCCGAGCACGAACCCGATCTCGAAGCCAACCCGATCCTGCGCTGGCTGCGCGGCCACCTGCGCATTACCGGCGCTTTCCACGGCGAGAGTTTCTTCGTGCGCCAGAATGGTATCCTCTGGGCGACGCCGATGTTCCTGGTGCTGGTGCTGATCGAGGCCAGCGACGTGGTCTTCGCGGTGGACAGCATCCCGGCCATCTTCGCTGTCACCACCGACCCGTTCATCGTCTTCACCTCGAATATCTTCGCGATCATGGGCCTGCGCGCGCTCTACTTTTTGCTCGCTGACATGGCCGACCGCTTTCATCTGCTCAAGTATGGCCTCGCCGTCGTGCTGATGTTTATTGGCGGCAAGATGCTCGCGGCACCATGGTTCCATCTGCCGATCCAGTGGTCCCTGGGAATCGTCGCCGGCATCCTGCTGATTTCGGTTGCGGCAAGCCTGGCCTTGACGCAGGGAAAGCCGAGTGCGACCAGTGCTGGAGATGCATCCTGAGCGAAGCGATGCCGATACCCGCAGGCGGAGAACGCAAGGCCCAGGATCGCCTGCGCACACTGTTTCCCATGCGGTGCGGCGCCCCGGAATAAGCTTTTGTATTTCCACGGCGGTTGATTCAAGGGAGCGATATGCTGGAAAGCAATACAAGTAACGACAAAACGATCGATTTTCTCAATCGGGTGATCCGTCAGGTCTCCAGAGTGGTTGCGGTGATCATGGTGCTGGTGATCATCTGGGGCGTTGCCGATATCGTGTATGTCCTTTATGAGCGCCTGATGGCACCGCCCTTCATGCTGCTGGAGATCAAGGACATCCTGGCCACCTTCGGCGCTTTCATGGCCGTGTTGATCGCCATCGAGATTTACCACAACATCATTCTGTACGTGGCGGATCACCGCGACCACCGGCTCGCCGTGGAAATCGTGCTCGGCACCGCCTTGATGGCGATTTCTCGAAAGGTGATTGTGTTCGATTTCAAGGAAATGACTGCAGAATACATGTACGGGTCGGCGGCGGTCATCTTCGCGCTGGTAATAGGCTACTACCTGATCGCGGTACGTGGCGCCCAAACCGCGCAGGCTTCTCGGGTCAAGAGGAATCTCGATGAAGAACCATGACCCATGGCAGAAAATGGAACCCTGGAGCATTGATGCCGCTGCGCCTGCTGGCCTGCCTGGATGCATCCTCTCAGTCAACGCGCTGCTCGGATTTTTCCAGGAACATCGTGCCGAGGCCGCGCTGGCTGCGCTCAAGAACATGCATTTGTCCAGGGCTATATGGCGCATCACTCTGAATCACACTCTTGCCACTCGGCCATAGCGACAAGATCAAGCGGGCGGTGGTGGCGTGGCACCTGGCGCACCTCGTAAGGCTTGGACGCACTCATCCTGAGCTGTCCGCCTGCGAGTTGTTCAGCGAAGAGGAATAGCCAGGCGCATATATACAGGGCGCTTTGGTGGGCGAATTCTTGGCGTCTGCTAGCCTTGCGATGCGTGCAATAGCGCGCTGCGCCTGACAAAAATCGGGGCGCGCGGAAAGCGCTGCCTGCAAGGCGCTGATCGCCTGTGGGAAGCGTCGCAGGCGGAACAGCAGCAGTCCAAGCTCATACCAGGCTCCGGCCAGGGTCGAGCCATGGCCGCTGGCAGCCTGCAGGCACTGCGCCGAGGCATGCAGGCTGCCGGTGGGCCGGTGAACGTCGCCTTCGGCCGCATTGAAGGCCTGCATGGCCTCGCTGCGACGCCTGGTGCGGTAATAGACCAGGCCGAGCAGTTGCAAGGACACGAGGTCGTCCGGGATCGCCTGCAGGATGCTGCGCGCCATCCACTCGGCCTGCGCGAACTCGCCACTCTGATAGAAGGTGCCAAGCAGGTCAAACAGGGCGTTGATCATCGCCAGTCCTCCATTGTGTTCTTGAAACGAGCGGCTTGCCTCTTGCCGCCTGGTGAAGCGAGGGCATCAACCGAGTTCGACCGGCACGAAGATCCTGGCGTTGTCACGTTCGATCAGCAGCGCCACGTTCTTGCCCGCCTTGTCGAGCAGCGCGCGCAATTGCGCGACATCCTGGACCGTCTGGCCGTTGAGCGAAACGATGACGTCGCCAGGCTGGATGCCGGCCCGCGCGGCGGGTCCGCTGACACTCTCGACGATCAGCCCGTTCGGATTTTCGACCTGCCGACGCTCGTCCGGAGTCAGGGAACGCAGCGCCAGGCCGAGTCGCGATTTGTCGGCTTCCCCGCCAACGGCTGAGGCCAGCTTGGGAGTGGCAATCTCGCCGACAGCGAGGGCAATGTCGCGGCGCATTCCCTTGCGCCACACCTGCAGTTTGACCTGGGTTCCGGGCTTGAGCGCAGCGACCAGTGGCGGCAGCTCGGACGAGCGGACGATCGTGGTGTCGTTGAGCTTGAGGATGATGTCGCCAGCTTCAAGACCGGCGACGGCAGCTGGGCCGCCTTTCTCGACAGAACTGATGAGGGCGCCGGCCGTAGCCTGCAAACCGAACGATTCCGCAAGTGCTTGTGACACTTCCTGGATTGTGACCCCCAGGCGTCCATGACTGACCTTTCCGTGCTGCACCAACTGCTCCTTGATGTTCATCGCGACGTCGATGGGGATCGCGAAGGAGACACCCTGATAACCGCCGCTGCGGCTGTAGATCTGCGAGTTGATGCCGATCACTTCACCGTCCAGATTGAGCAGTGGTCCGCCGGAATTCCCAGGGTTGATTGCCACGTCGGTCTGGATGAACGGCACATAGCTGTCGCTGGCCAGCGAGCGTGATTTTGCCGAGACGATTCCGGCGGTGACGCTGTTCTCGAAGCCGAATGGTGCCCCGATGGCGACGACCCATTCGCCGACCCGCGCGCGCGCCGGATCGCCAAGGCGCAGGACCGGCAGATTCGTGGCATCGATGCGCAGCACCGCGACGTCGGTCAGCTTGTCGAGGCCGACGACCCTGGCCTTGAATTCACGTTTGTCGGTCAGCTTGACGATCACCTCATCGGCATCGGCGACGACATGTGCGTTGGTCAGGATCAGTCCGTCGGCGCCGACGATGAAGCCGGAGCCCTGGCCGCGTGCGGGTGTACGCTCACGCGGCGGCGGCATGCCAAAGCGGCGGAAAAACTCGAACATCGGATCGTTGGGGTCGATCGTTGCGGCCGTCTTCGACAAGCCACTGACGCTGATGTTGACCACCGCCGGACCGCTGTGCTCGACGATCGCGGTGAAATCGGGCAGTACCATTCCCGACCGGGGCAGGGCTGCCGGAGCCGGTGCTGTGGCGGCGAACGCCTCACCGGGAGGGATGACTTCGCCACCGAATTTTGCGTAGCCGGCGCCGAGGGCGGCGACCAGCGTCACGGCGAACAGACTGCGCTTGAGGGGGTTTTCTTGCATGGTGATCTCCTTTTTCGTGGCAGAACCGGAAGCGCGCGTGGCTTCCCGCGCGTGGCTTCCCATTCGGAAACGATAGAAGAAAGTGACTTAAAGCGGACTTAAAGGGGCAGCAAGCGAGGGAATTCAACGCGCGCGCGCAAGCCACCCAGGTCGGCATCGTCGAGAAGCACGTGTGCCCGATGACGATCTGCGATGGCCTTGACGATCGCCAGTCCGAGACCACTGCCGGCGGTGTCGGTTTGCGCTCGGCGATAGAAGCGGTCGAAGACATGCTCTCGCTCCTCGGAGGGAATTCCTGGACCCGAGTCGCAGACTTCGATGAATGTTCCGCGTTCGTCTTCGCCGCTGCTGACGTCCACTTTACCTCCTGGTGGGGTATAGCAGACGGCGTTGCTCACCAGGTTGCCGACCAGGATACGCAGTGCTTCCGGGTCACCCGTGACCACCCCCTCGCGAGCCGTTGGCGTCACACCGAGGTCGACCCGCCGAGCATCCGCCAGTGGCAGATGCTCGGCGATGACTTGTGCTGCCAGCTCGGCAAGCTGCACCGGTACCAGTGGTCGCTCGCCACCGCCCGGTTCCTGGCGGGCCAGGGTAAGGAGTTGCTGCACCGAATGGGTGGTGCGCTGCAGCCCGCCTTTGAGTTCGGCGAATGCTTCGGCACGTGACCTGGCATCGCTGGCGCGTTCGGCGAGCTGGACCTGCAGGGTCAGCGCCGCAAGCGGCGTGCGTAGTTCGTGCGCGGCATCGGCGATGAATTCGCGTTGCGCCACCAGCGCGCGCCGCAGGCGATCGAGGAGTTCGTTGAGCGCCCGCACCAGCGGTAGGACTTCACTGGGCACCCGGCTTTCGGGCAAGGGGTCGAGGGCTACCGGTGTGCGCGTGCTGACTGCCCGCGCTATTGCATCGAGAGGGCGCAGGCCGCGGCCGACGACGATCCAGATCAGCACCCCGAGCAGTGGCAGCATCAGCAGGAACGGCGCGACGGTCCGCCAGGCGGCTGCGAGCGCCAACTGGTCTCGCACTTGCATTGGCTGCGCCACCTGGATCATCTGGCCGGCCTGCTGCATCCCGAAGACTCGCCACTGGCCATGGCCGGTGTCGATCGTCGCAAAACCGATCGGTGCCTGGTGAGGAAGTTCCTGGCGGGGATGCGAGAGGTAGATGCGAGTCCCATCCGGACCCCAGATCTGAACCGAGAAATGCTGCGCGTCTTCGTCGATCCCAAATTCACGCAGCGGCCCGTTCTGCAAGGCATGATCGCGAAGAGTGAGCGCCAGCTGGCGCAGTTGATAGTCGAACATCGCCTGTGCCTCATCGCGCGCCGTTCGGTAGGTGGCGAGCGCACCAAGCAGGGTGGTCAGCATGATCGTGGACAAAAGTGCCATCAGCAGCTGCTGGCGGATCGATTTCATCCGCTTGGGGGCACCAGATATCCGACGCCGCGGATGTTCCTGATCCGCTCGGCGCCGAGCTTTCGTCGCAGGGAATGGATGTAGACCTCGACGGCGTTGCTCTCGATTTCCTCACCCCAGCCATACAGTCTTTCTTCGAGTTTCGCTCGCGACAGCGGCACGCCGGGTTGTTCGAGCAAAGCCTGCAGCAGCGCAAACTCACGCACCGAGAGCAATACCGGCTGGCCATTCTGCGTAAGCTCATGGGTTGCCGGATTCATGCACAGCTCGCCGATGCGAATCACCGGGTCGGCGCGGCCGGCGTGTCGGCGCAGCACGGCGCGCAGGCGTGCGCACAGCTCGTCGAGATCGAATGGCTTGACGAGATAGTCGTCGGCACCGCTGTCGAGTCCGGTGATGCGATCGGCAACTGCATCGCGGGCGGTGATTACTACCACCGGGATGCGATTGGCGGCACGCCGTAGTGTCGTGAGAATGGCCAGACCGGACCTGCCAGGCAGGCCAAGATCGAGCAGCAGCATCTCGTAGGGAGTGGTCGCCAGAGCCAGTTCGGCGTCCTGGCCGTCGCGCACCCAGTCAACCGTGTAGCCGTTCTGTCGCAGACCCTGCTGAACGCTTTTGCCGATCATCGGATCGTCTTCGACGAGCAGTACGCGCATCGGATCAATGCCTGATCTGAGTGGATTTGCGGACGTACATGTACATGGCAGGCTCCGATGTGGTGATCACAGTTGTTATACTGCGCCGGCGCCTGGCTGATTTCAAGAACCTGCCGCGGAAGTCCGGCCACGATTCTGCTCCCCTTCCACCGTCACGAAAAATGTCGATCAGCGCTATAAAAACAAGCCCTTTCAGGGAGATGACCATGAAACCGATTGTCTACACTTGTTCACTGCTATTGCTGATGACCGCAATGCCTTCGATCTGCGCCGCGGGCATGTTGCGCCAATATGCCGACGAGCTGAACGAAACCGTCACCCTGGTGAAGACCGGCGCACTCAAGCAGGCTGTTGCAAAGATTGAAGGAGCCAATGAGGGGGACGACAAGGACATTCTCTACTTTTTCGAGAAAGGGGAGTTGCTCAGCCTCGGCAGCAACTTCACCAGCAGCCGCGAAACCTGGATGAAGGGCGATGAGATCATTCAGGCGTGGGAAAACGAATTTCGTACCAATCCAACGAAGATGTTTGGCGACATTGGCAGTTTTCTGATCAACGACAAGACCCGCCGTTACGATGGGCAAGACTATGAAAAGGTGTTGCTCTCGACGCGCTTGACACTGAACCACATCATGCTCGGCAATTTCGACCATGCCCGCATCGAGATGAAGAAAACCTATGAGCGTGAAAAGCTGATCGAGGCTTTCCGTGAAAAGGAGTACGACGCTCTCCAGGCCGAGTCGAACAAACAAGATTCGGGTCAGGTCAGCAGTCTTGAAGGCTATCCAATGCAGGAACTCGATACGCCGGAAGTCCGCGAGTTGAAGAACGGTTTCCAGAATGCCTTTGCGCACTATCTGGCTGGTTATTTTTTTGAAGTCACCGATGAACCTTCGCTTGCCGAACCGGGTTATCGCAACGCGCTGCAACTGGCTCCGGGCAAAGTCATGATCCAGAGTGCTCTCAATGATCTTGGCAAACGCGTACCTGGCCCGGGCGAGACCGATGTGCTTTTCGTTTTGGAGACCGGATTCGCGCCGCGCATCGACTCGTTGACTATTTCGATCCCTATCATGCGAAAAGGAGGAATGCTCATCACCCCCCTCTCCTTCCCGGTGCTCAAGGCTTCAGAACAGGTATCAGTGCCTTCCTCGCTAGCGGTTGCCGGAGGTCGATATCCGGTTGAGACACTGACCAATATCGACACCATGGCGCGGCGTCTGCTCAAGGATCAAATGCCGGGAATCATCCTGCGTACGGTCATCCGGGCGGGGCTCAAGTCAGTCGTCCAGGAACAGGCCAACAAGGCGCACTGGATCGCCGGGATGATTGCCAATGTCGTATCGGTGAGCACCGAGCAGGCCGACGACCGCAACTGGCGAACCCTGCCGGAACGTATTTCCATAGCCCGTGCCATTCTTCCGCAGGGTCGGCAAATCATCGAATTTCAGACCCAAGGCGGCCACTACCGCACGGAAGCAGACGTCTCCGGTCGCTTTACCATCGTGCCGATCCGCTTTACCGGGAACGCAGTCTATGTCGGACAACCCAACCGTGCCAAGGACGTCGCCGCTGGGTTTCTGCCTGCCAGTACGATTTCGGCAGGCGGCATTGTCCCGCCTGCACCTGACTCCAGTGGCTCTTTGGTGCCTTCCGTAGCCGCCGTACCGGCCAGGGCCGACTTGGGGAAGCGTGTGCAGGTTGGAGACACCACCTACATCGGCGACTTTCGCTTTGCCCAACCCAGTGGCCAACCCAGTGGCAAGGGGGTAATCGAGTGGCAGAATGGGCAACGCTTTGAAGGCCAGCTTGAAAACGGTGTCAAGCAAGGCTATGGTGTCTTCATTGCGCCTGGAAGTTTCCGTTATGAAGGCAATTGGGAGGACAACAAACAGAACGGTAAAGGGAAAACCATCTTTGATAACGGGGATGTTTACGAAGGTGAAATACTGAACGGCGAATTCCACGGCCAAGGCAGTTACACGACAAAAGCCGGTTCCCGCTACGAAGGTTCCTGGAAAAATGGCGTCAAGGAAGGGCCGGGAAAAATTACCTTCCCCGATGGCGATTCCTGGGAAGGAATCTTCAGCAATAACGAAAGAACCGACCAGGGGAAAATGACTTTTTTGCCCAAGCCTGAGATGGGATCAAGGCCGTAAGAAGAGCCCAAGCCGACCTCCGCCAACAAGAAATAAAAAAGGCTGGGCGGGAATGTCCCGTCCAGCCATCATTTCTAACTGGGTAGCCGCAATGGCCAGGTTCCAGTTGCTTACTTTCCGCCGATAACACCAGCTTCATTGGCCGCGGTGTTGTTCTTGCCCACCGCAACAGCGGTCGCGTTCTTTTGCGAGGCCTGGATTTTGGTGTTGCCCTGGATCTGGGTACCACCCTTGATGGCACCGGTCGTGTTCTTGGCGGTGTTGCCTTCGCCAACAGCAACAGCCGTCACGTTCTCGTTTTTAGCCTTGATGTCGGTATTGCCCTGAATCTGAACACCTTGGGCATTCGGTGAGGACATGCTGCCCTTCGGGCCACTTTGCGAGGCTTGACCGAAAGCAGCGGTAGAAATGACAGCAGAAGCCAGGGCGATGATAGCGAATTGAGCGCGCATTGTTGTTTCCTCCGGTATGGGAATGATGAACTATGGGGACGACGTATTACTTGCCGCCGATGACGCCGGCTTCGTTGGCAGCGGTGTTGTTCTTGCCCACCGCAACGGCGGTCGCGTTCTTCTGCGAAGCCTGGATTTTGGTGTTGCCCTGAATCTGGGTGCCACCCTTGATGGCGCCGGTCGTATTCTTGGCTTCATTGCCTTCGCCGACAGCGACAGCTGTCACGTTCTCGTTTTTCGCCTTGATGTCGGTATTGCCCTGGATCTGCACGCCCTGCGGGTTGCTGGAACGCTGGGTTTGTTGAGCGAAAGCCGGGGAAGCAACAACGGCAGCAGCAATCATCATAGAAATTAAACGCATGTGAGTCTCCTTGGTTCAGTTAAAAAGTACTGCGAAAGGATCAACCAGTTACTACCTTGAATACGACGCGACGATTCTTCGGATCGCGCGCGTCGAGGTTCGGCATCGTCTCGGTCGAGCCCTTGCCTACCGGCACAAAGCGCTTCCGATCGATTCCGTGTCGGGTGGAGATGAAAATCACCACCGCATTGGCGCGGTCGCGAGACAGCGCCATGTTTTTTTCATAATTACCGATCACGTCGGTGTGCCCTTCGACGATGATGCAGCGATCCGGCGACAATGCCAGGACTTTAGCGATCTGGTTCAAGGTGCCTTCAGAGGCAGAAGAAACCGTTGCACTGCCGGCATTGAACTGGATGGGGAAATCTACCCCCACCGTGCGTACGTCAGGCGGTAGCGAGCCGCAATCACGAGAGCCTGCTGCAGTAGTAGAGGATGGCGCAACTTGGGCAGAGGGTTCGGCTGCCTGAGAGCCGGATTGCTGTTGATTGTCAAAAACGATTGCGCGGGTACGTTTCTGCTGTGGCATGCCGGTGTCGGACGGCATGTTCATCGCGCGCTCGAGTTCCTTAAGCTTGTCTTCATCCGATGCGGCCTGGGCTGCGCCTACGCCGGCGATCAACATCAAACCCATCAAAACCCTGGAAATGTTATTCATTGCGATCTCACTTGCAAACGTTGATGACTTCTTTTGTTGTTACGACAACGTCGTTCTTGCGTCCACCACGAGTGTTGGGTTGTGTCGTTCCGACATTGACATTACAGGTGCCTTGTTTCTTGCTTCCGACATTGACGACCTGCTTCTCGTCGGTCGGGGTTTTCTGGCCCTTGGCTTGTTCGGACCAGCGTTTGGCCATCGCACTGTTGACTTTCTGGTTTCCATGAGCATCCAGGCCCTCAACGGCGTAAGCGCTTAGCGTAGTCGAAGCCATCGCCAAGGTGATCGCAAGACTCGTCAATTGCTTATTTGCATTCATTACTGACTACTCCTCCAATATTTGTACATGCCTTTTTGTTTCGCCCAATGGCCACTGTAGTGACGTTGCCCGCAGCGACGTTAACTCTGGTGTTGCCCTTTGGGTCACCTTGAACGACGCCGACACGATTTTTTGCGACGTTGTTGTCTCCAGCGGCAACCGCAGTCATGTTTTTTGTGGTCGCATTGATTTCCGTGTTGCCCTGAACCTTCGTGCGCTGACTGTTTTGTGCGAGAGTTGAACCGGCAAAGGTCGCCAAAACAATTATAATCAAGCCAAGTCTTTTCATGTCATGCCTCCTAGCGCATGGGCAATCGGATGGGCGGACTACCGCGACGGAAGGTCTCTCGCAGCGATTGCAATTCCGCATCGGAGACGCCCAACTTGCGGGCACTGAATGATTTCGGATCTGGCGTGAACATCAGGTACGCCTGCATTTCGTTGATCAGAAGTTCTTCATTATTGACTGCATAATTGAAATTTGCGAGAAAGCGCTTGAAGAGTTCCCTTTGGTTTTCCGTCATGGTTTCGTACCAGAAACGCTGACAGAATTTGGCATAGTGCGGGTTTGCGTAATACTCGCCGTGAGCCAGTTCATGCAACAGGATGGCATAGCGTGCACCAGGAGAAACCATCGGTTCAGTAGCTTTTCGGTCCTGAGTTTGCGGTATGGCAAGCACGACAACACCTGGTTTCATGGCCTGGTAGAAACCCCGCCAGAAGCGCACCAGCCCCTGTTCCATCAGGAACTCGCGAATGACAATTTCTTCCGGGTTCAATTCAACCTTGTCACGCAATGCAAAGTTGAAGAACTGCACCAGTTCGGAGATCAGCACATCGTGACCGAAAGCAAAATCGGCCTGTGTGCGGCGTGCTGCTTCGACATAGCGAGCCAGTTCCTGATTGCTCAGTACCTTGGGATAAGGCTCGGTGGTCTGTTGTTCCGTAAATTGAGTAATGCGGTTGAAGCTGCGACCTTGATAGGTCAAGCCTGGGAAATCAAATATGTAAATGCTGGGATTTTCGGCCATCTGCCAGACAGTCAGTTCTCCCGTGCGGGAATCGAACACCTGCGAAAAGTCGGCTTGCACGGCATCCAGCGCCCAAGCCGATTGCGTCATCGCCATGAGCACACTGGTTCCGATCATTTTCCTGATGCGTCCGGCAATAGTGTCAAATCCTGATTTCACTTGTATATCCCATACAGATCATTCGGGAACCTATCCTGAGCAGTACCAGATAAGTAATTGGACAATATTTTTGCAGCGTGGTTCCAATTCATGTCGGATGTTAATCGTCAAAAATCTTATTCACGGGGGCTTAGGCGATACGCCTGGGCACGTGATATATTGTTACGAACTTCGACTTGTCGCAACGAGGTCGGCGCACCAATCGAGCCCGATACCCACGGATAAACCAGCAAAGCGCCCGTACGTGGACGGTCCTGGTTGTAAACGCGCCAGGCATTGCTTCTCTGCATGAGATATCCCGGCTCTGTCTCTGCCAGAGGAACGAAGCGTGACGTCAAACCTCCCGGAGGTGGTGGCGGTCTCACGACACTGTAATCAATGACGATCACGGCCTGGGCTGAAGAAACAAGAAAACCAATGGTAAAAATGCCCAGGAGGCTATTTTTCCTGAATTGCGACATTTCCATCTTTCTCCCACTTAATTACATAGGTCTTGCCTGACTTCTTGGAGGTATAGGGCGATTTTCCCTTTGGAACCTTTTCACCATCCACAAACACCTCGCCGTTGATCACGGCAACACCATCCATCTGCACATCCGGGTCAATCGTCCCCGCAGTATTACTTGCAACCGATCCGCCTTTTCCTGTCTGTACTTTCACGCCGAGTCCAGATACATCAACAGATACTTGCGCCAGTGCAAGCGTAGCCATACCGAGAATGGCAATAGCAACCCACCATTTCATTACTGTCTCCATATTGCACGATTCATAGACTATATAACGCAGTGGCGGAGTGTTCGGTTGACATGGAAAATCACCGACAACGAACTTTGACTTGCCGCCCATCGCGAAAGATATGCACGATGCTACCTGACATGGTGTCGTCCCCGATTCTTCCGGAAACATTGTCGACCTCATGGCATGGCACGAGTGGAATGCCGTCGCGACCGACGTGGCTCAAATCCATGTCCTGAGCGTTTCCTGTCCCGGTATAGGCGCGTGCGCGATTGCGTTGCTCCATGTGACGCGGTTGGCCACCATCGGAACCAGCAGCCCCGGACCCGGAAAAGGATGGAGGTGAAGAATTATCACCACTTGGTTGATATGCCCTGGCCTTATTGCGGTTTTCGAAAGCTTTCTCTTCTGTTGGTGCGCCGCCACGAGGCGCAAGAATTCCGACCTCGTCGTCCTCCAGGTTTGCCGGTGCTTCGCCTTGATATCTCCCTGCCTTCTCGCGCTGTGATTGCGAGGTTGACTTCGAAGGTGCCTTTTCCGGCACAATGATCAATTCTGCCAACAGCATGACCTTCCCAGCCTGACCGTCTGCCGCCATCGCCATGGGCGACATGACTGAGAGCATCAATGCGCTGTTCTGGAGAAGAAGTCTGACCAGGGGGGGCATGGCGATCTCGTCGATTACCGGGTAACCGTGATGTCGATGTAACTGCTCATGGCAGTCGGATTGCCTTGACGGTACTGGCTCACCACTTCATCAAGCGAGCGGACGGGCAAGGGGGCCAGATCCCGGGCGCCTTTCAGTGCGGCCGGGACGACCAGTTCGCGGTCAGCGCCAATACAGGCGACCCGCTCCTTGCCAGCCTGATCGAAGCGAATCTTGAAGCCGCCGCTGGGAAGCCTGATGGTGCTGCCAGATCGCAAGGTAGGATTGCCGACGAACTGGTTGGGGAAAATTCGTGCCACGGAACGATTGATATCTTCGTAGTAGCAATACACGGTGCCATCACCCATCAAGGACAGTGACATGTTCAGGAACTCGCCGACCTTGTAGCTTGGCTTCGAACCTTTGTCGCTTTCGAGATTCACCCGGAATGCAGAGGCAGCGGGTGCCGCCTGCTGTGGAGGGAGCAACGCTGGCGCAGGTGCAGGTGGCCTGTACGCCGCTGCTTTGGCCGGTGGCGTGCCGGGCACATAAGCCAGGTTGTTCTGGATATCATCGAACAGACTGGCGTAGAGCTCGAAACTGATTCGCCCATCCGCCACGAGATGGTTTTGCGCCTGGTATTCAAGGATGGCGTCCTTGAGCGTGTCATTCATCTTGCCGTCGATCGGGCCATTGTAGCGGTTCATGCTGCCACCCAGCTTGCGCTGAACAAAAGTGATTCTTTCGCTTTCTTTCAGTGTTTCGTAGGTTTCCAGCGCCTGTTCACGAATCACCGGATTGGTGATGTCCGCATCCAGGCAACGCCAGTAAGGAACCTGGGTGAATTGGCCCAGAGTCTCGATCAGACCGAGTTCAAGCAGGGTTCGCGTCGTTGCGCCCAAGCCTTCCGAGCGGCTGAAATCGAGATTGAACGAGAGGCCGACCTTGCCCAACTTGCCACCGGCTTCACCGGACTTGCCGGTCTTGATGATGACCATCGTGTTGGAAGTGCTGGTTTGCGGAAGGATCTTTCGGGTGGCCGCATCACCGATACTCATGTCCATGCTGATCAGGTCATAGGAGGCATCGGAAGAAAAGCCAAAATCGAAGAAAGCTGCCGCCAAACCGAATCCACTGTTCTTGCGAATGGTGTTGTCATCCATCTGGGTGATCGAGCCCCGGATGTAGTAATCCGGAATCTTCATCATGGACTGACCCTTGGTGTCGAAAAGTCGTGCCAGATCGTCACCACCGCCATGGAAATCGATGAACTCAAAGGCGTTGCTCTTGACCGTCATTTTGGCGATGGCGGTAATCAGCATTTCCTTGGTGCCTGTGCGCACCTTGCCGGTCTCATCCGGAATGCCGGTCGAGGTCACGACGATACCGCTCTTGCCATAGGCGAGGAACAATTCATCCATGCATCGCAAGGCCTGGGAAAAATTGGTGATCGTCTTGATGGCAGGGGTCTTTGGGGCGGCGGCGTTGGAAACGGTTGCCGCCGGATCTTGCGACTTGCCGAGCACGTCCTGCGCCGAAGCAAAGTTGCAGAGCAGAGCCAATGGAAGCATCGTTAAACCGGGGATCAGTTTCGACATGGTCAACCCTTTTTGATGAAATCGATCGTTCAGCGCAATCGGAAAAATTTCGCCTATCAATATACTTTACCATCAAGAGGAGCGTATCCAACAAGCAAATATTTCACGGTTTGCTCGTATCAGGGGTGCATGAATGGGTCTCTCAATGGGCAAGCAGTCTTCGAAAACGGACCATGCGGCTACCCTGGCGTCGATTGACTACGGCGAACGGTCAGGCGAATGGCCTGAAATATTCAGCGTGTCAGCAGCATCAGCAGCAGATTGACGAGCAAGGAGACGCCGGCGATGATCCGCCAGGTGAGCAGCGGGTTGCGTAGTGCCAGCGGGGTCACCGGCGGGCGGTTGACCGGGCGGCTGGCACCGCGTTCGAGCGCCAGAAGAAACTCCTCGGCGGTTTCGAAGCGTTGCGCAGGGTCTTTTGCGACCGCCTTGAGCAGGACGTTTTCGAGCCAGCCCGGGATATCCGGTCGGTAGCGCGTTGGTGCCACCGGCTCGGAAAATTTCGGGTGCTGGAAAGGTTCGATCTCGCCGTAGGGATACTTGCGGGTCAGCAGGTGGTAGAGCGTGACGCCCGCGGCATAGAGGTCATGCGCGGCACCGGCCTGCTCGCCAGCGAAGAGTTCCGGCGCCATATAGCTCGGCGTGCCCGGGCTGCCGATAGCGACTTCGTCTTCAGAGAGACTGACGGCGACGCCAAGGTCAAGAATGCGCAGGCAGCCGTCGCGGCCGAGGTGAATGTTCGCCGGCTTGATGTCGCGGTGCGCGATGTCGAGGCGGTGCAGTGCACAGAGCCCCTTCATCAGCCGGATACCGTTCTGGACGGCTTCGGCGACGGTGAAGTGCATATCCGCATCAAGCATCCGCTGCAGCGTCGCTCCCTCGTGCCAGCTCTGAAGATAGTAGAGGCAGCTACGTCTTTCAGTCGGTAGCATTTGTGCGAAAAAAGGCGAGACGATGCGCCGGGAGCGCCATTCTTCCATGATCAGCGCCCGGATTTCGTCAGGATCGTCAGCGAGTTCCGGGCGCAGCGTCTTGAGCACCATTGGCTGGCCGGAGAGCTGATCGGTGACACGGTACAGCAGCGTCGCCCGTGAGTCGTGCAGCACTTCGTCGATGCGCAGGCCGTCGAAGGACTGGCCGGGCTTGAAACGCGGCGGCAAGGGCAAGCGCGCCGAGCCTTCGAGCGAGTCGCGCAGCTTCTCTGCCGGCAGTTCGGCGACACGCAAGACCACGGCGCTGGCGTTGTCCTGTCCGCCCGAGGCCAGTGCAAGACTGGTCAGCGATGCAGCAGCCTGTTGCGCGTCGGGATGCGCAATCAGTAGGCCACAGATACGCTGGTTGTCGAGTGCGCCCCAGACGCCATCGGAGCAAAGCAAAAAGCAGTCTCCCTGGCGCAATTCGCCGTCGGCGAAATCGAGGTGGAAATGGCGGTCGAGGCCTACTGCGCGCGACAGGACGTTCCGGAGTTCCGGATGTTCCCAGACGTGGTCGGTAGTCAGTCGCCGACAGACGCCATTGCGCAGCAGGTAGAGTCGCGAGTCGCCGACGTGAGCGCACACATAACGCCGGCCGCGCAGCACCAGGGTAGTGAGCGTCGTCGCCATGCCGGCAAGTTCCGGCTGGCGGCCGGCTTCGGCGATGACCCAGCGATTGAGCGGGACGACGACCTTTTCCAGCGCATGCGGCACACTCCAGGTGTCGGGGGTCGCGTAGTAGTCCGAAAGCAGGCCGCGCACCGTGTATTCGGCGGCCTCACGACCGCCCTTGTGGCCGCCGATGCCGTCGGCGACGGCTGCGATCAGCCCCTTGTTTTCGAGGTCGGTTCCCTGCGGGGTGACCATGCCGCAAAAATCCTCGTTACGTTCGCGGGGTCCGGTGAGCGAGGAGTGACCGACGTCGACTCTAAGCGGCATGCCAGCATGGCTCCAGAAAAGGGCGGCAGGTCACAATGTACCTTGCCACCCCACACTCTGCGCAAAGAAATTTTCGGATCAGATCTTCGCCACGGTAAGGTGCGCAGCACCCCAGGTCGTACGCCAGCGAGTCTTGACGCCGGTCAGTCCGGCCAGAGCCAGCAGAGCGAGTGCAGCAAAGATCAGGAAGCCGATCTGATAGCTGCCGGTGAGTTCCTTGGCGTAGCCGAGCGAAGAGGCCAGGTAGAAGCCACCGATACCGCCAGCCATGCCAACCATCCCGGTCATGACACCGATTTCCTTGCGAAAGCGCTGCGGCACCAACTGGAAGACCGCGCCGTTACCCATTCCCAGTGCCAGCATCGCACCCACGAAGGCGAGCAGCGCCATCCATGCAGCAGGTAGGCCGATACTGACGATGCCGAGAAAGATCGCTGCCAGCACATACATCACCGACAGGCTCTTGATGCCACCGATGCGGTCGGCGACGTTACCACCGATCGGTCGCACCAGCGAACCGGCGAAAACGCAGGCGGCAGTGAAGAAACCGGCAGTCTTGGCGTCGAGGCCGTACTGGATGTTGAAGTAGATCGTCAGCGACGAGGCGAGGCCGACGAAACCGCCGAAGGTCACCGAGTAAAAGAACATGAACCACCAGGCGTCGGTGTCCTTGAGCACTTTCAGGTATTCAGCCAGCGATTTGGGGGGCGGGCATTCCGGCGCGTCCTTGGCGGCGAACAGGTAGAAGACGAAGACCAGGAGCAGCGGGATCAGCGCCAGGCCGAAGACGTTGCTCCAGCCGAAGGCGATCGCCAGGCTCGGTGCGATCAGCGCTGCCAGCGCCGTACCCGAGTTGCCGGCTCCGGCAATCCCCAGCGCCGTTCCCTGATGTTCCGGCGGATACCAGCGCGAGGCGAGCGGCAAGGCGACCGCGAACGACGCGCCGGCAACGCCGAGGAAGCCGCCGAGGATCAGCGTCTGCTCGTAGCTGTGGATACCGAAGTACCAGGCGACGAACAGCGAGACGATGACGATCACCTGTCCGATGGCGCCAGCCAGTTTGGGTTTCAGGTGGTCAACCAGCACGCCCATGACGATGCGCAGGATGGCGCCGGCAAGCACCGGCGTGGCGACCATCATCCCTTTCTGTGCGTGCGTCAGGCCGAGATCCTTGGCGATCTGCACGCCCAGGGGCCCCAGCATCACCCAGACCATGAAAGCCAGGTCGAAGTAGAGAAATGCCGCGTACAGCGTCGGCCGGTGTCCGGCTTTCCAGAATGACTTGTCCATTGTCGTAGTCCTTTCGAATCAGATTTCAAGAAATACCGTGCCGCTTTCCACGCGGATCGGGTAGCTGCGCGAGCAGCCCTGGTCGGGAGCGACTGCCTCGCCGGAATCCAGACGCAGTTTCCAGCCGTGCAGGGGACAGGTCACCTGATTGCCGTGCACCAGCCCCTGCGACAGGGGCCCACCCTTGTGCGGGCACTGGTCTCGCAGCGCAAACACTTCTCCGCCCGAGGTGCGGAAAACGGCGATGTTGCCGCTGGTCGAGCGCACGACGCGGCTGCCCAGGCGCGGAATTTCTTCAAGCTTGCAGATCGATTTCCATTCAGCCATTTCTGTTCTCCAGTCCTTCATACCGAAAGCAATTCATACTCGTTGTGCTCTACGCCGGCGATGCGCTCGGCCCAGGGATCCTTGGTGTCCTGCAGTTCGGCCAGCAGGCGTCCATACAGCGCCTTGCGGCTCTCCTCGTCCTCGACGACCCGCTGCTTGGCATGGTCAAGACCGACACGTTCGAGGTAGTGGCAGGTTCGTTCGAGGTAGAAGCCCTCTTCGCGGTAGAGCTGCAGGAAAGCGCCGGCGTACTCCATCACCTCTTCGTCGTTCTTCACTTTGACGAAAAACTGCGCGACTTCGGTCTTGATGCCGCCATTGCCACCAACGTACAGTTCGTAACCCGAATCGACGCCGATCACGCCGACGTCCTTGATGCCGGCCTCGGCGCAGTTGCGCGGACATCCCGAAACGGCGAGCTTGACCTTGTGCGGCGAGTACATGTCGAACAGCATCTTCTCGAGCTTGACGCCCATGGCCATTGCCAGTTGCGTTCCGAAGCGGCAGTGTTCCATGCCGACGCAGGTCTTGACGGTGCGGATCGACTTGCCGTAGGCGTGACCCGAGGGCATGTCGAGATCCTTCCAGACACTGATCAGGTCTTCCTTTCTGATCCCGAGCAGGTCGATGCGCTGGCCGCCGGTGACCTTGATCGTCGGCACCTGATACTTGTCGGCGACATCGGCGATTCGGCGCAGCTCGGCTGCTGTGGTCAAACCACCCCACATGCGCGGTACCACCGAAAAGGTGCCGTCCTTCTGGATATTGGCGTGCGCGCGTTCGTTGACCAGGCGCGAGCGCGGATCGTCCTTTGCCTCTTTCGGCCAGGTCGAAATCAGGTAGTAGTTCAGCGCCGGGCGGCACTTGTCGCAGCCGTCTGGCGTCTGCCATTCGAGGAAGCGCATGACCGCGTCGGTACTCAGCAGGTGCTGCGCGCGAATCGCGTCGCGCACCTCCTGGTGCGAGTAATCGGTACAGCCGCAGACCGCCTTGCGGTTCGAAGCTGCCGGCGTGTAGGCACCACCGATCGTCGCCGAGAGGATCTGCTCGCAAAGGCCAGCGCAGGAGCCACAGGACGACGCTGCCTTGGTGTGCTTTTTGATGTCGTCGAGCGTGAACAGCCCTTTTTCCTTGATCGCCTTGACGATGCTACCCTTGCTGACACCGTTGCAGCCGCACACTTCCGCGCTGTCGGCCATGGAAGCTGCCTTGCTGTGGCCCTGATGGCCGACGTCGCCGACGTGTGACTGTCCGAACAGCAGATGATCGCGAATTTCGTGGATGTCCTGGCCGTCGCGCAGCAACTGGAAATACCAGGGACCATCGGCGGTATCGCCATAAAGGACGCCACCGACCAGCTTGTTGTCCTTGATCACCAGTTTCTTGTATACGCCTCCGGCCGCATCGTTGAGGACAATTTCCTCGCTATCGTGGCTGCCAAAAAAATCACCGGCCGAGAACAGGTCGATTCCGGTCACTTTAAGCTTGGTCGAGGTGACCGATCCGGTATAGCGGCTGATACCGTAGTTGCCGAGATGGTTGGCCGCGACCTTGCCCTGTTCGAAGAGCGGCGCGACCAGTCCGTACGCGGTGCCGCGGTGCGCGACGCATTCGCCGACGGCGTAGATTTTCGGGTCGTAGGTCTGCATGGTGTCGTTGACCACGATGCCCCGGTTGCAGTAGATGCCTGCCGATTCGGCCAGCGCCGTGTTCGGGCGGATGCCGACGGCCATCACTACCAGATCGGCAGGAATCTGCAGACCATCCTTGAGGCGGATCGCCGAGACCCGTCCACTCTCGCCGGCGATCAACATTTCGGTCTGTTTGCCAAGCAGGAACTTGAGGCCGCGGTCTTCGAGCGATTTTTGCAGCATCCGGCCGGCAGTCTGGTCGAGCTGGCGTTCGAGCAGCCAGTCGGCAAGATGTACCACGGTCACGTCCATCCCGCGCAGCTTCAGTCCGTTGGCGGCTTCGAGGCCGAGCAGGCCGCCACCGATCACCACCGCATGCCGGTAGCGGCGCGCGGCGTCGATCATCGCATCGGTGTCGGCGATGTCGCGGTAGGAGATGACGCCCGGCAGGTCATTGCCGGGGATCGGCAGGATGAACGGGTTGGAGCCGGTCGACAGCAGCAGCCGGTCATAGGGTGCTTCGGTACCGTCCTCGGCGATCACCCGGCGTTGCACGCGGTCGATCCTGCTGACTTTCTTGCCCAGGTGCAGCTTGATGCCGTGCTCCGCATACCAATGATGATCGTTGAGAATGATGTCCTGAATCGTCATCTCGCCGGCCAGTACCGGCGAGAGCAGGATGCGGTTGTAGTTGGGGTGCGGCTCGGCGCCGAAAACGGTGATCTCGTACTGATCGGGAGCGATCTTCAACAACTCTTCAAGCGTGCGCACGCCAGCCATGCCGTTGCCCACCATTACCAGTTTCTTCTTGCTCATTTTCACGACTCCCTTTGCTGTGTCTTGATGGGAGGATTAAAGCAATAATTGGGCCATATTCTGGATGCGCTGATTTTTCAGGATTTCTGCCACGCCTTGTGTCCTCACTGATGATGCGGCGCACAATCTCGGGGCGTTTTGCTGCATTTTGGTGCGGTGATGCGGTCACCGGGGGTTGGGACGGCAGATGGGATCGACTGGCATTCCGGTCGGGAGGGTGGCAGCTACTTCGTAGCATTCGTAGCATTCGCTGATCGCTTCGGATCTGATGAATCGATCGCTGCGGAAGGGCAACTTTTTCGCGTCTGCCAGGCAAATATCCGGTTAAAATGCCCTCGGGTTGAAGCAGATCCTATTGCCAGACATGCCGTTCAGCCTGCCGATGCAGATGGCGGCCATTGGGACAAACCGGGAGAGAATCGATGTATCGAGGGTATATCGCGGCAGTGTTGACATTGCTGGTGACGCTGTTGACCGGCTGCGCCACCAATCCGATGCGCCAATATGACTCGGAGCTCAAGGAAACGGTGAACCTGGTGAAGACCGGTGCGGTCAAACAGGCAATCGAGCAGGTCGAGAAAAATAATACCGCCGGCGCTCTGTCGCAGGACAAAGACATCCTCTATTACTTCGAGAAGGGCGAGCTCCTCAGTCTTGACAAGGACTATGCCGGAAGTCGCGACACCTGGCTGAAAGCCGACGCCATCATTCAGCAATGGGAAGACGAGTACCGTACCAATCCGCAGAAGCTGATCGGCGACATTGGTAGCTACCTGATCAATGACAAGACGCGGCGCTATGACGGTCAGGACTACGAGAAGGTCATGTTGTCGGCGCAACTCACCCTTGATCATATCCTCCTCGGCAGTGCCGATCTGGCGCGCATCGAGATGAAGAAGACCTACGAGCGCGAGCAGTTGATCAAGTCTTTCCGCGAGAAGGAATACGACAAGCTCAAGGAAGAGGGCGACAAGCTCAAGGTCGATAACGATCCGAAGCATCTCAAGGACTATCCTCTCGCCGAACTCGACACACCGGAAGTCCGCGATTTGAAGAACGGCTACCAGAATGCTTTCGCACACTACCTTGCCGGCTACTTCTTCGAGGTCACCGGCGAACCTTCGCTCGCCGAACCCGGCTACCGCAATGCCTTGCAGCTTTCGCCAAACAAGCTGCTCATCCAGGGCAGCCTGAAAAACGTCGGCCGGCGCAAGCCCGGGCCGCGCGAGTCGGACGTGCTCTTCGTCGTAGAATCGGGATTCGCGCCGTCGTGGAAGTCGATCACCATCCCGATCCCGGTGCCGCGCAAGAATGGCCTGGTGGTCACGGCACTCTCGTTTCCGGTACTCAAGGCCGAGAACCGCGGCTTCGTTCCTCCGGTTTTGACGGTCGCCGGCCGCCAGTTGCCGGTCGAGACGCTGAGCAACATCGACACCATGGCGCGTCGGCTGCTCAAGGATCAGATGCCGTCGATCATTCTGCGCACGGTGATCCGCGCTGCACTGAAAGCCGTCGCCGAGGAGCAGGCGAACCAAGCGTCGCCGATCCTCGGTATCGCGGTCGGCGTGGCTTCCGTGGCCACCGAGCAGGCCGACGATCGCAGCTGGCGCACGCTGCCCGAGCGCATTTCGGTGGCGCGCGCGATCCTGCCACATGGTCGGCAAACGGTCGAGTTCCAGACCGGCGCCGGCGCTTACCGCACCGAGGTCAACATCGGTAGCCGCTTCACCATCGTTCCCATCCGACTTACCGGCGGTGCCGTCTATGTTGGCCAGCCGAACGTCGCCATCGACGGCGCTCAGTCGACCAGTACCAAGTCCGATGCCCGTCCCCCGACACGTGGCGTTCGCGGCAAGCCGGCAAATGCGGCGGCAACCCAGTAATCCTGCAGGAGATTCTCATGACACGCATCTTCCTTATCGCGGTCAGCCTGATTTTTGCTCTCGCTGCCGCCGGCAACGCGCTGGCCGCGGCCGAACGGCGCGTCGCGCTGGTGATCGGCAACAACGACTATCAGAACGTCACCAAGCTGGAGAAGGCGGTCAACGATGCCAATGCCGTGGCCCGCGAACTCAAGAAGATCGGCTTCGAAGTGATGGCCTACAACAACGTGGGGCAGAAGAAGATGAACCTGGCGGTCAACGAGTTCGTGCAGAAGATCTCCGGCGGCGGGGTCGGCGTCTTCTTCTTCGCCGGACATGGCTTGCAGGTCAACAATCAGAACTTTCTGGTGCCGGTCGACATGGATTCTCCGCGCAGCGAAAACGACCTCGCCGACCAGGCGGTGAGCGTGCTGGCGATCCAGGACAAGATCGCCGATGCCAAGGCCAAGTTCACCCTGCTCGTTCTCGACGCCTGCCGCGACAATCCCCTGCCGAAGAAGTCCGGCACGCGCTCGATCGGCGCCACGCGTGGTCTGGCGCCACCACAGGCGCCCAACGGTCAGGTCGTTCTCTATTCGGCGGGCGCCAATCAGCAGGCGCTCGACAAGCTGGGCGACAACGACAACAACCCGAACGGCCTGTTTACCCGCGAGTTCCTGCCATCGATCACGCAGCCGGGAATCAGCGCCACCGACGCGATGCGCAGGGTGCGCAGCACGGTTACCCAGAAGGCGAAGTCGGTCGGCCACGACCAGCAGCCGGCACTCTACGAACAGACCGATGGCGACTTCTATTTCGTCGCCGGCCAGGCACCGGCCGGCGCCAGTACTGCAACGACGGTGGTGCAGACGGTCGACCCGAAGGCGGTCGAACTGGCGTTCTGGGACAGCATCAAGAACAGCAACACGCCGGATGATTTTAGCGATTACCTCAGCAAGTATCCGGACGGGCAATTTTCCGCACTGGCCAAGCGGCGCTTGACCGCCACCAGCCAGACAGTAACCCGCGGCGGCGACTCTGCTGCTGCGCCGGCGCCGGCACAACTGGCGCTCAGCAGCCAGCCGCGACCGGCGGCAGAAACAGCGCCGAGCATCGCCAGCAAGATCGAGGAATTGGGCAAGATGGCTTCCCTCAAGGTGAGTGACATGCGCGCCACCAAGCGCGACAACCTGCTGCGCATCCAGGTCGAGATCACCAATACCAGTTCCAGCAACCAGCAGCTGTACTATCGCTTCAAGTGGCTCGACCGCGATGGCTTTTCCGTCTGGGACGATGAGCCGTGGAAACCGCTACTGGTTTATGGACTGCAGAAGCAATTGATCAACGTCGTCGGACCGACCTTCAAGGCGACCGATTTCCGGCTAATCCTGCAAAGCCCGAACAACATCAGCAACTGAGTCGTGGCAGCCGGCAGCGGTGAGCGCTCGCCTGGCCCGAGGCGACTTTCACCTCAAACCGGCGGCGCCACCAGCCCATTTCGCAACACGACCGCTCGCCGGTCGCCAACATCGCCATCAGGAGGTAATGCAATGCAAGGTCAGTCCAATTACGAAATCCGCTTCACCCTGCTCGCCAGCACATTGGTACTGGCACTTGCCGGCTGTGCGACGACTTCGTCGCCGACGGTTGGTGGCGGCAATGTCAGCTACGGCGATTCCAAGGCCGTCGAAACGGTGACCACCGACCTCGGCTCGACCGACATCCAGATGATTTCGGAAAAAATGACGCAATCGCTGATTCAGCACCCGTTGATCCAGGATCTGATCCGCAAGCGCCAGTTGCTGATGGCCTCGCCAGTGAAGAACAAGACCAGCGAATATTTCGACACACGCCTGATCACCGACACCATCCTGACGCAGTTACAGAAAAGTGGGGTCCGCTACGCCATCGAGGGCGAGGATATGCAGAACCAGGTCGATGAACTGCGTCGGCAGAATCAGAGCGGTCTCTATGACAAAGGCAAGTCGGTCAAAATGGGGAGAATGCAGGGTGCCAAATATCGTATCGATGGCAGCATCTCGTCGATTGTGAAGAAGAACGTCGACATCAAGGACGTCTACTACAAGATGAACCTGCGTCTGGTTGAGATCGAGACCGGCATTGTCGAATGGTCTGACGAAAAGGACATCCGCAAATCGGCCAGACGTTAGTCGCCAGCCCTGTCAAGGCACCAGGAGATCTTGAGATGAACGCCATCAACCTTGTCCGTGCGGGCGTTTTCGCACTTCTCGCCGCCACCAGTCTCGCAGTCGCAGCGCCGCCGCCCAAGGTCGCAGTGACCGATCTCGCTTATGAGGAACGTGTCAGTGAGTATTTTCGCGTGGTTGCGGCCAACGAAAAATCGTCGCTGCGCGCTTCCGGTCGCGAAAGTGAGCGTGAATCCGACTATGGTTATGCGCGGCGCAGCAGCGGTTCGCTGAACGCCAAGTCGGAGAGCAGCTACTACGAGGCGGAAGGCACCTACAGCTACATCGAGCGCGGCGAGTTACGCAAGTTTACCGCCGACATCAAGGGCGAGATGCTGAAGTCGGGCCGTTTCCAGTTGGTACAGGGCAAACCCTTCACCGACAGTAAGCACGTCGAGAGGTTGTATGACGTCATCGCACGTGTCAGGCAGGGCATGTATCCTGGCGCCGACTATGTACTCTTCGGATCGATCAATAGTATGGAATTCCGCCAGGAAGCCAACCCGATCGACCACACCAACACCGTCTCGCATACGCTCAGCCTTGAACTGGTCGCTGAATTCAGTCTGATCAGCACGCGCGACTACAAGATCAAGGCTGCTTTCAGTGCGATGGGCACCGGCCAGGATGTCAAGCTGATGACCAGCCGTGGCGGCCGTGTCGTTCTCAACCGAGGAAAGGTCGTTTCTGAGGTCTCGAAAAGCCTTGGTGAAGATGTCGCCCGCCAGTTCGACGAGCAATTGGGAGGTATCCGCGGCGACGATTCGCGCGGTGACAGCAGCTATCGCACGCGTGAGGAACCCAATCGTGAGGAAGTGATCATTTTCCGCTGAGAGGCAAAATAGAACTGCTTGTTCCTGGTTGGCCAGCTTGAGCACATGCTGACAGCGATCATGAACGAAGATCCAGCCCCACAGCCGGAGCTTCCGTCCAGTCGCGTGGCGCCAGCATGTCGTAGAGTGCGGCCTCGGCGCTGCCGGCTTCCGGGTGCCAGTCGTAGCGCCATTTGACGAGCGGTGGGAGCGACATCAGGATCGATTCGGTGCGCCCGCCCGACTGCAGGCCGAAGAGCGTGCCGCGATCCCAGACCAGGTTGAACTCGACATACCGTCCGCGCCGGTATGCCTGGAAGTCACGTTCGCGTTCGCCATAGGGCAAGGTCTGCCGCCTTGCAATGATCGGCAGGTAGGCTTCCGTAAACGCGTCACCGACCGCCCGGGTGAGCGCGAAGCAGCGCTCGAAGCCACCCTCGTTGAGATCATCGAAGAAGACGCCACCGACTCCGCGTGGCTCGTTGCGGTGCTTGAGGAAAAAGTACTCGTCGCACCATTGCTTGTAGCGTGCGTGCGTGCCTTCCCCGAAAGGCCGCAGCGCCTGTTTGCAGGTCGTGTGGAAATGCCGGATGTCTTCCGCAAAAGGGTAGTAGGGCGTCAGGTCCATGCCGCCGCCAAACCACCAGGCGGGCTCGGAATCGGCACGGGTCGCGATCAGCGCGCGCACGTTCATGTGCGCGGTCGGGCAGTAGGGATTTTCCGGATGCAGTACCAGCGAAACGCCCATCGCGGCGAAAGCGCGCCCCGCCAGTTCGGGGCGTTTGGCAGTTGCCGAGGCCGGCAGCGCGGCGCCGCTGACCTGCGAGAAAGCGACGCCGCCGCGTTCAAAAATACGGCCACCCTCAAGAATGCAGGTGCAGCCACTGCCCGCGAGTGGCGAGTCAGCTTCCTTTTCCCAGGGGTCGGCGCGGAAGCTCGCGCCAGTACTGCCCTCGAGCGTTTCGAGCGCCGTGACGATATGCGTCTGCAGGTCGGTAAAGTACGCCTTGAGGCGGGCCGGGTCGATCATCCCTGGCCTGCGACTGCCGGTGCCTGCCTGGTTTCGCTCACCGGCTGATGGCGCGGTGGCCGATGTCCCGGCGATACTGCATGCCGTCGAAGTGAATGCCGACAATCAGGTCATAGGCGCGTCTCTGTGCCTGTTTGACGTTGTCGGAAAGTGTCGTGACGCACAGCACACGACCACCGGCGGTGACGATTCGGCCATCGCTTTCGCTGCTGCCGGCATGGAAGACATGGCAGTCCTCGCTGTTCTGCGGTAGACCGCTGATCAGATCGCCGGTGCGTGGGGTGCCGGGGTAATTGGCTGCAGCCAGTACGACGCCCAGTGCAACGCGACGGTCCCAGCTCGCTTCAACCAGGTTGAGCCGGCCGGCCAGGGCATGGTCGAAGAGAGTCAGCAGGTCGGATTTCAAGCGCATCATGATCGGTTGTGTTTCCGGATCGCCAAGCCGGCAATTGAACTCGACGGTCTTGACCGATCCGTCCTTGCCAATCATCAGGCCGGCGTAGAGGAAGCCGGTGTAGGGGATGCCGTCAGCGGCCATTCCCCGGACTGTCGGCAGGATGATCTCGCGCATGGCGCGGGCGTGGACTTCAGGAGTGACCACGGGTGCCGGTGAGTAAGCGCCCATGCCACCGGTGTTGGGGCCGGTATCGCCGTCGCCGATGCGCTTGTGATCCTGACTCGATGCCAGCGGCAGGGCATTCTTGCCGTCGACCATGACGATGAAGCTGGCTTCTTCGCCTTCAAGAAATTCTTCGATCAGCACGCGTGCCGGGGCCGAGTCTTTCGCTGTGCTGTCACCGCTTGCGGGGAGCATGTGGTTGATCGCATCATGGGCATCGGCCAGGTTCATGGCTACCACCACCCCTTTGCCGGCGGCCAGTCCATCGGCCTTGATGACAATCGGTGCGCCCTGCTGGTCGACGTAGGCATGTGCCGCGCTGCTGTCGGAGAAGGTCGCGAAGCGGGCGGTGGGAATGTTGTGCCTGGCCATGAAGCGCTTGGCGAAGTCCTTCGAACTTTCGAGTTGGGCGGCTTCCCTGGTCGGACCGAAGATCTTCAGGCCACGGTCGCGAAAAAGGTTGACAATACCGGCGGCGAGCGGTGCTTCGGGGCCGACTACCGTGAGATGGACCTTGTGCTTTGCGGCGAAGTCGGCGAGCGCCTCGGGGTCGGTGATGTTGACATTCTCGAGTTCACGCTCGCGCGCAGTGCCGGCGTTGCCCGGTGCGACGAAGACCTTCTGCAGGCCCGGGGTCTTCGCCAGACGCCAGGCGAGTGCATGCTCACGACCGCCGGAGCCGATGACCAGTATCTTCATGACCATCCTTTCACCACCAGAACTGCTGTGTGTGCCCGTTGGTGCGCACCCGTCAAACTGCGCCGTACCCAGGCACTGATAAGCCTGTTCACAATCTTCTGCACCACATCTTCCCCCGCTGTCGCTCGCTCGAGAATCAGTGCCGGAAGTGCCGGGCACCGGTGAACACCATTGTCAGGCCATGCTCGTCGGCGGCAGCGATCACCTCCTCGTCACGCATCGAGCCACCTGGCTGGATGACTGCCTTGGCGCCTGCAGCCGCCAGAACGTCAAGCCCGTCGCGGAAGGGGAAGAAAGCATCGGAGGCGACACAGGAACCTGCCAGGTCGAGGCCGGCATTCTGCGCTTTGTTGGCGGCGATGCGAGCCGAATCGACGCGGCTCATCTGGCCGGCGCCAACACCGAGGGTCATGCCGCGTCCGCAGAATACGATGGCATTGGACTTGACGAACTTGGCAACGCGATAGGCGAAAAGAAGATCCTCGATCTGCGCATCGGTCGGTGCGAGTTTGCTCACTACCCTCAGGTCGGAGGCCTGGACGTTGAAGCGGTCGGGCGTCTGCAGCAGCAACCCGCCACCGACACGCTTCATTTCGAAAGTATGCTGGCCCCTGGCCAGCGGCAGTTCGAGGACGCGCAGATTCTGTTTGGTGGCCAGCAGCGCGCGGGCGGCGTCGCTGAAAGCCGGTGCCAGCAGGACTTCGACGAAATGTTTGCGAGCATTCATGGCGGCCACGACATCGGCGTCTACCGTGCCGTTGAAAGCGATGATGCCGCCAAAGGCGGAAGTCGAGTCGGTCTGGAAGGCTTTTTCGTAGGCAGACAGGAGGCTGAGATCGATCGCCACGCCGCAGGGATTGGCGTGTTTGATGATCACGCAGGCGGGAGTGTCGAAAGTCTTGACACATTCCCAGGCGGCGTCGGCATCGGCGATGTTGTTGTATGAGAGTTCTTTGCCCTGCAACTGCCGGTAGTTGGCGATCGAACCCGCCAATGGTGTGGGATCGCGGTAGAAGGCTGCCTGCTGGTGCGGATTCTCGCCGTAACGCAGCGTCTCGACGCGATCGAAAGCAAGTTGCAGAGAATCGGGAAACGGCCCGGCCTGGTTCGATGCGTCGAGCGAAGTCAGCCAGTTGGCGATCGCCGCGTCGTAGCGCGCAGTGTGCGCAAAGGCCTTTTTGGCCAGCGCGAAGCGTGTGCCGAGACTCAGTGCACCATCGCTGGCCGCCATCTCGGCGAGCAGAGTAGAGTAGTCCTCTGGATCGGTGACCACGGCCACGCCGGGGTAGTTCTTGGCGGACGAACGCAGCATGGCCGGACCGCCGATGTCGATGTTCTCGATTGCCTCGGCGAGGGTGACGCCGGCCTGGGCGATGGTTTCACGAAAGGGGTAGAGATTCACACACACCAGATCGATGGTCGGGATGCCGTGCCGTTCAAGCGTAGCCATGTGCTCGGGCAGATCGCGACGCGCCAGGATGCCAGCATGTACCTTCGGATGCAGGGTCTTGACGCGGCCGTCGAGCATTTCCGGGAAACCCGTGTAATCGCTCACCTCGGTGACTGGTAGGCCGGCGTCGCGGAGCATCCGAGCGGTGCCACCGGTCGATAACAGTTTGACATCGTGGGCGATCAGGCCCTGCGCGAATTCGAGGGCGCCATTCTTGTTGGAGAGGCTGATCAGGGCTTGGCGGATTTTCATGGTGGGCAGGTGGCAGCTCTTAGAAAAGGGTAAAAGGAATGTTCAGTCGATCAGCTTGTGGTCGAGCAGTTTCTTGCGCAGTGTGTTGCGATTGATCCCGAGGATCTCGGCCGCCAAGGTCTGGTTGCCGCCGGCCTGTTTGAGAACGACTTCAAGCATTGGGCGCTCGACGCTCTTGATCACCATCGCGTAAACTGCAGCCGGCTTCTCGCCTTCAAGCTGTTGAAAATAGTTTTCCAGCGCCTTGCCGACGCAAGTTGCGATATGGTCATCATCGTTGCGCTTCATGCTGCGAGATCCTCGAAGTTGGCATGCGGTGAAGGGGCAGAGCTGACGTAGCTCAGATGCTCGTGGTGTTCAGCGAGGGCGGAGAAAAAATCATGGACTGCCTGTCTTTGCAGTTCGATGGTCGGCAACTGGTTCATCCTGTGACGGAAAGCCGCCGAGCCGACCAGACCCCTGGTATACCAGGAAATATGCTTGCGTGCGATACCGACACCGGTGTCGACGCCGTAAAAGAGATATAGATCCTCAAGGTGTTCGAGCAGCACCTCGTGAATTTCACTGACCAGGGGTGGCGGCAGGTGCGTCCCGGTGTTCAGGAAATGCTCGATCTCGCGGAACAGCCATGGGCGCCCCTGCGCGGCGCGGCCGATCATCAGCGCGTCGGCATGGGTAGTATCAAGAACATGCTTTGCCTGTTCCGGAGAGCCGATGTCGCCGTTGGCGATGATGGGAATTGTCGCTACGGCTTTCGCTGCCCGGATCGTCTCATATTCGGCCTGGCCGCTGTAGCCGCAGGCGCGCGTGCGGCCGTGCATCGCCAGAGCTCTGATACCTGACTGCTCGGCGATCTCGAGGATACTCAGGGCGTTGCGACTGTTCTTGTCCCAGCCGGTACGGATCTTCAGCGTCACCGGTGTGCCCGGTACGGCATTGACGACGGCTTCAAGAATCTGCCGGACCAGCGGTTCGTCCCTGAGCAGGGCGGAACCGGCCATGACGTTGCAGATTTTCTTCGCCGGGCAGCCCATGTTGATGTCGATGATCTGGGCACCTCGTTCAACATTGTAGCGTGCCGCAGCGGCCATCATCGAGGGACTGGCGCCGGCGATCTGTACCGAGATCGGGGCAAGCTCGCCCGCATGGTTGGCACGGCGTTGGGTCTTCATGCTGCCATACAGCAGGGAGTTTGAAGTGACCATCTCGGACACGGCCAAACCCGCACCCATGCGCTTGCAGAGTTGCCTGAAGGGGCGATCGGTGACGCCCGCCATCGGCGCGACGAACAACTGATTGCGAAGCGAAAAACCGAGAAATTCCATGCTGGTGAGGTGCCGGAGGGCAAGGCAAGACCCGGATTCTACCGCGATTGCTGCCGCGAAAACAGACACTTCTTGCCTCCGGGTGAGGCGCGAAGGGGCATTTTCGCCTGTTCACCGGCCGGATCGCCGATCCTCGCTAGCGGTTTTCTTTATGCCAGTTGTCAACCGCCACCAGAAGAGAGCGTTATCCCAGCATGGATGGCAGGAAAATATACTTCGACAGGAGAATACAATGGGTAGCCTAAGCAGCGAGTCTTTTGACCAGTTTCTCGATTCACTCAAGCAGGCGGGTGTGGAAATCAGCAATGAAGGTGAGTTGCGCGAGCGCTTGGCCGAAGCTCAGCGTTGGCGCTTTGCTTTCGCTACGCTGGCAGCCAATGGCCGTCCTTTGGGGATTCGTTTTCAAGATAGTAGTAGTGGCGTGAACGAGGCGGATATTCACCGCGCCTTTGCGCGCTTCCAGTTTCCTGAAATTTGGCAGACCACCTTTGCTGCCAGCCTGCGGGCTGAGCACTGACCAGTCCCGAAAGTGGCTGTGCCGCCGGTTCGTTGCCTCAACAGACCGGTCTCTTCCAACAGTTTCGACCCCTCCGACGTTTGCACAACGTTGATGCTTGTTGAACGACGGTGGCGAGGTGAGTCATAATGTCGGTATGAACGACTCACCTCCCCAGGACCCGCGTCGGCGGCTCCGTGAACTTCTCGCCATCCCTGAGCGCGATCGCACCGACGAGCAATGGGATGAACTGATCGAGATCGAGATCACCCTTGCTCCGGGAAACCGCGAGTCCGAGCGTCCTTCGGACCGCCAACCGGAGAAGCGCCAAGGAACTCCCGGTCAGGTCCGTCGCCCGGACCAGCGCAAGACCGGGGCCCGGCCTGCCACCCAGAGGCCGGACCCGCGCCCGCCTGCTGCCAGAACCGAACCCGCAGCGGAGGCGCAGCCTGACCTACGATCGCCCGACGCGCGACCGCCAAAGCGACATGTTCGGCGGCCAAGGCGTCCACCCGAGACCCCAAGCGAAGGCTGACTCGGTTGCGTGCTCAGCACCGCCACCGAGTAAATGGCGCTGTGACCGCATGCCGACAGCCAGCGCTTGCCAAAAGTGGTGTCAAATCAGCCAGTGCTCCCGGTTCGTAGCCACAGGCACTTGCCTTTGCTGGCTTGTTCAATGGCTGCTAATAGCTGCTCGTGCACAGCAAGTTCTTCCTGGCTGGCGCGCCGGACCTGCTGTGCCCGACGCTGCCTGCCGGGGCTGAAGGTTCCGGCAGCGTCGATCCCGTTCGTTTTGTCGTCGCCAAGATCCATGATCAGGCTTTCCTGACCGCGGGTCATTGCCAGATAGACCTCGGCAAGAATCTCGGCATCGAGCAAGGCACCGTGCAGCGTGCGGTGCGAGTTGTCTACTCCGTAGCGGTCGCAAAGCGCGTTGAGGTTGTTCTTCTTTCCGGGGTGTAGATCCTTGGCCATGCGCAGGGTGTCGCACACACCGTGGCAGACCGTGTTCACCGGCGCCATGTCGAGCAGCGCCAGTTCGGCGTTCAGGAAACCGACGTCGAAAGCGGCGTTGTGAATGACGAGTTCAGCATCGCGCACAAAGTCGAGGAACTCCGCCGCAATATCGGCAAAGCGCGGTTTGTCGAGCAGAAACTCGCGACTGATCCCGTGCACCGAGAGGGCGCCAGAATCGATATCCCTCTCCGGATTCAGATAGCTGTGGAAGTGTCGGTTGGTCAGGCGCCGATTGCGCATCTCGACGCCGGCGATTTCGATGATGCGGTGTCCGAGCTTGTGCTCCAGGCCGGTCGTTTCAGTGTCCAGGAAAATCTGGCGCATGTTCGTCTTCCTTGAGGTCTATTGCGGCTTGCGGGTAATTGACAGCTCGTCCATGGCGCGATTGGCCAGAGCGTCGGCGCGTTCATTGCCGCTGTGCCCGGCATGCCCCTTGACCCAGGACCATTTGATCCGGTGCTGGCCAGTCAGCTCATCAAGACGCTGCCAGAGGTCGGCGTTCTTGACCGGCTTCTTGTCGGCAGTGCGCCAGCCATTGCGCTTCCAGTTGTGAATCCACTCGCTGATGCCTTTTTGCACATACTGCGAATCGGTATGCAGATTGACTGTCGCCGGTCTCTTCAGCGCTTCGAGGGCACGTATCGCGGCAGTCAGTTCCATCCTGTTGTTGGTGGTGGCCACTTCACCACCCCAGAGTTCCTTCTCCCGATCGCCAGCCCGCAGGAGAACGCCCCAGCCGCCGGGTCCAGGGTTGCCGCGACAGCCACCGTCGGCGTAGATGGTGACGACTTCTTCATCGCTCATGGGATTTCCTTTTTGCTGACTATGGACAATGCCTTACGAGGGGACCGCTGTTGCTTCCAGCTCGGCAGGATCAGACGCATGCCATGCACGCGCTTGATCGCACGCAGCAGATAGACGCCGCCGGCAAAAGCCCACCAGCGATCGCCGGCGGCTTCCATGAAGTGCCAACGCTTCAGCCAGTGCTCATGTGTGCATGGCGGTGAATAACAGCCAAAAGTACCCCGTTCGACCTCGAAGCCGAGCAGTTGCAGCCAGTCCTTGAGACGCCGTACCGACAGGTAGTGGCCGTTCCACGGAAAATGGCCGGGGCAGTTCGGCAGAGCACGGCGCAGACCCCAGATGGAAATCGGGTTGAAACCGGTAATCAGCACTTCGCCTTCCGGGATCAGGACGCGCTCAACTTCGCGCAGAATCTGGTGTGGGTCCGCACGGAACTCAAGGACATGCGGCATGACCACCAGATCGATGCTGTGTGCCGCGAAGGGAAGTTGCCGAAAATCGCAGAAGACATCGACCTGGCCCGAATCGTCTGCCACCTGTCGGAGGGGGATACGGTTCTGGGCAAGCAGATCGCACTGTGGGAGACCCAGCTGGACGGCATTGTAGCCAAAAAGGTCGGCGACGACCGCGTCGATCCTGGCTTGCTCCCAAGCCATGACGTAGCGCCCTTGCGGGCTTTCCAGCCAGGTGTCGAAGCCAGGGATTGACATTTTCCGCAGTTCTTCCAAAATCGACCAATGTTCAAAGTTACCAGGATTCCAGCCTTCAAGGATAACTACATCTGGTTGTTGCGCAAGGGCGCGACAGCAACTGTGGTTGATCCTGGCGATGCGCGCCCCGTTCTCGACGTGCTCGAGCGAGAGGGTTTGTCGTTGAGCGCCATTCTCATCACCCATCACCACGCCGATCATCAGGGCGGGGTTGCCGGATTGCTGGCACAGCATTCCGCCGAGGTCTTTGGTCCAGCAGCGGAGTCGATTGCCGGTATCAGCAAACCCTTGCGTGGTGGCGACACGGTGAGCATTGCGCCTTGCGACATCGAATTTCAGGTGATCGCAGTGCCCGGACACACGCTTGGACACATTGCGTATTATGGCTCAGGCTGCCTGTTCTGTGGCGACACCTTGTTCGCCGGTGGCTGTGGCCGTCTGTTCGAGGGGACCGCCGCACAGATGGCTGATTCGCTGGCTCGTCTGGCCGCGCTGCCGGATGACACAGCGGTGTATTGCGCCCATGAGTACACGCAGGCGAATCTGCGCTTTGCGCTGGCGGTCGAGCCCGGGAATCGGCGGCTGCAAAGCCGTTTCGAGGAAGTTGCTGCGACTCTTGCCAGGGGGGGGGCTACGCTGCCATCGACGATTGCCATCGAGAAGGCGAGCAATCCCTTTCTGCGTTGTGGCGAACCGGAAGTGGTGGCTTCAGCCCGCAGCAGAGTGCCTGCGGCGCGCGATGAAGTGGCGGTATTTGCTGCACTGCGCGAGTGGAAGAACCACTTCTGAACGTTCGTTCAGCCGCTTTCGTCGGGCGTAGTGAGTCGCCTGGCTGACTGCCACGCCCGGCTGACCGTGTTGAGCACCTTGCCGGCGTTGAACGGCTTGATGATGAAGCCACTGGCGCCGCCCTGAATCGCTTCCCGGACGTTGTCCACGCTGGGGCTGCCGGTGATCATCACGACGACGATCTCCGGGTGCGTGGCCCTGATCGTCTGCAGGGCCTCGAGGCCACCGATCTCGGGCATCAGGATATCCAGGCAGATGATATCGGGCCGCAGGCGCTCTACGAGTTCGAGTGCGGCGACACCATTCCTCGCTTCGCCAATGACCTCGTATCGCTTGCTGCGCAGAATGGTGCGCAGCAGCGTCCGCATCAGATCGTTGTCATCGACGATGAGGACTCGCTGAAGCGACGATGAGTTCATCCTGCGTGCCTGTGAAAACTTGTCGGAATCCGTGGCCGGAAGCGTCCAGCCGCAAGCCGGTGGCTACGCTGCGGCTCGGCGCTTGTCGCAAGGCGAGTGCGGGAAAAGCCTCGTCGTGCTAAATTGGTGTTTTCCCCAGCCTGCCTGCGGCCAGCTGTCATGACCGAAAAAAACCGTACCGCCACTGCCACCGCCTCCATGAGCCTCAGAAAATACGGGTTGCGCGTTATACTTTGCGTGCTGGTCATCGGTGCTTTGGGCTATTTTGCACTGCCTCCGCTCGTGCAATCGACGCTTGTCGAGAAACTCTCCGAGGCCTTGCACCGACCGGTAACCGTTGACAGCATCAGCATAAACCCCTATGCGCTGTCCTTGCAAGTTGTCGGACTTGCGATTCAGGAAAAAGGGGGAGGAGAGAAGGTTCTGGGATTTGACCGCCTGTATGTCAACGTCGAATCGACTTCGCTGTGGCGTGGTGGCCCGGTAATCAGTGAGCTGAAACTGGAGGGGCCGGCCTTGAAGGTCGTGCGTCTGCCTGACGGACGCTTCAACTTCTCTGATCTGATCGACGAGTGGATGGGCAAGCCGGAGTCCAATGATCCTGTCTCGCTTTTTTCACTCAACAACATCCAGATCACTGGCGGCAGGCTCGAATTCGACGATCAGGCCAACGGGGGAAAGCACCTCATTGACGAGATTAACATTGCGCTGCCGTTTATCTCGAGCTTGCCCCAGGCCACCGAGATCTATGTCGAGCCAGCTTTTTCGGCGTCGATCGATGGCTCGCCACTACTCGTCCAGGGCAGGAGCAAACCTTTCGCAAAATCGATCGACAGCGAGTTGGCGTTTGATTTTCGTGATGTGCAACTGGGCAGATATATTGCTTATGTGCCGATTCGCTTGCCGATTCAGGTCGTCTCCGGTGCCCTCGACAGTGACTTGAAGCTGGTTTTTCGCCGACAGGACGACCAGCATTCGACCGTTGGTCTCGCAGGCAATGTCGCCATTCGGGATCTGAACGTCCAGGATTCTTCAGGTTCACCACTGCTGTCCCTGAAGCGCATCGACGTTCAGCTTGGGTCTCTGGATCCGATCAATCGAAACTTCGTGATCGATAGGGTAGCCGTCGATTCGCCCGAGATCCATGCGCGGGTCAGTCGGCAGGGCACGATCAACTGGATCGATTTCTTCAGCAGGGAACTCTCAGAACTCGCAGCCCACGAGGGGGCTGCGCCGGATGTGCAGCCTGCACCGCTCGCGTGGTCGCTGGGCGAAGCGAAGCTCACCGGCGGTGCGCTGCGCTGGCTCGACGAGTCGCATGGCAAGCCATTCCATGCGAGCGTCGAAGGAATCGATCTTGCCTTGCAGAAACTGGATTCCAAGGGTGGCGCTGCGGCCGAGTTCGCTGCCGCCTGGCGCCTGCAGGCTGCCCAGTGGATCAAGGTCGATGCTTTCTCGGTCAAGGGAGGTCGGCTGGATCTGGCCAAGCGTGAAGTGGTGATCGATGAGGTCGCGGCACGCGGCGCCAGCTTGCTGATTCGGCGCGCTGCCGACGGCAGCATCGAGTTTGTCGAGCCTCCTTCCTTGCGTGTGGTCAAGGCTTCGCAGAAGGATTCCTTGCGCCCATGGCAGGTGAGCGTCGCCAAGTACCGCGGTGAAGACCTCGGGCTGCGTTTCGAGGATGCGGCTGTCTCGCCGGTGGCGACGCACACCATTGAAGGCATGAGCATTGATGCCGAAAACCTGTCCACCGAACCCGGCAGGACCGCCAGGGTGTCGACGCGTTTGCGGCTCAATCGCAAGGGAGAGGTCGAGGCTGCTGGCAGCGTGAAGGTCTTCCCGCTCGATCTGGACCTCAAGGTGGCCGTCAAGACGCTGGAACTCTTGCCACTGCAACCCTACTTTACCGAGCGGCTGAACATCGATGTCACCCGCGGCCAGGTGACGCTGAACGGAGTCGTGCAGTTGCGCCAGGTCGGGACCGGCGCCGTCGACGCGGCCACGCTGGCTGGGGGAGTCTCCGGGCAGGTGACGGTAGGCGATTTCTACGCGGTGGACAAGATCAATTCCGCCGATTTCCTCAAGTGGAAGTCCCTCTACCTCGGCAAGATCGATGTGCGCCTGAATCCGGATTCGCTGTCGATTGGCGATGTGGCGCTCGCTGATTTTTTTGCGCGCGTGATCATCAGCCGTCAGGGCCAGCTGAACCTGTTGCAGATCGTTCGCCAGACCGACGCAGCACCATCTGCCGTGGCAGCCAAGTTGTCGGCGCAAGCGGAGGGGCTTGCCGGTGCAGGTACGGCGGTGGCGCCGCTGGTCGCCAGCGGCAAGCCATCGCTGCCGATCAAGATTGGCAAGATCACGCTGCAGAACGGCGATATCCGGTTCAGCGACAATTTCATCAAGCCGAACTACTCGGCCAATCTCAGGAAAATTGGTGGAAGCATCAGCGGGCTGTCCTCGGTGAATGACAGCGTCGCGAGCCTCGACCTGCGCGGAAGTTACGACAATATCGCGCCTATCAACGTATCGGGGCAGATCAACCCGCTGTCGGCCAAACCCTATCTTGATCTTCAGGCCGATATCAAGGGGATCGAGATGAGCTCACTGTCGCCGTACTCGGGCAAGTATGCCGGGTACGCGATTGAAAAAGGCAAGTTGTCGCTGTTCGTCAAGTACAAGATCCAGAATGACCAGCTGACTGCCGAGAATCGGGTCTTTCTCGATCAGCTGACCTTTGGCAACGCGGTAGATAGTCCGGATGCGACCAAGCTGCCGGTGACTCTCGCCCTTGCCCTGCTCAAGAACCGCAACGGAGAGATCGACATCAATCTGCCGATCGCCGGTTCTCTCAATGATCCCGAATTCAGTGTCGGTGGTCTGGTCGTCAAGGTGATCGTGAACCTGCTGGTCAAGGCGGTGACTTCGCCCTTTGCCTTACTGGGATCGATATTTGGCGGTGGTGAGGAGTTGTCGAACGTCGAATTCGCTTTCGGACAGGCATTGATCACGCCTCCGGCACAGCAGCGGCTGGAAAATCTGGCCAAGGCCCTGATCGACCGGCCCGCGCTCAGGCTCGAAATCGAAGGGCGTGCAGACCCGGAGAACGATCCCGAGGGATTGAAACGAGATCGCCTGGATCGCAAGCTGCGGGCGCTGAAGCGGGATGATTTGACCAGGAAGGGTGTCGAGAGTGGTTCGACGGATGCCATCGAGATCGCTGCCAACGAGTATCCCGTGCTGCTTGAGCGTGTCTATCGTGCCGAGAAGTTTCCCAAACCGCGTAATCTGGTGGGTCTGGTGAAGGGGCTTCCGGTCGAGGAAATGGAGAAACTGATTCTCGCCAATGCCGTCGTGGATGAGGAAGATTTGCGAGATCTTGCCGATCGCAGGGCAAAAACGGTACTGGACTGGCTGGCGGCCCATGAGGTTCCCGCAGAGCGCCTATTCCTGCTGCCGGTGAAGCTGGTGACGACGGATGGCAAATCGGAAGCAGCAAACAGGGAAAGCCGAGTTGCCCTGTCCTTGAAATAGAACTGCCTTGCGAATCTGGACAGTCCTAACGGTCATGACTTTTCCAGGCACCACCGATCATGAAGGTCATGACCGTTTCCCTCTCCCCCAACCCCTCCCCCGCGAGTGGGGAGGGGAGGTTCGTGAGTCGCTGACGCGACTTTCATGGTAATCGGAAAGAAGCTGCGGATGAGTGAGTATGTGGCAAATACTCCAAGTAAAGGGGCTACAGCAGAAGAGAAATGAGCAAAACCGAACTCGAAGCAGCGTTTTGTGCGACGACGTATCGGGTGACGACCCCCGAGGGCTTTTTTTCCTTGCGAATTGGCGTACCTGCCCCCGCTTTCGACGCTTTCCTGCTTGGCCTGGCCGCCGCTCAGCATCTGGCCTGCGATGACGAGCCTGGGAAGGCCTCCGAGATGTGCTGGGGGATAGTTACGGCATACAATCCGGCAGCGCTGTTCCCTGAAGAGAAGAACCGGCTTGCTCAGGAGCGATTGCTCGAAAGAATCCAGGCCTTGGGCTGGTGTTTTCTTGCCGCCAGCAACCTTGCCGACGACGGTATCTGGCCCGAGGAACCGAGTTATCTGGTATTGCAAGCGGACGAGCAACAAATGCGCATGCTGGCGAGCGAGTTCAGTCAACTCGCCGTGGTTTGTGGACGAACGGGCTCGGTACCGAAACTGCTCTGGCTTTGAGGCTTGCCGGGGATAGTGACTATGGTTGCCTGACCGGTGGCAGGCGCGCCTGGATACGCCTGGAATATTTTTTCTGTGAGGTGATGGAGCACTGTGAGCAAGCACGTTGGGCGTTTCGAGATCATTCGTGAACTGGGTCGAGGTGCCCAGAGCATTGTCTATCTCGCTCGTGATCCACATTTGCAAAGACAAGTGGCGATCAAGACGCTCCACTTTGCACGTTCTGATCCGCAGCAGAATCGCCAGTTGCTGGATGAGGCAAGGATGGTCAGCCAGTTACGCCACCCGAACATCGTTCCGATCTTCGAGGCTGCCGAGGAACGGGGTGATCTTTATCTCGTTTTCCAGTACGTCCCGGGCAAAAACCTGGCCGAGCACCTGGCGCAGAGCGGCGCGCCGAAGCCAGCCAGAGCGATTGCGATCATGCAGGCGATCCTCGATGCAATTGCGCATGCGCATGCGGCGGGAATCATCCATCGTGACCTCAAGCCGAGCAACATTCTGATTGACGACGATGAACTGCCGCGCGTGATGGATTTCGGCATCGCCGCTCGTACCGGGGCGCTGTCGGGCGACGGCGGACAACTGACTGGCACACCGGCCTACATGGCACCAGAGTACATTTTGCAGCGCACGAGCAGCGAACGGTCCGACATTTTTTCGGCGGGCATGGTTTTCTATGAGTTGCTGACCGGCAAGCGGGCGATTCCCGGGAACGACATTCTGCTGGTGATGAAACAGATCGCCAGCGAGGACATCCGGCTGCCGCAAGACAGCAGCGGCCTACTGGAAGAGCGATTGGCGCATCTTCTCTACCGGGCGCTGGCGCGCGATCCACAGAGTCGCTACGAATCAGCCAGGCAGATGCGCGAGGCGCTGGACGACTACCTGGCACCGGAGACCCTGCAGCCGTCGGCCGATCCGAGGCAGAGTACGATCGATTTCCTGTTGCGGCGCATGCGACACAAGAGCGATTTTCCGGCCCTCTCGGAGTCGGTCGGGGCGATCAACCGGATCACGGCCTCGGAGAATCAGAGTATTTCCGAAGTCTCGAACACCATCCTCAAGGATTTCTCGCTGACCAACAAGCTTCTGCGCATGGTCAATTCGGTGTATTACCAGCAGGCGGGTGGCGGCAACATCAGCACGGTTTCCCGCGCGGTGGTGGTCCTTGGTCTCGATGCGGTGCGCAGCATTGCCATCACGGTGTTGCTTCTCGATCACCTGCAAAACAAGGACAATGCCAATCAACTCAAGGATGAGTTCCTGCGTGCCAACCTGGCCGGGGTACTGGCCAGGGACCTTGCCGGCAAGAGCGCTGCGCGCCTGGACATCGAGCAGGCCTTTATCTGCTCGATGTTCCACAATCTGGGTCGTTTGCTGAGCCAGTATTACTTCCCGGAAGAAAGCGCCGAGATGAAGCGCATGCTGCTGCAGAAAAACTGTTCCGAGGAGGCGGCAGCACTGCAGGTGCTGGGGATCTCGCTCGAGGATCTCGGCATTGGCATTGCCCAGACCTGGGGATTTCCAAGATTGATCGTCAATAGCATGCGTCGGCTTCCGGCGGGCAGCATTCGCCGCTCGCTCAATCCCGAAGATCGCTTGCGGGTGTTCTCGGCGCTGTCGAACGAGCTATGCACGGTGATTTCGGAAACCGCAAGCGAACAGCAGGCGAGAGAACTGCGCAAGATCGCGGCGCGTTTCGGCGAGGCCGTCGCACTCGACGAACAGGAACTGCGTAGTGCCCTGGAAAAATCGCTGGAGCAGGTGACGCAGTTTGCCGCCACCATTCATCTGAATCTGCAGCAGACGCGTTTCGGCAGGCAGATCACGGCCTGGGGAGGTGCGCCGACCAGTCCGCCAACGCTCGAATTGATGCCAGGTACCGACGATGGCCTGGCAGGTACAGTTCTCTCGGATGTCATTGCAGAGGGGGTAGCCGCAGATCCTGTGGTCGATTGCGGCGAATTCGCTGCCGGGACTGAGACGGTGGCCAGCGAAGCCATCCTGCTGGCCGGAATTCAGGATTTGAGCAACGTGTTGGTCAACAGCTTCAAGCTCAATGATGTGCTGCGCATCACGCTCGAAACCATCTACCGTGCGAAGGGCTTCAAGCGCGTCATCCTGTGTATTCGTGAAGCGCGCAGCAATTCGATGCTCGGTCGTTTCGGCTTTGGTCCCGATGCACTGGATATCGCCAAGAGCTTCCGATTTTCACTCGTGTTTACCCCGGATATCTTTCATGCGGCACTTGCCAAAGGCGTTGATATTCTGATCAGCGACACCAATGATCCGAAAATTGCAGCGCGCATCCCGGGGTGGTTTCGCAAGGCGGTGGCTGCCGAAACCTTTGTCGTTTTTCCGCTCTGCGTCAACGGCAATGGGGTGGCCATGATCTATGCCGACCGCGCACATGCAGGCGAGATCGTAATTTCCGAGAAAGAACTGGCCTTGATGAGAACCTTGCGCAATATGGCTGTGCTAGCCATCAAGCAGTCGATCTGAGGTGATCGGCAGAGCGGTGCCCATCAGGCAGAGTCTGCCCGGGTCGACGTTTTTCCATGGCTTGACGGCCGCGCCGATCTACCAGAGTTTCCACCATGGTTCCTGACGATCCAGACCGCGGACGTAGTATTCGCTGTTTGGAAAGTTCTTGCGCATGACACGTTCGGCGTCGTCGCGCAGATCGGTGAGTCCGAGCGCGTCATAGGCCTTGACCATGATGAAAAGTGCTTCCTCGGTGGCCGGCGTATCGGGATAGTTCAACACCGCGTACTGGGCACGGTTCGCAGCTGCCAGATAGGCTCCTCGTTTCATGTAGTAGCGAGCGACGTGCAGTTCAAGCGAGGCCAGGGCATTGACCAGGTACTTCATGCGCAAGATCGCATCGGGCGTGTACTTGCTGTCCGGAAAGCGAGTGACCAGTTCGCGGAATGCGTCAAACGACTCGCGTGCGCTCTTCGGGTCGCGCTCGGTCATGTCCTGGTTGCCGATTGCGCCCATGATGCCGAGGTTTTCGTTGAAGTTGATCAGCCCACGCAGGTAATACACGTAATCAACATTCGGGTGATTCGGATGCAGCTTGATGAAGCGATCGCAGGCGGCAATCGCCGCCGCGGGCTCCAGATCTTTCCAGTAAGCGTAGGCGATGTCGATTTGCGCTTGTTGCGCGTAGCGACCGTAGGGATAGCGTGATTCGAGCTTTTCGAAGTACTTGATCGACTTGGCATAGGAGCCGTCATTGAGCGCATCCTTGGCTTCGGCATAGAGCTTGTTTGCCGACCAGCCAATGGTTTCATCCTTTTCTTCGGGAAAAAGCCCACAGCCCGAGAGCAGAGAAACGACAATGAGCGCTGCGATAACCGCTACACTACGCATGATGGAAAACCCGAAGAAAAGAAAGGCATCGGCCGATGCGAGCAAGCAGGACATCGGGTACGCCGATTATAGCTCAAACCCCGGCATTGCCCTGATCGTGCCTGGCGAGTGCAGCGGCCAACGCCTGGACCAGATTCTTGCGCGCCTGCTGGCGCAGCATTCGCGTAGCCGCTTGCAGGGCTGGATACGCGAGGGCAGGGTGGTGGTGAACCACGCGCCGATCGTCGAGCCTCGATACAAGCTGTGGGGTGGCGAAACCATCGAAGTTGCCGAAGCACCTGACGAACGTGCCGAATCGTCCACTCCGGAGGACATTCCCTTGCAGGTGGTCCACGAGGATGAGCAGATGATGGTCATCGACAAGCCGGCTGGCCTGGTTGTTCATCCGGGCAGTGGGAACTGGAGCGGCACCTTGCTGAATGCCTTGTTGCATTATGCTCCACAACTCGACAAGGTGCCGCGGGCCGGCATTGTGCATCGACTCGACAAGGATACCAGTGGTCTGATGGTCGTCGCCAAGACACTCGAGGCGCAGACCGATCTGATACGGCAGCTGCAGGCGCGAACCGTCAAACGCCATTATCAGGCCTTGGCGCGGGGCATCGTCGAGCGCTCGGGGAGCGTGGATGCACCAATCGGCCGGCATCCGACCCTGCGGACTCGCATGGCAGTGGTGCGGACGGGCAAACCGGCGCGCACGCACTACCGGGTGCTGGAATCGTTCGTCGGGTGTACGCTGATCGAGTGCGCGCTGGAAACCGGGCGGACGCACCAGATTCGCGTGCACATGATGTCGGTCGGGCATCCGCTGGTTGGTGATCCGGCATACGGCGGTGGCGCCAGTCGTGTGCCGCGAGGGCCCTTGTTTCCTCGCCAGGCGCTGCACGCGAGTCGTCTGGCTCTGACTCACCCGCAGACGGGTAGAGCGGTATTCTGGAAATCGAGCTTGCCCGAGGACATGGCAGCGCTGCTCGAAACACTGCGGCAGGAAGTGCTGTCAGTGCGCAGCAGCGAAGCAACATACGATCCAGACGATGAAGACGCCTGGGATGATGGAGATCAGGAGGGCGGCCCGGAAGTGATCTACATCGATGACGATGAGGTAGTCGATGAGCAATGAGGAGCCACTCATGCGTGGCCACCTTCGCGACTTGGCGCTTGAACCTTGAACCCATGACCGCCTGGATTATTCCTGACTGGCCGGCACCGGCGAGTGTACGCAGCCTCATCACGACTCGTCAGGGTGGGGTGAGCAGGGCACCGTACGCCAGCCTCAACCTCGGCGATCACGTGGGTGATGACCCTCTGGCGGTAGCGGCCAACCGTCAACGGCTTGGCCGGAGTCTGCCGGCGACACCCTGCTGGCTGCAGCAGGTGCACGGCACGACAGTGCTTGACGCCGGTGCAGGCAGCGCGCAAGTCCGGGTAGCCGACGGCGCATTTGCGCGCAATGTCGGTGTCGTCTGTGTGGTGATGACTGCGGATTGTCTGCCGGTGCTGCTCTGTGACCGCGCCGGGACCGTCGTTGCTGCCGCGCATGCCGGTTGGCGCGGCCTGCAGGCCGGCATTCTGGAAAGAACGGTGGCCGCCATGGCGGTGCCAGGCGTAGAGTTGCTCGCATATCTGGGGCCTGCCATCGGTCCTCAGGCCTTCGAGGTCGGCGGCGAGGTGAGGGCTGCGTTCGTCGATGCGCACGCGCAGGCGGCAGCCGCTTTCAAGCCACTGCCGCAGCCGGTTAACAGGTCTGGTGGCTGGCTGGCCGATATTTATCGGCTGGCCCGTCAGCGTCTTGCGAGCCTGGGTGTCGAAGGCGTCTACGGCGGAGAATACTGCACGGTCAGTCAAGAAAGCCGTTTTTTTTCGTATCGGCGTGACGGCGTGACTGGACGCATGGCGTCGCTGATCTGGCTATCCGAATAAAATCAGTGCTCGGGTTTCTCGTGGTCTGTGCGATCGCTCGCGGGACTTGCTTCTCTGGACATCCGTGCCGCACGACGCCGCCGACCGGCGCCGCCGAAAAGCCACAGCAGCAGTGTCGTCGGTGCCAGACCATAGAAAACGAGCGTCAATATGCCGGCGACGACACTGGTCTCGGTCAGTGCCATCAACACGGTCACGTATAGCCAGGCGATTACGACGATATGCATGAGCACATTATAAGCTGCCGCTTGCTTGACTGTCGGTGACCAGAGCCGGTGCACGTGGATGCGCAGGGGACTGGCTGCGGCAGCATGGCAAGTACTTTGGCATTGACAGCGTCGATGCTGCAATGCAGAATCACTAGTTCGAGTGTTGTTTCAACCGTCCACAAGAAAGGAAAAAGCTATGACGCAACGTGTTGCTTTGGTTACAGGTGCTATGGGTGGGATCGGAACGGCCATTTGCCAGGAACTGGCCAAGGCCGGCCACAAGGTGGTTGCCGCCTACCATCCGGAGTTTGACAAGCCGGAAGAGTGGACAAAGGCCATGGCGGAAGCCGGTTTCAACGACTTCATCTGTGTTGCCGGCGACGTCTCCGATTACGACTCCTGCGTCGCCCTTACTGCGGAGGCGGAAGCCAAGGCGGGTCCGATCGACATCCTGGTCAATAACGCCGGCATTACCCGTGACAAGATGTTCGCGCGGATGGAGCTGGCGCAGTGGAATGCCGTGATCTCAACCAACCTGAATAGCCTCTTCAACATGACCAAGCAGGTCTCGTCGAAGATGGCCGAACGTGGTTGGGGCCGGATCATCAACATCTCTTCGCTCAACGGTCTCAAGGGCCAGGCTGGCCAGACCAACTACTCGGCTGCAAAAGCGGGCGTGATTGGTTTCACCAAGGCGCTTGCTGCCGAACTGGCGGCCAAGGGCGTGACGGTCAACGCCATCTGCCCTGGCTATGTAGCCACCCCGATGGTGATGGCGATCAAGCCGGAGATCCTGCAGGGCATCATCGATACGGTTCCGATGAAGCGTCTGGCCAAACCGGAAGAAATCGGTGGCGCATGTGCCTATCTCGCTTCGGACATCGCCGGCTTCATGACTGGTTCGACGATGAACATCTGTGGTGGTTTGTACTATCAATAAACAGTTTCCTGGATCAGGAAAGTCAGGACAGGCTCCAATAGGAGCCTGTTTTTTTTGGTAGGCGTATAATTGTGCTGCACCGCATCAAAGGACGCGAAAGAGCGCCCGTCGAGTCATCTGCAAATGGAGGAAGGGTCGCCATGCCCGAACAGCTGCGACTGATCAAGAAATACCCGAACCGTCGTCTTTACGACACCAAGACCAGCGCGTACATCACCTTGAGCGACGTGAAGGATCTCGTGTTATTGAAAGAAAACTTCAATGTGCTCGATGCCAAGACCGGCGAGGACATCACGCGCAGCATCCTGCTGCAGATCATCCTCGAGGAGGAAGCGGCCGGCATCCCCTTGTTTACCACGGATCTCCTGGCTCAGATGATTCGCTTCTACGGTCACGCCATGCAGGGAATGCTCGGCAAGTATCTGGAAACGAACATCAAGTCCTTCGTCGATTTTCAGAAGAAGCTGCAGGACCAGTCACAACAGCTCTATGGTGAAAACAGCAGCCAGATGCAGAACGACATGTGGTCGCAGTTCATGAACTTCCAGGGCCCGGCGATGCAGACGATGATGGCCACCTACATGGAGCAGAGCAAGAAGATGCTGCACCAGATGCAGGACCAGTTGAAATCCCAGACCCGCACCCTGTTTACCAGCATCCCGCTGCCGGGATTTCCGGTGGATACGGTCAAGCAGACGAAGGACGCCGAGAAGTAGGTCCTGCAGCCGAGGTGATCGCGCCGTACCAGCGTGAGGTTTCTGGGCAGTTACGCCGGCCTTGCAGCCGGCGTATTCCATCCCGTTAATGTGAAAGTCGCGTCAGCGACTCACGAATCTCCCCTCCCCACTCGCGGGGGCGCAGGCGGGGTTTCGCGGAGCACCGCTCCGCGCCGCCGCAGCCGGCCCGCGATGCCGCGCGGGCCGTGGAAGGGGTTGGGGGAGAGGAAAACGGTCATGACTTTCATCATCGGGTGTCTTGCAAAGTCATGACCGTTAGCGTAGCAGCGCTACATAGGTTGCCGCGATGATCGCCGTAGTGATCACGCCACTGATGTTGGCTCCCAGGGCGTGCGGCAGGATGATCGCTCCGGCGTTGGCATTGGAAGCAATCTTCTGGACGACCTTGGCAGTCGTCGGGACGCAACTGACCCCGGCAATGCCGATCATCGGATTGTATTTCCCGCCCGTCCAGAAATACAGGATGTAACCGCCGAGGAGGCCGCCGAGAGCGGAGATCGTCAAGGCCAGCATTCCCAGCAGCAACAGTTTCAGGACCGTCGGGTCAAGCAGGGTATTGGCTTCGCAAAGGATCCCCAGCGTCAGTCCGAGAAAGAACGTTGCCGCATAGAGAAATACATCGCCTAGCAGTTTGGTAAAGGGGTCGATGCCGCTTTCGCGAACCGCGACGCCGACGAACAGCGAAAAGAACAAGGGAGCAGCAACCGGAAACAGCAGGCACAGCAGCGTACAGGCGACCACCGCGAAGGTGAGTTTCTGTGCGCGGCTGATCTTCGGTCCGCGATCTGCAGCCATGTTGATGCCGCGGATGTGCTCCGGTACCAGCCACTTGATCAGGTATGGGTAAGCACCATAGGTCAGGCCGAGATAGAGATAGCCAACGACGGTGATCGGCACGAACAGATCCTTGGCCAACACCAGTGAGGTGAACAGCACCATCGGCCCGTCAGCACCGCCGATCGTAGCGACAGCTGCAGCCTGGCCCGGATTAAGGCCCAGCGAGACGGCGATCGGGAAGACGGCGATGGTTCCCAACTCGGCGAACAGCGCGATGAAGATGCTCTGGAAGGGCCGTGCCATCACGTAACCGACATCGAGCAGGACGCCGATGCCCATGAATACCAGACAGGCGATCAGACCGTTGCTGAAGGTCAGGGTGTAGATCGGTTGCAGCCAGTCGATCTGCATGATGTTCATCAGATCGATCGGATCGGAGATCAACGGATCGACGAACAGCGTCCCCATCTTGCCGCCTTCGAGGAACATGACGCCGGCATTGACCGAGGACATGCCCAGCCCCATCGGGATCATTAACAGGGGTTCGAGGACGTTCTTGGAACCCAGATAGATCAGAAAGAAGCCGAGCAGCATCAGGAAGATGCGCCCGAACATGATTTTCGGCTCCGAGGCCGCCAGCGTGGCAATGCCCTGGAACAGATCGAGAAGATGAATGCCTTCCATACGCTTCAGTCCTCGCGCCAGACGACCGGATTTCTTCGTCCGCGCATCGAATTGCAGACGGCAGGAGCACGCCCCTGCCTGTTAGCCGAGATCAAGCGATGGTCACCAGTGGCTGACCGCCCTCGACCGCATCACCTGGCGCGACCAGCACACGCGTCACCTGGCCCGCGCGGCTGGCCATGACAGGCGTCTTCATTTTCATCGCTTCGAGCACCAGCAGCCGATCGCCGGCGGCAACCGTCTGGCCGACCTTGACGTCAACCTCGACTACTACCCCGCCCATGCCGGCAAGCTCGTCGCCGGCGCCAGCCGCAGCAGTGCCTCTGGGTGCCGCCGGGGCTGCGCTGGGGGCACTAGCTGCTGCGGCCACCGGAAGGACAGCGGCGGCAGGGTTGGGCGAGTGCGTGGACTGGCCGGCAGTGAGTTCCAGCACGCTGACGTCGTACTCGCGTCCGTTTACAGTAACCTTGAATTGTCTGGGCATGTCTTGCTCCTTTTATCTGGGGCCTCGGCCCGTAAGCCCCGGCGTATGTGATGAATGTTGGGTGGCACGCGCACCGGCTGCCCAGCCGTGACTGGTTGGTGCAATGTGCAGAATGTGGTGTGGCCCGATGGCGGCAAAGATCGCCGCCGACAGCGCAGCGACATCCTCGTCGGGTACGCCGAGTCCGATCGGGCAGACGGTTCCGATCGGTATGTCGACGGGTTTGGTCTTTTCCATCCGGCCAGTCAAAGAAACCATTACCTTGATCAGCACGGCAACCAGCACCGAGATGACGATGGAAATGCCGTAGACCTGCAGCGCCTTGAAAATGGCGTCAGTCACCATGGGGTGTCTTCCTTCCGTTGCCGATTACATGGGGATGTTGCCGTGCTTCTTCGCCGGCCGGAGTTCTCGTTTGTCGAGGATTTTGCGCAGCGCCAGGGCGACCATCCAGCGCGTATCCTGTGGTTCGATCACGTCCGTGATGTAGAAATTGCCGGCCGAAACGTAGGGTGACGCGAATTCGTCCCGGTACTCCTGCGCCAGTTCTGCGGCCTTGGCCTGGCGATCCTCTGCCTCCGCCAGTTCCTTGCGATAGAGGATCTTGACGGCAGCTTCGGCGCCCATCACGGCGATCTCGGCCGTTGGCCAGGCGAAAACCATGTCTGCTCCCATTTCCTGGCTGCACATCGCGAGATACGAGCCACCGTAAGCCTTGCGCAGGATCACCGTGATTTTCGGTGCGGTGCACGATCCGTAAGCAGAGAGCATCTTCGCGCCATGGCGGATGATGCCGCTGCGTTCCTGCTCGACTCCCGGCAGGAAACCCGGAACATCCACCAGGGTCACCAGCGGGACGTTGAAGATGTTGCAGGTCCGCACAAAGCGGGCCACCTTGTCGGCTGCATTGAGATCGAGTGCGCCAGCCATCACCATTGGCTGGTTGGCGACGATGCCAACCACGACGCCGCTGATGCGGGCGAAGCCGACGACGACGTTGCGGGCAAAACCGGCATGCACCTCCATCAGTTCGCCATGGTCGACGACGCGGCGAATCACCGCGTACATGTCGAGCGGTTCGGACGGGCTGTCCGGGATGCAGTCGTTGATCGCCGGGTCTTCCATTTCGTCGATCGGCACTTCGAGATGGTGTGGCGGATCCTCGGTGTTGTTGGCCGGCAGGTAGGAAAGCAGTTGTTTGACCAGCGCGATGGCATGCTGATCGTCTTCCGCAATGAAGTGGGCATTGCCGCTGACCGTGGCATGCATCTCGGCGCCGCCGACTTCCGCCATCGTCGTCGCGCGGCCGGTGACTGCCTTGATTACCTCGGGGCCGGTGAGGAACATATGCGCGTTGTTGCGGGTCATGATCACGAAGTCCATCAATGCCGGCGAATAGGCTGCACCACCTGCACACGGACCGCAGATCACCGCGATCTGTGGCACCACCCCGGAAAGCAGCACATTGGCGTAGAACACGTCGCCATAGCCGGAAAGTGCATCGACACCCTCCTGAATGCGGGCACCGCCCGAATCCTTGAAGGCCACCACCGGCACGCCGATCTTGAGGGCGTGCCGCATGATGCGGGTGATCTTTCTGGCCTGCATCTTGCCCAGCGTGCCGGCAACGACGCTGAAATCCTGGCTGAAAGCAGCGACCTGCGTGTTTCCTACGTAACCGCTGCCAGCGATCACGCCGTCAGCGGGCAGGGTCCGCCCGGCCATGCCGAAGGAGGTTGCGCTGTGTTCGGCATGCAGACCGAGTTCCTGGAAAGTACCTTCGGCAAACAGGGTGTCGAGCCGCTCGCGAGCCGACAACAAACCCTTGGCGTGCAGCGCTTCCAACTTTTCTGGGCTGACGTTTTCAGTCAGTTTTGCGCGCCTCGCGCGCAGCTTATCGATCAACTCCGGTCGTATCGTCATCTGGATTCCTAACAGGTGGCTAAGTTGGATTAATTCTCATTCTCGCAGCAGCGAGCTGCTGGCGACCTTCCGGCAGCGTAGTATCCATACTTTTGCGGGTGTTGGCTAGTGCCAGAAAAAAATGTTCGTGCTGGTCGAAGCGCGACCATACTCCAGATCACCGCAAAGGACGGTGTCTGATGACGTACAATAAGGGCAGCAGCCGGGATCTGTTTCCGCCGTTGGCCGGGCGCTTTGCAGAAGAGGTGCCGTCTGAAATAGAAAAGGCCCCGACTAATCGGGGCCTTTTTATTGGGTGCCTGGTGCCCAAGAGAGGAATCGAACCTCCACGGTGTTGCCACCACTAGGACCTGAACCTAGCGCGTCTACCAATTTCGCCACCTGGGCAATTCCAGCGAGAGCCGAATTCTATAGGAACATGAGGAAATGTCAATCATGAACATGTCGGCAATCCGACGCCGCGATCCGTACCTGGAACGTGAACTAAAACACTACGAGCAACCCTTGCCTTCGCGCGAATATATCCTGCAGATTCTCGAGGAGCAGGGCAAACCAGTGGGTTTCGACGAGCTTTGTGCGCTGCTCGACATCCAGACAACCGAGTTCGAGCCGTTTCAGCGCCGCTTGCGGGCGATGGAGCGCGAGGCGCAGTTGTTGCGCAACCGCAAGGCTTCGTACCTCCTGCCGGAACGTGCCAGTCTGATCGCCGGGCGCGTCGAGGGACATCCCGATGGGTATGGCTTCCTGGTGCCGGATGATGGTAGCGATGACCTGGCTCTCGAAGCCCGGCAAATGTCCAAGGTGCTGCATCGCGATCGCGCCCTGGTGCGTGTCGTCGGCACCGACCGCCGTGGACGCCGTGAGGGCGTCATCGTCGAGGTGCTGGAGCGGGCCAATAGCCGGGTCGTTGGTCGCGTCCTGCTGGAACATGGGATCACCGTCGTGGTACCCGAAAACAAACGTATCAACCAGGACATCCTGGTCGCGCCGAACGGGAATATCCATGCCCGTTCGGGCGAGGTGGTGACGGTCGAGATCATCGAGCAGCCCGGCCGGCATTCGAAGCCGATTGGGCGCATCGTCGAGGTACTCGGCAACTACACCGACCCGGGAATGGAAATCGAGATCGCGCTGCGCAAGCACGAACTGCCGTTCGAGTTCTCAAGCAGTGCGCTTGCAGAAGCTGCGGCGTTGCCGGATACCCTGGACCCGGCTGATTGGCAAGGTCGTACCGACTTGCGGGCGCTGCCGCTGGTAACCATCGACGGGGAAACGGCGAGGGATTTCGACGACGCGGTTTTCGCCGAGAAGCAGGGTTCTGGCTGGCGACTGGTGGTGGCGATTGCCGACGTCAGTCACTATGTGCAGCCGGCCACGGCGCTGGATCGTGAGGCTCGGGAACGCGGCAATTCGGTCTATTTCCCTCGCCGGGTCATTCCGATGTTGCCGGAGAAGCTCTCCAACGGCCTGTGTTCGCTGAATCCCGACGTCGAGCGCCTGGCGATGGTTTGCGACATGCGGATCGACCGCCATGGCGAGATCACCGATTACCAGTTCTATCCGGCGGTTTTCCGCTCGCAGGCGCGGCTGACCTATGATCAGGTATGGAACTGGCTGGCCGGCATGACGCAGCCGGAGAACGATTTCCATCGTGGCCTGCAGCCGCATCTGCAGACGCTCTACGCACTGTTCAAGGTGCTTGTCGAGGCACGTGGCAAACGCGGGGCGATTGACTTCGAAACCATCGAAACGATGATGCTGTTCAACGCGCAGGGCAAGATCGAAAACATTGTTCCGGTGCGTCGCAACGACGCGCACCGTGTGATCGAGGAGTGCATGCTCGCCGCCAATGTCTGTGCTTCGGACTTTCTTCAGGCCAGGCGGCAGCCGTGCCTGTACCGGATTCATGAAGGTCCGACGGCGGAGAAACTCGAGGCACTGCGCAACTTCCTCAAGGAATTCGGGATTGGCCTGGGCGGCGGTGACGATCCGACTGCCAGGGATTATGCTGAATTGCTGGAGAGCATCAAGGACCGCCCCGATGCCCAGTTGCTGCAGACGGTGATGCTGCGCTCACTGCGCCAGGCCATGTACAGCCCCGATAATGTCGGACATTTCGGCTTGTCGTACGAGCACTATACCCATTTCACTTCGCCGATCCGCCGCTACCCGGACCTGCTGATCCATCGTTCGATCAAGGCGGTGCTGGCGGGAACGCACTATCAGCCAGGCAAGTGGGACGACATTGGTCTGCACTGTTCGATGACCGAGCGGCGCGCCGACGAGGCGACACGCGATGTCGGCAACTGGCTGAAGTGCTACTACATGCGCGACCGTATCGGTGAGAGCTTTGCCGGAACGATTGCCGCAGTGGTACCCTTCGGGATTTTCGTCGCGCTCGATGAGGTCTATGTCGAGGGTCTGGTGCATGTTTCGGAACTCGGTGAGGAGTATTTTCAGTACGACAGCGTCAAACACCAGATGCTCGGCGAGCGAACCGGCCGCCGCTATCGTCTCGGTGACCGTTTGCAGGTGAAGCTCGTCAGGGCGGATCTGGAAACCGGGCGAATCGATTTCGTGCTCTCCGAGCCGTCGTGATCCGCAGCCGCGGCAGAAAGTGGCGATCGTGAGCGGAGATTTTCGGGAAGATCTGCAGGGGCAGGAACTGCCTGAGCTTGCGGCGAGGTTGTTAGGTGTGGTGTCGGCAATGGTCGAGGAGACCCGCCCGGGGCGAACCCTGGGGCGAGTGAGCCTGCACAGCCATCTCGAGCGGGATCTGGGACTGGATAGCCTGGCGCGGGTCGAACTCCTGCTGCGGGTGGGCAGCGAGTTTGGCAAGTCACTGCCTGAAGGGGCGCTTGCCGAGGCCGAAACGCCACAGGACCTGCTGCGATTCATTGCGCGTGCCGGCGTCGGAAGTGTGGTCGCAGCGGCCGTCGAACCCGCGACAGCCAGCACCCCGACCGGAGTTCCCGAACTGGCGAGGACGCTGGTCGAAGTCCTCGAGTGGCATGCCGAACGCCATCCGCAACGTCCACACGTGCTGCTCTACGGCGATGTCGGGGGCGAGCCGGGCGAGTTTCGTGCCGAAAGCCTGTCCTACGGCGAAATGCTCGAACAGGCGCGCCGCGTCGCCACCGGGCTGGTGTCGAGGGGCCTGTTGCCGCGGCAAGCGGTGGCATTGATGCTGCCCACTGGACGCGACTATCTGACGAGCTTCTTCGGCGTGATGCTTGCCGGTGGCATTCCGGTGCCGATCTATCCGCCGGCACGACTGGCGCAGATCGAGGATCACCTGCGGCGGCACGCACGCATCCTCGCCAATGCCGAAGCGGTATTCATCATCACCGTGCCGCAGGCGAAAGGGGTAGCCGCACTGCTGCGGGCCGAGGCGCCGACGCTGACCGAGGTGCTGACCCCCGCGGAACTGGACCATCAGCCGATCCCCCTGCTGTACCGCGCTGCTGCAGAGGATATCGCCTTTCTGCAATATACCTCCGGCAGCACGGGGGACCCCAAGGGCGTGATGCTCAGCCACGCCAATCTGCTCGCCAACCTGCGGGCCATGGGCGAGGCTATCGGGGCCAGCAGCGATGATGTCTTCGTTTCGTGGCTGCCGCTCTATCATGACATGGGATTGATCGGCGCCTGGTTTGGCTCGCTCTATTTCGGCATGCGCCTGGTACTGATGTCGCCGCTGGCTTTTCTGTCGCGGCCGGTGCGCTGGCTGCATGCCATCTCGCGGCATCGCGGCACGCTTTCTCCGGCCCCCAACTTCGCCTACGACCTGTGCGCGCGCAAGCTTGCCGACGCCGATCTTCAGGGGCTCGATCTGTCTTCCTGGCGCCTGGCGCTGAACGGCGCCGAACCGGTGAGCCCGGCGACGCTAACCGCCTTTGCCGAGCGTTTCGCTCCCTATGGCCTGCGCGGCGAGGCGATCACGCCGGTATATGGCCTCGCCGAATGCTCGGTCGGGCTGGCCTTCCCGCCGCTTGGACGCGGCCCGCGCATCGACGTGATCGAGCGGGAAGCCCTGGTCAAGCAAAAATGCGCTGTGCCGGTCGCCAACGGCGAGGGTGACCCACTGCGCGTGCCAGCCTGTGGCCGGGTTCTGCCGCGGCACGAGATCCGGGTGGTGGACGAACAGGGCTGTGAACTGCCGGATCGGCGCGTCGGCTGCCTGCAGTTTCGCGGGCCGTCGGCGACAGCGGGCTACTATCGCAACCCGCTTGCGACGCAAGCGCTGTTTCGCGACGGCTGGCTGGACTCCGGGGATTTCGCCTATACCGTCGAAGGCGAAATCTATCTGACCGGCCGGGTCAAGGACTTGATCATCCGCGGCGGCCGCAACCTCTACCCTACGAACTCGAACAGGCGGTCGGCAACCTCGCCGGCGTGCGCAGGGGCTGTGTCGCGGTGTTTGCCAGCAACGATCCGGTCAATGCCACGGAACGGCTGATCGTTCTTGCCGAGACGCGCGAAGAAGACGCGGCGCTGCGCGAGGCGCTGCGGCAGCGCATCCACGCAGCGGCCGTCGAGGCCATCGGCATGCCTGCCGACGAGGTCGTGCTGGCGCCGCCGAATTCGGTGCTCAAGACTTCGAGCGGCAAGATCCGGCGCAACGCGTCGCGAGAAGCCTTCGAAAGTGGCTTGATCGGTGTCCGGGCTGCGCCGCTGAGGCAGCAGATGCTGCGGCTGGCTCTGGCGGCGCTGCGCGAGCGCCTGCGCGAATCGGCGGGGCGTCTCGCCAGGAAAATCTATGGCTCTGGTGCTGGAGCGTCTTCCTGCTGCTCGCGGTGCCGGTGCTCGGGCTGGTCATCGTCTTGCGTACGCCGGCGATCGGACGCCGCGTCGTCCATCACGCCGCCCGCCTCTTCCTGCGGCTGGCCGGCATGCCGGTCGCGAGCACCACGGCGGCAGAGCCGACAGCGGGACCGCACCTGCTGCTGGTCAACCACTGCAGCTATTTCGACGCGCTCGTCCTGTGCGCCGCCTTGCCGCCGAGCGAAGCCTACAGCTTTGTCGCCAAGCGCGAGTTCGTCGAGCACCGGTGATCCACGCTTTCCTGCGCGCGCTCGGCACCTTGTTTGTCGAACGTTTCGAAGCGTCAAGAGTGTCGAGGACGTCGACGAAATCGTCGCCGCGCTGGGCGAGGGGAAAAGGTGGTGATTTTCCCGGAAGGCACCTTTTCGCGCGAAGCCGGCCTCAAGCCGTTTCGCATGGGTGCTTTCGTCGCCGCCGTGCGGGCCGGGGTGCCGGTGCTGATCGGGCGGTCTGCGCGGCACGCGCAGCGTTCTGCGGGACCGCACCTGGCTGCCGCGGCGGGTCAGCCTGTCGCTTTGAATTCGGGCCGCTGCTTTCGCCCGACGGCGACGACTGGGCGGCAGCGGTCCGCCTGCGCGAGCGACACGCCAAGAAATGCTGCGAACTCTGCGGCGAGCACGACTCTACGGCCCAGGCCAGCAGCGCATCGACCGCTGAGCCACGGGCCTCGGCGGTGGCGCCGGAAAATCTCTGAAAGAATAAATGGCAGATGTGCAGCAGCGCTTGTCATGTCCCATGACAAATGCACAGGCAAAGACTGGAAATCGTCCCGCAAAGTTCATCGCTCGCATTGTCGATAAATTTTACAGTTCGAACGATTTTTCTCCCGAGTCCCGCCGCTCCCCCTCTAGTCGATCCGGCGCGATCCGGCAATAACAAATGAGTTTATTGCGATAGAAAATTTATATAAAGCAATGACATGATCGACGCTTGAACTGATTCATGCCAACCCTGCTTAATCCCGTAAGCTTATCGTAAAATTTTGATTTATATGATCATTGAATCGATGCCAAGAAAAATGATATATGAGTCCGAAAGTGTTGTGGCATGAAACGTGCTTTGGAAACCGTAAGCGCAGACCACGTCCCTGAACAGAGGCCGGTGTGTCCTGGCTTCTTCCTTGGTTGACCAACTTCATGGAGACTTCAATGATCAGATTCGGCAAGTCAATATTGGCAAGCACCCTCTTTGGCGCCCTGATGTACGTTAGCGTGCCAGCCTTCGCGGGCGTCGTCTTTGACAGCCAGGCGCTGGGCGAACCGCAATGCGCGACGGAAACTTGCTTTACGGAAGAGCGCGGCTCCGGTGACAACTATGCGGCGGTTCTTTCATTCTCGTCCAATGTCAGTATCACCCAGTTTGGCGTGTTTTCCGCCGTTGGCGGCGACCAGAACATCAAGTTCGTGATCTTCGACAGCGCGCTCGGCGGCACCGGCAACCTGCTGTTCAGTCAGACGAAGTTCTATTCGAACAACCCGACCCAGACCTTCCTGTATACCGACCCGTTCGCGTTCACTTTCCTGGCCGGCAAGACCTACGATGTCGGCATTCTGGGTGACGGAATAGGTTCGACGCTGACCGGTCGGTGGATTGTCAAGAACCTCACTGACGGCCCGATCACCGAGATTTCGCAGAATGCGAATATTTCGAATTTTAGCAGTCCAGTCACAGGCGGCTACGCGGGCGTGTCGCCCTATGTGCAGCTGGTGTATGAGAGTGGCAGTACCCTCGTTCCCGAACCTGCCTCACTGATACTGTTGGGCATAGGTCTGGCTGGCCTGGGAGCCGTACGCAGGCAGCAGAAAACCTGATTCGCCTCATTACGACTGAAGAATACATTACGCTCACCGTTGCAGGACGAGCATCAGCGTCAATGGATAGGCCGTGAACGAATCTGCATCCACGGTTCCATCGCGGTCTCCCACTGCTGCCACAGATTTGCCTTGCTCCCAGCCGGCGATAGAACACTGCTCATGATACAAACGCGTGTAACGGGCCCGAAACCCGTTTTCGCGCATGTCTCTGGGAAGAATTTGCCCAGGATTTCTTGTCGCAAATTTTACATTGACAGCACCGAGCAATCGCTCTTATCGTATGTTCTGGATAAATCAATGCAAATTTTTCATGGCATGAAATTTGCCCTTCGCATTTCACGAGACCTGCCAGGCTGCAGTATCGCGACATCACGACTTGTCACCCCACCACAAGTGGACACCGATATGCTTAATCATTCTATGAGGAGAAACGGTCATGAAGCGTGCAATGCTCACCAGTATCGTCGTTCTTTCCTGGATTTCGGGGGAAGCAATGGCAGTCTGCTCACCACCTTACCAGAACGAAACATGGCTCAAGTCTAACCTGCCCGGTAAAACGGTCTGCTCGCCAGCTGGCTGCAGCGGTTCCTCGTGCAAATGGCAGGAGCACCATGAAGGTAGTACTGGTACTACCACTGGCCGCCTCCTGGAGTGGGGACCGGCTGGTCCGGGGGAACCGGTCGGCACCTGGACCATTTCACCAGCCAGTCCCAGTCGCGGAATTCTTCCGAAGGTCATTCACAGCTATGGCAGCAACTCTTACCCTTATGACGTCAAGGACAATGGCGGGACCTACTCGTTTTGCGGACCCAATGGCGAGTTCCCTTTTTCAATACGCCCGGGGATAGGTGCTTGCCCGTGACCCGAGCCGGCGCGTGGCGTCCGGAATGTTCAGTCAGTACTGGCCAGGCGGGATTTTTCGTGGCTAAGGCGCCATCACCAAGCTTGTGACCGAGGCCAGCGCTACGGTGAACCCAGCTCGTGTGCGGGTATGCAATTCCCTCGGTTGCCGGGCGCAATCCTCTCCTCCAAGACGAAGTTGATCGTCGGGGCGTAGGTCGTGATGGCTGGCGTCCTCGCCGGCCCCTCTGAACCAGCGGGGATCCGAACCTCTCGTTATTTCTTGAGCGGCCAACTCCTGCAGCCCACGATCAATCAATTTCATGACGGCTCCTTGCGTCCTCGTCATGATCACCCCCGTGCACCTCTTGCGAGCAATCCTTTTGCGCCAGCCGGGCATGGCGAGACCAGAGCCCAGGCACCGGGACTATTGCTGCCTAACGGTAGCGCTTCGAGGCGGTGCTGCTTCAGGACCGGGATTCAATGTTGCGTTACTTCCACAGTATCCTATACTGGTTCACAGCCGGCTGGAATGGGGAGGGCTTGCTTTTCCAGCATGGCGATCCGAAACGCACGATGAGCAACAACGCATCAGTAAGTGTCGGAATTTTTTACACCAAAAACAACAGGGGCCATGGTGATCCATGTAACTCATTGACTTTTAAAATTTTTAGTTTATGGCACACAACGTGCTTGGATCTCACGTACCTCACGCAGATCACCCAAATTCAGCCCAGTCCGGGCCGCGGCTTGGTTTGTCTATCACGTTATCTCACACTTATAGGGGTCATCATATGAAACGTGTACTACTTTCTGCCCTGTTGGCGGCTACCGCACTCCAGGCATCTGCTGGCATCGTCAATGGAAGTTTCGAGTCTGGACTTACCAGCTGGACTACCTTCGGTTCCACCGGGGTTTTCGACAATCCGCCGACTTCCGGGACGACAACAGACGGATTCAAATCGGCCCGCGTTACTGCCCTGTTTGGAGGGGCAAACAACGCCGCAGGTCTCGAAGCCTTTGTTGGTGTTTCGGATGCAGCTCTCCGGGCAATCAAGTCTCCCGCGGGTTACACACCAGCCTTCATCAATGGAGGTGCAATCCAGCAGACCTTTACTGTTGGTGCCGGAGGAGATACCCTGCAATTCGATTGGCGTTTCGCCACAAATGAGACCACTCTCGCAAATGACTTCTCGTTTTTCGTCCTGGACGGAATTGCGCTTGCGCTCGGTGATACCGGCGGCACTGGCACTGTATTCGGGTCTGGAGTTGCAGGTTATACGAGAGCAACGGACTGGATTACCCGGACCGTTCCTCTTGGCGCGGGCTCCCATACCCTGAGCTTCGCCGCTCTCCAAGGCGCGAATACCAACAGGGAATCTTCGCTGTTGGTCGACAAAGTCAGACTCCAGTCGGACGCAGCGGCGCCGATACCCGAACCCGTCAGCCTTGGCCTGGTGGGCCTGGGCTTGCTTGCCTTTGGCTGCAACCGCCGCCGCAAGGCCTGATGGCGGTTTTCCTCCAGTCGGGCAGCGAGAGGAGGCATTCACCGAGGATGCCGTGCCCATTGAGCGTTCCGGAGTTCCAGCCGGAATGCGTCCTGCAAGGGAGGAGGAAAACGGCCATGTTTTCAGGTTCGGGGGGGCCTGGAAAAGTCATGACCGTTAGCGGAAAAAAGGCGACAGCAGTCGCCTTTGGTGGCTCATCGGTCCCGCCTACAAGCCTGCTTCCGCGCGCAGCGTCGCGGCTTTGTCGATGGCCTCCCAGGTGAACTCGGGTTCTTCGCGGCCAAAGTGACCGTAGGCAGCGGTTTTCCGGTAGATCGGGCGCAATAGATTGAGGGACTGGATGATTCCTTTTGGGCGCAGGTCGAAGTGCTTGCCGATCAGTTCGACGATGATTTCGTCGCTGACCTTGCCGGTGCCGAAGGTATTGACCATCAAGGACACCGGCCGGGCAACGCCGATCGCGTAGGCGACCTGTACTTCGCAGCGCTCGGCGAGACCGGCTGCGACGATGTTCTTGGCCACGTAACGCGCGGCATAGGCCGCCGAGCGATCGACCTTCGACGGATCCTTGCCCGAGAAGGCGCCGCCGCCATGCCGGGCAGCACCGCCATAGGTATCGACGATGATCTTGCGGCCGGTCAGACCACAGTCGCCGTGCGGGCCGCCCACCACGAAGCGGCCGGTCGGGTTGACCAGATAGCGGGTTTTGCTGGTCAGGAGTTCCGGCGGCAGGACCGGTTTGATGACTTCCTCGATCACGGCTTCCGAGATCTGGGCGTGCGAGACATCGGGATCATGTTGCGTGGAAACGACGATGGTGTCGATCGACAGCGGTCGGCCGTCCACATATCGAACCGTGAGCTGGCTCTTGGCGTCCGGGCGCAGCCACGGCAGGCGGCCGTCGCGACGTACCTCGGCCTGGCGCTGCATGAGGCGGTGCGCGTAATGGATCGGTAGCGGCATCAATGACACGGTTTCGTTGCAGGCGTAGCCAAACATCAGCCCCTGGTCGCCGGCGCCCTGGTCGAGATCGATTCCCTGGCCCTCGTTGACCCCTTGTGCGATATCCGGCGATTGGCGGTTGATTGCTGTCAGAATGGCGCAGCTTTTGTAGTCGAAGCCGATTTCGGAGTTGTCGTAGCCGATGCGGCGAACCGCGTCCTGGGCGATTTCGCGATAATTGATGTGGGCTTTGGTGGTGATTTCTCCCGAGATGACGACCAGGCCGGTCGACACGAGGGTTTCGCAGGCGACCCGGGCCGGAGGATCGTCGGCCAGAATGGCGTCGAGGATGGCATCGGAAATCTGATCGGCAACTTTATCCGGATGGCCTTCGGAAACCGATTCCGAAGTAAAAAGGTACTCTTTGCTCACGCTAGGTCTGCTCCAAATGAAAAACCCCGAGACGGCTCTGCGTGGCCGGCTCCGGGGTACGAGCAGACGACGCTTTAGCAGTATTTGGTGGCCGCTTCCGCAGCTTCCTCCGCCCTGCAAGTTGTCCTGATTAACTCGGCGGATGGATAATTATAGTTTTACTTGTTTCGGCGGGTCAAAGCTTTCTGACCGCCTGCTGCCAACTTCCTCACATTCGGACGCACGCGTGATCCTCCTGTTCCGTCTTCTCAGCCGCCTGCCGCTGGCCTGGCTGCATGCGCTCGGCGCTTTCCTCGGCTGGCTGACCTGGCTGTTGTCGCCGACCTACCGCCGGCACATGCGCGAGAACATGCTGCTCGCACTCGGTGCAGACGAGACCCGGCGGCTGCGCCCAAGGGCCATCGGCGAAGCCGGCAAGGGCGCTCTCGAACTGGCGCGAATCTGGCTGCGACCGCTCGCCGAGACGGCCGCTCGCGTCGTCGAGGTATCGGGCTGGGAACTGGTCGAGGCCGCTTCCCGGCGCGGCAAAGGGATCCTCTATCTGACGCCGCATCTCGGCTGTTTCGAGATCACCGCGCAATACCTGTCCACGCATGCGCCGATCACGGTCCTGTACCGGCCACCCCGGCAGGCCTGGTTGCAGGCCATGATCGAAGCTGGTCGCGCGCGTGCCCAGTTGCACCTGGCGGCTGCCGACCTGTCCGGGGTGCGCAGTCTGCTGAAGGCGCTCAAACGCGGCGAAGCGGTCGGCATACTGCCCGACCAGGCGCCGAAAGCGGGCGAAGGTCGCTGGCTCGATTTCTTCGGGAAATCTGCCTATACAATGACGCTGGCCGCGCGATTGGTCGAGAGCGGTGCCAGCGTGATCATGGTCTGGGCCGAACGTCTGCCCGGGGGGGCCGGTTACCATTTCCACCTGCAGGAACCGACGCAGCCGATCCGCGGCACCATCGAGGAGCGTGCGCAACAGATCAACCACGAGATCGAACATCTGATTCGCCAGTGCCCAGGGCAGTATCTCTGGGCTTACAACCGCTACAAGCGGCGCCGCGGCAGTGCCGCACCGCCGGAGGCGGCACCGGCCGGCGCGGGCGAAGAAGCGCCGCAGCGCGCGGCGGGCCACAGCGGCGCGGGCAGGGATTGATGCAGATTGCCTTCTGCCTGTACAAATACTTTCCATTCGGCGGCCTGCAGCGGGATTTTCTGCGCATTGCGCTCACCTGCCAGGCGCGCGGCAACCTCGTTCGGGTGTACACCCTGGAATGGCGCGGAGACGTTCCTGCCGGTTTCGAGGTGGTCCTGGTGCCGGTCCGGGCATTGACCAATCCGCGCCGCTATGCGAAGTTCAGCCGCTGGGTCGGGATCGATCTGGCGAAACATCCGGCCGACCGCGTCGTCGGCTTCAACAAGATGCCGGGCCTCGACGTCTATTTTGCTGCCGACCCCTGTTATGAAGACCAGGCCAGGACGCGCTCGCTGCGCAATCCCCTGTACCGGATTTCGGCGCGTTACCGCCATTTCTCGGCGTACGAGCGTGCGGTTTTTGCAGCACCTGGGCGAACCGAGATTCTGTTGATTTCGCCACTGCAGAAGCCGCTCTTCCAGCAGTACTACGGTACCCCCGATGCGCGCTTCCACCTGTTGCCACCAGGCATCTCGAGAGACCGGCGGGCACCGGCCGAGGCCCCGGCAATCCGGGCCGAATTCCGCCACGAGTTTGCTCTGCAGGCGAGCGATCTGCTGTTGCTGCAGATCGGTTCCGGTTTCAAGACCAAGGGGCTGGATCGCAGCCTGAGAGCGCTTGCCGCCTTGCCGGCCGCGCTTCGCGGCCGTTGCCGGCTGATCGCCATTGGCGACGATGATGCCCGGCTCTTCTGCAGCCAGGCGCGCGCGCTCGGACTTGCCGAGCGCGTCAGCATCCTGCGCGGGCGCAGCGACATCCTGCGTTTTCTGCTCGGCGCCGACCTGCTGATTCACCCTGCCTACCACGAGAACACTGGCACGGTGTTGCTCGAAGCGCTGGTTGCCGGCCTGCCGGTGTTGACCACCGCCGTCTGTGGTTACGCGCATTACCTGGTCGAGGCCGACGCTGGTCTGGTCGTTCCCGAACCTTTCGAACAGGCGTGCCTCGATCAATCACTGACGCGGATGCTCCGTGACGAAGCAGCGCGCCGGCGCTGGCAGCAGAATGGCCTGGCCTTTGCCGAGCATGCCGACATCTACAGCAATGCCGAAAGGGCGGCCGAGGTGATCCTGAAAGACCGGCAATGAACACGGACGAGTGCTTTCTCGACGAACCCTTTCGCACGCTCTGGGAGGGGCAGGATCCTTTCGTCGCCGTCGAGGCGCTCGAAGGCCAGGTCTTTCGCGAACTGGAGGCGCGCCGCACCTTGCGCAGCGAAGTCGCGGGACGTACTTATTTCGTCAAGATCCATCGCGGCATCGGTTGGGCAGAGATTTTCAAGAATCTCCTCTCGCTGCGTTTGCCGGTGCTCGGTGCACAGAACGAATGGCGGGCGATCCGGCGGCTGCAGGAACTCGGCATCGACAGCATGCGCGCCGTGGCCTTCGGCCGCTGCGGCTGCAATCCGGCACGGCAACGCTCGTTCATCGTCACCGAGGAACTGGCACCGACGGTCAGTCTCGAGGATTACTGTCTCGACTGGGTGAAGCATTCCCCCGCCGTTCGCCTGAAGCGTGCGCTGATCGGCCGTGTGGCCGACGCGGCGAGGCGGATGCACCAGGGTGGCGTCAACCATCGTGACTTCTATCTCTGTCATTTCCTGCTCCATCTCGACCCGCCGCCGACGCCAGAGCACTTCCGATTGTCGCTGATCGACCTGCATCGTGCCCAGATCCGGGCCAGGACGCCACGCCGCTGGCGCGACAAGGATCTCGCCGCCCTCTATTTTTCGGTACTCGACATCGGTCTCACCAAGCGTGACCTGTTGCGCTTTCTGGCGGCGTATTTTGCCCGGCCGCTACGCCTGCTGTTGCGTGAGGAAGCGCCGCTACTTGCTTCTCTGGCGAACGAAAGGCAACGCCTGCAGACACGTTTTGCACGCAAGTCCGCGGCGGGAGAAATGACATGACCGACTGCTGCCGGAAATCCGGGTAGGCGCCGCCGGCCTGCCGAACTTGTCCATTACCCACTGGCCTCATCGAGTGACATGACCCTGGACGCACTGACCCTGGCCAGTACCCTGCAGACCGCCGGACGCCATCCGGCGCTGCCCTTCCGGGTGGCACTCGCCGATGGGCGTCCGCTCGACATGCACCGCCTGTTGCGCGTGCTGCCCGGCAAGCGCCTGGTCGGCGAGGCCGAACTGGAGGGTCGCCGGGTGCTGGCCAAACTGTTTGTCGGGCGCCGCAGCGAAAAGCACTGGCGGCAGGAACGCGCAGGCCTGGAAGCCCTCGTTCTCGCCGGCGTGCCAACGCCCACACTGCTGGTCGCGACACCGATGGCCGGCGGTGGCCACGCGCTGTTGACGGACTTTCTGGAGCCGGCCGAGAGCCTGGCCGAATGCTGGGCACGCGTCGCCGGGCGCGCCGCCGGTGACACCGAAGCGCTGTCGCTTCTGGAACCGGCGCTGACCCTGGTCGGGCGCCTGCACGCCGCCGGGTTGGTGCAGGATGACCTGCATCTCGGAAATTTTCTGCTCCACGACGGCCGCCTGTGGGTCATCGATGGCGATGCGGTGCGCGTCGTCAGTCGGCCACAGCGGCTGCCGATGGCGGATGCCTGTGCCAATCTGGCCGTGCTGCTGGCGCAGTTGCCTGGTGAATGGGAAGGGCAGTTGGCGGCGCTGCTGCCGGCATATCAGGCTGGGGCAGGGGAGGTGTCGCCCGATCTGGCGGACTTGCACGAACAGATCGCGCGCGTCAGGGCCTGGCGTTTGCGCGACTTTCTGGCCAAGACCGTGCGCGATTGCACGCTATTCGCCGTCGAGCAGAGCGTCACCCGCTTCTGCGCGGTGCTTCGCCAGGATGCCGAAGCGCTGGCGCCGCTGCTGGCTGCGCCGGACCGCGCGATCAGCGCTGGCCGCCCCTTGAAGGACGGCGGCACCTGCACGGTCGCCAGCGTGCTCATCGATGAGCGCATGCTGCTGATCAAGCGCTACAATCTCAAGGGTCTGAGGCACGCGCTCGGCCGCTTGTGGCGCCCGAGCCGGGCCTGGCATTCCTGGCGGGAAGGGCATCGGCTGCAGTTTCTCGGAATTCCGACGCCGGCGCCGCTGGCGCTGCTCGAGGAACGCTGCGGGCCACTGCGCCGGCGCGCCTGGCTGGTCTGCGAATATTGCCCGGGGCCGAATCTGCTGGCGCATTTATCTCCCGAGCATGCACCGCCCGCTGCCGAGGCGCGGGCCATTCTGCATCTGTTCGAGTCGATGCACCGGCAGCGCATCAGCCACGGTGACCTCAAGGCGACGAATCTGCTGTGGGATGCGGGGCGCGTCCTGCTCATCGATCTGGACGGTGTCATTCAGCATCGCTTGCCGGTGGCGCATGCGCGTGCCTGGCAGCGTGATCGTGCCCGCCTGCTGCGCAACTGGCCGGCCGCTTCGGTTCTCCGGCGCTGGCTTGACGATCACCTGCCGGCGGCCTGAGGCTGCGCCGCAGTTCAAGCAGTCGCGGCGTCGCAGGCGGGCCCGGCGGGTAAGCGCGGGTAGATCAGAAGAACTGCTTGGCGAAGTTGGCGATGGCCAGCGCGATCAGGATGCCCATCATCCACGAAAGCTTGTCGAACTTGGCGTCGATCTTGGTTTCCAGCAATTCCAGCTTGACGTCGAAATGCTCGCGGGTGACCAGATGGGACTGCGCGTCCGCGACGACGCGCACCACGGCTTCGGCCTGCTTTTCATCAAAGCCTGCCGCCCGCAGTTTGGCAACGAATTCCTGGGTGTCGAACGTCACGGTGCTCATGGTCATCTCCTTTCCGGCAGTGTAGACGAAACAAAGCCCGCTTGGGACGGGCTCATTTTCGGCCTGCTGCAGCGCTTCGGCCAAGGCTTTCACGGCCTCCTTGGAAACGATCATCCTGTTGCGCCCGGCGAGTACCGCATGAATCTGGCGGGCTACTTTCATCGCCATGCTGGCTGGCGTCATCATCGCAGGGTTCCAGGTTTTCTGAATGGAACTGCTTGGCGTGCAGGCGCGCGTAGTGGCCATTGGCGGCCAGCAACTCCGGGTGGGTGCCGTGTTCGACAATGCGCCCCTGTTCCATGACCAGGATCAGGTCGGCCTTTTCGACGGTCGACAGACGATGCGCGATGACCAGCGTCGTTCGCCCGGCCATCACCCGGTCGAGTGCATCCTGGATGTGCCGTTCCGATTCGGTGTCGAGCGCCGAAGTCGCCTCGTCGAGAATCAGGATCGGCGCATCCTTGAGCAACGCCCGGGCAATTGCCAGGCGTTGGCGTTGTCCGCCCGACAGCATCACGCCGTTTTCACCGATCAGCGTGTCGTAGCCGTCCGGCAGGCGGTCGATGAACTCGCTGGCAAAGGCCGCCTCGGCGGCCCTTTCGATCGCCGCCCGCGGCGCAGTCGACAGGTCCCCATAGGCGATGTTGCTGGCGATGCTGTCATTGAACAGCACCACCTGCTGCGTCACCAGCGCAATGTGCCGGCGCAGATTGCGCAAGGTATAGTCCTCGACGTCGACGCCGTCGATCAGGATCTGGCCGGAGTCGTGGTGATAGAAGCGGGGGATCAGGTTGGCCAGCGTCGACTTGCCGCTTCCCGAGCGCCCGACCAGCGCCACCATCTGCCCGGGCTCGACCGAGAAGCTGACCCTGTCGAGCACGCACTGCGTACTCCCGGCATAGACAAAAGAGAGGTCCCTGACCTGCAGATGACCGCTGACACGATCCCTTTCGACATGGCCATGATCCGGTTCAGGGACTTCATCGAGTTGGGCGAAGATGCTCTCGGCGCCCGCCAGTCCTTTCTGAATCGTTGCGCTGACTTCGGAAATCTGGCGAATCGGCTTCGGTAACATGCCGGCTGCGGTAATGTAAGCGACCAGGTCGCCGGCCGATGAATCACCGCGCAGCAACAGCACCAGCATCAGCAGCGCAGCCATCGTGCTGAAGGTGACAAACTGCAGCGCCGGTGTGTAGCTGGCAACGGTCTTGACCATGCGCAACTGCTTGGCGGTGTTATCCGCGCTCGCTGCCCGAAAGCGAGCCGATTCGTAATCCTCGCCGCCGAAACTGCGCACTACCCGGTAGCCCTGGATGGTTTCCGACGCGATATGCGTCAGGTCACCCATTGCGGCCTGTATTTTCCGGCTCTGTTTGCGAAACTTCCGGCTGGCGCGACTGACCATCAGAGCGATGACCGGCAGGATGGCGACCAGCACCAGGGTCAGTTTCCAGTTCATCCACAGCAGATAGCCGAACAGAAAGAAGACCGTCATCCCTTCTCGTATGACCACCTTGATTGCTTCGGTCGCCGCGCCGGTGACCATCGTCACGTCGTAGGTGATACGCGAGATCAGATGCCCGGAGTTGTGCTGGTCGAAATAGGTGTTCGGAAGGCGCAACAGGCTGTCGAAAAGGGCGCGCCGCAAATCGTCGATCAGACCCAGCGAAACCCTCGCCAGGTAGTAGGAGCCGAGGAAGGAGCCTATCCCTTGCCAGGTGACGACCATCACCAGCAGCAGGGGCATGCCATAGATCAGGTCGATCTCGCCGAACTGCGGAACTGCCAGTTGCGTCGCGCCGCTACCTGCATTCAGTCCGTCGACGAAATACTTCAGAATCGCAGCCATCATCGGGGACGATGAGGCGAACATCAGGTAACCCAGCAGGCTGATCAGGAACAGGCCGACGAAAGGGCGCAGATAGCCAAGCAGCCGGAAATAGATACGCAAGGAGGAAACAGGCGGGGTATTCGCGGGTGGCATTCTTGGGCCGTGCCGGAAATTCTGACGCCGGAGTGTAACACGTTGCCCGGATCTTCCTTGCGGGCACGACCGGGGCAGACGGCAATGGGATAGGCGGGACTGCCTGCGGCTCTGGCAGCATCATGATCCCCCTCCTCCGGAAGGTCCGCGCCTTCCGGGGTTTTCTTCAATCGAGAGTGGCAGGCGCTCCCTCGTAGATTGCAGCGAACTGTGCCGCGGATACGCCAGGCGAATCCGTACAACTGCCGAGCCTCGCCCTGAACTCGCCGGCTACTCCGAAGGCGGCCAGCAGCGCCCGGCCTTCCTCATCCTCGGGCTGGATCAGCAGTGCGCAATCCCCGCCTTCCACAACCATCAACACTTTCATTTCGACCTCCATGTTCGCCCGACTCTCGCATCGGACAGGCGGGCCAGATTCGCAGCGGCTGAGCAGTCGACCTGGCGCCCACTGCCGACACCAAGGCTGAAAGGTCAGAAGATGCAGGCCTTGACCTCTGAAATAAGTGTCGCGGATCTGGTGCTGCAGGTGAAAGGAAGTAGTGCACAGTTGCTACGGGATTCGCCATGCGAGTCACATCGGCGACACATGCACCCTGCTCCGAGCCTGCTCGAAGGACACCCTCTCTGATGATCGGGGTGCCGGGAAAGGCCTTGAGCGTCAGTCTTCCGGCTTGCTGCTTTGGTCGGCGGGCGGCTCAGGTTCCAGTTCGGCTGGCGCATTTTCCTGGTAGAACAGTTCTTCGGCCGGACCCTTGCCGCTCGCCTGCGAAGCGACCGAGACGATGCCCTCGGGAGCCGGTAGGAATGCCTCCGGAACATCCTTGAGCGCCCTGGCCATATAGCTGATCCAGGCAGGCAGGGCAGCGGTGCCGCCGGTTTCGCCAGCGCCCATGTTGCGCGGCTGATCGAAGCCGATCCACGAGCAGCCAACGAGCGTTTGCTGGTAGCCGCAGAACCAGGCATCGACGTGCTCATTGGTGGTTCCCGTCTTGCCTGCGAGATCCCGGCGCTTCAGCGTCGCCGCAGCACGCGCCGCCGTTCCATAAATGGTGACGTCGCGCAGCATGCTGTCCATCAGGTAGGCGTTACGCGGGTCGATCGCGCGCAGGCTTTCCTCGCCGGCAGTGATCGGTTCCGCGCGCGCAAGCACCTGCCTCTTGTTGTCCTGGATCTCGCGCACGACGTAGGGTCGAATGCGGTAGCCGCCGTTGGCAAAAACGGCGTAGGCGGTGACCATTTCCCAGGGCGTCACCGAGCCTGCACCCAGGGCCATGGTCAGGTAGGGCGGGTGTTTGTTCGCCGCGAAGCCGAAACGGGTAATGTAATCCTGGACAAAGTGTACGCCGCTCGCCTGCAGGAGACGGATCGAGACCATGTTCTTCGATTTGGCCAGCGCTGTGCGCATGCGCATCGGGCCTTCGTACTTGCCGTCGTAGTTCTTGGGTTCCCAGGCCTGGCTGCCGGTTACGGCGGAGGGAAAACTGATCGGTTCGTCATTGATCACGGAAGCGGGCGTGAAGCCTTTTTCCAGTGCGGCAGAATAGATGAAGGGCTTGAAGCTCGATCCGGGCTGCCGCCATGCCTGCGTGACATGATTGAATTTGTTGCGGTTGAAGTCGAAGCCGCCAACCAGCGCGCGGATCGCGCCGTCGCGCGGATCGGCAGCCAGGAATGCGGCTTCCACTTCCGGCATTTGCACGATACGCCAGTTGTTCTTCTCGTCCGCCTGGACGCGAATCACCGCACCACGACGCAGGCGTTTGTTGGGCGGTGCCTTCTCGTCAAGCATGCGGGCAGCAAACTTCAGGCCGTCGCCGCTGATGGTGACGACTTCGCCGCCACGGCGGTAGGCACGAATCTTCCTGGTGTCGGCCTGCAGCACGATGGCTGGGTGCAGGTCGTCCGGATCGTGGAAATCCAGCAGCAATTCATCCAGCGCTTCGTCCTGTTCCGACTTGATCTCAGCGATGTCGACGTAGGCCTCGGCACCGCGGTAACCATGCCTGCGGTCGTAGTCCATCACCCCGCGGCGGACGCTGAGGTAAGCCGCTTCCTGATCCTCCTTGAGGATCGTCGTGTAGACGCGCAGGCCGCGCGTATAGACATCATCGGGAAAACGCTCGGCGGCAATCTGGCGTGCCATTTCGGTGACAAACTCGGCGTGCATCGGTGTCTCGCTGACGTCGCGCCGGATCACCAATGCCTGATCAAGCGCAGCCTGGTACTGCTGATCGTTGATGAAGCCAAGCTCGTTCATCCGGTGCAGGACATACTGCTGGCGGATGCGGGCGCGCTTTGGATTGACCACCGGGTTGTAAGCGGAGGGCGCTTTCGGCAGTCCGGCAAGCATGGCCACTTCGGCGACGGTCAGGTCGGCAAGCGGTTTGCCAAAATAGATCTGGGCGGCAGCGGCGAAACCGTAGGCGCGTTGCCCGAGAAATATCTGGTTGATGTACAGCTCGAAGATCTGGTCCTTGCTGAGATTGCTCTCGATCTTGAACGACAGCAGCGCTTCGTAAAGCTTGCGGGTATAGGTTTTTTCCGAGGAAAGGAAGAAATTCTTGGCGACCTGCTGGGTGATCGTCGATGCGCCCTGGCGCTTGCCACCGCTCAACAGGTTGGCGTACAGCGCACGCAGGACACCCAGCGTATCGACCCCGCCGTGCTGATAAAAGCGCTCGTCCTCTGCTGCCAGGATGGCCTGCTTCATGATCGCCGGAACATCCTGGATGCTGACGACCGCCCGGCGCTCTTCACCAAACTCGCCGAGCAGATAGTCATCCGCGGTATACACCCGCAGTGGGATTTTCGGCCGATAGTCGGTCAGAATCTCCAGCGACGGCAGGTTCGGGTAGGCCAGGCTCAGGACAATGACCAGCATCGCGGTGGCCATTGCAACAATTCCGAGAACCACAAGAATCGGATAGATCAACCAGCGTAGGGCAGTAGGCAACAGGGCGTCCGGCAAAAAGGGCAATTGCCCGCCATTATATTTGAGGAAGGAGGTGAAAGGGCTCAGTCCGGCCAAATCGAGGAGCAGTGGGTCTTGCCGGAAAATCCGGCTTCTGGTGTTTTCGGCATCCACTTCTTCTTGCCGGTGCTCGCGACCGGCAGCGCTTGCTGATCCTTATCCGCGAATCTTGCGCTTCAAGGCGCCGAACAGGCCGCCCTTACGTTCTGCTTCCGGCGCTGCCCCGACTGCCGTGGCAGGGGCGGTAGCCGGGGCAGCCACCGCGGCGCACTGCGCGGCCTGTCGTTCCTCGCATTGGGCGGCGAGCTGGGCCAGGGTCTGGAACATGATTTCGCGCGGATTGAGGACGACGCCGTAGCCGGCCTTGAGGCGAGCGATGACGTCCATCAGGAGCAGTGAATCGCCACCCAGGTCGAAGAAGTTGTCCTGCGCGGCAATCTGGCTGACGCCGAGGACGCTTTCCCAGACGCGGGCAATTGCCGTCTGCATGGCGGTGGCGTAAATGACGCTCGGAGCGGCTTCGGCCGCTGCGGCAGCGACGTCGCGCGGCTTGCGTTTGACCCATTGCGCGATGCGCGTCGAGAGATCGCTGGTGGATACCAGCACCTGTGCGCCGAGGTCGGCGGCGAGGATGCGGCGAAAGGCGTCCACGCCTTCTTCGGTGGTCATTGCCAGTGCATTGACGACCGCGCCCATGCCGTGCCTGCCCGAGCTCGCGGCGGAGAGCCAGGCATCCCAGCCGATGGATAGCCAGGCGGGTCCAGACTGTCGCGATGCGCGCACAGCGTAGGCGTCGAGATAAGCGTTGGCGGCGGCGTAGGCGGCATAACCGAGGCCGCCGAGCACCGCCGAGATCGACGAGAGCAGTACGTAGAAGTCTGGCGGGTCGTCGCGCAGCAAGCGGTGCAGCACCAGCAGGCCGTCCACCTTGGGACGGAAGTGTTCGGCGCAGTGCTTTGGCCGGGTGTCCTGCACGGCCAGGAAGGCTTGCTCGGCGACGATGCCGGCGCCGTGAATGACGCCGTCGATATGTCCGAAGTGGCTCCTGGCCTGCGCCAGCGCGCGCGTCATGGCGGCAGCGTCGGCGACGTCGGCGCTGATGACGAGCACTTCGGCACCGAGCCCTTCGAGGGCGCGCACGCGCGCGATGCGCTGGCTGCACGGGTGCCCGGTTCCGTGCGTGCTGATCCAGGTATCCCACTCGGCGGCCGCTGGCAGGGCACTGCGGCCGGTCAGGATCAGGCGCGCCTGCACGCTGCGTGCGAGATCTTCGGCGAGCGCGTAGCCGATCGCGCCGAGCCCGCCGCTGATCAGGTAGACGCCCTGCGGGCGCAGGCGGGCCGGCGGGCCGGCGACGGGCTTCAGATGCCGTGGCTGGTAGTGCTGCACCCAGCGCACGCCGTCGCGGTAGGCGACGATGGCATCCGGCGCGTCGCTGCCGATTTCGCGCAGGATTTGACGGCCGAGTGCCTGCTCGGCAGCGGAACCGACGGCCGGTGGTTGCAGGTCATAGCAGCGGCTGTCGACATTGGCGTATTCCTGGGCGATGACGATGCAGGCGGCAAGTACGCCGGCACGTTCGGCAATGGGCTGTTCACCCGCTGTCAGAGCCTGGATGCCGGTTCCGAGGACGCCGATTCTGAGCGCTTCGGTATAGTCGCGGTCGCCCAGTGCCTGCGCAAGATAGAGCAGGCTGTTGAAGCCGAGATCCTGGGCGCGGGTAAAGCTGTCCCGGTCGGGGTCGCCGGCAGCCGGTGCCAGGTTCCAGGCATGCAGGACGCTCTTCGGCAGTTGGTCGGCGCTGGCCAGCGCTGCCAGCAGGCTATCGTAGTCGGCGCGCCGTGCCGGGTCGAGGGTGTAGCGTCGCTCACCACTCCAGCCAGCCTGGATACCGGGGAGAACCCGGATCACCGCCTGTCCGTCCGCTTGCAGCCGCCCAGCGAGATGTTCGCCGAAGCCCTCGCCGGTGGTGAACAGTAGCCACGGCCCTTTGGCCGGCGTGTTGCCGGCGGGGAGGGGACACTGTTTCCAGGCGGGCAGGTAGAACCAGTCGGCGAGAGGGCGCTTGCCTGGTGTTGCCCGTGTCGGCGGGCGCTCGTCCGCCGCCTGCGCCACTAGTCGACCGGGCTCGATCCAGTGGCGCTGGCGTTCGAAGGGGTAGCCCGGCAAGGGCTCGCGGCGACGCGTTTGATTGGCATGGAAGCCGGCCCAATCGACGTTGACCCCGGCCAGCCAGAGCTTACCGAGGGTGGCGAGCAGCATCGCCTGGTCGGGTTCCTGCTGTTGCGGGTGGCGCATCGACCATAGCGCACCCTCGCTGCCGGAGCTTGCCGCGCATTGCTGGACGAGCGTCCCGAGGGTGCGGCCAGGGCCGACTTCCAGAAACAGCGGGTCGCCGTCGCCGGCGGCACAGCCGATGCCATCGGCAAAGCGCACGGCATGCCGCAGGTGCCTGGCGTAATACGCCGGGTCGCAGGCCTGCGTGGCGCTGAGCCAGGTGCCGCTGAGGTTGGAGACCACCGGCAGGCGCGGCGCCTGCAGCGGGATCGTTGCGACCACGGCGGTGAAGCGCTCGAGGATCGGCTCCATCATCGCCGAATGGAAAGCGTGCGAGGTGTGCAGCAGGTGGCTTGGCTGGCCGCTGGCATCGAGCTGTTGCTGGCAGGCGGCGATTGCCTCGGTTGCTCCGGAAAGGACGCAGCGCTCGGGCGCGTTGACCCCGGCCAGCGCCAGACCGCGGGCTTCGAGATCGACGAGGGCGCTTTCCGGCAGGTCGACGGCGAGCATGCTGCCAGCCGGCATCTCCTGCATCAGGCGGCCGCGCGCGGCCACCAGCCTGAGGGCGTCGGCGAGGCTCATCACTTCGGCCAGGCAGAGCGCGGCGTACTCGCCGATGCTGTGGCCGATCATCGCCGCCGGGCGGATGCCCCAACTGATCCACAGGCGCGCCAGTGCGTATTCGATGACAAACAGCGCCGGCTGGACGATCCAGGTCTGCTGCAGCGCTGCTGCGCTGGCCTCGCGAGCAGGCCAGATCAGGCAGCGCAGATCCTGGCCAAGGTGGGGGATCAGGATTTCGGCGCAGCGGTCGACCTCCGCGCGGAACAGCGGCTCGGCGTCGTACAACTCGCGCCCCATTCCCAGATACTGGGCGCCCTGGCCGGGGAACATGAAAACCACGGGCCGGTTCTGCCGTTCGCAGACCGCTTCGGCACCGCGCTGGCAGTCGCCCGCGAGCAGCGCCTGTACGAGCCCGTCGTGGTCGCGGCAGACCAGCATGCGCCGGTGCGCGAAGCGTTCGCGGCCGGTCTGCAGGGTGAACGCGATGTCGGCGAGGGGCTGCGCCGGATCGGCGCGCAGATGATCGGCAAGACGTTCGGTCATGCGCTCGAGGGCGCCGGGCGTGCGTGCCGACAGGAGGATCAACTGCCAGGCGCGCGACGCGCTGGCGGCGGCACGCTTTGGGGCCTCCTCGAGCAGCACGTGTGCATTGGTTCCGCCGAGACCGAAGGAGCTGACACCCGCGCGGCAGACCGGCTGTGTCCACTCGGCAAGCGTGCTGTTCACGTAGAACGGGCTGTTGGCAAAGTCGATTTCCGGGTTCGGCCGGCGGTAGTGCAGCGACGCGGGAATGCGCCGATGCTCGAGCATCAGCGCGGTCTTGATCAGCCCGGCGACGCCCGAGGCGACGTCCATGTGGCCGATGTTGGTCTTCACCGAGCCAATCGCGCAGTCACCCTGGCGCGTGCTGCTTTCGCGAAAGGCCTGGGTGAGGGCCTGTATCTCGATCGGGTCGCCCATTGGCGTGCCGGTGCCGTGCGTTTCGATGTAGCCGATGGTGTCGGCCGTCAGTCCGGCCATGGCCAGAGCCTCGACGACCACGGCCGCCTGGCCGCTGACGCTGGGAGCGGTGTAGCCGACCTTGGCGTTGCCGTCGTTGTTCACCGCCGAGCCCTTGATCACGGCGTGGATGTGGTCGCCGTCGGCGAGGGCGTCGGCGAGGCGCTTGAGCGCGACGACGCCGGCACCGCTGCCGAGCACCGTGCCGCGGGCATCGGTGTCGAAAGCCCGGCAGTGCCCGTCGGCGGAATTGACGCCGCCTTCCTGGTAGAGGTAGCCGATCCGGTGCGGAACGGCAATCGAGATGCCACCGGCCAGCGCCAGATTGCACTCGCCGTTGAGCAGGCTCTGACAGGCGACATGCACCGCCACCAGCGAGGTCGAGCAAGCGGACTGGATGTTGATGCTCGGGCCGGTGAGGTTGAGCTTGTAGGAGACACGGGTGGTCAGGTAGTCCTTGTCGTTGCCGATCTGAATCTGGAAGTCGAACAACGACGGTGCCACGTCCGGGCGGGTGGCGAGGTGGTAGATCAGGTAGCCGTTCATCGCCGAGCCGGCGAAAACGCCGATGGCACGACCATGCGAGGCGGGGGTGTAGCCGGCGCGTTCGAGGGCTTCCCAGGCGCATTCGAGGAAGATCCGCTGCTGCGGTTCGATCAGGCTGGCCTCGCGCGGGCTGTAACCGAAAAAGGCAGCGTCGAAGCAGTCGATGTCGTCGATCACCGCACCGGCGCGAACGTAGGCCGGGTCGGCGAGGAGGGCGGGGTCGACGCCTGCGGCGAGCAGCTCGGCTTCGGAGAAGAAGCTGATCGATTCGACCCCCTGTTCCAGGTTGCGCCAGAAAACGGAAACGTCATTGGCGTCGGGGAAGCGGCAGCTCATGCCGACGATTGCAATGTCGTTGGGGTGGGGGATGGCAGCGGGCTGGTTCATGTCGGCACTCGGTTCTGACTGGCTGCGGGGATGTGAAGGTCCGGTTTGCGTCCCTCTTCAAGGGAGCGGCGCGACTGCCGTGGCTCAGGAGGGCGATCGTCTGCCGGCGGGCGGGCAGCGATTCTGCATTTCCCGGCGCTGCATGGCGCGTTCCCGACCGGCCGGGATGGCCGGCGGGCTGGCTGATGACAGGCCACTTGCCGCGTTGAGGGAGCGCGCCAGGCTCTGTATGGTCGGGTACTGGTACATCTGCAGCACCGGGATGGCGCGATGCAGGTGCTCGCACAAGCGGCGATTGACCTCGAGCATGCGCAGCGAGGTGCCGCCCAGTTCGAAGAAGTTGTCGGTGCTGCCGACTCGCTCGACCAGCAGCACCGCCTGCCAGATGGCAGCGATGGCTTGCTCGGTGGCGTCGTCCGGGGACAGATAGGACGCGGCCGGCGCTTGCGGACAGTTGTCAGGTGCGGGCAGCGACAGGCGGTCGACTTTGCCGCTGGGTGTCAGCGGCAGGGCGGCCAGCGCCGTGTAGCTGCTGGGCACCATGTACTCGGGCAGGCGTTCGCGCAGCCAGGGCTGCAGCGTGCCGGCTGCCAGGGTGCTGGCTGCGCGGGCAACATAGTAGGCGGCGAGGGCGAGTTCGCCGCGGGCGTCGGGACGGGCGACGATCACCGCTTCCAGGATGTCCGGGTGACTGCAAAGGACGCTGCCAACGTCGTCGGGTTCGATACGGAAGCCGCGGATCTTGACCTGATGGTCGCTGCGGCCCAGGTAATCGATGAACCCGTTGGCGCGGTAGCGGGCCAGATCGCCGGTGCGGTAGATGCGGGCGCCGGCTTCCTTGCGGAATGGGTTAGGAATGAATTTCTCGGCGCTCAATTCGGGGCTGCCGAGGTAGCCGCGGGCGAGTCCGGCGCCGCCCACGTAGAGTTCGCCGATGACGCCGACCGGCACCGGTTGGCGGTGGGCGTCGAGGATATAGGCCTGAACGTTGGCCAGCGGGCGTCCGATCGGTACCAGGGTATCGCTGTCGGCAAGCTGGCCAGCGTCGAAGAAGCAGGCATCGAAGGCTTCCGAGAGGCCGTAGAGGTTGAGCAGCAGACGTCCCGGCAGTGCCCGTGCGAAGCGCCGGGCGAGTTCGATACCAAGAGGTTCGCCGCCGATGCACCATTCGCGCAACAGCGGCAGGCGGGCGGCGAGCTGGTTGGGGGCATTACTCACTTCGTGCGCGTCGAGCAGCATGCGCAGCAGCGACGGGACCAGCATCATCCGGGTGACGCGGTATTCGGCGAGCAGGGCGACCATGGCCTGTGGATCGAGGAGCACCGGTTGCGGGATGAGCAGGCTCGGCACGCCCTGCAGCAAGGGGCCGAGCAGTTCCCACAGCGAATCGACGAAGTTGAGGGCGGTCTTGCAGGCGGAGACATCGCCGGCAACGAAGGGATATTCCCGCCACATCCAGGCCAGGCGGTTGAGGAGCTGGCGCTGCTCGACCAGGACGCCCTTCGGTCGCCCGGTCGAACCCGAGGTGAACACCACGTAGCACAGGCTGGCGGCGCCAGCCGGGCTGAGCGGGCGAGTGGATGCCTGGCGGGCGATTGCCGGCCAGTCGCGGTCGAGACAGAGCACCTCGGCGTGCTGGGGGGGCAGTGCCGCCAGCCAGCGCGTCTTGGTGAGAAGCAGTGCGACGGCGCTGTCTGCGAGCATGGCGGAGACGCGATGACGAGGGTAGCCGGGGTCGATCGGCACGTAGCAGCCACCCGCCTTGAGAATCGCCAGGACGGCGACGAACAACTCGGGGGAGCGTTCCATCGAGACGCCGACCAGGGTTTCATGTCCGACGCCGATCTGGCGCAGGTGGTGCGCAAGCTGGCTGGAACGTTGGTCGAGTTCCCGGTAGCTCAGACCCGTGCCGACGCCGAGAATGGCCGGCGCGTCGGGACTGCGGTCCGCCTGTATCTCGAAAAGGCGCGATAGCGACGAATCGGCCGGGTAGTCGCCGTCGGTGGCGTTCCACTCGTCGACAAGCTGCCGCCATTCGCTGTCGCCAAGCAGGCGCAGCGTGGCCGCTGGTTTGCGGGTGTCGGCGGCGAGATCGTCGAGCAGGTTCAGATAGTGGCCGGCAAGTCGCTGCAGGGTGGTTTCGTCGAACAGCGCCGGATCATAGATCAGGCGGGCGACGAGATGGTCGCCATCCTCGTCGACACGCAGGCTCAGGTCATGGTCGGCGCTGCCGAGATCGACGGCGAAGGGGTGCAGCGTGACGGCGCCGGCCGGCAGCGTCACGGGGGGCGCCGTGTGGTAGTCGAAGAGCACCTGGCAGACCGGTGCGTAGCCGAGGTTGCGGCTGGGCTGCAGGGCTTCGATGAGGCGCTCGAAGGGCAGTCCGGCATGTGCGCGGGCATCCGCGAGGGCTTCGCCGCAGCGCTGCAGCAGGGTGTCGGTGTCGGCGTCGGCCGAGATCTGCAGGCGTAGCGCGAGGATGTTGTCGAGCGGGCCGACCAGCCGGGAAAAGGGCGCTTGCGCCCGGTAGCTGCTGCGCAGGCCGATCACCAGGTCGTTCTGGCCACTGTGGCGCTGCAGCAGGGCGGCAAAAGCCGCCAGGAATACCCCTGGCAGGTCCAGCGCGTGCCTTGCCGCGAGTGCGCGCAAACGGTCTACGAGCGGCGCTGGCAGCGGCAGCGGCAGGCTGGCGCCCTGGTAGCTCCGGATCGCTGGACGGGCGTGGTCGGTCGGCAGTTCCAGCAGCGCCGTCGCACCGGCGAGCCGTTCTGTCCAGTGGGCGAGGAGGGTGGCCTGCTGCGGGTGTTGCCAGGCAACGAAATCGGCGAAGGTCGGTGCCGCCGGGCCGTCTGGCAGGCGGCCGTCGAGGTTGTTCGCGATCTCTCCGAGCAGCAGGTCGAGGGCTTCCTCGTCACAGATGTAGCGGTGGGCGCACAGCAGCAGCAGGTGCTCGGTATCGGCGAGGCGCAGCAGCTGTGCCCGCAGCAGTGGCGGCTGGCCGAGATCCTGCGGTGTGCCGGCGTTGACGGCGATCCAGCGTTGGCGCGCGCGTGCTTGGGCAGTGCTGCCGGGCGTTTCCGAGAGGCTGTCGACGGTCAGTGCAGGGCTGGTGACGGAGAGCGTTTGCGGCGGGGCTCCGAAGCTGCTCCGGAGCACCTCATGACGAGCGCAGACCCGGTCAATGGCGTTCTGCAGGGCGTCCGTGCAGAGAGGCCCGACGATGCGCGCGCCGCTGGCGACGCGGAGGAGGGCGTGGCCAGGATAGGCTTGCTCCAGGAACCAGATTCGTTCCTGGGCCTGCGTCCGGCGAGGAATCGGGCACCCATGATGACATATGGGTAGCAACTGCGCAACCTGTTCCAAACAGGCGGCATCGTTTACTTGGCAAGACATGATCTCTCCCTGACCCTGTGGATTGCTTTGTTCTTATGGGCTTGCCGCCCGCCGCTGCGGTTCCGGCTGACCCCTGCGCTCGACCTCTTGCTGGCATTTTCTCCGGTACCATGGGGTCGAATCTGTTCATACAGTCTAGTACATTTAGTACACTGCCGTGGGCACTTCAAATATATTCCTGACAACCCTGGCTACTGATCAAGGCGCTCGCCTGCGACGTGGAAGCAACGAATCTGTCCGCGGCTGATGACTGCCCGGATGCCCGCGGCGATGGCGTGGTCGGCGTCGGGGCAGGTGGAAAAGAGCGTCCAGGGCGAACCCGCTCCGGTCACCCTGGCGAATCCGGAGTCGGTATTGGGAAGGCTGATCGTGACCTGCTCGGGCGGGCGGGCGAGGCCTGTGCCGAGGGTTTTGAGGACGGCTTCCTTGGCGGTCCAGATGCGGAAGAAATCCCGGTCCTGGTCGCTTGCTGACCTGCCGGCCAGCCAGTTCAATTCGTCGGCGCTGCAACAGTGGGTGGCGAGCGCGTACCGGTTGGGCAAGGGGCGGATGCGCTCAAGATCTACGCCGATCGGTAGCCGGCGGGTCAGCCCGATGAGAACGCGATCCCGGCAGTGGGAAAGGTTGAACTGCAGTCCGCCGGCCGTACTCAGTGCTGGTTTGCCGTAGTCGTTGGTGGTGAAGTCGAGGCCTTGCGGGTCGCGTGCGAGGTAATACCCGAGCAGGTGTCGCAGCAGGCCGCGAGATTGTATCTGGCGCAATCGGTCTGCGGCGAACACCCGGCGGGCGGCGCTGGCACGCTCGGCGGCAGCGGGGAGCTTTTCGATCGTTTGCCGCAGCGCCTCGTGCTCAATCGGGAGGGGCAGCAGCCAGAGGTGGAGGTCGTCGCCGGACAGCAGTGGGGCAGGCGCCTTGTCGAGCAGTTCGGCAATGTTTGCCAGCGTGATCGGCGCGCGCGTTTCAGGCGGCGAAGTGGGCATCGGCCCAACGGCGCAGGGCGGCGATCAGTTCGTCGCGGTGATGGCGCGCGGTGAAGGTGTGATCGGCTCCCGGCATGCGGATCTCGGCGAAGTTCGGGTAGCTGGCAATCCTCGTCATTTCCTTGCTCAGCATCAGTTGCATGTAGTCGAGGGCAGGGTCGCCTTCGGAGTACACCATCAGCAGGGCGGTGCCACGATCGAGGATGCAGTGGAAGGCAGCGCGCAGTTCCGGTGCATTTTCCGGGACCTGCTCGCTGCCGATGAAGCGCCGCAGGAATTGCCGGCCGACGACACGCAGCAGTTCGATGGGATTGCTCTGCCCGCTCAGCAGCTTGCGCCAGCTAGCCGAGTTGAAGAGGGCACTCTTCCAGAGGTAGCGCGCCGATTCGCTGGCGCGCAGGGTACTGTTGATGCCAGCATCAATCGCATCACCAGAGTCGTCGGTGACGCCATGCAGGCCGCGCCCGTTGATCAGCACGGCGCCAAGCACCGCCGGGTTGTCGCGGCAGGTGAGAAATGAGATGTCGGCCCCCGAGCATATCCCGCACAGGATGAAGCCGCTGCAGTCGCTCTCGGCACCGAGCGCGGCCATCGCTGCCGAGGTTTCACTGATGGCACTCTTCTCGAAGCTCAGCGCGTCACTGCGTGGGCTGCTGTCGCCGATTCCCGAGAGGTCGAAGCGCAGCACCGGGTAGCCGACGGCAGCGAGTTGCCGGGCAATATTCACGTACAGTCGATTGGGACCGGCACGATGAACGACCCCGGAATTCACCAGCACGATGCCGGGACGTTTGCTGGACGCGGCGCTGGAGGTATGGATGCCGATCAGGTTATCGCTGTCCCCGAAACGGAGAACGCGCTCGATCATCGCCGACCTCCCTGTACCGATTCGACCATTGCCTGCAGAACACGCGCCGGCGGCATCAGTACGTCGTTCATTTCTGCTCCCTCGGCCCATAGTTCGGGCCACAGCACGTGTTTCCGATCGACGCTTGCACCAAGCGCAGCGAGCCGGTTACCCAAGTCATCCGGGTCGGCCTGCGGGCTGCTGCTCATCAGCAGCACCTGCGGGGCAGGGGCCCGCGGCAGGGTGGCGAGGTCGATGGCGCGCAGGCCGCTTTCCAGGCGGGGAGAGAGGAGGAAACCGAAAATCTCGCGCATCCCGTCTGCATCCGAGGTGGTCTGATCGCGCCCGACCGTCTGGCGGAAGCGCTGCTGGTGGGCTTCGAGCAGCTGATCCACGTAGCGATTGCCGTTCACCACCGGGTCCCACAGGATCAGGCCGTCGACGTCCTGGTGCTGTTCGGCATGCAGGGCAGCCAGGCTGGCGCCGACGCGCAGGCCGGCAAGCCAGACCGGCGCGCCGGGATTATGATTGCGGAAGGTGTTCACCGCTGTGGCGACGTCATCGAGCCATTGCTCCACACTGCCTTCGCTGTCCTCGCCGGCAGAATCGCCCGTTGCGAAGTAGTCGAAGCGCAGCACCGGGAAACCGGCGCGCGCCAGACGGCTGGCGAATTGTCGAAAGACGCGGTGGGTGGAGACGTATTCGCGCCCTGACGGAGGGCAGAGGACGAAACCGAAGGGGCGCGCTCTTGCTCGCCGTGGTGCGTCAAAACAGTAGAAGAGCTGCCTGTCCGCAGCCCCCATGTATCCCGTGATGGTTGGATCACGCATGGTCGAGCTTCCCCCTCTCGGGCCTGGCTTCCTGGCCGGGCCGAGGATCTCTCTGCACCTACTCAAGGGGCTCGCGCTCTCGCCTGTAAGAAGGGCGAGCGACCCAGGATCCTGACACCCCGAGAACGGTATTGTGACGACCGCGTCACCTGTTGTAAACATCAGAGATGGGGGGAGCACAGCCCTGAAGCGAGCATGCCTTTGCCCTGGAATGCCATGCTCGGCTACCACCTCCGCATACGCATGGCAGATGTCGTCAATACGCTGGCTTCAGGGCTGTCAGTCTGGCCAAAGCGTTGAATTTCCTCTCGTTTGGCAGGATAATTCGTTTCTCCCTCCCAACTACCGATGACTGTCATGAATACCTCCCTGCGTCTGCTGCGCCAAGGCCTGCTGGCCGTGGCGGGTCTTGCCCTGGCAATCACTGCGTGGGCACAGTCCACGATGGTCCGACTGCATACCACGCAGGGCGCGATCGATATCCAGCTCTACGATACCGCTGCGCCGAAGACGGTGGCCAACTTCCTCCGCTATGTGCGCAGCGGGGCCTATGTGGACAATTTCATCCACCGCAGCATGCCCGGTTTCGTCGTGCAGTTGGGCGGATATGCGTGGCCCGGCAGCGGCTACGCCGGCCACATCACCACCCTTCCTCCGGTGGTCAACGAGTTCAGCGTCGCACGTTCGAATGTGCGCGGCACGGTGGCGATGGCCAAGCTCGGCGGCGACCCCAACAGTGCCACCAGCGAGTTCTTCTTCAACCTGGGCAACAACGCATCCAACCTGGACACCCAGAATGGCGGCTTCACGGTGTTTGGCCGGGTGACCACGCCGGGCATGGCCGTGGTGGACAGGATTGCGGCACTGAGCACGGTCAATGCCGGTGGCGCTTTTACCAATCTGCCGGTGGTCAACTTCAGCGGCAGCACCATCCTGCGCGAGCATGTGGTTCGCCTGACCGAGGTGACTGAATTCCCGCCGCTCTCCGCTCAGAGCGATTCCGACCGCGTCTTCAACTATCTGGAGGCAGCGTATCCGCAGTACCTCTCGCCTGCGCACGGCCAGGCCGGCGTGGCGTCGGGCTATACCTTCCGCTACTACGCCGGTTCCAATGCCTACGTGGCTACCGCCAACGCCAAGGTCTGGTACCTGCTGCCGTCGATCTCTCCCGACATTGGTCTGCTGGGGGACACGGCTTCCTGGCTGAACGTCGCGGCGCAGGCCGGATACTGATGACCACCACCGGCCACTGCTAGACCAGACAGAAGGCCATCGGCCTGCCGGATCAGTTCGCCGCAGCGCGGATCATCGGCCGCCATTTATAGCCCACGTGCCCACGCCGGCCGCAGTGCTGCTGCTTCCGGGTTGGCGATGGTGTCGCGTACCTGCCGCAGCAGGCGCGCCTTGTCGGCGCCAAGCGTTCCCTTGAGGATCAGCCAGTTCGACGCGTGGTCGCTGCGAAACACGGTCCGTTCGAGTTCCAGCCCTGCGAGAAAATGCTCCATTTCGACAAACAGTTCACGCTGGCTGAGCGCTCGCCAGCCGGGAAAATTTCCGCGCAAGCGTTCCTCGCCGAGCGGAAAACTGACGACCAGCGTTGCCAGATACTCGGGCTGGGTGGCGTTGAGCAGGCGCGCCGAGTGGTCGGCGTGCCGCAGCGAGAGATCCGGGCCAGCGAGACCGTTGAGGATCATCACCGAGCGTTTGATGCCGGCGGCTCCGAGCTTGTTCAGCGCATCGAGAGTCGAGGCATGGGTTTCGCCCTTGTTGACCCGTTCCAGCACCTCGTCGTCGCCTGATTCGGCGCCGACGTAGGCGATCGACAGGCCGGCTGCGGCGAGTTCGCGCAGTTCCTCGACCGACTTCTTCCGCAGGTTGCGCGGCAGGCAGTAGCTCGACACCCGGCGAACGGCCGGCAGATGTTCGCGGATGGCGTAGAGGATCTTGAGCAGGCGGCGCGTCGGCAGCACCAGTGCATCGCCGTCGGCGAGGAAGACGCGCCGGATTGCGTCGGCGAAGCGTTCGCCGGTACGCTCGATGCTCTCCAGCACCTCGGTTTCGTCGCGTGCTCGAAAATGCTTCTGCGGCGCGGTGTACATCTCGCAAAAAGTACAGTGATTCCACGAGCAGCCGTCGGTCACCGGCAGGATCAGCGATTCTGCTTCACTCGGCGGCCGGTAGACGGGTTCGACGTAACGGATGGGGAGCACGGACAGCATGGCATGTAACTGATCTGGATGTGGGCTGATTCACGGATATTGAATAGTAATGCGAAAATCGCGTCAGCGACTCATTCTTCCTCGCTCTCACGCACCAGCGCATAATCGGTATCGCGCACACCGCGCAGCAGCAGGGAGGTGTCGTCAGTGGAAGTGCCGAGAGCCTCCAGGGCCTCCGCTGCCAGACGCAGGCTGGCCTCCAGAAGTTCAGGATAGGCCTTGTTGACGCCGGCTCGCAGCAGGGCCTCGCAGCTGGCCAGGTCGCGGGCGCGCGAGACGATGGTCACCTCCGGCGCGTGCGAGCGGATCATCGCGGCTGCGCGAACGGCAGTGTGCTGGTCGTCGATGGTCAGGACCACCAGATCGACCCCTTGCATTGGCGAAGTGGCGAGCAATTCCGGGTCTCCGATGTCACCATAGAACACCGGATGACCTTCGCTGCGCCATTTGGCGACCAGTACCGCGTCGGTGTCGAAAGCGATGCAGGAGATACCGCTATTGGCCAGGATGGTGCCCACCGTGTGGCCGACGCGACCATAGCCGCCGATCACCACCCGGGCAGCGAATTCCTTTCCTTGCGCGGTATGGCGGAAGCGGTCGTGAATGTCTGCCGGCGCATCCTCTACGCGTAGCGCCAGCCAGTTCCCGAGCTTTACCAGCAGCGGCGTGAGGAGCATGGTGACGGAAATGATCGCCACGGCCATCACGAAGATCAAATCGTCGATCACCCCCAAGGCCTTGGCGGAACCGAACAGCACAAAGCCGAACTCGCCCCCCTGCGCGAGCAGAAAAGCGACCCGCAACGCGGTGCTGCGGCCGGAGCCGAAGCACAGACACAACACGAAGAGCACAATCGCCTTGATGGTGATGATCGCGAGAACATGCAGGGCAAACTCGAATGGATGCTGCGTCAGCGCACCGACGTCCACCGACATGCCGACGGCAACGAAGAACAGGCTCATCAGCAGACCCTTGTGAGGTTCCATGCCGGCCTCGATCTGAATGCTGTAGCGCGAGGTCGAGAGCATCATCCCGATCAGGAATGCCCCCAAAGCCATCGACATGCCCGCATGTTCCATGGCCATCGCGGCGATGAACACCGAGGCCATGGCCGTCAGCAGGAAAGCCTCGCGGTTGTTGGTGCGGGCCAGATGATCGAGAACACGGGGGAGCAGGTAGCGCCCACCGATGATCACCATCGCCACCATCGCCACTGCCAGACCAATCTGTCTCCACAAGGGGATTTCCGTGGCCAGGGCGCCAGTGTCGGCGAGGATCGGGACCAATGCCAGCAGCGGTACCACCGCGATATCCTGCATCAGCAGCACGGCGAATGCGGTCTGGCCGTGCCGGCTGGCGATGTCGCCCTGATCCCTGAGCATCTGCACCACAAACGCGGTCGAGGACAGCGCGAAGCTACTACCGATCAGGAGGGCGGTCGACCAGTCCGGTTGAAAGAGTTTGAAATAGGCGGCGATGGCCAGCGCCGAGACGACGATCTGCAGCGAACCGAGCCCGAACAGCGTGCGCCGCAGATCCCACAAGCGGCGCGGTTTCATCTCCAGGCCGATCAGGAACATCAGCAGCACGACGCCGAGTTCGGTGAAATGCCGCACACCCTCGACCTCGTTGGTGACGAAAGGTCCTGGCGTATGCGGACCGACGATGACGCCGGTGACCAGCAAGCCGAGGATCGAGCCGAGGCCGAAATGCCGGAACACCGCAACGGCGAAGGCCGCGACAACCAGCAACAACACGGCAGAGTCAACGAATGATTTGGGGTCCATGCAGAGTGGTGATCGCTTCCTTTAATGCCTAAGTCGCGTCAGCGACTCACGAATCCCCCCTCCCCACTTGCGGGGGAGGGGTCGGGGGAGAGGGAAACGGTCATGACTTTCATGATCGGGGGTGCCTGGAAAAGTCATGACCGTTAGTCGAAGTAGGCTCCGCGCCGTCTCGAAGCGCTGCGCGAAGTAGCGGGCGTGCCGAGCTGATCGATGCGCACCCGGCCCCTGCTCGACGGCGCGTGCACGAAACGATCATCGCCGATGTACACGCCGACATGCGAGAAAGGGGCGTTGCGGGTGTTGAAGAAGACCAGGTCGCCGGGGCGCAGGCCCGCACGTTCGACCGGACGACCACGGCGGGCGATGTCGGCGGCGCTGCCGCTGACCCGAAGCCCCGCCGCGCGTCCGTAGATGTACGACACCATGCCGCTGCAGTCGAGGCCCGCTTCGGGTTCTTGCCGCCGAAGCGGTAGCCGGTGTCGATCAGGCTGAGCGCAAAGATCACCACGTCGTTGCCTTTCTCGCTGCTCGCCGGGCGTCGGGGGTTGTTGCGGGGCGCCTGCGGCGCCGGCGGCTTGCTGGCGCAGGCGGCCAGCAGCAGCGAGAAGGTGCTGGCGATGAGCAGGTGGACACGCATGCTGCACAGTATAAACTGCAGCTTTCAAGATTTTCGGGGAAAAGCCATGCACCTGCCGATCCGCGCCTGCTGCGCTCGAACTGCTACCTGGATGGTCGCTGGGAAGCCGCCGATGACGGCCGCACTTTGCCGTCAGCGACCCGGCGAGTGGCGAAACGCTGGGCCGAGGTGCCCTGATGGCGGCGGCCGAGACGGCGCGCGCGATCGCCGCTGCTGCGGCGGCGCCTGCCGGCCTGGCAGGAAGACGGCGAAGGAGCGGGCGACCGTCCTGCGCCGCTGGTATGAACTGATCGTCGCCAACGCCGAGGATCTGGCGCAACTGATGACCGCCGAATGCGGCAAGCCGATTGCCGAGGCGCGCGGCGAGGTCGCTTACGGCGCTTCCTTCGTCGAATGGTTTGCCGAGGAGGGCAAGCGCGCCTACGGCGAATCGATCCCGAGCCCGGCCAGCGACCGGCGCTTGCTGACCATCCGCCAGCCGGTCGGCGTCTGTGCGGCGATCACGCCCTGGAACTTCCCGCTGGCGATGATCACCCGCAAGGTCGCGCCGGCACTCGCCGCCGGTTGCACGGTGGTGGTCAAGCCGGCCGAGCAGACGCCGCTGACGGCGCTGGCGCTGGCGCGTCTGGCGCACGACGCGGCACTGCCGGCGGGGTCTTCAACGTGCTGACCGGCGATCCGCTGGCGATCGGTGGCGCGCTGACCGCCAGCCCGGTGGTGCGCAAGCTTTCGTTCACCGGTTCGACCGAGGTTGGTCGCCTGCTGATGGCGCAGTGCGCGCCGACGATCAAGAAACTCTCGCTCGAACTCGGCGGCAACGCGCCGTTCATCGTTTTCGACGACGCCGATGTCGCCGCGGCGGTCGAAGGGGCAATCGTCGCCAAGTATCGCAACACCGGCCAGACCTGCGTCTGCGCCAACCGGCTGCTGGTCCAGGACGGCATCTACGACCGCTTCGTCGAGGGCTGGCAGGCGCGTGCAGTCGCTCAAGGTCGGGCCGGGCAGCGAGGAAGGCGTCGCGCAGGGGCCGCTGATCGACGCGGCGGCGCTGGCCAAGGTCGAGGCGCATATCGCCGACGCCGTCGCCGGCGGCGCGCGCGTGCTCACCGGCGGCAGCCGGCACGCGCGCGGCGGCACTTTCTTCGAGCCGACGGTGCTCGCCGACGTGACGCCGGCAATGCGTGTGGCGCGCGAAGAGACTTTCGGGCCGGTGGCGCCGGTGTTCCGCTTCTCCAGCGAGGCGCAGGCGTCCATGGCCAACGATACCGAGTTCGGTCTCGCCGCCTATTTCTATACGCGCGATATCGCGCGCTGCCTGCGCGTCGGCGAAGCGCTCGAATACGGCATGATCGGCATCAATACCGGCCTGATCTCGAACGAGGTGGCGCCCTTCGGATCGGCGTCAAGCAGTCCGGCATCGGCCGCGAAGGCTCAAGGCATGGCATCGACGAGTATCTCGAGATCAAGTACCTGTGCTTCAGCACGGTCGCGCCCTGAGCGCGGCAGCCGACGCCGGACCTGATCCTGCTCGACATCATGATGCCGGAGATGGACGGCTACGCCGTGCTGCATGCACTGCGCGAGAACCCGGTGACGCGCGACATTCCGGTGCTATTCCTGACTGCGCGCGGTGATCCGGGTGACGAGGAGTACGGTCTGTCGATCGGAGCGGTGGATTACCTCGTCAAGCCGATTCAGCCAGCGGTCGTTCTTGCGCGCGTCCGTAATCAGCTCGATGTCAAGCGCGCGCGTGACCTCCTGCGTGACCACAACGCCTGGCTGGAAGCCGAAGTCAGCCGCCGCGTCGCCGATAACCGCCGCCTCGAGGACGCCAGCCGCGAGGCGCAGGCGCGCCTCAACCATCTGCGCGAGCTGATCCTGAGCACCGCCGACGAGGGCATCTACGGTACCGATGCCGACGGTGTCATCAATTTCGTGAACCCTGCCGCTGCCGAGATGCTCGGCTATCGCCGCGACGAACTGATCGCTTACCCGGCGCACGCCATCTTTCATCACGCGCGCGCCGACGGCAGTCCCTATCCGGAAGCCGAGTGCCCTCTGGTGACTTCGCTGGCCGGCGGGCTGACCCTGCGTGACCAGGAGGAGACTTTCTGGTGCAAGGACGGCAGCGCGCTGCCGGTCGCGTATTCGAGCGTGCCGATTTTCGAGGCCGACCGCCTGCTCGGCGCCGTCGTCAGCCTGCGCGACATCAGCGAGCGCAAGCGCTATCTGGCGCAGCTCGAACGCCAGTCCAACTTTGACGACCTGACCGGCCTTCCCAATCGCAACCTGCTCAACGACCGTCTGGCGCATGCCATCGCGCAGCCGCGGCACGCGCCGGACGGCGCGCTGGCGGTACTGGCGATCGAGCCCGACCGCTTCCAGAATGTCAACGAAACACTCGGCCGCGAGGCCGGTGACCGCGTCATTGCCGAACTGGCGGAGCGCCTCGTGGCGCACGTGCAACCGGCTGATACCCTCGCCCGACTCGAAGGCGACGAGTTCGTGCTGGTCGCCGACATGGGGCGTGCCGAACTCGCCAGTGACCTCGCGCAGGCCATCATCGCGGCGATGACGCGACCGATGCTGGTCGACGGGCGTGAGCTGACGCTCGGGGTGAGCATCGGCATTGCCTTTTTTCCAAAGGACGGTGGCCACGCTGAGGAACTGCTTCGCCACGCCGTTTCGGCGATGCACAAGGCGCGCGCCGAAGGCGGCGGCCGCAGCCACCTCTACTCCACCGATATGGATTCGCGGGCTCTCGAACGCCTGGAGCTGGAAGGCGAACTGCGTCGCGCCATCGGCAACGGCGAGCTGCTGTTGCATTACCAGCCGCAGCTCAGTCTGCGCACCGGTCGCATCGTTGGCGCCGAGGCCCTGGTGCGTTGGCGGCACCCGACGCGCGGCCTGGTGCCGCCCGCAGCGTTCATCCCGCTGGCCGAGGATACCGGTTTGATCATGCCGCTCGGCGAATGGGTGCTGCGGCAGGCCTGCGCGCAGAACCAGGCCTGGCAGGACGCTGGTCTGGCGCGTATCCGTGTCGCCGTCAATCTCTCGGCGCGACAGTTCGAGGGTCAGGACATGCTCGCCTTGGTTACCGCAGTGCTCCAGGAAAGCGGCCTGAACCCTGCCTGCCTGGAACTCGAACTGACCGAGAGCGCGGTGATGAAGGACGCCGAGGCGTTCATCCGCACGACGCAGCAATTCAAGGCGCTGTCGGTGTTGCTGTCGATCGATGACTTCGGCACCGGCTTTTCCTCGCTGAGTTACCTTCGCCGTTTCGCGATGAACCACCTGAAAATCGACCAGTCCTTTATCCACGACATCAACCGCGACCCCGACAACGCGGTGATCGCCCAGGCGGTGATTTCGCTGGCACACAATCTGCGCATGTCGGTCATCGCCGAGGGCGTCGAAAGCGAAGCGCAGCTGGCTTTCCTGCGTGCTCGCGGCTGCGACGAAATGCAGGGCCATCTGTTCAGCCGGCCGTTGCCGGCCGCCGAGTTCGCAGCCTTGCTGGGCAGCGGCCGCGCGCTCGAGTTGCCGGCCGACCCGGCAGTACCGACGCGCACCCTGCTACTGGTCGACGACGAAGCCGACACCCTCTCGTCGCTGCAGCGCCTGTTCCGACGCGAAGGCTATCGCGTGCTGACTGCCGGCAGCGGCACCGAGGCTCTCGACCTGCTCGCCACGCATACGGTCCAGGTCATCATCTCGGATGCGTGCATGCCGGTGATGGATGGTAGCGAGCTGCTCGGCAAGGTGCGCGTCCTCTACCCCAATACCGTGCGCATGATGCTCTCCGGCTACACCGACCTGCAGGCGGTGACGCGCGCGGTCAATAGCGGCGAGCTGTACCAGTTCATCATCAAGCCCTGGGACGATGTCAAACTGGTCGAGGCGGTGCGCGCCGGATTTCGCTACCATGAATCCCGCCGTGCGGCCACCCATGGCGTTGCCCAGCAATTTGTGCCCGACGGCATCCAGGCAGTACCGTGATGACACCCATGCGGTCGGATGGCCGCGCGGCAATGTTGCGCGTGGTGCTCATCTATGCCTTCGTCGCCACCCTCTGGATCCTTTTTTCCGACACCTTGATCGGGCATCTGGGGGTACAGCCGGAGACGCTGGTGATGCTCGGCATGCTCAAGGGCCTGGCTTTCGTCGGGCTGACTTCGATGCTGCTGTACGCCCTACTGCGGCGCCTGCCGGAAGGCGCAGCAGCGACCCCGGCCGGCGGCGGCAGTCGACGGCTGCTGCTGTCGGTGGCGGCACTGGCGCTTCTGATCCTGATCGTCGGCGCCGCGGCGATGCGCCAGGTGGCCGAGCGGCAAGAGACCCGACCGGCCGATCTCTTCTGGATCACGCTGAGCATCGCCGCCGCACTGTTCGCGGTTGTCTTCCTGGGCATCATGCTCCATCAACAGCAGCGCCTGCGCCTCGCCGAGTCGCTTCGGCAGGCACAGGCTGAGGCGCTGCGCAGACAACAACTCGTCGACCAGCAGCGCGCAGAGCACCTGGCACTCGCCAGCCACTACCAGACGATGATCGGCGAGGCGCGCGACATCATTCTCCTGCTCGACGAGAATGGTCAGATCGTCGAAGCCAACGCGGCGGCTGTTGCCGCCTACGGCTGCAGCGCCGACGAGTTGCGCGGCATGCATATCCGTGACCTGCGCGGCGAGGAAACCCGCAGCACCCTCGGGGAGCAGTGGCAGGCTTCGGCCAGGCCCGACGGGGTCCTCTTCGAAACCGTGCACCGACGCCGCGACGGAACCTGCTTTCCGGTCGAAGTCAGTTCCCGCGCTTTCTCGGTCGAAGGCAAGCTCTACCACCAGAGCTTCGTCCGTGACATCAGCGAGCGCAGAAAAGCGGACGAGGCGCTGCGGCGAAGCCATCGCGCCTTGCGCACCTTGAGCGAATGCAATCAGGCGTTGGTCCGTGCCAGCGACGAGGCGACCCTGCTCTCCGACATCTGTCGACTGCTCGTCGACTTCGGCTGCTACCGCCTGGCCTGGGTCGCTTATACCGATGGCAGCGATGAGCCCTTTAGCGTTCGTCCGGTCGCGCAAGCCGGTTACGAAGACGGCTACCTGGAGACCGTCCGCATCCGCAGTGATGACGTCGAGCGTGGGCGCGGCCCGACCGGCACGGCGATTCGCGAGCGGCGACCAGTGCTGGCCCAGAACCTGCAAAGCGATCCCGCCTTCAAACCGTGGCGCGAGGCGGCGCACCGGCAGGGCCATGCGGCTTCGATCGCACTGCCGCTGCTCGCTGGCGACGCGGCCTGCCTTGGCGCGCTCAATCTCTACGCTGGCGAGGCGGAGGCCTTCGACGCCGACGAGACCCAGTTGCTCGTCGAACTGGCCGACGACCTCGCTTACGGCATCCGGGCGCTGCGCGACCGGGCCGCAAGGAATGCCGCCGAAGCGACGTTGCGCGCCACTGCACAGCAGCTCGAGCACCTGCTCGAAGCCAGCCCGACCATTCTCTACGCTCTGCGTTTCATCGACGGCGTGCCACGTGCGCAGCAGGTCAGCGCCAATGTCGAACGAATCAGCGGCTACACGGTTGCCGAAGCGCTGCAGGATGGCTGGTGGGAAGCCGGCCTGCATCCCGACGATCGTGCAGCGGCGCTGCGCTTCTCTGCGTCCTGTGGCGGCATCACGGTGCACGAATATCGTTTCGCACACAAGCAGGGTCACTACCTCTGGATCCGCGACGAACTGCGTCTGATCCGCGACGCTGCCGGCCAGGCGGTCGAGATGGTCGGCGCGTGGACCGACATCAGCACCGCTCGACAGGCGATGCTGGCGCTACAGGAGAGCGAAAGGCGCTACCGCGAGATATTTGTGGCGAATCCGCAGCCGATGTGGGTTTATGACCGCGAGACACTGGCCTTCCTCGACGTCAACGCTGCCGCGATCCGCCGCTACGGCTATCGCCGCGAGGAATTCCTGGCCATGACCATCAAGGACATCCGGCCAGCGGAGGAGATTCCCCGCCTGCTGACCCGTGTCGCGCAGGTCGAGGTCAACGTCGATGCCGGCGTCTGGCGGCATCGACGCCGAGATGGCAGCGAGCTGTTGGTCGAGATCACCTCGCACGCGCTGGATTTTGGTGGCCGGCGTGCGCATGTGGTGCTCGCCCACGATATTACCCAGCGCGTGCAGGCCGAGGCCGAACTGCGCAAGCTCTCGCTGGCGGTCGAGCAAAGCCCGGAGAGCATCATCATCACCGACATCGACGCGCGCATCGAATACGTGAATGAGGCCGCCGTCCGCAGCAGCGGCTATTTGCGTGTCGAGTTGATCGGTGAGAACCCGCGCATCCTGCAGTCGGGCAAGACGCCGTCGCGCACGTATAGGGCGCTGTGGGCAGCGCTGAGCGCAGGCCAGGTGTGGCGGGGCGAGTTGCACAACCGCCGCAAGGATGGCGTCGAGTACGTCGAATTTGCGATCGTCACGCCGATCCGCCAAGCCAACGGGCGCATTACCCACTATGTTGCGGTCAAGGAAGACATCACCGAGAAGAAGCGGATCGGCGCCGAACTCGACCGCTACCGACATCACCTGGAGGAGATGGTGCAGGAGCGAACGGTGCAGTTGGCCGAGGCGAGCGCGCGCGCCGAAGCCGCCAACCGCGCGAAGAGCGACTTTCTGGCCAACATGAGTCACGAGATCCGTACGCCGATGAACGCCATCATCGGCCTGACGCATCTCCTGCAGAGCAGCGCGCCGACGCCGCAACAGAGCGAGCGCCTGGACAAAATCAATGCCGCTACCCGGCATCTTTTGGCGATCATCAACGATATCCTCGACCTGTCGAAAATCGAGGCCGGCAAGCTGGCTCTGGAGCAGGACGATTTTCCTCTCGCGGCAATCCTGGACAGCGTCCTTTCGCTGATCGCCGAGCCAGCGCGCACCAAGGGCCTGACGGTCGAGATTGTCGAGCCTCAGGAGCCGCTGTGGCTGCGCGGCGACGCGACCCGCTTGCGCCAGGCGCTGCTCAATTACGCCAGCAATGCGGTCAAGTTCACGGAATGCGGCCGCGTCATCCTGCGCACGCGCCTGCTCGAAGAGGCGGGCGACACCCTGCAGCTACTTTTCGAGGTCGAGGATACCGGCATCGGCATCGCCGCCGAAAAACTGCCGCAGATCTTCGAAGCCTTCGAACAGGCGGATACTTCGACGACGCGCAAGTACGGTGGCACCGGCCTCGGCCTGGCGATCACGCGCCGTTTGGCACGTCTGATGGGTGGCGATGCCGGCGCCGACAGTGTGCCCGGCCAGGGCAGTCGCTTCTGGTTCACCGCCTGCCTGCAGCGTGGTCGCGGGGTCATGGCGGCGCCCCTGGTCGAGCCTGCGGTGGACGCCGAAGACACCTTGCGCCGGTGTCATGCCGGTGCGCGCCTGTTGCTTGCCGAGGATAACGCGATCAACCGCGAGGTGGCGCTCGAACTGCTGCACGGCGTCGGGCTCGCCGTCGACAGTGTTGCCGATGGCCGTGCGGCGCTGCGCATGGCAACGGCAAGGGACTACGCGCTGATCCTGATGGATGTGCAGATGCCCATGATGGACGGTCTGGAGGCCAGCCGCGCGATCCGCGCGCTGCCGGGCCGGGCCGCGCTGCCGATCGTGGCAATGACCGCCAATATCTTCGAGGACGATCGGCGTGCCTGCGTGGCAGCCGGGATGAACGACTTTGTGGCCAAGCCGGTGGAACCCGAACAACTGTTTGCGACGCTGCTGCGCTGGCTGACTCCCGCCCAGCCTGGCCGCCGCACGGCCAGCACGCCGGCTCCGTCTGGGGAGCGGCTGGCAACGCGGCCAGAAAAGTCAGAGACGCTGGCGCGCCTGACGAGCATCGCCGGCCTCGACGCTGTCGCCGGGGTGCAACTGCTGAACGGCAATGTTGCCAGCTATTGCCGTTTGTTGCGCCTCTACGTGGACAGTTACGGCGAAACGATTGTGTCGATGCCGCAACAACTGCGGAGCGGTGAGCACGACGAGGTGCAGCGCCGCGCGCACGCGATCAAGGGGGTTTCGGCCAATCTGCGCGTCGCCGGCGTCCAGCAGGCGTGCATCGCCCTGGAAGCAGCGCTGCGCGCCGGCGATGCCGCAGCAGACGATCTCGAAGGGCTGGTGATGACGCTTGCCGAGCGTTACACGGCGGTGTGCGCGGCCATCCGCAAGGCGCTAGACGCTGCGCCGGACGCCGCCGGCGCCGGCACGGTGATCCTTGCGCCGGATTGGGACGGTGTGCGCAGTGTCCTGGCCGAGCTCGAAGCGCTTCTCGCCAGCGACAATCTGCGCGCCAATCAGTTGGTCGATGAGAACGCGGCACTGTTGCACACTGCCCTTGGCCATTTTGCTGGCGAGATCGAAGGGCATCTGCGTCAGTTTCGCTATCCAGATGCACTTGATGTCCTGCAGCGTGCCCGGCGTGCGTATCCGCAAGCTCAAACCTTGGCGGCCGCGCCTGCGGTTCTTGCATCGACCGGCCTGACCCGGTAGCAGGCGGCATAGAGCGCCGGCAGGAACCATAGGGTCAGCAGCGTGGCGACGATCAGCCCGCCCATGATGGCGACTGCCATCGGTCCCCAGAAGACGCTGCGGGTCAGCGGAATCATCGCCAGGATGGCTGCTGCGGCAGTCAGCATGATCGGTCGGAAGCGCCGCACCGCCGAGCCGATGATTGCTTCCCAGGCCGGCTTGCCGGCTTTTTCGTCCTGTTCGATCTGGTCGACGAGAATCACCGAGTTGCGCATGATCATCCCTGAAAGCGCGATGACGCCGAGGTTGGCGACGAAGCCGAAAGGTACCTGGAAGATCAGCAGCGCCAGCGCGACGCCGATCAGCCCGAGCGGTGCCGTGAGCAGTACCAGCAACATGCGGCCGACATTCTGCAACTGGATCATCAGCAAGGTGATGACACCAACCAGCATCAACGGCATCACCGCCTTGATCGAATTCTCGCCCTTGGCCGACTCCTCGCTGGCCCCTCCGGCCTCGATACGAAAACCGGGCGGCAACTGGGCGCGCAGCGCGTCGAGCAGGGGATCGATCTGGGCGGTGACGGCGGGCGCCTGCATGCCGTCGAGGAGGTCGGCACGTACGCTGACCGTCGGCAGACGGTTGCGGCGCGCGATCACGGTATCTTCGAGAGCAAAGCTGATCTTAGCCAGTTGCGCCAGCGGCACGTAACGACCGCTGCTGGTATGGATGTTGATGTCGGCCAGCGCCGAGATGCGGGAGCGTTCGTCGCCAGCGGCGCGCGCGACCACGTCGACCAACTGGTCGCCTGCACGCATCTGCGTCACGGTGACGCCGGTCAACATCGAATTGAGGAAAGCCGAGAGTTCCTGCGAACTGACGCCGAGTGCGCGTGCGCGATCCTGATCGATGTCGATACGGATCATCTTGCCCATCTCGTTCCAGTCGAAGTTCACTTCCTTGAGGTGTGGATTGGCGCGCATCACGCTGGCCACTGCCGCGGCGAGCTGCTGCAACTCACCGAGGTCTTCGCCGGAAACCCGAAAGACGACCGGAAAACCCACCGGCGGACCGTTTTCGAGGCGCAGCACGCGCGTGCGCAGGCTGCTCCATTCGCCGCCGGCATCGGCAAAGCGTTCTTCGAGGCGTCGCTTGAGATCCTCGCGCGCCGCGAGGTCGTGGGTGGTGATGACCAATTGCGCGAAATTGTCGTTGAACAGTTGCTGGTCGAGTGGCAGGTAGAAGCGCGGGCTGCCATTTCCGAGATAACTCGCGAAGTACTTGATCGAGCGCTTCATCTCCGGCTCGGCAAGGATCGCTTCGACCTTCCGGCTCGCCGTTTCGGTTGCTTTCAGGGAAGCGCCGTTCGGCAGCCACAGGTCGACCAGCAACTCGGGACGACTCGATGCTGGAAAGAACTGTTTCTGCACACCCAGTCCCAGTCCTGCCAGTGCTGCCGCGAAAGCGATCAGCGTGGCGGCGATCACCAGCCAGCGATGCCGCAAAGACCATTCGATGGTCGCGCGCACACGACGATAGAACGGCGTCTGGTACGTCTCTTCCTCGTGTTGTTGCGCCTGGTGGTGCAGTTTTTCGGCGTCCAGCAGCAGGTAGCCCAGGTAGGGGGTGAACAGCACCGCCACAACCCAGGAAACCAGCAGCGCGATGCTCACCACCGCGAAGATCGAAAAGGTGTATTCACCGGCACCGGACCTGGCGAGACCAACCGGCATGAAGCCGACGGCGGTAATCAGGGTGCCGGTGAGCATCGGAAAAGCGGTCGAGGTATAGGCGAAGGTGGCCGCGCGGAAGCGATCCCAGCCCTGTTCCATTTTCACGACCATCATTTCGACGGCAATGATCGCGTCGTCGACCAGCAGGCCAAGCGAGATGACCAGCGCGCCGAGCGAAATCCGCTGCAGGTCGATCCCGAATATGGCCATCAACAGGAAGGTGACCGCCAGCACCAGCGGGATCGACAGGGCGACGACGGCGCCGGTGCGCAGGCCGAGGCTGAGGAAGGAAACCGCCAGGACGATCAGGACGGCTTCGGCCAGCGAGGACATGAAGAGGTTCATCGACTGGCGGACGATCTGCGGTTGGTCGGCGACGACGTGCATGTCGATTCCCAGCGGCAACTGCTTCTGCAGGCGCTCGGTTTCGGCACGCAAACGGTCGCCGAGCTGGATCACGTCGCCCCCCTTGTTCATGGCGATGGCGATGCCGACCGCTTCCTGCCCCTGAACGCGCATGCGTGGTGTCGGGGGATCGGCAAAACCACGTTCAACCGTCGCGATGTCGCCGAGGCGGAACAGGCGCCCGTCGGCCTGGATGCCGATCTCGCGAATGCTCTCCTGCGACTTGAAATCGCCCGAGACGCGAATGCGCACCCGGTCGGACGGCGTTTCGTAGAACCCGGCGGGAGTCATCGTGTTCTGCTTCTGTAGTGCGTCGAAGATCGCCAACGGATTGAGACCGAGCGTCGCCAGCTTGGCGTGCGAAACCTCGATGTAGATTTTTTCTTCCTGGACGCCGATCAACTCGATTTTCTTGACGTCGGGTACCTGCCGCAATTCGCGGGCGATGCGGTCGGCTTCACGACGCAGCGTGGCAAGGTCGAAGCCATCGCCGGTCAGAGCGTAGATGCTGATGAAGGTATCGCCGAATTCGTCGTTGATGAAGGGGCCGAGAACGCCTTGCGGTAGCGTATGCCGCATGTCACCGATCTTCTTGCGGACCTGGTACCAGGTTTCCGGAACCTCCTTCTTCGGGGTGTAGTCCTTGAGCAGAACGGTGATCAAGGACTCGCCGGAGCGCGTCTGCGAGCGCAGTACGTCGACCCAGGGGACTTCCTGCAGGCGCTTTTCGATCCGTTCGGTGACCTGCAGTTGCACTTCGTTCGCAGTAGCGCCCGGCCACAGTGTACGCACCACCATCGCCTTGAAGGTGAAGTCCGGATCCTCGGCGCGGCCGAGCTTGAAATACGCAAGCACACCACCGAGCATCAGCACGACGATCAGATAGGCAACCAGCGAGCGGTGGCGAAGCGCCCATTCGGACAGATTGGGAGAAGTCATCGCCCGGAGGTGCCTTGCCGATCCTTTTCCGGCAGGGTTTCGTCAAACCGGGGCGCCTGTTCGATGACCTGGACGTGCTCGCCGCTGCTCAGCTTATGGACGCCGGCGACGACGATTCTTTCGCCGGTCTGCACGCCGCTGTCGAGTACGGCGGTGTCTTCCCGATAGCTGGCAAGCACTACCGGTCGCAAGGCGACGGTCTGGTCCGCGCTGACCACCCATAGCGCTGGGTGGCCAGCGTGCTGAAAAATGGCCGTCAGCGGCACCGTCAGGCGAGCCCTCTCTTGTGGGCGATGGAAATGCACCTTGGCGGTCATCCCGAGTAGAACCCGGGCATCCGGATGGTGGATAGACACGCGTGCCGCGTAAGTGCGGGTGACCGGGTCGGCAACCGCCGACACTTCGCGCAGCGTTCCCGGATAGCTGGCCTCGTGGTCGGCCCACAGGCTCACCGCAGCGGACCGAAGCGCGCGCAACTCCGGCATGCGTGCCTCGGGGATCGAGATGGCGACTTCCAGGGTGTCGGCACGCGCCAGTCGCATCACGGTCTGCCCAGCCGCGACGACCTGGCCGACTTCAGCCGTGACGAGTCCGATGACCCCCGCCTGTTCGGCTTTGAGAATCGTATAGGCGGTCTGGTTGCGGGCCAGTTCAGCCTGTACCTGCGCGGCCTTGAAGCTGGTCTCCTTGGCATCGAGGGCCGCCTGGCTGACGAAGTTCCTGGCATGCAGATTCCTGAAACGATCGAGATCGGCAGCAGCAAGGTCCAGTTGCGCCGAAGCCGCCGCTGCCGACAGCGTGCTGTCCGCCGGATCGAGCCTGGCCAGTACCTCACCGGCCTTGACCATGCTGCCGGCATCGACCAGGCGGGCAGTGATCTTGCCGGGAATGCGGAAGGCGAGCGGGATTTCGTAACGTGAGCGAACCTCTCCCGAGTAGGCGAGAACCTCGTCCCCCGCGCTTTTGCCAAGAACCTGTGTCAACACCGGCCGGGCGGGTTCGGGCACTGCCGGCTGCTTGCCGCAGGCGGTGGGCAGGGCGAACAGCGCGAGCAGCAGAATGTTTCGGGGAAAGGCAGTGTTCAGCCGCATACCGTGCCTCCAGTCAGGTGCGCACCGGGGTCAAGGGTCTGCACCGCGCAAAACATGCAACACAGCAGCCTGGGAGCAATGATCGGGCCAGTAATGTATCTGTTGCGGCCAGTGGAGTCAATTGGCGAGGATTGTCCGCCAGTGGCCTGCCGGAGAACGCTGGCAGTGTCGGTGGCGCTCCCATTCGCAGAGCCGATTGATTGTAAAAACAATCAGATAAACAGGCCGGGTGAGGGTTTGTGGGGTTCACGCAAAGCACCACCAGGGTGGCGCTGAAAGCCTCCAGAAATTTCTTTACATGCCGTAACCTTGTTGTTAGCATCAAAAGGAGAGTCTCCATAGGTACGCTAACTGCAAATTATTGAAGGGTTTTTTAGGCGAGGGGTGGCAATTTGCAGCTTGATTTTTCGATTTTTAATCCCAAGGCGCGCTCGCTGGTCGGTCTGGATATCAGTTCGTCTTCGGTCAAAATGGTGGAGCTGGCCAGTGATGGCAAGGGCGGCTACCGTGTCGAGCGTTACGCGATTGAAGTCTTGCCAAGGGATGTCGTTTCGGATGGCAACATCGTCAACCTGGAAGCTGCTGCGGAATCCGTCCGGCGAGCCTGGAAGAAACTTGCGACCTCGACGCGGCAGGTGGCCATTGCCCTCCCGGCGTCACATGTCATTACCAAGAAAATCATCGTCCTGGCAGGGCAGCGCGAGGAGGAACTCGAATTGCTGGTAGAGTCCGAGGCCAACCAGTACATCCCATTCCCGCTCGATGAAGTCAACCTGGATTTTCAGGTGGTCGGGCCAGCGCCGTCTTCTCCTGACGAGATCGAGGTTCTGATTGCTGCGTCGCGCAAGGAAAAGGTGGAAGATCGTGTTGCCGTTGCCGAATCGGCCGGCCTCAAGCCGAAGGTACTGGATGTGGAGTCCTACGCCATGCTTGCTGCTTTTGAACTGATCGAAGCGCAGCTTCCCGAAGGCGGCAAGGGGAAGATCGTTGCCTTGGTGGACATTGGCGCCAATGTGATGAACCTGACCGTTCTGCGCAACGGTCAGCAACTCTATGCTCGCGAACAGGCATTCGGCGGCAATCAACTGACACAGGATATCGCGCGCCTTTTTGGGATGAGTTTCGAGGAGGCGGAGGCCGAGAAACGCCGTAATAATCTGCCGGAGAAATACGAAACCGAACTATTGCGGCCATTTCTTGAGTCGCTGGCTCTGGAACTGTCGCGCGCACTGCAGTTCTTCTTCACTTCGACGCAATTCAACGAGGTCAACCACATTGTCCTCGCAGGTGGTTGTGCAGTGATCCCGGGCGTCGACGAAGTGGTTGCTTCCCGGACACAGATCAACACGATCATTGCCAACCCGTTTGCCAACATGCTGCTCGCCGAGCGGGTTCGCGGCAAGAGTCTGCTGGCCGATGCTTCGTCGTTGATGGTTGCCTGTGGTCTTGCGCTGCGGAGATTCGACGCATGATACGGATCAATCTTCTGCCGCATCGGGAAGAGAAACGCAGGGCGCGGCGGCAACAGTTTTACGCCTTGCTGGGCCTGGTGACGCTGCTTGCGGGGCTGATTGTGGTTCTGGTCTACTCGGTGATTGCCGGTTACCTTTCGGCGCAGGACGCCAGGAATGATTTTCTCAAGAAGGAGATCGCCGTCCTCGACAAGGAGATCGATCAGATCAAGCGGCTCAAGGAGCAGAGCGATGCCTTGATGGAACGCAAACGGATCATCGAATCGTTACAGCGCGATCGGGCAGAGGCGGTGCGTTTGCTGAGCGAACTGGTCAAACAGATGCCGGAGGGGGTATACCTGCGCTCGCTGAAGCAGGAAGGGCAAAGGATCAGTCTCGGCGGTTATGCCCAGTCCAGTGCCCGGGTATCGACGCTGATGCGCAATATCGAAGCATCGCCGTGGCTTGAAAAACCGCAGTTGCTGGAAATCAAGGCGGTGCTGGTAGACAAGCGGCGCCTCAATGAATTCACCATGAATGCCTCGCTCAAGAGGACAGCCGCCGTGGCAGGAGGGCAGAAGTGAAAACGAGGGCTCTTCAGAGCATCGATTACAGGGCAATCTTCAGGGATTTCCAGGATCTGAATCCCAGGGACGTGGGGACCTGGCCACTGGTACCGCGTCTGACCCTTTTGTCAGGCTTGTTTTTGGTGATCGTTTTGGGCGGTTGGTGGTTCTTCTGGGACGAACAGTTGGTATCCCTGGAGAGCAAGCAGCAAACCGAATTGAAGCTCAGGGATGAGTTCATTGCCAAGAAGAAGCTGGCAGTAAACCTCGACCTGTACGTGCAGCGCCTGAACGAGATTGACCGTTCCTTCGGTGCACTCCTGAAACAGTTGCCCAACAAGTCTGAAGTCGAAGCTCTGCTGGTCGAAATCAACCAGGCGGGTATGGGAAGAGGCCTGCAGTTCGAGTTGTTCAAGCCCGGATCAGAGCAAGTCAAGGACTTTTATGCGGAACTGCCAATCAACGTGCGCCTGACCGGCTCTTATCATGACTTGGGTGCTTTCGCCGGGGATATCGGCAAGCTGTCCAGGATCGTCACCTTGAACAATATCGCCATTACCCAGAACAAGGATGGAACCCTGGTAATGGATGCCATTACCAAGACCTTCCGCTATCTCGACGAAGAAGAGTTGGCTGCGAAGAGGAAGGCTGCCCAAGCTGCGAAGGCTGGAAAGAAATGAGGAGACTCGCTGCCCTGCTTGGCACGATCTTTCTGGTCGCCTGTACCGCTGGCGATCACGAGGATTTGCGTGAGTGGATGAAAACCGCGGCTCAGGATACCAAGGCCAAGATCCCCCCCTTGCCGGTGGTCGAGCCCTACGAGGCTGTGCCTTATGATGTGGGCGGTCTGCTTGACCCTTTCAAGCCGGCCAAGGTGGGTCCCGAGGAGAGGAAAGGTGGCGGAGGCTTCCGGCCTGACCTCGATCGACCGAAGGAACCATTGGAGCTTTATCCCCTGGAATCGCTGAAATACGTCGGCGTGATGACCAGAAACAAGGTGTCGTATGCCATTATCCAGGTTGACGGTACGTTGTACCAAATCAAGATCGGAAATTACATGGGGCAGAATTTCGGCGTGGTGGTCAACGTTTCCGAGTCGGATGTCACTCTACGAGAACTCATCCAGGACTCCGCGGGTGACTGGGTGGAGAGGACGAGCACCTTGCTGTTGCAGGAGAAGGGAGCAAAGTAAATGAAGCACATCAAACCATACCTGCTCGGCTTGCTTGCCGGTGCGCTGCTGGCTCTCGGAATGGCGAATGCACAGGATCAGCCGAATTCGATTGAGTCGATGAATGTCGTCCAGCAAGGCGCGGTGTTGAACGTCAAGCTCACCTTCAAGGAACCCTTGCGAGCACTGCCGGCAGCCTTCAGTATCGCCAGACCGGCGCGCATGGCCTTTGATTTTCCGAACACGACCAATGGCCTCGGCAAGTCGAGTCAGGCGTATAACGAGGGCGATCTGAAGAGTGCCAACATCGTCCAGGCGGAGGACCGCACGCGCCTCGTCCTCAACCTGCAGAAAGCAATGACCTACGAGGCAACACTGGATGGCAACAGCCTGCTGCTTGCCTTGGTGCCGAGCGCGACTCCTGCGGGCACGGCGCCGGTGGAGCATTTCGCGCAGGCATACCCCTCTGCCACTTCCAACAGCATTCGCGACATCGCCTTCCGGCGCGGCAAGGATGGCGAGGGACGGATCACGGTGGACCTCACCGACGTCAATGCGGGAATCGACATCAAGCAGCAAGGGTCGACACTGGTGGTCGATTTTGCCAAGGTGACGGTCCCGGAGGTGCTGCGCAAACGTCTGGACGTGACCGATTTCGCGACCCCGGTGTTGACCGTGAATACCGTTCAGCAGGGCGCCAATACGCGCATGACCATCACTCCGCGTGGCCTGTGGGAACACAATGCGTATCAGAGTGACAATCAGTTCGTCATTGAAGTCAAACCGGTCATCGAGAATCCGAACAAGCTGGTGCAAGGGTCGCGTGGCGGTTATCAGGGCGAGAAGCTGTCGCTGAATTTCCAGAATGTCGATGTACGCCGTCTGCTGCAGGTGATCGGCGAGTTCACCGGCATGAACATGGTCGTCAGCGATTCCGTTGGCGGCTCGATCACCCTGATCCTGAAGGACGTGCCCTGGGATCAGGCGCTGGACATCATCATGCAGCAGAAGGGTCTGGACATGCGCAAGAATGGGAATGTCATTCTGATTGCGCCACGCGAGGAAATCGCGACCAAGGAGAAGCTCGATTTCGAGTCGCGAGCGCAGATCGGCGACCTCGAGCCCTTGCAGACCGAGAGTTTCCAGATGAACTACATCAAGGCTGAAGCAGTGCAGAAGCTGCTGGTTGACCCCAAACAGACCTTGCTCTCGAAGCGCGGCAGCGCGCTTCTCGATGAACGCTCGAACATGATGTTCGTCAAGGACACGCCGAGCCGCCTCGATGATGTGCGGGCAATGATCGCCAAGGTGGACACTCCTGCCCGGCAGGTGATGATCGAAGCGCGAATCGTGGAAGCTGGTGATTCGTTTGCCAAGAATCTGGGCATTCGTCTGTCCTTTGGCGCCACAAACAAGACCTCTGTGGTAGATTCGGTCACCGGCCAGGTGACCACGACTGTGGAGCCGTTGAAAGACAAAGGGTACATCGTCAACTCGGACCCCAGAAGTGCGACATACGGTCTCGTGAATCTGCCGGCTACGCCAAGAACAGGGACACCAGGACTGCTCAACCTGAGTTTGTTCGACAACACACTGACGCAGTATCTCAACCTGGAAATATCGGCTCTGGAAGCAGATGGCCGTGGCAAGGTGATCTCGAGCCCACGTGTCATGACAGCGAACCAGGTGGAGGCGATCATCGAGCAGGGCGTAGAGATTCCCTATCAGCAGGCGACGAGTTCCGGTGCCACCAGCGTATCGTTTAGAAAAGCGAATCTCTCATTGAAGGTGAAGCCACAGATCACTCCGGATGGCAAGATCACCATGACCCTGGATGTCAACAAGGACACCCCGAACACCCGCTTGTCGACAGGAGCCGGGGTGGCTATCGATACCAAGCACGTCAAGACCGAAGTGCTGGTCGATAACGGTGGCACGGTGGTGATTGGTGGCATCTACACGCAGGAAAAGCGCACCAATACCCAGCGCATCCCATTTCTCGGCGACCTCCCCTATGTTGGATGGCTGTTCAAGAATCGGGAATGGATTGACGACAAGACCGAACTGCTGGTCTTCATCACGCCGAGGATCGTTGCCGAGAACCTGTCGCTGCGCTGATCGCTGCCTGGCTTACTGCAGCGGCCAGCTGGTGCTGCGCCGTTGCCGTGTCTGCGCATGCGATAGAATAGGCTCGTGAACAACGACCAATGCAACGTCTACCTGGTAGGCCTGATGGGGGCAGGAAAAACGACCATCGGCAAGGCTCTGGCCAGGCGCCTGGCCTATCATTTCGTGGATACCGACCACGAAGTGGAAGCGCGTACCGGTGTCGGTCTGCCGACGATCTTCGAAATTGAAGGGGAGGACGGCTTTCGCAAACGCGAGGCACAGGTCATCGCCGAACTGGCCGCTTTGAAAGGTCGTGTCGTGGCGACGGGAGGCGGTGCCGTGTTGCGGCCCGAGAATCGGCAGAACCTGCAAACGAGTGGTCTGGTGATCTATCTCGATGTGCCGCTGCCAACGCTCCACGAACGGACGCGGCACGACAAGAAGCGGCCGCTGTTACAGGTGAGTGACCCCCGCCAGAAGCTCCGGGAACTGCATGCACAGCGCGATCCGCTGTACCGCGAAGTCGCCGACCTGATCGTCAGTGGCAGCCGAATCACGGTGCAGTCCGTTCTGAATTTGCTGATCAAGAAGGTGGGAGAGTCATGGAAACGCTGACGGTTGCACTCGGGGATCGTTCCTACCCGATTCATGTGGGGCGAGGGCTCATCGAGAGCGCCGAGTTACTGGTGCTGCGGCAGCCGAAAGCGGCGATCGTCAGCAATACGACCGTGGCACCCCTGTACCTGCAGCGCCTGGCAGATCCTCTACGCCGGGCCGGGGTTGAAGTCGTCGAGATGGTGCTGCCCGATGGCGAACGGTTCAAGGACTGGCGAACCCTCAATTCGATTTTCGACGGCTTGCTGGAGCGACGCTGTGAACGGTCAACGACCTTGATCGCCCTCGGTGGAGGGGTCGTTGGCGACATCACGGGTTTCGCGGCGGCCTGTTTTCAGCGCGGCATGCCCTTCATCCAGGTGCCGACGACTCTGCTTGCTCAGGTCGATTCGTCTGTGGGTGGCAAGACCGCGATCAATCACCCCCTCGGCAAGAACATGATCGGGGCTTTCCATCAACCACAGCTCGTGCTGGCCGATACCGATACCCTGAATACGCTGCCGGACCGTGAACTGCGGGCTGGCCTGGCAGAAGTCATCAAATACGGTTTGATCCGGGACTTGCCCTTTCTCGAATGGCTTGAGGCCAACCTGGAGTCCCTCCTGTCCCGAGAACCGACGGTGCTGGCTGAAGCGATTTGCCGTTCATGCCGGAACAAGGCCGAAGTGGTGGTCGCTGACGAACGGGAAACGGGCGAGCGAGCCCTGCTCAACCTCGGCCATACCTTCGGGCATGCGATCGAAACCGGCGTCGGCTATGGCGAATGGCTGCACGGTGAGGCCATTGCGGTGGGCTCGATGATGGCGGCCGAACTGTCTTCGCAGCTCGGCTGGATCGATCGGGATGAACTTCTGCGTGTCGAGCAGCTTTTTCGGCGTGCGGGCTTGCCGGTGTACGGGCCGGCCTTGAAGGTCGAGCGCTATCTGGAACTGATGCAGCACGACAAGAAGGTGCAGGATGGCAAGCTCCGCCTCGTTCTCCTGCAGCAGCTCGGGAAGGCGGTACTCAGCGACGCAGCACCGCCAGCCGAAATCCGCAGAGCCATCGGCGCACGCTCCGCGCATGCCTGAGCTTGCCCCGTACGCGGTCACCACGTTCAATTCACGCGGTCGCCGGTATTCCGACAGCGAGCCCGCCCATCGCAGCGAGTTCCAGCGTGACCGCGACCGGATCATCCATTCCACCGCCTTCCGGCGCCTCGAATACAAGACCCAGGTTTTCGTCAATCACGAAGGCGATCTCTTTCGTACCCGCTTGACGCACAGCCTCGAAGTTGCGCAGATTGCGCGCGGAATTGCGCGTTCGCTACAGCTCAACGAGGATCTTGCCGAAGCCATTTCGCTCGCTCACGACCTTGGCCATACGCCTTTTGGCCACGCCGGTCAGGACGCGCTCAACGATTGCATGCGTGAGCATGGCGGTTTCGAACACAATCTGCAGAGTCTGCGGACGGTTGACCTGCTGGAAGAGCGCTACGCTGCTTTTGATGGCCTCAACCTCTGTTTCGAGACCCGCGAAGGCATCGTCAAGCATTGTTCCCTGGACAACGCTCGCCAGCTTGGCAAGCTCGGTGAGCGTTTTTTCCGGCGCACACAGCCGTCACTCGAAGCGCAGATCTGCAACCTGGCCGATGAAATCGCGTATAACAATCATGACGTGGACGACGGATTGCGCGCCGGGCTGATCACGCTCGAACAACTTCAGGAGGTCAGCCTGTTTTCCCGGCACGTTGCCGATGTCCGGAAAGAGTATCCCGGAGTGGGCGGGCGCCGGCTGATCCACGAAACCATCCGGCGCATGATCAATGTCCTGGTTTGCGACCTGATCGAGACCACCGAAAAACACATTGCACGGCAGAGACCTCGGGATCTTGCCGAGGTGCACCTGGCGCCGCCACTGGTGGCGTTCTCCGACGATTTACACGCAGCGCAGCGTCACCTGAAGCGCTTCCTGCGAACCCAGCTCTATCAGCACTATCAGGTCCTGCGGATGGCCAGCAGGGCGAAACGTATCATCAGCGATCTGTTTGCCGCTTTCACCAGCGATCCGCGCTTGCTGCCCCCGCAATATCAGGTGCTTGCTGACGGTGACCAGGCCCGCAGGGTGGCCGACTATATCGCCGGAATGACCGACCGCTATGCCATCAAGGAACATCGAAGGCTGTTTGCAATTGGCGAGAGCTGACGCGACTTCCCATTACGGTGACGGCCAATCCTTGATGTACGCCTTGAGCAGCTTGTTTTCGAGGTTGCGCTCTTCGAGCACGGCCTTGGCAACATCGTGAAAAGAGACGATCCCGACGATGGTGTCTCCTTCCATGACTGGTACATAGCGCGTGTGCGAATCCACCATGATTCGACGCAATTCGTCCACGTCCATGTCCGGATCAGCAGTTCGGGGGTTGCGGTCCATCGCCTCGATGACCAGGATCTCGGCAATCGGCGGGGTTGGCCCGACCCGACGCTCGGTCTGGCGTTTGGCGAGGATTGCCATCACTTCGCGGAAAGTCAGCATCCCTGCCAGCTTGCCTCCCTCCATGACGATCACCGAGCCGATGTCATTGTCGGCCATCATGATGACCGCTTCCGATAGTGGCGAATCGGGATGTACGGCAAACAGTGCGGAATCTTTGACCTGCAGAACTTCTTTGACCTCCATGTCACCCCCTAGAGATAGGATAGCTGGCGGATGCGCCTTGCACTTATCGGTGAGATTCTACCAGATGTCGATCCACATCCGAAAAATTCGCCCTGCGAAAAGCGCAACGCCCGCGCATGCGGGCGTTGCAGAACGAACGAGGAAGGTCTCTCGATCAGCTCTTCAGGGCAAGCAGCACCTCATCGAGCATCTTCTTGGCATCGCCAAAGAGCATCCGGTTGTTTTCCTTGTAGAAGAGAGGGTTGTCCACCCCGGCGTAGCCGGAGGCCATGCTGCGTTTCATCACGATCGAGGTTTTTGCCTTCCAGACTTCCAGGACTGGCATGCCGGCGATCGGGCTGTTCGGATCATCCTGGGCGGCCGGATTGACGATGTCGTTGGCGCCGATGATCATCGCGACGTCGGTCTTCGGAAAATCGTCATTGAGTTCATCCATTTCCTGGACGATATCGTAGGGCACCTTCGCTTCGGCCAGGAGAACGTTCATGTGGCCGGGCATGCGGCCTGCCACGGGGTGGATGCCGAAGCGAACGTTGACGCCTTTCTCGCGGAGTAGCTTGGTGATCTCGTAGACCGTGTGCTGTGCCTGTGCCACGGCCATGCCATAGCCGGGAACGATGATCACGTTCTTGGCTTCACGCAGCAGTTCGGCAGTTTCCGGAGCGATGATCGGTACCACTTCGCCTGCCGGTTGGGCACCGCCAGCGGCCGCAGGCGTTCCTCCGGTAGTGCCGAAGCCACCTGCGATGACGCTGATGAAGTGGCGATTCATCGCCGCACACATGATGTACGACAGGATTGCACCGCTCGATCCGACCAGCGCGCCGGTGACGATCAACAGGTCGTTCGAAAGCATGAAGCCGGTGGCTGCTGCGGCCCAGCCAGAATAGCTGTTGAGCATCGAAACCACCACCGGCATGTCGGCGCCGCCGATCGCCATCACCATGTGGATGCCGAAGAGCAGCGCGATGACCGTCATCACGATCAGCGGTGTCATGCCGTCGCTGACCGAATGAGCGTGCAGGAACTCGCGTCCAAAGTAGATGACGACCAGCAGTCCGGCGAGATTGATCCAGTGGCGAGCCGGCAGCAGCAGCGGATTGCCCGAAATCTTGCCGGAGAGCTTTCCGAAGGCGATGACCGAGCCCGAGAAGGTCACTGCACCAATCAGGATGCCAAGGTAGATTTCCACCTCGTGAATGGATTTCTCTGCGCCGCTCATATGCGCCGAAGCGCCAGGATCGATGTAGTTCGCAAAACCGACCAGCATTGCCGCGAGGCCGACCATGCTGTGCATCAGTGCGACCAGTTCGGGCATCTGGGTCATCTGTACGGTGCGGGCTGCATAGATGCCGACGCTCGCGCCAACCACCATCGCAGCGATGATCCACGCATAACCGCTACTGCCGACGTGCGGGCCGAAGACCGTCGCCAGAACGGCGATGGACATGCCGATGATCCCGTACAGGTTGCCGCGTCGAGAGGTTTCGGGATTGCTGAGTCCGCCGAGGCAGAGGATGAAGAGGATGGTTGCTCCGAGGTAGGAGACGGTTGCCAAGCTTTCAGACATGTTCATCAACTCCTATTTGCGGAACATAGCCAGCATGCGCTGGGTTACGGCGAAACCACCGAACATGTTGATCGTCGCCAGTACGATGGCACCGACTGCCAGCCAGCGAATCCAGTCGTCCGGACGACTGAGCCCGATGTCGAGTGGCGGCGCGATCTGCACCAGGGCACCGATGGCGATGATGCTGCTGATCGCGTTGGTGACGCTCATCAACGGCGTGTGCAAGGCCGGTGTGACATTCCAGACCACCATATAGCCGACGAAACAGGCCAGCACGAAAACCGTGAAGTGACCGAGGAAGGCCGCAGGCGCGCCCGCCCCGATGAACCAGAAGATTACTGCGGCGGCGGCAAAGAGCATGGCCACGGCGGTGCCGGAAGCCGGAGCGCTGCCCTTGCCATGACCATGCGATTTTTTCGCGGCAACCACCGGCTGGGCCGCCGCCGCTGGCGCAACTGGCGCTGCCGATGGCTTTGGTGCCGGGGGCGGCCAAGTGACATTGCCTTCCTTGATTACAGTCAGGCCGCGGATGGCTTCGTCTTCCATGTTGACGTCGATGATGCCGTCCTTGGTCTTGCACAGTTCCTCGGCGAGGCGGAACAGGTTGGTGCTGTACAGCGTCGAAGACTGCCGAGCCAGGCGGCTGACCAGGTCGGTGTAGCCGATGATGGTGACGTCGTGCTTCACCACCGCCCGGCCGGGCTCGGTCAGCTCGCAGTTGCCGCCCTGTTCGGCAGCCATGTCGACGATTACGCTGCCCGCTTTCATTGAGCGCACCATCTCGGCGGTGATCAGCCTGGGCGCCGGCTTGCCGGGAATCAGCGCGGTGGTGATGATGATGTCCACCTCCCGGGCTTGCTTGGCGTACATCTCGCGCTGGGCTTTCTGGAAGCCCTCGCTCATCACCTTCGCGTAACCGCCGCCGCCGGAACCTTCTTCCTCGTAATCAACCTTGACGAATTCACCGCCCAGCGACGCGACCTGATCGGCCACTTCGGCACGCGTGTCGTTGGCGCGAACGATCGCGCCGAGGTTGGCGGCAGTGCCAATCGCCGCCAGGCCGGCGACGCCAGCGCCAGCAATGAAGACCTTGGCCGGCGGAACCTTGCCAGCCGCCGTGATCTGGCCGTTGAAAAAGCGACCGAAGGCGTTGGCGGCCTCGATGACGGCGCGGTAGCCAGCAACGCCAGCCTGGGAGGTCAGCGCGTCCATCTTCTGGGCGCGCGAGAGCGTGCGCGGCAGCGAGTCGATGGCCAGCACGGTCGCCTTGCGCGCAGCGAGTTGCTGCAGAAGCTCGGGGTTCTGGGCCGGCCAGATGAAGCTGACCAGCGTGCTCCCCTCGCGCATCAGGCCGACTTCTGCTGCTGACGGCCCACGTACCTTGAAGATGATGTCCGACGACGACCAAAGGTTGGCCGCTCCTTCGGCGATCGCAGCGCCGGCAGCCTTGTACGCGTCGTCCGAGATGTTCGCGGCATCGCCGGCGCCGGATTCGACCTGCACGGCGAATCCCAGCTTGATCAGTTTTTCAACGACCTCGGGTACGGTCGCAACCCGTTTTTCTTCTGCAGCAGTCTCTCTGGGAACTCCGATTGTGAGCGGCATTCATTCCTCCATCATTTGTAGTGCCAGTGTTCAAAAAGCCGGTCCGCAGGGCGCGAAACCAGCGTCCCCCAAAAATATCGAGTCCGGATGTTCAAAGCGGTGGGAGAGCCCCCATCCGGCAATCGCTGCCGGGCGATCTTCCCCCTGCTTGTGGCGCAGCCGACCCGGCGCGCCGGTCTGAGCTTAGCACAAGTCCGGTGCGGACTTTACCATGACCAGCACGTCGAATAACGCAGTGCATGTGTTGGCGCAAGCAATCACGGCGTACCGACAGATGCGCGGCCTTGTTTTCTGGCCGGATCATTCCGTCTTGCCGGCATCGAACGAGAAACCCGTGCGCAGTGCAGGTGGGGCGTTGTCGTGGCGATGGCCGGTTATCAGGTACGAATTTTGCTTTCGGATTGCCTTGCACTGCTGAGCTTCCAGGAAGCCGTGCAAGAGCATCGGGCGCCTCTTTTCGGTGCCAGAGCGACGATTTCGTGCACACTCTTGGTGCGACGCAACATCTTGAATGGCCGGAGTATTCAGGGTATAGTCGCCAGTCCCCGCGAGTGGCTCGGTCGATCGGCTTTGCGCCCGACACCGTGACGTTTCAGTCAGAGCTGCCCGGGTACTGTTTTTGTTTTGTGAGGATTCGAGTGTGATGAATGCGGCCATACCTGAAGGGCAGGGGCTTTACGACCCGGCCAACGAGCACGACGCCTGTGGAGTCGGTTTTGTAGCGCACATCCGGGGCAAGAAGAGTCACTCGATCATCGAGCAGGGCCTGTTGATCCTGAAGAATCTGGATCACCGCGGCGCAGTTGGCGCCGACCCGCTGATGGGTGATGGTGCCGGGATCCTGATCCAGATTCCGGATGGCTTTTTTCGCGAGGAGATGGCCAGGCAGGGCATTTCGCTGCCGCAGCCCGGTGACTATGGGGTGGGGATGGTGTTTCTGCCCAAGGAGTCCGCTTCGCGCCTGGCGTGTCAGGAAGAAATCGAGCGTGCCGTACGTTCGGAGCATCAGGTCGTTCTCGGTTGGCGCGATGTGCCGATTGACCACGCCTTGCCGATGTCGCCGACGGTGCGTGCCAGGGAACCGGTGATTCGCCAGATCTTCATCGGTCGCGGGCCGGACGTCATGGTCACCGATGCTCTCGAGCGCAAGCTCTACGTGATCCGCCGCAGCGCGGCCAACGCCATTCAGGCGCTCGGGCTGAAGCACAGCAAGGAGTTCTACCAGCCGTCGATGTCGGCGCGGACGATTGTCTACAAGGGTTTGCTGCTCGCTGATCAGGTCGGCGAGTACTACACCGACCTCAAGGATCCGCGTTGCATCTCGGCGATGGCGCTGGCCCACCAGCGTTTCTCGACAAATACCTTCCCGACCTGGCAACTCGCGCATCCGTTCCGGATGATCGCACATAACGGCGAAATCAACACCGTACGCGGCAACTACAATTGGATGCGCGCACGTGAGAAGGGCACCTCGTCGCCGCTGCTCGGCGCCGACCTGGAGAAGCTGTGGCCGCTGATCTATCCGGGTCAGTCCGATTCCGCTTCCTTCGACAACGCGCTGGAGTTGTTGGTGATGGGCGGTTACTCGCTCGCGCACGCAATGATGATGTTGATTCCCGAGGCCTGGGAGTCGCACACGCTGATGGACGAGAAGCGAAGCGCTTTCTACAAGTACCATGCGGCGATGATCGAGCCCTGGGATGGTCCGGCAGCCGTGGCCTTCACCGATGGGCGTCAGATCGGCGCCACCCTCGACCGTAACGGCCTGCGTCCGGCGCGCTACCTGGTCACCGACGACGATCTGGTGGTGATGGCATCGGAGGCCGGCGTGCTGCCGATTGCCGAGGAGCGGATCGTCAAGAAGTGGCGCCTGCAACCGGGCAAGATGTTTCTCATCGACCTCGATCAGGGACGCATCATCGACGATGCGGAACTCAAGGATACCCTGGCGCGGACGAAGCCTTATCAGGATTGGCTGAGCCGCATCAACATCAAGCTCGACGACCTGCCCGTGCCGAAGAACGTCGCGATGAACAGGGCCTCGGCGCCGCTGCTCGACCTGCAGCAGGCCTTCGGTTATAGCCAGGAAGACCTCAAGTTCATTCTCGAACCGATGGCCACCTCGGGGGAGGAGGCCACCGGCTCGATGGGCAACGATTCACCGCTGGCCGTTCTGTCGAACCGCAGCAAGCCACTGTTCAACTATTTTCGGCAGCTCTTCGCGCAGGTCACCAATCCACCGATCGACCCGATCCGTGAGCAGCTGGTGATGTCGCTGGTGTCCTTCATCGGCCCCAAGCCGAACCTGCTCGGGATCAACGAAATCAACCCGCCGTATCGTCTCGAAGTCGCGCAGCCGGTTCTCGATTTCGACAACATGGCAAAATTGCGCCGTATTGCGACCTACACCGGCAACAAGTTCCACTCCGCCGAGCTCGACATCTGCTATCCGCTGGCCTGGGGTAACGAAGGTGTCGAGGCCCGGCTGGCGTCGCTGTGCGCCGAAGCCGAGGATCATGTACACAAGGGATCGAGCATCCTCATCGTCTCGGATCGCCGGATCGACGCGACGCATGTTGCAATCCCGGCGCTGCTGGCGACTTCGGCGGTGCATCACCATCTGGTGACCAAAGGGCTGCGTACCCGGGTCGGCCTGGTGGTCGAAACCGGTGCTGCGCGCGAGACGCATCATTTTGCCTTGCTTGCCGGGTACGGGGCGGAAGCGGTGCATCCCTATCTGGCACTGGAAACCCTGCAGCAGATCGCCGGCGGCGATGCCGAGAAAGGCGACAAGGCGATCAAGCACTTCATCAAGGGTGTCGGCAAGGGCCTGCTCAAGGTCATGTCCAAGATGGGCATCTCGACCTATATGTCCTATACCGGGGCACAGATCTTCGAAGCCATCGGTCTGCAGAAGAAGATGGTCGACAAGTATTTCACCGGCACGTCGACGCAGGTGGAAGGGATCGGTGTCTTCGAAGTCATGGAGGAGGCGATTCGCCTGCACAAGCAAGCCTTCGGTGACGACCCGGTGTTGGCGACCATGCTTGACGCCGGTGGCGAATACGCGTACCGCGTGCGCGGCGAAGAGCACATGTGGACCCCGGATGCGATCGCCAAGCTGCAACATGCCACGCGTACAGGCAGGTACGAGACCTACAGGGAATACGCACAACTGATCAATGACCAGACACGGCGCCACATGACGCTGCGTGGACTGTTCGAGTTGAAGCCAGCCGGTGCGCCGGTGCCGCTCGATGAAGTCGAGCCGGTCAAGGAAATCGTCAAGCGTTTTGCCACCGGCGCGATGTCGCTCGGGTCGATTTCGACCGAGGCCCACAGCACCCTGGCAATCGCCATGAACCGTCTCGGCGGCAAGTCGAACACCGGCGAGGGAGGCGAGGATCCGGCACGCTTCAAGGTGCTCAAAGGCAACGAAAAGGTTTCCGACGTGGTCGGCAGGTCGCGCATCGAACGCGACTATCAGTTGCAGCCTGGCGACAGCCTGCGCTCGGCGATCAAACAGGTTGCTTCCGGGCGTTTCGGGGTGACTGCCGAATATCTGGTCAACGCCGACCAGATCCAGATCAAGATGGCGCAGGGAGCCAAGCCGGGTGAAGGAGGGCAGCTGCCAGGTCACAAGGTGTCCGAATACATCGGCTACCTCCGCCACTCGGTGCCCGGTGTCGGACTCATTTCGCCGCCACCGCATCACGACATCTACTCGATCGAAGACTTGGCGCAACTCATTCACGATCTGAAGAACACCAACCCCAGGGCTTCGATCAGCGTCAAACTGGTCTCCGAAATCGGTGTCGGTACGGTCGCGGCTGGCGTCACCAAGGCCAAGGCCGACCATCTGGTGATCGCCGGCCATGACGGCGGCACGGGCGCCAGCCCGCAGTCGTCGATCAAGCACGCAGGTTCGCCATGGGAACTGGGTCTTGCCGAGACTCAGCAGACGCTGGTGCTCAACCGCTTGCGCGGGCGAGTGCGGGTGCAGGTGGACGGACAGATGAAAACCGGCCGCGATGTCCTGATCGGTGCACTGCTCGGCGCCGACGAATTTGGTTTCGCAACGGCGCCGCTCGTCGTCGAAGGCTGCATCATGATGCGCAAGTGTCACCTCAACACCTGTCCGGTGGGCGTGGCCACGCAGGATCCTGTACTGCGCCGCCGCTTTTCCGGACAGCCCGAACATGTCGTCAATTACTTCTTCTTCGTCGCCGAGGAAGTGCGTGAACTGATGGCACAACTCGGCATTCGCAGTTTCAACGAGTTGATCGGCCGCAGTGATCTGCTCGACATGCAAAAGGGGATCAGTCACTGGAAGGCGCAGGGACTAGACTACAGCCGCATCTTCCACCGCCCGGAAAACAAGGTCGGCACGCCGGTTTTTCACTGTGAACAACAGGATCACGGTCTCGCCAGGGCGATCGACAATCAGCTCATCGAACTTGCCAGACCGGCGCTCGATGGCGGCGAGAAGGTCAGCATCGACCTGCCGTTGCGCAACATCAACCGCACGGTCGGGGCGATGCTTTCCGGTCGGGTGGCGGAGATCTACGGGCACGCCGGACTACCCGACAGCACCATCGACATTCATTTCACCGGCACGGCAGGGCAGACCTTTGGCGCTTTTCTGGCGCGCGGAGTGACCCTGGACCTGATCGGCGAAGCCAACGACTATGTAGGCAAAGGTTTGTCGGGCGGTCGGATCATCGTCCGACCGAGTGCCGGCTTCCGCGGGGAAACGATGAACAACATCATAGTCGGCAATACCGTCCTTTATGGCGCAACCGAGGGCGAGGCTTTCTTCGCCGGCGTCGCCGGCGAGCGCTTTGCCGTTCGCAACTCGGGGGCTACCGCCGTCGTCGAGGGAGTCGGAGACCATGGCTGCGAGTACATGACCGGCGGTACCGTCGTCGTCCTCGGCATGACCGGCCGCAACTTTGCGGCGGGCATGTCCGGTGGCGTGGCTTACGTGCTTGACGAAGAAGGCAGCTTCGAGTCGCGCTGCAATATGGCGCAGGTATCGCTGGAGCCGGTCGAGGAGGAACTGGTGGCTCGCCAGGGCAGTGACGCCGGTGATGATCTCGAGGGTCACGGCAAAGTGGATGTGCGCCATCTCGGTGTGATCGACGAAGTGCTGCTCAAGGGACTGATCGACAAACACTATCGGTATACCGGCAGCCGGCAGGCGCTGCGCTTGCTCAATGACTGGGAGCGGTGTCGCAGACGCTTCGTGAAAATCATGCCACATGAGTACCGTCGGGTACTCAGCGAACTGGCGGCGGCGCAAAAGCAACTGGAGGCAGCGTAAGCATGGGTAAGCCGACTGGATTCATCGAGTATCAACGTCTCGCGGAGGTCAGCGAGCCCGCTGCATCGCGTCTGAAGCATTACCGCGAGTTCATCATGACCCTGACCGACGAGCAGGCGAAGCTGCAGGGCGCCCGCTGCATGGATTGCGGGATCCCGTTCTGCAACACCGGCTGCCCGGTCAATAACATCATTCCCGACTGGAATGATCTGGTTTACCGCGGCCACTGGGAGCAGGCGCTGACGGTGCTGCACTCGACCAACAATTTTCCGGATTTCACCGGCCGCATCTGTCCAGCACCGTGCGAAGCCGCGTGTACGCTCAATATCAATACCGACCCGGTCGGCATCAAGTCGATCGAACACGCGATTGTCGATAAAGGTTGGGAAAAAGGCTGGATCGTTCCGCAACCGCCAAAAGTCAAAACCGGCAGGAAAGTGGCCATCATCGGTTCCGGCCCGGCCGGCCTGGCCGCTGCCCAGCAGCTGGCGCGCGTCGGGCACGCAGTGGTCGTATTTGAAAAGAACGATCGTCTGGGTGGCTTGATGCGCTACGGAATTCCTGACTTCAAATTCGAAAAGTCGCATATCGATCGCCGCATCGAGCAGATGCAGGCCGAGGGTGTCGAGTTTCGTGTCGGCCAGGAGATTGGCGGAAGTGACGCCAACGCGGTGCCGGCAGCGCAGTTGCTGGCGGACTTTGACGCACTCATCGTCGCCGGTGGCGCCGAGTCGCCGCGCGACCTGAGCGTTCCCGGTCGCGAGCTTGACGGCGTGCATTTCGCGATGGAGTTCCTGCCGCAACAGAACCGGGTCAACGCTGGCGACCAAGTGCCCGCGCAGATTCTCGCAACCGGCAAGCGGGTGGTCGTGATCGGCGGTGGCGATACAGGTTCCGACTGTGTCGGTACCAGCAACCGGCACGGCGCGCTGTCGGTCACTCAGTTCGAGGTGATGCCACAACCACCGGAGCAGGAGAACAAGAGTCTGACCTGGCCGTATTGGCCGCTCAAGCTGCGGACCTCTTCTTCGCACGAAGAAGGTTGTGCGCGCGATTTTGCCGTCTCCACCAAGGAGTTCATCGGTGAGAACGGCAAGGTGAAAGCCCTCAAGCTGGTTCGCGTCGACTGGAGCGAAGGCCGCATGCAGGAAGTCTCCGGTAGCGAAACCGAGATCGCGGCCGACCTGGTATTGCTGGCCATGGGTTTTGTCTCGCCGGTCAGGCAAGGTCTGCTGGAGCAACTGGCGCTTGAACTCGACGCTCGCGGCAACGTCAAGGCGACGACCGATGGCGAAGGCTGTTACGCCACCAGTGTCGCAAAAGTGTTTGCCGCCGGCGATATGCGGCGCGGCCAGTCGCTCGTCGTCTGGGCGATTCGCGAAGGTCGGCAATGCGCGCGTGAAGTGGATGCTTTCCTGATGGGCCGTTCCGATCTGCCGCGCTAAACCCCATGAATCCTTTCTGTGACGAATACATTTTGCACATTCGCACCGCCATTGCTGCTTGCGCGGCAATGGCGGTTTTTTTTCAGGTCAAGAACAACAGCCAAGCGTGACATTGTTGTGAGTTTTTCACGGCCGGACCTGAAATAATACGTTGCAAGATGATTGGCGCCTGTAGCGACGCCGATCGCCTCCAGGCCAGGCCGCCGGTATGCTGTTGCCGGCAGAGGGCAGGCAACAGGAGAGACTCCAAACATAGCGTTCTACCGAGTTCGATCTCATGAATATCGTCATTCTCGCCGCCGGGCAAGGCAAGCGCATGCATTCGAATCTGCCCAAGGTGCTGCATCCACTGGCCGGCAAGGCGCTGCTCGCGCACGTGCTGGATACCGCCCGCAGCCTCGTGCCGCAGCGCCTCTGTGTCGTCTATGGACACGGCGGTGAGGCCGTGCGGACGACCATCGATGCCCCGGACCTGCTCTGGGTTCTGCAGGAGCCGCAACTCGGGACCGGCCATGCCGTCATGCAAGTCCTGCCGCATCTCGACGCCGCCGGGACCACGCTGGTGCTCTACGGCGACGTGCCCCTGCTTCAGGCGGGAACGCTGAAGCAGTTGGTGCATGCCGCACGTGACGCACTGGCCATTCTGACCGTCGAACTTGCCGATCCCGACGGTTATGGTCGAATCGTCCGCAATGCCGCCGGCGAGGTGGTGCGCATCGTCGAGCAGAACGACGCCTCGGCCGCGGAGCGAGCGATTCGTGAAGTGAATACCGGCATCGTCGCGCTGCCGACGGCGCATCTGTCCGACTGGCTCGGCCGGCTTTCGAACGACAACGCGCAGCAGGAGTACTACCTGACGGACATCGTCGGGATGGCGGTTGCTGCAGGCGTGCCGATCCGTACGACGCAAGCACAGAGCGAATCGGAAGTGCTGGGGGTCAATAGCAAGGGGCAACTTGCCCGGCTCGAGCGGGTCGCCCAACTGCGAACCGCCGAACGACTGATGGAGCAGGGCGTTCGCCTCGCTGACCCGGCACGCATCGACGTGCGTGGCGAACTGCTTTGTGGGCGCGATGTATTCATCGACGTGAACTGCGTTTTCGAGGGACGGGTGGTTCTCGAAGAAGCCGTCGAGGTCGGGCCTGCCTGTGTGCTGAAGAATGCCCGTATCGGCGCAGGTTCCCGTCTCGCCGCTTTCAGTCACATTGAAGACGCGATGGTCGGGCCGGATGGCGTGATCGGCCCCTTCGCCCGCTTGCGTCCGGGGACTGAACTCGCCGCCGGCGTCCATGTCGGCAACTTTGTCGAAATCAAGAACAGCAAGTTCGCCGCGCTTTCGAAAGCCAATCACCTGGCCTATGTCGGCGACGCGGTCGTCGGCAGTCGGGTCAACATTGGTGCCGGAACGATTACCTGCAACTATGATGGCGCCAACAAGTTCAAGACCATCATCGAGGACGATGCGTTTATCGGCTCCGATACGCAGTTGGTCGCACCGGTCACGGTGGGTCGTGGCGCCACACTGGGTGCCGGGACGACGCTAACCAAGGACGCTCCGCCAGACACGCTGACCATCGCGCGTGCCCGGCAGATTTCCATCCCCGGCTGGAAACGGCCACAGAAGAAGTGATCTGACCATGTGTGGCATCGTTGCTGCGGTCGCCGACCGCAATATCGTCCCTGTTCTTCTCGAAGGTCTGCGCAAGCTCGAATATCGTGGCTACGATTCGGCCGGTCTCGCCCTGATCGGCGCCAGCGGTCTGCACCGGCTGCGCTCGGTCGGCCGCGTCGCCGAACTGACCGCGCAGGTGGATGAGTCGCATGCTGCCGGCGATACCGGTATCGCGCACACGCGCTGGGCCACGCACGGCGTTCCCTGTGAGCGCAACGCCCACCCGCATATCTCCGCAGGTCTGGCGGTGGTGCACAACGGGATCATCGAAAACCACGAATCTTTGCGCGCTCGCCTCAAGGCGTTGGGTTACCAATTCACTTCGGATACCGATACCGAGGTCGTGGCGCACCTGATCGCTCATGAATTGAAGACCACCCCGGACTTCCTGAGTGCCGTCCGTCAGGCGATCGCGCAATTGCAGGGCGCCTACGCGATTGCCGTGCTGCGTGCATCCGACCCGAGCCGACTGGTGGTCGCGCGCGAAGGCGCGCCCTTGTTGCTGGGTTTGAGCGATGACGCCTGCTACGCAGCCTCGGATGCCTCGGCGCTGGTGCAAGTCACGCGCCGCATGGTCTATCTGGAAAACGGGGACTGTGCCGAGCTGATGCGCAGCAGTTACCGTATCACCCGGGTAGACGGTACACCCGTGCAACGTCCCGAGAGCGAATCGCAACTCTCCGCAGACGCGATCGAGCTGGGCAATTACCGACACTACATGCAGAAGGAGATCTTCGAGCAGCCGGTCGCACTGGCCAATACGCTTGAAATGCTCGGTGCGGCGCGCAGCATCCAGCCCCGGGTCTTCGGCGCCGAAAGCGAAGCGATCCTTGGCGAAGTCCGGCAGGTCTTGATCATCGCCTGCGGAACCAGCTATCACGCAGGGCTGGTTGCCCGTTACTGGCTCGAATCGATCGCCGGCATCCCGTGTTCGGTTGAAGTGGCCAGCGAGTATCGCTATCGCGACTCGGTGCCCGACCCGCGGACCCTGGTGGTGACCATCTCACAATCAGGCGAAACCGCGGACACCCTGGCTGCGCTGCAACATGCCAAGGCGCTGGGCATGCAGCACACGCTTTGTATCTGCAACGTCCCCGAGTCTTCGCTGGTACGCGAGAACCGCCTGCGTTTCATTACCCGCGCGGGTCCGGAAATTGGCGTTGCCTCGACCAAGGCATTTACCACGCAACTCGCCGCGCTCTACCTGTTGACGCTGGTGCTCGCCAAGGTTCGCCAGCGTCTTGACGCGCAGGAAGAGGCCGCGGAATTGCATGCGGTACGGCACCTGCCGATGGCGGTGGCCAAGATTCTCGAACTCGAGCCACAGATTCGTGAATGGGCCGAGTGCTTCTCGATGAAACAGCACGCCCTGTTCCTGGGGCGTGGCCGGCATTACCCGATTGCCATGGAGGGCGCGCTCAAGCTCAAGGAAATCTCCTATATACACGCCGAGGCCTACCCGGCGGGCGAACTCAAGCATGGCCCCCTGGCACTCGTCGATCGCGACATGCCGGTCATTGCCGTTGCTCCCAACGATGCCCTGCTGGAGAAACTCAAGTCCAATCTGCAGGAAGTGCGTGCGCGTGGTGGGGAACTGTATGTGTTTGCCGATGCCGATAGCCAGATGAAGGAGTCGAACGGAATTCATGTCTTACAGCTACCCGAGCACTACGGCGCACTCTCGGCCTTGCTGCACGTGGTGCCGCTGCAACTGCTCGCCTATCACGTCGCGCTGGTGCGCGGGACGGATGTCGACAAGCCGCGCAATCTGGCAAAGTCGGTCACCGTCGAGTAATTCGCGCGTGCAACCTTTGGCGGACCGAGGCTTCTCACAACTCGAATACCTTGGCGATGCGACGCCATTCGCCAGGCAGTTGCACGCCCTGCTTCCCTATTCACCTCTGTTTGAGGATCTCAGCCTCGCCGAGGTCTGCCTGATCAGCCCATTCATGCAGGTGTACCGGGCACAGACCGGCCAGGAAGTGCTTCGTGAGGGCGATGCGGGAGACTTCATGCTGTTCGTGATCGAGGGGCGCATCGAGGTCTTCAAGCAGGCTGGCAGCCATCCGCCGCGCCTGATTGCCGTCGTCACCAACGGCAAGACGCTCGGCGAGATGTCCTTGATCGACGGTAATCCGCGATCTGCGACCTGTATTGCTGAGGCCGGCACGGTGGTCGGTGTGCTGACGCGCGAGAGCCTTGCGCGCATCATTCTCGAACAGCCCATTCTGGGTGCGAAGATCCTGATGGCACTGGTGGTGATGCTCTCGCAAAGGCTGCGCACGACCAGCGCGCAGTTGCTCGCCAGCCTGGAGCAGGCGGGCAGGCAGGACGAAGGTCTGATGGAAAGGGACAGCGGCTTCGTCTGACATGCCCTGGGTCCACCCGGTACGCGCCCTGCAAGCGAGGGGAAACGGTCAGGGCTTTCATCATCCGGGATGTCTCACAAAGCCATGACCGTTAGGCAGGCCTAGAACGGGATGTCGTCATCCATCTCTTCAAAACTCGGGGTCTTCCGGGTTGGCGCCTGGCGTCCGGAACCGGCGGCAGGCGCCGATGGCATGCTGCCTCCGTATTCGCTGTCGCTGGCGGAAGGCGAACCCATGCCTTCGCGGCTGCCGAGCATTTTCATGTCGTTGCCGATGATCTCGGTGGTATAGCGTTCGTTACCTTCCTTGTCCTGCCACTTGTTGGTCCGGATACGTCCCTCCACATATACCTGACGGCCTTTCTTCAGATATTGACCGGCAGTTTCGGCGAGCTTGCCGAAAAAAACGATGCGGTGCCACTCAGTATTCTCCTTGTATTCGCCCGAGGTTTTGTCGCGGATACGATCGGTGGTTGCGACCCGGATGTTGCAGACGGCGTCGCCGCTGGGCAGATAGCGGGTTTCCGGATCAGCACCCAGATTGCCGACGAGAATCACTTTGTTGACCGAAGCCATGTTGCCTCCCAGAATGTGGTGTACGATGGACGAAAAAAGCGGAGCGGATCAGCGCGATTATAGGGGCTTATGCCGGTACCGGTGCCGGCCGGCTGCGCGTTGGCGGCATCGACATGGTCAGTCCGAGCAGCAGCCAGACCACGGACAGCAGCGCTCCAGCAAGCCAGACGGCACCGGTGCCGGCATACTTGGCCAGGACGCCGCCGATGACACCACCAAGAAACAGGCCCAGGGCCTGCGTGGTGTTGTACACCCCGAGTGCCGCGCCCTTGGCGTGCGGCGGGGCAATCCGCGAAATCAGCGAAGGCTGCGTGGCTTCGAGGACATTGAAGGCGACAAAGAACAGCGTCAGCCAGAAGGCCAGCCCGTACAGTCCGCCGGCAAACCGGCCGAAACCCACCTGTACCGCCAACAGCAGCACGATTGCAGCGTTGAAGATCAGCTTCATGCGGGCATATCGCTCAGCGAGAATGATCGCCGGCACCATGATCACGAACGACACCAAGAGCGCCGGCAGATACACCTTCCAGTGTTCGGAGACCGGCAGACCACCCGTACTGATCAGCTCTGCCGGCAGCAGCACCCACATCGCAGTGAGCATCATGTGCAGCGCGAAGACACCGAAGTTCAGACGTAGCAACTGGCGATTGGTCAGGACTTCGACAAAGCTCTGCCACACTGGTTGCCGCGGCACCATCGGTGCAGCGGGTACCACCCTGAGCACGACGACCACTGCCAGCAGCGCCAGAATCCCGGTCAGTGCAAAGATGCCGGGCATGCCGATCAGCACGTAGAGCAGCGGCGCGCCGACCATCGAGATGGCGAACACCAGACCGATCGAAGAGCCGATCATCGCCATCACCTTGGTGAGATGCTGCTCGCGGGTGAGATCGGCGGCGAGGGCAGTGACCGCAGCCGAAATCGCTCCGGCGCCCTGCAGCACACGCCCGGCGATGATCATATCGATGTCGTCGGCAGCAGCGGCCAGGAAACTGCCGAAGGCAAAAAGCAGTAGCCCGAAGACGATCACCGGTTTACGCCCGAGACGATCCGATGCGGCTCCGTAGGCGATTTGCAGACAGGCCTGGGTCAGCCCATAGGCACCGAGCGCGATACCGACCAGCGCCATGTCATTCCCCGAAGGCAGTTCCCTGGCATAAATCGAGAACACCGGCAGGATCAGGAACAGGCCGAGCATGCGCAGGGCGAAAACAGCCGCCAGGCTGATGCCGGCGTATTTCTCCTGGCGGCTCATACGGTCGGTATGGGAGGTGGACATGGAATTTGCTGCCGGACTGCGGAATTGCGTATATTAACAGGTTTGCCCCAGCCCTCAGGTCAGCAATCCATGGACGAGATGCGAGAGATCAGGATCCGCGGCGCGCGCACGCACAACCTGAAGGACATCAACCTCGATCTGCCACGCAACCGGCTGATCGTGATCACCGGTCTTTCAGGCTCAGGCAAGTCTTCGCTGGCTTTCGATACCCTGTACGCCGAAGGACAGCGCCGCTATGTCGAGTCTTTGTCGGCCTATGCGCGACAGTTTCTGCAACGCATGGAGAAACCCGATGTCGATCTGATCGAGGGACTCTCGCCGGCGATCTCGATCGAGCAGAAGGCGACCAGTCACAACCCGCGCTCGACGGTCGGCACAGTCACCGAAATCCACGATTACCTGCGTCTGCTCTTCGCCCGCGCCGGCACGCCATACTGCCCTGAACACCAGCAGCCGCTCGCAGCACAGACGGTGTCGCAAATGGTCGATCACGTGCTGGCGCTGCCTGCGGGAAGCCGGCTGATGATCCTCGCGCCGGTGGTCGCCGAGCGCAAAGGTGAGCAGCTTGAGCTGATTGCCGACTTGCGGGCGCAGGGTTTTGCCCGGCTGCGGGTTGACGGCCAGATTCACGAAATCGATGCCGTCCCCAGACTCGCCAAGACGCACAAACACAGCGTCGACGTGGTCGTTGACCGGCTCAGGATTCGCGAAGACATCCGCCAGCGTCTCGCCGAATCTTTCGAAACCGCACTGCGTCATGCCGATGGCCGTGCCATTGCCTACGAGATGGACAGCGAGCGCGAGCATTTCTTTTCCGCCAGGTTTGCCTGCCCGGTCTGCTCGTATTCGCTGTCGGAACTCGAACCGCGGATTTTCTCGTTCAACAGCCCGCTGGGCGCCTGCCCGAAATGCGATGGTCTCGGCGTCATCCAGTTCTTCGATCCAAAACGCATCGTGGCCCGACCGGAACTGTCTCTGGCCGCCGGCGCGATCCGCGGCTGGGACCGGCGAAATCCCTTCTACTTCCAGATGCTCTGCTCGCTCGCCGCACACTATGCTTTCGCGGTCGACACGCCGTTTCGCGAACTGCCGGAGAACGTCCGGCAGATCCTGCTCTACGGTTCCGGACGTGAGCAAGTACCGTTCAACTATGTCAACGAGCGTGCTCAGGTGACCCTGCGCGAGCACGCTTTCGAAGGAATCGTCGTCAATCTCGAGCGCCGCTACAAGGAAACCGACTCGCTTGCCGTTCGCGAGGAACTGGCGCGAATGATCAGCAACCAGACCTGCCCGGCTTGCCAGGGCAGCCGTCTGCGCGAAGAAGCACGCAACGTGCGCGTCGGCAGCAAGGACAATGCGCGCACCCTGCACGAAATCAGCCGCCAGCCACTGCGTGAAGCGCGTGACTATTTTTTGGCGCTGCAACTCCCCGGCAACAAGGCGCAGGTTGCCGAGAAGGTACTCAAGGAGATCGGCAACCGCCTGCAGTTCCTGATCAACGTTGGCCTCGACTACCTGTCGCTCGACCGCTCGGCAGAAACGCTCTCCGGCGGCGAGGCGCAGCGTATCCGTCTGGCATCGCAGATCGGTTCCGGGCTGACCGGCGTGATGTACGTGCTCGACGAACCCTCGATCGGCCTGCATCAACGCGACAACGAGCGGCTGTTGAAGACCCTCAAACAACTCAGAGACATCGGTAATACGGTGATCGTCGTCGAACACGACGAGGAAGCCATCCGCAGCGCCGATTACGTGGTCGACATCGGTCCTGGTGCCGGCGTGCATGGCGGCCATATCGTCGCTGAAGGAGCACCTCAGGCAATCATCGACAATCCGGCCTCACTGACCGGCGACTACCTGGCCGGGCGAAGGCGCATCGGCATGCACGGCAAGCGACGCCAGCCGGATGCCGCACGCCTGCTGCAGGTCGTCGGCGCGCGCGGTAACAACCTTGCGAACGTCAGCGTCGACATCCCGGTCGGCCTGTTTACCTGCATCACTGGCGTCTCTGGCTCAGGCAAATCGACGCTGATCAACGACACCCTGTACGCGGCCGCGGCCAGGCATCTCTACGGATCGTCGGCCGAGCCGGCGGAGCACGACCGGATCGTCGGCCTTGATCATTTCGACAAGGTGATCAACGTCGATCAGAGTCCGATCGGACGCACGCCGCGCTCCAACCCCGCGACCTACACCGGCCTGCTGACGCCGATCCGCGAGTTGTTCGCGGGCGTCCCGGAAGCCCGCGCACGTGGCTATGGCCCCGGTCGTTTCTCGTTCAACGTCAAGGGTGGTCGCTGCGAGGCCTGCCAGGGAGATGGCTTGATCAAGGTCGAGATGCACTTCCTGCCCGACATCTACGTCGCCTGCGACGTTTGTCACGGCAAGCGTTACAACCGCGAGACCCTGGAAGTCCAGTACAAGGGCAGAAACATCCACGAAATCCTGCAGATGACGGTCGAGGTCGCGCGCGAATTCTTCGATGCCGTGCCGGTGGTGGCTCGCAAGCTGCAGACCCTGGTGGATGTCGGTCTCAGCTATATCACCCTGGGTCAGGCGGCCACGACGCTCTCGGGTGGTGAGGCGCAGCGCGTCAAGCTGGCGCTCGAGCTGTCGAAGCGCGACACCGGCAGAACCCTGTACATTCTCGACGAACCGACCACCGGGCTGCATTTCCAGGACATCGAAATGCTGCTGACCGTGCTGCACCGCCTGGCTGACCACGGCAACACCGTGGTGGTCATCGAACATAATCTTGATGTCATCAAGACCGCCGACTGGCTGGTGGACCTCGGCCCGGAAGGTGGCGCCGGCGGCGGCCGCATCCTTGCGGTCGGAACCCCGGAACAGCTTGCCGTGGTGCCTGGCAGCCACAGCGGTCGCTTCCTGGGTCTGCTGCTGGCGCGCCATAGCCAGAGCAGCGTCGCCGAAAATTCTTCGAGCACTGACGAATCCGAGCGCTGAACAGGCAGCAGCTATGCCTGACGAACACCAGTCGGGGCTCGCTTCGGAAAAGCCATTCGCGTTTGCAGTTGGCTTGCTGCTGCTGGCAAGAGCAGAAACTTGTCTGCAGCGGTGGAATCCATGCCAGAATTGCAGCCTTCCATTCTTGATCGCTGCCCTTCCCTAGTCGGCTGTGAAGTGCCAGAATTCGGCCAGAGAAATGCCCTTAATCACCAGAGGAGATACCATGAACAAGTCTGAAATGATCGATGCCATCGCCACCCGTACCGACCTGTCAAAGGTTGCATCAGCGAAAGCGCTGGATGCCGTAATCGACACCATCGTTGAGTCGGTTGCCAAGGGCGAGGCGGTGACTCTGGTCGGTTTCGGATCCTTCAAGGCCAGCGAGCGCGCTGCCCGGGAAGGCAAGAATCCGAAGACCGGAGCTAAAATCCTGATCCCGCAAACCATCGTTCCGAAGTTCGCTGCCGGCGCAACTTTCAAGGCCAGGGTCGCAGGCAAGGACGAGTAACTTTTCCACTTCCTTTTCAGTGGGCTTGGCGAAGTAAGCAGCCCGTTCGAGCACAGTCAGCCCATCATCCCCACATTTTTCCCGCTATCGGAGTCTTCAATGCGTATTCGTGTCGCACTTGCTGCTGCAGCCTTGGTCCTTTTCCCGCTTGCGGTATCCGCACAGCAACCCCCCGTCGCCGAAGCCATGACCGCTGTCGCGCCCGGCAAGTTCGCCGGCCTGATCGAAGCCAGGGTTACCCTGCTCGTAGACTCAATCGACAAGGCATCGCGCAGCGTCGTTCTCAAGAACGCCAGGGGCGAACATTTGAAGGTCATTGCCGGGGACGACATCAAGAATTTTGACCAGATCAAGGTCGGTGACCACGTCATTACGACCTACACCCAGGAACTGATGATGACGCTCAAGAAGGGCGGTGGAGCGCTTCGCGAGCGGATCGACAGCTCACAACAGGGCTCGGCCGCCGCAGGCCAGAAACCGGCAGCCTACGAGGCGAAAGAGGTAGCCTTCGTCGCCGATGTGCAACAGGTTGATCGCAAGAAACAGACCGTGACGCTACGCGGCGCGAAGAAGACGCTTACTCGGCTTCCCACTTAAGCCGGGACAATCTCTAACTTCAATGGGTTATGCACAACCCGGTGGCGGGACTTCCTCGGTAAGGGAAGTTCCCCCATCTGGTTGAGCAGCCAATCGAAAAGATCAGGGAAAGAGGTGCTAAACAGACGTTCGGCTGCGATAGTGCCGTCACTACGTCTCACCCCATAGTTGTGGATAACCGTTAGCGCAGCCAGGCGGCATTTCGTCAGACCTCGCCCGTTATGATACAACTGGGACAAGCGGCCATTGCGCCCTTCGACGGCGGAGGAGCTGCGATGGAACTGTCGCACCATCCATTCCCCCCATTCTAGCCAGCGCTGCAACTCACTCTCGGAGAATCCCGAATGGAACGGGTCTGCTTTCCAGGCCTCTAATGCTCGCTGCCAAGCCTCCTGATACCGTTTCCGGTGAACCCTGTTTTGCGTTTTCCGCATTTGGTAGTGCCAATAGAGTACGGGCAACAGCTTGCTCGTCAGCCATTGCCGAGTCGCTTCATCCAGAGACCAGCCCAGCAGGATTTCTTCTACCCAAAGCCACCAAAAGCTGACGTGACTCGATAAGGCGCCGATCTGGGCACGGAACTTCTTCAGGGCGGAACGGGTATCCTGGATCCCTTGTTGCGCCGCCAGAGTTTCCAGGGCCTGTGCTCGCGTTTCCAGTCCTGCCACTACGCTCTCCGCCGTCGTGCGAGTATTCTCCTCCAGGGAGAAGGGATGGATTTCCTCGGCGATTCCCAGCAACTGCTTCTGGTACTCTTGCTGCGCCTGTTCCACTTGCGCGCGGGCTTCCCAGGCACAGGCCTGTTGTGCCGCCAAAGCCGCCTTTTCCTCGGTACTGGCTCCGCGCGACGGCTGATCAAGGGCCTTCTGGGCCAGTTCGCAGCACTGATCCGCCTTGGCTTTTCGACGTCCCAAGGCCGGTGACAACCAGCGACTGAGGCCATATTGCTCGTGGAACGTATCCGCGCCCGAGGTACACTCAAAGCCTGTGACCGCTAATTTGATCAGGGCCTTCGCCCGGTCACTGATGGCGTGGTTGACTTCGATACCCAGTGCTTCCAGGCGCGGGGTCACCTGGGCAAACCAGGTATCGAAACCCCGGTCCTTCTGAATCGACTCCAGCAATAGGTAGCCCGAGGACAAATCCATCAGCACCAAGATCAGAATCTCCCCAAAGAACGTCTCATCCGCGGCCACCACCGCTTGGCGTGTCCGCGTCGGTACCGAGGCTTCACACTGTTGCTGAAACAGGGGCAACAGCGCTTCCATCCGGCTGAGTTGGGTCTGCAAGGCGCTGGGAGACACCCCCACATGGGTATGAAGGCGGATCAATTGGAAGAAATCCGACAAGGCACCCGCCCCCACATGATGTTGCAGCCCGAACGTGTACAGCACAGCAAATACCAGCAATCTCAGCCATGCCTCCCCCTCTTCGGTTTCCCAAAACCCCGATTCAGGATGTCGGTTCCTACGGGCTTGCGCTTGCAGGTGGCGATGAACACTGCTTTTCGGGCGATGAATTAATTCCCCCACTGCACGCAGGCTTCGTTTTCCCTGGTCTGTAAGTGCGGCAAAAATGACGCGGCTGGTTGTCCGTATGGCTTGAGTCGTAGAGTTTTTTTGTCATAAAACTGATGATACAGGAGATGCGGCAACCAGTTCCCATCTCCTCAGCTCCCTTCATCCTCAGACTCTATCGGTAGCATGACTGTCCCGCTTTAAGTGGGAAGCCGCTTACTCTGAAGATCAAGGATCCGGAACAACTCAAACTGATCAGCAAGGGTGATCAGGTGGAGGGGGTTTTTGCCGAGGCCATCGCCATTGCGGTTGTTCCTGCACCCGCCAAGGCAAAAAAATAATCCCACTATTCGACGGTAGCGCGATCGGGTGCGTGCGATCCTCGGGATTGACGTGGCAAATCGTGCAGCATAGAATGCATGCGCATTCGGGGGCATAGCTCAGCTGGGAGAGCGTCTGGTTCGCAATCAGAAGGTCGGCGGTTCGATCCCGCCTGTCTCCACCAAGAAAACAATCAGTTAGGCCAGCCTCTCGGGGCTGGCCTTTCTGTTTTCGGCTCTGTGTAAGCACCATGTAGGCATTTTGGCGGTGCCTATTCGCGCCAAATTGGGCTCCGCCTATCGCACGGCGGTTTCAGCTTTCGCAAGCGTCACCCTCGTCTCGAACCGCCCCTTCTGCCGATAGGCCTCAAGATTGACGCCCTGCAGCTCAGGCACCCGCTTGTAATCGACGTTGCCCTGCTTCCAGTAGCGAGTCACGGAAACACCGAAACCGGCCTCGCTCGGATGGGTGCTCAGTTCGAGCAAACGATCCTTCGCTGAATCGAGTCGTGCAACCAGTGCATCGGCGTCACGCTTCAAGCTCACGTACGCCTCTGCCGCCAGCCGCCAGTCTTCGTCCTTGCGAATCACCTTGTCCCGCTCGGTCAGTTCCGGTGGCGTGTCCGTTTCCAGGCAGCGCATGAAGCCGTCCCAGGCCTGCTGTATCCGCTTCCAGCGGGCGGGGTCCGGCGCCACTTCGAACAGGAGGCCCTGCTGCTGCTCACCGTCAAAGACGTACAGATGCGCCATAGCCGCCTTCGATACCATCAACTGGTGTTCGATCTGCCAGTCGTAGTGAGCGGGTACCTGGCCATCGGCAATGGCCTTCCAGAGGGTGGAAGCGCTTCCCTTCACCGGGCACTTGATCTCCAGAATCAGATCGCCGTCGAAGGTCAGCCCGTCGAGACTCGCAGAGTACAAGCCGTCGACCAATACCAGCGGCTGCATGACATGGCCGGTGAGGGCCTCGTAGGCAGCGCGGGCCTGTGGCTCCAGCGCCGTACCGCGGGCCATGGCCGCATTGACCTCGGGCTGCCGGCGACCGGTGCGCAGTTCCCACAGTTGATAGGGCGTCTGCCACGGTGAAGCGCCCATCACCACCGCCGTTTCGGAAGCGTTGCGACACTTCGCCCGGTGCTCGTGCCATTCCGGGCTGCCCTGGACCAGTTTGACGATGGTGGTCATCACGCGGCCCTCCGCTTCTTCGTTTCAAGCGCCGCGATGACACGGGTCACCTCGCTCCTGGGAATGGTCTCCAGCGAGTCGAAGCCAAAGTACGCCAGCAACTGCGCGACCTGGGTACCCGTCTCGGCGATCAGCCGCTCGATGAACTTCTTCTGGGCAGCGGTCAGGAAATGCTCGGATCCCGGCTGCGGGGTTTCACGATCCTCCTTGGTTGGCAGATTCGTGACCTTGGCCGCTGTAGCGGTGCGCCTGGGCTTGACCACAGGTACCGGAACCTCGGGGCTTCCCTCGCCGGTCTTGCTGGCGTTGCCTGCATCCTCCAGGTCAGGCAGGTCCTCGCCAGCGTAGATGGAGAGTCCCAGCCCGTGCAGCGCGATAGCCTTGACCAGGCAGCGCTGGATCGAGGTGTTGATGTCGAATGGCGTCGGCGCCAGGATCGGCCGGTTCTTGTTGTCCAGGACCGGATGAATCTGACTCAGTGTCACGCCTTGCACCGTCACCGCGACCTCGACGAAGAAGCCGAGTTCGCTCGACAGGTAGGGCAGCCCGTCGAAGCGGCGCACCTCCCAACTGGCGTCGGGATCGGCGAGCCGCAGTTGTGCCACGGCGAAGGGCCAGCTCAGGTACGAGAACAGGCCTTTCTTCTCGACGTGCTTCGACACATCGATCTGGAACAGGCGACGGAAGGGATTGGTTGAATGGGACGTGTTTTCCATGATGAACTCCAAAAAGGAACGCGAGAAACGACAACGCCCGACCGGCACAGGGCCAGGTCGGGCGTTGTCAGGGAACCGCCGGAATGGCGGCGATCAGGGTTGCGACGTTGTCAGATTTATTGACCGCATCAATGTCGCCCAACAGTCTTGTGGTGATTGCGGGAAGCCATGCCGGTCACCGGCAGAGCCCGCCCAGCGCCCTGGGGTGCAGGGACAGATCGCGTATCGGTGAAGAGATTGCCCAATACGTCAGCAGCACCGACGGGAGATCAGCGCAGCCGGGAAATCCGGGAGGTTTCCACAGGCTTTTTCGACGATCTATCCACAGAATTTGTGGATGAGCCGGCTCTCCACAGCCTGTCCTCAGCTTTGTCCACAGAATTGCCCACAGCGTCTGTACGCTTCAGGCAGCGAGCGGCATGGCGTCGGCCGGGGTGATCAGCCCGGCGTGTTCAAGCAGATAGTCGGCTGCCTTCTGGGCTTGCGCGGAAGCGGTGAACACCGCGCGCTTGTCGCGCTTGAGGACTTCCAGCCAACTGGCGATGTAGTTCGCGTGCTGCACCTGAACTTCAAGCCGGCAGTGCGCAGCCAGGAAAGCCGCGCCCATCTCGGCGATCAGCTCTTCCATCGCGTACGCCGATTCGCCAAAGCGCTTGCCGAGCTTCCTGCCGAGGCGAGAGCCGTGGCCCGTCCAGTGGCAAAGCTCATGGAGTGCCGTGCTGTAGTAACTCGCCTGGTCCCTGAAGGAGGAACGGAGCGGCAGGTAGATGAGATCGTTGGGTGGCGAGTAGAAGGCCCGGAAGCCGCCATGACGAATCTCGGCTCCGGAACACTCGATGATCCGCTCAGCGATCTCGGAAGGTTCCCAGGCGGGTCCCGTGTCCGGCGCCGCCCGGTATTCGTTGGGCAAGCCATCGACCTGGTCCAGATTGAAGACGTGGAAGACTTTGAGCAGCGGCAGGAAGCGCTTCTCGTCGTCGTCGCCTTCGGCGAGTGCTTTGCTGTCGGCCTTCTCGACCTGCCGTAGTTCGTAGTAGATGATGGTCGAACTGCGCTCGCCCTTGCGGATATGACCGCCAAGTTGCAGCGCTTGCCGGAAGGTCAGCCACTGGTGAGTGGTGTAACCGCGGCACAGCGCTTCCAGGCCGAGGACGATGGTATTGATGCCGCGATAGGGGCGCTGCGAGAGCGCATTGCGCGGGAACGGATCGTCGCCGCCGGCCCACGGTCGTATCCACGGCACGGTGCCGGCTTCCAGTTCGGCGATGATCTTGTCGGTGATGCTTTGATAGATGTCGTTCATTGCGAGTCTCCAAATAGGAACGCCCCAGCCGGGGATGACCCGGACTGGGGCGCGAAAGGGATGGATGAAAGGGAAAGATCGCCTGCAGGCTATCTCAGCAGGCGCAGGCTGTAACGCAGGATCAGGCGGACCCCCTGGCGTCCGGCTTCACCGGTGGCGGCAGCGAGGAGGACCCAGCGCAGCGACTGGTTGCCGCGTTTCACACGTCGAGGCGGATGCGTCCCGGATAGTAGTTCTGGCCGTCCGCGTAGCCGATCAGGCGTTTCAGGCCCGAGGTCGCCAGGCTGGTCAGCAGACCCGCCACCGTCGCTGCCATCACACCGCTGAAGGTGCCCCAGTGAATCAGAAGGACCAGCAGCGTCACCGCCAGGTCGAGCAGCAGGTCGTGCTTGAGTGCCCGCAGCATGGTTCGCCGGGGGAGTTTCGCCAGCAGCAGTGCGCCCGCGAGAAAGATCGTGAAACCGGTGGTCAGCATGATCTTTCTCCTTCAGGCGTTTGGGCGGGAGGACTCCTCCCACGCGTCACGGACATCGGAGGCTGCTTGACCGACGATACCGGGCACCGTCTTGGCGGCGTTGATGGTCGCGCGCACGAAGCGGAAGGTCACGAGCGCGGCGCTCTTGATGAGGCGCGTTTCGCTCTCGGCAACGGTCGGCGTGAGGGGGACGGGTTGAACTTGGGTTTTCATGGTATTGCTCCTGTTGAAGGTACCAATGGAAAGCGGCACCGCTCCAGAGGAGACAATGCCGCTACGGGTGTGAGGATCAGGGCGGTTGTCCTGGACCTCGACTACGGGGAAGGCTGGCGGCTACGTTGAGCGCAGCGCCAGACCGACGCAACGGGGAACGACGTTTGTCCGGAGAACGGACGAAGAAAAAGGAGTCTCTTGATCTAGAGGCTAAAGAGACTCCTTTTTCGGGGAAGAGAAAGCGATTCCGAACCGGGGGGCGGGTTTGTGGGAAGGGGGGATGGGTAAGGGCGCGAGCGGGTGCGCCCAAATTTTTGCAAAAATTTTTTGTGGCTCTCTAGCGCGCCTCAATTCGGCACAGCCGAAAGTTCTCTATGGTCGAGATCAGGTTGCGGACTCTTTAAAGCGACGACGCGAGGCCAACAAGCCCAGACCAAGCAGTAGCAAGGCCCAGGTTTCTGGCTCGGGAACCGGTGCCAATAGGTAGCCTTCATGAGTACCAGTGTGAATGTTGAGCGCTGGGCCGACAATCCACCCTTGGTCGTTGATAGCGTTAGCCCCGATAAGTACCCAGCCCGCACTCACTACGCTCGGATCGAGGAAGCTGTTGAGATCGGTCGCCGTCGCGCCATTCCACAAGGTAGCATGCTCAGCAACGTTGCCCGTGGTGTACGACCACCCTACCACTTGGCCAGAGTTATTGATGGCGACGGCTTGGCTGTGTGTGCCACCTACCGTGCCTAAGTCAATGGTCGTGGTGCCATTCCAGATGGTCGCGTGAAAGGCAGTGCTGCCCAGGATATCTGAAGACCCTGCCACCACGCCGGAGTCGTTGATGCCGCCGGCGTGACTATTGGCCCCGCCAAGCGTGCCTAAATCGGTCGCCGTAGCTCCGTTCCACACGGTGGCGTGGTAGACGCCTCCGACGATGTCAGAAAACCCTGCCACCACGCCGGCATCGTTGATGTCCATTGCGTAGCTGTTCGTCCCGCCCAGCGTTCCCAGGTCGGTCGGCGTGGCACCATGCCAAATGGTTGCATGATACGGAGCGCCACCTGGGGCAAGAAGGGAATACCCTGCCACGACGCCAGCGCTGTTGATAGATTGGACGAAGCTTTGTGTTCCCCCCAGCGTACCGAGATCGGTGACCGTAGCACCGTTCCACATCGCAGCATGGAAGGTAGCATTGCCCGTGGTATAGGACTCCCCGGCGACGATGCCGGCATCGTTGATGGCGATGGCGTAGCTGTTTGTCCCACCCAGCGTACCTAAGTCCGTTGATGTCGTGCCATGCCAAACGGTAGCGTGAGTGGCGGTATTGCCGATGATGCTGGCCGACCCTGCGATTACTCCAGTATTGTTTATGACATAGGCATCACTGTGAGTCCCACCCAGCGTGCCCAGTAATGTGAAGGTATAGGGTTGAGCACTCACCTGGGTCGCGCTCAATGTCACGCCCGTGAAGGCGATTGCACACACGGTTCGCACGCTCGATTTCATGAGGTTCTCCAGGTCGGGGTACGTGTCGTTCAGCTAAGCAGACACAAGATAATCTTAGATTCTGAATCAGCGTGCAGCAGCGTCTACGCCCCGCGATCCACGCATTTGGCAATGGCAGCATTCGATCGCAGGTTGAGGCAGTGTCTTAACCCAAGTTTAACATCCGGGATAAAAACATCTATTTAATCAGCTTGTTGCGACGGTACGGTTTTTTGTAGTGCAAAATAGCCGTAACTACTCAGGTAAAATTGTTATGTAAAAACAATTGGTTAGAAACATGAAAACAATGGCATAAATTTGCAACCACTTGATTCTAAATCAGTCCCATTCGTCATTATGCTATTTCAATATTCGCAACGTGTTGATTTTTAACAAGATGCAGTACCTGAGTAGTTACAAATAGCCTTATAACACATTGATTGTAAAAATGTTTTTTGCATGTTAAACCCCGGTTAAGTCAGAATTGCCGGGCTTGGTGTGAGCAATTCCTCTACTCGCTGATCTAGACTTGATCTGTGGGTGGGTGTCTGCTGGCGGGCTCGCCGCAAGAACTACTGGTTGCGGTGCGGGAGCAATAGGTGTTGACGGTGAGGGCGCCAGCAAGGCTGTGGGCTTGTCGGTGGTTTTGTTGGCGAGAAACGCGGCAACGACGATTAAGGTGACAACGGACCCAGTCCAAGATGCCCCTTCTTTCTTTTCTTCCGGCATTGTTGGGGGCAACTTGGGCGCCTTTGGCACAACAGCTTTCTGACTGTTTATGTAAGAGATGCCCACGAAAAATGCAACAGCCACTGCGAGTAGATCGACAGCCGCATAGGCTGGACTGCCGGTTACCACACCGATGACGCCAGCAATCATCGCGGTGACCGCGAGCCAAATCTTGCTGCGTTTCACTGCCCCAACGACAAGCACCGGAACGGCGTGCAGCAGGGCAATGAGGATGACCGTAAGCGTCATCGCGGAATCCTAAGGAGGCGAGCAATATTAACTTGTAATTCTACATTAACAGATTCTAATGGCATTTTTGGGTGCTGGCGGCTGCCTTCGGTAGGCGCTGTCGCGGGCGCTTTGTCGCCGTGCATGACGCTCGGCGATGATTCGCACGAGGTCTTCGCGACCGTGAATCTTCACCGGGAGCTGCGCCACGAGCATGTCGACGACATCGGCACAGGACAGTAATTCGGCGTAGGGTGAGTGTTGCCGCCGCTCCTTGACGAGAAAGAGTAGTGCAACGCAGACGAGCGCCATGTGGTTGTACCAAGCCCGCCACTTGCGTACCTGGTAGTCGGCCATCCCACAGCAACCTTTCGCATTCTCGAAGGCGCGCTCGATGAAGTGGCGCTGTGCCTGCATGCGTGCCAGCTCGCGAAGTGGCGTGTCGGGCGCCGCGTTGGAGAGCATGAACTTCACCTCCTTGCCATCGCGGCGTGCCAGGAGATGCCATTGGCGGGCCTGTGCGCTGTTCGGATGACTGATCCACACGCGGGTATGGGCAAACATCGCGCGCACTTCACCCTTCTCCCCGTCGCGCAGGATCACCGGGTGCCACTCCTTTCGTTTCAGGCGCGCGGCCCATTCGCGGGCTTCCCAGGCCGGTACCCACGCCTTTCCCGGATCGGTAAAGTAAAACTGCTGGTCGCTGTGCACCTCGGTGGCGAATACCTCACCTGCATCGTCCCAATCAAACAGCAGCCAAGTCGCGTGGCCATAGAGGCCGTCGGCACCGATGAAGCCAAAGCGCACCCCGGCGGCTCGTGCCCGCTTGACCATCTCGGCAGCCATCTGCGGCTTAGTCCGAAAGACCCGTGCCGATTCCGGAATCCCCGCTTCCTGGCAACGCTTGGCGTCTTCAACCCAACGCTCTGGAAGGAACAATTCGAAGTCGATGATCGCCGCCTGCGACCCTCGTGCCAAGGCGGCATACACTCCAACCTGCGAGTTCTCGACCTTACCCAGGCGACCGTTGTACTGCCTGGCGACGCCCGCTGAATGGTCGCCCTTCTTTTGGACCCCAGACTCATCGAGCAACAGTCCCGTCTCTGGCCCACCGATCCACTCGTCCGCTTGTCGCGCCGTCTCCCGACGCACATTCTCAAAGTCCCATGCAGCATCGCTCAACAGGTGGTGGAGGCTGTAATACTCGGTCTCCGCCACCGTCTCGCTCATCTGTTCCAGGTTCGCACGAGGGCTTTGAAAAAGGCCCCGCAAGTACTGTTCAGCTTGCTCGGCCGTGCTTCGCGTTTTACTGCGGAAACACTCCCGGAACGACTGAAAATGGCTGGTCAGATTCTCGCAGCAGCTGGCCACCGCACGCCCGATCCCAAATAAATAAATTTGGCGATTTCATCGTCATACTCCTTATGTGGTAGAGCATTAGATATGTAGCTCAATAGCCTGTATTTCAACCATTTTAGAAATGTGGCAAAGTAGAAGTAACTACTCAGGTACTGCATCTTGTTAAAAATCAACACGTTGCGAATATTGAAATAGCATAATGACGAATGGGACTGATTTAGAATCAAGGGCTTCCCACTTAAGCCGGGACAATCTCTAACTTCAATGGGTTATGCACAACCCGGTGGCGGGACTTCCTCGGTAAGGGAAGTTCCCCCATCTGGTTGAGCAGCCAATCGAAAAGATCAGGGAAAGAGGTGCTAAACAGACGTTCGGCTGCGATAGTGCCGTCACTACGTCTCACCCCATAGTTGTGGATAACCGTTAGCGCAGCCAGGCGGCATTTCGTCAGACCTCGCCCGTTATGATACAACTGGGACAAGCGGCCATTGCGCCCTTCGACGGCGGAGGAGCTGCGATGGAACTGTCGCACCATCCATTCCCCCCATTCTAGCCAGCGCTGCAACTCACTCTCGGAGAATCCCGAATGGAACGGGTCTGCTTTCCAGGCCTCTAATGCTCGCTGCCAAGCCTCCTGATACCGTTTCCGGTGAACCCTGTTTTGCGTTTTCCGCATTTGGTAGTGCCAATAGAGTACGGGCAACAGCTTGCTCGTCAGCCATTGCCGAGTCGCTTCATCCAGAGACCAGCCCAGCAGGATTTCTTCTACCCAAAGCCACCAAAAGCTGACGTGACTCGATAAGGCGCCGATCTGGGCACGGAACTTCTTCAGGGCGGAACGGGTATCCTGGATCCCTTGTTGCGCCGCCAGAGTTTCCAGGGCCTGTGCTCGCGTTTCCAGTCCTGCCACTACGCTCTCCGCCGTCGTGCGAGTATTCTCCTCCAGGGAGAAGGGATGGATTTCCTCGGCGATTCCCAGCAACTGCTTCTGGTACTCTTGCTGCGCCTGTTCCACTTGCGCGCGGGCTTCCCAGGCACAGGCCTGTTGTGCCGCCAAAGCCGCCTTTTCCTCGGTACTGGCTCCGCGCGACGGCTGATCAAGGGCCTTCTGGGCCAGTTCGCAGCACTGATCCGCCTTGGCTTTTCGACGTCCCAAGGCCGGTGACAACCAGCGACTGAGGCCATATTGCTCGTGGAACGTATCCGCGCCCGAGGTACACTCAAAGCCTGTGACCGCTAATTTGATCAGGGCCTTCGCCCGGTCACTGATGGCGTGGTTGACTTCGATACCCAGTGCTTCCAGGCGCGGGGTCACCTGGGCAAACCAGGTATCGAAACCCCGGTCCTTCTGAATCGACTCCAGCAATAGGTAGCCCGAGGACAAATCCATCAGCACCAAGATCAGAATCTCCCCAAAGAACGTCTCATCCGCGGCCACCACCGCTTGGCGTGTCCGCGTCGGTACCGAGGCTTCACACTGTTGCTGAAACAGGGGCAACAGCGCTTCCATCCGGCTGAGTTGGGTCTGCAAGGCGCTGGGAGACACCCCCACATGGGTATGAAGGCGGATCAATTGGAAGAAATCCGACAAGGCACCCGCCCCCACATGATGTTGCAGCCCGAACGTGTACAGCACAGCAAATACCAGCAATCTCAGCCATGCCTCCCCCTCTTCGGTTTCCCAAAACCCCGATTCAGGATGTCGGTTCCTACGGGCTTGCGCTTGCAGGTGGCGATGAACACTGCTTTTCGGGCGATGAATTAATTCCCCCACTGCACGCAGGCTTCGTTTTCCCTGGTCTGTAAGTGCGGCAAAAATGACGCGGCTGGTTGTCCGTATGGCTTGAGTCGTAGAGTTTTTTTGTCATAAAACTGATGATACAGGAGATGCGGCAACCAGTTCCCATCTCCTCAGCTCCCTTCATCCTCAGACTCTATCGGTAGCATGACTGTCCCGCTTTAAGTGGGAAGCCGAATCAAGTGGTTGCAAATTTATGCCATTGTTTTCATGTTTCTAACCAATTGTTTTTACATAACAATTTTACCTGAGTAGTTACATTAACTTGAACATATTGATAAAAAAATATAGCAAAAACATATTGTTAGAGCGTTGGTGTCCTTTCGGCAACGCTGCGAAACCCCGGTCGCGCGGGCCTCAGCCGCGCGGCGGCTGATCCGCGGTGACCGCCACGGGTGGCGCGCGGCCCCGCGGCCGTGCGCAGGCAAGCCCCAGCGGCAACCCGGCGTTCGCTTCCGTTCGGAACGTTGGAGATCGTTGCGCTGCCGGGTTAGTCCGGCGGAGGTTCGGTACTCTCCGCCTCGGCGTGTGCGAGGGCTTCGCTATAGTTCCAGGGCATCCAGGCCGCCGGATCGAGCGCCACCTGGCCCGAGTGGCGCAGCAGGGAAACGAGGTAGTGGAACGGCTCGATCTTGTGGAGTTCGGCGGTATGGATCAGGGTCATGAACAGATCACCGACGCGCGCGCCGTTCAACGTGCGATAGAAGAGCGCGTTCTTCCGATGCAGAATGGCCTTTTTGAGTATACGTTCGGTGATGTTGTTGTCGAGTGGGGCGCCCGGCACGCGCAGGAACAGGGTCAGCTTCTCCCAGTGGTTCTGCATGTACGCGATCGCCTGGCCGAGTCCTGAGTGGGGCTCCACGGTGTGCTCCGCGAACTGCTTGGCCATCCAGTCTTGCAGCGCCTTCATCCGTGGGCCGCTTTCCTTCTGGTGAAGGAGCAGGCGCTCGGCGGGCGAGAGCCCCTGCTGCTTGGCCTGCGCGTCGGTGTGGAAGACGGCGCGCAGCGTGTGCAGGACAAAGGCCACTTCTTCCGGAAAGGCCTCGACCACATCGACGTAATTGCGTCGCGCATGCGGGATGCACGAGGCGGACAGCGTGGAATGATCGCCCGGCCGGTTGCGCGTCGAGGCATCGGACATGTGGATCGGCGGATCGGTCACTTCCCGCAGATCGAGCACTTCGGCAAGGTGTTCGCCGGCATGACAGGGCCCGGTCTTGAACAAGGCGATCAAACCATTTGGCGTCTCGGCAACGACACCGGAAGTGAACACGCCGGTGCGATCGGCGGACGCGCCGACGGGCAGCGCTTCGGCGCGTGCCTCTTGCGTCAGGGTCAGGATGCGCATCGTCGTATCATCGTTGTACACCACGGTTCCTTGGGCTGCCTGCCGTGCCAGTTCGTCGAAGACCGGCATGAGGGGCGCGGCGGCGGCGGCCACGACTTCCCATTGCGTGCCGACCGGCATCGGGATGGCCAAACCCTGTTCCAGCCGCTCGATGCGGTGGAACGGCAGACCGCAGCCGTATTTGAGGAGCGCGATCATCGCCGCGGCGCTGTCGTCGTACTTTGCCTTGCCGACGCCTGGCGGGGGGTCGGCGGTAAACACGGTGCCACACAAGCCGCAACGCAGCCGTTCGAGTTCGTAGACCTCCGCAAGCAGCGGCGCTACGCCGGTGATGCGAACCAGGACCGCGGGCTCTCCTCGTTGCCCATACACCCGACCGGTACACCCGTCGACGGGACACGGATCGCCGTGCCGTAACGTCGCATGCGGTACGGCAATATGCGGCGCTCGCGGATAATCGGCCGCCCCGTTCCTTCCGTGCCCGGGGCGCTTCTTCTTGGGCTCGGCTACCCCGGATTCCGGGGAGGTGGTGTCCGAAGGAGCCTGGCCGGCGGCTTGCTCGTCGCCGCCTTCCGCCGATGGACGGGTCGGCGTGTCCGCTGGCGGCGTTTCGCCCTTCTTCCCTTCCCCGAGCACATGGGCCGTGCGCTCGGTCGGCGCGCCGAAGAGAATCCGCCGTAGGCGTGCCAGCGTGGTTTCCTTCGTCTCGAGTTCGGCGGTGAGCCGCGCGAGGGTGTCCACCGCTGCCTTCAGGGTCGCCTGTTCGGTCTCGGTCAGCGGTCTGGTTCCGCTATGCTCGACGATGGCCTCGATCTCCTGCACCGGGATGACCATCCGCTGCGGCGGGTTGTGTGCAGGCCGCTTCCGGTGGGATGCCCGCTGCCGGCTCATGGCCGTACGCCAACGAGCTGGCCGAAGTCCCCCCGCAGCCGCTTCCGGCAACGGTTCGAGCGATGGCGGGGGGCCTTGCGGCCACTGACCGCGGCTGCGCGGAGGCTCGCAACCTCCTCGGCGCGGAACTCCCGTCTGCCGTACCCCCAGCTTTGCGAACTCACCAGCTGCATTCTCAGTCCTCCAGCAGTGACCCTTTCTACCCAAGGTATTCTGCCAAAGACCAGCGACGATGTCTAGTCCTTTCGCGAAAGGTCGTTTTCGGTATCCCCGTTGCGGTGGGTGACGACCGGCTTTCGGAAGTTCTGCTTGCGGGCTGCGCTCTCGCAGGTCAGACGACCGCTCGCCATTCCGGGATTCCGCCGGCCGCGGCGTAGTCGCCTCCCGAGAGCAGGACCGCCAGCGCGTGCGGGGCGAGGAGCTTCCCTGGTGACTCCTGCGGCCAGAAGCGGTAGTGCCCCTGCGACAGCCGCTTTTGACAGAGCCAGAAGCCTTGCCCGTCATAGACCAGGAGTTTGACCGCCGTGCGCCGGCGATTGCAGAAAACGAACACGCCGCCGCTGAACGGGTCTTGGGCCAGTTTCTGCCGCACACGTCGGGCGAGACCGTCGATGCCGCAACGAAAATCCGCGGGCTCGGCAGCTACCCAGACACGCAGGCGCGCGTTCAGCGCGAGCATGGCTGGACCTGCCAGAGGCTACACGCGACCTCGGCCATGTGGCTGCTGGCCGCTTGTGGCAGTTCGATGCGCAGCGCGCGGCCCGCTCGGTCGGTGAGAACCAGGACGCACACAGGTGGCGCCAGCGGCAGGCCGAGATCGAGTTCGACGAAGCTCGATGACACGGGCGCGCTGCGCGCGTCTTCGGCGGCGTTCCTGGCGGTCAGGCGGTGCTTCAGGCTCTTGTAGTCGAGCTTCAGGGCGACGGCAACCTTGGCGATGCCGTACCGCTCGGCGAGTTCGGTCGCTTGCGACCACAGCTCCTCCGGAATGCGAGAACTGCGGCGGCGGGTGCTCCGCCACTGGGCAAGCGCCGCGGCGGTTTCGGCCAGTGGCGGGGCGGTTGCAGGTAAAGACGTTGACATTGGTAGGCCTTTCTAATTCTACTTTGCCACATTTCTAAAATGGTTGAAATACAGGCTATTGAGCTACATATCTAATGCTCTACCACATAAGGAGTATGACGATGAAATCGCCAAATTTATTTATTTGGGATCGGGCGTGCGGTGGCCAGCTGCTGCGAGAATCTGACCAGCCATTTTCAGTCGTTCCGGGAGTGTTTCCGCAGTAAAACGCGAAGCACGGCCGAGCAAGCTGAACAGTACTTGCGGGGCCTTTTTCAAAGCCCTCGTGCGAACCTGGAACAGATGAGCGAGACGGTGGCGGAGACCGAGTATTACAGCCTCCACCACCTGTTGAGCGATGCTGCATGGGACTTTGAGAATGTGCGTCGGGAGACGGCGCGACAAGCGGACGAGTGGATCGGTGGGCCAGAGACGGGACTGTTGCTCGATGAGTCTGGGGTCCAAAAGAAGGGCGACCATTCAGCGGGCGTCGCCAGGCAGTACAACGGTCGCCTGGGTAAGGTCGAGAACTCGCAGGTTGGAGTGTATGCCGCCTTGGCACGAGGGTCGCAGGCGGCGATCATCGACTTCGAATTGTTCCTTCCAGAGCGTTGGGTTGAAGACGCCAAGCGTTGCCAGGAAGCGGGGATTCCGGAATCGGCACGGGTCTTTCGGACTAAGCCGCAGATGGCTGCCGAGATGGTCAAGCGGGCACGAGCCGCCGGGGTGCGCTTTGGCTTCATCGGTGCCGACGGCCTCTATGGCCACGCGACTTGGCTGCTGTTTGATTGGGACGATGCAGGTGAGGTATTCGCCACCGAGGTGCACAGCGACCAGCAGTTTTACTTTACCGATCCGGGAAAGGCGTGGGTACCGGCCTGGGAAGCCCGCGAATGGGCCGCGCGCCTGAAACGAAAGGAGTGGCACCCGGTGATCCTGCGCGACGGGGAGAAGGGTGAAGTGCGCGCGATGTTTGCCCATACCCGCGTGTGGATCAGTCATCCGAACAGCGCACAGGCCCGCCAATGGCATCTCCTGGCACGCCGCGATGGCAAGGAGGTGAAGTTCATGCTCTCCAACGCGGCGCCCGACACGCCACTTCGCGAGCTGGCACGCATGCAGGCACAGCGCCACTTCATCGAGCGCGCCTTCGAGAATGCGAAAGGTTGCTGTGGGATGGCCGACTACCAGGTACGCAAGTGGCGGGCTTGGTACAACCACATGGCGCTCGTCTGCGTTGCACTACTCTTTCTCGTCAAGGAGCGGCGGCAACACTCACCCTACGCCGAGTTACTGTCCTGTGCCGATGTTGTCGACATGCTCGTGGCGCAGCTCCCGGTGAAGATTCACGGTCGCGAAGACCTCGTGCGAATCATCGCCGAGCGTCATGCACGGCGACAAAGCGCCCGCGACAGCGCCTACCGAAGGCAGCCGCCAGCACCCAAAAATGCCATTAGAATCTGTTAATGTAGAACTAACGGTCGTTACGGGCCTACCAAGGTACCAGGCCAGCGCTGGAATTTCACGCAGCATTGCCGAAAGGACACAGACTACCGACCGGAAGCGGTCAAGCGGGTCTGGATTCCCAAGCCGAACGGCAAGCTGCGCCCCTTGGGCATACCGACGATCACCGACCGGGTAGTCCAAACGGCGGCCATGCTCGTGCTGGAACCCATCTTTGAAGCCGATCTGCAACCGGAGCAATACGCGTACCGGGCAGAGCGGGGAGCGCAGGATGCGGTACAAGCGGTTCATCGTCTATTGAACACTGGACACCAGCAAGTGATCGATGCGGATCTATCCGGCTATTTCGATAGCATTCCGCACCCTGAGCTTATGAAGAGCGTCGCCCGTCGGATCGTGGATCGGCACGTTCTGCACCTCATCAAGCAATGGCTGGACGCGCCAGTGGAAGAGGACGATGGACACGGTCACCGGAAACGGACGACGTCCAACCGGGACACCGGACGTGGCACCCCGCAAGGGGCTCCGATTTCACCGCTGCTGTCGAATCTGTACATGCGGCGCTTCATCCTCGGATGGAAGACGTTGGGGTATGCCCGTCGCTGGTCGGCGCAAATCGTCAATTATGCGGACGACTTCGTCATCTGCTGCAAGGGCCGGGCAGAGGATGCCATGGCGGCGATGCGAGGAATGATGGAGCAACTGAAGCTGACGGTGAACGACGACAAGACCCACCTATGTCAGATACCGCAAGAGCGGTTTGACTTCCTGGGATACACCTTCGGGCGGTGCTACAGCCAGAAAACCGGGCGCGCCTACATCGGCACCCGGCCCTCGCCGAAAAGCGTCAAACGGATGGTGGAAAGCATCACTCAGGAAACCGACCGCCGCCGAACCATACTAGGTGATTTCCGCAAAACGCCGTACCAAGAGTCATGGCGTCAGGCCGGGCTCAGGGCCAGAAAAACAGGCCGCTGCGGTAGTTGTTCGGGATCCTGATTCCCGGAAATCACCCTAGATGCCGAGTTTGTCGTGGGACGGCTGAACCGGAAACTGATCGGCTGGGCGAATTACTTCTGCCTGGGTTCCGTCAGTCCGGCCTATCGGGCGATCAACACCCATGTCACGCAACGGCTCCGCCGGTGGTTATGCAAGAAACACAAGGTCTCCGGCACCGGGTGGGCGCGCTACCCGAATCAGTACCTTTACGAAAAGTTGGGACTGGTCAATTTGCCGGCGAGGACCCATGACCTTCCGTGGGCGAAAGCATGATGTCTTGTCCGAGAGCCGGATGCGGGAAATCTGCACGTCCGGTTCGATGAGCGGGATGTGGAAACGGGGCTATGGCAAGGCTACCTGGGCACCGTCAGACGAAAGGGACGGAAACAGACAAGCCGAACCTACGGCTACCGCGCCACATCTCGACTCTACACCCCCCCCCTGGATCGACACTTGTGCTTGCCGAAGAATCCCCGGTATAATCCGCGCCTCGTTCGTGATCCATGCGATACGAGCGACCGCTGGGGAGTGGCCAAGTTGGTTAAGGCACCGGATTTTGATTCCGGCATTCGAAGGTTCGAATCCTTCCTCCCCAGCCATTTCATTTCTGTCAAAGCGGGCAGGCAGTCTTGGCTGCCCGTCTTGCTTTATACGGCGCCGATGCTTCGCGCGCCACGGGAAGCGCAGCATGGCCTATGACAGCCTGATGGTATTTACCGGCAACGCCAACCCGGCATTGGCTGCCGATGTCGTCAAGCGTCTCAACATCTCACTAGGACGCGCCCAAGTCGGCCGATTCTCCGACGGCGAGATCAGTGTCGAAATCCAGGAGCACGTGCGCGGCATGGATGTGTTCATCCTGCAATCGACCTGCGCGCCGACCAACGAGAACCTGATGGAACTCCTGGTCATGGCCGACGCGCTGAAGCGTGCCTCGGCTGCCCGGATCACCGCCGCCATCCCCTATTTTGGTTACGCCCGCCAGGATCGCCGCGTGCGCTCGGCGCGCGTGCCGATCGCCGCCAAGCTGGTTGCCGACCTGCTGACGGCAGCGGGTGTCCACCGGGTGCTGACCATGGACCTGCACACCGAGCAGATTCAGGGCTTCTTCAACATCCCGGTCGACAACATCTACTCGCTGCCGATCATGCTGGGCGACGTCTGGAAGAAGAATTTCGATCACCTGATGGTCGTCTCGCCCGACGTCGGCGGTGTCGTCCGGGCACGGGCGCTGGCCAAGCGTCTCGAATGCGATCTGGCGATCATCGACAAGCGTCGTCCGAAAGCCAATGTTTCCGAAGTGATGAACATCATCGGGGATGTCCAGGGGCGCACCTGCGTGATCATGGACGACCTGGTCGACACCGCCGGCACCTTGTGCAAGGCCGCGAGCGCGCTCAAGCAACATGGCGCCAGACAGGTTCTTTCGTACTGCGTGCATCCAGTACTTTCGGGCCATGCCGTCGATCGCATCAACGCTTCCGATCTCGACGAACTGGTCGTCACCGACACCATTCCGCTGCGCCAGGACGCGCTCACTTCGCCGCGCATTCGCCAGCTTTCGGTGGCCGAAGTGATGGCCGAAACGATTCGCCGGATCAGCAACGAGGATTCCGTTTCCTCACTATTCATCGAGTAAGGCGCTCCACGCCTGCCCAACGGTCATGACTTTTTTCGACCCCCCGATCATGGAAGTCATGGCCGTTTCCCTCCCCTCCCCCGCGAGTGGGAGGGGAGCCCTTCGACAAGGCTCAGGGCCGGATTCGTGAGTCGCTGACGCGACTTTCACGGTAATCGATTTCTCAACCCTCCGCCTGGTCGCGGGCGGGGCTTGTATCACACCAGGAGTTGTCCATGAAGTTTCAATTCGAAGCGCGCAAGCGCACCTTGCAGGGGTCCGGAGCGAGCCGCCGCCTGCGTCGCCAGAATCGCGTGCCGGCAATCGTTTACGGTGGCTCAGCGGCACCGCAGTTGATCGACCTCGATCACAACCAAATTCTGCTCAACCTGCGCAAGGAAGCGTTTCATTCTTCCGTCCTGACGCTGGACATCGAGGGCAGCATCGAGAGCGTCGTGCTGCGTGACTCGCAGATGCACCCCTGGAAGCCTCTGGTCCTGCACGTCGACTTTCAGCGGGTCGATATGGGGCACGCCATCCACCAGCGCGTGCCGCTGCATTTCATCAACGCTGACATCGCGCCAGGGGTCAAGATCAGTGGCGGTCACGTCGCACACGTCCACAACGACGTCGAAGTGAGCTGCCTGCCGCAGGACCTGCCGGCGTTCATCGAAGTCGACCTGCAGAATCTCGAAGCTGGTCACTCGATCCATGCTTCCGAGCTGATTTTTCCGGCGGGGGTCACCCCGGTCCTGCACGGCGAGGATTACGTTCTGGTGTCGATCCCGGCCAAGAAGGGCGGCGAAGAGTCCGGTGCGGCCGAGGGCGAAGCGGCTGCCAGCTAAACCCGAACTTCATGCCTGCCCGCCGTCCGGCACCCGCTGCCCGCGGCGGCTTGGGCAGCACAGCGCATGCCACCACCCCGCCTGATCGTCGGCCTCGGCAACCCCGGCAAGGAATACGAAGATAACCGGCACAATGTCGGTTTCTGGTTCATCGACCAGTTGGCGCGGCGCTTGCAGGCACCGCTGACGCCGCAGGGCAGATTCCTTGGCCGCGTTGCCCGCATCGACGAGCTGTGGCTGTTACAGCCGATGACCTACATGAACCTCTCCGGCCAGGCGGTAGCCGCGCTGGCGCGTTTCTACAAGATCGCCCCCGAAGAGACGCTGGTCGTGCATGACGACCTCGACCTGCCACCCGGCAGCATCCGCCTCAAACAGGGCGGTGGCAACGGCGGGCACAATGGTCTCAAAGACATCCAGGCCCGCCTCGCCAGCCCGAATTTCTGGCGACTGCGCTTGGGAATCGGACATCCCGGCGAGCGCTCCGAAGTCATTCACCACGTCCTCAAGGCACCACGGCGAGAGGAGCAGGAACTGATCGACCCGGCCATCGATCGCTGCCTGATGGCCTGGCCCCTGCTCGCCGCCGGCGACTACGCTGCCGCGCAACGGCAACTGCACCTCAAGACCATTTAAATATCGGAATCCCAGCATGAGCCTCCAGTGCGGTATCGTCGGCCTGCCGAATGTCGGCAAGTCCACCCTCTTCAATGCCCTGACCAAAGCCGGCATCGCCGCCGAAAACTATCCCTTCTGCACCATCGAACCCAACGTCGGAATTGTCGAAGTGCCCGACCCGCGCCTGCAGCAGATCGCGGCGATCGTCAAACCGCAGCGCATCCAGCCGGCGATCGTCGAGTTCGTCGATATTGCCGGTCTGGTCGCCGGCGCCTCGAAAGGCGAAGGCCTGGGCAACCAGTTCCTCGCCAACATCCGCGAAACCGACGCCATCGTCAGTGTCGTCCGCTGCTTCGACGATGACAATGTCGTGCATGTCTCGGGGCGTGTCGATCCGCTGTCGGACATCGAAACCATCCTGACCGAACTGGCGCTTGCCGACCTCGCAGCCGTCGAACGTACTCTCAATCGCGAGAGCAAGAAAGCCCGCTCCGGTGACAAGGAAGCGCAGAAACTGGTTGGCATTCTCGAACGTCTGCTGCCACACCTCAACGACGGCAGGCCGGCGCGCACGCTGACCCTGGCCGCCGACGAGAAAGCGCTGCTCAAGCCCCTGTGCCTGCTGACCATCAAGCCGACGATGTACGTCGGCAACGTTCTCGAAGACGGATTCCGGAACAACCCGCACCTCGACCGCCTGCGCGAGCACGCGGCCACCGAAGCGGCGCCGGTGGTCGCCCTGTGCGCCAAGATCGAAGCCGAACTCGCCGATCTCGACGACGAAGACAAGGCGATCTTTCTCGCCGACCTCGGGCTCGAAGAACCCGGGCTGAACCGCCTGATCCGCGCCGCCTACCAGTTGCTCGGCCTGCAGACCTACTTCACGGCCGGTGTCAAGGAAGTGCGGGCCTGGACCATCCACGTCGGCGATACCGCCCCGCAGGCCGCCGGCGTCATCCACACCGACTTCGAAAGAGGCTTCATCCGCGCGCAGACCATCGCGCTGGCCGACTTTCTCGCCTGCAAGGGCGAGCAGGGAGCCAAAGAAGCCGGCAAGATGCGCGCCGAGGGCAAGGAGTACGTCGTCAAGGACGGTGACGTATTGAATTTTCTGTTCAACGTCTAACAGAAGCTGCAGCCATTATTTCAGATCCGCAAGGCGGGCGTTGATTCGATCGATGTCGACTCTCACCGGATCAAAACCCTCGCCGATCCACTCCTTGTAATATTCATGTTCGGGGTGTTCGGGATCAGCCATCGCCGCCAGGAATCCCGCGTAGCCCCAGACCCCGCCGACATCTTCCGGCGGACACGCGCGTACGCATTTGATGCATTTTGGCAGGGTCATTTCGGGATCGGCGGGCAGAATTTTCTCGAGGTCGATCTTGTGCTCCCAACTATCGCCAAAATCATACTCATAGACCAGCGAATTCCGGACATTGATCAGCAAGCTGTCGAGGCGGACCTTGCGCTCGTCGATCACCTCGAAGTCGAATTGCGGGTCGGGTTCCCCGTAGTATTTCCCCGCCGCGACAAACTGGTGCAGGTGACAGTTGTACCAGCCCATGGCGGCTTGCAGCACCCGGTGCAGTTGCGCCAGGGTGATCGAAGACGGCACCAGCAGCCGCCGCCAGATCGGCGGACTGCTGTATTTGAGGGTGACCTTGATCTGGTAGATTTTCGCATGCGAACTGGTGGACGTTGCCATGGGGCATTCTCCTTTGAGTGGCCATCGATGACGCGCCAGGGGTCGCGCCGGTGCGTCGTGTGGTTGAAAGGGAGAGGAATTCCGGATTGACAGGAAGAAAACGATTGCGGTCGACGTTCGATTTTCGAAAGGAACGACCCTGGCAGGCAAGCTTGCGGACGATTGCGTCCCGGTCCACACCGGCTTCTCCCTCGGCGATGGCCGGAGCGGGTAGGCTGGCCATCGCTTGACGCAAACTATAGCATGCCGCCACAGGCGGCTTCCAGTGCGTCAAGTTGAAGTCACGGCGATTGCTTACTTAGCGCGGCCGTTGGCCGCAACCAAAAAGGATGTCGCCTCACGTTGGCGCCGGATTGAATTTGCGAGGACAATATCCTCAACCTCACGCAGGAGGTAGACCACCGCACGACAACGGAGGCGACATGGACATTTTCCTGGAAAAACACCGGGAGTCAATCCTGGGTGTCGTTGAAGGATTCGACCGGATCATCTTCAAGGGCTACCTGACCGCGATGTTTCCGGATGGAGCGTTTGGCCGCTACCTGTACAAGCGGGGCGTGTTGCTCAAAGATGCCGGGAAATTCTTCGAGGGCGAAACCGAAGCCCTCATACAACACGCCAAGGCAACCGCCGAACAAGCGGGGCGTCCCTACCGCTACCTCGACTCCGCGCACACGCACGCGAGCGGCCAATCGAAAGAAGCGATGGCCCGGGCTATTGCCGAGCAAGACGGGATCACCTTCGAGCGCAGCGACCACAAGATTGTTTGGGTTTCCGATTTCGACGCGACTGCCAAACTCGCCGAGCAGTTCAAGCATATGGAATGGCCCACCTTTCTGATTCGCCAGGTGGCGGCGGTCAATCCGTGCGTATTCCACGGCAAACTGGACACCAATTCCACAGCAAACTGGAGAGTCATTTGTCCTAGCGTAGCGCGCGGGATAACCGTGGCATCCTCGGTAAATTTGCCGAGGCCCACATGGCGAATACCAGGTTATCCATGCGCAAGATTGTTGACGTGTTACGGCTGTCCCACGAGGGTAGCCTCAGCCATCGCGAGATCGCTCGAGTGGTCAAAAGCTCGCCGACGACAGTCGGCGAAATTCTCCGCCGAGCGAAGCTCGTTGGCGTGGCGTGGCCGCTGCCAGCCGAAACGAGTGAGGCGTGGCTGGAGGCGCAGCTCTACCCGCCGGCGGTGGCGTCGAGCCAGAGTCGTCCCGAACCCGACTGGCCGGGTGTGCACCGCGAGCTGCGGCGCAAGGGCGTCACGCTCGACCTGCTGAGGCAGGAATACAAAGCCGAGCATCCGTCGGGCTACCACTACAGCGGCTTCTGCGCCCACTATCGGCGGTGGGTCGTCCGGCTCTCGGTCAGCCTGCGCCAGACGCACACCCCGGGCGAGAAACTGTTCATCGACTACGCCGGCCCGACGGTGCCGATTACCGACCCGATGACCGGCGAAATTCGCCAGGCGGCGATCTTCCTCGCCGTCCTGGGCGCCTCGAACTATACCTACTGCGAAGCCACCTGGAGCCAGAGCCTGTCGGACTGGATTGGCAGCCATGTGCGCACCTTCGAGCCCCTCCATGGTTGTACGGCTCTCCTGGTCCCGGACAACCTCAAGAGCGGGGTCACCACCCCCTGCTTCTACGAGCCCGAACTCAACCCGACGTAAAGTGGTGCGGGTCGGCATCAACGATCACGTCGAGGTCGTTGGCCACTACTACTCGGTGCCCTACCGTTTTGCCCGGGAGAAGGTCGATAGTCGGCTGACGGCGACGACCGTCGAGTGGTTCCAGCGCGGCGTGCGCATCGCGAGCCATGCCCGGAACGACGCCCGCGGTCGGCACACCACCGTCGATGCGCACATGACCCCGGGCCACCAGGCGGTCCTCGGCTGGAATGCGCCACGCCTGCTCGACTGGGCGACGCGGATCGGGCCGCATACCGCTGCCGTCGTGCAGAGCGTTCTGCATCAGCGCCGACCTCCGCAGCAGGCTTACCGGGCGTGCCTGGGCATCCTGCGCTTCGGTCAAGCCTACGGCGACGACCGCCTGGAAGCGGCCTGCGAGCGGGCCGTCGCCATCGGCGCCACCTCCTACAGCAGCCTGAAGTCGATTCGGAAGAACGGTCTGGACCAGAAGCGGGTCGTCAGCGCCCCGGCCCAGACCGGTTTGCCCCTCGAACACGCCAATCTGCGTGGCCCCGATTACTACCACTGAAAGCGACTTGCCATGCTCAACCATCCCACCGTCGAGAAACTTCATCAACTCCGCCTCTCCGGCATGGCCCGTGCCTTGGCCAGCCAGGCGCAGACCCCGGACATCGGCCAGTTATCGTTCGACGAGCGGCTCGGCTTGCTCGTTGACAGCGAAGCCGCCGAACGCGAGTCGCGGCAGAACGCCGCCCGTCTGAAACGGGCCCGGCTCAAACAGGCGGCCACACCGGAGGAGGTCGACTATCGGCATCCGCGCGGCCTCGATCGGGCGCTGTTCGCTCGCTTGATGACCGGCCGCTGGGTGGGCGAGCACCAGAACGTCCTGCTCTGTGGCCCGACGGGCATCGGCAAGACCTTTCTCGCCTGCGCACTCGCCAATCAGGCGTGCCGGCAGGGTCATTCGGTACTCTAGGTGCGCTTGACTCGACTCCTGCCGACCCTGGCTATCGGCCACGGCGATGGCAGTTACCTCAAGACGTTGGCGCAGCTTGCCAAGACCGAGGTGCTGGTCATCGACGAGTGGGCGCTGGCGCCGCTGACCGACGAGAGCCGCCGCGACCTCCTGGAGATCTTCGATGATCGCCATGGGACTCGCTCGACAATCATCACCGGTCAATTGCCGGTCAAACACTGGCATGCCGCAATCGGTGACCCGACGCTCGCCGATGCGATCCTCGACCGCCTGGTGCATCAGGCGCCTGTCCTGGATCTCGATGGCGAATCGCTGCGCAAGAACGGCAAACCCGAATGAACCGCCGCGCCAGACTGACGAGTGATCCACCGCCGCCCGCCAGCCGTCCAGCTATAGAAGGAGCGCCGTCTGGCGGGCGCCCGTGGATAACTCTGCGCTTTGCCCCTCCCGGGCGCCAGGCATTCCACCGCCCGCGCCTCGGTTTCAGGGATTTCCTGCGTGCCAGCGCGCAAACCGTGCGTTACTGCGTAACGCTCATCAGGAGGTAAGAATGGCCAAGACCAACGCGCAACGACAGTTGGAATACCGGGAACGTCATCTGAAAGATGAAAACGGACACGGCGATCGGCTGAATATCGTTCTTCATTTCCACACCAAACGCGCACTCGAACGTCTGGCATTCTGTTACGGCGTAACACAACAGGAGTTCCTGGAGAGGCTTCTTCGTCAGGCCGATAGCGACGCCGCAACGCAGGCGTCGAGGCTTCCCGATGGCAGCGCCGACTACTACGAGAAACAGCGTCGATTGGGTCCGGAAATCGTTACGCCGTAACGAAATTCGCCCCGACTGACACGCACTAAAAAGACCAAAGACATTTATTCGGGTGAGCTAAAAACTTGACCCGAGTAAGCGTCTTGAAGTACCACCCATCAACCCCGCGTCGCTACGCTCCGACTGTCCAGTTTGCCGTGGAATCAGTGTCCAGTTTGGCGTGGAATGAGTGTCCAGTTTGCGTGGAATACACACGTACTGGGCGAATGCCTGCTTCTTGGCCTGGATGAGGTCGAGCGCGACGGCCTGCCGGCAGGCACCATAGAAGTCCTGGGACCGCCCCTTGGGTTGGCCCTTGACCGCGTCGATATACGAGAAGTCGGTGTCAGTCCCGTCTTGACGAACAACCCAGAAGCCGGAACTGCTCCAGCCGGTCCCGGTGTTTAGGCGCCGCTCGAAGTGCGCGATCTGGCCATCACCCTTGGTGGGTTCGCCAACCGCGTCGAGCACCGGGTCGTAACGCTCGATGAGCGCCACGAGGTCGGCATGGTCGTCCTGCTTGGAGACACGCTGCCCGTCCTGGTACCGGTGCAGGACTGCCTTGTAGTGATCAAGGGCACTTTTCTGGGTCCGGAAACTCCCGGACCCGATTTCGACCGATTTTGCCATTCGAACTCCAATACGTAAAGGCCGTCAAGACCTGTTACTTCTAAAGGGGCAGCACCTCAGGTGCAAGCCCCTCTTTGTTCATCAAGCGCTGCAACTCGCTGGCGTGTTCTGCTGGAATGGTCAAGGTAAGCATTCCAAAGAGCGACAGCCTCCCACCCGCCCCCAAGGGAGTGCAGATGCCGCGCAAGCTGATGTCATTGCTGAAGCCGCCCGAGGTAAGAAAGCGGAAATGGGCATACGGACGGGGCACGCATACCGAGGTCACCAGCGACAACCTTGGCAGTCCAGTCGAAATATGCCTGCTTCCGCTCCACTGGCCAGCCTGCAGGAGGTGATGCCAGCATGTCTCGCACGTTGCAGATCTTGTCGGCCAGTTTCACCAGTTTGGCCTCAGTCGAGAGGTGTGGCGCGTGTTCGACTTGCCGTTGCGGACATGCTTCTCCAACGATTTGTCGTCGGTCATCAGTGGTACGCCCTTGCAGCCTCACCGAACCCCGTCGTGTAGATGTGCGCAAACACGGCGTTGGCCTTGAGGTTGATCTCGTCCGCGTCGTAGACGCCAGACGGCATGTACGCGAACAAGTGCTTGATGATCTCGGCCTTGACCTGGGCCTGCGCGGTGGCCTTTTCGCGCCAGTGGTCAATCTGCAGCTTGCCGCTGCTCAGCTTGTACAGCAACTCCTTTGCTATCTTCTTGATGGCATCACGGTCACCCTTGGTCAGGCTGTCCTTCTGCAGCAGGTCGAAAACGGCCAGTTGGTCTTCGCTCTCCAGCCCTTCACGCAGGTAGCGTTTCTCTTCTTCGTTGAGGTTGTCGTTGAAGGTGAACAGGTCATCCATCACCTTCTGGATCTCGGCGGCGTCCTTGTCCTTGTTGTACTCCTGGATGATTTCCTGGTAGCGCTCGTACAGGTCGACTCGGGTCGGGTTGAGCGCCACCATCATGGCCAGACGCTCTTCGATCTTTTCCTTCAGGTTCAGCGTGACCACGTTCTTGAACGGCGACTTCTCAAACTCGGTCCGCAGGCGTGAGAAGTCGATGTTTGAGAGGTCGTAGCGTGCATGGCCCTGGTTGGCCACGGCGGGTGCTGGTTTGCCATCCGTCGTCAGTGCCGTGTCGACGACCTCGTACAAGTCTTGCAGCAGCGCGCTGACGTCGGGCGACTCGCGGGCGTCCTGCAATTTGTTGTAGATCGCAGTGACGGCGCTCTCTTCGGCATCGAAGTCAAACAGGCCCGGGTGCGGGAACAGGCCCCGGTGGCGGGCCCGCACGTCCTCCACGATCACCTGATAGGTCTTGCGGCGCTGGTCGCTCTCGCACAGCAGATTCACCGCGACAAGGATCTGCTGCTGCTTGTCGAAGCCCTTGGCGGCAATGAGCCTGTCCAGATCGAAACCGAGGTCCCCCAGAAAGTCCCTGGCCGCCTTCAGGCTCTGAGCATACTCGGCCAGCGCTTCCGAGTCGTCGCGCACTGTGTTCTGCTCGCCTTCGCCCTTTCCTGTGCCGGCGCGGTCGCCCTGGGCAAATGTGGCCAGGGCCTTGCGCAGACTCTTGAGCATGCCGTTGTAGTCAATGATCAGGCCATGCTTCTTGCCGCCGCCCACGCGGTTGACGCGGGCGATGGCCTGCATCAGCGTATGGCCCTGCATCGGCTTGTCGAGGTACAGCGTGGCCAGGCACTTCACGTCGAAGCCGGTCAGCCACATGGCGCAGACGATGGCAATGCGGAAAGGGTTATCGGCCTGCTTGAACTCCTTCTCCAGGTTGCGCTTGACCATCTTCTCGCGGTGCGAAGAGATGTCCAGCGGCTCGTCGCGGAAGTTGCGCCACTTCGCGAACTCGGCCACCTCGCCCTGCTCCTGCGAAACCACCACGCAGCATTCGGTGGTCTTCATCCACTCGACCTGTTTGCGGCGCTGATGCAGCAGCTTCGGCAGTGCCTTGCCCTTGGCGGCGAACAACGCCTCCTCAGCGGCCACGCTCGCTTCCAGCTGGGCGGTCTTCTCCTGCCACTTGGCTTTGACCAAGTCGTGCATCTTCACGCAGGTGATCTTGTCCAAGCAGACCATCATGGCCTTGCCGCCGCCGGTGTCCACCACCTTCCAGCGCTGGTGGAAGTGATCGACGAAATCCTGTGCCACCTTCTCCAGGCGCGTGGGTGAGGTCAGGATGGGGTAGTCGCGCGCCAGCTCCCGGTAGAGCTTTTCCTCCTTCTCGTCGGTCCAGGGGTCGTTCAGCGTCGCGCCCTGCCTGGCCGCTTCGATGTGCTCGGCAATGCGTTCGCTCACCTTTGGGTCGACGATCTTCAGCTTCTCGCCACGGTTCTCATAGAACAAAGGCAAGGTTGCGCCGTCTGCCACAGCGCGCTGGAAGTCGTAGATCGACACGTAGTCGCCGAATACCTCGCGCGTCAGCTGCTTCTCGCCGGCGTCGATCAAGGGCGTGCCAGTGAAGCCCAGGAACTTGGCGCGCGGCAGGCCCTTGCGCATGTTCAGCGCCAGGCGGCCGTACTGGGTGCGGTGCGCCTCGTCACTGATGACGATGATGTCGTCGCGCTCCGAATAGGCCTCTTTCACCAGTTCGCGGTATTTCTGGATCAGGCCGAACACGTAGCGGCGGTTCTGGTCCCGCAGCATCTTGCGCAAGGCGTCGCCGCTGGAGGCCTGGTCCGTTTTGCTGTTGGCGCGGCCGGCATTGGTGTAGGTGGACGCAATCTGGTCGTCCAGCTCGGTGCGGTCGGTGATGACCACGAATGTGTAGCTGCCCGAGATCCGGCGGTGGATCTTCTCGGTCAGAAAAAGCATCGAATACGACTTGCCCGAGCCCTGCGTGTGCCAGAACACGCCCAGTTGCCCGGCCTTCACTTCGGCCTTGACCTGCGGGTCGTCAGACGTGAGGCGCTCGATCACCCGGTTGACGCCCAGATACTGGTGGTTGCGCGCCACGATCTTGTGCGTGCCCCCTTCGCTGGCATCGAATAGCACGAAGTTTTCGACGATGTCGAGCAGACGGGCCTTGTTCAGCATGCCCTTGAGCAGGATGGGCAGCAGGGGTTGGTCTTTGCCCGGCTCCGGGTCGTCCTCGTCCTGCCGCTTCCATCGGTAGAAGTGCTCGCGGGTGCTGGTCAGCGACCCATACTGCGCATCGTGGCCGTTTGAGATCACCACCAGCGCGTTCCAATGGAACAGGTGCGGAATGGTGTCAAGGTAGTCGCTGTAGTTCTTCTTGTAGGCGCTGTCGATGTGCACCTCGAAGCGCTTGAGTTCGATGAACACCAGCGGCAGGCCATTGACGTAGCCGATCAAGTCCGGGCGGCGCAGCCACAGGCGCCCGCGCACCCACAGCTCGCGCACCGCCTGGTAGCGGTTGTTCTCCGGGTGGTCGAAGTCGATCAGACGCAGGCGCTTGTCCACCAAGCGGCCAGCCGCGTCCCGGTACTTCACCGGCACGCCATCGCGCAGCAGCTTGTACTTCTCTTCGTTCAGGGCAATCAGCGTCTTGGTGATGTCGTCCTGCAGCACCTGCGCCAGGGCCTGGCTGTAGGCCTCTGCGGCCAAGCCCGGGTTCAGGCGCTTCAGCGCGGCCAGCACCTCGCGGCTGAGCACCACCTCGGTGTCGTTGCTGCGGCCCAGAAGGCTGTCTGGCCCGAAGTCCTCGTCGTCCTGGGCGAACACGGTTTGCCAGCCGAGCTGCTTTTCCAGCAGTTCGGCGGTCGGCGCCTGGATCAACAGGTCTTCGGAATAGTCCTTCTTGGCCATCGTCTTGTTTCCCTCCAGTCCCCGGGCCCGCCACGAGCAGGGCCCGGCCGTCTGGGCCCGGCCGTCTTGTCAAGTCATGGTCGATCCGCTACCATTGTGGGCAAATGGGTTGCGACTACGCGGCCGGCGTCGGGCTCCTGGTACTACAGGGGCCCTTCTGCTTTCTGGGGGGCGGTTTTCGGTTGTCACGGAAACACCTTCAGCCCCATGCCCAGCTTATTGCCGGCCTTGTCCCGGTAGAACTTCCCCTCCAGCACCTCTGCCGCCCGGTTGGCCTGTCCCGGCCGTAGCACCGTCAAGCCGATCGGCCGTGCCGTCAGGTCGGCCAGTTGCAGGCCTTCCGAGTTGGTCTTCTTGTCGGCAATAATCAGGTCGAACGGCAAGGGGCGGTGGAAGTAGTTCGCGCCGTCACGGATGCGGCGAAATTCCAGCTCCAGATCGGCGTCTTCCTTGGCTCCGCGTGCCTCGCACACGCTGTAGGTCAGCGCGTCGTCCTGGCCCGCGCCCTTCAGCAGCCGATAGATACGCTCGAGCCCGAACTCCAGCGCCAGGTGGTACGGGTGCGCCGGGATGTTGTAGCGGTCCTTGAGCTTGCGCTTGTCGATCACCACGGCGATCAACTGGAAATCGGCCTCGCCGATGATGTCGGTCAGTGCGTTCAGGAAAGCCTCGCGCGGTTCTTTCGACAGCCGCGAAAATGCCCCCTTCTTGCGCCGGATGTCCGCCTCGTGCAGCACCACCATGTCGTGGCCGAAGGTGGCGAACTTCAGCTGCCGGATGACCGGCGTCACGCCTCTCGCGTACCCATCCTTGCGGAAGATGCAGAACGACAGCACGAACACCGGATAGTCCGGGTCGATGGACGTGAGGCTGTGATCGCCGCTTTCGTCGACGTAGACGATGTAGTCGCTGTGGCCGCCGCCGGCCCGAGGGATGACATAGCTCGCCACCGGTCCGGTCATGCCGCGACCTCCTCGGGCAGACGGATGCCGGAGACGTCGAGTTGGCCAGACATCAGATTGGGGAGCAGCAGGTCGCGGGCATCCGCTAAACGACGATTCTGCAAATCGAGGGTATCGATCTGGCGGTCAATGTCGCCGATCAATCGGTCAAACGCCGTAGCAATATCTGCGTTGGGTTGCAGGATCAACTGACCGAACAGTTCCTTCTTCCCCACTGACGCAAAGATCGCACCGCCGCCGATCATGTCCTCTTCTACGAAGAGTGCCCCCAATTGATAGAAGAGAAGCGATTGGCGGCCCGCGCGGCTTCGCATGGCCGACAGACCACGCCCAATCGCTATCCTGTCCCGAGTCACGTTAAGTCTGCCTACAGGAGCACGAACGCTACACAGGATGTCTCCCGCCTCTGCAACCCGTGTGGTCTGCTTTGTGAACATTTCGTGCGTGACAAATCGATGCCCAAAATCGGACACGCCTTGGTGAAAAGGCAGCCCATCGCCATCGGTGTTGTAGTACTTGGATTCCGGGCTCTGGCCCATCGTGATTTCCGCGACATCGCCAAGTGGCAATTTGGTCCACCCCTGCGGCACCCCGTCCTTCACCGGCACCGTTTCACAGCCGGGAAAGCGCAAGTGCACGAACCACTCTCGGTAGAGGCGGCGGGCGGCGTCTTCGAGCAAGGCGATGCGACGCTGGTTGGTGGCGATCAGGTCGTCGTAGGCTTGCGCAATTTCCGCAATCGCCTGTTGGTCGGGAAGAGGCGGAAGTGGAATCAAAAAATTTTTTAGAATGCCGAGATTGATGTGCGGAACGCCCGCCGTAATGGTTCGATTCAGGATTTCCTGAATCGTGGATTCAAGGCGAAAGTACTGGTAGACGTACCTTGCATCCACTCTGCTCGGATCGACAGTGAGCTTCATCTGACTTTGAGACACCACGTACCTATCGTACTTCGAGTCGCTGGGGATGAAGCCGACCTGCCCAAGCGTGCCACGTTGCGTAAACAGGACGTCGCCGCGAAAGGCCAAATTGGGCCGAAGCTGATCAGCCTTCTCCGGGGTAACAAAGACGAAACCACTTTCGTCAAAGCACCCAGGACCGCCGAGGTTCTGGCCGCGAATTACCGGTACGCCCTCATCCACATAGTGTTGCGATGTCAGGTTTGAACCGAACGGCCCGCCGACACACGCGTAAGGAACGTTGGCCTTGATGCTATCCAGCGTTACTACTGGCCAACTCATCCCAGCAACTCCCCAAAGTTGCTGGCAATCCGCCCCGCCAGTTCCACCGCCTTTTCGTTCAGTTCGGCCAGTTCGTCGTGGATCTCGCGCAGCTTTTCGACGAAGTCGTCCTCGTCTTCGGTCGCTGCCGCCGCCACGCCCACGTAGCGCCCCGGCGTCAGCGAATAGTCGTTGGCGGCGATCTCATCCAGCGTGACGGCCTTGCACAGGCCCGGAACGTCCTCGAACACGCCATGCGGGAAGCGGCTATGCAGCCAGTGAACCTGGTGAATGAAGTAGGCAGCCTGTTTCAGCGCGTCGAGCACCGCGTCGCGCACCGTGGGGGCTTCGTTCTTCTTCTCGTCGGCGGCCAGCAAGGCGCGCTTGGCTTTGCGGGTGGCTTTGCCGTCGAAGGCCTTGCTCTGCCGGGCGCGTAGCTGCTTTTCTGCGGTGTCCAGCAGCTTGAGCCACTGCTTGTGGCGAGCTTCCAGGGTCTTGCCCATGGCCTTGAGCTGTGGTGCCAGGGCATCGAGCGTGGCCTGCAGCGCCACCTGCCCGGCGTGGCTGGCGAGGTCGGCTTGGGCGACAGCGGCGCGGGCGTGGGTGCAGGCGGTGAGCAGTGCAGCGATGGCATGTGCCGCGTGGGCGTCGGCCTGCACGGCGGCCAGTTCCGCCTTGAAGGCATCGAGTTGGGCCTGGGTGAGGTGCGCGTCGTCAGGCTGGTCGGCGTTCAGTTCAGCCAGCGTGGCACCCTGCGCGAACGACTGCAACTGCGTGGCCAGCCCTTCCACGGCAGCGGTATCGGCGGCCATGCGGTCCGGAACGGCTGCCAGCCGTTCATCCACCTGCCGTTGGTAGCGGGCGACGAGCGCCAAGAACTTCTCGGTCTCGCCCCGGTACAACCAGACGATGGCGTTGAGGTTGGCGTGCTGCTCGTCGGTGAAGATGTGCGAGCGCGCCGAGACGACGTGGTACACGTTGCGCGCGTCGATCATCAGCACCTGGTCTTGCAGGTCCTGCGGCTTGCCCTTGTCGAAGAACCACAGCGTGCAGGGCAGGCTGCGGGTATAGAAGAACTTGTTGCCGATGGCCATCATCACGTCGACGTGGCCGGTCTTGACCAGCTTCTCGCGGATGTCGCGGTCCTTGTTGCCGGCATCCGAGGCGCTGGACGCCATGACGAAACCGGCGCGGCCGCTGTCGTTCAGGTAGGCATAGAAGTACTGAATCCACAGGCTGTTGGCGTTGCTGATGGCACCGGTCTTGGCATTGGTGCCGGGCAGTCCGAAGGGCAAGCGTCCGCCGTCGCTGGCCTGGCCTTCCACCTTCTTGGTGTCCACGCCGTCGACGTTGAACGGCGGGTTGGCCATGACGAAGTCGCACTGGCCGACGAGGTGGTCCACCTGGTCGTAGAAGGTGTTGCCCTGACGGATGTTGGAGGCGTCCAGCCCGTGCACCACGAGGTTCATGCGCGCGAGCTTGGTGTTGGTGTCGCTCTTTTCCTGACCATGGAAGGTGACGGTGTCGTTGGCCTGCTGGTGGCGCACGTCTTCGATGAAGTGGCCGGTCTGCACGAACATGCCCGCCGAGCCGCAGGCCGGGTCCAGCACCAGGCCGTGGTCTGGCTCGATGATGTTGACGATCATGCGCACCAGCGACGGCGGCGTGAAGAACTCGCCGCCTTCCTGTGCGCCGCTCATGGCGAACTTGTTGAGGAAGTATTCGTAGATGCGGCCGAACACGTCACCGGTGGCGGCCTTGATGGCGGGGCGGTCGAAGATCTTCACCAACTCGGCCAGCAAGTCGGTCTCGAAGGCGGGGTAGCCGCGCGGCAGCGCCCCTTTGAGCACTTCGTATTCGGCCTCGATCACGTCCATGGCGCGGTCGATCACCTCGCCCACGTTCGCCCCTTGCGGCAGGCTGGCGATGCGGTCGAAGCGCGCTGCTTCGGGCAGGTAGATGGCGGCCTTGCCCTGGAAGCCGAGCTTGATCAGCGTCTCACGCTGAGCGGCCGGCACCTGCGGCGGGATGTCGGCCTCGATCTCGGGCAGGTAGGCCTTGAAGCGGTTGTCGGCGTGGCGCAGGAAGATCAGGCCGAGCACCGGCATCGCGTATTCGGCGGCGGTGAGCTTGGAGTTGGCGCGCAGCTGGTCGGCGGCCTCCCAGAGTTCGTTTTCGAGTTGCTGGACGTTCATTCAATCGTTCCCGTTGTTCTGTTCGGCACCGGCCGCAGCACCCTCGTCGGCCCCGCCCGCGCGCACCCATTCATCGACCTCGGACAACTGGAACTTCCACAGTCGACCGATCTTGTGAGCGGGCAGGCCTTTGCGCTCCCGCCAGCGGTAGACGGTGTCCTTCACGACGCCCAGGTGCTGGGCGACATCACTTGCAGTAACCCACGGTTCTGGATTCATGGCATTGATACTTCGGCGTCCCTCACAGTCGTCTTAAATTGTCATCAGTCTAACAGAATGACGCATAACATATCTGGCTCGAGCGGGTGGTATCGACGACAGTTTGTCACGGTTGTGGCAACTGGCCGACGACCACTTCGGCCACGATCCGGACGCCATCGCTGGAGTTGCGTCGGCGATCTAGGGCGAGTGGATACCGGGCTGAACGGCCTCCGTCGCCGTAAAGCTGGCGGCTAAGCCATTCGCCCTCGCGGAAGCCTGTGCCCCCGACCCGATCAGACTCACAAGATCTCCCGCCTTAGGTGATTTCCGGGAATCAAGATCCCGAACAACTACCGCAGCAGCTTGTTTTTCTGGCCATGGGCCCGGCCTAACACCATGACTCTTGGTACGGCCATTTGCGGAAATCACCTTAAGCTTCCCGGCGCCTGGTGGGCACCCAGAAATGTCGAAGCATGCTGGCCCTACGGATCAACCGCGCCAACCGGGAATGGGCTGATTATTGGAAGGGTCTCGAAAAGCAAGCCGCATAACCAGAGCATTTCGCTGGCGCATCACTTTGAATCACACCCAGGGCTGCCTGAAGGCTTGCTTTTCTCTTTGCACTCGGTTCTAATGGGGCATCTTGGACTGGAGACTGATGATCATGTACCGTTCCGACAATCCCCATCGACTGGTTGTGCTTCCGGTTGCTGGTTTTGCCGTGGGCCATGCTTCGGTAGCTGTACTGGTGGTACGCGCAGGGCCTGATACACCGTCGAGGGTCGAAACAAGATAAGTCGAAGCACAGCAAATTCCACAAACCCCCGCCGGTGCAAACCGAGCGGGGGTTTCGTATTTCCGGACCAACGCTTTTGAGGAGATTCCCTTGTCCCAACCAACCCCAGAAACCCTCACCGGAGCACAGATCGTTGTCCGTCTGCTCGAACGACAGGGCGTCCGTACGCTGGCCGGCATTCCTGGTGGCGCCATCCTGCCGATTTACGATGCCTTGTCGAAGTCAGTGCTGATCCATCATGTCCTTGCCAGGCACGAGCAGGGCGGCGGCTTCTTGGCCCAGGGGATGGCGCGCGCCACCGGCATGCCGGCAGTCTGCATGGCGTCTTCCGGCCCCGGCGCGACCAATCTGCTGACGGCGATTGCCGACGCCAAGCTGGATTCGATTCCGCTGGTGGCGATCACCGGGCAGGTGCCCAGGGCGATGATCGGTACCGATGCCTTTCAGGAAGTCGATACCTATGGTTTGAGCATCCCGATCACCAAGCACAACTTCCTGGTCAGTTCGGCAGACGACCTGTTGAGCGTCATTCCGCAGGCTTTCCGCATCGCCGCTTCGGGGCGTCCCGGGCCGGTGCTGGTCGATATTCCCAAGGATGTGCAGAACCAGCTCGTCGAGGTCAGCAACTGGCCCGATCCGGGCTGCGCCGATCCCGTCCCGGCGCCGGCAGCCGAACTGATCGACCGTGCTGCTGCGATGATCAACGCGGCCACCAGGCCGATTCTCTACCTCGGGGGGGGCGTCGTGCATTCGGGCGCTTCCGGAACGGCGGTGTCTCTTGCCGAAAAGGCCCGCCTGCCGACGGTCATGACCTTGATGGCGCTCGGCGCGATGCCGGTCGATCACCCCTTGTCGCTGGGCATGCTCGGCATGCACGGGGCGCGCTGCACCAACCTTGCGCTCGACGAGTGTGACCTGCTGATTGCCGTTGGCGCTCGCTTCGACGACCGGGCGACCGGCAAGGTCGCCGGTTTCTGCCCGCAGGCAAAAATCATCCACATCGACATCGATCCTTCCGAACTCGACAAGATCAAGACCGCGCACATCGGTATCGCCGGCGACGTCGGTACGGTCCTGCAGAGCTTGCTGCCGGCGATCGCAGCGCCGGTGCACGACGACTGGCTGGCGCGTGTGGCCAGCCTGAAGGCGGAGCATCCGCTGCGCATGCCCGGCATCGACGATCCGCGCACCCCCTATGGCCTGATCCGTGCGGTTGCCAATTGCCTCGACGATGCCGCGACAATCACCACCGATGTCGGTCAGCACCAGATGTGGGTTGCGCAGGCGTATCCGCTACGCCGCCCCCGGCAGTGGCTGACCTCCGGCGGTCTCGGCACGATGGGATTCGGCATGCCGGCAGCGATCGGTGCCGCCCTGGCCGAACCCGAGCGCACGGTAGTCTGCTTCACTGGCGACGGCAGCATCTTGATGAATGTCCAGGAGTTGGTGACTGCCGCCGAGGAAAACGTCAATGTCAAGATCGTGCTCATGAACAACTCGTCGCTGGGCCTGGTTTTCCAGCAACAGACGCTGTTTTACGGCGAACGCATCTACGCTTCGAAATTCAAGGGCATGCCCGACTTCATCCGGGTCGCCGAGGGATTCGGGGTGCCTGCCATCGACCTCGACCAGGAGAGCGATCCGCTGGCGGCTCTGGCCAGGGCGCTGTCGACATCCGGGCCGATGCTGATCCACGCCAGCATCGCGATGCACGAACAGGTATTGCCGATGGTGCCGCCGGGTGCGGCCAACAAGGAAATGATCGGAGGCTGAAGATGAACTCGATTTCACGAAGTGAAAACCAGGCACTGGCGCGTACGGTGCTTGAACTGGACGTCAACAACCACCCCGGCGTCATGTCGCACGTCGTCGGCCTGTTCTCCCGCCGTTCGTACAACGTCGAAGGCATCCTGGTGATGCCGGTGGGCAATGGCGACACCAGCCGCATCTGGCTGCTGGTCAATGAAGACGAACGCCTCGATCAGATGGTGAAGCAGATCGAAAAGCTCGAAGATGTGCTCGCGGTGCATCGGCACGGCGCCGAGCACGAGGTGTTTGTACGGCTGGAGGAGTTTTTTCGCTAACGGCCATGACTTATTCAGGCACCCCAGATGAAATGACTGCAAAACAATGGGTTACCGGCAGAGCAAATGTACCCCGTGGCTCTGCCGCTTGACCTGTTCGGTCATCTTGAGACGAACAATCCGGCCATAGGCGCCGGGATGGACTTTGCCTGCGGCGTGGCAGGCCGGCGCCTGGGTACACACTCCCCACGTAGGCCGCCGGGCAACGGTACTTGAGCGTGTCTCGATCGGCTGCGAAGCCCTGAAAGACCAGGTCGGCGGGTGATCGACAGCGGCTCGCGCCAGATCGCCTACTAGATTCCCCTGATCAAAATCGGCGAGTGTCTCTTCGAAACGGTGGACAGCATAGCGATTTCCTCGCCGCTGCTCTGCACAAACGCGGCTGCGCATGCGGCGAGGCAAAATCTGTCAAAAGGGAAACGAGCAGCCATTGACGCTTTCCCGGATAATGCGCGCGGGCCGATTGCTGTTTCTCTCTGTTTCCCCGCTAGGAACCTCATGGCAAGCATTCTGATCGTTGACGATGTCCCCGAAACCCTGGCGCTCCTGTGCGGCCTGTTGAGCCCCATCCATCAGGTGCGCGCAGTCACTTCCGGGCGGCGCGCCTTGCAGGCGGCAGCCGAACAGCCGCAACCCGATCTGATCCTGCTCGACGTGATGATGCCGGAAATGGACGGCTACGAGGTGATTCGGCGCCTGCTGTCCAACCCCGCCACGGTAGACATCCCGGTCATCTTCGTCAGCGCTCTCGAACAAGCCGACGAGGAGGAGCACGGTCTGGCCCTCGGCGCGGTGGACTACATCACCAAACCGATCAGGCCGGCAATCGTCATTGCGCGCGTCAAGGCCCATCTCGACCTGAAAGCTGCCCGCGACCTGTTGCAGGATCGCAACCGCTGTCTGGAAGGGGAAATCACCCGGCGCATGGCGGACAACCTCCTGATCCAGGATACCAGCATCCGCGCACTCGCCCGCCTGGCCGAGATCCGCGACCCGGAGACCGGCAACCACCTGCGCCGCACACAGGGCTATGTGCGCACGCTGGCGATGGAACTGTGCTCGCACCCGCGTTTCGCCGATTTCCTGACACCACGCCGCATCGAGGTGCTCATCAAGTCGGCACCTCTGCACGACATCGGGAAAGTCGGCATCAAGGACCACATTCTGCGCAAACGCGGCAAGCTGACGCCGGATGAGTGGGCCATCATGAAGACGCACAGCCAACTTGGCTATCAAGCACTCGAACAGGCCGAGCAGGGTGCCGAGTACCCGATCGAATTCTTGAGCATGGCCAAGGAGATCGCGCATTATCACCACGAGAAGTGGGATGGATCCGGCTACCCGGAAGGATTGACAGGGGACGCGATTCCGGTTTCTGCACGCATCATGGCGCTGGCTGACGTCTTCGATGCATTGATCACGCAACGGGTCTACAAGAGAGCTTTTTCCCTCGAAAAAGCGCTGCTGATCATCCACGAAGGGCGGGCGACTCATTTCGACCCGGATGTGGTGAATGCCTTTTTCGCCCGTCAGGAGGAATTCATCCACATTGCCGCAAGGCATGCCGATGGCGAGACGGACGTGCTGAGCCAAACCGCCATCGCGATACCCGGAGTAGAATCGAGCCCTTGGTCGAACCAGGCCAGGAGCCAGGAGAATATTGCATGACCTTGCAGAGCAAGCCCAATACCGACGACGTTCGCATTCGAGAAATCAAGGAACTGGTGCCGCCAGCGCACGTCTTCCGTGAATTTCCGGTTGGTGTGCGTGCGGCAACGACGACCTATGAAGCGCGCCAGGGTATCCACCGCATCCTGCATGGCGCCGACAACCGCTTGCTGGTGGTGCTTGGACCCTGCTCGATTCACGACGTCGATTCGGCCGTTGAATACGCTAAGAGACTGCAGAAGGAAGTTCCCCGTTTCGTCAACGATCTGCTGATCGTCATGCGCGTGTACTTTGAAAAACCGCGCACGACGGTCGGATGGAAGGGCCTGATCAACGATCCTCGTCTCGACAACAGCTTCCGGATCAATGAGGGACTGCGCCTGGCGCGTGGCCTGCTTCTCGAAATCAACGACCTGGGCCTGCCCTGTGCGACCGAGTTCCTCGATACGATCACCCCGCAATATACGGCTGACCTGATTGCCTGGGGGGCGATCGGCGCGCGTACCACGGAATCACAGGTGCATCGTGAACTGGCTTCCGGCTTGTCTTGCCCGGTCGGCTTCAAGAACGGCACCGATGGCAACATCCGCATCGCCATCGACGCCATCCGTGCGGCGCAATCACCGCACCATTTTCTTTCGGTGACCAAGGCGGGCCATTCGGCAATCGTGTCTACGGCCGGCAACGAGGACTGCCACGTGATCCTGCGCGGCGGCAAGGAGCCGAACTACGACGCCACGCATGTCGACGCCGCCTGCAAGGAAATCGCCGCCGCCGGCCTCGCCGCACGCCTGATGATCGATGCCTCGCATGCCAACAGCAACAAGCTTTTCAAGATGCAGATCGAGGTCGCCAGGGACACCGCCAGCCAGATCGCGGCCGGCGACGAACGCATCGTCGGCGTGATGGTTGAATCGCACCTCGTTGAAGGACGTCAGGATCTCGTTCCCGGTCAGGATCTGGAGTACGGCAAGAGCATTACCGATGCCTGTCTGGGATGGGAGGACTCGCTGGTAGTCCTGGAGAGCCTCGCCAAAGGGGTTCGCGCACGCCGGCTGGTCAAAGCGGCGCAGTAATTCGCCGGGCTGATCGAGCGGCTTCGGGAACGCGAACGCAACAGCCGGGTTACTGTGGCTGTCGCCAAATACTGGTCATGCAGCCACGCACGGGAACCTGCCAGAACTGCTTAACGCAGCTTGATTTCCTTGTAAATTACGTGCTTGCGTGCTTTGGGATCGTACTTTTTGATTTCCATCTTGCCGGGCATCGTGCGCTTGTTCTTGGTCGTGGTGTAAAAGTGGCCGGTACCGGCGGTCGACTCAAGCTTGATCTTGTCACGCATGGCTGTTCTCCTTGTCAGATCTCGCCGCGGGCGCGCAAGTCGGCGAGCACGGCGTCGATGCCATTCTTGTCAATCGTTCGTAAACCGGCGTTCGATACGCGCAAGCGGAGCCAGCGGTTTTCGCTCTCGATCCAGAAACGGCGATACTGTAAGTTCGGAAGGAAGCGGCGCTTCGTTCTATTGTTGGCATGGGAAACATTGTTCCCTGCCATCGGGCCCTTGCCCGTAACCTGGCAAACACGCGCCATGATCAATACTCCAATTGTATTTGGGGAAGAAAGCCCGCGATTCTAGCCCATGCAGGCGGTCGATTTCAAGCAATTTCCTGCCAGAGACATTTTCGATGCGTCGATTTTCCGGCGGCAAAATATACCCTACGCATTTTTGGCGCTGGCGTCGACGTACTGGCAGCCGTCGGAGGCGAGGCTGCGCTGGATTTTTGTCGTCGGCGCCCGGTTTTTTCCAGTTTGGACGATCCTTGGGCGCCACCCGTCCCCGCCGAAGAATCGCCGTCTGGTATGCCGGATACGAGGGAGTCGCCTGGAGGCGCTAACCGCTGGCCGGTCGTGGAGTCTGGACCAGTGAGCGCATTTGGTGAGTACACCCCTGCTGGATGTGCCCGAGCGCCATCGCGAGCATGACCGCGAAGGCCAGCCCTACGCGCAGCTTCATCTTGTTTCACCCAGGAATGGCAAGGGTTTGCGAGGAGCGAAAATGCCTTCAGGGGTTGTGTTGCCAACAGCGCCCGGCGGCGGCTTCAACTCGCCAGTTCGCACAGGGGATGCCGGTCCAGGCTCCTTGCCACCCAGCCGCGCATCGCGGCGGGCAATTGTCGCAGCGCGTTCTCGGCGTCTTCGCGGTTTGCGAACTCGGCGAAAACACAGGCACCGGAGCCGCTCATGCGCGCCGGGGCGAAGGCGGACAGCGCTGCGAGATGCTCGGCAATCGCCGGAAAGCGGGCACAGGCCACGGCTTCGAGGTCGTTGCCACCGAAGCCGGGGCGCCACGACGCCGGGGCGATCGCGAGCGAATCGCGTTTGAGTTCCGGCGCGCCAAAAATGACTGCGGTCGGCACCTGCAGCGGTGGTTCGAGGACCACATACCAGCACGCTGGCAATTCGACTGCCAGCAGGTTTTCACCGACGCCATCGGCAAAAGCGTTGCGTCCGAAAACGAAGACCGGCACGTCGGCGCCAAGAGCGAGGCCGATTTCCTGCAGGCGCCGACGCGGCACATGCAGTTTCCAGAGGTGGTTGAGTGCCAGCAGGACCGTCGCCGCATCCGAACTGCCGCCACCGAGACCGCCGCCGAGCGGCAGCCGTTTTTCGATGCTGATATTGACGCCGGCCAGGCAATGGGTTTCGGCCTGCAACAGGCGGGCGGCGCGAACGCTCAGATCCTGATCGGGCGCGACACCTGCCAGCGGCGTCGCCAGACGCACCAGGCCGTCGGCACGTGGCGAAAAGCGCAGCCGGTCACCCTGTCCGAGAAAGCGAAACACCGTCTGCAACAGGTGGTAGCCATCGGCACGGCGGCCGACGACATGCAGGAAGAGGTTGAGTTTGGCGGGCGCCGGATAGACGCTTTGCCAGTCCCAGAATTGGCGGCTGGAAGTCATGGGATGCAGTCTACGGCAGGCAGCCGATTCGGCAGCGCAGTGGGCCACATCTGCCACTCTTCGATGCGCAGGCGCAGTGCAAAACCGCTTTCATGCTCGACGAAGAGGCGGCCGGGCAGGGCTTGCGGGTCGTCGCTGTCGTACTCGTAGTCGATCCGCCAGTCCTCGTGGCGCAGGGATAGCGGGCGGCCGAGGCTGTCCCGTGCCAGGTCGCCGCCGTCGGGATGGTGGCCACGCAGCCAGTCGAGCAGTTTGCTCAAGGGCAAGGGATACGCCAGGATCGACTGCAACAGTTCATCGGCAGTCGCTGCCGTATATGAACTGCCGTCGCTGGTGGCCAGGCGCGCACCACCGGCGTCGCTGACGATCTCGGCCAGGCCTTGCCCGAACGGCGAGGACAGCAGCAACTCGTCGCGGTCGCCGTCGTGACGCCAGTGCAGGCGACCAGGGTAGTTCTTGCCTTCCTGGCGAACCGAAAAGCGGCCGGCCAGTGCAAAGGCCTGCAGGTCGTCTCGCGCGACGGCGAGCGGCGCATGCGCGCTGGCCGCTGCCGGCAGGGTGGTACAGGAGCTCAGCCCTGGCAAGCCAAGGACGATCAGGAGTGCGATCAGGACTCGCGGCTGCATCGGAGCGCTGGCGCGACGGTCATGGAACGGCGCGGGTATTTGCCGGTCAGGGCGAGAACTTCCTGATCGCTTCGTTCAGTACCTCGTTTGCCGGATCCCTTTTGTGCGCTTCGCGCAGGGTCCGTTGCGCCTCTTCCTTGCGGCCGAGCATCCACAGTACTTCTCCGGTATGTGCTGCGATCTCGGGGTCGGGGCGCAGTGCAAGGGCGCGTTGCAAGAGAGCCAGCGCGCCTTCGTGATCCCCCTGCCGATACAGGACCCAGGCCATGCTGTCGAGAATGAAGGGGTCGTTGGGCGACAGTTGCAGCGCCTTTTCGACGAGCTGCCGGGCTTCGGGCAGCCGCAGGTTGCGATCGGCGTAGGAGTAACCGAGTGCGTTGTAGGCCTGCGCATTCTCCGGCTGCAGTTCGATCAGCTTCCTGAGACGGCTTTCCATGATTTCCACGCGTCCGAGCTTTTCCGCCAGCAGCGCCGACTCATAGAGCAGCTCTGGCTGCTCCGGCTGCGTGCTCAGTTCCTGGTCGAGCAGGGCAAGAGCCGCCTCGGTCTGCTTCGCATCGCGCAGCAGGGTGGCTTCTGTGATCGATAGCTGGACGCGCAACTGCGGGTTCTTTGTTGCCGCTTCGCGAAGCTGGCGTCTCGCCTCTTCGACCTTGCCTTGATTGCCGAGGATGCTGGCGCTGCGAAGCTGCGCCGGGAGATAGTGCTCGCCTGGGCCAACCTGCCGGTAATCGGCCAGCGCTTCGTCAGCACGCTTGCCTTCTTCGGCAAGCTGACCGAGGTAATAGTAGGCAGCGCTCTTGTCCGGGATGTCGAGCGTCACCAGGTGTTTGAACTGCGTTTCGGCAAGTTTCCGGTCGTTTTCCTGCAGAGCCAGGATGGCCACCGGGAAAACCACATCCGGGTTGTTCGGGTAGGTGAGCAGCAACTGCTCGAACTGCAATTTGGCTTCGCCATAACGCTTCTCGCCGACCAGTGCGCGCGCCAGATGCAGTTGTACTTCGCGCGCCTTCGGATGACGATCGACAAAACGTTGCAGGGCAGCGATGGCTTCGGCGGGTGACTTCTGGGCGAGTAGCTGCGCTTCCAGCAGTGCAGCAGCCTCCCAGTCCGGGCGCAAATCGAGTGCGCGCCGCGTTTCCGCAAGTGCGCGGGGGTTGTCGCCGGCTGCGCTGGCAGCCATGGCGATCGCGTAATGCGCTTCGGGCAGGTCCAGGAATGTCGCGCAGATCTTGATGATCAATTGCAGGACCGCCTGGCGATCCTGGCTGCGGGCAAACATCCGGTTCAGTGCCAGCAGGTTGCCCGGCAGCGCTTCCTTGTCGGCTTCCAGCATGCGAATCAGTTGCGGTGCCAGGCCATCGAACTGGTTGGACAGGATCATCACGCCGACCAGCACCTGTTGGGCACGCTTGGAATCCGGTTCGACCTGCAACCACAGGCGTGCGAGGTCGAGAACCAGATCGTAACGACGCGCGTAGCCAGCCACCTCGATCGCTCGCGCCAGGATTCCCGGGTCGCGGGTGCGCACGGCCAGGTCGGCATAGGCCTGGCTGGCGAACTCGGCTTTGCCTCGCTGCAGCGCCACTTCGGCGAGCAGCAGCTGATAGACCACCTGTCCGCTGAGTTCCTTGTAGTCCTTGTCGTCGAGGCGTGGCGCGAAGGCCTCCGGCGCATTGCGCTTGAACTCATGCGAAGTCGATTTGCGTTTCCCGGAGGGGGCGTCGCCGGCAGCCAGAGCGGGCACGCCGAAGGCCAGCGCCAGCGTCGTGCAGAGGAGAGTGTTCTTGATCGATTTCATGGTTTCCTTGCCTGCCGCGAACCATTGCAGGAACCGACGGCGACTTTGCGTCATAATTTGCGCATGTTATGGACTTTTCGCGGTAGCAGCAATGCCAGAACTCCCGGAAGTTGAAGTCAGCCGACAAGGATTGCTCTCCTGCTTGTCCCGACAACCGATCATCGGCGCGGTGGTGCGCACGCCGCGGTTGCGGCACGAGATTCCCGCCGGGCTGGCTGCGCGCCTGGCCGGTCTGCGTGTGGACGCCATTTTGCGGCGCGGCAAGTATCTCTTGCTGGACTGTCAGAGTACCAGCGGTGGCGGCTGGCTGCTCATTCACTTCGGCATGTCGGGCAGTCTGCGCCTGGTGCCGCCGGCTACGCCAGCACGGCTCCACGACCACTTTGATCTGGTCTTCGCCGACATCGTTCTGCGTTTTCGCGATCCGCGCCGCTTCGGAGCGCTGCTCTGGCACGAGGGCGGCGGCGTCGAAAGTCATCCGGCACTCGCCCATCTGGGTATCGAACCGCTCTCTGATGATTTCAACGGCGATTGGCTGTATGCGGCGACGCGTTGCCGCCGGGTGCCGATCAAACCGCTGCTGATGGACAGTCGTCTGATCGTCGGCATCGGCAATATCTACGCCGCCGAAAGCCTCCATCATGCCGGTGTGTCACCGCTGCGCACCGGTGATCGGATCAGCCGTCAGCGCTATCGCGTACTGGCGGATGCCATCCGTGCAACGCTGCTTGCGGCAATTGCTGCCGGTGGCAGCAGTGTGCGTGACTACGTGCATAGCGACGGTGGTGCCGGTTGCTTCCAGCTTTCCTGCAGGGTCTATGGTCGTGCGGGCGAGCCCTGTCCGACCTGCGCCGGACCGGTACGGGTCATTCGCCAGGCGGGCCGCTCGACATTCTACTGTCCGCGTTGCCAGCATTGAGTTGTCGGTCTATGTCGCTGATTGAGCACGACCTTGTGGTAGAGTGAAAACCTGTGCCTTGTGCTGGAACCTGCCATGACGCTTGCCCAACATTTTGCCGCCTACAGCGAATGGCGTGCCCGCATCTCCGGGATCCTGGAGAAGTTCGCAGGCTGGCTCGTCGAGAACGAATTGACCGACGCCCAGATCGATCGCCGCATCGCCCAACTGCTGGACAATCTACGCGAGGATCGCCTGCATGTGGCATTCGTCGCCGAGTTTTCGCGTGGCAAGTCGGAGTTGATCAACGCCATCTTCTTCGCCGGTTACGGCAACCGCATTCTGCCCTCGACCGCCGGCCGCACGACGATGTGCCCGACCGAGTTGATGTACGACCAAACGAGGTTGCCATCGATCGAGTTGCTGCCCATCGAGAGCCGTGAATCCAACGGCAGCATCAGCGAATACAAGCGCTCTCCCGAGGAATGGGAACTGCTCCCGATCGACACCAGCTCGGCCGAGGCCATGCAGGACGCGCTTCGCCATGTCAGCGACGTCATCCATGTCGACCTGGCAACTGCCGAAAGGCTCGGCTTTGCCATGACCGACGGCGACGTGGCGGCCTTGCGCGTCGACGAACAGGGCGGCGTCGAGATCCCGCGCTGGCGGCACGCGATCATCAATTTTCCGCATCCGCTGTTGCAGCAGGGATTGGTCATCCTCGATACCCCCGGTCTCAACGCGATTGGTACGGAACCCGAACTGACCCTGTCCCTGCTGCCCAATGCGCATGCCGTACTGTTCATTCTGGCTGCCGACACCGGCGTGACGCAATCCGATCTGACCGTCTGGCGCGAACACATCGGCACCTCTGTGGGTCGCAAGAAGGGCCGCATCGTCGTACTCAACAAGATCGACAGCTTGTGGGACGAACTCAAGTCGGCCGAAGAGATCGACACAGAAATCGCCAGACAGGTCGACACCTGCGCGTGGGCGCTGGATTTGCCGGAGGATCAGATTTTTCCGGTTTCGGCACAGAAAGCGCTGGTTGCCAAGATCAATGATGATCACGTGTTGCTGCAGCGCAGCCGTTTGTCGAGGCTTGAGCATGCGCTTTCCGAGGAGTTGATCCCGGCCAAGCAGGAGATCGTTCGCGACAGCATCCATGTCGAGTTTACCGATTGCCATCAGCGCACCCGCAGCCTGCTGGAGTCGCGCCTTGTCGGTCTGCGCGAACAGCTTGGCGAGCTGGCAGAACTGCGAGGCAAGAACAAGGGTGTCGTCGAGTACATGATGGGCAAGGTGCGTTGCGAGAAGGAGGAGTTTGAATCCGGTCTGCAGCGCTATTACGCGGTGCGCAGCGTTTTCTCACAACTGACCAACAGACTTTTTGCCCATCTCGGACTCGATTCGCTGCGCCTGCTGAGCACGGCGACGCGGGAGACGATGGTGCAGGCTACCTTTTCCAGAACGCTTACCGAAGCGATCGATCACTTCTTTGTGGTCGCTCGCGGCAATCTCGCCAACTCGAAGGCAGAGGTCACGGAAATCACGAGCATGATGGAGGCCATCTACAAGAAATTCGCCGTTGAACATGGCCTCAAACTGGGTACGCCGATCGGTTTTTCGCTGCGGAAGTACGAGAAGGAAATCGACCGCCTCGATCAATGGTGCAACACCCACATCAACTCCGTGTTCCAGTTGCTGACGCACGAAAAGAGCCAGCTCACACAGCGCTTCTTCGAGGAGGTGGCGGCGCAGGTGCGCAAGACTTTCGAGCATGCCAACCGCGATGTCCAGGCATGGCTGAAGGCGATCATGACGCCGCTGGAGATTCAGATTCGCGAACACCAGATTCAGCTCAAGCGCCGGCTGGAAAGCATCAAGCGGATTCACCAGGCCACCGATACTCTCGAAGAGCGGATCGAAGAGCTGCAACATGTCGAGGCCAAACTTCTCCTGCAGTTGAATATACTCGGCAAGATCGGCGAGAACTTTCGCGAGGTTCTGCAGCAGACGGTGAACCTTGAGGATATGCGTAGCACCGCCTGAAGCAGCGACCTTGGCCGCCTGAAAAACGATGGCCGCTCACCCTGGCGGATGGTTGTGGGCGCGGCGATTGCCAACCCCCTTAATGTGAAAGTCGCGAACGCGACTGAGGAATCTCCCCTCCCCCTCGGGAGGGGGAGAGGGAAACGGTCATGACTTCATGATCGGGGGTGCCTGGAAAAGTCATGACCGTTAGTCCGGCGTCAGGTGGTAGAGACGTTGATTCAGATATTGCGCAACCTGCGCAATTTCTTCATTGCTCCAGCCAAGCCCCGCAAGCTCCTGCCAGCGGCGTACTTCTTTCTGCAGACTCTTCCAGTCGGTCACCAGTTTCTTGTCTCGCCAATGAATTTGTGTGTCGTGGCAGGCGATGCAATGTGTCGAGTACAACAGCTCGCCGCGTGTCGGGGCTGGCAATGCCTGGGCGCCGACGTCGGCGATACTCCCGAACAAGGCGAAGCACACCGTGGGTATCCATTTCCGAAACATCATGCCTCCTGTCGTTCCAATCAATGCTAAAAGAGTAGCCGCTCGCCCTGAATATGCTTTTGCCATAGACCGGCTCGGTTGCGCATGCCTTTCGACGATTTCTTGCACGCGATCCTCGTCGGTTTGTATCTTCCGGGAAGACTTCGCTGACGGCGGTTGCGATCTCACGTCGACTCCAGCGACCTGAGGCGCAGCAGGAACAGCAGCGCCACACACCATGCGGCCACCGGCAAGAACGCGTCGACAGTGGCGAAGCCCAACCCGCCAGAGGCCGCCAGACCAAGGCGCGACATTGCCGCGACGGCCAGTGTCGCCATCAGCGCGCCGGTATTGCGGCCAGTCTGCAGCGGCTGACCGCATTCGGTCGCCAGGCCGATCGAGGCACAGAGGATGAAACCCCAGAACACCCCGGCAGCGAACTGGCTCGATGCCAGCACGGTCAATGAGCCGGCCATTACCGTTCCAGTGAGCGCCAGCGCACCTGCTGCACAGGCCAGTTGCAGGAGCAGCCAGACGCCGCACGCGCGGAGCACGCGCTCGACGAGCAACAGACCGAAGCTGAAACCGACCCAGAAGATGGGCATCAGCCAGGGAAGCAGTGCCGGATCCGCGAGCCGCTTGAACTGCGGCGCCGAGTTGACCGCCGTATGCCACTGCTGGCCGACAGCGAGCAACCAGGCGACGAGCAGCAGGTAGCCCCAGGAGGCGTTGCCCGAGCGGCCCACTGCATTCGCCTTGGCAGAAGTGACAACTGACTGGGCGGCAGGCAGGGAACGTTCGACATATGCCAGCGCCAGCGCTGAAAAACCCACTGCCAGCGCGCTGAGCAGGAACGGCAGCGCGGCATCGACACCCTTGAGCACGATCGCCAGATACGGCGCCAGCGACGAAGCGATCGCCAGACCAAGCAGTTGGATACCTGCCAGACGCGGGATCGAAGAACGTCCGGCGTAACGGGAGAGAAGAACGTAGGGCGGCGCACGCAAGGCCGACGAAGTGGCCACCCACAAGGTAGTCATCAGCAGGAAGAGCATCGGCATCCCGGCCAGTAAGGGCAGCAGCCACATGGCCAGCGCCGAAAGCGTCGACAGCAGCACCAGCAATGGCCCGATCCTGCGCAACGCTGCGCGGGCGCGGTCAAGCGCGACGCCGACCGACCAGTCGGACAGCGCAAATACCAGTTGGTCAGCGGCCAGGAACCACGGCACATAGCGTTGGTCGATGCCGCCGCGCGTCAGCAGCTCGGGAAGAAAGATGACGTAAACCACCCAACTCAAGGAGAAGAAGAACTCCACGCCCGCCAACAACCAAGCCGCCCTGGAGTCGTGAAGAAGGGGAGAACTGATCATGTCGTCTGCTCTCCGGCATTGTACCGCCGGGGAAGGTCACATCGGTTCATCATCACGCACAGTCAACGCATGAGTTGCCGGAGATACGCGCTGATGGTCAGCAACTGGCTGTGATCCAGACGCGCGATGATCTTGCGAATCACCGGGCCGATGACCCGGACTGCGCCGGCCATCCCGAGATTTGCCGACTGTCGGAGGACAAAGCCCACCCCGGCTTGCTCGAGCGGCTTGAGGAAGTAGTAATCCATGCCGATATCGGTCAACTCGACCACCAGATCCCCCAGGGCATTTGCATGCCTGGTCGGATCTTCGGCCTGTTCGAGAGTATCCAGGAATTGCAGGGTGCGTATGTGCAGGGCTTCCGGATAGAAGAAGCGAAGCGAGGGCTGGACAGATTTGCTCATGATCATTCCTTCTACGGCGGTGGGCATCACCCCCGAAAGTCTTCGAGAAGCCGCTGTGTGTTCTTCACGTTGTTGGACAAAGACGAGATGGTGACGCGCGCTTCCTGGATCGCCGCGTCTTCGGATTTTCCAGCGAGATGCCGAGCAGCCAATCGGTACCTTTGATTGGCGCAAGAAAGAGCAGCCGGTCACCGTCGTTACGCTGGACGGAAAACATTTTCCCCTCGCTCGCGGCGTGCCCGATGCGGTCGCTGCTCAGCTCCGGAACCTGCTCGGTCACCGGTTTCATCACGGCTTCCTTGAGCGGGTGCGCGAGTACGGTGCCGTCCTTGTGCAGCAGAAAACCAAAACCGTTACCGGCCAGTTTGAGCGCCAGCACTTCGCTGACGATTCGATCGATGAAGAGGTCGGCGGCGGCAACGCCGACGGTGTTGCCACCATCCTTGACCAGAGACGAAATCGAGATCACCAGTTTCTTGGTTCCGGCATCCGCGTAGGGTTTGGTAATGACGATGCGTGCTTCGCCAGCCAGCTCGGCTTCCTTGTACCAGGGGCGGCTGGTGGGATCCCAGTCCGCGGGAAGGTTTTGTGACTCGGAGAAGAGTGCGCGCTTATCGGGGTAGCCAGCGTAGACAGTGTCAAAGCCGCCAGCCGCTTTGGCCAGCACGAAAACGCTTTTTGCCTCCGGTGTTCCGATCACCGGCTTGATCGCCTTCAGCAACTGAACCTTGGCGGCCATCCATTCGCCAATGGCCAGCGAGTAAGCGGTAGCGGCGCTCCGGATTTCATTCTCTATTCCTTCCAGCAACTGGCCTCGCAACTGCTGGTAGAAAAGGACACCGAGGAGGAGGACAGCGCTGGCGATCAGCCCGACGACGAAAGCGACAAGTTTGCTCTGCAGGGTGCGCGGCATGAAATTCTCCCGATGTGGATCAATGATGAGCTGGTCATGCTTGCGGCGAGGGATTGGGCAGCGAAAAGGTGAAAGTATCGATTCTCGGCTCAGGGCGAGACTTTTTCAACCATCCATCGATAATTCGTGTTCATTCGCACCTTTTTTGGACAGTGAACTCGACATTCTGCATAATGCCCTGGATTACATCAGACTATCTGTTTGCGGCGTGCAGCGCGTCGTTAGCGCTGACGTGTCTTTTTCGACGGATGTCGAGAGGATCGATCCTTGGCTGGAGAGAGTTCGCTTCCACGCAAGTGGCAATGGCTTGTCGCCCGGTTTGCGATTTGTGGCGCGTTGCTTGGCTGTGCACCGCCGGAGCCGCTGCGCCTGGGCTTCCTCGGCGGTATTTCGGGCCGGGTGGCCGACCTGGGAATTGCCGGTCGCAATGGCGCGACGCTGGCCGTCGAAATGCGCAACAGCAGCGGCGGTGTAAACGGCCGGGCGGTCGAACTGATTGTCGAGGATGACAAGCAGGACCCGGATCTCGCCAGAAAAGCCGTTGGCCGGCTATTGGAGCGCAAGGTCGAGGCGATCATCGGGCCGATGACCAGCGCCATGGCGGTGGCTACAGTGCCGCTGGTCAACGAGGCCGAACTGGTGATGCTCAGCCCGACAGTGACGACAACGACGCTGACCGGGATCGACGATCATTTCCTGCGGGTCATCGCTTCGACCGCCGAATACGCGCGTGTCAGCGCCGCTTATCACTTCGATCGATTGGGGCTACGCCGTGTCGCAGCCGCCTATGATCTGAACAATCGGGCCTATACCGAGGGCTGGCTGGCCGACTATCGCCACGCCTTCGAATCGGCCGGTGGCACGCTCGGCATCACCGTTCCCTTCAGTTCCGGCAAGGAAACCTCGTTTGCTGACCTGGCGGAGGGTCTTCTCAGGGCGAAACCGGACGCTGTGCTGATCCTGGCCAATTCGGTCGATGCCGCCCTGCTCGCGCAGCAGCTCCGCAAGCGCGATGCCGTCGTGCGCATCGGCACCTCGGAGTGGGCTGCCACCGAACGGCTGGTCGAGCTGGGTGGCAAGGCGGTCGAAGGCGTCGTGATCGCACAATTTGTCGATCGCGACAGCACACAGCCCGCTTATGTGGCCTTTCGCAGGCGCTACGTCGAGCGCTTCGGCCAGGAGCCGGGATTTGGCGGCCTCACCGCCTTCGACGCGGCGAATGTGGTGCTCGACGCGCTTGCGGCCAAACAGCCCGGCCAGACCCTGAAGCAGGTCATTCTTGCGCGCGGCGTGTTTTCCGGCGCGCAGTCGGAGATACGTTTCGACGCCACCGGCGACGCGGCACGCGAGACCTATCTGACTACCATCCGTGATGGCACCTTCGTGCGCCTGCATTGACCAACCTCCAGGAACGACGAGACCACGGCAATAATGTCACGTTCGCTACGATTCTGGTTGTCGCTTGGACTGTCGTCGCTGGTCGCGCTGGCCATCCTGACGCTCATCGCAGTGCTGCTCGGCGTTCTCCTGCCGCGTCTCAACGCTGGTGTGGAGGCCCAGATCCGTGCGCTCGGCACAACGACGGCGACGCAGATCGACGCTTTTCTCGCGGAATTTTCTTCTCATCTTGGCCTCCTGGCTGACGATGTCGGCAGTCAGCCGAGGATGGACACAGCCCAACTGCGCGTCATGCTCGATACCCTGGCCCAGGCAGATGGCGCCATCGAGTCGATCTACGTCGTCGATGGTGCCGATCGGGTTCTCGAAGTCGGCTTGCCGAAGGCTCGCCGTACCTTGCGCGACAACCAGCTCGGCGTCGATTTCTCTGGCCGTCGCTTTGTGCACGCGGCACGTGTGCAGCAGCGCCCAGTGTGGTCCGATACCTATTTGTCGACCGGTGGACACATCGTTGTGGCGCTGGCCCTGCCATTGACGATTACAGCGGAATTGGCTACTGCGGCACCCAGGCACGGCGTCCTGGTGGGCGAACTCAATTTGCAGGAAGTCTCGCGCTTTGCCGAATTGCTCGCCCGCGCTGCCGATGTGCTGCCGGTCATCGTCGACCGGCGCGGCAATGTCGTCGGACATCCTGACGCCGAGCGTGCCCTGCGTCAGGAAAACCTCAGCCACCTGCCGCCACTGAGTGGGAGTGGTGCGGCCTCGCTGCAAACCGCGCGTTTCCATCTGGACGGCATCGACTACATCGGCAGCAGTACGCCGATCCACGAGGCGGGCTGGACGGCGCTGATCGCGCAGCCGACCGAACAGGCCTTTGCCACGTTCCACTCGACGCTGCGGTCGCTGGCCTTCGGCAGTCTGCTGGCGCTATTGCTGGCAGTCATTGCGGCAGTGCTGGCGAGCCGGCGGATGACGCAGCGGCTTGGCCAGTTCGCCAGGCACCTGGAAGCGGTGGCCGATGGCAATTACCGCGCGCAGATTCCACCCTCGGGCACCGACGAGATCGAAAAGCTGGCGCAAAGCATGCGCCGCATGGCCCAGGTCGTGCTCGAACGGGAAGCGCTGCTGCGCGAGAGCGAGGCCAAGTACCGCGGCGTCGTCGAGACCACCCGCGACCTGATCACCCGTGTCGATCATGAGGGGCGATTGAGCTTCGTCAATTACATGGCCGAGACCTATTTCGGCCTGCCGGCCGCGGACTGTATCGGACTGTCTGCCTTTGAATTCGTCCACCCTGATGATCGCGAGCGCACTCGACAGGCTTTCGCCACCTGGCTGCAAGGCGATGACCCGGCCTTGCAGTTCGAGATTCGGCAGTTTGCGCGCAATGGTGCGGTGCACCTGCTGCAGTGGAACATTGTCGCCGAGCGTGCGGGTACCAATGGCAACTCCGCCATCGTCGGCTTTTCCGGCATTGCCCGCGATGTCACCGCCGAACGCGCTGCCGCCGAGCAGCTCGCCGCGTCGGAAGAGCGTTACCGAGGCCTGTTCCGCATGGCGCCTCTGCCCTACCAGTCGCTGGACATGCATGCGGCGATCCTTGATGTCAATGAGGCATGGCTCGCCCTGCTTGGCGGTTATACGCGTGACGAGGTGCTCGGGCGTCCGATCACCGATTTCATCGAGGAACACTCGCTGCCGGTGCTCGCCGGGAATTTTCCGAATGTTGCTGCCGACCACATCGAAGGCCTGCTGTTCGACTTGCGGCGCAAGGACGGTGAAACGCGTACCGTGCTCATCAACGGCCGAATTACTTGCGATCGGCAGGGTGTGGCGCGGACGCACTGCATCCTGACCGACATTACCGAGCGCCAGCGTGCCGAACAAAGACAGCAACGGGCGGACGAGTTGCTTGCCCTGCAGGCGGCGCGCGCCACGGCGCTGCACGAAATGCCGCGCGCCGCCGAGCGGATGACAGAAGCCGAATTCATGCAGTACGGTCTTGAAATTGCCGAGCGGCTGACCGGCAGCGCAATCTCTTTCGTCCATTTCGTTGCCGACGATCAGGAGATGATCGAGTTTGCGGCGTGGTCGCGGCGCACGCTCGACGAATTCTGTACGGCGGCATTCGAGAAACACTATCCGATCAGCCAGGCCGGTATTTGGGCCGACGTCGTCCGCCACCACGAGCCGATGGTCTGCAACGACTATGGGTCAGCAGAGGGCCGTCGCGGCCTGCCGCAAGGGCATTCGCCACTGCTTCGCCTGGTCAGCGTGCCGGTCATCGCCAACGGCAAGGTACGGCTGATCGCCGGAATCGGCAACAAGGCCGAACCCTACACGCCGCTGGAGGTCGAGACCCTGCAACTGATCAGCCAGGAAATCTGGCGCATTGGCGAGGAGCGCCGCGCCGAGGCAGCGCAACGCCTGGCGGCGACCGTGTTTTCGGCGAGCGCCGAAGGCATTTGCATCACCGACGCCGAGCAGCGGATTCTCTCGGTCAACCCGGCCCTGCTTGCCCTTTCGGGTTATACGGAGCATGAACTGATCGGGCAAACCCCGAGAATTTTCTCGTCCGGGCGGCACGATGCCGACTTCTATCAAGCCATGTGGGAACACATCCTTGCTGTCGGTGTGTGGCGCGGTGAGGTATGGAGCCGGCGCAAGAATGGCGAGATCTTCCCCGAGTGGCTGACCATCACCGCCGTTCGCAATGCGGGCGGCGAAGTGACGCATTACACCGGGACTTTCTTCGACATCAGCGAGCGCAAGCAGTGGGAGCAGGATATTCACTTCCTTGCCCACCACGATGCGCTGACCAAGCTGCCGAACCGCACCCTGCTCGACGACCGGATTCGTCAGGCCATCGCCAAGTCGAAACGCAACGACGACCACATGGCGGTGCTGTTCCTCGATCTCGACCACTTCAAACTGATCAACGACACCCTCGGCCACGACACCGGCGACCGCCTGCTCGAGCAACTCGCGCAGCGCCTGACGGAAGTATTGCGCTCGACCGAGACGGTGGCGCGCCTGGGCGGCGACGAGTTCGTCATCGTCATCCCCGAGCTGGCGGCCGTCAGGCGCGTGGCCGTGGTCGCCAGGAAAGTGCTGGAGGCCGTTGCCGCGCCGTACTTGCTCGAAGGCAGCTCGCTGCATGTGACGCCGAGCATCGGCATCAGCGTTTATCCGGAAGATGGCGATGACGCGGCAACCCTGCTGCGCAATGCCGACACGGCGATGTATCACGCCAAGGAACAAGGCCGCAACAATTTCCAGTTCTTCACGCAGGCGATGAATCAGAGCGTGCAGGAACGGGTCACGATCGAGAACGATCTGCGTCTGGCGATCGAGCGCGGCGAGTTCCTGCTTCATTACCAGCCGCAGGTCGATTGCCGCAGCGGCGAGGTGATCGGCATGGAAGCGCTGATTCGTTGGCAGCATCCGCAACGGGGACTGATCGCTCCCGACCGTTTCATCACCATTGCCGAGGAGACCGGGCTGATCGTGCCGATCGGCGAATGGGTGCTCGGCGAGGCCTGCCGTCAGGCCAGGCGCTGGCAGCTTGGCGGACATCCCGGTCTGCGCATCAGCGTCAATCTGTCGGCGCGGCAGTTTCAGCAGCGGGACTTGAGCGCGCGGATCTCGGCCATGATTCACGCCTCCGGGATCGATCCGGCAAGCCTCGAACTCGAATTGACCGAGAGCATGTTGATGATCGATCCCGAACAGGCGAAGGCAGTCTTGCACCAACTCGCCGCCGCAGGCGTGAAAATGGCGATCGACGATTTCGGCACCGGCTATTCGAGTCTCGCCTACCTGAAGCGATTTCCGGTGACGCGCCTGAAAATTGACCGCTCCTTCGTGCGCGACCTTGCCAATGACAGTAACGATGCCGCCATCGTCGATGCCATCGTGGCCATGGCGACCAGCCTGAAGATGGAAGTCATCGCCGAAGGAGTCGAGACCATCGCCCAGCTCGATTATCTGGAAGCGCACGGTTGCCATGCCATCCAGGGCTACTACTACAGCCCCCCGGCAGTGGCGGAATCCTTTACCCGTTTCCACTACAGCCGCAGGGCAGGCTAGTGGGTCGTGCTTCCCGCAGGTACTCCAGGCAGTTCGCCGAAGTTCAACTCATGTCTGCACAGGTGAATGGGTTCGCGTGAGCGGAAGCGGCCTCCGCTGGCGCGCACCTGCTAGCCAAGACGACCAGAGATCCCGCAATACCCGCCCTTGGCGATGGGCTGGGAGCGGCGTGCCGCGGCATCCGTATCGGGCACTCTGCTGGGCGTTTGCCCGCCATCCGGCCAGCAGCGTGATGGTTTTGCCCACCAGCCGTTGCGGGCGAAGTTCCACGGCCCGGCGTCCAGGTAGCTGCCGGTGAGCCGGGCATAGCTGTGGAAGCTGCTGCCTTCGTCTTCCTGCTGGAAGTCGGCCCAGGCCTGCACGTTGTCGACGCTGAAGGGTGATCCCACGGGCTGGCCAGCCGGCGTGGCGGTCTGCGCATGGCGACCCAGGGCAATCCACTCGGCCGCGCTGGTAACCGAGTAAGCGCTGGACCAGGGCGGTGGCGCCTTCAGCACACTGGTGAAGCGCGCGTCCGAGCGCATGCTCAGCACGTCGACTTCGGCCAACGCCGGCACGCTGGCAAGCGCCAGCAGACCTGCGAGCAATACGGTGCGACCCGGCAGGGTCGGTGGGGTCATGTGCTCGTTCTGGGTACAGGATTGGTTCGATCGGTGCGACCTGGGTGGAGGCGCCGGTCGCTCGTCCAGAGCGAGCCATGCCACATCCGCCCGGCCCACCGGGGAGTTTTGCAAGAGGCTCATTGTATTGACTCCTTGTTGACTTGCGTGACATCGATGAACGAATGGGACCACCTGCAGGTGAGCGCCTGGGCGCGCCAGGCGCGTGTAATCGTCAAGCACCGCGCATTCGAAACGTGGCTGACGCGCCGGCGAAGCCCAAGCCCGCCTGCGCATCGCGACTTCTTCAGTACACGGGAAGCACGGCCTTGAGCGCGCACGGCATGTTCTCGCGCCGCGCGTATCGCTTTACTACCCCACTCTGGCCGTGCTGGCGGTGGACGTGTGCGATGCACCGAGCATGGCGGCGGTACCCTTTCTGAATCCTGGAATTTGAAGCGCATGGCCGTATTGCGTCTGCAGTAAGCAAAACACCAAGGAAAGGTGCGCCTTGAGCGTAAAAACGAGATTTCCCGCTCCAAAATGAGCCATTCCGCTCAAGATTTTGGCTGTTTCAGCCCAAGTCCGACAGGCTGCTAGTGTCGAATCGATTTCGTCGACGAAGACGACGGTGCGACCGCACGTTTTCGGCAGGACGACTTCGCGGAACTAAACAACCACCGGCTAAAGCCGGTGGGTTTATGTTGCGGACTGAAAGTCCGGATACGCGTCGCCTAAACGACGCGTGCATGTCGGTGAGCGTCACGCCTGCAGGCGAGCCGATGTCCGGCACCTGCCAGGTGTCGCCCGTAGTGCCGTAATAGGCCTGACCGCTGAGCGTCAGCCGGTGACCGCCGCCCATCGTCCAGTCGCCGCGGAAACCGGCGCGTCCGGCGCGCCAGTAATCGTTGGCCGTCTGTCCTGTGAGCGGCGGCGTGAATTCCACTTAAATTTGGCGGTTTGGAATCCATGCTCCCCATCATTCTTCCGAGACCGTCACAAATCCGTATCGCTGCCCGAAAGCCAGCCATGCCCGTCGTGCCGAATGACGTGCCGGTTCGGATACCTCGACCCGTTCCAGGATGTACAGCAGCGCCCGAAGTGGCGCGTCCTGCTCATGGCCGATCGCGTTGATGGCGTTTCTTTTGTCTCGCACCCGTTGGGCACGTTTGCGCTCTGTGTCAGTCATTGGCCGGTCGCCCTTGAGAGGCTGGCCGGGTTTCGTAACGGTCACCAAGGGGTCGGTCATTTGTTCATCCAGGTTTTGTGACAGTCACGACGTTCATCGATCGGGCACCCCTCGACCGGGGTACCGGCTTACCGATGGCTCAGGACTCGGGGGTTGCGCACGGGGCGTGTCAGGCGGCCCACGTCATGCCTCGATCTGCTCTTTCATGCGATAACTCTTGCCCTCGATGACGGCGGTTTCGGAATGGTGGAGCAGTCGATCCAGGAGTGCCGAGGTGAGGGTGCTGTCCTGGTTGAAGATTTCCGGCCAGTGCTTGTAGGCGCGATTGGTAGTGATGATGAGGGCGCCGCGTTCGTAGCGTTCGCTGATGATCTGGAAGAGCAGATCGGCGCCATGCTTGTCTATCGGGAGGTAGCCGAGCTCGTCGACCACCAGCAGACGCGGCTGCAGGTACTTGCGCAGTTCGCGCTTGAGATTTCCCTGCGCTTGGGCGGCAGAGAGCGAGTTGATGATATCGACCGCGGTGGTAAACAACACTGGGTAGCCGCGCAGGCAAGCGGCATGCCCCAGCGCGATACTGAGATGGCTTTTCCCCAGGCCAACATTGGCAATGAAGATCACGTTGCCCTTCTCCTCGATGAAACGCAGTCGGAAGAGATTCTGAATCTGGGGCCGGTTGATTTTGCTCGGCCAGTTCCAGTCGAACTGATCAAGGGTCTTGAGCACCGGAAAGCGGGCGAGCCCCACCCGTCGCTGGATGCTGCGATCTTCGCGGGCATGCGCCTCGCCCTCGATCAGCCGCGCCAGATACTCGACGTGTGACCATTGCTCGGCACCCGCTTCCTGGGCCATGGGTTCAAAACGTTCGAGCAGATGGGACAGTTTGAGGCTCGCCAACTGGGCGCGTAGCGCCTCGGTGGGGACATCGGAAAGGATCCGTCGGTCAGTGCCCATCGCTATGCCTTTCGTAGGGAGAGAGATCGGGTGCGGCGATCTCGAGGTCCAGGAGATCCTGGCGGCGGGTGAGATGCAGCGCCCCCGGCTCGGGGGTTTCACGAGCCCGCATTTCCAGGATGTTGGCGATGTACTCGCAACTATAGGCAGCAAAGGCAATGCCGTCCTGGATCGCCCGATCGACCGCGTCGATGCCGTAGATTTCGCTCAAGGCGACGATCTTGCGCAGGTGATGACGCGGGTTAACGCGACGTTGTTCGATGCCTTCGAGATAGACCTGGGCGTGTCTGGACAGGCTCAGGAACTGCACCAGCAAGCGCTGCTCGCGCGCGTTGCGCCGCTGGGCGAGCAGCGCCTTCGGATGATCGGGGTCCTCGATATCCTGATGCCGGTCATAGCTGCGCAGGTGACGCGCGATGAGTTTGTCCTGGTGGTAAATGCATACCCGATCCGGGTAAGCCTTGAGCGTCACGCGTTGACTGGCAAACTCGGCCGGCACCGAATAGTGATTGGTGTCGAGCGCGACCCGGAACTGCTTCGAGGCGCGCTGACTCTGGATGCGACCGATGTCGTAGGGCATCGGGTTGAGTGGCTGCAGTAGCGCCTGTTCGTCCTTGAACCGATCCACGGGTCGCTGGTGTGTTTCACCATGGAGACGGACATTGGCGATGCTCGCCAGCCACACCTCGGCGGCCGGGTTCACTGCACTGAAGTCGAGGAAGTCAGCGCCGTTGAGCAGGTTCTTTTTGACATAACCCACCCCGCTTTCGACCCTCCCTTTCTCATTGCCTTTCGCGACATTGCAGGGCGAGATGTCAAACCCCCAATGACGGGCGAAATCAAGATAGCGCGGATTGAAGACCGGCGCTTCGCCGACCACGCGGCGAAGCACTGCCGACTTCAAATTGTCGATCATCAGGCGGCCCGGACAACCGCCAAAGGCCGCGAAGGCGTGCTCGTGAGCCGCGAGAAAGTGCTCCATGGTTTGCGCGACGGTGAATTCGACGTACATCAGACGGCTATAGCACAGCACCCTGACGAAGAACGAGAGCCGCCGGCGAGTCGAGCCCACGCCAATCGAACCGTACTCGCCCCAGTCCACCTGGGCAGCTTCACCCGGAGCAAACGAGAGCTTGAGGAAAGCTTCTCGACGCACCGGACGGACCCGACGCACATAGTCCTTGACGATCGTGAAGCCGCCCTCGAAACCGCCCTCGCGCAGGCGCTGGTAGATTTGCTGCGCGCTGTACGGGTGCGTTTCGAGCAGACGAATGACTTGGTCCTTGAACGGATCGAGCTGACTGCTTCGCGGTGCCGATTGCCGGGGGTGGAACTGCTCGCAGGCCAACCATTTCACCACCGTTTGCTCATGCAGGCCAAGGGCACGCGCGGTCTGCGCGACGGTCAGTCCCTGCCGCTCATGGCAGTCCTTGATCTTGCAGTACAGCTCGTATTTGATCATGAGGTCCATCCCAAGACGGCGCGCAACTGGCCGATCCGGACACTGATCTCGTCAGCTCCGAGTTCGCCCCCTTCGCTGCAGGGCGGAGAATCGAGGGACAAGACCTGGTAGAGCGGGTGTTGATAGGCAATGAGGCCGATGCGTATCAGATCGCTGCGCGCCTGACTCAGACGCGCAGGCGTCAGCGACAGGCAGCGACCGAGCGCAGCATCCGAGTAGTAGCTCAACCCCTGGACATCGGCAACCGTCACCAGAAACAGGTACAGCGCCGCTGCCGGCGGATCACAGCGCTCGATGTACCGTTCCCGCACCAGGCGGTGGTCGAGCCAACTGAATTGAATCGGGATCTGCCGGACTCGCTCTGGACAAAGAACGCGTTTGATCGTCATTTTTAATTCTTCCCGCCATGATGTCAGTCCCCAGTTGTACTAGCAGCCGGGTGCTCCTGGCGATGTCATCTTGTAACGTACTGCCCATGAAATGAGCGATAAAACCAATCACAACAGCGGGTTGGCCAAGCCAGACATCTTGTAACGCAGGTTGCAAGATGTCTTGAGGCTCGGTAGTGATTTCAATGGGTTGCGTGGGGCAGACATCTTGTAACGCAACTGGCTCTGCCGGCCCTGTCGTCGCTTCTCCTCTCTGGCCTTTCGGTCGTCGCCAATACCCCGGGTGGGCCTCGCGCCATGACTTCACCCGCGCGACATTCTCGGCACCGCGAAAGTAGTTCTGGTTGTCGCTCTTGGCCAGCCAGGCGCGATGACTGGCGGCCTTGCTCTCCTTGCGGCAAGCCGGCGCGGAACAGTATTTCTGGTGCCGCGTGTTTCGCGCATCCGCCACAAAAAATGCCCCGCACAACAGACACTTGAGATCTTCTGTACGCGCCATGGATTCCCTTCGCTTTCCCCGAAATGCGGCGCAACAGCGCGCTGCTCAGCACACTATGAACGCATGAGGAAAGGGAAAAAGCGAAGAAGGAAGAAAACCGAAGAACGAGGAAGAAGAGTCAAAAAGACCTTCAGAGGAAAGTCGTCGAAGAAAATCGACGAAGAAAATCCATGACGATCAAACCGCCAAATTCACATGACTTTCGGAACGCCCCTGACACGCAGACCGCTGCTGCGCCGTGCCGCAGGCTCCCAGGGCCTGTTCGTCGCCGCTCGATCGCGGGTTGACCGGCGCTGATTGCCCCCCCTATACTTGATTGCATGCCACTCCCCCTGCACCCTCCTGGCGCTCCGCTCGTCGCCCCGCAACGGCGGCAGGGCCAGCGGCTGGTGGTGGCCGCGGCGTGAGCAGCCGGCGCTTCATCGACTGGTTCGTGCCGCCGCGTGCCGACGCCCGCGTCGCGGCACGGGCGCGGATTGTCGCCCGCTCGCTGTTGACCATCTCAGCCGTGGTGTCGCTGCTGCTCGTCGCCTTCATCGTCGTGCGCAGCCGGCCGAGCACGCTCGAACTGACGCTCTTTGCGGTCGCGATCTTGACGCCGGTCGGCGCTGCGGCCGCCATCCGCTTCGTGTCGCGGCCGACCGAAGTCCTCCTGCTCACCAACCTGCTCGGCAGCGTGTATGTCGTCGTCTGGGCCTTTGCCACCGGCGGCGTTCTGTCGGCGGCGGCGCCCTGGCTGATCGCGCTGCTGGCTACGCTGGGCACCTTCGGCCGCGCGCGCGTGCTGCTGGCTGCCTTCGCCATCGACATCCTGCTGCTCTTCGCGCTGTACTGGGCGACGGTGTGCGGGCTGCTGCCGCCGAACCTGGTCCCCGCCGAGGAAGCCGCCCTGCTTGCGTTCATCGGCCAGCTCTCGTCGCTGGTCGTCGTCGCCATGGCAGCGCGGATCGTCCTGCGTGCGCGGGCGGCCGACAGCACCAGCATACGGCGTGGTGAGCAGCGCCTGCAGCGCATCGTCAATGGCATGCCGGCGGCGATTGCCCACGCCGATTACACCGAGAGTATGCCGCGCTATTCCTTCGTGAACCGGCGCTACGCGGAGTGCTTCGGGCGCACGGCCGAGGCCGTCGGCGGCATGGGCGTGCCGGAGCTGCTTGGCGACGAGGCCTATTGCCAGATCGAGCCCCATCTGCAGCAGGTACGGCGGGGAGAGGCAGCCGAATACGACATGGCTCTGCCGATGTCCGACGGAAGCACCCGCTATGACCGCACGTACCTGTTGCCCGACCGGGCAGAGGATGGCTCGGTACAGGGTGCCTACATCTTCGCCATCGACGATAGCGAGCGCAAGCGGATCGAGCAGCAACTCATCGCCGCCAAAGAGGCTGCCGAGTCGGCAAGCCGGGCCAAGTCGGCTTTCCTGGCCAACATGAGCCACGAGATCCGGACGCCTATGAACGGCGTCATCGGCATGGCCGACCTGCTGCTGCATGAGCCCCTGGCGGAGCGGGCGCGGCACTACGCACGGACCATCCAGCGCTCGGGGCGGGCGCTGCTCGGCGTGCTGGACGATGTTCTCGACCTCTCGAAGATCGAGGCGGGGAGGCTGGATCTGGAATCAGCGTGCTTCGATCTGCCGGCGATGCTGCGCGAGCTGCAGGATCTCTTCGGCGAGACCGCGCGGCTCAAGAACGTGACCCTGCGGGTGACGGCGGCGGCGGATCTACCGCGTTGGGTGACAGGCGACGTCGTCCGGCTGCGCCAGGTGCTGTTGAATCTGGTGTCGAACGCGGTGAAGTTCACGACACACGGGACGATCGACGTCGACGCCTGTCGTGAGGCTGATGGCGCTCTGCGTTTCGCCGTCCACGACACCGGCATCGGCATCGCGGCGGACAAGCAGGCGCAGATCTTCGAAGCGTTCGCGCAGGCCGAGCAGGGGACGACCAGGCGCTTCGGTGGTACCGGGCTCGGGCTGTCGATCGCGCGTGAACTGGTACGCCTGATGAGTGGCGAGATCGGGGTGCAGAGTTCACCGGGCGAGGGTTCATGCTTCTGGTTTCGAGTCCGCCTCCCCGAGGCAACGGCGCCGGCGGCGGCGGGGCGCCGTGCCGTCGCCGGGTCTTTCGCCGGTCGCCGTGTTCTGGTCGCCGAGGATGACCCGGTCAACGCCGAGGTGACGCGGGCAACGCTGCTGCACTACGGAATCGACGTCGTGCTGGTGCCCGACGGTGAGCAGGCTGTGACCGAGCAGGCGCGCCAACCCTTCGACCTGGTGCTGATGGACTGCCAGATGCCGCGAATGGACGGCTTCGAGGCGACACGCCGGATTCGCGAGGTGGAGAAGCTGCGCGGTACGCAGCGGACGCCGGTGGTTGCGCTGACGGCGCACGCCATGGCAGGCTACCGTGACGAGTGCCTGCAGGCGGGAATGGACGACTACCTGGTGAAGCCGTTCGAGGCGGCGGCGCTGCGGCAGATGCTCGGGCGGTGGCTCAACAACCAGCCATGAGCGACGGCACCCCGCCACCGCTCTCGGGCAGCCGACCGCTCCCGTCGGGCTGTAGCGAATATTTTCCGAGTGATTTTGTCGGATTTTTTTACAGTCGCGCCGTGCCCGCAGGCTGGAAGCTCATGCAAACAATGCCTTGCAACAATGGTGCGGATCTTGCTTCAGTCTGCACGGGGGCGGGCTGCCCGAATCGCGCGAAGGTGCCGGTTGGTCGATCGCGCGTCCGCTCGACCCCCGCACGCGGCGGCCGTGAGGCTCGCCATGCGGACAACCAGCCTGACAAAGGAGACTACCCGATGCGTACACGTTCATGGCAATCCTGTTTTCTGGCGGCAACCCTGAGCCTGACTTCCAGCCTGGCCTCGGCCACCGTCTACACCTACGCCGCTGATCTTGGCCCCGAAGCCCTGGGCGCCACCGGGTCCGGTATCGTCAAGCTCAAGTTCGATGATGCGACCAACGATCTGTCGATCCACGCCGATTTCACCGGCCTGTCCGGAACGACGACGATTGCGCACATCCACTGTTGTACGGCAACCGCCGGTACCGGAACGATCGGCGTGGCAGTGACCCCGGGCACGCTGCCCGGCTTTCCTGTGGGCGTATCGGCGGGCTCCTACTCGGCGCTCATCGACCTCGACCTGGCCAGCAGCTTCACCAGCGCGTTCATCAACAACTTCGGTGGCGCGACCGTTGCCGGCGCGCGCACTGCGCTGTTTGCCGGCCTCGATGCCGGCACGGCGTACTTCAACATCCATACCAGCAAGTTCCCCGGTGGCGAGATCCGCGCTTTCCCCGAGCGCGTTCCCGAGCCCGCTTCGCTGCTCCTCGGCGCCATGGGCATCGGAGCGCTGGTGCTGACCCGGCGCGGACGGCGACGCCTCTGAGAGCACGGCTTTGGCTGCGGCGCCGGTCGGGCGCCGCAGCCGGGGGGCCTCAGCAGTCGACACCCGGAATTCGACGCGACGGTCGAGGGCGTCGCCGGCATCGTCGGTGCCGGTGCCGACGAATTTCGCAGTCGCCGAGCATGTTGGTCAGGCCGTCGGTGCATAACAGCAGCCGGTCGCCGGCGGAAAGATCCAGCACCGCCGTGTCAGGGAAGTCAGGGCTTGGGCATTGCTGCCGCGCCGTCCCTGGATGTCGGCCATGGCGGCATGGGTTTTGGTTCGTCACGGCCCAGATCGCGGAACGAGAGCGCCAGGTTGTTGAGCCCGTCGGCATCGAGCGCGGCCACGGCCTGAAGGGGCGGGCATGGGGCCGTTCGAGCGCGGCGACGTCGACTTGCAGGCATCGGCCCAGCAGATCGGCCACGGCGGCGGGCATCGCCGGGTATAGGCTGTTGGCGTTTCGCGGCGCGGCCAGGTAGGAGCCTGGTTGAACGCCGGGTCGAAGTCGCCGGCATTGCCGATACAGGTCGTGCAGCCGTAACCGGCGAGCGCGAAGCCGAGTTCGGCGAGCGGCTCCAGGAGGCCGGCCTTTTCCAGATAATCGGTGACCATCCGCGAGCCGGGAGCCAGCGAGGTCTTGATGTGCGGCTGCACGCGCAGGCCTTACGCGAAATTTCTGGTTGGTGAAGGGTGCAGATGGCGCATTGCGACTATAGAACAGTGGAGATAGCCCTCCAAAGCAGACTCTTACGCCTTCCAGCACAGTTTTTTCTGCTGCCCTACAAAGCGCAGGCCGCCCCGAAGAGTTCCACGGCCCAGTTCGCTGCTGGCAACTTTCGCAGCCGGATCGCGCCAAAGCCTGAATTAACCCGTGAAACCTTCTTGCAGATGTCTTCCAGCCGCTTCAACACCGCCGCGTCCATTTCCGGCCGGCGCGTTGCTCCGGAACTCAAATAAGCAATTGCCGTATTGGCTTTGATGCGGGCCTTGTCTTCATCAGACGGTAACCTATGACCTCGGTTAAACGGGGTCAGGCAAGCGGTCGGATTTTCCCCGAGCAGCGTGGCCCAAATGTTCGGGTGGTCACCAGAATAGGAGCCATGGTGCGCCACTTTGTAAGCTGAACCCGTAGGCCGAGCGGCGCACCAGGCGTTGGACACCACCGCGCCCCAACCGCAGGTAGGATGGCTTTCCAAGTCAGAGCCTAACAACGCCGCATCCCCGTCAAAGTCAATGTGTAGCACCACCGCTTCGTGGTTGGGGCGCAGGTCCGGTGCGTGGTTGATTTGCGCTACATTTCGCGGTAGATACTGGGCGAAATGGGCCAGGGATTGGGCGAAAGCAGCTGGGACTGGCGAGAGTGCCGATACTCGAACGTTCCGACCATTTGCGGACAACTCCAGTACAGAGAAGCGTTGCTGTAGAAAACTGACCTCTGCTCGCTGGGCGACCACAGAAAACAGTTCCTTTGCGCCACGTGCCAAGCCGGGGGCCGCTGATCCCCCATAGGCTGCGAGGAAAGCAGAAGCCTCGTCGCTGTTGAACACAGCGGACAACATAAACTCGGCATCCGGGTAGTGCGCAGCCAGCCGGGACATGCCTCGCACGTGATCGTCATGCCAGTGCGATGCTACGATAGTCTTGACATGCTTGGGCTGAACACCGATGGCCTGGAGGTATGCGTGGGTTGCCGGGCCTTTGGTTGCGGGATCGATGCAGGAATCGACCAGCAGCCAGTTGTTTTCGCCGAGATGGACCGCGATCGCTTCACCGAAGCCAGGCCCGAAGAGCGTGATTTCCAGCTCGTCGTGAGCAGGACCGCTGCCGTAATCACTCATTCAGCGATTGGCCGAGCCTTCATCTTCGAACGTATCATTGCCGCGTCTGCCTGGATACGCTGGATCTGCTGCCTGGACCAGGCCGGCCGCCGCCGAAACCGCAGTTCCTGCGCGTTCTCTACGCTGCCCCGGCGCAGTCGTTTGAAGAGAGTCAGGTAAAACACGGCACCGGGCTGGACCAGATCACGGTCTTGGTCGGCCACCCATTGCAGGTCGATTTCAGCGGTATGGTCAGCAACCTGCCCAATTCTTGCAGACAAGAGGACGCTCATCACCTCACTCTGCAAGTCCACGCTCAGTACGCGGCCTTCCCAGATCTGGATCACTGAGGCATCAGTGTCAACCTGGGTTCCGACCGACTTGACAGGCAATGGCGCCAAGAACGCCTTTTCGGCGCGCTGCGAGACACTGCTCGCCAAGTCCGTCCGATCGTAGAACACGGTGGAACTTCGCACGACTTCAACGGGTTTCGGAGCTACAGGCTCGCTCTGGAAGTCGAACGGGTCGGCGATGCGGGAGCTACGGCCCCTGCGCGCTGGACTAGTGGTCTGGACTAGCATGTTTGGTGGTTATCCAGCCAGAGCCTGCGAAAGAATACCATCAAATACCCGAACGGCGTCTTGCCAAGATGTCTCCCAGTTCAAAGCGATGGTATCGGATGCAACCTCGGCGGCAGTTACGGCGTCATTGCTGGAGGCAACGACATGGTGATCGTTGTAGGCGAAAAAAACCCCGCAACGAACCTTGGTAGAAGGCTGGACGGAAATCCGCTTCTCATCACCGGATACGGGGTTCCGGCTCTTGTCGGTGCGCTGGATGAGCATTGTCAGATCGACCAGGCCGGTGGTAGCGTGCTTTTCGGGGTAAAGACCGTTCCAAATGGTTTTTGGTGCCAATACGTCGCCGACTCGGTGGTACTCATCCTTGCTGGCTAGCCGGTAATGTCCGAGGAAATTTAGCCCGACAGCAGTGATTGGTGTGTGCGGCACCAAGGACAGGATCCCGATTGCCAAGTCCGCAAACGCCGGGGTCAAAGGTCCCTTGCTGGTCAGCGAAAACTGCTCTTCGAACACCTGAAGCGCAAACCAGTCGGTTTCGAACGCACAAACCTGGTGCGAAACTATCAAAGACGCGTCGTTCCGCGCACCGTCCAGGTCGTCTGTTCCGATCAGATTGTTTCGCTCTAGCCAGTCCGGCGTGAAAATGGCCGGATTGAAGGCACCTACCGCGACGATGGAAGAGCTGAATATGTCCGCTTGTCTGGTCAAAGGAGGCAGGTGTGCAGGGGTTGGATAGCGCGCAATTATATGAGATTTCAACATAGCCATTCTGCAGCAATTAGTCGGTCGTGTTTCCCGCAGGTGCTCCGAGCAGTTCGCCGAGAACGTAGGGCAGGATGCCGCCCGATCGGTAGTAACTGACCTCGATCGCCGTGTCGATGCGGCACAGCAACGGGCGTTCGCTGCGTTCGCCGTTGGCGCGCTCGATCACCAGGGTGAGCGCCTGCATCGGCAACAGGCTCGGGCCGATGCCGAGGATGTCGAAGGTCTCGTCGCCGCGCAGGCCCAGAGAAGTCACCGAATCGTCGGCAACGAACTGCAGTGGCAGTACGCCCATGCCGACCAGATTGGCACGGTGGATTCGTTCGTAGCTGCGCGCGATCACCGCCCGCACGCCGAGCAGGCGGGTTCCCTTGGCGGCCCAGTCGCGTGACGACCCGGTTCCATACTCCTCGCCGGCGAAGATCAGCGTCGGCGTGCCACGCTCGAGATGGCGCATCGCGGCGGCGAAGACCGTCGTCTGCTGGCCGTCGAACAGCGTGTAGCCGCCCTGTGGCTGGCGTCCTTCGGCGTCGGCCGGCAGCATCAGGTTACGGATGCGCACATTGGCGAAGGTGCCGCGCATCATCACCTCATGGTGGCCGCGGCGGGCGCCGTAGGAGTTGAAGTCGACGCGTTTGACTCCCTGCTGGGTGAGCCACTGCCCGGCCGGCGTGTGCTCGCCGAACGAACCGGCCGGCGAGATATGGTCGGTAGTGACCGAGTCGCCGAGGATCAGCAGCGCCCGCGCGCCGCGAATGTTGCCGGCAAGCTGCGCTGGCAGTTCGAAGAACGGCGGGCGGGCGATGTAGGTCGATGGTGGCCAGTCGTAGACCTCGCCGGCCGGCGCCGGAATGGCTTTCCAGAGATCCTGGTCGGCGCCGACGTCGGCGTAACGCCGGCGGAAGGTCTCGGGATCGAGCGCGAACGGCAGCACGGCGTCGATCTCTTGCGAGCTCGGCCAGATCTCGCGCAGATAGACCGGCTGGCCGTCGGCACCGCGACCCAGCGCTTCGCTGTCGAGGTCGATATTGGCCCGGCCGGCGATTGCAAAAGCCACGACCAGCGGCGGCGAAGCGAGGTAATTGGCGCGCAGATTGGGATGGATGCGCGCTTCGAAGTTGCGGTTACCCGAGAGCACCGCGGCGGCGACGAGCTGGTGATCGGTAATCGCCTGGTTGAACGCCGGGTCGAGGTCGCCGGCATTGCCGATACAGGTCGTGCAGCCGTAACCGGCGAGCGCGAAGCCGAGTTTGGCGAGCGGCTCCAGGAGGCCAGCCTTTTCCAGATAATCGGTGACCACCCGCGAGCCGGGAGCCAGCGAGGTCTTGATGTGCGGCTGCACGCGCAGGCCTTTGTCGACGGCCTTCTTCGCCAGCAATCCGGCGGCGATCATCACTGCCGGATTGCTGGTATTGGTGCATGAGGTGATCGCCGCGATCAGCACGTCGCCATGGCCGAGATCGACGCCGGGCCGCCCGGTCGCGTAGCGCTGTCGCAGGGTCTCGGGTGGGCGAGCGAAGCCGTCGGCCGACTCGGGTGCGCTCAGCAGGGTATTGAAGCGGCTCGCCATCTCGGGCAGCGCGATGCGGTCCTGCGGCCGCTTGGGGCCGGCCAGTGAGGGGACGATGCTGGCCAGATCGAGGCGGACGGTACGCGAGTAATCGATCTGGCCGGCGCGCGGAATGCCGAACAATCCCTGTGCCCGGAAATAGGCCTCGAAGAGCACACAATCCGCTTCGCTGCGGCCGCTGCTGCGCATATAGTCGATGGTCTTCTCGTCGACCGGGAAAAAGCCCATCGTCGCCCCGTACTCCGGTGCCATGTTGGCCAGCGTCGCGCGGTCGGTCACCGACAGCGTGCTGGCTCCCTCGCCGAAGTACTCGACAAAGGTGCCGACCACTTTCTCACGGCGCAACAGCTCGGTTACCGTCAGCACCAGATCGGTGGCGGTGACGCCTTCGCGCAGGCGGCCGCTGAGTTCGACGCCAACTACGTCCGGGGTCAGGAAATAAACGGGCTGCCCGAGCATCGCTGCTTCTGCCTCGATGCCGCCGACCCCCCAGCCGACGACGCCGACGGCATTGATCATCGTGGTGTGCGAGTCCGTGCCGACCAGCGTGTCGGGAAAGCACAGCCGTCCCTCGGCGCGCCCTGTACCCGCTTCCCGCATTGCCTGCTGACGAACGCCGTGGAACAGATGTTCGAGATTGACCTGGTGGACGATGCCCACTCCCGGCGGCACGACGCGGAAGGTCTCGAAAGCCTGCATTCCCCATTTCATGAACTGATAGCGTTCGCGGTTGCGCTCGAACTCGAGAGTCATGTTCTGCTGCAGCGCCTGTGGCGTGCCGTAGTAATCGACCTGTACCGAGTGGTCGACGACCAGGTCGACCGGCACCAGCGGCTCGATGCGCCGCGGGTCGAGTCCGCGCGCCTGCGCCACCTGCCGCATCGCTGCGAGATCGCAGAGCAATGGCACGCCAGTGAAATCCTGCAGCACGACGCGCGCGACGACGAAGGGAATCTCCTCGCTGCGGCGTGCGCGCGGCTGCCACTCGGCAAGTTCGAGGATGTGTTGCTCGCTGACGCGCTGGCCATCGCAGTGACGCAACAGCGCTTCGAGAACGATGCGTAGCGACACCGGTAAACGAGGCACATTGCCAATCTCGGCAGCCGCCAGTGCCGGCAAGGAATAGAACAGAACCTCCGATTGGCCGGGAGGCGTGAAGCGAGACAGCGTATTGAATGGCGAGTGGGACATGTCGAACCTCCGGACAGATGCGCGCCTGGCGCAGATGGTGGATTGACAGCGGGTGGTGGCAGTACGTTCGCTGCTGCTGGCACGGATTCACTTCGTGAGGCTCAGCGAGGGCAGAATCGACGATGGACCGCCACTGGATGGGAAACATCTACTCTCGTCGCTGGGATAGAATGCTGACGTAGTCCCGCAAGTGTCGGGGACGGGTGCAAGCAGGATGGGCCTGCATTGCCGCGATTCCCGCTTGAGCTTAGCGTCCGCGCGCATTTTATGAAGGCTGCCAGGCAATGAGTTCCGATCCTTCCAAACCCGCCGGCCACAGTCCCCGGCAATCCGTGCCGGATCTTGCCGCCGCTTCGCCCGCTGCGGACCCGCTTGTGGTGCAGGCGCGACAATTCGTCGACCACCTGCTGGAGCGGGCAGCCGCACAACAGGCGGCCGGGCGTGATGAGGTGGAACATCTCGGCCATCTCGAACAGGCCGAACTCGCCCGTCGCAGCGCGATGCTCAAGGAGCCGCTGCGCGCGCTGGCCGGGCGCGCCGAAGACGGCGGCGACGTGGCCCAGGCATTGCTCGCGCTGCGCGACCGCGTGGAGGAACTCGATCCCGCCCGCTTCGATCTGGAGCCGGGATTCGCCACACGCCTGATCGGCTACATTCCGGGGATAGGCACGCCGCTCAAGCGCTATTTTTCTCGTTATGAAAGCGTTTCGACGGTCATCGACCGCATTTTGCAGTCACTGCGTGCCGGGAAGGAGCAGTTGCGGCGCGACAACCTCACCTTGCAGGGCGATCAGAAGGAGATGCATGCCCTCGCCGAGCGGCTGGAACATTCGATAGGGCTATCGCGGCTGGTGGATGCGGAACTTGAACAGCGGCTCGCCACGCAGATCGAACCCGACACGGCACAGGCCAGATTCGTCGCCGAGGAATTGCTGTTCCCGCTGCGGCAGCGCATCCAGGACATGCAGCAACAGTTGCTCGTGGGCCAGCAAGGCTACCTCACCACCGAAGTCATCGTGCGCAATAACCGGGAACTGATGCGTGGTGTGGATCGCGCCGTCAATGTGACGGTGAATGCGCTGCAAACTGCTGTGGCGCTTGCGCTCGCACTGGCGAACCAGAAGATCGTGCTGGACAAGGTGCAGACCATCACCGACACCACCAACAAGTTGATTGGCGCCACCGCCGCGCGCCTGAAAAGCCAGGGGGTGGACATCCATCGTCAGGCTGCTGCTACCCAGCTTGATCTGGAGGTGCTGCGCAAGGCCTTCTCCGACGTGCGGGCAGCCCTGGACGCGCTAGCCAGTTTCCGCCGCGCGGCGCTGCCTGAAATGGCGAAGTCGATTCTCGAAATGGACCGCATCGCCGTTGCGGCCGCAGGTAGCGTGCGCGCGCTGCAGCAGGGCAATGCTGCAGCGGATGACTGGCACACACCTGACCAGAACGGCGCATGAATCCACTGGCGCCGCGTGCTCTCCGGAGCTTGCTGCGCGATCCGCGCAGTGGGTTCGTGCTGGCCGTGACGGGCTTTCTGGAATGGGCGTTTGCCGCGTGGTTCGCGCCGTCCGCCGCGATCCACATCGTCGCGCTGGCGCTGGGCGCCGGACTGCTGGTGCTTTGGCCGGTCCTGGCTGCACGCGCTGCCCAGGAAAATGCGCGCACCGCCCCCGCCGATGACATTGCTCCGCTGGCGGCCGAATTGCGCGAACTTGGCGCGCGCCACGCGGATGCCCGCCGCGGCGTCGAACAATTGAGCATCCTGTGCGACCAGCGCCGTACCCTGGCCATCGTGCTGGGCCGGCGGCTGGACGCCGGCGAACTCACCTTCGACCGCTATCTCGCAACGGCCGACAAGGTCTATCTCGCGGCGCTGGATAACCTGCACGAACTGGCTTTGGGTTTGCGCAGCGTAAGCAGCAGGGATGCCGACTATCTCGACCAGCGCCTGCGCGAAATGCACGCTGCCGGCACACACCCGGACAGCGCCGGTGCATGGCACGAACGCAAGCGCTTGCACGCCGGCCAATTCGAGAAAGCGGCCGACCTGCTGGCCCAGAACGAAGCCGCGATTACCGCGCTGACCAGGGTGGCGACAGCATTCGCCAATACGCATACCGGCAAGGATCGCAGCGAACTCGACACCCGCACGGCCATCGCGGAACTCGAACGACTGGCAAGCCAGACCGGCCGCTATGCGGCGGACGGCGCACGGCCGCCGGGCAAGAGATGAACGGCTCGCCGCTGCTCAAGCGGGCCGACTGGCTCGGCACAGGCCACTCACCGAAAGGTAGATCATGAACAATTCCTCTCCAGGCGCGTTCGGCATCCTTCTTGGCGCACTCCTGACCTTGCTGCTGTCGGCTTGCGGGCCGGATCGTTCCCAGCCATTGACCAGCGAGCAGGCCCACGCCGAACTCGCAAAGCACGTGCAGCGCGTGGCCTATGACACCCGTCCGGTGCGTGCGCAGGTCAATCTGCCTGTCGGCGCGCCGGCCACGCTGGCCGATACACTACCCGACATCGCAAAATTCCCGGTCGTCGTGGAGCCGGCCGCTGGCGCCGGTGACGTGGTGGCCGAAATATTCAGTTCGATCGAAAAATCCGGCAATGGCAGCGATGGCTGGCTGACCGAGGTTGCGCGCGATTTCAATGCCGCGAACGAGAAGCTTGCCGACGGCCGGCGTGCTCAGGTCCGCGTGCGCAACATCGCCTCCGGCACCGCCTACCAGTTCATCGCCTCGCGCAAATATGTTCCCGACGCCTATACCCCATCCTCGCATCTGTGGATACGCATGACGGCCGCGAGCGGCATGGCGGTCACGCCGATCAGTGAGCGTCTGGCCGGCAATCTTGCGGGCGTCGTGCTGAAAAAGGATAAAGCCGACAAGCTACGCACCGCGGGCGGCCAACTGGACGTCAAAATGCTCATCGACGCGACCGTACAGGAGCGCATCGTGATGGGCTACACCGATCCCTATGCGAGCACGACCGGCCTGAATTTCCTCCTCACGGTGCTGCAGACCTTCGCCGGCGGCGAAACCGCGCGCATGCTGGCGCCGGACGTGGAAAGCGCGTTCGAGGGCTTTCAAAGCAAGGTGCCCTTCGTCGCCATCACCACCCTGCAAATGCGCGATTCGGTACAGAGTGGCGGCTCGCTCGACGCCTTCGTGATGGAGCGCCAGACCTTCGCAAACATGCCGGAATTGAGCAGCGGCTACGAATTCGTGCCGTTCGGCGAACGCCACGACAACCCACTCTACGCGCTGGGCAAGATTCCCGCCGAGCGCGTCGAAGTACTGAAGCGCTTCGCGGCGTTCGCGACACAGCAGAAATATCAGGCGAACGCAGCCAAGTATGGCTTTAATTCGCCCATGGACCATAAAACCCCCTTTGCAGCGCCGCCCGGAGAGATGATCGCGCAGGTACAAAAACTCTGGAAAAAGGCCAAGAACCAGAGCCGGCCGGTCGCAGCGGTATTCTTGTGTGACATCAGCGGTTCCATGCAGGGCAGCCGGCTGCGCAACGTCAAACAGGCCCTGCTGCAGGGCTCCGACCTGATTGCCGCGAGCAATTCGATAGGCATGGTGCTGTTCAACGACAAGGTGACCGAGGTGGTGCCGATCAAGCCTTTCGATCTACGCCAGAAAGCCACGCTGCGCACGGCGATCGCACAGATCGATGCCGCCGGTGGCACCGCGATGTACGACGGCATCGCGGTAGCCCTGTCGCTGCTCGTCAAGGAGAAGGCCACACACCCGGACGTGCAGCCCATGCTGTTCGTGCTCACCGACGGCGAAACCAACCAGGGCATGAGTTTCGACGACATGCGAATGATCATCAAAGGACTGAATATTCCGATCTATGCCGTGGGCTACGAGGCTGACATCAAGGAACTGGCACGCCTGTCGGGTCTCGTCGAGGCGGCCAATCTGAATGCCGGCGAGGGCGACATCGGCTACAAGATCGGTTCGCTGTTGAACGCGCAGATGTAAGCCGGCCATGTCTGCTCTGCGCACCTGGCTGGCACTGGCCGTCACGACTTTTGCTGGGCTCGGCGCAGGCTACCATGGCTACCTGCAGACCCACCCGCGTCAAGTCGTGGTGGTCGTGGATAGCTCCTATCCCATGCTCGAAGTCTGGCCTCAGGTTGCCTCCGTGCTGGACGATCTGGGCCGGCGGCGATATACGCAGTTTTTCCTGAGCACGGAGAAAAGCGTCGTCCACGAATGGTCCGACCGGCTGCAGACGGGCCGCATCACGCCCTATGCACCGCGGGACTTTTCCCGACTGAACGGCCTGCTGCCCCCGGCCGCGAATGCCGAGGTCTATTTCCTGACCAACGCCGAAAGCGCACTGACGGAAAGCTTTGCCGGCTGGCATGTGATCCGGCTGACACGCCCGCACAGCTCGAATTGAAAATTCTGATTTCGCCCATGCCGGCAAGCCGCTCGCCGCGATCTGCCACGGCGCGCAACTGCTGGCCGCCGCCGGCGTACTTTCATGATCGGGGGTGCCTGGAAAAGTCATGACCGTTAATGTGAAAGTCGCGTATGCGACTCACGAATCTCCCTCCCCCCTCGCGGGGGAGGGGTCGGGGGAGAGGGAAACGGTCATGACTTTCATGATCGGGGGGGCCTGGAAAAGTCATGACCGTTAGACGTCACCTGGCGCCGCGCTTGCCGGAATGCCGCCAGCCGCTGCTTTGCGCGTGCTGCCGGCATTGTGATTCTTGCGCCTCATCGACCCTGTTTGTTGTACTCTTCACTGCTTTTTCGCCAACTTGGCCAGGGTAGTACGGGTCATGGCGTGACGGCAATCCCTTGTTCCACGAACTTTGACTTTATCAACAGGAGATGTCATGCGTTTCTTAGCCAGGTTATTGAGTGTCGTCATTCCGCTCTCGCTGATGCTCGGCGGTCCTTCACAGGCCCGCGAATGGGAGGTGATCAAGAGTTCCGGGACCATCCTTGCGGCCACTGAAGGCGGTTTCCAGCCCTTCAATTATTACGACGGCCCCAAGCTGACCGGTTTTGAAGTGGATCTGGCCGAAGCCATCGCCAAGAAGCTCGGCTTGAAACTCGAATGGAAGGTGGTCGCCTTCGATGCGCAGTTGGCGGCACTCAAGCAGGATCGTTTCGATTTTGCGATTGCCTCGCACGGGTATACCGAAGAGCGTGCCAAGTCGGTCGATTTCGCCAATCCGCATTACTGTACCGGCGGACAGATCGCCGCGGCCAAGGATGGCCCACTGACCGTGGCATCGCTCAATGGCAAGACCGTCGGCGTGCAACTCGCCACCACCTACGCCGATGCCGCCAGGAAGATCAAGGGGCTCAAGAACGTCAAGACCTACAAGGGCGACCCTGAAGCGTTCTCCGCGCTGCGCGCCAAGAAGGTCGATGCCTGGATTTCCGACAAGTTCACGGTCAAAGCGACTCTCGACAAGAATCCCGACGCCGGCATTACGGCTGGCGAAATGGTGTTTGTCGAGCGTGTCTCGATGATCCTGCGCAAGAACAACAAGGAACTCGCAGACAAACTCAATCAGGCGCTGGTCGAGGTGATGAAGGACGGCACCTACAAGGCGCTGTCCGAGAAGTATTTCAAGGAAGACATTTCCTGCCGTTCCTGAAAACCAGTCCACATGAACTGATGAACTGATGAACTGGACCAGGAAATATCCGGGCTGGGCGATGTTCGCCGCGATGATCGGGCTGCTCGTTTTTCTCTGGGGGATGGCGCTGCCGCTCGCCGCGGCACCGGCGCCGATCGGCCCGGCGGCGCAGCAATTCGCAGACGGGGCCAGAATCACCGTCGGCCTGACGTTGATCGCCGGCGTCGCCGGGGTCGTGATCGGTGTCCTCGCCGGACTCGGCAAGCTATCCCGTTTCTGGCCACTGCGCTGGCTGTGCGACAGCTATGTCTGGCTGATCCGCGGTACGCCTTTGCTGTTGCAGATTCTGTTCGTCTGGCTGGCGTTTCCGGAGATCATGCCGGAGGGCGTCGAGCTGTCCGACTTTGCCTGTGCCGCGATTGCCCTGTCGCTGAACATCGGGGCGTACAACACCGAATGCGTCCGCGCCGGCATTCTCGCGGTGCCGCATGGCCAGGTCGAAGCCGCGCGGGCACTCGGCCTGACGCCCTTTCAGACCTTCATGGACGTGGTGTTGCCGCAGAGCATGCGCGTCGCGCTGCCGGCGCTGGCCAACAACCTGGCGTCGCTGGTCAAGGATTCGTCGCTGGCTTACGCGATCAGCGTCGTCGAACTGACCATGGTCGGCTACCGGATCCAGGCCGAGAGCTATCAGCCGATCCCGGTGTTCATCACCATTGCCGCCATTTACCTGATCCTGACCACCGCGTTTACGACGCTCACGGCGGCGCTCGAAGCGCAGCTCGATGTTGGCCAGAAGCGTTAGCAAGGGCGATGACATGAACAGCGAGGCCACACTCCGACCAATCATCGAAACGCGCAAGGTCGACAAGCGATTCGGTGCCTTCCATGCGCTCAAGGACGTTTCGGCGACCTTCTACGAGGGGCAGGTCACGGCCATTGTCGGGCCGTCCGGTTCGGGGAAGTCGACTTTCCTGCGCACGCTGAATCGCCTCGAAACGCATGATTCCGGCGAGATCATCATCGATGGCATCGTTCTCAACGACAATCTGAAGAATCTCGATGCCATTCGCCGCGAGGTAGGAATGGTTTTCCAGAGTTTCAATCTGTTCTCGCATCTGACGATCCTGCGCAACGTCGCGCTGGCGCCGATGCGCGTCCGCAAGATGCCCAGGGCAGCCGCCGAGGCCAAGGCGATGAACCTGCTCGAACGGGTTGGTCTGAAGACCCAGGCCAGCAAGTACCCGGTCCAGCTCTCCGGCGGCCAGCAGCAACGGGTGGCGATTGCGCGTGCCCTGGCGATGGACCCCAAGGTCCTGCTGTTTGACGAGCCGACCTCGGCGCTCGACCCGGAAATGGTCAACGAGGTTCTCGCCGTGATGCGCGAACTGGCTTATAGCGGCATTACCATGCTGGTCGTCACCCACGAGATGGGCTTCGCGCGCGAAGTCGCCGATCGGATCATCTTCTTCGACGAAGGCGTGATTCTCGAAGACACCACCCCCGACAGCTTTTTTTCGAATCCCGACCACGATCGTGCCAAGGCCTTCCTGTCGCAGGTTCGGCACGGCTATTAATGCGAAAGTCGCGTCAGCGACGCACAAATTGCCCAGCGGGAGTCAGTGGCGCGATCTGGACGACGACGATGCACACCAGAATCAGCGCGCAGCCCGCCATACCGCTGGCGTTGAGGCGATCTCCCATGAGCAGGAAACCGAACAGCGCCGCGAAAACGGTTTCCGCCGAGAGGATGATCGCCGCGTCGGCCGGCTGTGAATAGCGCTGCCCGACCACCTGTGCGGTGAAACCGATGGCCACTGAAATCACGCCGGCATAGACGATCGGCAGCCCTGCCTGGCGAATCCCGCTCAGGGTGATCGTCTCGCTCAGGCCAGCGGCAAGCAGGCTGATCACTCCGCAGATCAGGAACTGCCCGCAGGCAACCAGGAAAGGAGCGGCGATGCGCTCGGCGACGCGTCCGACAAAAAGCACATGCAAGGCCCAGAAGACGCTGCTGGCAATCACCCATAGGTCCCCGACCACCGGATCGATCCCCTGCGCGCCGGATAGCAGCCAGGTCCCGGCCAGGCAGCCGAGCGATGTCGGCCAGACCGACCAGTGCGGGCGGGTCCTGAGAATCAGCCACGCCAGCAGCGGCACCAGCGGCACGTAGAGGGCGGTGAGAAAGCCGGCGTTGGTCACCGTGGTGCTGGTGATGCCGATCTGCTGCAGCACCGCGCCGAGCATCAGCAACACGCCGAGGGCACTGACACCGAGGACATCGCCGGCCTGCGGTCGAGCGCCGCGCACCGACAGCAATCGCCATTCGCGCCAGGCCAGCGGCAGAACGATGCTGGCCCCGAGCAGGAAGCGAATGCCGGTGAAGGTCAGAGGCCCGACCCCCAACATTCCCTCTGCCTGGGCGACAAACGCCGAACCCCAGATGACGGCGACGGCGAGCAGCAACAGATTGGCTTGCGAGCGGTTCAAGTGGGCGTGTCCGTGAGCAATCGAAGGGGATGGCTCTGATCGGAAGAACTGCTCACGGTTGCACCTGGTCGATCAGCACGCGCAGATTCCGGCTGCCGGGCTTGACGCCGCTGAGGGTGCCGAAGAGGTCGCCGCTCGAACTCTGCGCCTGGCCCGCCCTGGCGACCCGCGCTTCGATGCGGATCGTGGCGAAATCCGAAATCTTCTTGCCGCCGGCGAGTGCCATCGAATCGTCGAACTGGAAGCGCAGCGGCAGGTCGGCAACGCTGGCGCGTTTGGCGGCGAGCGGCATGCGCGGTCCTTCCTCGGCGCGCGCAAAGACGAACAGCACGTCGCCGGGCTGGACCATGCCGGCGAGCTTGCCGCTCAGCGTCACCTCGCCACTGACTACGCCGGCGCTGGCGCCGGGTTTTGCGGTGCCGCTGGCCTGGGTGGCGGCGAACTCGCGCGCCTTGCCGATCGCGGCGGTGAGGGCATTGGCTTCCTCGGAGCCGGGTTCGACCAGTTCCAGGAGGCGCGACCAGTACTCGGCGGCGGCTGCGAACTGCTGGCGGTCGGTGGCCGCAGCGCCAGCCAGCAGCAGCGCTTGCGGTTCCCTGGGGTTGATCCGGAGGGCACGTTCGATCAGTTCGCTCGGCCTGCCCTGCAGGCTGCCGCCCTGGGTCTGCGCGAGGACATCGGCGTAGTCGGCGAGCAGGGCCGGGTCCTGGTCGACCAGGGGAGCGGCGCGTTCATAGGCCTTCGTTGCTTCCGGGAAACGTTCGAGCACCTTGTACGACCGGGCCAGCATCACCCATCCCTGGTGGTCGTCGGGGTTCTTCCGCAGCTTGTCGACGAGGCCGTTGAGCATGGCCTCGATCTGTTCGGGAGCGATGCGCGCCTGCCGCTGCAGCGGGTCGAGCGCGCGCGGCTCGCCGAGCAGCGCATAGCCGGCAGCAGCAGCGAGCGGGATGAGCACCAGCAAGGCCAGCGCGGTCTTGCGACTGCCGCCGTCGGCGGTCACCGGCGCGGCCGGCGTGGACACTTCTTCGAGCAGACGGCGTTGCAGTTCGCTTTTCGCCTGGGCGAAATCGGCCTCGGCGAGAGAACCATCGCGGCGCTCGCGTTCGAGTTCGGCAAGCTGGTCACGGAATATCGCCAGGTTCGCTTCGCTCTGGCCGGTGTTGCCCGAAAACCGTGGCGTGCGCAGCAGCGGTGGCAAGAGGAGGGCGATGACGGCGACGACCAGCAGGGCCGCGGCGATGAGGAAGGCGGTCATGCTTGTCCTTGCCGTGAATCCTGTTCGTGCAGCAGCGCTTCAGCGCGGCCTTGCTCGTCGGCGCTCAGAGGATGGTCGCTGATCGCCCGGTCGCGTCGGCGCAAGTAGAGCAGCAATGCCGTCAGGCCAGCGATGAACAGCAGGCCCGGGCCGAACCACAGCAGCAGCGTCGTTCCCTTCAATGGAGGCCGATAGCGGACGAAGTCGCCGTAGCGGCTGACCATGAATTCCATGATTTCGGCGTCGCTCCTGCCGTCCTGGATCAGCGTGCGAATTTCGCGGCGCAGGTCGTTGGCGAGTTCGGCATGCGAGCCGGCGAGCGACTCATTCTGGCAGACCAGGCAGCGCAATTCGGAAGAAATCGCGATCAGGCGCTTTTCGGTCAGCTCGTCTGCGGCGAGCGGCCGGGCTTCGCCAGCGTGCAGGGGGGGCATGTGCAGGTTGAACACGGCGAGCAGCAGAAGCATCAGGAAGGGTCTCATTTCGACAGTTCCGAAAGCAGCGGCAGGATCCTGCCGGAGAAGACCTCGGGGGTGATCGGGCCAGTGTGCTTCATGCGGATGATTCCTGCCCGGTCGATGACGTAGGTTTCCGGTACGCCATAGACGCCGTAGTCGATGCCGGCACGGCCATCCATGTCGAGCACCGACAGCGTGTACGGATTGCCGTGCTTGGCGAGCCAGTCGGAGGCGCGTTCAATGGCCATTTTCCGTTCGCTGCCGGGGGGCAACTGGTCGATATCGATGCCGCCGTCGCCGCGCACTTCCTTGTAATTGAGGCCGATCAGCGGTACTGTCTGGCGCTTCGCCAGTTCGACCAGCAGTGGATGTTCCTGCCGGCACGATACGCACCACGATGCCCAGACATTGAGCAGCCAGACCTTGCCGAGCATCTCCTGCGGCGAGAACGACTGCGCGGGCGCGTCTAGGCGCGACAGCGAAAACTGCGGGGCCGGCTTGCCAAGCAGCGGCGAAGGCAGGTCGCGCGGGTTGAGCCGGAGGCCGACGGCGAGCAGCGCGACGAGTACGACGAAGCCGATCAGCGGCCAGAGAAATCGGTTCATGGTCCGTTCCCTACGCTTTCTGGGCGAGCACCGCGGCGGCGGCCGCAGCGGCGTGCGCGCCGGCGCGCGCCTGGACACGGTAGCGGCGGTCGCTGATGGCCAGCAGTCCGCCGATGCTCATCAGCACGCAACCGCCCCAGATCCAGTCGACGAAGGGCTTGTGGTAGACGCGCACCGCCCAGGCGGCATCCGGCCTGGCCTTGTCGATCGGCTCACCGAGCGAGACATAGACGTCGCGCAGGAAGCCGGTATCGATCGCCGCTTCGGTCATCGGCATCGATGACGCGACGTAGAAACGCTTCTCCGGGAACATCTTGCGCACCGCCACGCCGTCCTTGAAGAGGTCGATGTCGCCGACCAGCGCGCGGTAGTTCGGTCCCTGCTGCTGGCGAACGCCGTTGAAGAGAAAGCGGTAGCCGCCGACGCCGACGCTGTCCCCGACCTCCATTTTGACATCCTTCTCGGACTGATAGGCGCCAACCAGGGTGACGCCGACGACGAAGACGGCAATGCCGAGATGCGCCAGATGCATGCCGAAGAAGCTGCGCGGCTGCCGCAGTGCGGTGGCCAGGAAAGAGCGGCCGGCACGCGTCGCCTGCACGCGCTCGACACCATTGAGCAGGGCGCAAAGAACGATCCATGCCGACAGCAGCAGGCTCAGGGCGACCAGCGGCTTCCATTCGCCAAAAAGGAAGGGGGCGCCGCAGCCGACCAGGGCCGCCGCGAGAAAAGCCCAGCGCAGCGTGCGCGCGAGTTCGCCGACGCTGGCATGCTTCCAGCGCGCAAAGGGCGCAACGCCGATCAGGAACAGCGCCGGCAGCATCAGCGGCACGAATACCGCGTCGAAGTAGGGCGGACCGACCGAGAGCTTGCCGGCGCCGAGGGCATCGATCAGGAGCGGGTAGAGCGTGCCGAGCAGGACCGAGGCGCAGGCGACGACCAGCAGCACGTTGTTGGTAAGCAGCAGCGATTCGCGCGAGAGCAGGCCGAAGCGTCCGCCGAGACCAACCTTCGGCGCCCGCCAGGCGAACAGTGCCAGCGAACTGCCGATGACCGTTCCCAGGAAGGCGAGGATGAAGATGCCGCGGGTCGGGTCGGTGGCGAACGCATGCACCGAAGTCAGTACGCCGGAACGGACCAGGAAGGTTCCGAGCAGCGACAGCGAGAACGCCGAGATCGCCAGCAGTACCGTCCAGTTCTTGAAACTGCCGCGTTTCTCGGTCACCGCCAGCGAGTGCATCAGCGCCGTGCCGACCAGCCAGGGCATGAAGGAAGCGTTTTCCACCGGATCCCAGAACCACCAGCCGCCCCAGCCGAGTTCGTAGTACGCCCACCACGACCCGAGAGCGATCCCGAGCGTCAGAAAAATCCATGCCGCCGTGGTCCAGGGCCGCGACCAGCGTGCCCAGGCAGCGTCGAGCTGACCCGAGAGCAGGGCGGCGATGGCGAAGGCAAAAGCCACCGAGAAACCGACGTAGCCCATGTACAGCATCGGCGGGTGAATGATCAGGCCGGGGTCCTGCAGCAGCGGGTTGAGGTCGCGCCCCTCTTCGGCAGCCGGCAGCAGGCGCTCGAAGGGGTTCGAGGTGAGCAGGATGAAGCACAGGAAACCGGCGCTGACCAGGCCGAGAACGCCGAGCACACGCGCCACCATGGGCATGGGCAACGGCTTCGACAGCAGCGCCACGGCCAGCGACCACAGCACCAGCATCAGCATCCACAGCAGCAGCGAACCTTCGTGCCCGCCCCAGACGGCCGCGACACGGTACTGCAGCGGCAGCAGCGTGTTCGAGTGCTGTGCGACATAGAGCACCGAAAAATCGTTGTCGACGAAAGCGCTGCTCAGGCAGGCGAAAGCCGTCACCAGCAGCAGTGCCTGCGCGATCGCCGCCGGGCGGGCCAGGGCCATCCATGGCTGGCGGTTGAGGTGGGCACCGAGCAGCGGCAGCGTTCCCTGCGTCAGGGCGACGCAGAGCGCGAGGATGAGGGCGAAGTGGCCGATTTCCGGGATCATGGTCTTGTCGTCCTACGGTTTGAGGGTCCTGGCGGTGGCTTCCGCCGCTGCCTTGTTGGTTGCCGCGCGTTCGTGGGCATCGCTGACGGCCTTGGCGGCTTCCGGCGGCATGTAGTTCTCGTCGTGCTTGGCGAGCACCTCGGTGGCTGCAAAGACGCCATCCTCGGCGAGCTTGCCCTGCGCGACGACGCCCTTTCCCTCGCGGAAAAGATCCGGCAGGATGCCCTTGTAGGCGACGGTCATGTCCTGGTCGGTGTCGGTGACGACGAAGCGCAGGGTCACGCCGTCGGGCTGGCGCTGCAGCGATCCCTCCTTGACCATGCCGCCGATACGGAAGCTCTTGCCCCTGGGCGCTTCGCCGGCGGCCACCTGCGAGGGGGAAAAGAAGAACACCAGATTGCTCTGGAAGGCATTGAGCACCAGCGTTGCGACCAGGGCGAGAATCGCCAGACCGCCAACGATCAGAGCCATGCGTTTGTGACGTGGTTTCAATCCGGACTCCTGCGGGGACTGGCGCTGCTGCGCCGGGCTTCGGTTCGCTCGGCACGGTACTGGCGCTTGAGACGAGAGACGAGTTTCTTCCGACCCTGCAGCAGCAGGATCGGTTCCGCCAGCATCAGCAGCGCCATCACTGCCAGAGATCCCCAGACGTAGACGCCATGGTTGCCCATTGCCAGAAAGTCGGCGAGACTGTTCCAGTGTATGTTGAGCATTCTTCTACTCCTGCTCGGCGAGCAACTCGCGCACCCAGTCGGTGTGCCGCTCGCGCTCGAGCATGATGATGCGGACGCGCATCAGGGCGATGGCAATGCTGTACATCCAGCATGCCAGGGCGCACAGCAGCATGCCCCAGAGCATCAGCGTGGCCATGCTGGGTGCTCTGCTCAGGCTGACCGAAGCCCCCTGATGCAGGGTGTTCCACCACTTGACCGAAAAATAGATGATCGGAATATTGACCACGCCGACCAGCGCGAGGATCGCGCCGGCCTTGTCGGCGCGGCGGGGATCGTCGATCGAGGCCTGCAGGGCGATGAAACCGATATAGAGGAAGAGCAGGATCAGTTCGGAAGTCAGGCGCGCATCCCAGACCCACCAGGTGCCCCACATCGGCTTCCCCCACAGTGCGCCGGTCCATAGCGAGAGGAAGGCAAAAAGGGCGCCGGTCGGCGCCAGTGCCGAGGCCATCATCCCGGACAGGCGGAAGTTGAAAGCCAGCCCGATGGCAGCCCAGAAAGCCATCACCAGATAGATGAACATCGACATCCACGACGCCGGGACATGCAGGAAGATGATTCGATACCCTTCGCCCTGCTGCGCGTCGGTCGGCGCCAGCAGAAAGCCGATCATCAGCCCGAGCACGCCGAAGATCGCAGCGAGCGTCCAGAACCAGGGAATCAGCTTGCCAGCGAGCGGGTAAAAAGTCTGTGGGCTGGCGTATCTGAACCAGTTGATTACGCGCTTACTCATCTATTCCAGGGCTACTCTCAGGGCCGCGGCAGTCGGCCACGGCGCAAAAAACACGCCGCCCAGCGCGAGCGCGCCAAGCAGCGACAAATGGGCCTGCGGTCCGAGTCCGCTCAGCGTCGCATCCACTGCCCCGGCACCGAAGATCAGCACCGGGATATACAGCGGCAGGACCAGCAAAGACAGCAGCACGCCGCCGCCGCGCACGCCGAGCGTCAGCGCTGCGCCGATCGCCCCGATCCCGGACAGGGCCGGGGTGCCGATCAGCAGCGACAGGGTCAGCACTGCCAGCGCGTCGCCGGCCAGGTCGAACTGAATACCCAGCAGCGGTGCCAGCAGGACCAGTGGCAGGCCGGCCACCAGCCAGTGCGCGACGACCTTGCCGAGCACGATCAGCGCCAGAGGCTGCGGTGCCAGCGCCAGTTGTTCAAGCGTGCCGTCGCGGTGATCGTCGGCAAACAGGCGCGGCAGCGAGAGCATCGTCGCCAGCAGTGCGGCGACCCACAACACGCCTGGCGCAAGCCGGCGCAGTTGCTCCGCTTCGGGTCCGACGCCAAGCGGGAACAGACTGACGACGATGATGAAAAAAAACATCGCCGCGACGATGTCGGCCTGCCTTCGCATTGCCAGCCGCAGGTCGCGACCGATGACGGCGCGGATCGATTGTAGCATCAAGGACAACCGCTATTGTGCTGTGTCATCGGCGCCGAGCCACAACTCGCGCAGCGCAGCGGCCGGTACGGCAACCGCCTGGTGGGTGGTCAGGACAGCCAGACCGCCGCGCTGCAGATGCGCACCGATCAGGCCGGCGACCAGTTCGATCGCGGCCGCGTCGAGCGCCACATAAGGTTCATCGAGCACCCACAGCGCGCGCCTTTCATGTACCAGACGGGCGAGCGCGGCGCGGCGCTTCTGCCCTTGTGAAAGGTAGCGGCAGGCGAGGTCGGCGCGGCTGCGCAGTCCGAGCTGTTCGAGGGCATCGAGCGCCGCGTCCTCGTCGAGCGTTTCCTGCGCCAGTGTGGCCGACGACCGGATATTCTCCAGCGGCGTCAGTTCCTCCTTGATCGCGTTCTGATGGCCGAGGTAGCACAGTTCGCTGCGGAACTCGTCGCCGAGCTTGCCGATCGGCTGGCCGCGCCAGTGAATGTCGCCGCTGGCCGCTGGCGTCAGACCGCACAGCATGCGCAGCAGGCTGGTTTTTCCCGAACCGTTCTTTCCCTGTAAATAAAGCATCTCGCCGCCTGCGAGCCGAAAGCTGACGCCGGCGAAGAGGCGACGTTCGCCGCGTACGCATTCCAGATTTGAAGCTTCGAGCATGCAGAGGGTGATCCGGGAAGTGGTCAAGACCGGCGAGGGCATATTGTGAAGGCGGGAGTTTAGCCCCGGATTGATGAAAATCAAAATCGATTCAGTGGCTTTGGGTATTGTTCACTGGGTTCTTCCGGGAGCGTGGCAGTGGAACAGGGTGTTCTGCAGTTGACACTGGCGTGGGACGGCAAAGAAATCGTCTCGGCCGAGATCGTTTCCACCCGGCCCATGCTCGCCGGAGCCCTGCGTGGGCTGCCGGTGGCGCGAGTTTCCGAGATCATTCCGCGCGTTTTCAGTCTCTGCCGCAATGCTCAGGATGCTGCTGCGCGCTTGTGCGTGCAGGCGGCGCGCGGTGAGCGGGCCGCGGTCGATGACGCCCGTGATCCGACTTTGGCGGTTGCCATCGAGGCGATCGTCGAACACCTGTACCATTTGTTGATGGTCTGGCCGCCACTGCTGCAGAAACCCTATCGAGCCAACCGGATCCAGGAGTTCGGCGCCTGGCGCAAGCGCCTGCAGGCGGTCGTCGATGCCGCTGCGGCTGCGGCACTCGGTGTCGATCTCTCGAACTGGCTAAACGAGCTGGAAGCGCCGCCGTTTGCCGATCGGGTGGCCGCCGCCGCGGTCGCGCTGCTGCCACAACTCTCTGCCGCCGAGTGGGCAGCGCTGATCGATCATGAGGATTTCGCCACGCAGCCGACCTTTGCCGGCCAGGCCGTGGAGACCGGGGTTCTGGCTCGACACGCCGGCGAACCCGGGGTGGCCCTCCTGCTTGCCGGTGGCCAGCGCGTCCAGGCCCGCCTGGCAGCGCGCCTGCTCGAACTGCGCTGGCTGACGGCAGGTCTCGTCGAACCGTCGCGCCTGTCGGCCCTTGTCGATGCCACGGCCATCGCGGTCGGTTGCGGTCTGGCGCGCGTCGAAACTGCGCGGGGTACCTTGCTGCACCGCATCGAGATCGCTGCTGACTGCGTCGAGCGCTATCGGATCATCGCGCCGACCGAATGGAATTTTCATCCGCAAGGCGCTTTTGTCCGCGAGATGTCTGGCTGTCCGGCACAGACCCGTGACGATGCGCGGATCCGGGCTACTTGCCTGGCCCTGTCACTCGATCCGTGCGTTCCCTTCGAAATCAGGATCGTCGATGCATGAAATGTCACTGGCCATGAGTGTGTTGCAGATCGTCGAGGACGCTGCGCGCGCACAGTCGTTTCAGCGCGTCCGCCTGGTGCAACTCGAAATCGGTGCGCTGGCTGCTGTGGAAGCCGAAGCGATGCGCTTCTGCTTTGCTGCGGTCAGCCGCGGGACGCTGGCCGAAGGCGCCACCCTGGAGGTAATCGAGGTGCCCGGCCAAGGTTTATGCTTTAATTGTAATATGACGGTGCCACTTGCGGCACTGTACGACCCCTGTCCAGCCTGCGGCGGGCATCCGGTTCAAGCAACCGGGGGTACCGAGATGCGGGTGAAGGAACTGGAAGTCGAATAACAATGAGGAGACAGCAAAGATGTGTACCACTTGCGGTTGTGGCACCGGCGAGATCCATGTCGATGGCAAGGCTTTGTCCGAGCCCGAGAATACACAAGCAGCCCACCCGGCACACGCTTCACCGCCGCTTCGCGAGGGCGCCGAGCAGCTTCCTGCCGGGATGAGCTACAGCGCCGCTGGCGCTCGGCATGGGCAGGCCCATTCCCACGCCGATGGCCGGCGGCATGTTCATGCGCATGACCATGAGCACGCAGCTTCCCACATGCATGTGCACGGCCATGCGCACGCCTCGGCAGCGGCGCAGGCGCCGGCAACGACGCCGTCGCGGCTGATACAGATCGAACGCGACATTCTCGCCAGGAACGATGGCTATGCCGCCGAAAACCGCCGGCGCTTCGACGAGCAGGGGATATTCGCGCTCAATCTGGTATCCAGCCCCGGCTCGGGAAAAACCAGCCTGCTCTGCCGCACCATCGAGGCACTTCAGGAACAACTGCCGATCGCCGTCATCGAGGGCGACCAGCAGACCAGTCGCGACGCTGAACGCATCCGTGCCACCGGCGTTGCCGCGCTGCAGATCAATACCGGCAAAGGCTGCCATCTCGACGCCCATATGGTCGGCCATGCCTTGCACGAACTGGCTCCAGCCGACGATTCGCTGCTGTTGATCGAGAATGTCGGCAATCTCGTCTGTCCGGCGGCTTTCGATCTGGGTGAAGCCTGCAAGGTCGTGATCCTGTCGGTCACCGAAGGCGAAGATAAACCGCTCAAATATCCGAACCTATTTCATGCGGCCTCACTGATGCTGCTCAACAAGATCGATCTGCTGCCCTACGTTTCCTTCGATAGCGATCTGGCGATCGCTTATGCCCGGCAGGTCAATCCGGCATTGCAGGTGATCCCTTTGTCGGCGACGACGGGGGAGGGCTTGGAGCAGTGGCTGGCCTGGCTGCGGGCCGGCTGCAGCGCACGCCGGCAGCAGAAACGGGTGACGATGGCATCGCTGCAGCGCCGTATCGCCGAACTCGAAGCACGGCTGGCTGCAGGAGGCTGAGATGTCCGAGCCCATCGTTTGCCAGAACATCCGCGTCAGCGGTGTCGTTCAGGGCGTCGGTTTCCGCCCCTTTGTCTGGCGGCTGGCCAGGGAACTGGGTCTTGTGGGCTGGGTCCGCAACGATTCACGCGGTGTCGAGATCGAGGTTCGCGGCGCGGCCGCACAGGTGCAGAGTCTCGTCGATCGACTGGAGCAGGACGCGCCGCCGCTGGCCCGGGTCAACTCGGTGACCGCCCGCGATACGGCACCGGCACGCATCGGCAAAGATTTCGTGATCATCGACAGCCGCAGTGGCCGGGCCGCGACGATGATCGGACACGACACGGCGGTCTGTCGCGAGTGCCTGACCGAGATGTTCGACCCCGGCAGCGCGCGCTGGCGTTATGCCTTCACCAATTGCACCAATTGCGGACCACGCTACACCATCAGCCGCGGCCTGCCCTACGACCGCGTACGCACCAGCCTCAAACCTTTTGCGATGTGTCACCGTTGTCAGTGTGAGTACCGGCGGCCCGAGGACCGGCGTTTTCATGCCGAGGCCAATTGCTGTCCGAAGTGCGGACCACAGATGTTCCTGCTCGACGGCGAGGGACACCGCCTGCCCGATGACCCGATCAGCACGGCCCTGACCCTGCTGCTGCAGGGAAAGATTCGTCGCCATCAAGGGCCTGGGCGGTTTCCATCTGGCCTGCGACGCGCGCAACGCGGTCGCCGTCGCTTTGCTGCGTGAGCGCAAGCAACGTGACGAGAAGCCCTTTGTGGTGATGCTGGCGAATGCCGCTTCGGCCGCTCCGCTCGTCCAGATCGGCGTCGGCGAACCGGGTCTGATGGCCCTGCCGACACGCCCGGCGATCCTGCTCCGCAAACGCGGCAGTTGCGACGCCGCGCTGCCCGGTGTCGCCCCAGGCCTGGCCTGGCTTGGCGTCATGCTGCCATACACGCCGGTGCAGTTTCTGCTCTTCCACGAAGCGGCAAAACGTCCGGCGGGTGTCGGCTGGCTGGAACGATGCACAGGACCTCGCGCTGGTGATGACCAGTGCCAACCCCGGTGGCGAACCGCTGGTGGTCGGCAACAGCGAAGCCCTGCTGCGTCTCTACGGGATCGCCGACGCTTTTCTGATGCACGACCGCGACATCGTCACACGTTGCGACGACAGCGTCGCGCGGATCACCACCGGCGGTCTGCAGTTCATCCGTCGCGCACGCGGCTACACGCCACGCGCGATCAAGTTGCCGGTCTCCGGACCCTCGGTACTGGCAGTCGGCGCCTGGTTCAAGAACACCGTCTGTGTGACCCGCGGCGATGAAGCCTTCGTTTCGCAGCATATCGGCGACCTCGACAATGCCGCCGTTTGCGATTTCCTCGAGGAAAGCGTCGCGCAGTTGCTGAAACTGCTGGGCGTCGAACCGGCGATCGTGGCGCACGACCTGCACCCGGATTTCCACTCGACGCGTTTTGCCGCCGATTTCGCCATGCAGCGTCGCCTGCCGCTGCTGGGCATCCAGCACCATCATGCGCACGCGGCGGCAGTGCTCGCCGAACACGGCCTGCAAGGCGCCACCTGGCGCTGTCGCTCGACGGCGTCGGCCTGGGTACCGATGGCGCGGCCTGGGGCGGCGAATTGTTGCGCGTCGACGGCGCCCGCTTCGAGCGTCTCGGCCATCTCTCGCCACTCGCGCTGCCGGGTGGTGACCGCGCGGCCAACGAGCCGTGGCGGATGGCGGCGGCGGTGCTGCACCAACTCGGTCGCAACAGCGAAATCGGCGAACGTTTTGTCGGTCAGCAGGCCGCACCGGCCGTCGCGCAGATGCTGGCCGGCGACATCCATTGTCCGCTGACGACGAGCATGGGCCGGATTTTCGATGCCGCCGCCGGCCTGCTCGGCATCCGGTCGGTGATGGCCTACGAAGGGCAGGCGGCGATGTTCATGGAAGGCCTGGCGCAGTGTTACGGCGACATTCTGCCGCTCGATCAGGGTTGGCGGATCGAACGGGGCCGCCTCGACCTGTTGCCGCTGCTGGCGGCGCTGGCGGATGAGAAGAGCGCCGAGCGTGGCGCCGCGCTGTTCCACGCCACGCTGGCCGCGGCCATCGCCGACTGGGTGCGAGTCCTGGCGCCTGACGAAAAGACGGTGGTCGGCAGCGGCGGCTGTTTCCTCAACCAGGTCTTCGTGCGTGGCCTGCGCGCTCGCCTCGGCGCGCAAGGGATAAAACTCGTTGAAGCGCGCCAGGTACCGCCCAACGATGGCGGACTGTCGGTCGGTCAGGCGTGGATCGCCCTGCAGCATCTGCTGGGTATGATCGGGGGTGCCTGGAAAAGTCATGACCGTTAGAGGAGTAGAGCATGTGTCTTGCCCTGCCCTGCCGGATCGTCGAACTGCGACCCGATGACCAGGCGCTGATCGACATTGCCGGAGTGAGCAAGGAGATTTCGCTGGCGCTCGTCGAAGACGTCGCAGTCGGTGACTACGTCATCGTACACGTTGGCTACGCGCTGACCCGGCTCGACCCCGAAGAAGCAGAAAAGACCCTGGCGCTGTTTGCCGAATTTGGCGAGGCAGCTTTGCGGGAGGCTGGTGTTAAGATGGCCTCGCCGATGTGATGTTCTCACGATCCGTGCGGAAGCACTTCATGGTCATCGCCCGCTTCCTGCAGCGCGTATCAGGCCGAGGCGCTGAATTGAATCGCATCAGGCCTCGAAAACGATACGCCCGCCGACCAGCGTCATGCGTGTCCGGCCGCTCACTTCGTAACCCAGGAAGGGCGTGTTCTTCCCCTGGCTGCGCAGCGCTTCCGGGGTGACACGCCAGGACTCGTCGGGGTCGAAGAGGCAAATGTCGGCCGCACTGCCGATGGCCAGCGAGCCGGCCTCGATACCGAGAATGGCGGCCGGATCACAGGTGATGCGGGCCAGCGCCAGCACCAGCGGCAGCTTCGCCTGTTTTGCCCAGAGCAGTGTCAGCGGCAGCAGGAGCTCGAGTCCGCTAGCCCCGGGCAGTGCTTCGGCAAACGGCAGTTGCTTACCATCCGCGTCGACCGGCGTGTGGTCCGAACAGATCGCCGCCAGTCCGTCCCGGACGGCGACGCGCAGCGCGTCACGGTCGCTTGACGCGCGTAATGGCGGGTCAAAGCGTGCATTGCTGTCGAAGTAGCCGATGTCCATTTCCGACAGATGCAGGTGATGGATCGAGACGTCGCAGGAGACCGGCATGCCGGCATGTCTCGCGGTACGGATCAGGGCGACGCCGGCGGCCGACGACAGCCGCGAAAGATGCAGGCGAACATTGGTTTGCGCTGCCAGTTGCAGTGCCGTGGCGATGGCGACGGTTTCCGCAGACACCGGGATGCCGGTCAGCCCCAGCCTGGACGCGACCTCGCCATCGTGGGCCACTCCTTCGCGTGCGAGAAACTGGTCCTGTGGCCGCAGGCGCACCTTGTAGCCGAAAGTGGCGGCGTACTGCATGGCACGCAGCAGCAACTGCGTGTCGACGATCGGATGCTTGGCCTGTGAGAAGCCGATACAGCCAGCGCGCGTCAGGCTGTTCATTTCGGCGAGCTTCTCGCCCGCCAGTTGCTGAGTCAGCGCACCGATCGGATAGACCCGCGCCAGGCCAAGCGTTTCGCTGCGCCGGACGAGGCGCTCGACGAGTCCCGGTTCATCGAGCGGCGGCTTGGTGTCGGGCGGGCAGGCGAGTGAGGTCACGCCACCGGCGACCGCTGCGGCAAGTTCGGTTTCGATGCCGCCTAGGCGGGTGGATAGATCGACCAGGCCGGGGCAGGCAATCAGCCCTTTGGCGTCGATCTGACGTTCCGCAGCGAAGCCTGTCGGCGGCTGTCCGATCGCGGCAATGCGTCCATCGACGATGAACAGATCGAGGCAGGCATCCAGGCCGTTTTTCGGGTCGATCAGATGGGCGTTCCGGAGGTGGAGGAGTTGCTCGTTCATCGTTCAGTTTCCCGCCAGAATGCCCATCACCGCCATGCGCACCGCAATGCCGAAGGTGACCTGCGGCAGGATCACCGCCTGCGGCCCGTCGGCGACATCGGAGTCGATTTCGACGCCACGATTCATCGGCCCCGGATGCATCACGATGGCATCGGGTTTGGCCAGCGCCAGCATCGCCGGTGTCAGTCCGTAGCAGTGGAAGTATTCGCGCGCCGACGGCAGCAGCGCACCATTCATGCGTTCGTTCTGCAGGCGCAGCATGATCACCACATCGCAATCGCGAAGTCCTGTCCGCAGATCATGGCAGACCCGCAGTCCCATCTTGTCCATGGCCGTCGGTAACAGCGTTTGCGGGCCGATGGCGCGCACCTCGGCAGCACCGAGCGTGGTCAGCGCGTGAATATCCGAACGCGCTACACGGGAATGCAGGATGTCGCCGACAATCGCCACCACCAGATTGTTGAAGTCCTGTTTGTAGTGACGGATGGTGTACATGTCGAGCAGGCCCTGCGTCGGGTGGGCGTGGCGCCCGTCGCCGGCATTGACCACATGTACATCATTCCGCCCGAGGCGGCGCAGGTGGTCGGCGATCAGGTGTGGTGCACCGCTGGCGGCGTGCCGGACGACGAACATGTCGGCGTGCATGGCCACCAGATTGTCCACCGTGTCGAGCAAGGTCTCGCCCTTGGCGGTCGAGGAGCGCGTCACGTCGAGGTTGATGACGTCAGCGGAAAGTCGCTTGGCGGCAATTTCGAAGGTAGTGCGCGTGCGCGTGGAATTCTCGAAGAACACATTGAAGACGCTTTTGCCGCGCAACAAGGGAACCTTCTTGACGTCGCGGTGCGAGACCTTGAGAAAGCTCGATGCGGTGTCGAGAATGTGATTGATCACTTCGCGAGGCAGGCCCTCGGTCGACAGCAGGTGTGTCAACTCGCCATTGGCGTTGAGTTGTGGATTACGCATGCGCATTCTCGGCCAGGCTCCACTGCAGGCGACCACTGGCGTCGGTCGAGAGCACCAGTTCCAGTGCTGGATCGAGATCGACTTTCCAGGGACAGAAATCGGCGCAGATCGGGAGTTGACGGCGACCGCGGTCGGCGAGAACAGCGAGCTGGATGCTGGCCGGGCGACCGTAGTCGAAAAGTTCGTTGATCGCCGCGCGCGTCGTGCGGCCGGTATACAGCACGTCATCGACGAGGATCAGTGGCCGGCCTTCGACATCGAAGGGAATCGAACTCGGCCGGACGCGTGCATGCAGACCCCTTGCGCCGTAATCGTCACGATAGAACGAGACGTCGATCAGGCCGATTTCATTGCGCAGCTCCAGGATTTCGCGCAGGCGCCTGGCCACCCAGGCGCCGCCACTGTGAATGCCGACCAGGACCGTGTCCGGTCGCAAGCGGGGTCGGATCAGTTCGGCCAGTTGGGCGCACTGCGCTTCGGCATCGGGGAGGTCAATGGGAGGCATCGGTTTCGCGGTCATCCGAGTAATTTTGAAAGTCGCTTCAGCGACTCGGGAATCTCCCCTGGGTGCGGGAGATGGGAAGGGGGAAGAAATCGTTCATCAGCGTCTGGCGTTCACCATGGGTGTTCGTGGCCCGCTTCGGCCATGCCGTCAAAATAGCTCTGCAGAATCAGCTGGGCAGCCAAGGCGTCGAGACGCTGTTTTGCCCTGCGGGTGTCGTGCCCGGCGGCATGCAGGAGTTCCTGCGCAGCGCATGAGGAGAGCCGTTCCTCGGCATAATCGACGCGCAGTCCGAAGCGGCCACGCAGCTGGTTGGCGAAGCGAGTACAGCGAGCGGTCATGGCGTGTGGCGTGCCGTCGAGTGCGAGCGGCCGGCCAACGACCAGGCTGGCTGGTTGCCATTCCCGGATCAGGGTGGCGATGGCGGCGAATCGCTCGGCGTTGGCCTCGCCGTGCAGGGTGGTCAGGGGATGCGCCTGCAGCAGTTGCCATTCGCCAACGGCGACGCCGATGCGTTTTTCGCCGAAGTCGAAAGCGAGTACCGTGCCCGTGGTTTTTCTGGCTGGTTCAGGCATGGCCGGCGGCATCGGCGAGGTTGGCGAGATTGACGCCAAGCAGCTCGAGTGCCGACGCGAGTCTTTCCTCGTAGGGAGATTCAAAAAGGATGTCGAGCTTGGCGCGCACGGTCAACCAGGCGTTCTGTGCCAATTCGTGTTCAAGCTGGCCGGCAGCCCAACCGGCGTAGCCCAGTGTCACCAGCACATCCACCGGCTGGCCGCTACGGGCGACGGCCTGCAGGATGTCGCGTGAACTGGTGAGGCCGATGTGCTCGTTGATCACCAGCGTGGACTGCCATTTTCCGACCGGCCGATGCAGGACGAAGCCACGGTCGGTCTGTACCGGCCCACCGAAGAAGACCGGCAACTGGGCGAAGCCCTCGGCCTGCAGGGGAATGTCAATTTTTTCGAGGAGCGTTCCCAGGCTCATGTCGATCGGTCGATTGACAATCACGCCAAGCGCGCCGCGATTGTTGTGTTCGGCGATATAGACCAGGGTCTTGGAAAAAAAAGAGTCCACCAGTGCCGGCATGGCAATGAGAAAATGGTCCGTGAGATTGATGCTGTACATGGCCCTATTCTAATCGGCAGCGGCGCCTGACACAAAGGTAATCCATGATGGGGAATGCGATTCTGGTCTGGTTTCGGCGCGATCTGCGGGATTTTGATCACGCGGCGCTCTGCGAAGCGCTGCGGCGTGGCTGCCGCGTCTATTGCGCTTTCGTCTTCGATCGCGAGATCCTCGATGCGCTGGAGCCGCGCCGCGATCGCCGCGTCGAGTTCATTCGCGAGTCGCTGGTCGAGCTGGATCTGGCGCTGCGCGTCCGCGGCGGCGCCCTGATCGTACGCCATGGCTGGCCGGTCAGCGAAATTCCGAGCCTGGCAAAGGCGCTGGCCGTGACTGCGGTGTTTACCAATCGCGATTATGAACCGCAGGCGAAGAAACGCGATGCCGCGGTCAGGGCGGCCTTGCAGGCGCAAGGAATTGCCTTCGAGTCGTTCAAGGATCAGGCGCTGCTCGACGGTGACGAAGTGCTGACCCAGGCCGGGCGGCCCTACACCGTGTTCACCCCTTACAGGAAAGCCTGGCTGAAGCGTCTCAGCGACGATGACTGGCAGCCCTACGCAGCCGGAGACGGGAGGCTGGCAGCGCTGCCGGGCGCCGGCGGTGTACCGACGTTGGCGGAAATCGGCTTTTCCGGCAGCGATCTGCGAGCGCTGGGCATCGTGCCGGGGATGTCCGGCGGCCGGCAGCTCCTGGCCGATTTTCGTCTGCGTATGGCGCGTTACCACCAGCAGCGTGATTTTCCGGCACTGCAAGGGGGTTCGTATCTCTCGGTTCATCTACGCTTCGGGACCGTCTCGGTTCGCGATCTGGTGGCCCAGGCGATGGCTGCCGGTGCCTTGCGCGCCGCTGCCGAAGGGGCTGCGACCTGGCTTTCCGAACTCATCTGGCGCGACTTCTACTTCATGATTCTTGACCGTTTTCCGCAGGTTTGCGAGCGCGCGTTCAAGCCGGCGTACGACGCGATTCGCTGGGAACAGGGGCCATCGGCGGATGCGGCCTTTGCTGCCTGGTGTATGGGACGCACCGGTTTTCCGCTGGTCGATGCCGCGATGCGGCAGCTCAACGGTACAGGCTACATGCATAACCGCCTGCGCATGCTGACCGCTTCGTTTCTGATCAAGGATCTGGGCATCGACTGGCGGCGCGGTGAGGCCTATTTTGCGCGCCAGCTCAACGATTTCGATCTGTCGGCCAACAACGGGGGTTGGCAATGGGTGGCGTCCAGCGGCTGCGATGCACAACCCTATTTCCGCATCTTCAACCCGGTGACGCAATCGCAACGCTTTGACCCTGCCGGCAGGTTCATTCGCCGCTACCTGCCGGAGCTGGCCGCTGTCCCCGACCAGTTCCTGCATGCGCCATGGCGGATGAGTCTGCCCGAGCAGGAGGCTTGCGGCGTGCGGATTGGCCGCGATTTCCCGGCGCCGCTGGTCGAGCACGCGCAGGCGCGGCTGCGGACCCTGCAACGCTACGCCGTGGTCAAGCCTGGCGCTGCTCCCTGACATGTCCGGCCACCAGGCGCAGTAACTCCTCTTCCTGATAGGGCTTGCCGAGATAGTGATTGACTCCCAGCTCGATGGCGTATTGACGGTGTTTGTCTGCCGTTCGCGAGGTGATCATGATGATCGGGACCATGCACAGGCGGTTGTCGGCACGCACGTTGCGGGTGAACTCGAAACCATCCATGCGCGGCATTTCGATGTCGACCAGCAGGACGTCCGGGACCAGAGCAAGCAGTTGTTCGAGCGCATCGACGCCGTCCTTGGCGGTCATCACCTGGTAGCCTTCACGTGCCAGCAGACGACTGGTGATCTTGCGCACAGTCAGCGAATCGTCCACGATCATGACCGTCGGCACGGTGGCGGTGACGCTGTCCGTGGCCACCGGTTGACGAACGGTTGGCACCGGCGAGACCGCGCTCACCGTGCGATCGCGGCTGGCCAGGGCAATCGGGTTCAGGATCAGCACCACCTGGCCATTCCCGAGAACGGTCGCGCCATCGACGCCGATCACCCGTGCCAGTTGGGGTCCGATGTTCTTGACGACGATTTCCTGATTGCCCAGCAGTTCGTCGACCTGCATCGCGATTCGCTTGCTGCCGCTGCGTAGCAGCAGAACCCAGTACTGGGAATGTTTCTCCGGTAGCGCACGGGTTTCGCCGAGAAGGTGAGGCAGGTAGCTGAAAGGATAATGGTTTCCGGTCCAGACGGCTTCCCTAGCGTCACGAATGCGGGCCAGCATCTGCTCCTTGAGATCGAGTACCTGCTCGATCATGGCCGAGGGGATCGCGTACTGCCGATTGCCGGAGCGTACCAGCAAGGCCTTGGTGACTGCCAGGGTGAGCGGCAGGTACAGGCGGAAGGTCGTTCCCTGGCCTGGGCTCGACAGCACTTCAATGCGGCCGCCCAGGCTGCTCACTTCGCTCTTCAGTACATCCATGCCGATGCCACGCCCGGAGAGACGCGACACCTCGCTGGCCGTCGATATTCCCGGCGCAAAAATCAGGTCCACCACGCGCGTCGGATCGCGGGCTTCTTCCTCGGTCAGCAGACCGGCGAGCAGACCGCGTTCGCGCAGCCGGTCGAGATCGAGGCCGGCGCCGTCATCGGCGAAAGAGAGAATGATCTCGTTGCCTTCCTGTGTCAGCTTCAACGAGATCTCGCCAATCTCGGGCTTGCTCCTGGCCAGGCGCGTGGGCGTGTCTTCGAGGCCATGCACGACGGCGTTGCGCAGCATGTGTTCAAGCGGCGCCAACATTTTTTCGAGAACCGTTCGGTCGAGTTCGAGTTGGGCACCCTGGATTTCCAGGTTCGCCCGTTTGCCGATTTCCTTGCCGGCCTGCCGGACGATCCGGTAGAGACGATCGGTAATGCTGCTGAATGGCACCATGCGCACCGACATCAGTTCCTGCTGCACTTCGCGGTTCAGACGCGCCTGCGAGACGATGGCCGCGTTGGCGTCGTCCAGATTCTTGAGCAGATTCTGCTGCACCGTGGCGACGTCGTTGACGGATTCGGCCATCATTCGCGTCAGTTCCTGGAAACGCGTGAAGCGGTCGAATTCCAGGGGATCAAAATCGGCGTGCTGTTCAGCGCTCTGCCCGACACGTGACTGCATTTGCAGTTCGGCCTGGATTTCGATGTCGCGCAACTGCCGGCGCAGACGGATGACATTCTCGGTCAGGTCGAGCAGCGATCCCTTGATGGCTCGCATCTCGCCTTCAATCCGCGAGCGGGCGATCGACAACTCGCCGGCTTCGTTGACCAGCCGGTCGATCAGGTCGGCACGCACCCGCAGGGTGGCCCGTTGTGCGGCCGCTTCGCTGTCGACTTCCTGCGGGCCGGCGGCAGCACCCTGTTCGGAAGCCGGGACCGGCTGGTCGGCGGCGTGTTCGGCAGCCAGTTCCGATGCCGCCGCGTCGGATATCTCGACGGGCGCATCTGCAGATTCACCATGCTGCAGGCGCTCGACAATCTGCACGATCACGTCGAAGGCATTGTCGATGTCGTCGATCAGTTGCAGCGGCGCACTGCTGGCCTCCTGTGCTTCCTGCATGCGCGTTTCAATGGCGTGTGTGAGTTCGCCAAGATTCATCGCGCCGGCCATGCGCGCGCTACCTTTGAGCGTATGGAACAGTCGCGCCAGTCGGCGCACGGCTTCACCGTCAGAGGGATTGCTGCGCCAGGCGTGTAACTGTGTGGCAATGTTCTGGTTGAGATCGAGCGCTTCCTCAAGAAACAGTGGCAGCAGTTGCTCGTCCAGTTCGTCGTGCAGTTGCGGGGCTTCGACCGCGGTGCTCGTCGGGCTGGCGCCAGGCGCTACGGCTGCGGTACCCTTTCCGGCAGCGACTGATTGCGGCTCGCTGGTCGCTTCCAGAGCTTCCGGTTTTTCGACGACCAACTCCGGATACAGCGTGTCGAGCATCTCGACCAGGGTGGGTGCCGCTTCGGGCTCATGTTGGCGAACCACATCCGACAGCATCAAGGTGAGTGCGGCGATTGCCTGCTGGACGCAGGCAATCGCTTCGAGGCTGTCGGGGTGTGCGGTGTGATTGCGGCGCAACAGCGCCATTTCGAGTGCGTGCGCCAGGATCTTGACCGGTGCTATGCCGACGGTTCCGGAGATGCCGGCAAGGGTATGCGCAGCCCGGTACATTTCGTGCGTTGTCGGGGCGGCCAGGTCTGTTTCCAGGACCGCGAACTCGCGCTGCAAAGTAGCCAGGTGAGCACTGGCTTCTTCGTTAAAGATCTCGGCCAGTGCCGGAGCGATCGAAAGCTGTGTGCGGGTTTCCTGTACAGCGAGGTGGACCGCTGCCGATGTCGCCTGGCTGGTTTCCTCTGGAAGAGCGGCTGGCGCAGCCTCCGCAAGGCTTTCGCTCGGCGCTGCTGCAGCGGCCTCGCCGGGCAGCGGCAACAGGACGCCGGTTTCGCTGCCGTCGCGAAGGGAATTGGCCAAAGCGACCATGCTCGTTACATCAGGTGCGTGGCCGCGCCTGGTCTTGAGATGCTCGACCCACGCGAGAAAGACGCGGTAGGCCTGTTCAAGCAGGTCCAGGAGGATTGGCGTGACTTCCTGTTCCTGTCTTAACCAGAGGTTGAGAACCTGTTCTATCGACCACGCCGCTTCGCCGAAATCCTTGAGCCCGACCATCCGGCCGCTGCCTTTGAGGGTGTGCGCGGAACGACGGATGGCAGTCAGCAATTCCACGTCATGGGGTTGCTCATGCAGCTGGCGCAGGTTTTCATGAGTCCTGGCCAGGACTTCGTCGGCTTCCTCAAGAAAGATTTCGACCAGCTCGGCATCGACTTCCTCGGTGGTGGCCTGTGCGAGCTGGATGGTTTCTGCCGATGGCGGGGGAGCTTCCGGTGTCTGCGGCTTGAGCTTCGCCATGGCCGCGTCAATCTGCTGTGCGGCGTCACCGCCAGCAGCCAGCGCCGAGAGTACATGTTTGGTTTGCTGCCCGAGTTCCTTGTCGGCGACCAGATCGGCATCTTTCTGCAAGGCCGTCAGATTTTGTCGGAGCTCCTGGCGCAGCCCGGCATCGCTGGGCTGCTCCTTGAGGGCCACCAGCAAGGCGTGCGTATCGCGCTTTTGCTGCTCCAGTTCCTGCTCGACGCTTGCCGCCGTGTCGTCCACCTTGTGGACCACGGCCGCCTGCATCTTGCTGACGAAAGTCGCGAAATCGCTTGCGCCGTGCTGCATGGCATCGACGAAGAAACCAACCAGCGACAGTTGCTCGGCAACGTTTTCGAAGTCGGTCACTCGCGGTACGTAGTCCGCTTTCGAGAAGCATGCGATGTCTTTCGCACACTGCTGCAGAACGGCCACTGCATCATCGTGGCGCATCATGGTAAGCGCACCGATGACCTGTCGCAGCGGGGTTTCCAGTCCGTTCAGATCGGCACGTTTTTCGGCATCGCGGAAAAAGCCATCGAGAACCTGCTCGATTTGTGCGAGGTTGTTGGTAATCTCCCTGGCGACCTGGGCAACGAGCATCCTTTCCTGTGCCAGGCGTGACATTTCGTCGAGTGACGGCAACTCCGACTCTGGTCGCGGTGGGTTTCCGGCAATACAACCCTGGAGCCGCTCGACCATCACATCCACCTGGTGCGAGAAACTGCTGCCCAGGTACTGGATGTTCTCCTGCGCGTTCTGGGCGAGCAGGATGGCCGTCGCGGTTTCCATGGCCAGCGCTTCGGTATGGCGAGACGGGCTTTGCGTCAGCAGGCCGGCAACCTCGGCAATGGCTTGCACCAGACGGCGATAGTCGGCGTGACCCAGTTCTTCGACCAGCGTCGACAGCGTACTGGTATGGGTCCTGAACAGAGGCAGAACCTGCGTTGTTCCGGCGCAGAACCGGTTCCAGGTTTCTTCGGTGGCAGCAATCGCTTCACGCAAGCGACGGCGTACGGACTCCACTGCGACCGGCGCCGCACTGATCGCGCCGGGTATCAAGGCCGCCAAATGGTAAGCTTCCTGGACTTGGCGTACGAGGGGATCGTCGCTGCGAGCCTTGCCGACCAGATACAGCGCATCGCGCATCAGGCGCTCGGCGACATTGCTCGAACCTTCGAGGAGTCGGCGAGTCTGCAGGTCGATGCGGCTGCAGAGTTGCCGGGCATCCGCATCTGCCGGCAAGCTGTGTTCGCCCAGGGCGGTCAGGAAAGCCGTGGCGATCCACCAGAACGAGCGCGCCGATGGTGTTTCCTGGATGGCTGCGATCCGTTTGACGGCGTTGAGCATTTCGGCCACGCCCTGGTCGTCCTTGGGTGTGCGCAACCACGCCAGCAGGCCGTGCTGAAAATGTGCACGTTGCTGATGGAGTCGGTGTGCAAACTCGCCACGGCGGTGTTTCGGCACCGGGCCGGTACGTTGGGGTGGCTGGACGCTGAGGTCGGGGTAGAACAGATCCGTCGCGAAGACACGTTCCCGCCCGCGTGCCGACTGCACTTCTCGGTACAAAGGCAATAGCCGGAGTGGCTGGTTCGGTTGGCCGCTGATCAGATCATCAAGGTAATGGCGAAGCGCCGCCAGCGCGCTTTGTGCAAGCTGGACAGTAGCTGGGGTGGCGGGACGCTCCTGCAGTTCGATGGCCTCCAGCAGCGACTCCAGTGCTTCGGCAAACTGGGTCACACCATCCAGGCCGACGATCGTCAGGGCGCCCTGCACCTGGTGCAAATGGGTGCGGCAGAACCGGATTTGCGTGCGGTCGCCGCTCCCATCGGCAGCGCTCGCGGTGAATTGTTGCAGTGCCGTGTCGCCTCGTTCGAGGGCGAGGTCGATCTCGCTCTTGACCCAGGTCAGCGGGCCGATATCGAAGTCCGTCGGAGCATTCATCTGAGTTTCAGGACACCTTGAAGCCGGCTACGGAACCCTTGAGCTCGGTCGCCAGAGCAGCCAGTTCGCCGATGGCCATCGCCGTTTTTTGCGTTCCTGCCGTGGTTTGCCCGGTGACCAGCAATATCTCCTGCATTTTGCGGGCCACCTTGGTCGCCGAATCGGCCGCCTGGCGGGTGGCGCCGGAGATGTTCTCGATCAGTGCCGTGAGCGTTCTCGAAACCTCACCAATCTCGGCCAGCGCCTGACCCGCCGCATCGGAAAGCCTGGCACCCTCGACCACGCCACGGGTCGATTCCTCCATTGCCGAGACCGTGTCCTGGGTGTCGGTCTGGATGGTTCTGACGATCGCTCCGATCTGTTTCGTCGCCTCGCCCGAACGCTCGGCAAGGCGCTGCACCTCCTCGGCAACGACCGTGAAGCCGCGCCCCGCTTCCCCGGCAGAAGCAGCCTGGATGGCGGCATTGAGTGCCAGTACGTTGGTCTGTTCGGTGATGTCCGAAATGAGTTCGACGATCTCGCCGATTTCCTGCGAGGACTCACCGAGGCGCTTGATGCGTTTGGATGTCTCCTGAATCTGCTCGCGGATCTTGTTCATGCCCTTGATCGAGTCTTCCACGGCCCGCGCACCCTTGCCGGCTGCAGCCAGGGACTGGCGTGCCACGGTTGCCGATTGTTTCGCGTCGCCGGATACGTTGGTCATCGAGCTGGCCACGGCCAGGACCGACTGGCCGGCCGCCTTGATCTCGGTGGCCTGGCGCTCGGCGGCAGCAAGCAATTCGGCGGAGGTCTGCTGGGCGATCTCGGTTGCCAGCGTCACCCGTCTGGCCGCATCGTTGATGCGGCCGACGAGTACCCGCAGCTCCTCGATCGTGTAGTTGATCGAGTCGGCGATGGCGCCGGTGATGTCCTCGGATACGGTTGCGGTCACCGTCAGGTCGCCGTCGGCGAGGTCGCCGAGTTCGTTCATCAGACGCAGGATGGCATCCTGATTCTGGCGGTTGAGAAGATCGGTTTCATGGCGGCGTTGTTCGGCCTGTTCGGTCTGACGCTGGCTATCCGCGAGGTAGGTTTTGCCCAGCAGAAACACCAGCGAGATGGCCAGAAGGATCAGAACCAGCAGCGCCAGGCCATACGAGGTACGTTGCATGAAACTGCCATGGTAGGCCTGTTCCAGTTGGTAGGTGTTGGTAAGCAACTCTTCACTGTCGCGGAAGATTTGCGAACCGGCCAGTTTGGCGATGGTCAGTTTCTGCATGTTGCCTTGGATGCCGCTAACGGCGGTTCGATACTCTTCAAAGCTGGCATCGAGTGCGTTGAGTTTCTGCCGGGTATCCGCATCCGTCGTCGGAGCGATGCGCAAGGTTTCACTTCCCTTGATCAGCGCTTGTATGGTGTCGCGAAAGGTGTTCGTGTCCTTGCCCAGAAGGAAGCCGACTTCCGTGTCGATGGCATCACCCAGCAGCAGCGCACTGGCGTTTTTCGCGATCCGCTGGGTCAGCATCACCAACAGGTTGGCCGCCGCAATCTCTCGGATGCTGGCACTGCCCTGCAGCTTGAGCGCAGCGACCTGTTGAGACAGTTCGAGCAACTGGGGATTCTTGTCGTTGATGGCGGCGACATCCTTGCCCAGCGAGATCAGGCTCTTTTCCATTTCGAGCAGGAGCGAAGCATTCTTGTCGGTCTTGTCCCAGATCTGTGCCACCGTCTGCAACTGCGGCTGTACGCCACTTGGCGAAGGTGGCACTTGCGTGCCTGTCAGTTCTCCACCATTGGTCAATCGTTCCAGGTTGGCGCCGAAGCTGTCACGCGATTCGCGGACCTGCTTGAATGCGACCGAGTCACCCAGCAGTGCCAGGCTCGAAGCCTTTGCCAGGCGCTGAGAAAGCATGCGCATCTCACCGGCGGTCGCAATGTAGACCGTGTTATAGGCCGCCTGACGGTCGTCGCGATAGACGAGGACAGCAATCACCAGCATTACCAGCACCAGACAGCCGCCAAGGATCTGGAGTTGTTTGATCACCGGCAAGCGGTTCAGGAAGGGCAGCAAGAAGGGGATCGTCCCTTTGCTCACCGGTTCCCCGGAATCGATCACGGTACGAGCCAAAAGGGTCTCGCTTGCCGCCGCTGTCATTCGAGACAGGAAAGGGGACAGGAAAGCCGGTAGCTTGGGTTTGAACGTCATCTTGCTTCTCCGGTTACACTTTCTCGACGGTGCAAATCACGGTCGTTGAGGATTTCTTGGTACGCAAGCGGCTCAAGCGCCAATATCCATGAACGCCTCGTCAGCCAGTAGTTCACGCACCTTGAGTTTGTTCCAGCGACGCCCTTCGTTGTCCGAATAGGCTTCACGTGCCCAGTCCGGCACGCCTGACGCAGCGGTTTCGGGAGTCAAGGCCTCGATATTGCGCAGGCCGATCATGCGCGTGACGAGCAAGGCCGCATTGCTGCCATGACGGGTACCAATCAAGAGGAGTCGCGAGCTGGTGTTCTGGGGCGTCGCTTCCTTGCCCAGGAAGGCGGACAAATCCACCACCGAGTACAGATTGCCGCGAATGTTGGCGATCCCTGCGAACCAGGGTTTGGTCAGGGGAACCTTGGTCAGGGGGGTCAGCGGGATGATTTCGCCCGAGTCTGCCAGGTCGAGCAGCCAGTAGTCTGGACCGGCCTGAATTCCCAGCAGGCCAGCCGAACTCTGATTACTGGTGCCGGCCAGCCGTGCCGCGAGATAGGACTGAAATTCATGCAGGCTGATCTTCTTGGCCATGACCGTTAGAGCGCTGCGATTTTGGCCAGCAACTCCGGGCCATTGACTGGTTTGACCAGGTAATCCTGGGCACCCTGGCGCAGGCCCCAGATCTTGTCCGTTTCCTGGCCTTTGGTGGTGCATACGATGACCGGAATGTTCTTGGTCGCCGGATCGCGGGTCAGGGTTCGGGTGGCCTGGAAGCCATTGAGGCCGGGCATCACCACGTCCATCAAGATCAGGTCCGGCAACTCGCTCTTCGCCTTGGCAATGCCTTCTTCACCGCTCTCCGCGGTAATGACCTCATAATCATGGCTGGTCAGCAGGACCTTCAGCACATGACGTTCGGTCGGCGAATCGTCTACGACGAGGATTTTCTTGATAGTCATGGCCTGTCCGTTCCCGTAGCTGCCTTTCAAGGAGTTTGCTTCATTCGGCGGCTGCCGGAGCAAAAGTCGCGACCGTTTGCAGCAGACTGTCTTTAGTGAATGGCTTGGTCAGATAATGGTCCGATCCGACCATGCGGCCACGAGCGCGGTCAAACAGACCGTCTTTCGACGACAGCATGATCACTGGTGTGGTACGAAAGCGCTGGTTCTTCTTGATCAGGGCGCAGGTCTGGTAGCCGTCGAGGCGCGGCATCACGATGTCGCAGAAGATCACTGCGGGCTGGTGATCGGCGACCTTGGCCAGCGCGTCGAAGCCATCTTCCGCGAGCAGCACTTGACAGCCGGCCTGCACAAGAAAAATTTCCGCGCTGCGTCGGATCGTATTACTGTCATCGATGACCATGACCTTGACGCCGCGCAGGTTTGCAGCTTCAGCCAATTCTCTCCTCCAGACTATCCCGGATCGTTGATTTATGGGAGTTCCGGTTCGCGCATGATTTTGCGCCAGCGGCTACTATAACGCATTGTCTTCAGATTTCGACCATTTCGAAGTCTTCCTTGCGCGCCCCGCATTCCGGACAAGTCCAGTTGATGGGTACATCCGGCCAGCGCGTGCCGGGTGCGATGCCTTCGTCCGGCAGGCCTTTGGCTTCTTCATAGATGAAGCCACAGGTCAGGCACATCCAGGTACGATAGGGCTCATTGCTTGCTGTGTTCATAGTCTTTATCGGTTTTCGGTTAGAATCGAGAAGAAAATTCACGAATTCTAGCCAAACCTTGCTTCTTCCGCCAAGATTTTGTCGACGGTAGCTCCTGTACGACGCCTGTTTGCTCTCATGAACCTACACTCTCTACCCCTGCCGCCGCCCATCGTTCTCACCTTCTCCGCCAGTGACCCCTCCGGAGGTGCCGGGATGCAGGCCGACTTGATGACCCTGTCTTCGCTTGGCTGTCATCCCTTGTCCGTGGCGACGGCGCTGACTGTGCAGGATACTGTCGGCGTGGGCAGTATCCTGGCAGTCGATGCAGATTGCGTCGAGGATCAGGCGCGGACGCTACTCGAAGACATGCCGGTCGCCGTTTTCAAAATTGGCCTGCTCGGCAGCATCGAGAATATCGCGGTGATCGCCGAAATCCTCGCAGACTACCCCGGCATCCCACTGGTTCTCGATCCCGTGCTTGCCTCCGGGCGTGGCGATGAACTGGTCGACGAGGAAATGATCGCCGGCTTGTGCGAATTGCTGATGCCGCTGACGACGATACTGACACCCAATTCTCTCGAAGCACGTCGACTGCTGGATGGCGACACGGATGATGAACCGCGGACACTGGTCGAATGCGCAGAGATCCTGCTCGACCTGGGTTGCGAGTACGTGCTATTGACCGGTACCCACGAAAACACCGCGCGCGTGGTTAATAGCCTCTATGGCAAGAGGTTTGGCCTGCTGCGCAGCGATGCCTGGGACCGCCTGCCCGGCAGCTACCACGGTTCGGGTTGTACTCTCGCCTCGGCGATTGCCGCGCATCTGGCGAGGGGCTTGTCGGTGGAGCAGGCGGTAGAGGCCGCCCAGGAATATACCTGGCAATCGCTGGCCGCTGGTTTTCGACCGGGAATGGGCCAATTCATCCCGGATCGCTTCTTCCAGATCCGCCGCCGTAGCGGTATGCTGAATGCCTGAAGCGGTCGGCAAACCCCTGCGTGGTCTCTATGCGGTCACGCCCGAAGGCCTGCCCTTGAACACGCTGCTGGCGCAGGTCGAGGCGGCCTTGCAGGGGGGCACGGTCCTCGTTCAGTACCGGGACAAGAGCCGTGATCCTGCCCGGCGGGCCGCCACGGCACGCGCGCTGCTGAGCCTCTGCAGAGGATTCGGCGCGCGCTTGCTGATCAATGACGACCTCGCGCTGGCGCTGGCGGTCCATGCCGACGGCGTACATCTTGGGGCCGCTGATGGGGAGTTGCCGGCGGCCCGGCAGGCGCTTGGCGCCGGTGCCTTGCTCGGCGCCTCTTGTTATGACGATTTCGAACGTGCTCGCGTGGCGGTGTCGGCGGGTGCCGATTATGTTGCTTTCGGAGCCGTCCATCCTTCAGCAACCAAGCCGCTGGCCAGGCCCGCACCACTGTCGCTGTTCACCCGCTGCCGCAGCGAACTACGGGTGCCGGCCTGCGCCATCGGAGGCATCACCGTGGACCGGGCCAGGCCCCTGCTGGCCGCCGGTGCCGACCTGCTGGCGGTGATCAGTGATTTATTCGAAGCGCCTGACGTGACGGCACGTGCGGCGGCCTATCAACTACTGTTCGAGGAAGATCACCGTGAGTTCTTGCAGCGAGCAACTTTTTGAACGCGCGCAGCAGCGCATCCCTGGCGGCGTCAACTCACCGGTTCGGGCATTTCGCTCGGTCGGCGGTACGCCGCGGTTTATTGCCGCCGGTAGCGGCGCGCGCGTGCGCGATGTCGATGGCCTGAGCTACATCGATTACGTCGGATCCTGGGGGCCGTTGATCCTCGGGCACGCGCATCCCGAGGTGGTCACCGCCGTTCAACAGGCGGCGCTTGCAGGACTGTCCTTCGGGGCACCGACGGCAAGCGAGGTCGAGTTCGCCGAACTGCTGTGCGAGTTGCTGCCTTCGCTGGCCATGGTTCGTCTGGTCAGTTCCGGAACCGAAGCGACGATGAGTGCGATCCGGCTGGCGCGCGGCTTCACCGGGCGTGACCTGCTGATCAAGTTCGAAGGCTGCTACCACGGCCATTCGGACAGCCTGCTGGTGAAAGCCGGTTCGGGGATGCTGACTTTCGGCAACCCGAGTTCCAGCGGCGTACCGGCCGACTTTGTCAGGCACACCCTGGTTCTCGACTACAACGACAGCACCGGACTCGAAGCGGCGTTTGCCGAGCACGGGCCACGCATCGCCGCGGTGATCGTCGAAGCCGTCGCCGGCAACATGAACCTGATCGCGCCTCAGCCTGCTTTCCTCCAGAGCCTGCGCGAGCTGTGCAGCCGCCACGCTGCCGTACTGATTTTCGACGAGGTGATGAGCGGTTTCCGCGTCGGCGCCAGGGGGGCGCAGGGCCTCTATGGGGTCACCCCGGATCTGACGACTCTGGGCAAGGTGATCGGTGGCGGCATGCCGCTTGGCGCTTTTGGTGGCCGGCGCGAGATCATGAGCCAGATCGCACCGCTGGGTCCGGTGTACCAGGCGGGCACCCTGTCAGGCAATCCGGTGGCGGTCGCCGCCGGTCTGGCGACGCTGAAACTGCTGCAGGCGGAGGATTTCTACGAGTCCTTGAGGCAACGCACCCGGCAACTCACCGACGGGCTGGCTGCCGCCGCCGGCAGGCATGGGGTAGCGTTCTCGGCGCAGGCGATTGGCGGCATGTTCGGGCTGTACTTCCGTTCCGAGTGCCCGCAGAGCTACGCCGAGGTGATGGAGTGCGACACGCAGGCTTTCAATCGCTTTTTCCACGCGATGCTCGACGCCGGCCATTATTTCGCGCCTTCGGCCTTCGAAGCCGGCTTCGTATCGGCGGCGCATAGCGAGTCGGATATTGCCGCGACCGTCGCTGCCGCAGAAGGGGTTTTCAGCAGCTGGTGACGAGTGCTCTACGGACTGGGCGGCGCTGCTCGTCGCCGGGATCGCCAGTCTCGAATCGGTGACGTTAACCGGCGAACGGCTTTACGAATGCTGGATCAGGCAGGCTGGATCAGGCAGCCCTGCGGTTCTCCGCACGCGGGCGCTTGGGTTGTCGCTTTTCGAAGAGACGCAGGCCGAAAAACATGATCGATCCGACCACACCCATGCCGAGAAAAAAACCCGTGTAGGCGAGTGGCATCGGCCAGTCGAGCGCCTGCGCCATGCTTGAAAACTCGGACATGCCGCCGGCGCCGGCGAGGACGTTGATCGGCATGAAGACGACGCTGAGCACCGTCAGCCGTTCGATTTTCTTGTTCTGGTTGATGTTGATCGCGCTGTCCGTGGCGTCCATCAGGAAGTTGATCTTGTTGAACAGGAAAGCAGTATGTCCGTCGAGAGATTCGATGTCGCGCAGGATCTCGCGCACATCGAGCTGTTGGGCGTCCGACAGCAACTTGCCACGCAACAGGAAGGACAGGGCGCGCCGGGTATCCAGCACGCTGCGGCGCGTGCGTCCGTTGAGATCCTCGGCCTCGGCAACGGCGGCGAGGATTTGCGATGCCTCGACGTCGGTGACATGCGACCGCAGCACCTGTGTGCCGGCCTTCTCCAGTTCTCCGTACACATCTTCCAGGGCGTTTGCCGAGTATTCGACATCTGCCGCGTAAAGGTCGATGAGAACGTCCTTGCCGTCGGTGACGTAGCCGGGTCGAGTGCGCGCCCGTGCCCGCTGCAGGCGAAACACCGGCAGTTCCTCGGTACGCACGGTAAACAGGATTTCGTTGTGGAGAATCAGAGCGACCGGAACATTGCGTGACTCGTCCCGGGTGTCGAGCAGGAAGTCGGAGTGCAGGTGTACCTCGCCGTCGTCCTCCACATAGAAGCGCGCACTCGCTTCGAGGTCGGTCAGGGTGAGCGGGTCGGGCACCTCGACGTCGAACATCTCGCCGATCCAGCCGCGGATTTTCTTGGTCGGGGCAACGAGATCCACCCAGATCGGGTGGACGTTCTTCAGGTCCTCCGGACCGGCCACCGAGATCTGGCGCAGTCTGCCTTCACGCAGTTCGAAAGCAGTGATCGTCGTTTTTTCGTTGCGGTAATGGCTGTCGTCGATCAACTCCTCGAGGACATCATCGGAGAGGAGTGCCAGGATCGGGTCGGCGCCTTCCTTGACTTCATCCCAGACCACCAAACGCTCATTGGGGTCCAGCGATTCCAGAATGTAGGCAACTTCTTTCGGGGGCATCCGCTTGAGTTTCTCGCGAAGTTCCTTGCGATACTGCTGTTGAATCTCCGGGTCGAGTTCACTCTGGTTGGGTCCATCCTGCTCGGGAACGAGGTCTTCGACCAGTTTCTGCAGCGAGAGCAGGGAGCGCACCTCGGTGAGGTGCACGTCGGCGATGCCCTTTCTCGGTGTCATGACAGGAGGTTGCAGCTTTTGGTCTTCGCCCATAGAAGGACTCCCGGGTGACTGGATGCCAAAGCGCACCATTCTAGCACCGGCGGGTTCATCAGGGATAGAGTTCAGGTGGTTTTCCCTGCGTGCCCAGCAATTTGCGGTCAACGAGGCGACTGAAGCATTGCAGCGCTTGTCAGTGCTCAGCAAATCAGATACTTGGCGCCTGATCTTCTATCAGATCTGCCGCATAGGCAGGATTGGCGGCTGCAGGGCTGGTTTCCGGCCATTGAAACGGGCTGAAAGCCTTTCTGGAGGCGTCTCCACGCCTGCGAATCGGCAGCGCACACAAGAGACACTGGACCACGCAAATCCCAGCGCTTAGACTCTACGGCTCAATCATTTTTCATGGGAACTACTGAGGAGCCCTCCGTGCTGCAGAGGGCTCCTCAGTCGTTACCACTTTTCATGCATATTGACTTTGGGGGGAATCGCCATGCACATCAACGTGGAAACCAAGCCGGCTACCTTGAACACCTACGACTCGAGGAAAAAACGGCTCGTCGAAACCATTGATCGCCTCTATCACCGCGACGCCCGGGGCTCTTTGCAGAAAATGATCGCGCGCATCCACCCCGCTGACATGGCAGCGATTCTCGATGAACTGCCGCCCGAGCATGTCGTCGATATCTTCCACACGATCGGCGACAAGGAATTGGGTGCCGAAGTCTTCAGCCAGATGGGGCCGCACTTGCGCACGCAGGTAATGACCGAATCGCCGGTCGAGAAACTGGCGGCGCTGCTGGAACATATGCAGCCCGATGACCTCACTGACCTCGTCGGCGAACTGCCGGAGGATCAGCGCGCCGAATTGATGGCCATGCTTGGCCGCGACAGCAAGTCGGAAGTCGAAAGTCTGCTGAAGTACGACCCGAACAGCGCCGGCGGCATCATGACCACCGAGTTCTTCTCGCTGCCGCACAGCCTTACCGTGGAACAGGCGATCGAGAGCATTCGCAGCCGCGAAGATGTCGAGATGGTCTTCTATCTGTATCTGACCGACGAGGAGGGGCGGCTCGTGGGTGTCGTTTCGCTGCGGCAATTGCTCCTCACCCGGCCCGACACGGCTCTGCGCAGCATCATGAACCGGCGCGTGATCAAGGTGAATACGGATGCCGACCAGACCACCGTCGCACTGCTGGTCGACAAGTACCGCTTGCTCGCCATTCCCGTGGTTGACCAGGACGATATCCTGGTCGGCATGGTCACCGTTGATGACGTGATCGACGTCATCGAAGAAGAGACGACGCGGGACATGCTGAAGATGGCCGGTACCAGCGAATCGGAAACGTTCACCCACTCGGCGCTCAAGGTGGCCGGGATCCGCCTGCCCTGGCTGCTGGCTGCGTTCATCGGCGGACTCGCCGCGACGATGGTGATCGAGAAATACGAATCGATCCTCGCCCAGGTGCTGGTGCTGAGCGCTTTTTTGCCGGTCATCATGGGCATGGCCGGCAACGTCGGGGTGCAGTCCGCTACCGTTGCCGTGCGTGGTCTGGCAACCGGTGCGATCGACGTCAGGGACACGCTGCCGCTGGTACTCAAGGAGTTGCGTGTCGGTCTGGTGCTGGGCGGGTTCTACGGCGTGATCCTGGCAGCATACGGCTACTTGATGCACGACAGCCTTCAGCTTGGGCAGGTCGTCGGCCTGACGATCCTCGGGAACATGACGGGCGCGGCCTTGCTGGCGGTGCTCCTGCCGATGATTTTCCAGCGCCTGAAGGTCGACCCAGCGGTTGCCACCGGCCCGTTCGTGACCACGGCAATCGACATTCTCGGGGTTCTCAACTACTTCGTGATTGCGAGCTGGATCTACAAGCTCTGAGCGCTGCGGCGCCAGGGAGGTGGCAGCGGCGTGGCTTGGATCGACGACGACTGCTTCGTCCTTGTTGCCGCTTCTCATTGGCCCTACAATGGCGCCCGCGATGCTGCGTTGCGGCAAGCGTCAAGGTCACCGGGAGGAAGTTGAGCAAGTTGTCGATGGGTTAATGTAAAAGCTAAGGTTCCTGGAGGGGTAATGACCGCAACAAGCGCGCCGCACGGCGAACAGTCAGGTCTGGCGGCCACCGCACTGGCGGCCATGGGCGTCGTCTTTGGCGACATCGGCACCAGTCCGTTGTACACCGTCAAGGAAGTCTTTGGCGGTCACCATCCGCTGGCCGTTACCGAAGCCAATGTGCTGGGCATCCTCTCGCTGGTGTTCTGGGCCTTGACGATCACGGTTTCTTTGAAGTATGTCCTGTTCATCACCCGTGCCGACAACAAGGGGGAGGGCGGCATCATGGCGCTGACCGCGCTGGCACTGCGGACCGCGAATGCGTCGCCGCGGATTCTCTGGCTGATGTCGGCTCTGGGGATTTTCGGTGCCGCACTGTTCTACGGCGATGCCGTGATCACGCCGGCGATGTCGGTGCTCTCGGCGGTCGAGGGACTCGAAGTGGTCACCCCTTTGCTCACACCCTACATCCTGCCGACCACGATTGCCATCCTGATCCTGCTGTTCTTTTTTCAGCGGCATGGCACGGCGGCCGTCGGCGCGCTGTTCGGCCCGGTAATGATGTTCTGGTTCGCCACCCTCGGCGCTCTCGGCCTGTGGAACGTGATTCAGTATCCCTCGGTTCTGGCCGCGATCAATCCCTGGTACGCGCTCGCCTTTGTCATCGAGCATCAGGGCCTGGCTTTTCTGGCGCTGGGTTCGGTGGTACTGGCAATCACCGGTGGTGAAGCGCTCTACGCCGACATGGGCCATTTTGGCCGCCGTGCCATCAAATGGGCCTGGTTTTCTTTCGTTTTCCCGCTGCTGTACCTCAATTACCTCGGTCAGGGAGCGCTGATCCTCAACGATCCGAAAGCGATCGAGAGTCCCTTCTTCCTGATGGCACCCACTGAAATATTGCTGATTCCGCTGGTCGTTCTGGCCACAGTGGCCACGGTGATCGCCTCGCAGGCGGTGATTTCCGGTGCCTTTTCGCTGACCAGCCAGGCCATGCAGCTCGGCTATTGTCCGCGCATCCAGATCAAGTTCACCTCGGAGCGTGAAAAGGGCCAGATCTATGTTCCGAACATCAACTGGCTGCTATTGATCACGGTGATCATCGTCGTTCTCGGTTTCCGGTCTTCGTCGAATCTGGCTTCGGCTTATGGCATCGCCGTCACGCTGACGATGATGATCGATACCATCCTCGCCTTTGTCGTCGTCCGCGCCCTGTGGAAGTGGAGTTGGCCGCGTGCGGCGCTGTTTCTGGTATTTTTCGTCGTCGTCGACTTTGCTTTTTTCTCGGCCAATGTGATCAAGATCCTCGATGGCGGCTGGTTCCCGCTGACGCTGGGTTTCTCGGTGTTTGCCCTGCTCTCCACCTGGAAGCTCGGTCGCAAACTGCTGTATGAGAAACTCAAGCAGGACTCGATACCCCTGGATGCCTTCATTACCAGTCTCGCTACCGGAGGACCCTTGCGTGTCGAGGGGACCGGTGTCTTCATGACTGCCGACCCCGGGAGCGTACCGCGTGCGCTGCTCCATAACCTGTATCACAACAAGGTGTTGCACGAGCGGGTGGTACTGCTCAATGTGGTGACTGAAGATGTGCCGCATGTTCCCGAAAACGAGCGCGTCCGCGTCGAAGCGCTGGAGTCAGGATTTCATCGGGTATACGTCCGCTATGGTTTCAAGGACGACCCCGACCTGCCGTATGCCATGGATCTGTGCGCAAAGCAGGGACTGGACTTCGAGATGATGGAGACCTCGTTCTTCCTCGGTCGCGAGACGGTCGTCGGCATGCCGATTACCAGGCGTTCGCGAATGGCAAAATGGCGGCAGATCCTGTTTACCTGGATGTTCCGCAACGCCGATACCGCAACGGCTTTCTTCAAGCTTCCACCCAACCGGGTCGTCGAACTCGGCGCCCAGGTCGAGCTGACGTAGTTCCTCCAGATGACGATCCGTCGATTGCAGGCAGGGCAGGGGATGTCAGACCGATCAGGGAGTCGCGGGCAACTACCGGGTGTAATGCGCTACGCAAGACGGTTCACGGCCGTTCTGGCGATCGGCGTGGCCGCCAGCGCCATATCGGCCGACAATCTGCCGCCGGCACCCGAAGAATTGGGCAGCATCCGTCGCAATGCGCAAGGTCAGCTGGAAGTGGTCAGGACGCCGCCGGCGAGTCAGACCAGTGCCTTGTCGGCGCAGGATGATCTGCTTGCCGGCAAGGAAGCTGCTCAGGGCAATGCCCTCGAAAAGAAAATGCCGGGTGCTGCGGCGAGTGGCCGGACCATCGTCGTCGGACCACAGGAGCCGGTGACCAGCATCAAGGAAGCGGCTCGCATCGCTCGTGACGGCGACACTGTCGAGATCCGGTCGGGCGAGTACCGGCAACAAGCGGTGGTCTGGACGCAAAACCGGCTCACCATCCGAGGCACCGGCAAGCGCCCGCTGCTGATTGCCGATGGGGACAGCGCGGAAGGCAAGGCGCTATGGGTGGTACGCAGCGCCGAGATGTCGATCGAGAACATCGAGTTCAGGGGAGCGCGCGTCCCGGATGCCAACGGTGCCGGGATTCGCCTGGAAAAGGGCCATCTGAAAGTCATCCGCTGCGCGTTTTTTGACAACGAAATGGGCATTCTGACCAGCAATGCTGCGGACTCGGTGCTCGAGGTGGAAGACAGCGAGTTTGGCGAGGCGCCGAAGTATTACACTGGTGCGCTGCACCACCTCCTCTATGTCGGAGCGATCGCCCGCCTGAGCGTCAGCGGCAGCCGCTTCCAGCAGGGCTTTCGTGGGCACCTGATCAAGTCGCGGGCACGCGAAAACTCGATCCTGTACAACCTGCTCGTCGACGGTACCGGTGGCAGTGCTTCGTACGAACTGGAGTTTCCGAATGGCGGTCTGGCCTGGGTGATCGGTAACGTCATCGGGCAGAGCGCGACGACGGACAATCCGGACCTGATCTCCTACGGTGCCGAGGGCCAGCGCTGGCCAGACAACGCGCTCTATCTGGCGCACAACACGCTGATCGACGACAAACTCGATGGCCGATTCCTTCGCGTCTGGACCAGTCGCATGCCGCCGGGGACCGAGGTCTGGGCCATCAACAACCTGCTCGTCGGGCGCGGCACTTTTGCGCCGCAAGCGCCCGGTCGCTATGATGGCAACCAGGTCGTTGACCGATCCATGCTGGTCGATGTGCATGCGCTGCCCTTCGCCTTGCCGAGCAACTCGCCGCTGCGCGGAAAAGCCAGGCCTCCCGGCTTCGTTCGCGAGCAGAGTCTGACGCCAATCGCGGAATTCCATCTGCCCGCCGGAACGCGTCTGCTGCCGCTCGGGAAACCACTGTCGCCGGGCGCGTTGCAGTAACACGGTAGCGAATCGTAGCAGCAACGATTCTCGGTAGCAGCGATCAAAGGTGTCTGTCTGCGCCCTCTCCAGGAGAAGCCATGCCAGCGTCCATCGAACAAGCCGACACTATGGCGTCGGGAGAAACATCCATCCCCTCCGAAGCCGGTACCGCAGCGGCCAACTGGCAGCCGGTCATGCACGACGAGCCTACCTCTCCTGACAGCGCACCCGCAGCACCGCCGGGGGGCACGCTCATTCGCTGGCAGTATGAGGGAATGCGCTCCGCTCTGCTGCTGAAACCCCGCTGGCACCTACTGCACGCGCACCCGCTGGCCATTCTCGGTCTGCTGTGCTTTGGCGTCCTGCTGTCGCTGCTGGTACAACGCCTGTGGATCGTTGGACCGGCGAACTTCAACTGGTCCCCGCTGCTGACGGGATGGCTGGTCCCGGCGGCAACGGCATGGGCCTGCTATGCGCTGCTGCATCGGACGGAAGCGGTCGAAGCCACGCTCGCTCCCAGCGCCGCGCACCTCTTCGGCCTCCTGGCGGCGCAAGGGGCTTTGCTGTCGGCCCTCTTCGGCCTCGCCTGGGCTGCCTTGCTCCGCCTGGGCTACGACGAGTCCTCGTTGCCGCCGTTGGCACACCGGGCATTGTGGATCGGCGCCTGGTTCTGGCTGGGCCTGGCGCAGACGCTGACCCTGTGGCGTGGAACCCGGCGCAAGGGGCAAGCGCTGCTCTTGGCCGCGGCGCTGCTCGCGCTGGCCATCGCCGAAAGCGAGGGCGAACGCGACACGATGTGGATCGCCGATGCCTCGGCCACAGCATCGGAACAACGGCCGGCACGACTCCGACTGACACAGGAACTGATGGAGCGGCAGCCGCACTTGCTCAGCGAGCGCCTGCAAGCGCTGCGGCCGCAACGCAAGGGCGTGGTCGATCTCTATGTCCTGACCTTCGCACCCTACGCCTATGAAGACGTCTTCCGCCGCGAAAGCGCGCTCGTTGCCGGCGTGATGGAGCAGCGCTTCGACGCCGCGGGACGCACGCTGCAACTCGTCAACCACGTCGATACGAGCAACGAATGGCCGTGGGCGACGCCACTGAATCTGCAACGGGCGATCCGGCACATCGCGCGACTGATGGACAAGAACGAGGATATCCTCTTTATCCACCTCACCTCGCACGGTGCCCAGGACGGCAAGTTGTCGGCGAACTTCTGGCCGATGAGCGTCGACGCGGTGACGCCACAACTGCTCAAGACCTGGCTCGACGAGGCCGGCGTACGCCATCGTGTGGTGTCGGTTTCCGCCTGCTATTCGGGAAGCTGGATCCAGCCGCTGCAGGACGACGGTACGCTCGTGATGAGCGCCGCCGACGCCGAGCACACGTCGTACGGCTGTGGCCGCAAGTCGGATCTGACCTACTTCGGCAAGGCCATGTACGAAGAACAACTGCGCCACGCAACGCGTTCGTTCGAGCAAGCGCATGCCGCCGCGCGAACGCTGATCGACGAGCGCGAACAACAGGCCGGCAAGAACGACGGCTATTCCAACCCGCAGATCGCCGTCGGCGACGGCGTGCGCAAACAGCTCGAAAAGCTGCGCCGGCGGCTGGACGCGGGCTGAGGATCGAGCCGTTGATGCAGTAACGCTAGCTCAAGCGTGACAGCAGGCTGAGAAATTCCTCGGCATTCTGGAAACCGACGACGCGCAGGCCTTCGATCTCCTGGCCATTCCGGTCGAAAAAAATCAGTCCCGGCGGACCGTAGAGCTTGAAGCGTTGCAGTAGCGCCTGGTCGGCATCGGAGTTGGCCGTCACATCGACCTGCAGCAAGGTCCAGCCAGCGAGCCTGGCGTGAACGCGCGCATCGGTGAAGGTAAAACGTTCCATCTCCTTGCAAGATACACACCAGTCGGCATAGAAATCGAGCAGCACCGGTTTGCCTGCCGCCGCAATACGGGTTTCGAGTTCGGCCAGTGAGCGCACGCGCGTGAACGCCAATGGCCTGGATTCACTCGCCGCGTTGCTGCGCAGTACCGACAGCGGTTGCAGCGGGTCGCGCGAGCCGGCCAAGGTGCCGAGCAGCATCGCCGCACCGAACAGCAGCATGACGATGCCAATGCCTTTCCAGAAACGCTGCCAGCCTTTGGCGTGTGGCGGCAGGGGGTCGAGCGCGTGCAGGTAGATCGCCGGAACGATCAGCAGCAGTGCCCAGGCCAGCATCTGCACGACCACCGGAATCACTGGCGAAACGAGCCAGACTGCGGTGGCCAGCAGGATCACGCCAAAGGTTTTCTTGATGGCTTCCATCCACGCGCCGGACTTCGGCAGCAGCGTACCTGCCGACATGCCGACCGCGAGCAGCGGCACACCCATGCCGAGTCCCATCGCGAACAGTGCCGCAGCGCCGAGCGCGGCGTCACCGGTCTGGCCGATATACAGCAGGGCACCAGCCAATGGCGCGGCAACGCAGGGGCCGACGATGATTGCCGACAGTGCGCCCATCGCCGCCACACTGGGCAACGAGCCGCCATGCAGGTGGCTGGCTTCTTCCGAGACCCGGCTTTGCAGAACGGTGGGTAGTTGCAGCTCATAGAAGCCGAACATCGACAGCGACAAGACTACAAAGATCGCGGCAAAAGCACCCAGCACCCAGGGGTTTTGCAGCGCCGCCGTCAGCAGTGTGCCGGTCAGCCCGGCAGCGACCCCGGCCGCCGCGTAGGTGACCGCCATGCCGATGACGTAGGCCAGCGACAGCGCGAAGCCGCGTGCGTGCGACACGCCATGCCCGTTGCGGCCGGAGCCGACAATGATGCTGGAAAGAATCGGAATCATCGGGAAGACACAGGGGGTCAGCGACAGCAGCAGTCCGAAGCCGAAAAAGCTGCCGAACAGTACCCAGAAGTCGGCGTGCTTGAACAACTGCGCGATGCGTCCCGACTCGTCGGCGAGCGGGCCTTGCATCGGCGGCGCTGCCCGCGGCACTTCTGCCGCTGCAGCTGTCCTATCGGGCAGTTGCAGGCCGAGTTGCTGCTGCTGCGGTGGATAGCAGATGCCGGCATCGGCGCAGCCCTGCGAAGTCACCTTGAGGATCAGCGGCAGCGGCCCCGAGCTGTTACGCTCGACCGGCAGGCGGATGACCGCCTGATCGTAATACACTTCGACCTTGCCGAAGGTCTCGTCATGTTTCTCCTTGCCCGGCGGCAGAATCGCCTTGCCGAGCTGCACCGTCGACGGCTCGGCGGCGAAACGGAATTTGTCGCGGTAGAGGTAGTAGTTTTTGGCGATCTCGAAGCGCACTTCGATGCTTTGTCCGTCGACTGCGCGGACGCTTGGCTGGAAGGCGACGGCCGGGTCGAGGAACTCCTCGGCGGCTGCCAGAGTGCTCAGCAGGAAGGCGAACACGATGAACGCGAAAAGGAACGGTGAGAACAGCAGCCTGAAGGTCATGGTGGGAGCCTTGCAGAGGTCAGTCGGAGCTGCGCGTTTCGCTGTCCACCCAGGCGAGATACGCCGGCAGCCCCTGCACCACTGGCAGTGCGATCACTTCCGGCAGCGAGTAGGGGTGGTGGCTGCGAATCGCCGTTTCGAGTGCGGGATAGCGTTCGCTGCTGGTCTTGATCAGCAGCGGTACCTCATCGGCCGTTTCGATTGTTCCCTGCCAGCGATAGACCGACCGGCACGGAGCCAGGATATTCACGCACGCCGCCAGCCGTGCCTCGACGAGTGCGTTTGCCAGCGCTTCGGCAGCAGGTCGGTCGGGCAGATTGGTCAGGACGAGCAGGGTGGTCACGGGGCGAATTCTACTCCTCCACTCCTTCAGGTCACCGGCACATTCGGCGTTGCGCCTGTCGGGTCGGCGAAAAACAGGTCGGGTCTGCTACGCTGACCCGACCTGGGAGTCCTGGGCGGGCTGGAGGACGTGGATTGCGTCGGCCACGGTCACTCCTGCCGATGAGTGATGATCGGGAAGGCGCGTCGCCCTTATGCCACCTTGACTTCGACCTTACGCGGCTGCGCGTGCTCTGCTTTGGGGATCAAGAGCTTCAGCACACCGTTCCTGAACTCGGCGCTGACCTTGTTGGGGTCGAGTTCCTTGGAGAGGGTGAATACCCGCCGGTAGCGCGACAGGTTCACTTCGGTGTGGCTGGCCTCGATGCCGCCGGGCATTTCCAGATCGATCTCGCCTTCGATCGTCAGGGTGTCGGCTTCCACCTGCAGATGGAGCTTGTCCCTGGGAACTCCAGGGAGATCGGCATACAGGGTGATTCCCGAAGCGTCCTCGATGACGTCGACCGGTGGGAGCAGGGTCGTTTCATCGCTGGGGCTCGGTTTCGTGACTTGGCTGTGCTCGGACATCTTCGATCCTCCTTATTGAATGGTGATGCGGCGTGGTAGCGCGGACTGCTTGCGGGCGACGCTGATGCGCAGCACGCCATCGGTGTACTTCGCGTCGACGAGGTTGGGATCGATATCGTCGGGTAAGGTCACCACGCGCCGGAAACGGCCCTCGAAACGCTCGTCGATATGCACCGTGGCGTCTTCGCCGGAGGGCTGCCGCTGGCGCTCGCCGGCAATGATGAGCATGCCTTTCTCGATCTGCACATCGAGACTGGCTGCGTCGATGCCGGGCGCGAAGGCATAGATGTCGACGGATTGCTGTGTGCCACCGACGTTCATCGCCGGGAAGCCGCCGCGGGCGATGCCGCGAATGCTCGGAGAAAGACGAAAATTCTGCTGCATCTCACGCTGCAGCCGATCCAGTTCCGCAAACACGTCGCGGGGAAACAGAGAGCGATAGATCATGTTGAATCCTCCATAATGGGTGAGGGCGCCACGACTGGCGCTGCATAGCGCAGTTGGGGGCGGTTCGGCAGACTTCAATATCCGGATTCGCAGTGCTTCAGCGGAATTGGCTATTGTTGTACGATTACCCTTGTCGATTGAGGATCATGTATGGAATTCAAGGACTACTACCAGATTCTCGGAGTCCCGCGCGACGCCACGGCGGAGGAGGTCAAGAAGGCCTTCCGAAAACTGGCGCGCAAGTATCACCCGGACGTTTCCAAGGAAGCGGATGCCGAAACACGCATGCAGGAACTCAACGAGGCGAATGCGGTGCTCTCGGACCCGGAAAAACGCGCCGCCTACGATCAGTTGGGACGTGGCTACCAGCCTGGCCAGGAATTTCAGCCGCCACCTGATTGGGATGCCGGCTTCGAGTTTTCGGGGCGAGGTTTTTCGCCGGGCGAAGCGGGTGATTTCTCCGATTTCTTTGCCGAACTGTTCGGTCGACCACACGCTGCGCACGGCTTCAGTGCCGGCCAGCGTGCGCACTTCCAGGCGCGCGGCGAGGATCATCACGCCAAGGTGCTGCTCGACCTCGAAGATGCCTTTACCGGAGCGACCCGGCAGATCTCGTTGCGCGCGCCGCGCACTGACGCGCAAGGCCGCGTCGTGCTGGAGAACCGCACGCTGAACGTCCGGATCCCGCAAGGCGTGCACGCCGGTCAGGTGATTCGCCTGGCCGGGCAGGGCGCACCGGGAATCGGTGGTGCAGCGGCCGGTGACCTGATGCTGGAAGTGCGCTTCAGGCCGCATCCGCGTTTTCGCGTACAGGGCCGTGACCTGCATCTGACGCTACCGGTCGCGCCTTGGGAGGCAGCCCTGGGTGCGGTGGTGACGGTCGACCTGCCGCAGGGCAGCGTCAAGGTACGCATCCCTGAAGGCGCGCAAAGCGGCCGGCAATTGCGGGTGCGCGGCAAGGGAATTCCGGGCGCGCAAGCGGGTGACCTGTTGCTCGACATCCAGGTGGTGCTGCCACCCGCGGATACGGCGAGGGCGCGCGCACTCTACGAAACCATGGCGCGGGAACTCGCCTTCGACCCGCGCCAGCAAGGGAGGGTCTGAGTGATGCGTGACGAGGAAATCCTGATCGGCAGCCTGATGGACAGTAGCTGGCTGACCCTCGAACAACTGGCTGCGGCGTGTACCGTCGAACCAGGCTGGCTGCTGCGCCACATCGAGGAGGGGCTGTTCCCGCACGCCGAGAGCGTTGCCGGCGTGTGGTGTTTTTCCAGCCACAGCCTGCTGCGCGCGCGGCGCATGCGGCAACTCGAACGCGATTTCGATGCCGTTCCCGAACTGGCTGCGCTGATGGCGGATCTGCTCGAGGAACTGGACGAGCTGCGCGCCCGCCTCGGTGTTGCTGAGTGAGTTTGACGGTCACTGGCGGCTGCGTGGAGTCTTCGCCCTGGTCGGCGGGCGCCAGCTCAACAAGCGGTCCTAAGATTGCATTAAGAATGTCGAGATAGGATGGCGTCCGTGCCTGCGGTTTCGCCCAAAGCACCGGGGTCGCAGGCCGAAGTTTTCACCATCCTCCATTCTCCATGAAAGACCGATCAGATGAACAAGCCTACCGTATTTACCGCCGCCGCCCTGCTGCTCATCGCTAGCAGCTTTGCCGGCAGCACTTTCGCCGCCGACAGCAAGACCGCCGCCCCTGCGGCCACGGCCCCGGCTGCCGCCACCGCTCCCGCGCCAGAAATCAGCAAGGAGCAGGCGGTCGAAATGGCGCTCAAGGCGCACCCTGGCACGGTGACCAAGGCCTATGAAGACACCAAGAAGGGCAAGAAGACCTGGGAAGTCAAGATCAACGGCAACGATGGCAAGAAGTGGGAAGTCCATTACGAAATCAAGTCGGGCGCTCTGGTCTCCGAAGAAGGCAAATAAGCATCCGCTCGTCGTCAATCAGCTGATCCATTCACGCGCTTTCTTGCTGCCGGCAGGGAAGCGCTGTCACAAGCATTGCAAATCATGAGCACTCCAAGCGATTCGACCGAAATCCCGGTCTGGGACCCGCTGCTTCGCCTGTTCCACTGGACACTTCTACTATGTTTCTGCACGGCTTACCTTTCGGAGGGCGAGTGGTTCGAAGGCCTCCAGGACCGATTGGATGGCGAGTTGCTGCAGGTCGTGCATGTCTGGGCGGGCTATGGGCTTGCCGGGCTGTTGCTGTTTCGCCTGCTCTGGGGCTTCGTCGGCCCGCGCTACGCCCGCTTCAGTGACTTCGTCTGCCGCCCCGGTGAAATCCTCGCTTATCTTTACGCGGTGCTGACGCTGCGCGCTCCCCGCCACCTCGGACACAACCCCGCTGGTGGGGCGATGATCATCGCCATGCTGCTGGCCTTGACTGCGACCGTCATCACCGGCCTGGCGCTGTACGGTGCCGACAAGGGGTTGGGACCGCTGGCGGGATGGCTCGCCGGGAGCAGCGACACCCTGATCGACGCCATCAAGGAAGCGCATGAAGTGGCCACCAACGGCACGCTGCTGCTGATCGCCGGCCATCTGCTCGGCGTCGCTTGGGAAAGTCTTTTGCACCGCGAAAATCTGGTGCGCGCAATGATCACCGGGCGCAAGCGTGCCTGAAATCGTTGCTGGCGGCGATCACTTGTCGCCGGCAGGACAACAGGCGTCCCTCTCGGGACGCCCCTTGGTGAATCGCGGCCTATCCGACTTGCTGGCGTCTGCACGGCCGCGACGCCATGCTTGCTAGCCGGCGAAGTTCTGCTCGGCGAAGTGCCAGTTGGCGAGTTTGCCGAGGAAGGTTTCGACGAACTTCGGGCGCAGGTTGCGATAGTCGATGTAGTAGGCATGCTCCCAGACGTCGATACACAGCAGGGCCTGGTCGCCGGTAGTCAGCGGCGTGCCGGCAGCGCCCATGTTGACGATGTCCACCGAGCCGTCGGTTTTCTTGACCAGCCAGGTCCAGCCCGATCCGAAGTTGCCGACGGCGGAAGCCTGGAAGGCTTTGGCGAAGTCCGCGAAGGAACCCCATTTGGCGTCAATGGCTGCTGCCAGGGCGCCAGTCGGTGTACCGCCGCCGTTGGCTGACAGGCAATTCCAGAAAAAGGTGTGGTTCCAGACCTGCGCCGAGTTATTGTAAATCCCGCCTGCCGGTGCTTTCCTGACGATCGCTTCGAGGTCGAGTGCCTCGTATTCACTCCCCTTGATCAGATTGTTGAGGTTGGTCACGTAGGCCTGGTGGTGCTTGCCGTAATGGTATTCCAGGGTTTCCTGCGACATGTGCGGAGCAAGGGCGTCGATGGCAAAGGGGAGTGGCGGCAACTGATGTTCCATGGATGTTCTCCGTTAGGCTCGTTATGGGGCGAAATAAGGACGACGTGCAAACCTGTTGCGAGGGTTTCTGCGTTCTGCCTGGCTGCGGGATTCTATTCGGGGCTTGTGGCGCTGGCAATGGCAGGCGCTGCGAAAGCGATGCCATCGTCTTCGAAAACGGTCAGTACTGCCGCCTCGGCGCGTCCACGCTGGAAGAAGACAGCAATCTGCTGCCCAGGTTCCAGGACTTTGCTCTCGCGAACGATCTGTCCCTGTGCGTTGCTGACAACACAGTAGCCGCGGGCGAGTACCGCCGCCGGATTGAGGTGCGCGAGGCCGGCTGCCAGGCGATCGAGGTCGGCGTACCTGGCCTGCGTTGTCGTCTGCCAGGCGCTGCACAGCCTCGCTGCCAGCGCTTCGAGGTGGCCGGCCTGGCGCACCGGATCGGGGCGGCTCAGCAGCAGGCGACGGGTGACGCTGACCAGTGTCGCCCGTGCCTGCGCACTGGCTTGCAGCAGGCCAGCGCCGAGGCGGCGCTGCAGCTTGTGCAGATGGTCCTGGTGGCGTGCCAGATACTGCGCCGGGCGCTGCAGTCGGTGCGCGAGCCAGTCCAGTTGCTGGCCGCGCTGGTTGAGATTCTGCTCGATCTGGCGGCGCAGGGCAAACCGACAGGCAGCGAGGCGGGCGAGCAGCGCGGCCTGTTCGGGTGCGGCCAACTCGGCGGCAGCGGTGGGGGTTGGCGCGCGTTGATCAGCAGCGAAATCGGCAATGGTGAAGTCTGTTTCATGACCAACACCGCTGATCACCGGCAGCGGACAGGCACGTATTGCCCGCGCCACGGCCTCGTCGTTGAAAGCCCAGAGATCTTCGATGCTGCCACCACCCCGACATACGATCAGCAGTTCGCATTCCCGACGCTCGCCGGCGCAGCGAATGGCTGCGGCGATCTGAGAGGCTGCGCCATCACCCTGTACCTGCGTCGGGTAGATGACGATGCCGACCTGGCCGGCACGGCGTCTGAGCGTGCTCAGCACGTCGTGCAGCGCCGCCGCCTGCAGTGAAGTGACGATGCCGACGCGACGTGGAAACGCGGGCAGGGGGCGCTTGGCAGTGCTGTCGAACAGGCCTTCGCGTGCCAGCTTGTCCTTGAGGCGAAGGAACTGATCGTAGAGGTTGCCGATCCCGGTGCGGCGAGCCGCTTCAACAGTGAGCTGGAAATCGCCGCGTACTTCGTAGAGTGTCACCAGCACGCATGCCTCGATGTGCTGGCCGTTCTCCAGTCGCCAGCCGAGCAGTTGCGCGCGGCTGCGGAAGAGGACGCAGCGAACCTGTGCGGCGCTGTCCTTGAGCGAGAAGTAGACGTGCCCGGAAGACGCATGGCTGAGATTGGACACTTCTCCAGCCACCCAGCAGAGGGGAAAAGCCGCTTCGAGCCGCTCGCGGGCGAGGCGATTGAGCAGGGAAACCGGGATCACCGGCAGCGGTGTGGCCAGGTCGGCGCTGTTGGGGAGAAGGTCTGGCATGCGGGGATTCTACAGGGCTGACGGGTCTTTGCGTCAGCAGGTGTGCGGGCATGGCAATCACATTCTGCAGCGGCGATTGGCGATGGTGATTCGCCTGCTCGCTGCACGCATTCCCGGCAGGGATGAAAATACCTTCTGTGATAAGCACTTGGCCGTTTCACCAACAGGCTACCGGCATGGTTGTCCACAGATTCTGTGGAGAGGGAACGATTCGCGACGAAGTCGATTCGGGACTCCAGGGCTTGCTGCAAACGCCGGTGCAGGCTAAAGTGCCCGTCTGTGTAAATCTCCCGGAGGAAAACGTGTTTTCCATCGTTCAGGCTGCTGGCTGGCCCATCTGGCCCTTGCTTCTGGCGTCGATCATCGCCGTCGCACTGATTCTCGAGCGTCTCGTGGCGCTGCGGCGCAGCAAGGTCGTACCGCCTGGCCTGCTGCAGAGGGTCGTCACCGAGTACCGGCAAAATGGGGTGAACGTTGCCATGGTCGGCGATCTCGAGAACCACTCGCCGCTCGGTCGCGTCCTCGGTGCCGGTTTGCGCAACGTCGGCAGTTCGCGCGAGATCATGAAGGAAGCGATCGAGGAAGCCGGTAGTGTCGTGTCGCACAATCTCGAACGCTACCTGACGACGCTGGGGACGATTGCATCGATCAGTCCCCTGATGGGCCTGTTCGGTACCGTGGTTGGCATGATCGAGATTTTCGGGTCACAGGCACCGAGCGGCAGCAACCCCATCCAGCTCGCACACGGCATTTCGGTGGCCCTGTACAACACCGGTTTCGGGTTGCTGATCGCGATTCCAAGCATGATCTTCTGGCGGCATTTCCGCGCGCTGGTGGATAGTTTCGTCGTCGAGATGCAGCAGCAGGCGGTGCGTCTGGTCGAGGTTCTGCACGGCCAGCGCAATTCCTGAGGGACTGTCATGAACTTTCGCCGCGGTCGCGCCAGTGACGTGCCCGAAATCAACCTGATCCCGCTGATCGACGTGCTGCTGGTGATCATCATCTTTCTGATGCTGACCACCACCTACGCCAAGTTTTCCGGTCTGGAGATCAACCTGCCGACCGCCGATGCCAGCAAACAGACAGAGACACCCAACGAGATCAACGTCGGGCTGACGGCTGCCGGTCAGGTGTTGGTGAACAAGGTGCCGCTGGCCACGGTCAGCGTACAGGCGATCAGCGAAGCCTTGCGGCGGGCAGCCGGCGACACCAAGGAACCGGTGATCGTGATCAATGCCGATGCCAAGGCCAACTATCAGAGCGTCGTCGATATCATGCAGGCGGCGCAGACTGCCGGCTATCCGCGGATTTCCTTCGCTACCCAATCCCCGCACTGATGGCTCGTGCCGGCATGGCGCAGTGTCTGACTGGCTGCTGGTACCAGAGCCGTCTGGCGCTCGTGCTCTGGCCCTTGCTGCCCTTCTCCTGGCTGTTCGGCGGGCTGGTCGTACTGCGACGCTGGCTGTACCGCTCCGCTCTGCTGCGCTCATATCGCCTGCCGGTGCCGGTGGTGGTGGTCGGCAACCTGACCGTTGGTGGCAGTGGCAAGACACCATTGGTACTGTGGTTGGTGAGCCGCTTGCGCGAGCAGGGCTGGCGGCCAGGCATCATCAGTCGTGGCTACGGCGGTAGTGACGGGCAGGTGCGGCCGGTGGACGCGTCCTCACAGTCTTCCCTGGTCGGTGATGAACCCTTGTTGCTGGCCAGGCGCAGCGGCGTTCCGGTCTTCGTCGGCCGCGACCGCCCTGCCGCCGGGCAGGCCTTGCTGGCGGTTCACCCCGAATGTGACGTGATCGTCTCCGACGACGGCCTGCAGCACTATCGCCTGCAACGCTCGATCGAACTGGTGGTTTTTGACGGACGCGGCGCCGGCAACGGCCGGCTGCTGCCGGCCGGCCCCCTGCGGGAATCCTTGCGGCGTCTGGCGGGTGTGGGCGCCGTGGTGTGGAATGGCCCGCCGGAGAGCCGGGTGGTGGACGCGGCTCGCCACTCGCCGCAATTCGACATGCGCCTGGTCGGCCAGCATTTCGTTGCCGCGAGCGGAGAACAGCGCCGCTGCGCTGTCGCCGACCTGCAGGATCGCAAGCTGTATGCGATTGCCGGGATCGGCGATCCGCACCGCTTTTTCCGGCAGTTGCAAGCTCTCGGGCTCAAGTTCGCAGCGCATCCCTTTCCCGATCACCATCCCTATCAGGCCAGCGATCTCACCTTTGCCAGCGACGGGGTACTGCTGATGACCGAGAAGGATGCGGTAAAATGCGCATCGCTGGTCACCGGCGAGGCCTGGGTACTGCCGGTCGAGGCGGTCATCCGTTGTTCACAACCCGGCCAGGCAACCCTGTTCGAGACCATTCTGGAGAAACTGCATGGACGCACGCCTGCTTGACATTCTCGTCTGCCCGATCTGCAAGGCCAATCTCGAATATCGCAAGGCACAATCAGAACTGCTGTGCAAACCCTGCAGACTGGCTTTTCCAATCCGCGACGGGATCCCGATCATGCTCGAGGAGGAAGCGCGACAACTCCTGAGCGACGGGACATGACTGCTGCAAATGGCAGCCGAGGGGTTGAAAGTGCTTGTCGGGGAAAGGATGTCGGGGTGGTGATGCGCTTCAAGGTCGTCATTCCTGCGCGTTATGCCTCGACACGCTTACCGGCCAAGCCCTTGCTCGATCTCGCTGGCAAGCCGATGGTGGTGCGGGTGGCCGAGCGTGCGCTGCTCTCGGGAGCCGAGGAAGTGGTGGTGGCGACCGACCACGCGGAAGTGGCGGCGGCTGTCGAGCGGCACGGTCTGCGCGTCCTGCTGACCCGGGCCGAGCATGCGAGTGGCACCGATCGTCTGGCCGAGGTGATCGAATCGTCGGGATGGCATGACGACACGATCGTGGTCAATGTGCAGGGCGACGAGCCCTTGATCGATCCAGCCTTGATTGTCCGTGTGGCCGTTGAACTGGCAGGGAGTGGTGCCGAGATCGCGACACTGGCGCATCCGCTGTCGGAAGCGGCTGAATTTTTCAATCCGAACATCGTCAAGGTGGTCCTGACGGCAAGTGGCGATGCCCTGTATTTTTCGCGTGCGCCGATTCCCTACGCGCGCGATCACTTTGCTCGCGAGGCCGGCGGCGAGACCTTGCCGATCGGGATGCTCGCTTATCGGCATATTGGCCTGTACGCCTATCGCGCGCATTTCCTGCGCACCTACACTGGCCTGGCTCCCTCGCCGCTGGAAAGCCTTGAAGCGCTCGAGCAGTTGCGCGCCCTGTGGCACGGCCTGCGCGTCCGTGTGGCGATTGTCGATGATCTGCCGAGCGCAGGCGTGGATACCCCTGAGGATGCACATCGCGTGCAGGAATGGTTCAAAAACGTTTGACCGTACGCGCATTTGAGGGTAAGTTTCGGCCTGTTGATCACGACAGCGTTCTGCCGCAGCGCGGTAGCTGGAGTGCAAGTATATGAAGTCTTGGATAAACCGCTTGATTTGATTCTCTCCGAAGGCGAACCATGAAACTCATTCTGCTCGGCGCTCCAGGTGCTGGCAAAGGCACTCAAGCCCAGTTCATTCGTGAAAAATTCGGCATCCCGCAAATCTCTACCGGTGACATGCTGCGTGCAGCGGTGAAGGCCGGTACGCCCCTCGGAGTCGAGGCGAAGAAGGTCATGGATGCGGGTGGACTGGTGTCGGACGAAATCATCATCGGTCTGGTCACGGATCGACTGCAGCAGGAGGACTGCCGGAGCGGTTATCTGTTTGATGGTTTCCCGCGCACCTTGCCGCAGGCCGAGGCGATGAAGGTCGCCGGCGTGGCCCTCGACTACGTGCTCGAAATCGACGTCGCCGACGAAGAGATCATCGAGCGGATGGGCGGACGGCGCGTGCATCCGGGTTCCGGCCGTACTTACCACATCCGCTTCAATCCGCCGAAGCTGGCCGGAAAAGACGATGTCACCGGCGAGGACCTCATTCAGCGCGACGACGATCAGGAAGAAACGGTCAGGAAGCGGCTGCAGATCTATCATTCACAGACCAAGCCGCTGCTGGAGTACTACCGCGCCTGGGCAGCGACGGGTGATCCCAGGGCGCCAAAGTGCCGCAGAATCGCTGGTGTCGGGGGTGTCGACGAGATCATGAAGGCAGCTTTCGAGGCCTTGCAGTAAGCGCCATCGATGACCGTGGCGGGGAAACATCTTCCGGGTTTGAACGTTGTTTGTTTCGTGTAGTACTGGGGTCAATCCGGCTCACGGGGATTTTCCGGGGAGTCTGGGTCACTTTAAAGAGGGAGGTTGCTTATGTCGTCAGCTTTGATGTTCGCGCTGGTTTGCGCTGTCATTGCGGTGCTTTACGGTGCCGCAATGACCAAGTGGATTCTTTCGTTGCCAGCCGGCAACCCACGCATGCAGGAGATCGCCAAAGCCATTCAGGAAGGCGCTTCTGCCTATCTGGCCAAGCAGTACACGACGATCGGTCTGGTCGGTGCCGTGCTCTTTGTGCTGATCTGGTTTGCGCTCGGCAAACTGATGGCCGTCGGCTTTCTGATCGGTGCGGTGCTTTCGGGCGCCACCGGCTTCATCGGCATGAACGTTTCGGTGCGTGCCAATGTGCGTACTGCCGAAGCCGCGCGCAGTGGCATTTCCGCGGCGCTCAGCGTCGCTTTCAAGGGTGGTGCGATTACCGGCATGCTGGTCGTCGGCCTCGGCCTCCTTGGCGTGGCCGGCTACTACGCCTTTCTCAAGGGTACTGGCGCTGACTTCCAGCACACGGTGGAACCGCTGGTCGGTCTGGCCTTCGGCGGATCGCTGATCTCGATCTTCGCTCGTCTGGGTGGTGGTATCTTCACCAAGGGGGCAGACGTTGGCGCCGACCTGGTCGGCAAGGTCGAAGCCGGCATCCCGGAGGATGATCCTCGTAACCCGGCCGTCATCGCCGACAACGTCGGTGACAACGTTGGCGACTGTGCCGGTATGGCCGCCGACCTCTTCGAGACCTATGCGGTGACGGTGGTGGCGACGATGGTGCTCAGCGCGATGATGCTCAAGGGTGTCGTCGGTGCCACCGACAACCTGATCGTCTACCCGCTGGTGCTCGGTGGCGTGTCGATCATTGCTTCGATCATCGGCTGTTTCTTCGTCAAGGCCAGCGATGGCGGCAAGATCATGAACGCCCTCTATCGGGGCCTGGCGGTGGCCGGCATACTGGCCTTGATTGCCTTTTATCCGATCACCACCATGCTGCTCGGCGATGGCATCACCCTCGCCGATGGCAGCCTGATCAGTTCGATGAAAATCTTCTGGGCTGCGGCGATCGGTCTGGCGCTGACCGGATTACTGGTCTGGATCACCGAGTACTACACCGGTACCGATTTCTCGCCGGTCAAGCGTGTCGCCGAAGCTTCGACTACCGGCCATGGCACCAACATCATCGCCGGCCTCGCGGTTTCGATGAAGGCCTGTGCCTTGCCGGTGATCTGCGTCTGTGCGGCAATCTACATCACCCATGCGCTGGCCGGCCTGTATGGCATCGCCATTGCTGCCACCTCGATGCTGTCAATGACCGGCATCATCGTCGCGCTGGATGCCTATGGTCCGATCACCGACAACGCTGGCGGTATCGCCGAAATGTCCGGTCTGCCGAAGTCGGTGCGTGACGTGACCGACCCGCTCGACGCGGTCGGCAATACCACCAAGGCGGTCACCAAAGGCTATGCCATCGGTTCCGCGGGTCTGGCCGCGCTGGTTCTCTTCGCCGATTACACGCATGCGCTGGAAACCCAGTTTGGCGGCAGCTTGCGTTTTGATCTTTCCGATCACATGGTGATCATCGGTCTCTTCCTCGGCGGCCTGATTCCCTACCTCTTTGCCGCCATGGCGATGGAAGCGGTGGGCCGGGCGGCCGGTGCGGTGGTCGTCGAAGTTCGCCGGCAGTTCAAGGAAATCAAGGGCATCATGGAAGGCAAGGCCAAGCCCGATTACTCGCGCGCCGTCGGCATGCTGACCGTCGCAGCGATTCGGGAAATGATCGTTCCCTCGCTGCTGCCGGTGCTGGTGCCGGTAATTGTCGGTCTGCTGCTTGGCCCGAAAGCGCTCGGTGGACTGTTGATGGGGACGATCATCACCGGCCTGTTCGTCGCCATATCGATGACCACCGGTGGTGGTGCCTGGGACAATGCCAAGAAGTACATCGAGGACGGCCATTTTGGTGGCAAAGGCTCCGATGCCCACAAAGCGTCGGTGACCGGCGACACCGTCGGCGACCCCTACAAGGACACGGCTGGTCCGGCGGTCAACCCGCTGATCAAGATCATCAACATCGTTGCCCTGATGATCGTCCCCTTGATGGTGCCGCCTGCCTCGGTGGCCAAGCCCGTCGCGGCGGCTGCGGTGGCGGTACCGGCAGCCAAGCTGTACTTCGCGATGGGTGCGGCGGAAATCCCGGCCGACGCTGGCAAGACTCTCGAAATCGTCGTTGCCTATGCCAAGGACCATCCGGCTGCAAAGCTTGCCATTTCCGGATTCCACGATCCGAGTGGCAGTCAGGCGGTCAACGAAGAGGTCGCCAAGAAACGCGCAATCGCCGTCCGTGATGCCCTGAAGAACGTCGGTATCGCCGAGGAACGCATCGAGCTCAGGAAGCCTGTGGTCACCACCGGTACCGGAGATCCTGCCGAGGCCCGTCGCGTCGAAGTCAGCGTGCAGTAATTTTGGCAGATTCTCTGCCCATATCAAGGAAAAAGGCCGCTTTGCGGCCTTTTTCGTGTCCTCTTGCAAGACCCCGTGCGTCGGCTACCCAGCGTTCAGCAATGGATTGAGGGTGTACGTGCCGGTCAGACGGACCTTCCCGGAGCCCTTGAGGTAAGTCGTTGATTCATGGCAAGAAACCAGAAAATCGGCAAAAATGTAGGCATGTAAATATAATAATAGCTATTTACAAACAATGTGCTATTGGCTATTATTGTCGGCATGTACATCGCCCGCGTCCCCAACCGAAAGTCCAGGCCGGCCATCCTGCTTCGCGAGTCCTATCGCGAGGGAGGCAAAGTCTGCACACGAACCATCGCCAATCTGACGAACTGGGCACCGGAACGAATCGTCGCCATGGAACGTCTGGTGAAGGGCGAATTCGACGACTGGTCGGGAGAGATGACCAGCGGCGAGATTTTTGGGGTGCTGTTTGCCCTCAAGCAGTTGGCCGACCAGGTGGGCCTCACGCGGGTGCTGGGCAGCGCTGCGGAAAGCAAGCTCAACCTGTTCCTGATTCTCGCGCGTATCGCGCATGGTGGCTCGCGGTTGTCGGCGGTACGCTGGGCGAAACAGCACACGGTGGCCGATGTGTTGGCGGTGGAGGCGTTCGATGAGGACGACCTCTATGCCGCGCTGGACTGGCTGGCGAGCCAGCAGGAACGCATCGAGCGGGAGCTTTACCAGGCCTATGTCAAGGCGCAGGGCCAACCGCCCGTGCTGGTGCTTTACGACGTCACTTCGAGCTACTTTGAAGGGGAATGCAACGAGCTGGGGCAATATGGTTACAACCGCGACGGCAAGCGCGGCAAGCCGCAAATCGTCATCGGTTTGTTGACCGCGGAGGACGGGGAGCCTCTGGCCGTGCGGGTCTTCGAAGGGAATACCGCGGACCCGACGACGGTGGCCAGCCAGATCACGATCCTGAAGGAACAATTCGGCATTGCCGAGGTGGTGATGGTCGGCGATCGGGGAATGATCAAGGCCAAGGGGAAAGCCGCGCTGTCGGTACAGGGCTTCCGTTATATCACGGCGTTGACGGACGCGCAGATACGCACCTTCCTCAAGGAGGGGGTGCTGCAGACGGATCTCTTCGATGCGCATCTGTGCGAGGTGGAGCACAACGATAAACGCCTGATCGTGCGCCGCAACGAGACTGTGCGGGTGCGCGAGGAGCGTCGGCGGGAGGACAAGCTGGCGCAGTTGCAAGCGAAGGTCGCCGAACGTAATGCCTTCGTCAAGGACTCCAAGCGCGCCAGCGCGGCAGCAGGCCTGGCCGCCTTGCAGCGCTGGACCAAGAGCCACAAGCTCAGCGCGTTTGTCACCCTGACGCTGAAAGAACGCGTCATTGTCTGTACCATCGACGAGGAGGCCAAAGAGCAAGACGCTCTGCTCGACGGCTGCTATCTGCTGGAAACCAATGTGCCGCTCACCTTGATGGACGCGAAGACGGTCGATGCGCGTTATCGCGATCTGCAAAAAGTCGAGCGCAACTTCCGCACCGTGAAAACCACCTTTCTGGAAATTCGCCCGATCTTCCTGCGCAAGGCCGAGCGGACCAAGGCGCATGTCTTCGTGGCGATGCTGGCCTTAAAAATCACGCGGCGGTTTGAAGCGGCTCTGCGGCAGACCTTCGGCAGCACCGAAGACGACCCCGCCGCCATCACCCCGGACGACGCCCTGGTGGCCCTCGGACGATTGACCTATCTCTACACCACCGACCGCAACGGTCAGCGTCACACGCATCTGCCACGCCCGGACGATCAACAGGCCAAAATCCTCAGCGCCATCGGTCTGTCCTTCCCGCTCAAGGCCAAAGCCGACAAGCTCGCCGCGTAGGCAGGCGCCGCTTTTGCGGCATCGGCTATTTTTTTAACAAAAACCGATAGTTACAGCATAACTGCGCTTGCTGGCTGGGGGAAGATCCGTCAGACTCGCATCGGCCAGAATGTGCCCCTGCATTGCCGCGCGCAGCTGCTGGCCGGTCAGCTTGCCATCGATGTCCAGTCTGGCGACATCCAGTGCGAAAAGCGTAAACACGTAATGGTGGACGATCTCGTCGTTCCAGGGCGGGCAGGGACCATCGTAGCCGTAGTAGTCGCCGCGCATGTCATTGTCGCCGGCGAACCAGTTGGTATAGTCATTGATTCCCTGGCGTGCGTCATGCGGGGCATGCGGACCGGATTTCCCGCGTGGCGTGACATCGTTGGAAAATTCGCCTGCCCTGATCTCGCTGAGTGTGGCCGGCAAATCAAGCAGCACCCAGTGGAAAAAATCGACCCGCGCCAGCGATGCCGGAACCGTGCGGTCTTCCTGATTGACGTCATCGCCCTGGCTGGGAACGTCCGGGTCGTGACAGATGAGGGCGAACGAGCGCGTTCCCGTCGGCGCGCCGCTCCATGCCAGATGCGGGTTGCGATTGCTGCCCAGGCAAACATGGTGTTCGGGGTCGGGGATACAGAATGCAAAGTCACCCGGGATCCGTTGTCCGTCACTGAAGCTGCTGCTGATCAATATCATCGTAAATTCTCCTGATTGATTACTCGGCCGCGCTGCGTTTGAAGTCGCGCAGGCGAAAACCTGCGACCCATAGTGTAGCGAAATAGACGCTCGCACCGAAGCCGACCGCTACAGAAAGACGCAGCAATCGTTCTCCCAGGTGCCAGTTGAGCCAATCGACCGTTGTGCCGACCACAAACCACAGCGCGGCGCCCATGCTCAGCATGGCGAAAGCGAGTCTGCCGTAAAACAGCAGCCAGCCAGGCTGCGGGGTATAAATGCCGCGCTGGCGAAGACCACGGTAGAGCAGCGTGGCGTTGAGGCTGGCGGCCAGTCCGATCGAAAGGGCCAGGCCGGCATGCTGCAGCCAGCCGATCAGGAGCAGGTTCAGTACTTGCGTGACGAAAAGGGTCAGCAAGGCGATCCTGACCGGAGTGCGGATGTTCTGGCGGGCATAAAAGCCGGGTGCCAGCACTTTGACCAGAATCAGGCCGAGCAGCCCAATACTGTAGGCGACCAATGCGTCGCGCGTCCTGAACACGTCGTCGGCGGTGAAAGCGCCATGATGGAACAGGGTGGTGATCAGCGGCACGGCGAGAATGCCGAGCGCCAGGGCCGCTGGCGCCGCCAGCAGAAAGGTCAGCCGCAAGCCCCAGTCGAGCAATCGGGAATATTCCTCGTGCCGCTCTGCGGCATGGCATTTGGCCAGCGAGGGAAGCAGAACGGTGCCGAGTGCGGCGCCGAGCATGCCGGCCGGAAATTCCATCAGGCGGTCGGCATAATAAAGCCAGGAGACACTGCCGGTTTTCAGGAAGGAAGCGAAGACGGTGTTCAGCAACAGGCTGACCTGCGCCACGGAAACACCGAGCACGGCTGGCGCCATCAGTCGGAAAATGCGCCTGACCCCCTCGTCGTGCAGATTGATCGAAAATCGCGGCAGCATGCCAATACGCCTCAGGCTAGGGATCTGGAAGGCGAGTTGCAGGGCACCACCAAGAAAGACGGCCCAGCCGAGGGCCATGACCGGCGGGTCGAAGTAGGGCGCTGCAAAGAGTGCCATCAGAATGAACGAAACATTGAGCAGCACCGGCGTGAATGCGGGTACGGCGAAGCGGCTCCAGGTATTGAGAATGCCACCGGCCAGCGCGACCAGCGACATGAAAAGGATGTAGGGGAAAGTGATGCGCGTCAGCTTGACGGTCAGGGCAAACTTTTCGGGGTCATCGGTAAAACCCGGAGCCGAAAGGTAAACGAGTACCGGCGCGGCCGCCATGCCGAGCAGGGTGACCGACAGCACGACGAGAAACAGCAGACTCGCGACACGGTCTACCAACTGCCGGGTCTCCTCGGCTGGACGCTGGTTCCGGTATTGGCCAAGGACCGGAACGAAGGCCTGCGAAAAAGCGCCTTCGGCAAACAGTCGGCGCAACAGGTTGGGGAGCTTGAAGGCAACAAAGAAAGCGTCGGTCAGCGCCCCGGCACCGAAAGCGCGGGCGATCACGAAATCGCGGACAAAACCGAGTATGCGCGACAGCAGGGTCATACTGCTGACGGTGGCGAGGGTCTTCAGGAGGTTCATGGTTTGTCCGGGCAGCGCCTCAGGCGCAATCCCCTCATCTTAGCGCCTGGGACCCCGACTAGCAAAACGCCGGGATACGCTTTCCAGGCGCTCAGCGGGCTTCAAGCTACCGGCTTTTTGTTGCCGGTTCCGCCTGCGGATCGTAGCCGCTCAGTTCCATGAAACCGACACCCTTGTGCGAGCCGCTGAACTTGACCGCACCTTCCCAGTAGACGTTCAGCGTCGTCGTCCGGGCGTCGAACTCACTACTGGGGATCACCGGATCGACTTTCAGCTTGATGCCCCTGGCGGGTACCGAGATGGTCCAGTGGATCGGATAGAGCACGCCACCCGACGAAGGACTTTTCCAGGTGCCGCGGGATGTCGCTTCGAAGTCGGATGCACCGAGCGCGCTGACCACACCGTCCTTGCCATAGGTTCCCATGCGCAGCACCGGCCCGCCCTGGCGATCAAAGAGTTCGAAGATCATCAGGTCGGCACCATCCGTCAGTTGCAGCGCAAACCAGTTCCAGCGTAGCTTCGCCGCTTCGAAGTCACCCCACTGATGATCGAACCAGACCTCACCATGCACCGCTTTGGCGGTTCCGCCAAGGGTCAGCGTGCCCTGCGCAGCCATGCGTGGGCGCGAGGTGTAATAACTCTTGCCGGCGGCACCGAAATCCAGCAGACCGGCGACCGGCGTACCCGGCGCCTGGTGCAATACCGGTTGCCGGTGGTCATTGAGTTGCAGATCGAGTGCAAAATCCTTGCCGGCCATCTTCGCGGCATGTTGCGCGCCATCTCCCTGCAATTGCCAGCTACCGAACTTGAAGGCAAATCCGTCACGGCGCCCATCCGACGGGTTGCCTGCGGTGCGTGCCTGCTCGGTATACAGCTTCTCGGTCTGATGGTCGAGCAGTGAGCCGTGGAATACGGTGTGGGTGAGCGTTCCCTTGCGCAAGAAGGAGGCGAGATGAAACGAATAACGTTCGCCTGAATCCGCTTGCAGATGACCACTGTAGTACCACCATTCGGTGAGCGTGTCATGCGCTGCATCGTCGGCGGGTAGCTTCACCGGCGACATGGTCGCGGCAGCAATTGTCGCCGATTGCTCGCTCCCAGCGCCGGCAGTGGAAGCCAATGGTATCTTGTCGGAGCGTATGAAGACGACCCAGCCGACCGCCACCATCATGATCAGCCAGCCGGAGATGACCAGCCAGCGATAACGCCTGAACCAGCGCGACGAGCCTGGACGGGCCTTGCCACGGCTGCGCTGCCGTATTCCATAAGTACTGCTGATTCCAGTGTTCATTCGGACAGATCCTCTCGCTCTTCCCGCCCATACCCATCGGCGAGCAAAAGCAGGCGGCAAAGGGCATGGTGAATACTCAGGCTGCCAGTTTGCCCTCGACGAAGTCGATCAGCGTCGCCAACGAAGCGAAGACCGATCCGTCGATCTCGTCGTCTTCGACCGTAAACCCGAACTGTTCAAGGATCGGCATGCGTTTACTCAAAATTCTCCCAGCTGCACTGGCATTTGCGCTTGCTGCGCCCTTTTCTTCGTTGACGGCTGCGGCGCCGACAGAAATCGACCTTTCGCATCAGCTTGACGAAGAACGTGCCGAGCGACTCGAGAAACTGGTCGAACGTTTCAACTCGCGGCAGAAGGACTACCAGGTCAAGCTGGTGCGCCGTGTGCAGGGCGAGGCGCCCAAGGACCTCAACCTGGTGACGCGCGAGGAGCAGGCGCGCTTCGTCGCCGCGAAAGCGAATTTCAAACCCTTGCATCAGGTGATGAAGGAAGCGGGCCTGCCCTTCGACGGCGGCAAACTGGCGCCGGAACTGCGTGTCGGCCTGGGCGATGCCAAAGGAAACCTCTTTGCGCTGCCGATCGGGCTGTCGACGCCGGTGCTGTTCATCAACAAGGCGGCCTTCCGCAAGGCCGGTCTCGACCCGGAAAAACCGCCGAAGACCTGGGCCGAGATGCAGAAGGCGGCCGACAAGCTGTTCGACGCCGGCAGCACCTGTCCCTACACCACCTCCTGGCCAGCCTGGGTGCATATCGACAACCTGAGTTCCTGGAACGGCGTCGAGGTGGCCGACGCGAAGGGCAAGCTGAACTTCAACGGCCTGGTCCAGGTCAAGCACACGGCGATGCTGACCACCTGGGCGAAAGGCCCGTTTCTTCATCTATTTCGGCCGTCGCGACGAGGCCGACAACCGCTTTGCCGCGGGCGAGTGCGGCATGCTGACCAGTTCGTCTTCGCTCTACGGCGCGCTGCATGAGAGCCGCAAGGTCGAAGTCGGCGTTTCGTCGCTGCCGTATCACGACGATGTGCCGGGAGCGCCGCAGCAGACGCTGGCCGGCGGGCTACTCGCTGTGGGTCGGCGCCGGCCAGAAGCCGGCCGAGTACAAGGGGGTAGCGCAGTTCGTGAGTTTCCTGATGGAGCCCGACCTGCAGGTCGAACTCAGTGCCGTGGCCGGTTTCCTGCCGATGACCTCGGCGGCCCGTGCCGCCGCGGGCAGCAAGCTGTTGAAGGCCGATACCGCCGGCCTCAATGTCGCTTACGCGCAGTTGCAGGGACCAGGCGCTCTGCGCGTGCTGCGCGTTTCCGAGAATCGAGCGGGTGCGGATCATCACCGAAGAGGAACTCGAAGCCGCCTGGTCCGGCAAGACGCCGGCCAAGCAGGCGCTCGACAACGCTGTCCAGCGGGGCAATGTCTCCTGCTTGCCGGGGCGCCAAAGGCACTGGCACCGGCGCCGCAACGGAAGAAGTGATTGCTCCGCGCCTCGGCTGGTCCTTGCCGCGCGTCTTCGCGCACCGCTGCGGCGGTGCGCTGGCGCCGGAGAACACCCTGGCCGGTCTGCGTATCGCCGCCCGCCTGGGCCTGCGGGCGGTCGAGTTCGACGTGATGCTGTCGGCCGACGCTTCGCCGTGGCTGCTGCACGACGAAACCCTGGCCGCACGACGAACGGCGTCGGCCGGGTATGCGAGACACGCGATGCCGAACTGTGCGTCCTCGACGCCGGTGTTCGCCAGCACCCGGCGTTTGCCGGCGAGCCGCTGCCGACGCTGGCGTCGGCAGCGCTCGTCTGTCGGCAACTGGGTCTGCTGGCCAACGTCGAGATCAAGCCGGCAGCGGGTTTCGAGGCGCTGACCGGCGAGGTCGTCGCGCGCGCGGTGCGTACCCTGTGGGCCGGCGCGACCCGCTGCCGCTGGTCTCGTCGTTCTCCGAAGCGGCCCTGGCGGCGGCGCGCGCGGCCGTCCCGAACTACCGCTCGGTATGCTGTATGAACGCCCGCCGGCGGACTGGCTGCGCGCGTCTTCGGCAGCTCGCGGCAGTGACCCTGCATTGCGACGCCGATTCTCTGAACGACGATCTGCTGCGGGAAGCGCGCGCCGCCGGCATCCGGTGCTCTGCTACACGGTCAATGATCCAGCTGCTTGCGAGCGTGCTCTATCGGCGGGGCGTGGCGGCGGTGTTCAGCGATCGCATCGACTGCGTCGCCGGGGACTAGCTTGGTCGGCCAAGCGCCCGGGGCCTCAGGGCGATCGGCGATTCGGCCGGCGAATCCGACTTTCACGTTAGAATCGCAGCTCCTTGAACGAGCCCCACAGCGGGATGGATCATGATGAAAAGCGCTGAAATCCGCGACAAGTTCCTCAAGTTCTTCGCCTCCAAAGGCCACCAGATCGTTGCCTCGAGTTCGCTGGTGCCGCATGCCGATCCGACGCTGCTGTTCACCAACGCCGGCATGAACCAGTTCAAGGACGTCTTTCTCGGTTTCGACAAGCGGCCCTACCTGCGCGCGACCACTCGCAGAAATGCGTTCGCGCCGGCGGCAAGCACAACGACCTCGAAAACGTCGGCTACACTGCGCGTCACCACACCTTCTTCGAAATGCTCGGCAATTTCTCGTTCGGCGACTACTTCAAGCTCGACGCGATCCGCTACGCCTGGGAACTGCTGGTCGAGGTCTACCAGTTGCCCGCCGACCGCCTGTGGGTCACGGTCTATGCCGAGGACGACGAAGCCTACGACATCTGGACGCGCGAGATCGGTGTGCCGGCCGAGCGGGTGGTGCGCATCGGTGACAACAAGGGTGCGCGCTACGCCTCCGACAACTTCTGGATGATGGGCGACACCGGTCCCTGCGGACCCTGTACGGAAATCTTCTACGACCACGGTGAAGGCATTCCCGGCGGGCCACCGGGATCGCCCGACGAAGAGGGCGACCGTTACATCGAGATCTGGAACAACGTCTTCATGCAGTTCAACCGCGACGAGGCCGGCGTCATGCACCGCTGCCCAAGCCGTCGGTCGATACCGGCATGGGGCTCGAGCGCACGGCCGCGGTGCTGCAGCACGTGCATAGCAATTACGAGATCGACCTGTTCGTCCGCCTGATCGCTGCCGCCGCGCGCGAGACTTCGTCTGCCGACCTCGACAGCCCGTCGCTGCGGGTGCTTGCCGACCACATCCGCGCCTGCGCCTTCCTGATCTCCGACGGCGTGATCCCCGGCAACGAGGGGCGGGGCTACGTCCTGCGCCGCATCATCCGGCGCGCCATCCGGCATGGCTACAAGCTCGGCGCGCGCGCGGCCTTCTTCCACCGCATGCTGCCCGATCTGGTGGTCGAAATGGGCGCTGCCTATCCCGAACTGGCCAGCAACCAGGCGCGCGTCAGCGAGGTGCTGCGGCAGGAAGAGGTCCGTTTCTTCGAGACCATCGAGCACGGCATGAGCATCCTCGAAGGCGAACTCGCGGCGATGCAGGGCAAGCGCAACCGTCTTCAACGGCAAGACCGCCTTCAAGCTGCACGATACCTTCGGCTTCCCGCTCGATCTGACCGCCGACGTCTGCCGCGAGCGCGGCGTCAGCGTCGATGTGGCCGCCTTTGACGCGGCGATGGCGCACCAGAAGGAACAGGCGCGCGCCGCCGGCAAGTTCAGGATGGCCGCGGCGCTCGATTACCAGGGACCGGCGACGACCTTTCATGGTTACGAGGCGACTCGAGTTCAACGGCAAGGTCCTGGCGCTGTACCGCGACGGCAGCCCGGTCGAGCAGCTCAGGGAAGGCGAACTCGGCGTCGTCGTCCTTGACGAAACGCCGTTCTACGCCGAATCGGGCGGCCAGGTCGGCGATCGCGGCGTCTTGCAGGGCGGGCAGGGGATCTTCGCAGTCGAGGACACGCAGAAAATCCAGGCCGCCGTCTTTGGTCATCAGGGCGTCGTCAGGACCGGGCTAATCAGCGTTGGCGACGGCGTTTCCGCCAGGGTGGACGCGCTGGCGCGCGCGCGCACCGTGCGCAACCACTCGGCGACGCACCTGATGCACAAGGCGCTGCGCGAGGTGCTCGGCAGCCATGTACAGCAGAAAGGCTCGCTGGTCGACGCCGAGAAGACGCGCTTCGACTTTGCGCACAATGCGCCGATGACCGCCGACGAAATTCGTCGTGTCGAGCTCATCGTCAATCACGAGATTCTCGCCAATGCTGCGACCGAGGCGCGCGTCATGCCGATCGAGGAAGCACAGCGGTCGGGGGCGATGATGCTCTTCGGCGAGAAATACGGCGACGAAGTGCGCGTGCTGACGATCGGCTCGTCGAAGGAGCTTTGCGGTGGCGTGCACGTCCGGCGCAGCGGTGACATCGGCCTGTTCAAGATCGTCGCCGAAACCGGCGTCGCCGCCGGTATCCGCCGTGTCGAGGCGGTGACCGGTGACACCGCGCTGGTTCTGGTCCAGCATCAGCAGGCGCGTTGAGCGAAATGGCTTTTGAGCTTGGCGTTCAGGCGCCTCTGCGAACGCCGGCCATCGGCTCGCGCAGGTTGTAAAGCTGACAACGTCCGGTCGCTACGAGTTGGAAAAGGATCTCGCCCGTCTCAAAGCAAAGCTCGCCTCGGCGCAGGGCGACGATCTGCTCGCGCAGGCGGTCGAGGTCAAGGGCGCCAGGGTACTCGCCGCGGTCATGGATGGCGCCGACGTCAACGCCTTGCGCTCGACCATCGACAAGCTGCGCGACAAGCTGCAGAGTGCCGCCGTCGTGCTCGCCTCGACCAACGACGGCAAGGTGACGCTGATCGCCGGCGTCACCGCCGATCTGACCGGCAAGGTCAAGGCCGGCGAACTGGTGAACATGGTTGCCCGCCAGGTTGGCGGCAAGGGCGGCGGTCGTCCCGACATGGCGCAGGCCGGCGGCAACGAGCCGGCCAATTTGCCTGTGGCGCTGGCCTCGGTGCGGGCCTGGGTCGAGCAGCGGCTTGTGACCCGGAACTGATGAACGGTTTGCATGAATGCCAAGCCGGAGCCCGGCGATGCAGCACTTTGCCAGTGACAACTACGCCGGCATCTGTCCGGAGGCGCTCGCCGCGCTGCTGGCGGCCAACGACGGGCATGTACGTTCGTATGGCGACGACGAGTGGACGCTGCGCGTGGCCGACCGCCTGCGCGAATTGTTCGAGACCGACTGCGACGTGTACTTCGTCTTCAACGGCACGGCGGCCAATTCGCTGGCGCTGGCGGCGCTGTGCCAGCCTTACCACAGCGTGATCTGCCATCAACTGGCGCACGTCGACACCGACGAATGCGGCGCGCCGCAGTTCTTCTCCAATGGCGCCAAGCTGTTGGCGGTGCCGGCGAGCAGGGCAAGCTGACGCCGGAGGCGATTGTCGAAGTCGTGACCCGGCGCAGTGACATCCACTATCCCAAGCCGAAGGTGGTGACGCTGACGCAGGCAACCGAGGTCGGCACCGTGTATCGTCCCGACGAACTGCAGGCGATCGCCGATACGGCGCGCGCGTATGGCCTGCGCGTGCACATGGACGGCGCCCGCTTTGCCAATGCCGTCGCCGGTCTCGGCCTGAGTCCGGCCGAAGTGAGCTGGCGGGCCGGCGTCGATGTGCTGTGCTTTGGCGGCACCAAGATGGGCCTGCCGGTCGGCGAGGCCGTCGTCTTTTTCGACCGCAAGCTGTCGGACGATTTGCCTATCGCTGCAAACAGGCCGGCCAACTGGCGTCGAAGATGCGCTTCCTGTCCGCCCCCTGGCTCGGAATCCTCGAAAACGGTGCCTGGTTGCGGCACGCCGCGCACGCCAATGCCATGGCGCGACGGCTGGCGGCTGGTCTGGCCGAAGGCACTGGCCTGCCGGCGCTGTTCCCGGTGCAGGCCAACGGCGTTTTCGTGCGCTGCCCGGCCGTATCGAGGCCGGCCTGCGCGCGCGCGGCTGGTTGTTCTACAACTTCATCGGCTGGCGGCGCGCGTTTCATGTGTGGCTGGGATACCGCGCCGGAGACCGTCGATCGCCTGCTCGCCGACATCCGCGAGTTGGCCGCGGAATCCGCTTGAGCACCTGGCGTTTCTGTCCGCTCTGCGGCGCCGGGTTGGAGATGCGCGCGGTCGGTGGTCTGCCGCGGCTCCATTGCCATGCCGACTGCGGTTTCGTGCATTGGGACAATCCGGCGCCGGTGCTGGCGGCGCTGGTCGAATACCGGGAGCACATCGTGCTGGCGCGCAACCACGCCTGGGCTGCCGGTGCTTTCGGCTTGATCACGGGTTTTCTCGAGCGCGACGAGGCGCCGGCTGCCGGCGTCGCGCGTGAGGTCAGGGAAGAACTCGGCCTCGACGCCACGGCGGTGACGCTGATCGGCGTCTATCCGTTTGCGCGCAAACACGAAGTGATCATTGCCTACCATGTACTCGCCGATGGCGAGATCCGGCTGAACGAGGAACTTGCCGAGATTCCGGCTGATCGCCCCAGAAAAGCTCAAGGCCTGGGACTTTCGGGACCGGCCTGGCGGTCAGCGACTGGCTGGAGCGTCACGGGGTTTAGTGGTTTGGTCTACTCGCTGCCGCCGTTCAACCAGCGTAGCGCGACGCTCAGGCAGGTATTCAGGGTGAGATGGTCGAAGTGGCCGGGCAGGGCTGACAGCAGTTGGTCACAGCCCGGCGCATCGTCGTTGTCGAAGCACTCAAGGAGCGCCAGGATGTTCCCGAGCAGACCGCCATGCTCGCAGAGCGCGCTGCGCACTTCGCGTTCAACGGCAATCTGTTCGAGGATTTCCTCGATCGGCAGGCTGAGCGCTATCGGCATCATCGACAGGATGCCGGTGATGAAAGCCAGGTCGCCCAAATGTCGATGATTGCCTGGCGGACCAAGCTCGATCAACAACTCCATCATGCGGCCACGCAGGGCGGCAACCTGCAGCAGTGGTGAGCGGGATGGATCGGCCGCGTGGCTTGGGGCCAGCAGGAGCAGCGACAACCAGCGCTGCAACTGGCGGCGTCCGAACAGGGTGATCGCATGCCGCAGCGAGGTCACCGGCTGCGCGAGGCGGCTACCGCGGCATCCGACCGAGTTGACCACCCGCAGCAGGTTGAGCGTCAGCGCGGGCTCGTGCTTGAAGGCATCCTCGATCAGCGCAGTCTCGACATCGCGTCCGACGAGGTTGACCAGGCGAATCAGTGCCGCCTGCGAGGCCGAGAGGCGGCGACCTCTGACGATTTCGGCCTGCGCGAAGTAGCGGCCCTGAAATAGTTCGAAACCGAGGTTGCGACAATGCTCCATCTGTTCGCGGCTGGTGACGCCCTGTGCCAGCAGCTTGATCGGCAGCTTGCGCAGCGAGCCGGCGAGGTCCCGGAGTTGGCCTGCCTCGGCAGCGACAAGGTCGATCTTGATGACCTCGACCATCGGCAACAGTGGCCGGCTGCGGTCGTCGATGCCGCGGTAGTCGGTCAGCGCCAGCGCATAGCCGCGCGCGCGCAGGCTCTGGCAACGCGTCAGCGTCGCTTTGTCGGCGACGCCGTCGAGCAACAGTTCGAGGACCACGCTGGCCGGCGGCAGCAACTCGATGGCCTCCTGGTGCAGAAAGTCGGCATCGATAGCGATGAACGCGCAATGGTTGCCAAGCGCACTCTGCATGCCCAGTTCGGAATAGGCCGCACACAGCGCGGCCGTAGCAACGGGGCCACTGTCGGTGGTCGTGGCGCTGCTGCGGAACGATAACTGGTAGCCGGCCAGTTCCTGCTGCCGGTTCAGGATCGGCTGTCGGAACAGGAAGGCGTTCCTGAGGGATTGATCGTCTGTCATCGGGGCGCAGCGCCTCAGAACGGCAGTACCAGACCGGGGCGAGCGGCGTTGAGGACGCGGCGAAAATCGGCCTGAATACGTTCAAGGGCCTGGCTGTCGTCGGCCTCGAACCGGAGCACGACCACCGGTGTGGTGTTCGACGGCCGCGCCAGTCCGAAGCCATCGGCATACTCGACGCGCAAGCCGTCGATGCTGATGATCTCGCGTGCCCCTTCGAAGTGCGCCTGCCGCCGCAGTTCGTCGATCAGCGCCAGGGGTTCGCCTTCCTGCATGGCGATGTTCAGTTCCGGGGTTGAACTGCTGTCGGGCAGGGCCTTCAGCACGCTGTTGGCATCGACTGCGCGGGAGAGGATCTCGAGCAGCCGGGCGCCGGCGTAGAGGCCATCGTCGAAGCCGAACCAGCGTTCCTTGAAGAACATGTGGCCGCTCATTTCGCCGGCCAAGGGTGCACCGGTTTCCTTGAGCTTGGCCTTGACCAGCGCGTGCCCGGTCTTCCACATCAGCGCTTCGCCACCATGCTGGCGGATCCATGGCGCCAGCAGGCGTGTGCATTTGACGTCGTAGATGATCGCCTGGCCTGGGCAGCGGTCGAGCACGTCAGCGGCAAAGAGCATCAGTTGACGATCGGGGTAGATGATCTCGCCGTCGCGGGTGACGACACCGAGGCGGTCACCATCGCCGTCGAAAGCGAGTCCGAGTTCGGCGCCGGTGCTGCCGAGCGCCTCGATGACATCTCGCAGGTTCTCTGGTTTCGAGGGATCGGGGTGATGGTTCGGAAAATTGCCATCTACCTCGCAGAACAGTTCCACCAGCTCACATCCCAGCGCGCGAAAGAGCTGCGGGGCGAGGCCGCCGGCGACGCCGTTGCCGCAGTCGATGACGATCTTCATTGGCCGCGCCAGGCGGACGTCGCCGGTGATGCGCGCGAGGTAGGCAGATTGGACGTCGGCGCTGCTGGCCTGGCCGGCAGCGTGGCTGAGCCGGCCGGCGTCGACACGTTGCCGGATGCCCTGAATCGTTTCGCCAGCCAGCGTTTCGCCGCCGATGACCATTTTCAGGCCATTATAGTCGGGTGGATTGTGGCTGCCGGTGACGGCAACGCAACTCTGACAACCAAGTTCATGCGCCGCGAAGTAGACCACCGGTGTCGGCACGCAGCCGACGTCGATGCTGTCGATGCCGGCCATGCGAATGCCTTCCATCAGCGCCGAAGACAGCTCCGGTCCCGACAGGCGGCCGTCACGGCCCACCGCGATCGCGCGTTGGCCGCGCTCGACGGCCAGCGAACCGAGGCCATGGCCGATGCGCCGGACGATGTCTGCGGTCAGGGTCTTGCCGACGATGCCGCGAATGTCGTAGGCCTTGAAGATTTCGGCGGGCAGGGGAGCGTGCATGTCAAACCTCGTGCTGAAAGTAGTCAAGAATGCGCTGTGGCAGCCAGTCGAGTCGCCCCGGCAGGCTGCCGGTGACAAAACCCACATGGCCACCCTGACGCGGGAACTCCAGCTGCACGCAGGCAGCAACCTGGCGGGCAGTGGGCAGAGCCCGTGCCGGCAGGAAAGGGTCGTTCTGGGCATTGAGCAGCAGCGTCGGCAGCCGGATGCCGGACAGCCAGGGTTTGCTGGAGGCTCTCCGCCAATAGTCGTCGGCGCCGGCAAAGCCGTGCAGTGGTGCCGTGACGACTTCGTCGAATTCATGAAGGTTGCTGGCCGCGCGCATCCGCCGTTCGTCGAACAGGCCGGGATAGTTGCGCAGTTTGTCAGCGGCATGACGCTTGAGGGTGCGCAGAAAGTGCCTGGTATAGATGCGGTTGAAACCGCTGGCGAGTGCGTGGCCGCAAGCACTCAGGTCGAGCGGTGCGCTGATCGCGGCGGCGGCCTGCAGGGTGTCGGCGGCGAGCGCCTGGCGTTCGCCGAGCCATTTCAGCAGGGCATTGCCGCCCAGCGAGACGCCAACCGCGTAGCGCGGGTGGCTTGGAAAAAGCGCCTGCAGACGCCGCAGGATCCAGTCGATCTCGTCGCTGTCGCCGGAGTGGTAGGCGCGAGGCAGGCGATTGCTCTCACCCGAACAACCCCGGAAATTCACCACCACGCCTGCCCAGCCGATGGTCGCGGCCGCGCGCATCAGGGTGATCGCGTAATGGCTGACGGAACTGCCTTCAAGACCATGAAAAAGCACCAGCAAGGGTCGATCATCCGGGATGGCTGATGGAGTAACGTTCCAGTCGAGATCGATGAAGTCGCCATCCGGCGTCTCCCAGCGTTGCCGGTGGTAGGGCAGGGGATCGGGTTGGATCAGCAGGGGGTAGAGGGTCTGGGCGTGGCCACCGGGCAGCCAGCGCGGTGCACGGTAGCAACTCAATGCAGGGTCCGCGGCATCTTGGTGCTGCCTTCGTCGGCGCTGCCGCTGTTCGTCAGGTCCCGGTCGGCCGCGGTCGAGGAGTGGTGCGAGAGCAAACGCCAACCACTGGCACCGCGCTGGAAGACATTGGTCGCCAGCATCGGCCCGTGCGGTTTGCGCTCTTCACCGATGTACAGCGTTTCGACGACGTTGTGCACCGACAGCAGCATGCCGTTCCAGCGAATACCGCGCGACAGGCGCACCATCAGGCGTGGGTTGTTGGCGAAAATGCTGCGCCAGCTTTCGCGGATCGCATCGGTCCCGGTCAGGCGCTGGCCGGTCGGGTGGATGCAGACGATTTCTTCATCGTCGGCCCAGACGCTCATCAGGGCGCCCAGATCGGCACGTGCGATGGCCTCGTAGAAGGCCGTTTCGACGTCCTCAGGGGTGGCAAAAATGATGATCATGCAATCGCCTTGGTCAGGCAGGCGTCGAGAACGCGCTGCGGGTCGAGCTTGTTCAGGCAGTCGAGATGGCCCAGCGGACAGGTGCGCTGGAAGCAGGGGCTGCAGTCGAGATCCTGACTGATGATCTTTGCCCGTACCGAGAGAGGCGGTGTGAAGCCGGGCGATGAGGAGCCGTAGAGGGCAATCAGCGGTCGGTCGAGGGCGGCGGCGACGTGCATCAGCCCTGAATCGTTGCAGACGACAAATGCAGCCGCGGCCAGCAGGTCGATGGCCTGGGTCAGCGAGGTGGCACCACAGAGGTTGTGGGGTCGTCTGGCCAGGTCGGTGAGGTCGACGATCTGGTTGCCGATGGCCCGGTCTTTCGGCGAACCGAGCAGCCAGACCGCGTAGCCCTGGTCTGCCAGGGCGTTGGCGAGAGTGGCGAAATGCCTTGCCGGCCAGCGCTTGGCCGGACCATATTCGGCGCCGGGGCAGAACACCGCCAGCTTTTCGGGTAGCTCGATGCCGAGCGATGCCAGAGTCGCAGCACGTTGCCAACTGTCGGAGTGCAGGCGCGGCAGTGGTAAGGGTCTTGGCAGCGCCGTCCCGGGTGCCTCGGCGAGTTGCGCAAAGCGCTCGGCCATCTGTGGTAGCTGCGCTTTGTTCAGCGTGTGCCGGCGGTTGATCAGCCCGTAGCGGCTTTCGCCGACGAAACCGATGCGCTCGGGAATGTCGGCAAAAAACGGAATCAGCGCCGATTTGATCGAATTGGGCAGAATGTAGGCGCGCTGGTAGCCGCCCTGTGCCAACTGGCGAGCCAGCCGGTGCCGCGCTTTCAGCGACAGATCTCCGTGTGCGAAGGGGCTGTCGATGAGTTTCGTGATCTCCGGCATACGTTCGAGGACCGGTGCGACCCAGCGGGGTGCCAGAGCGTCAAGCTGCAGGCACGGGGTCCGCTCGTGCAGGCGCATGAACAGCGGTTGCGCCAGCACCGTGTCGCCAATCCAGGACGGGGCGACGATGAGTGCTTTCATGATCGGCTGTTCAGTCGCCGATCAGTGGTGCCCCTTCGGCAACTCCCCCTTGAGGACGTAGTGCGCGCTGCAGTAGGGACAGACGACTTCTCCGCCATGCGTGATGTCGAGAAAGACGCGCGGATGCCTGGCCCACAGCGGTGCATCCTTGGTCGGACAGTGCAAGGGGAGGTCCTGAGCGGTGACCTCGATGGGCTTCTGCGGGGTGTTCTGAGACATGGTGGCAACCTTGAGGTTAGACGTAGGCAAGCCAGTCTGCATGCGCGGGTAGGCGGCCGTTCACGCAGTCAAAGAAGAGATTCTGGATGCTGGTGGTGATCGGGCCGCGGTGGCCGGCACCGATCTGGCGATTGTCGAGTTCGCGAATCGGCGTCACTTCGGCAGCCGTGCCGGTAAAGAAGGCTTCGTCGGCGCAATATACTTCGTCACGGGTGATCCGTTTTTCGATGACCGGAATGCCCAGCTCATCGGCCAGCTGCAGGACCGAGGCGCGGGTGATGCCTTCGAGGCAGGAGGTCAGATCCGGGGTATATAGCTTGCCTTTCTTGACGATGAAAACGTTCTCGCCGGCTCCTTCGGCCACATAGCCGTCGACGTCGAGCAGCAAGGCCTCGTCGTAACCGTCGTGCGCCACCTCCTGGTGGGCAAGGATCGAGTTGGTATAGGTACCGACGGACTTCGAGCGGCACATATTGACATTCACATGATGGCGGGTGAAAGACGAGGTTTTGACGCGGATGCCCTTTTCCATCCCATCGGCACCGAGGTAGGCACCCCATGGCCAGGCAGCGATGGCCACGTGCGTACTCACCGCGGTAGCGGCGATGCCCATCGCCTCGGAGCCATAGAAGACGATCGGCCGGATGTAGCAGGATTCGAGCTGATTGGCGCGCACTACTTCCTTCTGCGCTTCGAGCAGGGTTTCCCGGTCATACGGCATCTTCATCTGAAAGATGTAGGCCGAGTTGAACAGGCGGTCGGTATGTTCCTTGAGACGAAAAATCGCGGTGCCCTTTTCGGCCTTGTAGGCGCGGATTCCCTCGAAAACCCCCATGCCATAGTGCAGGGTGTGCGTCAGCACATGCGTTGTGGCTTGGCGCCATGGCACCAGCTTGCCGTCGTACCAGATGAAGCCGTCGCGATCTGCCATGGACATGGTGTTCTCTCCCTTTGCCGGAAATCCTGAAGCAGAAATTCTAGCCGATTTCGCCCCCCGGTTGGCGGTAAAATGGTCCTATTACCGCTCTGCAAGGCTTCTGCCATGGTCTGGAAACCCAACGTCACCGTCGCTGCGGTGCTCGAACGCAATGGTCGCTTCCTGCTCGTCGAGGAGGAAACGGAATACGGTATCTGTTACAACCAGCCGGCAGGCCATCTGGAATGCGGCGAGTCGCTGATCGGGGCGGTGGTCCGCGAAACCCTCGAGGAAACGGCTTATACCCTGACACCGCAATACCTGATCGGGGTCTACAACTACCGTAACGAGGCCCGGGATGTGAGCTACCTGCGCTTTGCCTTCGGCGGCGAAATCACGGCTCACGATCCCCGGCGAGCACTCGACGACGGCATCCTGGCGGCGCACTGGCTGACGCTCGATGAAATCCGGGAGCGCCAGATGCAGCACCGCAGTCCGCTGGTTCTCCTGTGCATCCAGGACTGGCTGGCCGGCAGGCGCTATCCGCTCGAACTGTTGCACCAGCATACATGCGCTGGCTGATGTCATTGCTGCTGATCGGCCTGGCGCCGGCGGTGTCGGCTGATTCGCTGAGCGTCTGTTACAACTACGATTGTCTGGCCGAGGCAGAGGTGAACTACGGCGCCGAGCAGTTGACGCGGGTGCGTGACCTGCTCGGCGTCGCCCGGAACGCGGCCGAGGAGCGCGAAAGACTGTCGCTGGCCATTGGCTGGCTACTCGGCTGGGCGGGCGAGCAGACACCCATTTCGGCGGACCGCGGTGGCAACTTTGCCGACGATGGCGTCTTCGGGCGGATGGACTGCATCGATCACTCGACGACCACGACGCGCCTGCTGCGGCTGCTGGAAAGTCATCGCTGGCTGTCTTTCCACCGTGTTCTCGAGCCGGTGCGACGAGTGCTCTATCTGTTCGAAGTCCACTATTCGGCACAGATCGAGGAAATCGAGTCGCTGACGACAGCGTCCGCGCTGGCTGCGGCGCCGGCGCGTTATGTCGTTGACAGCTGGTTTCGCGACAACGGTCGCCCGGCGGTGGTGATGGCACTGCCGAGCTGGCTCGACGGCCAGGGTTGGGAAGAGAGTGGAGTGTCTGTGGTCGCCGGCGGGCTCGGCGATGGCTCGCCGATCGAACACTAGCAGGGATACGAAAATGAACAAGGGAAAGACTGTCGTTGTCGGATTGTCCGGCGGTGTGGATTCGTCGGTAGCTGCCTGGCTGCTCAAGGAACAGGGATGGCATGTGGTCGGCCTGTTCATGAAGAACTGGGAAGACGACGATAGCGACGAGTATTGCTCATCGCGCCAGGATCTGATCGATGTGATCAGCGTTGCCGACCGGCTCGGCATCGAGGTCGAAGTGCTGAACTTCGCGAGAGAATACAAGGAACGCGTTTTTGCGCACTTCCTTGAGGAATACCAGGCCGGTCGCACGCCGAATCCGGATGTGCTGTGCAACTCCGAGATCAAGTTCAGCGCTTTTCTCGAGTACGCCCAGAAGATTGGTGCAGAGCGTATCGCTACCGGTCATTACGCCGGCGTGCGCGAGTTCCAGGGCGCCTGGCAGTTGCTCAAGGCCGAGGACGGGACCAAGGACCAGAGCTATTTTCTGTACCGTCTCGATCAGCAGCAACTGGCGAAGACACTATTCCCCCTGGCCGGCTTGTACAAGCGGGAAGTTCGCAGGATTGCCGAGGCGGCTGGTCTGCATGTCGCACTCAAAAAGGATTCGACCGGCATCTGCTTCATCGGTGAGCGACCGTTCAAGGATTTCCTGATGCGTTATCTGCCTCGCAGCAAGGGTGAAATTCGTTGTCTCGACGACGACCGCGTGCTTGGCGAACACGATGGGGTGGCCTACCACACCATCGGCCAGCGCAAGGGTCTGCACATTGGCGGTGTCAAGGGCGGCAGGAGCGGCGACAGCGGTGACCATGACGCCTGGTTCGTGGCCCGCAAGGATGTCGCCGAAAACGTCCTCTACGTCGTACAGGGGCACACCCATCCGGCCCTGCTGGCCGACGAAGTGAGCGCCTGGGATTTGTCCTGGGTGGCCGGTGAAGCGCCGCATACGCACTGGGTGTACACCGCCAAAACGCGCTACCGGCAGGCCGATGCCGCCTGCGAGATCGAGCGGGTCGGCGCCGACGCCTGCCTGATCCGATTTGCCGAGCCACAATGGGCGATCACGCCGGGGCAGTCGGTAGTGATCTACGAGAGCCGCGTTTGCCTCGGGGGTGGTGTGATCGCTTGAGCCGAGTACCGGCACTCCCCTATCGCGTGATCGGCTTGTAGCGAATCCGTCTGGGCTTCGTCGCTTCCTCGCCGAGCCGGCGCTTCTTGTCTTCCTCGTACTCGTGATAGTTGCCGCTGAAGAAGGTCCATTGTGAATCGCCTTCGCAGGCTAGGATATGCGTGCAGATACGGTCGAGGAACCAGCGGTCGTGGGAAATCACCAGTACGCTGCCGGCAAATTCGAGCAGGGCGTCTTCGAGTGCGCGCAGCGTTTCGACGTCCAGGTCGTTTGATGGTTCGTCGAGCAGCAGGACGTTGCCGCCGGCGATCAGGGTCTTGGCCATGTGCAGACGGCCGCGTTCGCCGCCCGAGAGCTGGCCGACACGCTTTTGCTGGTCGCCACCCTTGAAGTTGAAGCGGCCGATGTAGGCGCGCGCCGGGGTCTCATAGCGACCGACGGTGAGCACCTCGGCACCGCCGGAGACCTCCTCGAAAACGCTCTTGTCGCCGTCGAGACAATCGCGGCTCTGGTCGACGTAGGCCAGCTTGACGGTGTTGCCGATCTCGATCTCGCCCGAATCGGGCTGCTCCTTGCCGATCAGCATCCGGAACAGCGTCGATTTACCGGCGCCGTTCGCGCCGATGATGCCGACGATTGCGCCCGGCGGCACGCTGAAGCTGAGTTTGTCGAGCAGCAGACGGTCGCCGAAAGACTTGCTGACCTCCCTGAATTCGATCACCTTGCTGCCGAGACGTTCGCCGACTGGAATGAAGATCTCCTGCGTTTCGTTACGCTTCTGATATTCGACGTTCGACAGCTCCTCGAAACGCGAGAGCCTCGCCTTGCTCTTGGCCTGGCGCGCTTTCGGGTTCTGGCGCACCCATTCGAGTTCCTGCTTCATCGCCTTGATGCGGCCAAGCTCCTGCCGACCCTCGGTTTCCAGGCGTGCTTCCTTCTGTTCGAGCCAACTCGAATAGTTGCCCTTCCAGGGGATGCCGTGGCCGCGGTCGAGTTCGAGGATCCATTCGGCGGCATTGTCGAGAAAATAGCGGTCGTGAGTGACGGCGACCACCGTGCCGGGGAAACGCACCAGGAACTGCTCCAGCCATTCGACCGATTCGGCGTCGAGATGGTTGGTCGGTTCGTCGAGCAGCAACATGTCCGGCTTCGACAGCAGCAGTTTACACAGCGCGACTCGCCGCTTCTCGCCACCGGAAAGATTGCCGATCAGTGCGTCCCAGGCTGGCAGGCGCAGCGCGTCGGCAGCGAGTTCGAGCTGGCTGTCGAGGTCCGAACCGGCGCTGGCGATGATCGCTTCGAGGCGGGCTTGTTCCTCGGCCAAATGGTCGAAATCGGCGTCAGGCTCGGCGTAGGCCGCGTAGACCTCTTCGAGCCTGGCTTGCGCCTGAAAGGCTTCGCCGAGGCCGGATTCGACTTCCTGGCGGACGGTCTTCTCGGCATCAAGCTGCGGTTCCTGCGGCAGGTAGCCGATGTGCAGATTGGGCATCGGCGTCGCTTCGCCGATGATGTCCTTGTCGACTCCCGCCATGATGCGCAGCACCGTCGACTTTCCCGAGCCATTGAGGCCGAGCAGGCCGATCTTGGCGCCAGGGAAAAAGGAGAGCGAGATGTCCTTGATGATCTGGCGCTTGGGCGGGACGATCTTGCCCACGCGGTTCATCGTGAATACATATTGAGCCATGGCAGTCGATTCAGGGGTGGTGGTTGGCGAACGCAAAGCGTCTCAAGGAGCACCAGTCTACCCGAGACTGGCGGCCAATGGCTCGCCTCTGCATCGACGATTTCAGCGCATCTACTTGTCGACGAAAGCCCGCTCGATCACATAATCCCCCTGGGCGCCGATGTACGGCGAAACCTGGAAGCCGCGCTGTCGAGCAGGGCGCAGCAGTCCTTGATCATCGCCGGGCTGCCGCAGACCATCGCGCGGTCGCGCGCCGGGTCGAACGGTGGCAGGCCAATGTCGGCTGAACAGGCGGCCGCTGTCGACCAGTTGCGTGATGCGGCCCTGGTGGCGGAAGGGTTCGCGGGTCACCGTCGGGTAGTAGATCAGCTTGTCGCGCACCAGATCGGCGAAAAATTCGTGACTCGGCAACTCCTCGCTGATGAACTCGCTGTAAGCCAGATCCTTGATCCAGCGAACACCGTGGATCAGCACCACCTTTTCGAAACGCTCGTAGTCTCGGGGTCCTGGATCAGGCTGATGAACGGCGCGAGGCCCGTGCCGGTGGCCAGCAGATAGAGATTCTGGCCGGGGCGCAGGTCGCGCAGCACCAGCGTGCCGGTCGGCTTGCGGCTGACCACGACCTCGTCACCGACCGCCAGGTGTTGCAGTTTCGAGGTCAGCGGGCCGTCGGGGACCTTGATGCTGAAGAACTCGAGGTAGTCGTCGTGGTTGGCGCTGGCGATGCTGTAGGCACGCGTCAGCGGACGCCCCTCCTGCGGCAGGCCGATCATCACGAATTGTCCGTTGATGAAGCGCAGCGCGGGGTCGCGCGTGGTGCGAAAACTGAACAGGGTTTCGTTCCAGTGATGAACCGAAAGGACGCGTTGGGCGGAATAATTGCTCATGGCCTGGACCCTGCTGTGCGATTGATGCGAATTATCGTAGTTGCTCATGCTATATTTGTAAAACCGATTTTTTGAATAAAGTATATCTGCAAAATAGATATGAGATTCACCTTGCGCCAGATCGAGCGTGTTTGTGGCGGTCGCTCGCCACGAGAGCGTCTCGCGTGCTGCCGCAGAGCTTGCGCTGTCGCAGTCAGCGACCAGCACGGCGCTTGCCGAACTCGAACGACAATACGACACGCAACTTTTCGACAGGTTCGGCAAGACCTTGCATCTCAACGAACTCGGACAGGGGCTGCTGCCGCAGGCGGTCGAACTGATCGAGCGGGCGGCGGCGATCGAAAGCGTGCTCGAAGGTCGCGCCGGCTACGGCAAACTGCGCATCGGCGCGACGCTGACCATCGGCAACTACCTGGCGACGCTGATCGTCGCCGACTTCCTCAAACGCCACCCCGAGAGCACGCTGCAATTGAGCGTGCACAACACTGCCACGATCATCGATCAACTGGCGCGCCACGAACTCGATCTGGGCTTGATCGAAGGATCATGCCGGCACCCCGATCTGGTCGTCGAACCCTGGGTGGCAGACGAACTGGTGGTGTTCTGTGCGCCCGAGCATCCGCTGGCGGGGCAGGGCAGGGCAACGCTGGCCGAACTGGCCGAACAGGCATGGATCGTTCGCGAACCTGGATCGGGAACGCGCGAGACCCTCGACCAGGCGCTGCGCCATCAGCATTTCGCCTTGCACGTCCGGCTGGAACTGGAGCATACCGAAGCGATCAAGCGCGCCGTCGAGTTCGGTCTCGGCATTGGCTGCATCTCTCGCCTGGCCTTGCGCGAGGCCTTCCGGCGCGGCAGCCTGGTGGCCATCGAGACACCCGAACTCGACCTGCGCCGGCACTTCCACTTCCTCTGGCACCGTCGCAAGTTCCAGACCGCAGGTCTGCGCGAGTTCATCGCCCTCTGTCGAACGATGACCGCAGGCATCGAGCGCAGCGAGCAGATCGAGTGGTCGTTCATTCCCTAAGCTCTCAGGGGCGAATCACGGCGCCGCTTGCCGACGACTGCTCTTCGGTCAGACGGCACATCGTCCAGGGATGTAGAATAGGAAAAAATCAAACAGCTCGGTGGCCCGGCAGGTGGGCACGCAACGGAGGAGAAGCAGTGGACAGTGTGGCGAACATTGAAGAGGCGATTGGCGCACATTCCCGGTGGATGTCGCAGCTCAGGGAGGTTGTTTTTGAAGCGCACCCTGGCGTCGATGTGGAAAGCATCCGGGCGGCTGACCAATGTGAATTTGGCAAATGGTTGCACGGTCCCGCCTGGTCCGCAGAAGAACAACAATCAGACGATTACCAGGAAGTCAGCCGATTGCATACCGAGTTTCATGAACTGGCTGCGCAAGTGGTCGAGCTGGCAGCTTCCGGCAAGAAAAACGAGGCCTATGCCTTGTTCTACGGCGAATACGTCACGATGTCCGGAAGACTCGCCCTTGCCCTGCGGGCCTGGCAGGACAGGCTTACCGTGAAAGCCCGGGAAACAAAGACAAACACAGACCTCCCGCCGTCAGCAGGATAGTCAAGTAAAGCGATGGCTGGTCAGGCTGAGGCAGCGGTTGCTTCTGGCAGCTTGCCGATATTTTTGAGGGGCAGGAGCACGTCGTTGCCGTCGATGCCGAGGATACGCTCGTTAGAGATCGCCACCCGATGCGTGTAGCGACCGAGGTACTCGAGTACCGCTTAATGTGAAAGAAGCCCCCCGGAAGGCGAACGAAGGCCTGACCGGCGCCGGTCATGACGATGAGTTGGCGTGAATCAAGCGGCTGCGGGGATGAAGCCGAAGCGAGTTAGAGCCTTGATCCAGCGAGAAGCGTTGCGCTGTACGGAGATCTGCTCATAGTTGGTGGCGGAATCCCGGTAATATTCGCCCCGCTTGAGCATGAAAAAGATGGTGCGCAACATCTTGTGAGCCAAAGCGACGATGGCTCGTTGGTAACCGCGGCGAACGATCAGCGACTGGAACTTGGCCTGGAACGCCGACTTGGTGCGTCTGGCGGCGTGAGCGAACTCACACAGGAGTCGGCGGACGTAGGGATTGCCCTTGCGGATATGCCCCGACTTGCGCTTCCCCGCCGACTCATAGTTTCCTGGACAGATGCCGACCCAGGAAGCCAGGCGGTCGGGGGTACCGAAAACGCTCCTGTCGCTGCCGATTTCGACCAGCAGCATGGCCGCACCGATGACGTCGACACCGGGTAAGGTTTGCAGCAGTGCCAGGGCATTTTTCTCGCTCGCCAACTCACTGAGCAGGCGGGCGTCGAAACGGGCGATGCTCGCTTCCAGTTCTTCGATATGCCGCAACAGTTCGTCGAGAACGAACCCATGGCTCGCGGTCCATTCACCCTGGAGGGCATCGTACCATTCCTCGCGGCTGGCTTTGAGACGTCGGCTGGCGAGATGGAGCACCTCATGCGGAGGCTGGCCGTCGAGAATCGCCTTGATCATGGCGCGTGCCGACTGGCCATGGAGATCACTGACGACCACGCCCAAGCGAATGCCTGCATCGGAAAGCACTTTGTGCAGGCGGTTCTTCTCGGAGGTGAGCAGGCTGACCAGCTTCTGTCGCTGCCGGGAGATCACCCGGAGTTCACGCAGTTTGGCCGGCGGCACGAATGACCCACGCAGCAGACCGGCACGCGCCAGGGTCGCGAGCCACTGGGCGTCGCCGACATCGGTCTTGCGCCCAGGCACCTGCTTGACGTGACGGGCATTGACCACCTTCGCCCGGATGCCCACCACCTCCAGCGCCGCATAGGGGCTCTTCCAGTAGATGCCCGTGCTTTCCAGGACCACTTCGTCGGGATTCAGCGCCGCCGCCCAGGCCGCCAACGCCCGCCGGTCCTTTTTGAAGGCCCCCAATCCCAATTGATGCTGCTCGATGCGTGTCTCGCCATCCGCTTCCTCAAGGATCGCGCATGCCGTGATCTGGGCCTGATGAACGTCGAGTCCGATGACTCGTTTGTGGATGGGAACCAGTTCCATACCGTCTCCTTTCACAATACACTCGAAGGCGGGAAGCGGTGGGTGCCAGAACCGAAATTGCCTGAAGGCGACCAGTCGCCAGCGGCCCTTTTCATGTGTGCGCTCGATGGCAGCAATCCGGGGTACGAGTCGGTTCAGCGGGTCCCGTTAGCTTGTGGGGTCAAGCCGCCAAAATATTGTGCGACCTCTTCCCGCCGCTTCCCAACTCGGATCTTCTTTCATCATCCGGGGTGGCCGCAACTGCAATGACCGTTAGTGTGACGAGGCTACGTCTAGGTTCACTTGCGTTGCGGCCTGCTGCTTTGCCCTGGGAAACTTATGACCTCCGATTACTCGAACGCCGCTTCCCGGTGCTAGAAAGGCGTACGGACAACTCCTTTCACGGGACTTTAACCCGCTGGATATACCGCCGATCACGGCGAACAGCCTGGCCCCTTTATTGATTCTCCTTTTGATTCCAAACGCCCAGCCCATTGGCGGTGAGCCGATGCGGCGGGGTAAGCGCCCTGCCGACCACGCCACGCCGCCGCGTCAGCCCCAACAGGGTCGCAACGGGCAAGCACTGCGGTGGCCAGTAGCGCCGCCCATGGGCAAGGCCGGTGGCCAACGCCGCCGCCATCGGCCAAGCCGGTCGCCGGAAGAGCCAGAGGTCATGATGTGGCCGATGCGGAACTCAACAGCAGGGTTGGGTGGCGGCTCGAAGCAGGCAAGGCAGTGACCGAGCACGGCTTGAGTGCTAAACTTAGCCCCATGAACGCCCACGTAGACCACATTCTTGACGAAGCTCTCGGATTGCCTCCCGACGAGCGTTCGGCGTTGACGGTAGCGCTACTCGATAGCCTCGAAGGCAGTGACGATTCTTCAATCACGGAAGCGTGGCGGCAGGAGATCAGGGCGCGGCAAGCGGCCCTTCGGGCTGGGACAGTCAAGGCCGCTCCTTGGGCGGAAGCCAGAGCGAGACTGAGCGCTCTGTGACGCGCTTCGCAGTCGAAATTCTGCCCGAAGCAGAGGCAGAAGTCAGAGAGGCATTCCTTTGGTATTTCGATCGCAGCCCTATCGCGGCCCAGGCTTTTCGAACTGAAACGCTTGAGGCGATTGATCGACTTGCGGTCGATGCGCTGATGTGGCCCGAAGACGAGGATGCGATCAGGCGACATGTTCTTCGTCACTTCCCCTACACAGTCTTCTACGAGATTCTGGGCAGTACAGTGACAGTGCTCGCTGTCGCGCACCAGCGCCGTAAGCCAGGATACTGGCACATGCGCTAAGGCCACGTAAGGCTCCATCTTCCAATGCCCAACGTGAAAGCTCAGGCGACGGCCGCGGCTTTATGCGGCCGGTCGCCTGGAGCGCAGGGTTGGGCGAAAAGTTGGCAAATGGTCCGCCACGGCTGAGTGGCCTGCCGACGCGGCCACGGGCTAAGCATCCGGCCCGGCCGCGCCACGCCGCAAGCGCGTCAGCCAGCCAGGCTTGCAGGATAACGACGCCCGCCCAGCACACCGCCTCGCCAGCGGCTGCACGGCCGCGAGGGGGAAGTGCCGCGTTTGGCAAAGCCACAGCCCCTGGGCAAAGCCTTCGGCCGCGACAGCTCTGGGTCATGATTTGGCTCCGCACGCCCAACGTGAAAGCTCAGCGGCACACGGCCAGCCGGAGCGAAGCGGAGGCCGGCCTGCCCGCTGGAGCGCCTTGTTGGGCGGCATCACGGCTGAGGAACGTCAAGATCCTTGCAAATACGGCAAGCAAGGTACTCATTGATTTCTCGGTGACGCGGGACGGTGGTCGATTTTCCCGCTACGCGATTAACAAACACCGTGTGGCTGCCACCCTCCCGGAATAGCTCGCAGCCGTGACGCTGCAAGTGCCTCACGAGATCATGGCGTTTCATTACGCAGCCGCAACAAGCCGCTCTTTAAAGACTTGGCGCCCTTGGATCGATTCCTCGGCAAGCGCGCGATTAGCTTCTAAAACCAACTCGATGGCTTCATGCAGATTCTCCCGAGCTTCAGCCAAAGTGGTGCCCTGCGTATTGGCGCCAGGAAGCTCTTCAACGAAGGCGATGTAGCCTTCAGGAACCTTCTCAAAAACCGCCGTGAATTCCATGATGCACCTCGCCATGAACCGGGACTGGGCAATTATATCAGAGCGCGCTTTCTTGACGCCCAAAGTGAAAGCGCAGGGCCCCAGGAAGTGCTGGGTTGGGCGAAGAGTTGGCAAATGCCCGGCCACTGCTGACCGGCCACGGGCCAAGCATCCCTCCGGACCACGTGGGGACGCAAGCGCGTCAGCCAGCCAAATGGCAGGATAACGACGCCCGCCCAGCACGCTGCCGCGTCAGCCGCTGTGCGACCGCGAACGGATGAACATAACCCCAAGGCCAGACGTAACTACTCAGGTACTGCATCTTGTTAAAAATCAACACGTTGCGAATATTGAAATAGCATAATGACGAATGGGACTGATTTAGAATCAAGTGGTTGCAAGTTTATGCCATTGTTCTCATGTTTCTAACCAATTGTTTTTACATAACAATTTGACCTGAGTAGTTACGGCCAGACAATAAGAGCAGGAGCGTCGCGGGCTCCGGTACGGCGGCGACATCGCCGGGGCGAACCGCCCAGGCAAAGAACTCTTTGTCCTTGCCGCTCGCGCGCTGTTGGCCGTTGACGGTGTAAAAATGCCACGCAGCGGTTGCTGCCTCCGGCGCGTACTCCGTGGCGGACCAAAAATTGTCTGAATTGTCGGACGGGTCGGCAGAGGTGGACGGGATGTTGATAAACATTGCAACATCAGGATCGGTACTGGTCAGGAGAGAGTACCCGGCAGTACCCCCCAGGTCCGCGTAAAACAGATGCCCCATCTCACTGCCAGTAGTTGTAGCCAAAGCTTATACCACCAGCCAGGTGGTTGCTACAACTGGCATCCGGTTGCAGCGTGGTGGGTAGGCGCCAGTCACTGTAGCCGCCGTACACCAGACCCGCCGCCCAAGCGTTGGCAGCCGTCCAGTTCATCAGGCCATCCGCGTCAACGCCACTGGTCTTGGCGTAATTGGCATCGGACAACCAGGTTATGTTGAGTACGTTGTCGTAAATCAGGCCGCCGCCACGGTCAATCAACATGGCCTGCGCCGCGCCGCTCAGTGCAATGCCCGCCAGCAGGGCGGTAAGCGCAGGAATTTTCACAAGACTCGTAACTACTCAGGAGTCCTCCGCCAAGCGGACAGGCTGAAGCGTGGCGACGCTCAGGTACTGGAATTTTTGCTCAGAGCGAACGTCCAAGCTTTCAAGAGAACCCAGCATTGACCTCGCAATGGATAGGCTTCGTACAGGTGAGTGGGCATGGACGAGATTCCCGACCTTGAACGACTGAGTGTTGCCGAGAAGGATGATCTGATCCGCGAGCTTTGGCCCTTACGTGCGCTGGTGCGGCAGTTGAGGGGAGAAGTGGAGAAGCTGCAGGCGAAGGTGCAGGAACTGGAAGGTCGAGGGGCCAAGAATAGCCACAATTCGAGCAAACCACCGTCCTCGGATGGGCTGGCCAAGCTGCCGGCCAAGCCCCGTTCGCTGCGCAAACCGGGGCAGCACCCGAATGGCGGACAGCCGGGGCATACTGGACACACGCTCCAGAAGGTAGAAAAGCCGGATCGAGTCGTCGTGCATTTGCCCGCGGCCCACTGCCACGCGTGCCAAGGCCCCCTGGGGGAAGCGACGATGGCCGAGAGCCGGCAGGTGTTCGATCTGCCGCCGTTGCGCTTTGAGGTCACCGAGCATCAAGTTTGGGCGGCGACCTGCGCCTGCGGCGAGGTGTGCCGTGGCGAGTTCCCGGAAGGCGTTTCTTCGCCGGTCCAGTACGGGCCGGCGGCGTTGGCGGCAGCGGTGCATCTGACGCAACACCACATGATGCCGGTGCAACGCACGTCGGAGCTGATGGACGATTTCTTCGGACTGCCGATGGCCGAAGCCACGGTACTCGCCGCCTCACAGGAGGCCGGGGTCCGGCTGACGCCGACGGTGGGCACCATCGGCCAGGCCCTTCAAGTCGCCGATGTCGCGCACGCCGATGAGACCGGGCTGCGTGTCGCCGGCTCGCTGCACTGGATGCACGTCCTGGCGACCACACTGCTGACCTGGGTCGCCTGCCATGCGAAACGCGGCAAGCAGGCGTTCGATGCCCTGGGAATTCTGCCCGGCTTCCTGGGCACCCTCATTCACGATGGCTGGGAAACCTTATCGTGACCTCCTCTGCAAGCACGGTCTGTGCAATGCCCATCACTTGCGCGAGCTGACCTACCTCTTTGAGGATCTCGGGCAAGCCTGGGCCGGCCGCATGATCGATCTCCTGCTGACGGCCTGTCATGAGGTCGGTCAGACCGGTGCGCCGCTGCCGGAATCCCGCCGGGCGTTCTTCCTGTCCCGCTACGCCGACATTCTCAGTGAAGGGGAAGCCCTCAATCCCCGGGCTCCACCCTCGGGCAAACGCGGGCGTCCCCGGCAAAGCAAGGCGACGAACCTCCTCCTGCGCTTGCGCACCTACACCGACGATGTCTGGCGCTTTGCCACGGATCCCGGCGTTCCGTTCACCAACAACCTGGCCGAGCAAGCCGTGCGCATGTCCAAGGTCAAACAGAAAGTCTCCGGCGGCTTCCGGACCAAGAAGGGGGCCGATGCCTACTGCATCATTCACTCGTATCTCGCAACCATGCACAAGCAGGGCGCCAATCTCTTCCACGCCCTGATCCTCACTTTCCAGGGCCAGCCCCCTCAGCCTCGCCTCGCTTGAGCTTCGGCGTGGTCGCCCTGAGTAGTTACCAAGACTCTTGCGTTTCACAATGATCTCCTCAGAGAAAAATGCGGCGCATCAGGGCGGCTCCGCAGCGCCCAACTTTCTATTGGGCATGGATGCATGATTGCAAGACTTGACCGTTCGCAGTAACAGCAGCAAGTCTAGCGGGTTTAAGTCCCGTCTGGGGAGTTGTCCGTACGCCCCGGTAGCATGAGGAAGCGGCGCCGTGGCGACACGGGGTCGTGAGTTTCCAACAGCAAGAGAGCAGGCCGTAACGCAAGTGAACCTATGAGTAGCCTCGTAAATTATGTGGAGGAGCCGACCCTGTGGTCAGAAGGGGAAGGCCGTTGGATGGGCGCTGGAATAACGGAAGTGGCGTCAATCGACTCCCGGGGTAGCAGGGATGGCATGTTCTTGAAGACTTACTGCCCAGTGCTGGAGGCCCGTCTGCGGAGGTGGGGAGACCACCGACTGCTGCGTATAAGGCAACGAAAGCGCAGCGGCTGCAGGCGGGAGTCGGAGGGGTTCATAGTACCGTCTGAGTTCGTGGGACAACATAACCCCGGACGAGGGAAGGGACCCTACTTTGTTCGTGCAACCGAAGAGCGGAGGATCGAGGGATTGCCATGTCGCTAACCACCCCGGACACGATCAGGACGCTACAGAGGAAGCTGTATGCCAAGGCCAAGCAAGAACCAGCCTATCGCTTTTACGCGCTTTACGACAAGCTCTACCGGGAAGACATCCTCAGTCATGCCTGGCGGCTTGTCCGGTCGAACCGAGGCAGTCCCGGTATGGATGGGATCAGCTTCGAGGCCATCGAGAGCGGAATCGGGGTAGAGACGTTTCTGCGGGACCTGGCCCGTGATCTGAAAGACAAGACCTACCGCGCCCAGCCGGTAAGGCGCGTCATGATTCCCAAAGCGGATGGCAGTCAGCGCCCGCTTGGGATACCGACGCTCCGCGATCGGGTCGCACAAATGGCGGTGAAACTCATCATCGAACCGATCTTTGAAGCCGACTTCTGTGAGCACTCGTACGGATTCCGGCCCAGGAGGTCGGCCCACGATGCCGTGGATGACATCGCCCACACGTTATGGGCCGGCTACACTCAAGTCATAGACGCCGATCTATCAAAGTACTTCGATAGCATTCCGCATGCCAAGCTACTGGCCGTGGTGGCCGAGCGTGTTGTCGATGGGGGGATTCTGCACCTCATCAAGCAATGGCTCAAAGCCCCGGTCATCGGCGAAGACGACAACGGAGTGAAGAAGACCGTAGGTGGTGGAAAAGCCAATCGCAAAGGCACGCCGCAGGGCGGCGTGATCTCCCCGCTCTTGGCCAACTGCTACCTGCATATTCTCGACCGAATATGGCAACGGCAGCACCTGAAGGGCAAGCTATCCGCACATCTCGTGCGTTACGCGGACGACTTTGTCATCCTGTGCCGAAAAGAGGTAGAGGAACCGCTGAAAGTGGTGCGTCATGTCCTGGACCGTCTGGACCTCAGCCTCAACGTGTCCTTTCGGCAATGCTGCGTGAAATTCCAGCGCTGGCCTGGTACCTTGGTAGGCCCGTAACGACCGTTCGAAAGGCCTACCAATGTCAACGTCTTTACCTGCAACCGCCCCGCCACTGGCCGAAACCGCCGCGGCGCTTGCCCAGTGGCGGAGCACCCGCCGCCGCAGTTCTCGCATTCCGGAGGAGCTGTGGTCGCAAGCGACCGAACTCGCCGAGCGGTACGGCATCGCCAAGGTTGCCGTCGCCCTGAAGCTCGACTACAAGAGCCTGAAGCACCGCCTGACCGCCAGGAACGCCGCCGAAGACGCGCGCAGCGCGCCCGTGTCATCGAGCTTCGTCGAACTCGATCTCGGCCTGCCGCTGGCGCCACCTGTGTGCGTCCTGGTTCTCACCGACCGAGCGGGCCGCGCGCTGCGCATCGAACTGCCACAAGCGGCCAGCAGCCACATGGCCGAGGTCGCGTGTAGCCTCTGGCAGGTCCAGCCATGCTCGCGCTGAACGCGCGCCTGCGTGTCTGGGTAGCTGCCGAGCCCGCGGATTTTCGTTGCGGCATCGACGGTCTCGCCCGACATGTGCGGCAGAAACTGGCCCAAGACCCGTTCAGCGGCGGCGTGTTCGTTTTCTGCAATCGCCGGCGCACGGCGGTCAAACTCCTGGTCTATGACGGGCAAGGCTTCTGGCTCTGTCAAAAGCGGCTGTCGCAGGGGCACTACCGCTTCTGGCCGCAGGAGTCACCAGGGAAGCTCCTCGCCCCGCACGCGCTGGCGGTCCTGCTCTCGGGAGGCGACTACGCCGCGGCCGGCGGAATCCCGGAATGGCGAGCGGTCGTCTGACCTGCGAGAGCGCAGCCCGCAAGCAGAACTTCCGAAAGCCGGTCGTCACCCACCGCAACGGGGATACCGAAAACGACCTTTCGCGAAAGGACTAGACATCGTCGCTGGTCTTTGGCAGAATACCTTGGGTAGAAAGGGTCACTGCTGGAGGACTGAGAATGCAGTTGGTGAGTTCGCAAAGCTGGGGGTACGGCAGACGGGAGTTCCGCGCCGAGGAGGTTGCGAGCCTCCGCGCAGCCGCGGTCAGTGGCCGCAAGGCCCCCCGCCATCGCTCGAACCGTTGCCGGAAGCGGCTGCGGGGGGACTTCGGCCAGCTCGTTGGCGTACGGCCATGAGCCGGCAGCGGGCATCCCACCGGAAGCGGCCTGCACACAACCCGCCGCAGCGGATGGTCATCCCGGTGCAGGAGATCGAGGCCATCGTCGAGCATAGCGGAACCAGACCGCTGACCGAGACCGAACAGGCGACCCTGAAGGCGGCGGTGGACACCCTCGCGCGGCTCACCGCCGAACTCGAGACGAAGGAAACCACGCTGGCACGCCTACGGCGGATTCTCTTCGGCGCGCCGACCGAGCGCACGGCCAATGTGCTCGGGGAAGGGAAGAAGGGCGAAACGCCGCCAGCGGACACGCCGACCCGTCCATCGGCGGAAGGCGGCGACGAGCAAGCCGCCGGCCAGGCTCCTTCGGACACCACCTCCCCGGAATCCGGGGTAGCCGAGCCCAAGAAGAAGCGCCCCGGGCACGGAAGGAACGGGGCGGCCGATTATCCGCGAGCGCCGCATATTGCCGTACCGCATGCGACGTTACGGCACGGCGATCCGTGTCCCGTCGACGGGTGTACCGGTCGGGTGTATGGGCAACGAGGAGAGCCCGCGGTCCTGGTTCGCATCACCGGCGTAGCGCCGCTGCTTGCGGAGGTCTACGAACTCGAACGGCTGCGTTGCGGCTTGTGTGGCACCGTGTTTACCGCCGACCCCCCGCCAGGCGTCGGCAAGGCAAAGTACGACGACAGCGCCGCGGCGATGATCGCGCTCCTCAAATACGGCTGCGGTCTGCCGTTCCACCGCATCGAGCGGCTGGAACAGGGTTTGGCCATCCCGATGCCGGTCGGCACGCAATGGGAAGTCGTGGCCGCCGCCGCCGCGCCCCTCATGCCGGTCTTCGACGAACTGGCACGGCAGGCAGCCCAAGGAACCGTGGTGTACAACGATGATACGACGATGCGCATCCTGACCCTGACGCAAGAGGCACGCGCCGAAGCGCTGCCCGCCGGCGCGTCCGCCGATCGCACCGGCGTGTTCACTTCCGGTGTCGTTGCCGAGACGCCAAATGGTTTGATCGCCTTGTTCAAGACCGGGCCCTGTCATGCCGGCGAACACCTTGCCGAAGTGCTCGATCTGCGGGAAGTGACCGATCCGCCGATCCACATGTCCGATGCCTCGACGCGCAACCGGCCGGGCGATCATTCCACGCTGTCCGCCTCGTGCATCCCGCATGCGCGACGCAATTACGTCGATGTGGTCGAGGCCTTTCCGGAAGAAGTGGCCTTTGTCCTGCACACGCTGCGCGCCGTCTTCCACACCGACGCGCAGGCCAAGCAGCAGGGGCTCTCGCCCGCCGAGCGCCTGCTCCTTCACCAGAAGGAAAGCGGCCCACGGATGAAGGCGCTGCAAGACTGGATGGCCAAGCAGTTCGCGGAGCACACCGTGGAGCCCCACTCAGGACTCGGCCAGGCGATCGCGTACATGCAGAACCACTGGGAGAAGCTGACCCTGTTCCTGCGCGTGCCGGGCGCCCCACTCGACAACAACATCACCGAACGTATACTCAAAAAGGCCATTCTGCATCGGAAGAACGCGCTCTTCTATCGCACGTTGAACGGCGCGCGCGTCGGTGATCTGTTCATGACCCTGATCCATACCGCCGAACTCCACAAGATCGAGCCGTTCCACTACCTCGTTTCCCTGCTGCGCCACTCGGGCAAGGTGGCGCTCGATCCGGCGGCCTGGATGCCCTGGAACTATAGCGAAGCCCTCGCACACGCCGAGGCGGAGAGTACCGAACCTCCGCCGGACTAACCCGGCAGCGCAACGATCTCCAACGTTCCGAACGGAAGCGAACGCCGGGTTGCCGCTGGGGCTTGCCTGCGCACGGCCGCGGGGCCGCGCGCCACCCGTGGCGGTCACCGCGGATCAGCCACCGCGCGGCTGAGGCCCGCGCGACCGGGGTTTCGCAGCGTTGCCGAAAGGACACGCCTCAACGAGACGAAGACCCACATCGTGGACGCCACCCAAGCAAGCTTCAACTTCCTGGGTTTCACGATTCAGATGAGTCGAGGGGCCAAGACTGGAAAACCGTACCCGAATGTCCGGCCAGCAGACAAATCGCTGAAGAAAATCAAGGCGAGGCTGACGGAACTCACGGGCCGGAAACTGACCCCCATCCCCTTGAGAGATATCGTGGGAAACGTCAACCGCAGCCTGCGAGGCTGGGCAAACTACTTCCACTATCGAAACTCAAGTCTGGCGATGAGCAAAGTCAGATACCACGCGGAAGACCGGTTGCGAACCCATTTGATGAAGCGTCATCAGGTGAAGGACCGAGGAACTGGTTTCCGCCGGTTTCCAAGTGCTCATCTCTACGGGCGCTACGGGCTATACAAAGTTCCTACGAAGGCGGGCTGGAACTCGGCGCATGCCGTGGCGTGAAGAGCATCGGAAAGCCGTGTGCGGGAAAATCGCATGCACGGTTTGATGAGGGAGGGCAGGCGAAAGCCTGTCCTCTACTCTACCCAAGCTTTTTTGACCCCAAGCTTTTCCCTCCGTGTCAATATGGCCTGAGACACCTACCCCTCACGAATTAGAGTAGAAAGGTAGGACTGAATCATGGCCAATACGAAAGAAGACACGATGAGCACACCCAACGCCTTGGCGCTGGAGGACCCGTTGGAAGGAGCCCGAAGGGCGACTGGAAACGGGTCCTCCAGCGCGCCGCCGCCGAACCCGGAAGTCGCGGCTACGGCGAAACGGCGCCAGTTTTCCAGTAGCGAGAAGCAGCGCATCCTGGCCGAGGCCGACGGCTGCACGGAAGCCGGTGAGATTGGCGCGCTGCTGCGTCGTGAAGGTATTTATTCCTCGCACTTGAACACCTGGCGCAAGCAGCGGCAGGCCGCCGAGCAGGCCGCGCTGACGCCGCAAAAGCGCGGGCGCAAAGCCGACCCGGCTCTCCAAGAGGCCCGGAAAATCACCACACTCACCCAAGAGATTGAGCGCCTGCGCCATAAGCTGGCGCAGGCCCGTACCATCATCGACGTCCAAAAAAAAGTTTGCGCCTTGTTGGGGCTGCCGACGGACGAGACGCTGCAAGAGTTATTCTGATGAACGCCGTCCATGTCTTGGCTCCGGCCGTCGGGCTGGCCTGTGCCTGCGCCGTCATGGACATCCCGCGTAGCGGGGTCTACCGCGAGGACGCCCGACGACGTCAAGTGGTGTTCGGCCCGATGGCGCCAGCGCCCCGCCCGCCGGCACCGCTGGCTCTTTCCGATTCACGCTCTATAGCCTCGGACTGCGCCTGGGGGAAGGGCTGCGGCTGCAGGTCGGCGACATCGATGGCGCACGCGGGCGCGTGCATATCCGTGACGCCAAGGGCAACCAGGATCGTCTGGTGCCGCTGCCGCAAGCGACCCATCAACTCCTGCGCCGCTTCTGGCAGGTGCATCGTAACCCGGTCCTGCTCTTTCCCAGTCGCCACGACGGCCTGAAAGGCGCGGCGACCGCCACGACGCCGATGGACCCCGGTGGCGTACAGACCACCTTGCACCGGGTAGTCGAGGCCTGCGGGCTAAAAAAAAGATCACCCCCCACAGCCTTCGCCATTCGTACGCGACCCACCTGATCGAGGCTGGCGTCGATCTGATCGAGGTGCAGAAATTCCTCGGCCATCACTCGATTCTGACCACCGCTCGCTACACCCATCTGACCGACCAGACCAAGCATCACGCCATCGCACGGATCAACGGCCTGATGGATGGCTTCTCCATCACCTGGGGGCAGGTCAAATGATCCGCCTGGCTACCGTCATTGACACCTTCGAGGCGGACTTCCTGGCGCAATACCGGGATCAACTCACGCCTGATCACTACCGCGCACTCGCGGCCATGAAACATTGCCGCACGCAGGCCAGCCCCATGATGCAGGTCAAATGCACGGCATGTGAGCATCAGAAACTGGTGCCACATTCCTGCGGCCACCGCCACTGCCCGCACTGCCAGCATCATGAGAGTCAGCAATGGCTGGAACGTCAGTTGAAGAAGCAGGTGCCCGCCGAGTACTTTCTGCTGACCTTCACCCTGCCCGCCGAATTCCGGACGCTGGCCTGGGCGCACCAGAACGTCGTCTATGATCTGCTCATGAGTTGTAGCTGGGAGACGGTGCGTACCTTCAGCCAGAACGACAAACCGCTTCAGGGGACGCCGGGTGCCACTGCGGTGCTGCACACGAACACGCGCCGGCTGGATTATCACCCGCATGTCCATCTCGTCATGCCGGCGGCAGTGGTCGACGGTAAGCAAAAGCAATGGCGAACCAAGCCGCGAGGCAAGGCCAAAGGGGGCTATCTGTTCAACCACAAGGCTCTGGCCAAGGTCTTTCGGGCGAAGATCCTGGCGGCGATCGAAACGGCCGGGCTGACGCTTCCTGCTCGCTATCCCAGGAGTGGGTGGTGGATTGCAAATCGGTGGGCAGCGGCGAGTCGGCCCTCATCTATCTGGGGCGCTATCTTTATCGGGGTGTCATTCAGGAGAACGATATCGTCGCCTGCGCCAACGGGCAGGTGAGCTTCCGCTATCGCAACGCCAAGACCGACGAGGAGGGAACGGCGGACCGTGTCCGGCGCTCTTTTCCTGTGGCTGGTCCTGCAGCATGTCTTGCCGAAGGGCTTCCGGCGGGCGCGCAACTTCGGCTTTTTGCACCCCAACTGCAAGCACGTGATCGCCTTGCTGCACGTGCTGCTGAAGTGCGTTCCTGGTCAGACTTGGCCTGGGTCAAGGAACGGGCGCCGATTCTGTGCACCTGCTGTGGGGCCGTGATGGCGATCGTGCAAACGCAGCTTCGGCCGCTGTTCGCAGGAACCCTGTCGATTCCCATCGCCACTCAGGAGGCGAACTGACCCTGTAAACGTGACTCCCCTTGGTCATTGACGGGAGATCAGCGCCCACAAGCTGAGGGAACGACTTGCCTCGAATCGGGGCAAATTGGAGCACAATAGATCCGCCAACCCACAAAACAGGCATCGGCTGTCGCAACGGCATCCATGAAGCGGGCTCTCCAGCCCCGCCCTCCCGGTAAACCTTCCCACCGGGGTACTTCCCAAATACATATTTTCTAGGCAGCTCGCTCAGTGTCCCCCGGGCTCGTCCAACAAACGGTTCAGATCGTGGCTTCGCTTCGCTCGCACGATCTAACCTTATTCGTTGGGCCACTGTAGTTACGAAAAGCTTGACACGGGTAGCTTTTTGTAACGACAATGGGTCGATGATTACCTGGGACGAACTCAAGCGGAAGAGGAACCTGAAGAATCACGGCATTGATTTGGCTGAGGTTGCTTGTGTTTTCGATGCCCCGATGGTCACGGTGGAAGATCAACGCGAACATTACGGCGAGCAGCGCCTGCAAAGCCTCGGCTGGTTTCACGATCGCGTTGTCTTCTTGGTATGGACGGAGCGCAATGACGGCGCTCGATTGATTTCCTGTCGTTACGGTGACAAACATGAAACGCGCGCCTACTTCGAAGCCCTCGACCTTTAGCAAGGAACAGAGAGCGGCAGCCATTGCGGCCGCACCTGACAAGGTGAATGATCCGGAGTGCCCATACGACCCCAACGATGCGGCGTCGGTAAAGGCTTTTTGGGCGAAGGGCAAAGTTCGCCTGCCCGGCCAACGAGGCCCACAAAAGCAACCTACCAAAGTAGCGGTAACGGTGCGATACAGTCCCGAGGTGGTGGAGTACTTCCGAGCAACTGGCGAGGGCTGGCAAACCCGCATGAACGATGCATTGCGGGCGTATGTAAAGCGACACCGTGCGGCGTAATCCATCGGAATCTCAGTGGCCCAACGTCTGAATTCACCGGCCTGCGCGGCTTTTCGCGCAGGTCCGGTGGAATGATGGGTTGGACGAAGCCGCTACGCGGAGGATGCGCGGTTGCGTCTCTGCCTTCAAAATGGAGCCTCACTCCCTCGGACGAGGGGTCTCTTTGACGAAACGTGAGGTTACCGGAAAATGGAAGGATTGTCCGCAGCAGAGAGGTTTGAGAAGAACTACCAGCAGCACCTGAAGCATCTGACGCTCCAGGGATTACAGCCCAAGACGATTGAGGCCTACGCACGCGCGATCCGGCGGGCGGGTGCGTACTTCCATCATCGGATTGACGAGCTGACCGAGGAGCAGCTGCTGGACTACTTCACGCAACTCGTGTCGTCGCACTCGTGGAGTTCGGTCAAGCTGGATCTGTACGGCTTGAAGTTCTACTACGAGCACGTCTTGCGCCGACCGTGGGTAGCGCCGGACCTGATCCGGCCGCCCAGGAGCCAGCACTTGCCGGACATCGTCACCGTCTCGGAAGCCGAACGAATCTTTCGGCAGACGCGTGTGGCGAGCTACCGGGTGTTCTTCTTCACCCTCTACAGTCTGGGCCTGCGCCTGGGCGAGGGGTTGCGGCTGCAAGTGGGGGACATCGACGCGGCGCGCGAGCGCGTGCATATTCGCGATGCCAAAGGGAACAAGGATCGCCTGGTGCCCCTGCCAAAGGCGACGCTCGCAAGCTTGCGACGCTTCTGGCAGCTCCATCGTCACCCGGTGCTTCTCTTTCCCAACCGCGCCGGCGGTTTGAAAGGCGCCGCGCTGGCCACCTCGCCGCTCGATCCAGGCGGCGTGCAGAAGGCCCTGCACAAGGTCGTCGACGCCTGCGGGTTAAAAAAAACATTACGCCTCATAGCTTGCGGCATAGCTACGCCACCCATCTCATGGAAGCCGGCGTCGATCTGATCGAGGTACAGAAGTTTCTCGGTCACCATTCGATTCTCACTACGGTCCGTTACACCCATCTGACAGACCAAACCAAGCACCACGCCATCGAACGGATCAATGGCTTGATGGACCGCTTCCCCATCGCCTGGGGGAACGTCAAATGATTCGGCTGGCTTCGGTCTTCGCCGCCTTTGAGGCGGACTTCTTGGCGCAGTACGCCAATCAAATCTCCGCGGAACCTCTTCGCGCGCTAGCGGCGATCGCGCAATGTCGTACGCAAGCGAGCGCGAAGTTCGAAGTGCAATGCACCGAATGCGACCATCAGGTGGTCATCCCGCATTCCTGTGGGCATCGCCTTTGCCCGCATTGCCAACATCACGAAAGCCAGGAATGGCTCGAACGTCAGGTCCAGAAGCGGTTGCCTGCCGAGTACTTTCTGCTGACGTTTACACTTCCGGGAGAGTTTCGGGATCTGGCGAGAGCGCACCCCGGCGTCGTCTTTGACTTGCTGTTGCGCGCGAGTTGGGAAACCGTCCGTACGTTTGCCAAAAACGACCAGTCTTTGGAGGGCGATGCGGGGGCCATCGCGGTGCTGCATACGAACACGCGGCAACTGGACTACCACCCTCATGTCCATCTGCTGATGCCCGCCGCGGTGGTCGATCAGAGGAAGAAGTGCTGGCGAACGAAACGCCAGGGAAAATCCGGGCGGGTCTATCTGTTTCCCGAGAGAGCGCTGGCCAAGGTGTTTCGCGCGAAGGTGCTCGCTGCGATCGAGGCGCAGGGACTGGCGCTCCCGCACCACCATCCCCGAAAGTGGGTGGTACACATCAAATCGGTCGGCAGTGGGGAGCAGGCGCTGGTCTACCTGGGGCGGTACTTGTACCGAGGCGTCATCGCAGAGAAAGACCTCCTCGCCTGCGAGAACGGTCAGGTCACCTTCCGCTATCGCAACGCCCGCACGGGAAGGAGTGAAAAGCGCACCGTTCCCGGTCCGCAGTTCCTTTGGTTAATTCTGCAGCATGTGCTGCCCAAGGGTTTTCATCGCGTGCGATGCTTCGGGTTTCTCCACCCAAACAGCAAGCGCCTGATCGCCTTGCTCCAGGTAGTGCTCCACGTCGTTCCTCGTTCTGTGGCGCCGCACGTCAACGACCGTGCTCCGATCTTCTGTCCGTGTTGCGGAGCGGTGATGGTGATCGTGCGCACCCGTCTGCGCCACATTTCTCCTGCCAATCCGCCGAACGACCCGTCGCCGAAGGAGGGCTAAGCAGGTAACGCGACTCTATTGGCGCTCTTTCCGGGACATCCGTTCCCCAGCGGAGGTGATCGTTTGCCGAAAAATCGGCTCCCGCAGAGCAAAACAGCCCTCTCCAGCGTCCGAAAACCACCCCAACGTCACTCCGCGCACCGACCCCCTCGCTCCCAACGCCTCGCCAGATCCCTGGCGGGGCCTGCTCCGCGAAACATATTTTCTGTACTCCTCTCCCCCGCCGCTTCCCTCCGAATCCGGGCTCGTCCAACAAACGGTTCAGATCGCGGCTTCGCTTCGCTCGCACGATCTAACCTTATTCGTTGTACGTCGCGATGCGCGAAGGGCAAGGCGATGGGTTTGCTGCTGCGGTCGAGAGGCGGCAGAGGATTGCGAGAGGCAAGAACGAAAGAGGCACTAATGGCCCATGCGGTGCCCGACGATGTGGCCCGAAGCGAGTGACAAGGGTCGACAACGCGACCGGCAGTCGCAGCAGCCGACGTGCGACCAGAGGTAACGGGTGGCCCCAAGACCGACACGGTAGAAGCGGAGCGCGAGCGCTGGAAGAGCATTGTGACCGACGACGTACAACGCTTCAGCTGTTGAGCCTTGAGCATCGCAGGCGGGCGCTTGCGAAACAAGCGCCCGCTGAGAAGCGCAGAGGCTCCAACGAGTTGATAGCCAGAGCGCGAAGCGCGGCGGCTATCAAGCCGGTGGAGTGGAGCGAAGCGGAACTCAACAGCTGAAGCGATAGCGCAGCACCGCGCGAGCGGTGCTGCGCTATCGGCAATGCTCAGCGGCGCGCGCCTTTGGCGCGTCCGCTGGAGCATTTTGTTGGGCATTAATCACGTCTGTTTAGAAAATTTCTTGTATGCATCTGCCATTTTCTTGTCGTAACTATTTTTCCAATATTCTGGACCGTTGTACCTCTTGGCAAATTCAGCCCAGCTTTTAGTTCTCATGGCGTCTCCAAGCCCCACATGTTTCACATACCCAATAAACGCTTCTAAATGATTTCCCTCATTAGCTTGCATTTCGTCATAGAAATCATCAATCGATGGATATCCGCAAATTGCAAAATTAAAACCCATTATTTGAAACTTTCCATAGCTAGCGGACAATCTTGCCGCAACCTTGTCCAGCTTCTCCGCTTTAGCCAATCTTTCGTACTCACCAGCGCCGCCGACATAGTACTGCTTAGTCCACTTTTTATAGTTAATATCAGATTCTGGATATTTACCCTTAGTGTATTTATAAAATATGTGCCCTTCAAATAAGATTTTGGCGCGGCCATCCTGCAGAAAGCCAGCGCCAGCGCTTTCAACTTCTGCAACTGCCTTGACAGCAGCCACTTCGCATCCAATCTCGAAAGCAGCCGATTCATAGTCGTGTTCTTGTAGCAATTTAGTCATAAGTTACTCCTGAGAGTGCTTGAAAAACGAAAGGCCCAACGTCGAAGCTCAGGCGACGGAAGCGGTTTTATGCGGCCGGTCGCCTGGAGCGCAGGGTTGGGCATGGATGCATAATTGCAGGACTTGACCCCAAGCTCTTGCACGCCCGTGAGCGCTTTTCTGCGGTCTGCTGACTGCGCTGATTAAGTCTATGGGGCGGGAGGTAGGCGCTCGCCCTTTATCAAGATATAGGCAGAGCCTAACAACTCAGAGACCTTTCCGTTAATGAGGTCAGCCTCGCAAAATTGCATTTTTTCTAGCGTATCGAGGCACCCGATTACCCACAACTCACTTGACATAGGAGCGCGCGGCGTGGCTTGACTCCAACGCGATAGCAAACGCTGTTGCATTTCCGCTTACCCACCCCATATATGCAAACGGCAACAGTTTTCAAGCTGTTGTTAAAACGTATATTTCGTAATCTTGCGGAGGTATGGCATGGGTTGGGCAGCGGAGGAGTTCAAGGATCTGGATTTGGGGGATGCGCGGCGGACGCGGCGCTTGATCAAGCTGGTGGATGATCTGTCGGCACAACCGACCGGAAGCATCCCGGTGGCTTGCGGGGGTTGGGCGGAAACCAAAGCGGCCTACCGGCTGCTGGACAATCCCGCGACGGACTGGCGTGAAATCCTGGAGGTTCATACCCAGCAAACGATAAAGCGGATGCAGGGCCAGCCGGTTGTCTTGTGTGTTCAGGATACCACCGAAGCGGATTTTACCTCGCAGCCGGGGATTGCCGGGCTGGGACGGTTGAGCTACGACGCCCAGCATGGGATGTTTGCGCATCCGACCCTGGCGATGACGCCGAGCGGGTTGGTGTTGGGCGCGACCGACTGCTGGATGTGGGCGCGAAAGCCAAAAGGTCAGCCCGACATCAAGGAAAGTATCCGCTGGGTGGAAGGCTATACCATCGTGGCCGATCTGGCCGAGACCGTGCCTGGTAGCCGGCTGGTATACATAACGGATAGGGAAGGCGACATTCGAGCGGTGATGAACACGGCCGCCGAGCGGGACTATCCGGCGGACTACCTGATCCGGTCCAAGCATAACCGCAAGACGAGCATGGGCGACAAGCTGTGGGACCGTGTGGGCGGTGGCGAAGCGGAAGGAGAACTGGAATTCACCATGCCCGCAGCGCCAGACCGCCCGGCCCGACTGGTGCGGCAAACGCTTTACCGGGAGCGGGTCACCTTGCCCGTACGCAAGGGTGCGCCGGTCGTGACCGTGACCGCGATCCTGGCGCGAGAAGAAAACCCGCCGGTTGGGGAGGAGCCCATTGAATGGAAATTGCTGACCAATCGGACGGCGGAAACGCTCGAAGACATCGTACAACTCATTGATTGGTATCGCCGCCGCTGGCTGATAGAAATTCTTTTCCGCATTTGGAAATCAGGCTGCAAGATAGAATCCCTGCAGTTGGGCAGCATGGAGCGACTGGAACGCGCCTTGGTCATTTACCTGATTATCGCCTGGCGCATCCTGTCCTTGGTTACCTGGGGCCGGGACTGGGGTGCGAACGAAAGTGTTGGGCGAGTCCCGCTCTGATAATTGTCAGCGACGTGAGCAAACGTAAGGAAATTAGCGGAGAGTTGCGATAGAGTAGGGAACCCATCCACGGAGAGAAGCCATGCCTAAGATTTCCCACATCGAACCTTGCGATTCCAGAGACTTGGTGGCCCGTTTGGAGGCTAATCCAAAGATACTGGCGAAAGTGCTAGAGATGCTGGAGTTGGTGGAGAACGCCGAAGGGGATCTGCGTCGGGCCGATGAAGCCGAGCGCCGCGTGATAGAAATTCTCCGCGGGACGGGCCAGGAGATTCTGACGGGATGGGCCGAGCAGGTTGCTGAGGCGGTGACAGCCGAGGTGCGGGCCGCTGAGCCGGTCGTGGTACACGCGAAAAAAAAGTTCTCTGGTATACGACATACGGCTCGGTCATGGTGGAGGAGGAATGCTTTCTCCACAAAGAAACAAACCGGCTGCTTCGTCCTTTTTCAGAAGCTGCCGGTGTCCGTTGCCGGAGCCATTCTCTGCCACTGGAGCGCGCCGTGACGGACTTGGGCGCCGACCTTCCCTTTGGACAGGTTGCGGCAAAAATCAAGGAGCACTACGGTGTTGACTTGGCGGTCAGTGCGCCCCGGACGCTCACCGAACGGGTGGCCTGTGAATTAACGGAGGCAGATTGCCTGCCGGTGGCGGGCCCATCGAACACCGCGAAGAGGCTGATTGTGGAGACGGACGGCGGAATGGTGCCCCTTGTCGAGACCGTGGAGGGCGCTGCGGACGCCCGCAAGGGGAAGCGCACGCACTGGCGAGAAGCGAAGGTCTGTATCGCACAGCGGCAGGGCGAGGCCGTTCCCAAGGCCGGCGTGACGATGGAGGGTCCCCGGGAAGCGGGGGCCATCCTGAAGCGGCTGGTCGATGCGCTGGGATTTGGCCCCAAGACCCAGGTTCACTGTGTTGGCGACGGGGCGGCTTGGATAAGCAGCCAAATCGAGGAACTGTTCGGTACTCAGGGGACCTTCCTGGTCGACTTGTTCCACGTCTGCGAATATCTGACCCCAGCCAGCAAGGTCTGCGCGCCGGATTCTGCCCAGGATTGGGTGGCCTCCCAGAAGGCGCGATTCCTGCTGGGACAGGCCCGCGAGGTGGTTGCAGAGATGAAACTGCACCTCGAACCTGCATCGGTCGATGACCCGCAGGCTCCGGTGCGCGTCGCCTGGCGCTATTTCTCCAACCGACTCGACCAGTTGGACTACCCCCGCGCACTTGCGCTGAATCTGCCCGTCGGCTCTGGCGAGGTCGAGAGTTCTCATCGCTACCTCGTGCAGGCCCGCCTCAAGCGCCCAGGGGCTTGGTGGCGTGCGGACATGGCTCAAGCCATGATCAACCTGCGTGTCATGCGACATAACCAGCTGTGGGAAACCTATTGGGAAAAGCGCTGGGCGGAGCCTCTACGCAGAGCGGCTTAAAACCGAGACTCCCCGTCCAACACTTTCGTTCGCACCCCCGGGACTGCCCCGATTTGCCCTGTGACGTGGTGTTTGATATCGAGGAATGGCAAGCCGCCTGGATCGTCGCCCATCGCTCACCACCGCCGGATGCTCCCCCGCCCCTGGGTCAGATGGTGCGGCTGATTGCCGGCTTTGGCGGCTTTCTCGGGCGAAAACACGACGGGCATCCCGGCCCCAAGGCGATCTGGGAAGGGATGCAGAAGGTCAGGGCATTTGCCATTGCCCTGGAGGCTGGCCGTGCCGCCTATTTCAATGACGGATGAGTTGTGGGTAATCGGGTGCGTATCGAGGCTTGTTCGCACAGGATCATTGATCTGGGCATCGTCCGCGCGGTCGCTATATTCGAAATACTTCTTAGAGCCAGACCCCAGTACAACAATCTCGTCTACGCCCATATCTGGACCACCCGGCGTAACATAAATTGAGTGTTCAAACACCTTGTCAGCGCCCCGGTTGGCAACCCAGTCATCTAAGGTTTTCCCTGTTATCCCTAAGACCATATCGAAAATTCCAAATACCACGTCTCTGAGCCCCTTTGTAAATACATCACCAGGCGAGTAACCTGCCTGCTCAAAGCTCTCGATATCTGTATTTCTTACTCTTCTTAGCGCTTTGACCAGCTTTTTCGTATCTACTTCGTATCCTTTAATAACTACTTGGTAGAAACCATCTACCGTTTCAGTGAAGAAAACTGGCTTTTGCACTACAACTGGTTGATATGCCGACATATGCTCGGCGATATCGGTGATTTTGCTATACCTCAGAAATTGGCCATTCCTATATATTTTGGCGTACAGCAATAATTCACGATTTCCGAAATACTTATAACCATTTTTTATTGCGTTACTTTCCTGCAATTCTGCGAAGTAAGCGCTTCGAACGGATAAACGCACCAACGTTCCTTCCTTTGCCTGTATTGCGCTTGTTGGGTGCCGGCTCAACCGGCGCGAAGAATCGTTAGGACTACATGCTGAATCTCGTTGCGCAGAATATTTGAATGTAAATGATGGCGCAATTGTGCTAGCACATCCGCTCAATCCGACTGCCACGAGTCCTACAATTAGCACTCTCTTCATTACTTGCTCCTTGCTGTCGTTTATGCCGGCCTTTGGCCAGCTTTTGCCTGGGCAACAGTAACGTCGGTTGGTTGGATATGCGTCGGGTCCCAGCCGATCTTGACATGGGCATCCCAATCTTGTGAAGCAATCGCAACATCAATGCCTCCAATGAGCTTCTTGGGCACACCCCAACGTATGCCGGTAATGAGCCCTGCTGCCTCCGCCGCCGCCGCCAACTGCAAGAGGTAATTTTTGCTTGGGCTCAAAGGCGAGTCGTCATCAAGCAAGTCAACTGCAAGGGCTTCTGGAGTGCCGTCTGACGCTGTGACATTATGGAAGCCAAACAAGATTTTTGCATGACCGTTTTTGACAGCTATCGCTTGATCGGCTAGAGATCGCCATGCATCTTGAATACGAGGGCGAAGCTTCTTGGTCTCAAGCGCATCGATTACCTTCTCGACACGTACGCGAAAAGTGGGATAAAGCTCCAAAAGACGAGAGCTGTTTCTCTTCTTACGATCTGCTTCTTTCATGTCTTGCTCCTCGACGGTTAGACCCAACGCCAAAGCTCAGCCCTGTTGGGCATTAGTTTGCAATGAAGCCTTTCTGTGTGGTGCTATATGAGTAGTATCTTCTGGTTCATGGTTTTTCCCAGGTTAGACTCCAATGCTCTCAACGTAACGCGCCATTGTCATAATTTGATCAACGGTCAGATACCCGGTTGCACGTCGGGCAGGCTCCTGGCAAAATGCCTATCCCCTTGATACCCAGGTAAGATTTTATATGCCAAGATCTTTATGTCAATGTCGTTGACTCGTTCTCTAACTTCCTTTTTTCTCAAGCTTTTTTCATTCAGTCGCGTTTGACGGAGAAGGCTTTCTCCCGAACAGGCATCCTCAGTTTTCCCCGCCTGATCGCCTGCCTGCTCGGTGGGTACACGTCCAAAGTGCAGTCTGAACTGGACGCCTTCTTCGCCAACCTGGCGAACCGCGCCGACCTGGCACGAGAAGTCTCGGCGCAGGCCTTTGCCAAAGCCCGGAAGCAGGTGTCGGCCGCCGCCTTCTCGCTTCTCAACGATCATTTCCTCACCCTGGTCGATGCGCAGTTCGGCTTTCCTCTCTGGCACGGGCTGCGCGTCGTCGCCGGCGATGCCACGGACTTGCACCTGACCCTGTTCGGCAAGACCCGTGACGGCAAGCGCTCCGTCCGCCACAAGATCGAGGCCAAAGGCTTCGCGCTCTATCTGCCCGGGATCGAAATGACCCTGGCCGCCAGGCTCTACTCCACCGACGTCGGCGAGCGCCAGATGCTCTTCGAACACCTCGACAAACTCCGCCACAATGACCTCCTCGTGCTCGACCGCGGTTACCCAGCCTACTGGCTCTTCGCCGCCTTGTGGCAGCGAAAACTCCATTTCTGCATGCGGGTCGACAGCCTCAATTTCAACGTCATCAAGACATTCCGCCGATCCGGCCTGCTTGAGCAAATCGTCACCCTGCCAGCCCCCTGCAAACAGGACGCGCTCGATTACGAAATTGCCCGCACTCCTTGCCAGGTTCGACTCATTCGCCAGGTGTTCGGCCACAAGGTGCGCGTTCTCGTGACCTCGCTCCTCGATCTGGATGCCTACCCCGCCGCCGCCTTCGGGGCGCTCTATCACTCCCGCTGGAGAATTGAGGAAGCCTTCAAACGGCTCAAGCACCGTCTGGCCCTCGAACACCTGTCGGGCATGTCCTGGCTGGCCGCACAACAAGACTTCGGCGCAAAAATCCTCTGCGACAACCTCAATGCCCTGGCCGTCCATGCTGCCAGTGAATCCCTCGATCCCAATACCCGCGCACGCTACTTCATCAACCGCGGCGACACCTTCTCTCGCATCAAGCGCACCCTCGGACGCTGGCTCCTCCAGGGCATCAATGCTCTCGACAATGTCGCCTCCGTCTTCGACGAACTCATCAAGAACCTCGTCCAGATAAAACCAAACAGGTCATCTCCCAGAAATTTCACCAAAAAACCACATTTATCACATGCTTACAAAAACGGGGTATGACTATGTTCTGATAGGTTGAGAGCATTGGGTTAGACTCCACTACCGCAGAACGTTTGAATTTACCGGCGCCGGGACGAGGCGTTGCCGAAGAGCCCAAGCCGCTGCACCGGCGTCCGGTGGAATGAGAAGTTGGACGGGGAACCAGCAATAACCCCCCGCTCGTGTGGCAAGCCGACGCGGCCACGGACCGGCCCGACCAAAGACACCACGCCGCCAGCGCGCCGACCGAAAGCGCTCCCCTTGGCCCCCCCGGCCCAGGCGGCCCTGGTTCGGGCGGGCACGCTACCGCAGGCAAGCGCCACGGTGACCCGTGCTTGGCCCGAAGAACCGAGGACGGCGGCCAAGCACACGACGAATACTTGGTGGCGCCAACGCCCAACGTAGAGCTAACCGGCGCTGCGCGGCTTTATCGCGCAGCGTCCAGCGACCAAAGGGAGCGAGGTTGAGCGCCGGGTTAGCCATGCTGCAAGACGTATAACCCACTTTGTGTAGCCCACTCTGATATGGCACCCATAGCCGTTGGCTTTGTAAAGAAGAAATGGTTTGTATCATCCCAGCTTTCATAGAAGACGCAATCCAACTCGGGCAGTGCCACATAAAACTGACGATGCCCAAGCATCCGACCGCCGCGGGGCGAGCAATAGTTAGCAAGCGCTGAAGCCGACGTAAACTCTCGGAACACCAAGCGATCTTTTTGACGCCGCCGAAAAACAAAAGAGAATACGGTAGTGCTGGCGACAAGCAGGGCACAAAACTTGGCATGTAGCGCATCTCGACGAGCCTGCTCGGCCGGTGAAATATTTTCAAGCAAATCACAGGCTTCTTCGCGGGAGAGCCAATGATCGAAGACAGTAACCGACAAAACTTGAACTCTTTTTGGCCGCTCGCCTTCATGTACTTCTTTCAGCCAAGGGTACTGAAGCCGCAACTCGGATTGACGGCTCGCAGGTAGATTAAGAAGGCGGCGCTTGTTCATGGCTAACGTTCGAGTTAACCGGCCCGCGGAGGCAGGCACCGTAAGGCCGGGCTGAGATGATGCACCATGTGCCTCAGCCCGGCCTTGCGGTGCCTGCCGTAGCGGGTCCGGTTGAACGAGGGGTTAGGCATCAGCTTACGCACCGACGAGCGGTTGGATTCTTGTGCGGGGCGCGCTGGCGGCGCAAGCTGGGCTCATGTGCCCCACTCGTTCCAGTACTTCTTTACCGCCGCAATATAGGTTTCAAAGTCGGCCGGCTTCCAGCAGTTTCCACCGCCTTCCCGGATCAGCCAGTAGAGGTCGTTCGCGCACGCGAGCTGCGTCTTGTCGGAGTCGTTCACCCAATTGAAGGTGTCGACGAACGAGTCCTCAAAGCTAGTCCCGAACTTGCCGTTCGGGACATTCCACAGCATCCCTTCAATGAAGTAGGAGGGCGCGACGCCTTCCGCAAGGTAACCATCTTCGACCATGCGGTTCCGTATGTTCTTGTAAACGCGCACCATCTTCTTGAACCACTCGTTCGAAGCCTGATGCTTTGCGGTGCAGTTGTCGCGATGCTGCTCGGGAAAATTCGTAACGCGTGTTTTGTCGGGTAGAAAGAAGCAAATTCCCTCGTCGTACTGGTCGTCGGTGCCAGTGCTTCCATTCCGGTAGCGGCGCAATTTTGCGCAAACGAGAACGTCGGAATCGCGACGACCATTGTTGCCACTAATGAAGATTGCCTTCTTGCCCGGCTTCACGTCGGAACCGAACTGTTTCGTGAGCCAGTCAACCACTTGCGCGCGGAACTCATGAAAACCGTATTGCACGTTGGGATAAGCGACGTCGAAGCTGCTCTTTGCACCCTCTTCCAACTGCGACAGGTCAGAATAGAAAGTCTGGTTCAGACGGATGATGATATCGACATCGCTGTCCTTCCAAACGTTCGTGTTGTTCCCGTACGAACCTTGAAGAAAAATCGAGTAGTCCTTCGCGTAGTACGGAGATGCGCTGTCATTCAGTGCCTTCTTGATCGTTTCGTACGTGGTCGCCGACTGCATGATTGAACCCTGCGCGGACCACGTCTTGAGTTGTGACTCTGGGATTGCCATTGACTGCTCCCTCAGCAAAGGAACGCTTTGAGCTTTTCTTCGTGCTCGGCGTACGAGTGAACACCGCGCTGCGTAAGGACGTTTAGCTTTTTGAGGTCATGTTCGAACAAGTCGGTCGCCATGGCCGGCTCCGAAAATGACTGATTAATACGAACGGTTTGAATGTGCTTGTACAGAATTGTCCGGAGTTGCTCCATCGACTGAACGTTTATCTCAAGTGTCTTCTGTAGCAGTTGAACACCGGGGGTTCTCTGCTTCCAGTAGTCCAATGTGAACTTGCTGAGGGGCCTCGGCGGATAGTTGCCGCACCCGAGGCTGACTACGCGAATATCGTCCGAGGGAACCTGCATCGAGATCGTCGCATCCGCTATCGCGTAGAGCGTCGGGTTGTTAGCGCAGAAGCCGCCGTCAATGAGTTCGATGTTGTCGCCGTTCGACGTGGTGACGGCCTTACGGTTGAAGTAGGGATAGGCGGAACAAGATGCCTGGACAGCTTCTCCCACCTTCACTCCAAAGCCAGGAACAAAGGAACCTTGCCTGCCGTGCGCCTGAGCAATGTTCCCCTTGAATATCATGGGTTGCTCAAGCACCCACTTAGTCGTCACCACACCTACGTTAGTCTTCACGTCGGTGAACATCGCGTCCTTGAAGATGGCCTTCGACAGGTTCGCGAGAGCCCCAGACCGCCCGTCTGCGTTTTTATGCTGCATTACGGTGGGGACGTGTTCCTGGTAGAGCGCGATGATCTCGTGAACTGACTTCCCCAACGCCAACATCGAGGCGATGATGGACCCGGTACTGGTACCAAAGATGAGATCGAACCGCTCATGAAGCGGACACCGGATTAGCGCCTCAATCTCCCGCAGAATGCCAAGCGTGTAGAAGCCTTTGGCACCTCCGCCATCGAGACATAGCACCCGAAATAGATTCTCCCTCGACATGCGCCTCTCCCTGGTTCGTGTGTAGGCGTCGAGAGGAATTATCCAACCTGACGCTTCAGCGCGCTGGGGTCACAAATCGCGCCCAGGAGCACATGTCATTACTGCTGCGTCGCGGGGCGCGTTTCTGATGCCTAACCCATCATGATTGACGATTGACTCGCCCCTGACGATGAAAGCAAGGTCAAGAAGTGAGAAGATCTCGTGTGGAAGAAGGCGGTGCAGAGGTCGAAGTACGAATGGCGGCTACACCCCGATGCCTAACCGGACCCACCTGGGCTGGCTCGCACCCCCGATTGTACCGCTTGGATGTTGACCAGCAGGACGCACGGTAAAGAGACCCTTTGAGGATCATCCAGCCCGCCGCGCCGACTTCTCCCAAGGTCATTTTTTACCACGGGAGATGAATTTATGGAAGGACTATCCCCTTTACATCGGAGAGTTGCCGGTATCGATGTGCATCGCATGCTGCATGTCGTGACGGTGCTGATTGAAGAAGACGATGGCACGATCAGCAAGCATCAGCGAGAGTTTGGTGGCTTCAAGCGCGACATGAAGGCGATGTCGGCCTGGCTGCAAGAGCTGGGTGTGGAGTTGGTGGTGATGGAGAGCACGGGCATTTACTGGAAGAGTGCGCATGCGCATATCGAACGGGTGGGCATTCCTGCGTTGGTCGTGAATGCGCATTTCATCAAGTATGTGCCGGGCCGCAAGACCGACATGGGTGATTCGGAATGGCTGGCTGTGCTGGCGCGGTTTGGGCTGGTGCGGGGCAGTTTCATTCCGCCGAAAGACTTGCGTGAATTGCGCCTCCTCTCGCGCTATCGCCGCAGAGTTTCGCAGATGCTCGCGAGCGAAACCAATCGGATGCACAAAGTGCTTGAGGATGGCGGGATCAAATTGGGTGCGGTCGTATCCGATATCAAAGGGGTTTCCGCACGCGAGATGGTGGCTGGGCTGATTGAAGGCAAACCGCTTGGCGAGATGCTCGCCATGGCGCGTGGCAGCCTGAAGAACAAACGCGACGACCTGGCCGCATCGCTCGATGGCGATCTCTCGCCACGCCACCTGTTCGTCCTGCGCCAGTTGCATGAGCACGTGACCGCATTGGAACGACAACTCGCCCAAATTGATGCCGAATTGTTTCAGGCGATGACGCCTTACCACTGGGCCTGGGTACTCCTGCAGACGATTCCCGGCATGGATGCCATCGCCAGCGCCATGATCCTGATTGAGATCGGCGACGACATGTCGCGTTTTGGCGATGCCGACAGACTGGCCTCATGGGCCGCCCTGTGTCCTGGCAACCATGAATCGGCGGGCAAGCGAAAATCAGGAAAAACGCGAAAAGGAAACGCCATTGTTCGTTCCCTCTTGTGTGAGTGCGCGAATGCAGCGCGAAGGACGAAAAGTAGTTTGGCCTCCAAATACCGCAATCTGAAAGTTCGCAAGAGCCACAACAAGTGCATTGTTGCTATCGCACATAAACTGATTCGCATTATCTATTTCATGCTGTCGCGGCGCGAGCCTTATCGTGATCCAGGGGTGAATTACGAGGCCATGTCCGCTCAAAAGAACGCTCCACGCTGGATCAAGGCTCTCAAAAATATCGGCAAGTTGCCAGAAGCAACCGCTGCCTCCGCCTGACCAGCCATCGCTTGACTTGACTATCCTGCTGACAGCGGGAGGCCTTTGTTCGTCTTTGTTCCCCGGGCTTTCACGGTAACGTTTGAGCTAACCGGACCGTTGCGGTATGTGGCTAAAGGCCCAGAATGAAATGGCGGGCCTTTAGCCGCATGCCGCAATGGGTCCGGTTGAGCGAATTGTTAGGCGTCAGTTGGGCCATGTTGGCATTGCGTGAGGCTAACCCTCGCGTTTGACCTCACCGTTTTGTGAGACCCAGAACACATGACACCCTAGTAAGCCGAGCGTGGCCTTCGTTCGCTTCACGAGGTTCTCATAGGTGGTGAAGCCAGCGGGGAAGCCAACGGCGAGACGCGCTTTGTCATTTTCCGCGCGGTATAGCGCCAGATCCAGGAGTGCCCCTGCAAACCAGTGCCTCGCTTGTGTGTTCGCACTACTCTCGGGGAAGCCTTTGACGGAAACCCACAGGGTCGCGCCATCTCTTTCGATCGCCACGATGTCCTTGCCTTGCTCCCGAGTCGCAGTGTCTGCTTGCGACTGAACCGAGGCGCCGGATGCCTTTAGAAACTTGACTATTTCGGATTGCACGTGACCTTCCCAGTACCACGGGCGGTTGACAGAAACGTTAACGAGTGGGCCAGGTCTCTTGACGTCGAAGTGCAGCCCGGACTCTGCGACTTGGGCGCGCGGTCTCTGGTTGTCTGGCTTTAGGAGGCGGCCGTTCGTGATCTTCATCCGATTGCACGCCTCACAACTCTCAGTGAGCCGTGTCAGTACTCCTTCTTGACGTAGTGCGCTGCACGCCTGAGAGACGGACTGCCGCGGCTTGACACCAGCCACGTCGGAGAGACAGTCGTCGCACAGCCTGCGGCCAGTGGCAAGTGCGGCAAGAATTCGGTCCTCGCGGGTCATGGTGGTGGAGTTTCTGACGCCTAACGTATAGTGAACACCTATTTCGGTGCAATCTACTTTTTCGCGAGGTGTGTTCGCAGGGTGTAGTTCCAGACGCCTCAAGGTGTATACCGAGACACATTGATGTGTATACTGCGAACTCGTGAGAACAATGCTCAGATTCATAACGAATTGTTGCCCGTGAACACACCAGGAAACACACCGGGAAACACCCCAGGACCGCCGAGAGAGACACCTTCCGGTCCGGAAAACACGCCTGCCGAAACCGGAAACTCCCCCTCCGAACCCAAGCTTCTCGACCAAGTGCGTGATCAGATCCGCCTGCGCCACTACAGCATACGCACTGAAGCACAATATGTCCACTGGGTCAAGAGGTATATTCTCTTTCACCACAAGCGCCATCCCCGTGAGATGGGCGCGACTGAGGTGGAGGCGTTCCTGACCCATCTTGCCGTCGACGAGCATGTGGCATCGGCGACGCAAAACCAGGCCTTGTCGGCGCTGTTGTTCCTTTACCGCAAGGTATTGGGCGTCGAGCTTCCGTGGCTCGATGATGTGGTGCGAGCCAAGCAATCGCAGCGCCTGCCGGTGGTGCTGACACGTCTCGAAGTGCAGCGGGTGCTGGAGCGGATGGACGGGGTCCATGGCTTGCTCGCCCGCCTGCTTTACGGCACAGGGATGCGCCTGATGGAGGTGATCCGCTTGCGCGTGAAGGATCTGTATTTCGAGCAGGGCGAGATTCTGATTCGTGAGGGCAAGGGGGCCAAAGATCGTGTCACGATGCTGCCGGATTCGTTGGTGGCGGATCTACGCGCTCACCTGCTGCGACGAAGGCAAGTCTTCGACGACGATCTGCGGATGGGCAAAGCGACCGTTTACTTGCCGGATGCACTGGAGCGCAAGTACCCCGCGGCGAATACGAGCTGGGGGTGGCAATATGTTTTTGCCTCGGGCAGTTACTCGGTCGACCCGCGTAGCGGCGTGGAGCAGCGTCATCATCTCGATGAGAAGCTGCTGCAACGGGCGATGAAGAAGGCAGTGACGGCAGCGGGGATCGCCAAGCCGGCGACTCCGCACACGCTTCGCCATTCCTTCGCCACCCATCTGCTGGAAAGTGGATACGATATTCGCACGGTGCAGGAACTGCTGGGCCATGCGGATGTCGCGACGACGATGATCTACACGCATGTGCTCAAGCGGGGTGGGCGAGGTGTTCGCAGCCCGCTCGATGCGCTCGGGTAGCAAGGCGCACCGCTGTATCATGCGCGAATCGGCCGGATCAACCCGAAACTTTCCACCCGGCATGCTCGGCAACAGCCCGAATGACTGACGAAGGAACGTTTATTGTCATCGTTTATGCAAGGTAACGATGAGAGGTAGGCGAACCGAAAGCCAAGCATGTCACCATCCGCAAAGCCAATACCGCCCTCCTTTCGGAAACGCTCGAACGGGTATTTGCGGAGCAGTCCTGAATGCATTTCATACAGCATGGGTCGGATATTCCCGCAGCTCTGTTGCAGGCACGCGAGGAAGCGTTCGAAAATGCGTATGGCTACATCCTCCACTACTACTGAGAGCAGAAAGATAACGATGATGAAACTGAATCAAGGGCTCGATGACGAAGAGCTCGAAGAACTCGACGATTTTCTTGCCGACGAGTCCATCGAGGAGAGGTCGATGGACGTTTCCACTCTGGACGGGTTCCTGACCGCGATCGCCATCGGCCCGCGCGCTGTTTTTGCGTCGGAATGGCTGCCGTGGGTTTGGGACATGAAAGAAGGCAAGGCCAAGGCCCAGTTTGACAATAAGGAGCACGCCAGTCGAATCATGTCGCTCGTCATACGGAACTATAACGGCGTCGTCCATGCATTCCTGGACGATCCGGTATCGTTCGAACCTGTCTTCCGGCGTGGTGCCCAATGGGGTGCAGCCGAGTGGTGTGAGGGCTTCATCCTCGGCTTTCAGTTCGCCGACGAGGCATGGAAGCTGTTGGGCGTTGCGCAACCTGCCTGGTTTACTCCTTTCCTGCGTTTGGGCACCGGCGATGGCATCGCGATGAGCGAGAAGCTTGGCGATGGCGAGAAATGGATGAACGAAATCGTGCCGTCAATCGTGAAAATTCATGCCTACTGGAAGGAGAAGTGTGGCAGCCGGCCTAAAGGAGTGGTCCGGAGCGAGTTTCGCCTTGGCGAGCAGAAGGAGGCCTCACCAAGAGTTCGTGGTGGGCCGAAGATCGGCCGCAACGATCCGTGTCCTTGCGGCAGCGGCAAGAAATACAAGAAGTGCTGCGGAGCGAACGACACTCCGGCAGCGTTGCATTGAGGTGCATGAACTGAACATGCGCCTCTGTCAAACACGGTAATTTATTTCGGTACCCTGTCATGCAAAGACTCCTTGCCCTCATCGGTCCCCTGCCATTCATCGCTCTCGCCATTGTCGCGGCGGGCCTTTCGCTGGGTGTTGCGGTGTGGCTGTTTGGCGAGGTTTTCACGCCGACTCTGGCCACTTTCTCCGCGGGCTGGCGCTATCCCTTGACCGGTCTGGCGCTGGCGGCCAGTTACTTCGCCTACGGCCTGACGCTGCTGCTCGTGGCACCGCTGCTGAATTTCCTGCTCGGCGGGCGGCTGCAGCCCTATCGCGGCTCGGCGGTTTCGTTGACCGCGCTGCGCTGGTATGTACATTGCACGCTGACGCTGGTGGTTCGCTATTCATTCCTGGAATTCGTGACGCCGTCACCTTTCGCACAACTCTACTACCGCTTGATGGGAATGAAGATCGGGCGCAATGTCACCATCAATTCGACCGCCATCGCCGATCCGTCACTGATCGAAATGGCTGACGGGGTGACCATCGGTGGCTCGGCGAGCGTCATGGCGCATTACGCGCAGGGCGGCTACCTGGTGATTGCGCCGGTCAGGCTCGGTGTCGGTGCGACCATCGGCCTGCGCGCCATTGTCATGGGCGGCGTCGAGGTTGGTGAAAGGGCCAAGATCCTGGCCGGATCTTTCGTCCTCCCCAACACCCGCATTCCGGCAGGCGAAACCTGGGCAGGGATTCCCGCCCGGAGCATCGAGCTGGAGCGCGACGCGGCTGCCGGTAACGGCGAGAACTGAGCGTGCTCGCCGACCTGCCTGCCTGGGAAATCATCGCGCTGCGGCTGCTGGCGATCGCCGGCGGTCTGCTCGCCTGGTTCTTCACCCAGCGCCTGATCGGCGCCCGCCATCTCGATGGCACTGGCATTGATGACCATTTGCACCGGCTCACCGCCAAGGGCAACGCCTGGCTGCACGAGCATCCGAGTGCGGCCAGGGCAGCCTTGATCGCCAGCTCGCTGGGGATCGATGCGGTAACCCTGTTCGTCCTCGGCTACGCCGTTCTCGGCCCGAGCTTCAATCCGTTCTGGGGCTTGCTGTGTCTGTTCGTCCTGCGCCAGCTGAGTCAGGCGGTGGTCGCGCTGCCACCGCCGCCGGGGATCATCTGGCGCGATCCGGGTTTTCCCTCGCTCTTCGTCACCTATGCTGTTGGCAACGATTTCTTTTTTTCCGGGCACACCGCACTGGCCGTCTTCGGGGCCATCCAGATGGCCACTCTTGGCATCCCGGCACTGACTTTTTTCGGGGTGTTGCTGGCCCTGCTGCAGATGCTCCTGGTGATCGTGCTGCGCGCGCACTGGACTCTCGACGTGCTGGCGGGACTCTTCGCTGCGTTGATGGTCGGCGCCGTTTTCTGGCGGATTGGAGTCTGACGCCTTGCCGTACGACAGCCCGCGACTGACCCGGAACAACTTCGACCTGCTGCGGCTGTTGTTCGCTGCCACCGTCTGTCTGGTGCACGCGTACGATCTTTCCGGATACCCGCAACTCGCCTGGCTGGGCCATGTTTTGTCACCGGCATCGGCGCTGAAGGGGTTTTTCGTGGTCAGCGGTTTTCTGGTGTTCATGAGCTTTGAACGCTCTTCGTCGCTGGCATCTTACGCGCGCAAGCGCATGCGGCGAATCTACCCGGCCTATTTCACCGTTGTCCTGCTCTGCGCAGTCGGTCTGCCGGCGGTCGGTTCGCAAGGGGTCGGTGGAATTTTCTCTCTGGCCTGGGGCAAGTACGTTCTTGCCAACCTCGTTTTCCTGAATTTCCTGCAGCCCACATTGCCTGGCGTTTTCGAATCCAACCCCATGGCAGCGATTAACGGCGCTCTGTGGACGCTCAAGATCGAGCTGATGTTCTACCTGATGGTGCCTTTCTTCGTCTTCCTTTTCCGGCGATTTTCTCGTCTGCCCGTACTCGTATTGATCTATTGTCTGTCGCTTGCCTATGTCGGCTTGCTGGCAGGGATGGCAGAGCGCACCGGTTCCGGAATCTACCTGGAATTGGCTCGCCAATTGCCGGGGCAGCTCTCGTATTTCATGGCGGGGGCTTTCTTCTATTACTTCCTGCCGCAGTTCGAACGCCGCCGCATCTGGTCTTTGCTTGCCGCAACCCTGGTGCTTGCAGTCAATACGATTTTTCCCTTGCCCTTCCTTGAACCCCTGGCGATCGCCACGGTGGTCGTTTTCTTCGCGTTGTTCCTGTACGTCGGGAACTTCGCAAAGTACGGTGATTTCTCGTATGGCGTCTACATCATCCATTTTCCGGTGATTCAGCTGCTGGTGCACAGCGGCTGGTTTCGTGATCACCCTGGGCGTTTCCTGGCGACCCTGATTCTGCTGACGGGCATTGGTGCCCTGGCCATGTGGCACCTGGTCGAAAAACGTTTCCTGTTGCGCAACAGTCATTACCTCGCCGGCGCATCGCTCTCTGCCGCGGCTGCGACCGAACTCGCGCCCGACCAGGGCACGCCAGTTCGCTAACCATCAGCTCATGCAGCATTTCTTGAATTTCTTGCCGCTACCGCATGGACAGGGTTCGTTTCGGCCGGTCCTGGGCGCCTTGTCGACGAATCCGGGCGCGCCGGTCACGGCGGCGGCAGTCTCCGCAATTCCCAATAGTTGTCGCACATGCCTGAAAAGCAGCGCGAATTCGCCGCGCCTTTCGATGGGCCGTTCGGACATCGTTTGCCAGCGGCGGCTGTCTTTCTGGGCTCCATCGAGCAGGTCGAAGGCATCGTTCAGGTGTCCGGAGTTGAGCAGCAATTCTGCCAGGTCGATGATCGTGTCGAGGGAAAGCGGGTTGATGCTGTGCGCCTTTCTCAGACACGGCAGGGCGGCATTGGGGCGATTGATGCGCCGCAGGAGTTTGCCCAGGAGAAACCATGAGCGCCAGTCTTCCGGATTTCGCCGCACCTTTTCCTGCAGGCTCACGTAGTAACTCGGAAATGTTTTCCTTGAGCCATCCGGTAGTTGCACTCGGTCAAGGATCAGCCGTTGCGGGGCATTGTTCTTGCCGGAGCGAGTAGCAGCCTGGGCCAGAAAGATTTCAGCGATCAGTGCCATTTTCGCTTCGGGTTCGAACTCGAACTCCGGAAACGCGCCACAGCCGAGGCAGGCAATCTCGTCGGCAACCAGCATTTGATCCTTGTCGGTGTCTCCGATCACGACGCCCTTGACATCATAGCTGCGAACCGTGCCACAGGCAGGGCAGCGCAAAGATAGAGACAAGCTGTGGCTCGGTTCCGGAAAAGTTCCACTGTCGAAAATTGCCTTGCGCTCCTGTTGCCGGCTTCGCCGCTGCATGATTTTTGCGCGCAGCTCGTCGAGCTCCGGGCAACTCGCGTCCAGCAGGCGGCATAGACGATAATAGGTTTCGTTGATCAACGACTCATCGTGGGGCAATTCGTGGCGAAGAAGTGCGAGTAGGCGTTGATCCGGCGCGGCCAGCGCGAGCGCGCACCAGAACTCGAGATTTTCGCGGAGCAGCGCGTCTGAATGGTGCAAGGCGAACTCGGTGACTGGCTGGCCACCCACAGTGGTGATCACCGACTCGCCAAAGATTTGTTGTGAGGTATCGAGGGTTTCCCATTGTGCGATCAAGGCGTCGCGTGCACTTTCGCCGATGGCGATCAAGGCCTTCTGGGCTGCTACGCAGACGAAATCGCCATGGTCATCCAGCATGCAGGCCAGCAGCGCCTCGGTGAATTCCGGCCACGCGAGATCGCCCATCGCCCGGGCCAGCGTGACTCCGCCGTAGGTGTCGATGCTGTCCGCGAGTTGACGCGTCATCGCGGGAATGGTCTCTGCCCTGGGGAAACTTCTCAAACGCTCGAGCAGTGGTGCATAGTGGATGTTGGTGTGGACATCGAGCGCCAGCAGGCCGATCACTTCGGCAAGCGGCATGCTCGCCGTGTCGATGTTCTTGCGCTCGCCGGAAGCGGCGACCGCGGCGAGGGCAAGCGCCGCCAGATGCACGGGGTGCTGCCCGTTCTGGCAAGTTTTGCTTTGCTGAATCAAATTCCAGGCCAAGGTCGATTCTGGCGACCGGTCGTAACAGCTTGCCAACAAGCTCAGAGCAGGCGCCAAAGGATCTGCCGACTCCAGCACTTCGTCCATCGCGGCAATCGGCGTGTCGGTAGCGAACAGGCAGGCCAGTTGCTGGAAAGATGTACTGCTGTAAGCCTTACGACGCCAGAAGAACAGGTCGGCATACGAATCGTGGCCGAAGAGGCAAGTGGCTAACGAGTTGACGGCGCCTTGTACCCTGGATTCTGTTCCAGAGAATATTTCGTCAAGCAGACGTGGCAGAGTCTCAAGCTGCTTGAGCATGAGCGCCGCCGCAAAAGCCTCCTCGCGCAGGATCAAACCGCACATCTCATCCTTGCTCCAGGCCAGAGGGATGAGTCTCTCCGCCAGACGGAGCGCAGCGTTCAGCGGCAGCTTGACAAGGCAACTCAGAATGGCGGCTGCTCGCTCAATCGACCATGTCTGGGAGCTTTCCAGGTAGCGAGAGAAGGTTTCGGCGGCCAGTTCCGGTGCTATGCGCGCCAGGATGTGCGCCCCTGAATGGGCCATCGTTGGTGGCCACTCGCTCCAGCGTGCGGCAATGATCGGGGCAAAGGCCGCGAAGCGCTCCTTCGGAAGGTATACGAAGAGGAGTTTGAGGGTATCGAGGTCGTTCCCCTTGATCCAGTATTCGATCGTGGGGTCATGAAACCAGAGTGTTCCTAGGGTATCCCGCAGTTCCGAATGCGCTGGCAGTGCATCGTAATGGCGGAGGGCCCAATCGATCATGATCGGATCGTCGAGCGAAGCTGCGGCATGCGCAAGGTAGGATGCTTGCATGTAGGACTTCTCTCCAGGATGGATGCAAAAGTATCGGCCCCTCCGCCGCTTGCGGAGGAAGGGGTGAGTCGCTGACACGACTTTCACATTAAAGTATCTGCTCTCGGTCGAGTGCCGGGAAGCACCCGCCGGTCAGGAAGCCCTCGAACGCTTCGGCGGCGAGCGGCCGGCTGAACAGGAAACCCTGCATTTCATCGCAGGCCAGGCCGCTGAGCATTTGCCTCTGGGCTTCGGTTTCGACGCCTTCGGCGAGGATGCGCAAGTCGAAGCTGCGGGCGATGCAGGCAATGGCGTGAATGATCGAGGTCGAACTGTGCTTGTCGGGGTTCAGGTCGCGGACGAAGGACTGGTCGATCTTGATGCTGTGGATCGGGAAACGGCGCAGATAGTTGAGCGACGAGTAGCGGGTTCCGAAATCATCGATGGAAACCCGCAGCCCACAGTTGCGCAGTTGTTTCACCATGCTGATGTTTTTCTCGGCATCATTCATCAGCAGGTTCTCGGTAATCTCGATGTCGAGCGCCGCCGCCGGAATGGCGTAGGCATCGAGACGCTGCAGGATTCGCTCGGGCAGGTCGCCACGTTCCAATTCTTTCGGCGAGAGGTTGATCGCCAGTTGCAGGCTGGTGAACCCCCTGCTGCGCCAGGAAGCCAGCTGGCAAAGTGCCCGGTCGACGACCCATTCCCCAAGGGCGACGATCATTCCGGTATCTTCGGCCAGGGGAATGAAGGTGTCCGGCATCATCAGGCCATGCCGTGGGTGGTGCCAGCGGATCAACGCTTCCATCCCGATCGTTCGTCGCTGGCTGAAGCTGATCTGTGGCTGATAATAGAGTTCGAACTGGTCGCCGCTTTCCAGTGCCTGCCGCAGATCGCCCTCCAGCGTGAGGCGCATGCTTTGGCCGCTGTGCATCTCTGGCGCATAATGCAGGTAGCCGTTCTTGCCGCGTCCCTTGATCTGATACATCGCAATATCCGCGTTGCGCAGAAGCATCTCTGGAGTTTTGCCGTTGTCGGGGTAGAGCGCGATGCCGATGCTGACGGTGGTGAAGAAATCCACACCGGCGATCTTGAAGGGTTGCCTGAGTTCGGCCAGCATCTTGGCTGCGATTACCGAGGCATCTTCGCCGTCACCCAGATCGGGCAGCAAAACGGTGAATTCATCGCCCCCCTGGCGCGCCAGGGTGTCTCCCGAGCGCAGGCAACTACGGCTGCGCTGGGCAAAACACTTGAGCAACTCGTCTCCTTCGTGATGGCCATAGGTGTCATTGACCAGCTTGAAGCGGTCGATGTCGATGAACATCACACCCACTCGCTTGTTTTTCCTTTTCGCCTGCTTCAGGGCAACTCCCAGTCGGTCCTTGAACAGGATCCGGTTGGGAAGACCGGTTAGCAGGTCGTGAAAGGCCTGGAAAGCGATCGTTTCCTCGGCCTTCTTGCGGTCGGTGATGTCCCGCGCAACGCCGGAGGTGCCCATGAAATGCCGGCTGGCCGGCTCCTCATTGGTGGCATAGATGCCCTGTGCACTGAGGATGGCGACGATGGTCCGGTTTTCGAAGTGGCGCACCCCCTGGTTTTTCGTCTGCAGCCGGATTTCGACGTTGGTGCTTGCCCGGTCACCGATTCGCCGTTCGTTGAAGGCAAAGCGGGCATGTTCCAGATCGTCCGGATAAACGATCATCGAGTAATGCTTGCCCAGGAGTTCTTCACGGGTGTAACCGAGCAATGCCTGCACACGGCCGTTGACGAAAATGAAGGCACCATCCTTGTCGAGCGTATAGATGATGTCCGGTGACTGTTCCACCAGAAAGCGATGCAAACGTTCGGATTGCTCCAGGCGAACCGTCATCAGGGCGTGTTCCCGTTCGACGCGGCGGCGACGCAGGACGCGGTCTACGGTGTCGATGAGTTCCTGGGGATCGCCATGCTTGCGAATGAATTCAAAGGCGCCGTGGCGCAGGGCACGGATTGCCGAGTCGATTGACTCGTCGCCACTGAAGACGACCACCGCCGTCGGCACATGCTGGTGCAGCATCCATTCCATGATTTCCAGCCCATTGATGTCGGGCAGCATGAGATCGAGGATCAGAACATCGATGTCGCGATGGTCAAGCCGACGAAGGGCTTCGTTGCCGCTGCCGCATTCCTCGATAATGCGTCCCTCGCCAGCCAGCAGGTGACGATAGGCCTCCCGGATCCGCTCCTCGTCGTCGACGATCAGGATATTGCAGGGGGTCTCCTGGATGTCCGGGCTTTGCGGCGAAAAATCAAAATTCGCGATGGCCTTCATGGTTGCTCCTGAGCGGTGTCCGGCGACGGGATGGTCTTCTGCTGTGGCTGGCTTTCGCCGCTGCCCAGGGACGGCGTCCGCTCCGGTATGGGCACCAGCAAGGCGATCATGGTTCCCAAACCTGGCTTGCTGCGGCAGCTCACCAGGATTCCCAGGCGCTGTATCAGTGCGCCGACGATCGACAGCCCGATGCCGCGGTTTCCTGCGCTGCGCACTTCGGCCGGGCGATACAGTACACGCATGGCTTCTTCACTGATGCCAGGCCCGTTGTCTTCGATCTTCAGTTCGGCGAAGTGCTGCCCTTGATGCAGAATGCCGTCGGTCAGCGAGATCTTGCAGCGTTGCCCTCTGGAAAGCGCTTCGGAGACATTTTTCCACAGATTCAGGAGGATCTGTTTGATGCTGTCACGATCACAAGCGATGCGCACGGTCTGCGCCGGCAGGACCGTTTCGACGGTAATGCCGCGCGAATCGAAAAGCACCTCGCGATAGAGCAGCAGCAGTTCGCGCAGCAGCTTGCCGAGGTCAAGCGTGTGCTCATCGGCCTGTGCCTCGGGAGTATCGCTCATGCGCTGCACAATGCTGGCCACCCGTTCGATTTCTTCCGTCAGAATGTTCAGCTCGTGGCGAACATCGGTTGCCTGTGGCAGCTTTGCGCCCAGAATCCTGAGGTAGCTCTTGATGATGCTCAGTGGGTTTCCCGCTTCGTGCACGATGCGTCTGGACTGGCGAGTGAAGCGCGCCACGACCGCGTCCTCGGTCTGTGCGCGGACTTCCTGGGCTGCGCGCCAACTTTCCAGACTGCCGCCGGCAATTCGTCCGAAGTTGGCCAGTCCCGGCAGGCGGCGACCAAGGCGAGCGTACTGGCCAGCACTCAGACCGGCGACGATGACCCCGACCGTTCGTCCGTGCCCGATCATCGGAATGCACAACAGGCCGTTGCTCGAAAAAGCCCGGGCAAACTGCAGGTCCATCAGGGACTTTGCGGGTAAGGGATCACGGTCGTAGGAAGACCGGATCTGCTTGCTGAGTGCCGCTGCTGCCACCAGGCTTCGCTGTGCCTCGGGAAGAATGCTGACCTGACTGAAAACAGCAGCTTGTCCGGCGATGCCCATGCCCGTCAGCCGGCCATCCGGCGGGTCGCACAGCAGGAAAGCGAGGTGATTCAGATCAAACAGGATGCGTGCGGACTCACGCAGGCCGAGAAATACCTCGGCAGCGGTATCGAGCGCGAAGAGATCATCCTGCAGAGGTTGCATCAGAGCCTTGTTGCCGATGATGTGGGCGATCTGGCCATGGGTATCGGGTATGGAGCGGGTGCCCATGCCGAGCACTCGCGGCAGGCCGCCGGCGCTGCTGCACGCCGGGTAGTCCTGGGGCGTAATGCCGATGGCGTCGGCAATCATGCACATTCTCTGCGCTGCCTCAGCACGCATTCCACCCAGTAGACCATCGCCGGTATTGCCGAACATCTGCTCTGCGAGCTTCCCGAATTTCTCGGGTACCTCGTCGTCGCAGGCCAGTGCGTGCGCCAGCCACACCACCTGGATCAGCTGCGTGCCGGTCACGATCTGTTCGGCCGGCAAGTGGTGGAAAAGAATGCCATCGGCAAGCAGTGAATCAAGATGCCACTGATCTGCGAGCCAGCTGCCGATCTCGCCATGGTGAACGCCGAGCTGTTCCGTTTCCATTGCCGACAGCGCACTTTCGTCGGGACACGCGGCGAGGATTTGCAGATAGGGTTCGCCCAGAGCCGAAAGCAGAATGAGTTCTCCGACATCATGCAGCAGTCCAGCCAGATAGGCCTCGTCGGGTCGCTGATAACCGGTTGCTGCCGCCAGGCTGCGGGACAACTCGGCAACCAGCAGCGAGTGGGTCCAGAACGCCGACAGGTCGACCGCCCGCGTGGCTGTCCTTTCGTCAAACAGGCTCTGAACCGACAGGCAGGTCGCGATCGAACGAACCAGGCGGGTGCCGAGCGCCAGCAGGCAACTCTCGATACTGCGCAGGGGATTGCCTCGTCGGAGAGCGGATGAGTTGGCAGCAGTCAGAATCCGGGTGCACAAGCCGGGATCCTGCTCGACCAGCCTGGCGAGTTCGGCCATGGTCGTGCCGTCATCGTCCACCATCTGCAGGAGTCGCAGCAGTATCTGCGGCGGCGATGGCGCGCGTCCCGACTCCATGGCCTGGCGTATCGGTTCCGGCAAACTATACATCGCGATGACGGCAGGGGATCGCTAATCGAGCTTCTTGAGATAGTCCTTGGTGAACACCTTGTCCGGCAGATCCCGCAACTTCATGCCCCCATACTCGAGGACGGACTGTTCGCCACCACGCAGGGCGTCTTCCATGACCAGTCGCGTCGGCCGCTTTTTTCCCTCCATGGTCTTGAAGTTCTCGTATTTGCAGGTCTTCAGCAGGCGGTTGGAGAGTGAATAGAACTCCGCTCTGAAAGGCCAGAAGTCCTTGGTCCGGACCCAGTAGAGTACCCGCTGGTAGGTGACGCCGCGGTCGACGCCGATCAGTTCGAGGACGTGATATTCTTCGTTGCCGATTTTTTCACTCCGTAGCAGCCTGGGGTTGTAGTCGGCAGCAAAGTTGGCGCGCGCCAGATCGCCGTTGGCGACCTGGCCGGTCAGCCGTTGCGAGAGGGAGAGCCGAATCGGCTGCGAAACGTCGGGCATGAAAACCCACAGGTCACGACCTTTCATCAGCAGGATCTGGCCACGTTCGGAAGCCGGTTCGGTGACCATCACGACACTGTTGGTGTTGCCCTTGGAAAGCACGCGGTACTTGCGCACCTCGGCATCCTGCCCGCTGCCGGTCGTCGTGATGCTGACGTCCACCTGAAAACCATCCGCAGGGAAGCGAACCTGGTCGGCCTTTTCAACGATCTGCCGGGCCTCGGCATCGTCGCCCGCGGTTTGCGAAACGGACTCCGCCGCCCGGGCCGGCACAGCACAGGCCAGGACAATGGCAAACAGGAGTGCCAAGGCAGTGTTGACACCAAGATGGCGGATGATCATGATTTCCATAGTATTCAACCCATTGTGCTGACCGTCGACGCGGTTGGCAGGAAGTGCCACCGATGAGCATGCTCGAACCCATTGTCCGCATAGAACATGTATACAAGGATTATCTACTTGGCGAACAGAAAGTCCAAGCCCTGAAGGACATTCATTTGAGTATCGAGCCTGGTGTCTTCCTCGCGATTGCAGGTCCTTCGGGCAGTGGCAAGACCACCCTGTTGAACCTGATCGGTTGTATCGACACGCCGAGCCGCGGCAAGATCTACATCCATGGTGAGGATGTGAGTGGGCGGACGCCTGATCAGTTGGCCGATCTTCGGGCGCGCAAGATCGGTTTCATCTTTCAGACCTTCAATCTGTTGCCGGTGTTGTCAGCCGCCGAGAATGTCGAATATCCTCTGCTGCACCGCAAGGATCTTTCGAGCACCGAGCGTCGGAAACGCGTCGCATATTTCCTGGATGTCGTCGGTTTGTCGAAATACGCGGCGAATCGCCCGAATCAGTTGAGTGGTGGTCAGCGCCAGCGGGTGGCGATTGCCAGAGCGTTGGCAATCCATCCGGCGATTGTGCTGGCGGACGAACCGACGGCGAATCTCGATCGTCAGACCAGCAAGGAAATCCTTTTCCTGATGAAAGAAATCAATCGCTCGCAGGGCACGGCTTTCATATTCTCGACCCACGATGATCGGGTGATCAACAATGCTCGCCGTCAGATCCGCATCGAGGATGGCGAAGTCATCACGCTCGGCAAGCGTCCTTCCGGCGGGAAGTGGATTTTCTTGCCCGCTCGCAAGCCCGAGAGCCCTCTCAACAATGACAACGATGAATGGTTCAGCCAATCTGCCGACCTGTTGAATACCTCCATGGAAGATGACGATGAAGACCGCGATGCAGATCAGAAGAATTAGCCGGCATTGCGTTGGCCTCGCCGTCGCGGCTCTGCTGAGTTCGCCGATGGCCGTGGCGAGTGACCCCACGGGCAGCGCCGGCCGCTCCGAGGTCGACGTGTCCGACCGCTGGGCGAGCAGGTCAACGCGCGTTCTGCTCGCCGCCAAGTCGGCCGACGCCTTGCCGACGAGCAGGGATAGCCTGTTTGGCGACAACGAGCCCGAGGCGGCTGCAGACCAGCAGCCTGCCAGTCGGGAATCCTTGTTCGGCGATGATCGGCCTTCGCCTCCGCAGGCCGCAGCCATTGACGAGCAATCGTCGGCACGTGCAGCGGCTTTCAAGGGGTTCATCCAGAACGTGATGGCCTATGACTGGCCCAAGCCACGACACTGGTCGGAAATGATGACCCGCGTCGATCTGAGCACGCAGGGCGATCTCGGCAACCATGTCAAATGGAAACTGGGCGCGCGTGTCGACTATGACGCGACCTATACCTTCACCGATTTCTATCCGCAGGCGGTGGCGGATAATCAACGCTTCAATGTCCTGCTGCGCGAAAACTATCTTGATGTTGGCGCCGGGGATTGGGACTTCCGCCTCGGCCGGCAGCAGATCGTCTGGGGTGAAATGGTCGGGCTGCTGTTCGGCGACGTCGTCTCCGCCAAGGACATGCGGCAGTTCATCCTGCCGACCTTCGATATCCTGCGTATCCCACAATGGGCGGCCAGGGCCGAGTATTTCAAGAACGATTTCCACGCCGAGCTGGTCTGGATCCCGGTCGCCAGCTACGATAACATCGGCAAGCCGGGCTCCGAGTTTTTCGCCTACACGCCGCCGCCACCTCCGGGTGTCGCCAGCATGTTCCGCAACGAAAAAATTCCGGCGCGCAGTCTGGACAATACCAACTATGGTCTGCGGCTGTCGATGCTGCGCGATGGCTGGGATGTGGCTGGCTTTGCCTACAGCAGCATGAGCGTCGCGCCGACCTTCTACCGGGCAATCGTTACCGATCCACTGCCGACCGTGATTTATCAGGCCAGGCATGATCGCATCAATCAGTTGGGCGGCACGCTGGGCAAGGATTTCGGTTCGCTGGTCCTGAAGGGCGAGATGGTGTATACGCGCGGTCGCAACTATGAGGTCACCAATGCGACCGATGTTAACGGGGTGGTGCCGCAGAACACGCTGCTCTGGGTGCTTGGCCTGGACTTCAACCAGTTCGCCGATACCCGGATCAACATGCAGATCTTCCAGAACCATTTCTTCAACCATGATCCGGATATCATTCCCTTGGGCAAGGAATATGGTTATAGCCTGTTGCTCAACCACAAGTTCAGCGACAAGGTCGAGGCACAGGCGCTGTGGATCGCCAGCCTGAACCGAACCGACTGGATGCTGCGCCCCCGGGTGAACTGGAATTTCGAAAAGAACTGGGGCCTGGCGGTGGGTGTCGATATCTTCAAGGGGTCACCTGAAGGGTATTTCGGTCGCTACGACGCCAAGGACCGCGTGTATACCGAGATCCTTTACAACTTCTGACGAGTCGAGATCGCCGCCAGATCCTGGTGATGTTCATGTGAAAGTCGCGTCAGCGACTCACGAATCTCCCCTCTCCACTCGCTGGAGAGGGGTCGGGGGAGAGGGAAACGGTCATGACTATGATCGGGGTGCCTGGAAAAGGTCATGACCGTTAGCCGGTGACGAGAACTGCAGCACCGCGAATCTGGCCCGCCCGCAATTGCTGCAGCGCATCATTGGCCGATTCCAGGGGAAATCGTGTCACTTCGGTGCGGACGCCGGCCTTGGGCGCGATGGCAAAGAACTCTTCGCCGTCGCGTCGGGTCAGATTGGCCACCGAGCGCACGCAGCGCTCTCCCCAGAGAATGGCGTAAGGGAACTCGGGAATGTTGCTCATGTGGATGCCTGCGCAAACCACCGTTCCGCCCTTGACCGTGTGACGAAGCGCCTGCGGAACCAGCTCTCCGACCGGCGCAAAGAGAATCGCGGCGTCCATTTCCTGCGGCGGCGCGCTGCCGGCATCGCCGGCCCAGGCGGCCCCCAACTGGCGCGCGAATTGCTGGCCATCGGTATCGCCGGGCTTGGTGAAGGCGAATATTTCGCGGCCCTGCCAGCGAGCCACTTGCGCAATGATGTGCGCGGCCGCGCCGAAACCGTAGATGCCCAGACGCCGCGCATCGCCGGCAGCGATCAGTGAGCGATAACCGATCAGTCCAGCACAGAGCAGCGGTGCTGCTTCGGCGTCCGGGTATTCGTTCGGCAGTGAAAAGCAGTAGCGCTGATCGGCCAGCGCGAACTCGGCGTAACCGCCATTCAGCGTGTAGCCGGTGAACTCGGCCGCATCGCAAAGGTTTTCGGAAGCGCTTGCGCAGTAGCGGCAATGGCCACAGGTATGCCCCAGCCAGGGTACGCCAAGGCGTTGGCCAAGCGCAAAACGTTCCACTCTGGCGCCTTTCTCGACGACGACACCGACGATTTCATGGCCGAGGACGAGCGGCAGCCTGGGGTGCTGCAGATCGCCGTCCATGACGTGCAGATCAGTGCGGCAGACTCCGCAGGCCCGTACTTCGAGCAGAACCTGATCAGCCTCGGGTTTCGGCCGAGGCACCTCGGCCAGCCGCAACGGCTGGCCTTGGGCGTCCAGAAGCATGGCTTTCATGCGCATCTCCAGCAGTAATACAGGGTCTTCCTAAGTCAAGCGCCAAGCAGCCCAGCAGCCCAGCAGCCCAGCAGCGTCACCGGTGATTGTACGGGTAAAACAAGGGTTTTACTGATCAGGATCTTCTGAGCTAAACTACGCAGACCATGGCGCTACTCGAGATCCGCAATGTCAGCCGCCGTTTTGGCGAACTCCAGGCCGTCGACGACGTTTCCCTGTCGATCGAGGCCGGCGAGTTCTTTACCCTGGTTGGTCCCTCGGGCTGTGGCAAGACCACCTTGCTGCGCCTGATCGCCGGATTCGATCAGCCGGACACCGGCGAGTTGCTGCTCGACGCGCAACGGCTGGCCGGCATTCCGCCCGAGAAAAGACCGGTGCACACGGTTTTCCAGAGCTATGCGCTGTTTCCGCACATGACCGTGGCGCAGAACGTCGCTTTTCCCTTGCAGATGGCGGGCAAGTCTCAGAACGAGATCAGTAGCCGTCTCAAGGAGGCGCTGGAACTGGTGCACCTGGCCAACAAGGCTCGCCAGTTTCCCCGCGAATTGTCCGGCGGACAAAGGCAGCGCGTCGCTCTGGCGCGTGCGCTGATCAACAAGCCGCGCCTGCTGTTGCTCGACGAACCGCTGGCGGCACTCGACGCCAAACTGCGCGAGCAGATCACAGGGGAGCTGATCGCGTTGCAGCGCGAGGTCGGCATCACCTTCGTCTTCGTCACCCATTCGCAGCAGGAGGCGCTGGCGGTGTCGCACCGCATCGCAGTCATGAATAATGGGCGGATCGAACAGGTCGGTGCTCCCGAGCAGATCTATGGCTATCCGCGCAACCGCTTTGTTGCTGATTTCATCGGGACCATCAACCTGCTGCCGGTCGAAGTGCGAGCGGCCGGTCAAGATGGACTGCGCCTGTTCGCCGCTGGACTCGGAGAGATTATCGGCACGCCGGTAGTCGGGCCCAGCACCGGCGAGCATGGGGCCTTTGCCGTCCGTCCGGAACAACTGCGCATCGTCACCGCCGGGGACCTGACCGAGCTGGACAACCACTTCCATGGCCGCGTGCGCGACCACCTTTACCTCGGCGACGTCACCGTTTACAAGATTGCTCTGGAAAATGGGGTGGTGCTCGAGGCGATGCTCACCAACGCGGTTCCCGGACGCGCCAGGTTCCTCGAACGCGGCGCCCCGGTCGCAGTCGGCTGGCAACGTGATGCAGGGGTCTACCTGCGTGACTGAAACAGCCAGCCGCCCGGTCGGCCGAGGAGAGTCGTTGACCAAATGGCTGGTCAGCCTGCCGCCAACCCTGTTTCTGGTGGTTTTTTTCCTTGCCCCGGCCTTGCTGATGGTCGGTGCCTCGTTCCAGCAGCCGGGTGACTTCGGTGGACTGGTACCGGCTCTACAGAATGGCCAGTTGACCCTGTCACTGGAAACCTACCAGTTCTTCTTCGGCGACTGGATCTATGCCGAGATCTTCGGCCGTTCCTTCCTGGTCGCCGTGACCACCACCCTGATCAGCCTGCTGATGGCCTATCCGCTGGCCTTGCTGATCGCCCGCAGCGACAGGCGTCATCGCGATCTGCTGGTGCTGCTGGTGATCCTGCCTCTGGCCAGCAACTTCCTGATCCGTATTTACGCCTGGATCATTCTTCTTGGCCCGGCCAATCTACTCTATACGCCTTTCGCAGTAATCGCCGGAATGGTCTATGTACACCTGCCATTCATGGTTCTGCCACTGTACAACAACCTGGAGCAGCACGACCCGGCACTGCTCGAAGCGGCCCAGGATCTCGGTGCCGGCACCTGGACGCGCTTCTGGCGAATCACCCTGCCGCTCTCGCTACCCGGTATCTGGGCGGGCTCGGCACTGGTCTTCATTCCGGTCCTCGGCATGTTCGCCATTCCCGAGTTGCTCGGCGGCACGCGCGACCTGCTGGTCGGCAACCTGATCAAGGAACAGTTCCTCGACAACCGCGACTGGCCTCTCGGCTCGACCTTGTCGCTGCTGCTGACCGCCGCGGTGCTGGCGCTGGCGGGACTGTCGGCCTGGGCCGGGCGGCCACGCCGGGGGAGTGCCTGATGGCGCGTCCTCGCCAGTCGCTCTGGCTTTGGGCTGCGGCCCTGGCCGTCTACGCCTTTCTTTACCTGCCGCTGGCGGTGGTGGTGATCTTCTCTTTCAACGATTCGCTGCTCAATGCCGAGTGGGTCGGTTTCACGACCCGCTGGTATGGCACGCTCTTCGACGATACCGAGATGCTGAATGCCGCAGCCAACTCGCTGTTCATCGCCATCACTGCGGCCAGCGTGGCGACCGTGCTCGGTACCATGGCCGGTATTGCCATGCAGCGCTGGCGAGCGGGTGTTCTGCGCGGTCTGCCTTTTCTGGTGCTGACGCCGGTGGCGATGCCCGAGATTCTGCTCGGGGTCTCGCTCCTGCTATTCTTCCGGCAGGTGCTCGACCTGACGCTCGGGCTGATCTCGATCCTGATCGCGCATATCACTTTCTCGATCGGCTTCGTCGCGATCATCGTCCGTGTTCGTCTGGCCGGGATGGACGAGAGCATTTTCGAAGCCGCCCGGGATCTCGGCGCCAGCCCGTGGCAGACTTTCCGGCGCGTCACCCTGCCCTTGATCCTGCCGGGCATCCTGGCCGGTTTTCTGATGAGCTTCACGCTCTCGATCGACGACTTCGTGATCACTGTCTTTGTCGCCGGCGTTGGCGTCACGACGCTGCCGCTGCAGATCTACTCGATGATCAAGGTGGCCGTGAGTCCCGAAGTCAACGCCGTGTCTACGCTGCTGATGGCGCTGACGCTGACCTTGATCGCGCTGGCGTCGAAACTTGCACCTGACACGCTGCAGGGCAGGGCATGAAAGCGCTGCGCGCCAGCGTCGTTGCAGTGCTGCTCGCCGTCCTCGCGATGCTGGCGCATGCTGAAGACGTTCTCTATCTCTACATCTGGAATACCTACCTCTCGGACGACACCGTGCATCGGTTCGAGGCGCAATGTCGCTGTCGGCTGAAACAGGACTTCTACTCCGACAACGAGGAAATGCTGGCCAAGCTCGAGGCCGGTGCGATCGGTTACGATCTGATCGTTCCCACGGGTAACGCCGTCGAAACGCTGCTCCGCAAGAACGCGCTGCGTCCGCTCGACAAGAGCAAACTGCCCAATCTGCAGAACGTCAAGGCCGAGTTTCGCAACCCCTGGTACGATCCCGGCATGCACTACGCGGTGCCCTATGCGACCACGGTGACACTGCTCGGTTACAACGCCAGCCGGCTGGCCGAACTTGGCCTGCCGACCGATAGTTGGGCGCTGATCTTCGAGCCGCGTTACCTGGAGAAACTGAAAGGCAAGGTGACGGTCCTCAACAGCCAGCGTGAACTGATGGCCGCGGCGATGAAATACCTCGGCTACTCGGTTCAGGAGAGTGATCCGGCTCGCTGGGATGAAGCCAAGCGCCTGATCCTGCGCGCCAAGCCGTACTGGGCGACTTTTTCCAACAGCACCTACATCAAGGATCTGGCGATCGGCAACATCTGGGTCGCGCACGGCTACTCGAGCGACATGTATCGGGCCCAGCAGGACGCGCTGGAAGCGAAGCGCCCATTCACCATCGACTTCCGGATGCCGAAGGAAGGTGCGGTGCTGGCGGTCGACAGCTTGGTCCTGCACAAATCCGGCGGCCGCCCCGACCTCGCGCACCAGTTTATCGATTTCATGCTCGAAGGCGCCAACGCCGCCGATGTTTCCAACCTGATCGGCGCCGGCAACCCGAACGCGGCAGCGACGCCGTTCATTCTTCCCGAGATTGCCGGCAATCCTGGTATCTTCCCGCCGCCGGACGAGCTCTTGCGACTCGAAATGTTGCGTGATTTCGACCCGAAAACGCGCCGTTCACTGTCGCGGATGTGGACCGAGATCAAGGTCCGCTGAATCCGGCCATGCCTCGGCGACCACGACGCCGCCACGTCTGCGCCCAGCGGCGATTGGCTGAACCAGGATCGCTTGGCGTGATTCATCGTGGAGGTGGTCGACCAGCTTGATCTATCGAACCGGACGCGACAGTATGCTGGATGAAAATGCAGTCCTCGTTCAGGCTCATACCACGTTGGACAAGGCTCTCCCTCTTTCGCTTGCCTTGCGGGCAGACCTCAAGGCACAATGCCAAGGCCTGCACTGCCGGAGTCAATAGCATGGCCTTGCCGAGAGCCACGGGACACCGCTTTACCTATGCCGACTACCGGCAGTGGCCCGATGATGAGCGCTGGGAACTGATCGACGGCGTAGCTTACGCGATGGCGCCGGCACCGACGATCAGCCACCAAATTCTGACTGGTCAGCTTTTCCGACAGATCGATCAAGCCCTGGATGGCACCCCCTGCCGCACCCTGATCGCTCCGGTCGACGTCCTGTTGCCGGCAGCGAACGAAGCTGACGAGCAGGTGACGACCGTCGTCCAGCCCGATATTCTGGTGGTCTGCGACCCGGCCAAGGTCACCGAAAACCATATCCGCGGCGCCCCGGACTGGATCATCGAGGTTCTCTCCCCGGCCACCGCCCGCCACGACCACCTGACCAAGCGCGCCCTGTACGAACGCGCCGGTGTCCGCGAATACTGGCTCGTTCACCCGGTCGACCGCGTCATTACCCTCTACACGCTGAAGGACGGACTCTACGGCGGCCCGGAAATCGTCGAGATGGCCGGAGAACGGTCGCCGGCCATCTTCCCTGAAATCGTCATTCGTTGGCAGGCGGTTCTGGACAAGCTACCGGATCACTCCGCCGCGCCGGTCGATCAGCACCCTTGACGATGACTTTACTACGTGGAAAACGCGTCCGGTCTTCGAGATCAAGGTCCGCTGAATCCGGCTATGCCTCGGCGACCACCACGACGCCGCCACGTCTGCGGTCACCGGCGCCAGACAGACGACCGTTGGCGCTGGCGACGCAGTTGACCCCGCCAAAGAACATGCTCGTCGAGTCGAAGCGGGTCGCTGCCGGCCAGGCCTGCTGCAGGGCGTCAGCCGTAGCCGTTGCGAGGCCGACGTTCTCGAACCACAGCTTGCTGCCTTCGACATGCAGGCGGGCGGCGTTCAGCGCTTCGTCGAGCGGGCGCCGATAGGCCAGCAGATTGAGCAGCGCCTGCAGGATGGCGCTGCGAATCCGGTTCGACCCACCGCTGCCGAGGGCAAAACACGGCCGATCGCCGGCGACGACGATGGTTGGTGACATCATCGTGCTCATCCAGCTTCCCGCTGCCAGTCGATGGAAGCCGGCCGGGTTGATGTCGTCTTCGCCGAGGAAAGTTGTTGACGTGGATTCCCAGTCCCGGTAGGACATGGCCGCAACCTTCGCCGTTGCTGGTGGTCATCGCCGCGGCCATGCCCTCGGCGTCGATCACCGAGATATGCGTGGTCGCGCCGAGCGGGTTCTCGTCAGCGCGCGCTCGTGCCCACTCGACCCAGGCCGGGAGCGCGTCGCCGGCAACCAGCGCACGGATCGACGCCGGGTCGGCATGCAGTCGGTGGTCGTAACCCGACTGGCGAATCTGCGATACGGTTGCCAGTATCGCCGCCACTGCGAGTTGATGATCGCGTGAGAGAAACGCCTCGTGGCCGATGCCAAGGCTCTCGGCGATGCGCAGCCCGGCGCCGATCAGGCCGCCGCCGGCGGCCGGCGGCGGGTTGGTCAACACACTGTAGGGGCCGAAGGGGACACGCAGCGGTTCGCGCACGACTGGCGAGTAGGCGGCAACATCCTGCGTGGTCATCAGCCCGCCATGTGCAGGGCCGAAGTGTTCGACCAGCGAAGCCCGGTATGTGGCGACCAGGGTTTCCGGATCGCCTTCGCCAAGTGCCTGCAGAAAATCGCCGAGGTCGGGGTTGGCCAGGCGATCGCCGGCTTGCGGCAGGCGTCCGCCAGCGAGGAACAGGCGATGCTGCCGATGGCGACGATTTGGCGATCGGCGCGATCAGGCCGATAATCATCGCGATCTGCGGACTGACCAGGAATCCGTCGCGCGCCCAGGCTGCTGCCGGCGCTACGACCTCACGCAAGGGCAGGCGGCCGGCGCGCCGATGCAATTCAAGCAGGCCGACCAGTTCACCGGGAACCGCTGCCGCCGCCTTGCCGATGTGAAAGACCTGCTTGGTCTGGCCGAAATCGATGGTCACCGGCGCAAAGTCCAGTTCTGGAAACGCTTCGAGGCCACGCCCCGGCGCCGCAGCAAAAAAATCGAGCACTTCGTAGCCGTCCCTGGCGTCTCCCCAGATACAGGCGCCGCCGCCGCCGAGCGAGGTCAGCGGCAACTCGGTGACGGTGGCGGCGAACTTGGCGGCGACGATCGCGTCGACCGCGTTGCCGCCGCGGCGCAGTAGGCGCGCTCCGGCCAGTGCCGTATGCGGCTCGGACGCCGCGATCACTCCACGAATGCTCATGGTCAGAGTATACGCCGTTGCGAAGAATGTGATCGGCAAGATCTACTCCCGTTTTGAGACGAATGGCCTGAAGGTCATCGCTGCCAAACTGGTCTGGCTGTCGCCGCAGGAAGCTGGCGCCTTCTACGCCGTCCATAAGGAGCGTCCTTTCTTCAACGATCTGGTTTCCTTCATGATTTCCGGCCCGGTGATGATCCAGGTTCTTGAGGGCGAGAATGCGATCACCAAGAACCGCGAACTGATGGGGGCGACGGATCCGAAAAAGGCCGATCCGGGAACGATCCGCGCCGATTTCGCCGAGTCGATCGACGCCAACGCCGTTCATGGTTCCGACGGCGAGGATACGGCGAAGGTGGAAATCGCCTTCTTCTTCCCGGCGATGAACGTCTATTCCGGCCGCTAGGGCGGGGGCGGGGCAACACGCTCAGATGACGGTCAATCTTCTCGATCTTGATGCCGCCAGCCTGACGGCTTTTTTCGCCGAGAATGGTGAAAAGCCGTTTCGCGCCAGGCAGCTGCTGCGCTGGCTGCATCGCTTCGGGCAGCGTGATTTCGACGCCATGACCGACATTGCCAAGAGTCTGCGCGAGAAACTGAAGACCCTGGCGGTGGTGGTGCCGCCCGTGCTCATTGCCGACCGGGTCGCGGGCGACGGAACGCGCAAGTTCCTGTTTGATGTCGGTGGCGGGAACGCCGTCGAATCCGTCTATATCCCCGAGCTTGATCGGGGAACGCTGTGCATTTCAACGCAGGCCGGCTGCGCGCTCGACTGTTCGTTCTGCTCGACCGGCAAACAGGGTTTCAATCGCAATCTGACGGTGGCCGAGATCATTGGTCAGTTATGGCAGGCCAGGCAGGTGCTGGGTGCTTGCCAGGAGCAGGAGGGGCTGTCCGAGCGGGTGATCAGCAATGTCGTACTGATGGGCATGGGCGAGCCGCTGGCCAACCTCGACAATACGGTGACAGCACTGCGCCTGATGCTTGATGACCATGCCTATGGCCTGTCGCGCCGCCGGGTCACGGTATCCACCTCGGGTCTGGTGCCGGCGATGGATCGTCTGCGCGACGAATGCGCGGTAGCGCTGGCGGTCTCCCTGCACGCACCGAATGATCGCCTGCGCGATGAACTGGTGCCGATCAACCGGAAATACCCCCTGCGTGAGCTGCTGGCCGCCTGTCGGCGCTACCTCGAGAAAGCACCGCGTGACTTTGTGACCTTCGAGTATGTCATGCTCGACGGGATCAATGACGCCGATGCGCAGGCGCGTGAGTTGCTGACCCTGACGCGCGACGTACCGTGCAAATTCAACCTGATTCCCTTCAATCCCTTTCCGGGCTCGCCCTATCGGCGTTCGCCAGCGACACGCATTCGGCGTTTTGCCGAGTTGCTGATCGACGCCGGAGTCGTGACCACCACCCGCAAGACGCGCGGTGACGACATTGATGCCGCCTGTGGTCAACTGGCCGGGCAGGTTCTCGACAGAACGCAGCGGACGGGTCGGCGAAGCTTCGCTATCCACCTCGATCGTCAGGAGGTCTGCAGTTGAGGAAGACGGCCTTGGCGATTGTTGCCTGTCTGTGCCTCGCTGCCTGTTCATCGACAGGCGTCTCGCAGGCGACCAGGCAGAAGGAGGCCGAAGAGGCGGCCGACTCGCGTACCCCGACCAAGCCTCGCGACGCTCGCACGCGCGCCAAACTGCATACCGAGCTGGGTTCGCTCTATCTCCAGGATGGCAATCTGGCGGTGGCTCTTGAAGAGCTGACCATTGCCATCGACATCGACCCCGACTATGCCAAGGCTTATGCGACACGCGGCCTGGCGGGCTTCCGGATACGCGAGATGCAGGCTGCCGACCAGGACTTTCGTCGAGCCTTGAGCATCGACGCCAACGACCCCGAGATCAACAATAATTACGGCTGGTTCCTGTGCCAGGTGGGGCGGGAGAAGGAAGCGATCACGTTCTTTCAGCAAGCGATCAAGAACCCGCTCTATGAGACCCCCGAGAAGGCTTATCTGAACGCTGGCGCCTGTTACGCCAAACTTGGAGACCTTGCGGTTGCCGAGAACTATATTCAGCAGAGCCTGCACATCGCGCCGAATAACCCGCAGGCCTTGCTGCAACTGGCCAGAATCAATTACCAACGCGGTTATCTGGAGCTGGCCAAGCAGCAGCTCTCGGATCTGTTGCGCAGGACCGAGCCAAGTGCCGAGGCATTGTGGCTGGGCGTGCGAGTCGAGCGCCGACTCGGTGAGCGTGTCGCTGAAGCCAGGTACGGCAGTCAGTTGCGGCGAAAATTTCCGCTCTCGCCCGAGGCGCAGGAACTGCTGAGAGGCAACTTCGAATGAGTGAAGAATGAGTGAACCTTCCCGATTCCCAACGCCGGCAGCGCCCGAGCTGCCAGTGGCGGAACCGTCCCGCGAGCAGGGGGAGAGCGGCGAAGTGCTGGCACCCGTGAGCGGTAGCGTCGGCCAGCAATTACGTTCCGCCCGCGAGGCCAGAAACATGAGCCTGGCCGAGGTGGCGCAGTCGCTCAAGCTGGGTCCTCGGCAGGTGGCAGCGATCGAGGCCGAGGATTGGGCGTCATTGCCCGGCAACACGATGATCCGCGGCTTCGTCCGTAACTATGCGCGCCTGCTCAATCTCGACGCCGATGTCCTGATGCACGGGCTGGATGCCGCACAGCTGCAGCAAAAAGCGCAGCTTGAGGTGTCAGCCGGAACCACCGCCAGCCTGCCGAATACCAGCAGCCGGCGCGTGCAGCGCCGCGATTATCTTGCCGTATTGGCTGGCTTGTTGCTGTTGGGGCTGGCGGTGTTGGCCTATTTCTATGCCCCGGCGGACTTCTGGCAGGGAAAACTGACGGCGCTGCTCGCCCGTGATGCGCCTGTCCAACAGCCGGCTGCCACAACGCTTGCTCCACCGCCCGCCGCGGCCGGCGAATCGGTGACGGTACTGTCGACACCGAATGCGACGGTGCTTGCAGACGCGCCGGGCAGCGGCCTTGGTCTGCGGCTGAGTTTCGCGCAACCCGCCTGGGTCGAGGTTCGCGATGGCCGCAACCAGATCATCTTTGCCGAGTTGAGCCCGGCCGGTAGTAAGCGGGAGGTCGTGGGGCAGCCGCCGTACTCGTTGGTGGTGGGCAACGCAACGCAGGTGACGGTCGAGTACCAGGGCCGGATGATCGAGCTCTCACCGCGCAGCAAGGGCGACGTCGCCCGGCTGACCGTCGAATGAGCCGGTGCCGGCCAGGGCACGAGCCGTGAGCCATCCATTGCCTGGTACAGTACGTCGGCGCACGCGTCCGGTCAGGGTTGGCCAGATCACGGTGGGAGGTGAGTCGCCGGTGGTCGTCCAGTCGATGACCAACACCGATACCGTCGACGTCGTCAGGACGGCGATTCAATGCGCAGAACTGGCGCGCGCCGGCTCGGAACTGGTGCGCATCACCGTCAATACCCCCGAAGCTGCGGCAGCCGTGGCGGCGATCCGCGCCCACCTCGACCGCATGGGTGTCGACGTACCGTTGATCGGCGATTTTCACTATAACGGTCATCGCCTGCTCGCCGAACATCCGGCGTGTGCCGAAGTGCTGGCCAAATATCGCATCAACCCGGGCAATGTCGGACACGGCCGCAAGCGCGATGAGCAATTCGCGCAGATGATCGAGATTGCCTGCCGGTATGACAAACCGGTGCGTATCGGGGTGAACTGGGGAAGCCTCGATCAGGATCTGCTGGCGCGCATCATGGACGAGAACGCCCGTCGCCCCGACCCGCGCGATGCAGTCGAAGTGATGCGCGAAGCAATGGTTGCCTCGGCGCTCGAATCAGCCGCACGCGCTGAAGCCATCGGTCTGCCGGGGGAACGCATCATCCTCTCTTGCAAGGTTTCCGGCGTGCAGGATTTGGTTGCCATCTATCGCGAGTTGTCGCGCCGTTGTGACTATCCTCTGCACCTCGGCCTGACCGAAGCCGGTATGGGCTCCAAAGGCATCGTCGCGTCGACGGCGGCGATGGCGGTGCTGCTTCAGGAAGGCATCGGTGATACCATCCGCGTCTCGCTGACCCCTGAACCCGGCGGCAAACGCACCCAGGAAGTGATCGTCGCGCAGGAACTGTTGCAGACCATGGGCTTGCGGGCGTTCACCCCGATGGTCGTCGCCTGTCCGGGTTGTGGGCGGACGACCAGTACCTTTTTTCAGGAACTCGCGCAGTCGATTCAGGAGCACGTTCGCCAACGCATGCCGCAGTGGCGGACCGACTATGACGGCGTCGAGAATATGACCCTGGCAGTGATGGGTTGCGTGGTCAACGGGCCGGGCGAGAGCAAGCATGCCAACATCGGCATCAGCCTGCCGGGTACCGGCGAAGTGCCGGCAGCGCCGGTGTTCGAGGACGGTACCAAGACCGTCACCCTGCGCGGCGAGCATATCGCCGAGGAATTCACCCATATCGTCGATGCTTATGTGGCTCGCACGTATCAGAGAAAGTCCGCAGGCCAATGATGATTGCAAAGATCCAGTCGGTACGCGGGATGAACGACATCCTGCCGGACGAGGCCGAATTCTGGGACCTGTTCGAGGAAACCATCCGCTCGTGGCTCAAGAGTTACGGCTACCGCCCGTTACGCCTGCCGATCGTCGAACCGACACCGCTGTTCAAGCGCGCCATCGGTGAAGTGACCGACATCGTCGAGAAGGAGATGTACTCCTTTGTCGATAGTCTCAATGGCGAGCCTCTGACGCTGCGTCCCGAAGGTACCGCTGGCTGCGTGCGTGCCGTCATCCAGCACAACCTGATCGCGCAGCAACCGCAGCGGCTTTACTATCTGGGCCAGATGTTCCGGCACGAGCGGCCACAGAAAGGACGCTACCGCCAGTTTCACCAGGTCGGTGTCGAAGCGCTGGGTTTCCCCGGTCCGGATATCGATGCCGAACAGATCCTGATGGGTGCCCGCCTCTGGGACGACCTCGGTCTCGATGGCATCACCCTGCAGCTCAACACGCTTGGCCAATCCTCGGAACGAGCCAGTCATCGCGCCGAGTTGATCAGCTACTTCGAGCGGCACAGCGAAGCGCTTGATGACGATGGCCGGCGGCGCCTGCACAGCAATCCGCTACGCATCCTCGACAGCAAGAACCCGGCTTTGCACGACCTCATCATCGGGGCACCACAACTGATCGATCACCTGGGTGCCGAGTCGCTGGCGCATTTCGAGGGCGTACAGCAGGTGCTGCGCGACGCCGGTTTGCCGTTCCAGATCAATCCGCGCCTGGTGCGCGGTCTCGACTATTACAATCTGACGGTTTTCGAGTGGATCACTGACCGCCTCGGCGCGCAAGGGACTGTCTGTGCCGGTGGTCGTTACGACGGTCTGGTGCAGCAGCTCGGCGGCAAGCCGGCACCGGCCTGCGGTTTTGCAATGGGTGTCGAGCGGCTGTTGGCGCTGATTCGTGAAGCCGGTGGCGAAGCCAGGGCTGCGGCCGTCGATGTCTATGTCGTGCATCAGGGCAGTGCCGCTTCGCGTCTCGCGGCGCGCGTCGCCGAGAGACTGCGCGACCGCGGCATCGATGTCCTTTTCCATTGTGGCGGCGGCAGCTTCAAGACGCAGATGAAGAAAGCCGACGCTTCGGGCGCGGCCTTTGCCGTGATCATCGGCGATGACGAGGCCAGGGTCGGCGAGGTGACTCTCAAGCCGCTGCGCCCGCTTGGCGAGCAGCCGAATGAACAGACGCGGGTGCGTGTCGACGACCTCGCCGACACGATCATGGCTTCCATTTTGAATGGGGAAGACTCGTAATGGCAACTTACGATCTCGAAGAGCAGGAACAAATCGCCGAAATGAAGGCGTGGTGGCAGCAGTACGGTAATCTGCTGGCCGGCATCGTGACCGCTGCCTCGATCTGCGTGGTCGGCTGGCAGGGCTGGAACTGGTATCAGCGCAATCAGGCGGCACAGGCTTCGCTGGTTTACAGCGTCATGCAGAAGGCCGTTCTCGAAAACGACGCGCAGCGCATCAAGGCGGCGAGTGGAGAATTGCTCGAGAAATTCCCGGGAACCGCGTACGCGCCCCTGGCCGCCTTGATGGCCGCCAAGGCGACGTTTGCTGCCGGCGATGCAAAAACCGCCAAGCTGCAGTTGCTCTGGGTGGTGGAACACGGCAAGGATGAACTGCGGGATCTCGCGCGTTTGCGTCTGGCCAGCGTGCTGCTCGACGAGCAGGCCTACGATGAGGCGCTCAAGCAGCTTGATGGCGCGCCGAGTGCCGGCTTCACAGTCCGTTTCCAGGATACGCGCGGCGACATTCTCGACGCTCAGGGCAAGACCGCCGAGGCGCGTGCGGCTTATCGGACCGCGCTGGCCAAGCTGGATGAGACCGACCCGAGCGGCAAGGGAAAAAATACGCTGCAGGACCGCCAGGCCAATGCCGCCTATCGTGAAGCGCTGCAGCAGAAGCTGGATGCACTTGGGGAGTCGAGCTGATGAGATACCCCCTGCTCGTGGCGGCAGGGCTGTCGCTGTTCCTGGGCGCTTGTTCGACGCTCGATGCCTTGAATCCCTTTTCGGGCCCGAGTGGGCCGAAGATGGCTGAACTACAGGCGATCGAGCCGACTGATGCGCTGCAAGTGCTGTGGTCGGCAGATGTCGGCAAGGCCGGCGACCATACTTTCGTTCCCGCTGTGGTCGATTCCTCGGTCTACGCGGCGGCCATGGACGGTACGGTCGTTCGCCTCGACGAGGGCCAGCAGGTCTGGAAAATCAATGCCGGGAAGCCGCTCTCGGGGGGGGTCGGCGCAGATCAGCGGATGCTCGTGGTCGGCACCGCCAAGGGCGAGTTGTTCGCTTTTGCCACAGCCGACGGCAGCCTGTTGTGGAAAGCCCGCGCCAGCAGCGAGATCGTTGCGCCGCCGGCGGTGGGCTCGGGCCTGGTGATCGTGCGCAGTGGCGACCATCGCCTGGCTGCCTATGACTCGTTCGACGGCAGGCGTAAATGGGTCTATCAACGTCCCAGCACGCCGCTGTCCTTGCGTGTGGCGGCCGGCCCGGTGCTGATCGATAAGTATGTCTTTGCCGGATTTCCCGGCGGCAAGCTGATTGCGGTGAGCGCAGAAAACGGCGCGCCGCTGTGGGAGGGGACGGTCGCCTTGCCGAAAGGGGCCACCGAACTCGACCGTGTTGCCGATGTCACCAGTGTCCCGGTCATTGATGGACGCATGATCTGTGCGGCTGCTTTCCAGGGGCGCGTTGCTTGTTTCGACCTGGGGACCGGCAACCTGATCTGGTCACGCGATATTTCGAGCGCTGCCGGCGTGGCGATCGACAGCCGTTACGTGTACGTTTCCGACGACAAGGGTGCCGTGCATGCGCTCGACAAGGCCAGCGGTGCCAGCCTCTGGAAGCAGGACAAGCTCTTCCTGCGACGGCTGACGGCGCCGTTTCCGATGCGCAATCTGATCGCCGTGGCGGATGTCAAGGGTGTCGTCCATTTTCTGAATCGCGACGATGGTTCATTCGCGGCGCGCCAGCAGACCGATGGCAGCGCGGTGCGTTCGCCCCTGCAGCGACAGGGGATCCACCTGGTCGTGCAAACAGCCAGCGGGCGCGTGCTGGCGATCGAGATCCAATGAAGCCGAGCGTGGTTCTCGTCGGGCGACCCAATGTCGGCAAATCAACGCTTTTCAACCGCCTGACCAGGACTCGCGACGCCCTGGTTGCCGATCTCCCCGGTCTCACGCGTGACCGTCATTACGGTCATGGCCGACTCGGAAACAAACCCTATCTGGTGATCGACACCGGCGGTTTCGAGCCGCTCGCCAAAGATGGCATCATGTACCAGATGGCGCGCCAGACCGAGCAGGCGATCTTTGAGGCCGACGTCGTGGTTTTCGTGGTCGACGGTCGTAGCGGAATCACCCTCCTCGACAGGGAAATTGCCAACCGCCTGCGCAAATCCGGCCGTTCGGTACTGGTCGCCGTGAACAAGGCCGAAGGCATGAGCCACGGGCTCGTCGTCGCAGATTTCCACGAACTCGGTCTCGGTGAACCTTTTGCGATCTCGGCGGCGCATGGCGAGGGGGTAAGGACGCTGATCGAGGAGGCGCTCGCCCCGTATGAGGAGCCGCCGGAAGGCTACATCGACAGTGATGTGGTCAAGGTCGCCATCGTCGGCCGCCCGAATGTCGGCAAGAGCACGATGATCAACGCGCTGCTCGGCGAAGAAAGGGTCATCGCCTTCGATCAGCCAGGAACGACTCGCGACGCCATCGAAGTCGATTTCGAGCGCGGTGGCCGCCGGTATACGCTCATCGACACCGCTGGCCTGCGCCGCCGCGGCAAGGTTTTCGAGGCCATCGAGAAGTTTTCGGTGATCAAGACGCTGCAGGCGATCGAGGACGCGCAGGTAGTGATTCTGGTGGTAGACGCACGTCAGGACATCTCCGACCAGGATGCGCACATCGGCGGCTTTATCCGCGAATCCGGGCGTGCGCTGGTGGTTGCCGTGAACAAATGGGATGGACTCGATGCCTACGTTCGCGAGCAGATCAAGAGTGCTCTCGAAAGCCAGTTGTCGTTCATCGATTTCGCCCGCTTCCACTACGTATCGGCGCTCAAGGCGCAGGGTCTCGAAGCGCTTTTCCGCTCAGTGGATGCCGCCTACCAGGCGGCTACTGCCGATCTGCCGACACCCAAACTGACGCGTGCGCTGATCGATGCGGTGGCTCGACAGGCGCCGCCGCGCAGCGGCCTGTTCCGGCCGAAGCTGCGCTATGCGCACCAGGGTGGCAGGAACCCGCCGCTGATCGTGATTCACGGCAATGCCCTCGACAAGATCCCGGATTCCTATCGACGCTACCTCGAGCATACCTTCCGGGAGGTTTTCCAGTTGCAGGGGACACCGCTGCAAATCCAGTTCAATGTCTCGACTAACCCTTATGCCGACAAGCCAGCTCCCGAACAGAACCGGCGCAAGCCCAAGCCGACCGAGATGCCGGCGCCCAGAAGTACTGCGGCCAGAAAAGAAACACGCCCAGTACCTGGCCGGAAAGCCGGATCGAAGCCGCCATCCCGGCCCCATTGATGGGAGGCTGCGAAGAGACAAGCCGCGTGTCGGGAAGCGGCGGCATCCGCCAAATCCCCTGAAATGCTGGCACAAGGTTGCAATGGTGGCCTTTTCGACGGATGATGAAGGCCTCGACCGCGTCGGCAGCATGCCACCGGCGCAAGCCAATGGGTCGGGTAGCGGGCGATGATCGTTGTTTGCTGCAGGGAGCAGTGATCTGCGCGACAGACCTGTGGCTGCCGGTTCTGGACGAGTCGATCTGAGGCTGGGAACAAACGTATCTGGAATTTGGAAAAAGGACGGTGATCAAGGTCTTATTTGTTTGCATGGGGAACATTTGTCGCTCGCCAACGGCCGAGGGCGTTTTCCGCCACCTTCTTCGTCAACGGAACCTCGAAGACAGGATCGAGGTCGATTCGGCAGGGACGCACGGCTATCACGCGGGTGAGGCACCGGATCAACGGACGCAGCGTGCCGCGGCGGTTCGTCAGTACAATCTGTCCGACATGCGCGCGCGCAAGGTGGCGGCGCAGGATCTCGAGTACTTTGACCTGATTCTGGCGATGGACCACAACAACCTCGCGGTGCTGAAACGCATCTGTCCCCCGGACAAACATGACCGTTTGGGATTGCTGATGAGCTATTCAAAGAACTTCGACGACGATGAAGTTCCTGATCCCTACTATGGTCTTGGGCATGGCTTCGACCTGGTGCTCGACATGATCGAGGATGCCGCCAGTGGGCTGCTCGAAAGCCTTGAGCAGCGACTCATGGATGAGGACAATCCAGGTGTTGAGGATAGAGATGAGTCCGCCCAAGGTAACGGCACGAACTGAATGAATCAGGGCGTGTTGCGTGCGCGCAGCCACTCGGCAAAGTCTTCTGGCGACAGCGGTCGGGCATAGAGATAACCCTGGCCGCTGTGGCAGCCGGAAGCGTCGAGTTGGGCATGCTGATCGGCCATTTCGACGCCCTCGGCGACAACGCTCATCCCGAGGTGGCGCGCCAACGCAATGATCGCCGAACCAATTGCGCGGTCATCGGCATTGCTCGATATGCCGTCGACGAAGCCGCGCGCGATCTTGAGTTCGTGGATCGGGAAGCGCTTGAGGTACGACAAGGAGGAAAAGCCGGTACCAAAGTCATCGATGCTGATCATCAGACCGAAAGCCACGAGTTCGGCCAGCATGCGCTGGGCACGCTCGAAGTCCATCAACACCCCTTCAGTGATCTCGATGCACAGCCGTTGCGGTGAGACGCCATGTGCATTGACGATCCGCATCAGGTCGGCAGCCATGCCTTCCTTGCGGAAATGCCGAGCCGAGATGTTGACACTGATGCGTACTGCCGGCAGCCCTGCCTGGTCCCACTCGGCGATCTGACGACAAGCCTCGCCAAGCACCCATTCGTCGATGGCCACGATCAGGTTGCTTTGTTCGGCGACCGGAATGAATACCACCGGATCCACGACTTCACCGTTGTATTGCCAGCGCAACAGTGCTTCGGCACCAACGACGCGATAGCTTTCGAGGTTGACCTGCGGCTGGTAATGAATGAGCAGCTCGGCGTTTTCGATGGCGCGGCGCAATCCCGTTTCCAGCGCCAGGCGCCGTGTCGCCAGATGGGCCAGGTCGGCGGTGAAAAAGCGAAAGGCATTCTTGCCGTGATCCTTGGCGCGATACATCGCCGAGTCGGCATTGCGCATCAAGGCACTGGCATCGGTAGCATCTTCCGGGAACATGCTCAGCCCGATGCTGGCACTGATGAAGCATTCGTGCTCGTCGAACTGATAGCTGGCACTCAAGGTGCTCAGCAAACGCTCAGCGGTCAGCGTCGCTTCGTGGCGATCGGCGGTTTCGAGCAGGACCACGAACTCGTCGCCGCCCAGGCGTGCCACCGTGTCTTCTGCGCGCACGCAGTCGAGCAGGCGCAGCGCCGCCTGCTTGAGCAATTTGTCGCCGGTGGCATGACCGAGGGTGTCGTTGACCACCTTGAAGTTGTCGAGATCGATGAACACCACGCCGATACTCTCGCGTGATCGCTCGGCACGTGCCAGAGCGAGATGCAGGCGGTCATTGAACAATGCCCGGTTGGGCAGTCCGGTCAGTTCATCGTGGGTTGCCAGATACTCGACGCGCTGCTGCGACTCGCGCACCGTGGTAATGTCGCTGAACATGCCGACGTAGTTGACCACCTTGCCGCTTTTGTCCTTGACGGTATTGATCGACAACCATTCAAGGAAAGCCTCGCCGTTCTTGCGGCGATTCCAGATCTCGCCCTGCCAGACGCCTAGACGATTGACCCGCTCCCACATTTCGACGTAGAGCTCGGGCGGCGTCTTTTCGGATCGCAGAAGGCTGGGCTTCCTGCCGACGACCTCCTGGCGGGTGAACCCGGTGAGGGTCGTGAAGGCGTCATTGACGGTCAGGATACATTGCTCGGTATCGGTCACCATGACGCCTTCGGAAGCGCGATCGAAGACCATCGCTGCCAGCCGCAAACTTTCCTCCGCGCGCTTGCGGGCGGTGATGTCGGTGGCCTGGAAGCAGAGTCCGGTGATCGCCCCGTCGTTGTCGAAGAGCGGAAAGCGAACCGCCAGGAAGTGGTGATCGCCACCAGCCAGAGGCAGGGTTTCTTCACGTTCGATCTCCTTGCGCAGACGCATCGCTTCGAGTTCGCTCTCGCGGAAGATCTTCGATACAGCGTCGGGAAAGAGCTGCAGATCGGTCTTGCCGATGGCCTGCCCGGTGGCGAAGCCGAAAGTCTGTTCGAACCTGGGGTTGGCAAACTGGTAGCGACCAGTGGCGTCCTTGACCGCCATCAGCCAGACCGAGTTGTTCATCACCGCGAGCAACCTGACCTGTGTTTCGCGTGCCGAACGTTCGATTTCGTAGAGGCTGGTATTGTCGGCAAACAGCAGGATCACGCCGGCGCTGCGCTGCGCGTCGCGCAACAGCGGTGCGATGTGCAGCGCATAGTGACGCCGGTTGGCGTTGACGATCTGGCGGTCGAGGGCGTTCTGCGTGTCGATTACCTGCTGACTATCGGTGACCAGATCGGGCATGTCCGGCAGCGCCAGATCGCGCAGATGCCGACCAATTTGCGCTGCGCCGAGCCTGAACAGCCGTGCGGCTGCGCTGTTGAAGCGCTGCAGGGCGGATTTCTGATCAAGCACCAGCAAGGGGTAGTCAACGCTGTTCTGGATACATTCCAGTTCGATATTGAGTTCCTGTGTTTCCGCGGTCTTGATCTGCAATTCCTCATTGACCGTCGCCAGCTCTTCGTTGGTCGATTGCAGTTCCTCGTTCGACGCCTCGAGTTCTTCGTTCGATGCCTGCATTTCCTCATTCGAGGCCTGGATCTCCTCATTGAGCGCCTGCATTTCCTCGTTCGAGGTCTCGAGTTCCTCGACCAGCGTCTGCAGATGTTCGCGCGTTGCTGCCAGTTCGTCTTCGAGTTCCTTGTCCGTGACGTTGTTGCTGTCCTCGATGGTATTCTTGCCGGCCGGCGCCGGAATCCACTCGATACAGACCATGAACAGCGTTTCGTTGCCGGGAGCCAGAACCGGGTGCACCGAAAGACGGACGCCACGATTCGGGTCGAGCGCCTTGATGTGCCGTGGCCGCCCGTGCGCCACAGTCTGCTTGACCTGTGCCTGTCGCATCAGCACCTGCACCTCGGTGCGCAGCTCGCGACGGATCAGCGAGATCAGGTCAAAAGCCGGTTTGCCGGGCGAAACATTGAGCAGCCGGCTGGCGTCACCGTGAATGTGGCGAATTTCGAACTTGCCGTTGATCAGGATGCTGGTCGGGATGAAATACCGCCCAGCCGCCTCGAGCAGGATGTTCTCGAAACCCAGCGGGGTGGTAGGTTTGGCCGGCCTCAGATGCTGGTTCAGACCGGCGGCCGGAATGGCCATCTCGGAACGTAGCAGCGGCAGTCGGGCAGCGACCCCGTGCCGGCGGTACAGGCGCCCTTCCTTGTCAACCACGCCGAACAGCGCCTCCTGCTGGAAAATCCCCTCGGACTTGCCGAGGAACAGGTAGGCGCCCGGATTGAGCGCGTAATGGAACACCGACAGCAGCCGGGCCTGCAACTCACTCTGGAAATAAATCAGCACATTACGGCAACTGATCAGGTCGAGGCGTAAGAATGGCGGATCCTGCACCAGATCCTGACGGGCAAAGATGACCACGTCACGCAGGTTCTTGTTGATCTCGTAGCGGTCACCGTGTGGCGTGAAATGGGCGCGGATGCGACTGCGATCCATGTGTGCCAGACTGGCGGCAGCAAAGACGCCGCGCCGTGCCAGAGCCATCGCGTCGAGGTCGATGTCGGTGGCGAAGATCTGCAGTCGGTACTGATCGAAGGAAGCTCCCAGACGTTCGGAAAACAGGATGGCCAGCGAATACGCTTCCTCGCCGGTGGCGCAGCCCGCGGTCCAGACGCGGATGTCGTCACCGGGCTGTTTGTTGGCGAGAATGTCGCCAACCACCTTGTCGAGGCGGGCAAAGGCATCGCTGTCCCGAAAGAAGGCGGTGACCGAGATCAGGATGTCCTTGCACAGCCGGTCGAGTTCGACCGGCGTGTCGTCGACCACCTGCAGGTAATCCTGTAGCGTACTGACATGGTTTGCCGCCATTCGCCGCTCGATCCGTCGCCACAAGGTCGGTTCCTTGTACTGCGAGAAATCGACCTTGGTGCGGCTGCGTACCTTGCCGAGCAGTGTCTTGAGCGTTGCCGGGGCACTTGCCGCCTGCGTGGCCACCGGGATCAGTCCGCGGTTGAGGACAATCAGACTGATCTCGGCGCCCATCGTCTCGGGCGGTAGAATCCAATCCACGCTGCCGGTATCGATTGCTGACTGGGGCATGCCGTTATACTTGGCGGTTTCGGGATCCTGGGAAAAGGTGAAACCGCCCGCCGCCTTGATCGCGTGGATTCCCGCCGCACCGTCAGAGCCGGTGCCGGACAGGATGATGCCGATCGTTGATTCGCCGACTTCCTCGGCCAGTGAGGCGAAGAAACGGTTGACCGATGGCTTGGGCATTGATTCCTTGGTGGGTTCGACGAGCCGGAAGTGACCCGCTAGCAGCGTCAGATTGCGATTCGGTGGCGTGATATAGACCGTATTTGCTTCGGGCAACATTCCGTCCTCGATGTCCCGGACCGGCATCGTCGTTTCGCGACCCAGCAACTGCGCCATCATGCTGCGGTAGGTCGGCGACAGGTGTTGCACGACGACGTAAGTCAGCCCAAGATTCTTTGGCAGGCTCGGCAAGAGCAGACTCAGCGCTTCCAGGCCACCGGCCGAGGCTCCGATCCCGACGATGAACGGCCGCTCGTCGGACCTGAAGGGATACACTGCGTCGCCAATCGGTTTTGCTGTGGCAAGAGGCTTTCTAGAGACCGAGCGTTTTTTTTCGGGTTCTTCTGCGTTGACGGTACTCTCTTGACTTGTCCTCAGTACACAGTTCCGGAATGAAGGTCTGGTCGGTGATCGGCGGGCGGACATAGCCGCCCTCATCCTGAGCGGGGCGGCAGGACGATCGGCTGCGGTCGTGAGGTCCTCGTAGTCGATCATGTTCAGCAGATGGCGTGATGACGTTCAACCGGGCGCGCTTCTTGTCGTCACCGTCGACCACATACCAGGGTGCCTGCTTGATGTCGGTGTGCGCGAACATGGCGTCCTTGGCTTTCGAGTATTCGACCCAGCGCGCGCGCGACTCGAGATCCATCGGGCTGAGCTTCCAGTGCTTTTCCGGATGAAAGATGCGCTTCTGGAAACGGCGTTCCTGCTCTTCGTTGCTGACCGAGAACCAGTACTTGATCAGGATGATGCCGCTGCGGACGAGCATGCGCTCGAATTCGGGGCAGGTGCGCAGAAACTCCCGGTATTCTTCTTCAGTACAAAAGCCCATCACCCGCTCGACACCGGCACGGTTGTACCAGCTGCGATCGAAGAGGACCATTTCGCCGCCGGCCGGAAGGTGCTGGACGTAGCGCTGGAAATACCACTGGCGTCTGCTCACGGTCGGTCGGTGCCGGCAACGCGGCAACGCGGGTGACGCGCGGGCTGAGGCTCTCGGTGATCCGCTTGATCGTGCCGCCCTTGCCGGCGGCATCGCGCCCTTCGAACAGGACGACGACTTTCAGCTTCTTGAACTTGATCCACTCCTGCAGTTTGACCAGTTCGATCTGCAGCTTCGACAGCGTCTCTTCGTAATCCTTGGTCTTGAGCGGTGGCTTGCGAGCAGGTTGTGCGCGCTTTCGTTCAGATTGACCTTGCCTGGGGGGGAGTTGCCTGCTTCGGTCTGCCGGCTTTGCCTCTTACCGCCTTTTGACCCTTGGTCTTCACGGCATCCTTCTTTAACACCGTTTTCTGCTCGTATTCTTTGCGGCTGCTTTCGCAGGCGCCTTGGGCGCGGCCTTTCGGACTGCAGCGCTGGCGGAGCCGCTGCCTGCTCCGAGGTCACGCTTTGTAGTCCGTATTGCTTGTTTTCCGGTACGACTTCTTCTTGCACGGCTTTGACTTCACTCATTGATGCCTCCTTGGTGTGGCTGAAAACTGGTAAGAGATGAAACGTCTCGTGGCCGGGGATGCGGTCACGGACGACGTCCCACGGCGCAGGCCGCCCACGGCTTGCCCAGCCGGATCAGGGCTCGGTGAACGAACGAGCCGAGTTCTACTGTGGACTCGAATTGTTGGCATGGTTCTACTCCTCGTTGCGCGGGAGTTTCCCGGGCCGACAATTATCGTTCTTTTCTGCGCAAAAAAGAACAATCCGGTGCACAAAACGTGCAATCCATCGAGGCTCATCAGGCAAACTGGCAGCGGTGTTTGGCGCACATGGCTTGCGGCAAGCGAGCGTCGTGCCGAACGCTTGTGATGCAGGCGCCTGTCGGTGGCGTCATGGCGTAAGCCAGAGCCAGGAGTGCGGGATCTATGCAGTGGCAATTTGAGCAGAATGCGCCAAGCGGACGGGCAGCGCCTGACTGCCCGTCCAATGAAGTATCTGCGCGAGCGAATGGTCGGTCAGGCCCCTTGCCGAGGGCTGCCGGTTCCGGGCAGTGTGCCTGTTCTCAGCCGAGTTTGGCGAAAGCTTCGATCACTTCCGGCGGTGCCTGCACCATTTCGATCAGCACGCCTTCACCGGCGATCGGAAACTCGGCACTCGCCTTCGGATGCAGGAAGGTGATGTCGAAGCCGGCGGCACCCTTGCGGATTCCGCCCGGCGCGAAGCGAACGCCGTTGGCAGCAAGCCATTCAACCGCCTTTGGCAGGTCGTCGATCCACAGACCGACGTGATTGAGCGGCGTGGCATGCACTGCCGGTTTCTTTTCGGGGTCGACCGGTTGCATCAGGTCGACTTCGACCTTGAACGGTCCTTTGCCCATGGCGACGATGTCTTCATCGACGTTTTCGCGTTCGCTGACGAAGTTGCCGGTGATTTCGAGGCCGAGCATGTCGACCCAGAGTTGACGCAGCTTCAGCTTGTCCGGGCCGCCGATGGCGATTTGCTGGATACCGAGGACTTTGAAGGGACGTTCGTTCATGGATGTTCTTTCTCTTAACAGGATGAAAAAAGGGGTTCTGATGTGCAATCTCAGTCACGGGCAGAACGACGGATGGCTGCAGCGGCAGCAATCTCGCCGCTGCGCGAAAAAGCTTCGACGTTGGCTTCGATAGTATCAGGGTCGTAAAGATAATTCACCATCAGACCGTAGGACTGCTGCTGGCCGCGTGCCGAGGTGTCGGCCAGATAGTTGAGACGTTCGATGCGCGCGCCGTTGCCGAGGTGAAAGCGGGCGACCGGGTCGTAAGGCCGCCCGCCCTTGCCGGTGGTCAGCAGGTAGCGTGCGGCCAGGCGCAGTCAGGCCGTGTTGCAGGGCGCGTGCCAGGCGCTCGTCATTCATCCAGCGATCGTCGGCAAGCAGTTTCGGCAAGTCGTCGCTGGCATCTGGCCGGTTGCGGCATTTCCGGCGTCAGATGGCGTTTGATCCGTTCGAGGTCGGCGGCGCTGAAAGCATGCGGCCAGGCTCCGGGTTCTTCTCGGCCCAGCGCCGGAACGAGGGCAGGGGAGAGAGGGTGGCAAAGCTGACCAGGCGCGGGTAATCGCGCTTCAGATCGTCCACAACCCGCTTGAGCAGGAAATTGCCGAATGACACGCCACGCAGGCCGACCTGGGTGTTCGAGATCGAATAGAAGATCGCCGTGCTTGCCCTGTGCGCATCGAATACCGGTGCATGTTCGTCGAGCAGTGTCTGCACATTGTCGGCGAGATGTTCGGTCAGCGCCACCTCGACGAAGATCAGCGGCTCCATCGGCATGCGGGATGAAAGAAGGCGTAGCAGCGACGATCGGAATCGAGGCGGTTCTTGAGATCGCTCCAGGAACGGATCTGGTGCACCGCCTCGTACTCGATCAGTTTTTCGAGCAGCGCTGCCGGTGAACTCCAGGTGATGCGCTGCAGTTCCAGGAAGCCGACGTCAAACCAGGCACCCAGCCGGGATTCGAGTTCGCGATCCAGCGAACGCAGGGCGACATCCTTTTCGACAAAGCGCAGCAGGTCGGCACGCAGGTCGACCAGGAACTTGACGCCTTGTGAGCAGGGTGTTGAATTGCGTCAGGATGCGCAGGCGAGACGAGCGCATGGCGTTGCGCAGGGCGGACTCGGCAGTCCACTGCGCGTCGCTGCCGATCGCCGCCTGATAGTCTGCGTGCGCCTTGGCGACCTGCTGCGGGTCGGGACCGAATTCGGTGGCGACGATGCGCAGGAAAGTGGCGCGACCCTCGTCGTTGAGACGCAGGTAGGTTTCCGCCAGACGGCCGGCACGCTGCCTTGCCGAGACTTCACCGCCGATGCCGCTGGCGCATTCATGCAGCAGATCACGAATGCGTACCAGTTGTTTGCCATCCAGGCTGCGCGGAGTGCCACCGTCAGCGAGCAGCGTGCGCACCCGGCGCAGCCCCCGCACTACCATGCCTTCTGCCATTTCTTTCTCCTCCGTCTCGCGGCCAGCGACGCTTCGACTCAGATGTGCTGGCGATTCGCGATGACGACAAAAATGATCCCGACAACAATCATCGGCAGCGACAACCACTGCCCCATGCTGACGGTGTACGAAAATCCGAAGATTCCCTCATCCGGCGACCGAAATACTCGGCGATCCAACGCAGGACCCCGTAGCCGATGAGAAAGACCCCGGAAACGGCGCCGCGTGCCCGCGTCTGACCTGAATACAGCCACAGGACAACGAACAGGGCGAGGCCTTCGAGTCCGGCCTGGTAGAGCTGCGAGGGGTGGCGCGGCAAATCGTCGACCCAGGGAAAAACCATTGCCCATGGCAAGGAAGGATCAGCCGCACGCCCCCACAGCTCTCCGTTGATGAAGTTGCCGATGCGCCCGGCAGCCAGGCCGAGCGGCACCAGCGGCGCGATGAAGTCGGTGATTTCGAGCCACGTCCTGCCAGTTTTGCGCGCGTACAGCCACATCGCGAGCAGCACACCGAGAAAACCACCGTGAAACGACATACCTCCTCGCCAGATGGCGAAGATCTGCAGTGGCTGCGTGAGATAGTAGCCCGGCTCGTAGAACAGAACCTGGCCCAGACGGCCACCGGCGATCACACCAAGGACGCCGTAGAACAGCAGGTCATCGAGCTGTTGTACCGTCCAGCCGGCTTGCGAAAGTTGCGGATGGGTGAGGATTCGCTGCCGGCCAAGCCACCAGAACTGGAGAAAGGCGAGGAGGTACATCAGTCCGTACCAGTGCACGCTCAGCGGGCCGAGCGAAAGCGCGACAGGGTTGAACTGCGGATGGATCAACACGGAACGAACACCCCAGGGGCTTTCGGATAGAATTCGCATTATATCGCGCCACCCTCGGGCGTGTTCCGGATTGGAGATCAGCAATGCCACACTATCGTTCCCGCACCTCGACGCACGGTCGCAACATGGCTGGCGCGCGCGCGCTTTGGCGTGCCACTGGCATGCAGGACGGCGATTTCGGCAAACCGATCATCGCCGTCGTCAATTCCTTCACGCAGTTCGTTCCCGGACATGTGCACCTCAAGGATCTGGGTCAGCTGGTGGCGCGCGAGATCGAGGCTGCCGGTGGCGTAGCCAAGGAGTTCAACACCATCGCCATCGACGACGGGATCGCCATGGGGCACGATGGCATGCTGTATTCATTGCCCTCGCGCGATCTGATCGCCGACTCCGTCGAATACATGGTCAATGCGCACTGTGCCGACGCGATGGTGTGCATCTCGAATTGCGACAAGATCACACCCGGCATGCTGATGGCGGCGATGCGGGTGAACATTCCGACGATCTTTGTTTCCGGTGGTCCGATGGAAGCCGGCAAGGTGAAATGGGGTGGCAAGGTGATTGCGGTCGACCTCGTCGATGCGATGGTCAAGGGCGGCGACAGCAATTGTTCCGACGAGGAAGTCGATACCTTCGAACGCTCGGCATGCCCGACCTGTGGTTCGTGTTCGGGCATGTTTACCGCCAACTCGATGAACTGCCTGACCGAGGCGCTCGGCTTTTCCCTGCCCGGCAACGGCAGTCTTCTGGCTACCCATGCGGATCGTCGAGGGCTGTTTCTGCAGGCGGGACGCCAGATCGTCGAACTCTGCCGCCGCTATTACGAGCAGGACGACGCCTCGGTGCTGCCGCGCGCCATCGGCAGTTTCGCAGCCTTCGAGAACGCGATGACGCTGGATGTGTCGATGGGCGGTTCGACGAATACCGTGTTGCACATTCTGGCGGCTGCGCAGGAGGGGGGTGTGAACTTCACGATGGACGACATCGACCGTATCTCGCGCAAGGTTCCCTGTCTGGCCAAGGTCGCTCCGGCGACACCCGATTATCATATGGAGGATGTGCATCGAGCCGGCGGCATATTTCGCGATTCTCGGCGAACTCGACCGTGCCGGTCTGCTGCATCGCGGTGTGCCGACCGTGCATGCAAGAACACTCGGGAGAAGCGATCGACCGCTGGGATGTGATCCGTACAGAAGACCCGCAGGTGTTCGAGTTCTACCAGGCGGCACCGGGCGGCATTCCGACGCAGAAGGCTTTCTCGCAGAACCGGAGGTATCCAGATCTCGATCTCGATCGCGCGCGCGGCTGCATTCGCAACCAGGCCAACGCCTATTCGCAGGACGGCGGACTGGCCGTGCTCTACGGCAATATCGCGAGTGACGGCTGCATCGTGAAAACCGCCGGTGTGGATGAGAGCATCTGGGTGTTTACCGGCAAGGCGCGGGTGTTCGAGAGTCAGGACGATGCCGTGCAGGCGATTCTCGGCGACCAGATCAAGGCAGGCGAGGTGGTGGTGATTCGCTACGAAGGGCCGAAAGGCGGACCGGGCATGCAGGAAATGCTCTACCCCACGTCTTACCTGAAGTCGAAAGGCTGGGCAAGGTCTGCGCGTTGCTCACCGACGGCCGCTTTTCAGGAGGAACCTCGGGGCTGTCGATCGGGCATGTTTCACCGGAAGCCGCTGAAGGTGGCGCGATCGGCCTGGTTGAAGAAGGCGACGTGATCGAGATCGATATTCCCGGGCGTCGCATTCATCTGGCCATTGCCGATGCCGAACTGGCCAGGCGGCGCGCGGCGATGGACGCCAGGGCCGATTCTGCCTGGCGCCCGCAGTGCAAGCGCCAGCGGGTCGTTTCACAGGCATTGCAGGCCTATGCGCTGATGGCCACCTCGGCGGCGACCGGAGCGGTGCGCGACCTGAGGCAGTTGAAGCGGATCTGAGCAGGCGTGCACGACGGCAGATTCTTGCAGGGTCAACGATTGGCGCTGTCGATGCGTTGATGGAGGGTAAGGCTGGCTGACGGTATCGGAAAGGCCGATAGGCCGATCAAGAAGCTTTCCAAGCCGGTCAAACTGAAATATATCGGAATGTTGCAAACCCCTTATCTGAACGGAGTAAAAGCATGAAAACGATCTACGTGTGCCTGCTGGCTGCTGCCGGCGTGATGTCTGCAGGTGCTGTCCAGGCTCAGGACGCCGAAGCCCTGGCCAAGTCGAAGAACTGTCTATCGTGTCACGCGGTCGACAAGAAGGTCGTCGGTCCGTCATACAAGGATGTGGCCAAGAAGTACACGGCCAAGGATGAAGCGATGCTGGCTGCGAAAGTCATCAAGGGCGGCAAGGGCGCCTGGGGTGAGATACCGATGCCGCCGAATCCGTCCGTCACGCCCGATGAGGCGACCAAACTCGTGAAGTGGATCCTCAGCCAGAAGTGATGGTTGAATGAAGAAGAAACCGGCGGCGTGCCGGTTTTTTGTTTTGATGACCCAAGGGAGCATCGGCGTGCCGGCCGAAAAATCATATGCCGGTTGACAAGGTCCTGATGTGCTTGGACAATCGCCCGTTCGTTAGCCCGGTAAAACACAATATTGGAGATCAAGTTTATGAACCATGTACGTATACCTGGTGTACTCGTCGTTCTGGCCGCCTCTATGGCGATCATTGGTTGCGGGAAGAAGGAAGAGCCCAAGGCCGCTGCCCCTGCCCCGGCCCCGGCTGCTGCAGCCCCTGCGCCGGCACCGAAGCCGGAGATGGTCGTGAAAATCGGTCACGTCGCGCCGCTGACCGGCCCGATCGCGCACCTCGGCAAGGACAACGAAAACGGTGCCCGTCTGGCCGTCGACGATGCCAATGCGAAAAAGGTCGAGATCGATGGCAAGGTCATCAAGTTCGAACTGCTCGGCGAGGACGATCAGGCGGATCCGAAAACCGGTACCGTCGTGGCCCAGAAACTGGTCGATGCCAAGGTCGCCGGCGTCGTCGGTCACCTGAACTCGGGTACCACCATTCCGGCATCGGCCATCTACAACCAGGCCGGCCTGCCACAGATTTCGCCGTCGGCAACCAATCCGAAGTACACCCAGCAGGGCTTCAATACTGCTTTCCGGGTGATGGCCAACGACATCCAGCAGGGCTCGGTGGTCGGTACCTATGCGGTCAAGGACATGGGCGCCAAGAAGATTGCGATCATCGACGACCGTACGGCCTATGGTCAGGGTTTGGCGGATGAGGTCGAGAAGGCCGCCAAGGCGGCCGGTGCGACCATTGTCGCCCGCGAGTTCACCAACGACAAGGCGACCGACTTCAAGGCCATTCTGACCAAGATCAAGGCCAAGAATCCCGACGTGATCTTCCTCGGCGGCATGGATGCGGTCGGTGGTCCGATGCTCAAGCAGATCAAGGAACTGGGCATCAAGGCCAAGTTCACCACCGGCGATGGCGGTTGCTCGCCCGAGCTGATCAAGCTCGCCGGTCCGGCCTCCGAAGGCGTGATCTGCTCACAAGCCGGTCTGCCCCCGAAAAGCTCCCGAATGGCCAGAAGTTCCTCGAAGACTTCACCAAGAAGTATGGCCAGATCCAGATCTACTCGCCGTACAGCTATGATGCGGTGATGGTCCTGGTCGACGCCATGAAGCGCGCCAATTCGGCTGACCCGGTCAAGTATCTGCCGGAAGTTGGCAAGACCTCCTATGATGGCGTGACCGGCAAGATCGAGTTCGACGAGAAGGGCGACATCAAGAACGGCGCGATTACGGTTTTCGAGATCAAGGATGGCAAACTCGTCACGCTGAAGTCTGAAGGTGGTACCGCCCCCGCGAAGTAAGGGCATCCGCTAGAGAGGGAATGGCTGCGGCCATTCCCCACTGACATCCGCATCCGCTCAGCATCAACCGCGCCTTGCTTCCGCACCTCCCCACAACCCTGGTGGCATGAGTCGGAACCGACGGTTCGCCATCAGCCTTGTTGCGGAAAGCCTGACCATGGACACACTTCTCCAGCAGTTGATCAACGGCCTCACTCTGGGCGCCGTCTACGCGCTGGTCGCTCTCGGCTACACGATGGTGTACGGCATCATCGGTCTGATCAACTTCGCTCATGGTGAGGTGGTGATGATCGGGACGATGGTCGCTTTCACCGTGATCGTTTCTCTCGCTTCTTCCGGCATGTCGCCGCTGCTGATTCTCGGCGTCGGTTTGCTGGTTTCGGTGGTGGTCTGCATGGTGCTCGGCTGGGCTCTCGAACGGGTTGCCTATCGCCCATTGCGGCATGCGCCGAGACTGACCCCGCTTGATCACCGCGATCGGCATGTCGATCGTCCTGCAGAATGTGGCGATGATCATCTGGGGCCGCAATTACATCACTTTCCCACCGATGATCAACAAGCAGATTTACGAGTTGGCGGCGCCAGTTTCACCAACGTACAGGTTGCGATCGTTTCTCTTGCGGCATTGGTGATGCTGGGGCTGATCTACCTGGTGCACCGCACGCGCATCGGCATGGCCATGCGGGCGACGGCGCAGAACCCGCACGTGGCCTCGCTGATGGGCGTCGATATCAATCGCGTGATCGCCATGGCCTTCATCATCGGCTCGGCACTGGGAGCGGTGGCGGGTTGCATGGTCGGTTCGTACTACGAGATTGCGCATTACCAGATGGGTTTCATGCTCGGCCTGAAGGCCTTCACGGCGGCCGTTCTCGGTGGCATCGGCAATCTCGCGGGCGCCATGGCCGGCGGCCTGTTGCTCGGCCTCATCGAGGCGCTGGGTGCCGGCTACATCGGGGATCTGACCGGTGACTTTCCTGGGCAGCCACTACCAGGACATCTTTGCCTTCATTGTGCTGATCATCGTCCTGATGTTTCGCCCTTCGGGCCTGTTTGGTGAACGTACTGGAGATCGCGCATGAACGGCCGCATCCGGAGCTCCGTCTCGGTTTCCTGGCAGCGACATTGGCTGGGTCTGCTGTTGCTCGCTGTCGTCCTGCTGGCCGTGCCTTTCGTTGCCGCACTGGGTGGCCAGGCCTGGGTGCGTATTGCCAACTTCGCGATTCTCTACATCTTCCTGGCGCTGGGTCTGAATATCGTCGTCGGCTATGCCGGTTTGCTCGACCTCGGTTACGTCGCCTTCTACGCGGTCGGCGCCTATACCTACGCACTCCTGGCATCGCCGCATTTCGGTATTCACCTGCCATTCTGGGTGATTCTGCCGCTGGGCGCCGGACTGGCGTGTCTATTTCGGAGTTCTGCTCGGCGCACCGACCCTGAAACTTGCGGGCGACTATCTGGCGATCGTCACGCTCGGTTTTGGTGAGATCATCCGCATCTTCATGAACAATCTCAACGCGCCGATCAACGTCACCAACGGCGCGCAGGGAATCACCCTGATCGATCCGATCCGGATCGGCGATTTTTCCTTCGCCCAGACCAGTACCTTCCTTGGCGTGACCCTTTCCGGTCCGCAGAAGTACTACTTTCTGCTGGTTGCCCTGGCCATCCTGGTGATCGTCGTCAATATCCGCTTGCAGGATTCGCGCATCGGTCGCGCCTGGCAGGCGATTCGCGAGGACGAGGTGGCTGCCAAGGCCTGCGGCATCAATACCCGGAACATCAAGTTGCTGGCCTTCGCCATGGGCGCCTCGTTCGGCGGTATCGCCGGCGGTGTCTTTTGCAGCGATGCAGGGATTCGTCAGCCCCGAGAGCTTCTCGCTGATGGAATCGATCACCATTCTGGCGATGGTCGTTCTCGGCGGCATGGGCCACATCCCCGGGGTGATCCTCGGTGCCGTTCTGTTGACTGGTCTTGCCCGAAGCCTTGCGCTATGGCATCGAGCCGCTGCAGCGGCCGCTCTTCGGGCGCATGATCATTGACCCGGAGAGCTTGCGGATGCTGGTCTTCGGCCTCGCTCTGGTACTTGTGATGCGCTTCCGTCCGGCTGGCCTGTGGCCATCGTCGCTGCGTCGCCGCGAACTGGCCGAGGTGACGGATTGACCATGAGCCAGCACCACTTCTTCTCGAAGCGCATGAGGTCGCCAAGCATTTCGGCGGTGTCAAGGCTTTGCACGATGTTTCGCTGACCATTCGCCGGGGCGAGATCTATGGCCTGATCGGGCCGAATGGCGCCGGCAAGACGACTTTCTTCAATTGCCTGACCGGTCTGTACAAGAACGAGAGCGGCCATTTCGTCTTCGACGGCGTCAAACTCGAGGCCGATGCGCCGCACAAGGCGGCCGAAGTCGGGATCGCCCGCACCTTTCAGAACATTCGCCTGTTCGGCAACATGACGGCAATCGAGAACGTCATGGTCGGACGCCATTTGCGGACGCACGCCGGCGTCTTTGGCGCGATCACCCGCAACCCGGCGACGCGTGCCGAAGAGGCGGCGATTGCTCGCCGGGCCGAAGAACTGCTGCACTATGTGGGAATTCATGAGCGGGCACATGACTACGCCCGGCATCTGTCCTACGGCGATCAGCGGCGCCTGGAGATTGCCCGTGCCCTGGCCACCGAACCCAAGCTGCTCGCGCTCGACGAACCGGCCGCGGGAATGAACGGCACCGAAACCGAGGCTTTGCGCGTGCTGGTCGAGGGCATCTGCCGGGATGGTGTGACGGTATCTGCTGATCGAGCATGACGTCAAACTGGTGATGGGCTTGTGGGCGGGTGGCGGTACTCGACTACGGCGAGAAGATCTGTGAGGACGTGCCGTCGGTGGTGCAGAAGGATCCGCGCGTGATCGAGGCCTACCTCGGTGGGTCGGTGGCCTGAAGGGAACGGATGAATCATGCTCGAAGTTAACGGATTGCGCGTTTCCTATGGTGGTATCCAGGCCGTTCGTGGCATCACCTTTCATGTCAACGAAGGCGAGATGGTGGCGCTGATCGGTGCCAACGGTGCCGGCAAGAGCAGCACCTTGCGAGCGCTGTCCGATTGCTCGATCCCGCCGGCGGCAGCGTCCGCTATCGCGGCAAGGAACTTCTGGCCTTGCCGCCGCACCGCCTGGTGGTGAAGGGATTGCGCTGGTGCCCGAGGGCAGGGGGGTCTTCCCGCGCATGACCAGCCTCGAGAACCTGTACATGGGTGCCTACGCGCGCAATGACAAGGACGGCCATCGAGGCGCGACCTCGAACAGGTGCTCGGGCTCTTTCCCCGCCTCAAGGAAAGGGCGCAGCAAGTGGCAGGAACGCTCTCGGGTGGGGAACAGCAGATGCTGGCGATTGGCCGGGCGCTGATGAGCAAACCGCGGCTGCTGCTGCTCGACGAGCCGTCGATGGGACTCGCGCCGATCATGGTGCAGAAAATCTTCGAGGTGATTCGTGCGGTGGCCAGCGAGGCATGACCATCCTGCTCGTCGAGCAGAATGCCAAGCTGGCGCTGGAGGTCAGTCAGCGTGGCTACGTCATGGAGAGCGGCGAGATCACGGTGACCGACGAGTCGAACAAGCTGCTGGCCGACCCCAAGGTGCGCGCCTGCTATCTCGGCGAATAGCGGGCACTTGCCACAGCGCTGGCCCTAGAACTCCATCGCATCGGCGAAAGCCAGCGCCTGCACCTGGGCGCGGTTGAATTGCGTGGCGGTCAGGCCAAGCATGGCCGCCTGCTCGGCGATCGCCTGCGCCATCGTTGGCGCTCGCTGGCCAGCGCCAGTTCGAGGAAGGGCCTGATAGCGACCGCCGTTGCCGAGCAGGGCGTCGCAGATCGGCTCAGGCAGGCGCATCGCCTCGAGCACCTGTTCCATGCCGACGCCGAGCAGCGCGTCGAGCAAGGAGAAAGCGCCGGTGATGAACAGGTTGTCGTACTCCGACTTGTCGACCAGGCCGCTGGCCAGCAGCTCCATCAGGCGGGCTCTGAGCAGGGCCGTGTACATCAATGCGGGCGCCATCGGGTCCTTGCTTGCCGTCCCCAGCAAGCAGTGACAACCAGCGGTTGAGCTTGTCGTAGCCGAGCATGCTGACGGCGTGCCGAAACGACTGGATCTCACAGGACAGGCCGAAACCGGCTGAATTGATGTAGCGCAGCAGCTTGTACGAAATCGCGACATCCTGCTTGAGCGCCGCTTCGATTTCCCGGATTTCGGCGTTCTTGCGGACCAGATTGAGCACCCGCACGATGTTCGCCTGTCCGGCATTGAGCTTCTTTGCCGGTACGCTGGCTCGGCGAGGTGAAAAACCAGCCGGAGGCGGCAGTCATTCCCGCATCCATGCAGGCCCGGAAATCTGCCGCTGTTTCGACATTGAAAGCGATGCCGATGCCGATCGAGCGGGTCCGGGCGGCGAGCAGCTTGAGTTGGGCCAGCGTGAAGCGCTGGGCGTCGAAGCCGATGAAACGGCACTGGCACGCCGATCGTCATCGCCTGCGCTGCCTGCGGATCAAAGTGCAGGCAGAGCGTCGGTTGCCAGGTCTGCAGCGCGGCGATCAGGTCCGGTCCCTGCTCGCTGAGCAGCGTTGCCGCCGGCAATTCGATGGTCGCGTTCCGGAGTCGACCAGTCGAGCAGGCTGGCATCACAGCTGGCTCTGGCCGCAACTGATGAACACCGGCTTTTCCTCCAGGTGGCCAGACGTCGGCCAGCGCGTCGAGGGTGCTCACTGCATCCGGCATGCCCCCTGGTTTCCCAGGTGGAGCGTCAGTCGGGTGGCGATGATCCGGCTCTGGCGATTGACCAGCGGCTGGCGGGACATGAAAACTTCATTCATCGGAGCAACCCTGGTTCGGAAGAACCATTCGATTGTTGAAGCTGCACGCTTCGCGCTCATCGCCTCCAGGGTATCGGCAGCAAAGTCGAAGGAGTCAGCAAAGAATTCCTCTGGCGGCAACTGGCAGTGAGTGAGGAAATCCCGCCTGGCGCAGGCACCATCGCCGGTGAGCCGCAGACGTAGGCCTGATGGCCGGAAAGGTGGGGTGATCAGCCATCGCCACAGCATGCACCAGGCCGCGTCGACCCGGCCAGTGTTCGCTGCCGGCGAGTCGGAGAGGACCGGGGTGAAATCAATGTGGGGATGCTGCACAGGCCACTGTTCGGCCAGCCGGCCAGCAGGTAAAGGTCGGCGCGACAGCGACCACCCCAGTAGATGTGCATGGGTCGTGCGTTGCCTTCCGCAATGGCGTGTTCGACGATCGCCTTGATCGGCGCAAAGCCGGTGCCACCGGCGACCAGCAGCATCGGTTTGCCGGAGTCCTCGCGCAGGAAGAAGCTGCCGTGCGGTCCGCGCAGGCGCAGGAGGTCGCGTTCCTTCATGGTGCTCGAAGAGATGATCGGTGAACTGGCCGCCGGGCACCTGGCGAACATGCAACTGAGAAAGGCGTCCGCGTGCGGGGCGTTGGCCAGCGAGAACGAGCGGCGCCGGCCTTCCTTGAGCAGAATGTCCACGTATTGGCCGGCGAGAAACTGCAGGCGCTCATTGGCGGGCAGCTTGAGGTCGATGATCATCACGTCCGGCGCTGCGCGCGTCAGCTTGTGCACGCGCGCCGGCAAGGTCCTGATCGGAATATCCTCGAGCGAGCGAACTTCCCTGCTCTCGAGGCACAGGTCGCTTCTCGCCATGGCGCAGCAGAAGAGGGCAAAGCCGGCCTGGCGGTCGGCTTCACTGAGCACTTCGAGCTGGGCTTTGCCGTGCGCCAGCTCGCCGGCCAGGACCTTGCCCCGACAGCTGCCACAAACCCCATCCCGGCAGCCGTAGGGCAGACTCAATCCCTGACGCAGCGCGGCTTCGAGAATCGTCTCGTCAGGCTCGGCGTGAAAACTGTGCCGGCTCGGCTGAACACTGACCTGAAAACCCATGGACTCTCCGCTGATGTCCTAATCCGGTAAAATTGCGCAGTGCAAAAACTATTGATCGTCGGCTGCGGTGATATTGCCGCCGCTGCTGCCCCGTCTGCTTGGCCATTACCGCGTCTTCGCGCTGGTTACGCGACCCGGGCAGTGCGCCTTCTGGCGCGAAAACGGTGCCCGACCCGTGCTGGCCGACCTCGATCAGCCAGCCAGCCTGCAGCGCATTGCCGGTCTGGCTGACATCATCGTCCATCTGGCACCGCCGCCGGCCGCCGACAGAAGATCCCAGGATGTCGGCGTGATACCCGGACCCGTGGCCTGCTTGCCGCGCTGGCCCGCGGCGGAGTCTACCACAGCGCATCGTGTATATAAGCACCACCGGCGTCTATGGCGATTGCCAGGGGCGCGGATTGACGAAACGCGCAGCTTGCGGCCGGCGACGGCGCGTGCCTGTCGCCGCGTTGATGCCGAGCGCCAGCTACGCGCTTTTGGCCCACCGAGGCGTCGTCGTCAGCATCCTGCGCGTGCCCGGCATCTATGCCGCCGATCGCCTGCCGCTCGACCGTTTGCGCAAGGGAACGCCGGCGCTGTGCGCGGCGGACGACGTCTATACCAACCATATTCATGCCGACGATCTGGCGATGCTGACCTGTGCCGCGCTTCGCTACGGGCGCAGCAACCGCATCTACAATGCGAGCGACGATTCGGATCAGGATGGGTGACTATTTCGATCTCGTTGCCGATCGTTTCGGTCTGCCAGGGTGCCTCGCCTTGTCGCGCCGCGACGCCGAGAGCAACTGTCGCCGCTGCAGTTGTCGTTCATGAGCGAATCCCGCCGTCTGCTCAACCAGCGGGTCAAGAAGGAACTGCACGTCAGGCTGCGCTATGCCCGGTCGATGATGGCGTCGCCGCGGCCTGACACGGAAAGGAAGCACGGTGTTGATCGTCAAGGTGCTGCATCTGTGGATGGTGGTCAGCTGGTTTGCCGGCCTGTTCTACCTGCCGCGTATCTTCGTCAATCTGGCGATGGTTGCGCCGGACAGCGTCGCCGAGCGTGATCGCCTGCTGCTGATGGCCGGCAAGCTCTATCGTTTCATGACCCCGATTGCCGTTCTGGCGTCGCCTGGGTCTGTGGCTGTGGTTCGGTTTCGGCTTCTCGGGCGGCTGGCTGCACGCCAAGACGGCGCTGGTGGTGGCGCTGCTGGCTTATCACGCGTATTGTGGTCGCCTTTGCGCGACTTCCAGGCCGGGCGCAACGCACGCACAGTCACGTCTGGTACCGCTGGTTCAACGAAATGCCAGTGCTGGTGCTGCTGGTGGTGACCTACCTGCCGTGGTCAAGCCGTTCTAGTTCACCTGCCGGGAGACAAACCATCGTGGAAAAGTTTTTTGCAAGCTGCCCGCGCGGCTCGAGCAACTGCTGGCTTGAAGACCTCGTCGCGGCGGGTGCGCGTGACCTCAAACAGATCTTCGGCGGCGTGCATTTCCTTGCCGACTGGCCGGCCTGCTACCGTGCCAATCTCCACTCGCGGATTGCCACGCGCATTCTCTGGCGGGTGGCGCTGGCGCCCTATGGCACCGAGGAAGACATCTACCGCCTGGCACTCGACACCCCCTGGCCAAAGTGGTTCGTTCCCGAGCAGACCATTCGGGTAGACGTCAACGCCGTCAAGAGCCCGCTGAAGAGCCTCGACTTCGTCACCCTGCGCATCAAGGACGCCGTCTGTGATCGCTTTCGCCCGATGACCGGGACTCGTCCGAGTGTCGATACCCGCCAGCCGGAGGTGCGGGTGCACGGCTTCATCAGCAAGGACGAATGCACGCTCTATCTCGATACCTCGGGCGCACCGCTCTACCAGCGCGGTTTTCGCCAGAAGACCGTCGATGCGCCGCTGAAGGAAAATCTGGCCGCCGGCATTCTGCGCCTGAGCGGCTGGCAGCCGGCGTCGCTCTGCTCGACCCGATGTGCGGCAGCGGTACCTTCCTGCTCGAGGCGGCACAGATCGCGCTCGGCGTGGCGCCGGGGCCGGGCGGGATTTCGCTTTCAGCAGCTGCGTCATTTCGACGCCGCCGCCTGGCAGCGGCTGCTCGATGCCGCGCGTGCAACGAAAGCTGGCTGCACGGCGAGGCGGGAATTTTCGGCAGCGATATCTCGCCGGTTGCCGTTCGCGCGACGCTGGCCAACCTCGACCGCGCCGGACTGCTGCCGGCAGTCACCTGAGCACCGGCGACCTGCTCGAAATCAATGCGCCCGCCGAGCATGGCATCCTGGTCAGCAACCCGCCTTACGGTGAGCGCGTCTCCGACCATGACGAACTGGCACAGTTCTACCCTCTGCTCGGCAGTGCCCTGAAGCGCCGCTTCGCTGGCTGGAACTGCTACCTGATCAGCGCCGACACCCGTCTGCCGAAACTGTCCGCCTGACCCCGAGCAGGAAGACACCCCTGTTCAACGGGGCGCTGGAGTGCCGTCTCTATGAATTCCGGATGGTGGCCGGCAGCAACCGCGGCGGCTCGGCGGGTTCTTCGACGGCGGGCGCCTCGTCAAGCGGCTAGCGGACCCGGACTTCCTTCTGCGCGGGCAGCGAGCACCGGATATTTTGCTTGGCAGTTCCTGTAGTTGACGCAGGACGGGTCGGCGCCTAAGATCGCGGAGTTTTTTGTGCCAAGGTGCTGTGTGGTGAGAATGGAGCAGTTATACAACCTGATCAGGTCCGACCTGGAAGCGGTTGACGCAGTGATCCGCCAGCGCCTCCATTCCGATGTGGTGCTGGTCCGGCAGGTCGCCGAGTACATCGTGCAGAGCGGCGGCAAGAGACTGCGTCCGGCGCTGGTGCTGCTCTCGGCTGGCGCGCTGGGTTATCGCGGTGCATATCATCACGAACTCTCGGCGGTGATCGAGTTCATCCACACGGCCACCTTGCTGCATGACGATGTGGTCGACGCTTCCGACCTGCGGCGCGGTCGTGAAACCGCCAACGCGATGTTCGGTAATTCGGCCAGCGTGCTGGTGGGTGACTTCCTGTATTCGCGAGCCTTTCAGATGATGGTTGCAGTCAATGACATGCGCGTCATGCAGGTGTTGTCAGACGCGACCAACGTCATTGCCGAGGGCGAAGTGCTGCAATTGATGAACTGTCATGATGCAGACCTCGATGAGGCGAGCTACCTGCAAGTCATCCGCTACAAGACGGCGAAGCTGTTCGAGGCGGCGGCGCAACTGGGGGCGATCATTGGTGGTGCCACTGCTGCCATCGAGCAGGCGATGGCGACCTACGGCATACACCTGGGGACGGCGTTTCAGTTGATTGACGATGTGCTTGACTATTCGGGCGCCGAACAGGAGACCGGCAAGCATCTTGGCGACGACCTGGCTGAAGGCAAGCCGACACTGCCGCTGATTTTCGTACTTCAGAATGGGACTACAGCGCAGGCGGCTTGCGTACGACGCGCGATAGAGAGTGGTGGGCGTGACGACTTGCCTGAGGTGTTGGCAGCGATTCGCGCCACCGGGGCGCTCGAATACGCAAAACAGAAGGCCAAGGCGGAGGCTGAGCGCGCTGCGATTGCGCTGGATCTCGTACCTACTTCTCAATACAAGGATTCCTTGTTAGAATTATGCCTCTTTGCAGTAGCTAGAAGTTATTAGCGCTGTAATCGCATCGGTCGGGGCGTAGCTCAGCCTGGTAGAGTACTGCGTTCGGGACGCAGGAGTCGGAGGTTCGAATCCTCTCGCCCCGACCAACCGTTGCCTGTCGGTCTTTCCCGACACACGCGCTGCACCGGTCTTCAACCCGGACGATTGCCCGAATCCGATTGGCGATGCTCTCTGCTCGCCATCGTTCTGCTATGCTTGTGCGTTCTGCAGGACTTCTCTGGCAATGACAAAATTTTTACTGTTAATCGGGCTGGTGTGGTTTGTCTGGTGGGCCTGGCGCAAGTCGTGCACGGCGCGCAGCACGATTCGACCGCCGACCGAAGAACTCGAAGCCGAGCGCATGGTTCAATGTGCCCACTGTGGTGTCAATCAGCCAGTCAGCGAGAGCATTCTGGCCAATGATCGTTACTACTGCTGCGTTGCCCACCTTCGTGAAGCCCAGTCCGACGGCACCTGAGTGGTCATGTTGAGCACGCCAGAGGTTGGCATCGAGCGCTTCTCCGAGACGCACTGGAAATCGCTGCGCTATTTCAACCTCTACCGCTTTGCGGTAGCCTTGCTGCTTTTCTGCTCCGCGCTGCTGTACCCGTCCGCCTTTCCTGTGCTCACTCCGCATCAGGGTTTGCAGCACCTGATGCTGGCCGGAATCTACCTGGCGAGTACTGCGCTGACGGTGATCGTGGCGTATCGCCATCGTCAGCATGCCAGCATGCAGCTCACTGCGAGCGTCATGGTTGATGTACTGGTGATGACGCTGCTGATTCATGTTGGCGGCGGGCTGGGTAGCGGACTGGGATCGATGCTGTTGGTGACACTGGCCGGTGCCGGTCTGGTCGGGCAGGGTCGCCTGGTGCTGTTCTATGCGGCGATGGCAACGCTCGCTGTGCTGTTCGAACAGTCTTATCGGGCACTGCAGAACGATTTCGATGCGGCCGGATTCTTCCATGCCGGGGTCTTCAGTGCCGGGTTTTTTGCGGTAGCCGTTTCGGCTCGCCTGCTGGCTCGTCGGGTGATCGCCAACGAAGTGCTGGCAAGGCAGCGCGGTGTTGACCTGAATAATCAGACGGTGATCAGCCAGCGCGTGATCGAGGAGATGCAGGATGGTGTTCTGGTGCTCAGCAGCGATGGTCAGGTCAGGCAGAGCAACCCCCGCGCCAGGCAACTGCTGGCATTGCATGGCGGCAAGGGGATCAGCGAGTGCTCGCCCGAACTGGCGCAGGGTTTCGTCAATTGGTGCCAGAACCCCGGCGAAGAGGCGGCGCTGGTCAACGTGCCGGCGAGTGGCATACAATTGCGAGCGCGCTTCATTCGCACCGTCAGCACTGAAAATGATGTGCTTGTTTTTCTTGAGGATATCGGCCGTCTGCAGGAGCAGGCACGGCAGATCAAACTGGCTGCACTCGGGCGGCTGACCGCCAACATCGCGCACGAGATTCGCAACCCGCTATCGGCGATCAGTCATGCCGGCGAGTTGTTGCGTGAAGAACGGCGAGGCCAGCTGTATGAGCGCCTGCTGCGCATCGTTCTTGACAATGCCCAGCGTCTGGAGCGCATCGTTAGTGATATTCTGGAACTTGGTCGCCGTGACCGCAGCTACCGTGAACGGATCGACCTGCGCGAGGCGCTGCCTTTGTTCATCGAGGAATGCCGGGTCAAGGAGAACTTGCCGGCAGATGTGGTCCGCCTGGAGTTGTCGGGCCGGGCCATTCTTTGTTTCGATCGTTCGCATTTTCATCAGGTGTTATGGAATCTTCTGGGCAACGCGTTGCGGCATTCGCAGCGTGCTGCCGGTAGCGTTCGCCTGCTGGTTTGTGATGCCCGGGCCGATGATCAGTTGGAACTGCATGTGATCGACGATGGTCAGGGCGTCGATGAGGCTTGCCGCGAACAGATCTTTGAGCCGTTCTTTACCACACATCATCGTGGTACCGGCCTGGGTCTTTTTATTGCACGCGAGTTGTGCGAAGCGAATGGCGCGCAGCTTGAACTCCAGAAGCCAGGGCTAGGGCCAGGTGCCGATTTTTGTCTCTTGGGGAGGGCGGTCGGGTGTTAGCAGGTAAAACGGAAAGGCGCCCGCGCGGCGAGTTGGCGAGAGTGCTGGTGGTCGACGACGAGGCGGATATTCGTGAGCTTCTCGATCTGACGCTGGCGCGCATGGGACTCTCCGCAGACTGTGCGGCAAGCGTAGCGGAGGCGCGACTGCTGCTCGGGCAGCAGCGCTATCAACTGTGTCTCACCGACATGCGTCTCCCGGACGGAGAGGGTCTGGAGATCGTGCGGCTGATCGGTGAGCGCTATGGAGAGACCCCCGTGGCGGTGATCACCGCTTTCGGCAGTACCCAGAACGCGGTGGCTGCGTTAAAGGCAGGCGCTTTTGACTATCTGGCCAAACCGGTAGCTCTGGAGCAATTGCGCAGCTTGATCAAATCTGCTCTCAGTCTGCCGCGTCGGCGGGCTGGCGTCGTCGGGGATGAAGCACCCGGTCTTGCCGCCCAACTGATCGGGCACTCGGCGGCGATTGAACATGTCCGTGACATGATCGAGAAGCTGGCCCGTACCCAGGCGCCGGTCTATATCTCCGGGGAATCGGGGACAGGAAAGGAACTGGCCGCGCGCCTGATACACGATCAAAGTGCCCGTCGTGCCGAGCCCTTCGTGCCGGTGAATTGTGGAGCGATTCCCGAGAATCTGATGGAAAGCGAATTCTTCGGTTATCGCAAGGGCGCATTCACGGGTGCGGACGGCGATCGCGAGGGCTTCTTCCAGGCAGCTCATGGAGGAACGCTGTTTCTCGACGAACTGGCTGATTTGCCGCTGCCGATGCAGGTCAAACTGTTGCGAGCCATTCAGGAAAAGAAGATACGCAAGGTTGGCAGCACAGTCGAAGAAGGCGTCGACGTGCGCATCATCTCGGCGACTCACCGTTTGCTCAGTGACTGCGTTGATGCCGGAACCTTTCGCCAGGATCTCTATTACCGAGTGAACGTCATCGAACTCAAGATGCCGCCTTTGCGCGAACGCGAGGAGGATGTCGAGCCACTGGTAGAGGCGCTGCTGGTACGCATCTGCGGGGCACAACCGCCACGGCTGCAAGCACAAGCCCTGACGGCGCTGAAAGCGTACAGTTTTCCAGGCAATGTGCGGGAGCTCGAAAACATCCTCGAGCGGGCCACGGCACTGTGTAACGATGGGACGGTGGCTCTCGACGATCTGCAGCTGGCGCCGGAAAAGACGGCCAGTGATAGCGTGGGCCGCGACGGTGAAACGCTCGACGACTACATCAACCGTGTCGAGAGGCAGGCGATCCTTGAGGCCTTGGCCAAGACGGCGTTCAACCGTACTGCAGCGGCCAGGCTGCTCGGCGTGACTTTCCGTTCGCTGCGTTACCGCATCGAGCGCCTCGGTATCGAAGAGTGATCTCCTTGCCTGGGGCGGCAGGTCCGGTCCGGTCTGACGGCTGGCTCGAGGGCGCTCGGCATATCGAATCGCCCAATTGTGATGAGCGCCCGGAGGGCGAGAGCGTGTCGCTGATCGTTGTCCATGCCATCAGCCTGCCACCGGCGCAGTTCGGTAGTGAGGATATCGTGCGCTTATTTACCAATCGACTCGACGCCGCTGCTCACCCCTACTTTGCGCAGATTAGTCATCTCCGCGTTTCGGCACATTTTCTCGTTCGCCGCGATGGCGAGTTGATCCAGTTTGTCTCCTGCCGGCAGCGTGCCTGGCATGCCGGCCTCTCTTCCTGGCAGGGGCGATCGCGGTGCAACGACTTTTCCTTGGGGATTGAACTGGAGGGTTGTGACGATCTGCCATTCATGGACCTGCAGTACCTCCGTCTTCTGCAACTGCTGCGGCGGCTCTGCATTCACTACCCGATCACGGCGCTTGTCGGGCACAGCGACATCTCTCCAGGTCGCAAGACCGATCCCGGCCCCTGCTTCGACTGGCAGCGCCTAGCTGCCATCGGGAATTTTCCCGGAACGTTGCCCCGAGCGCCATGGCGCATCGAGCAGGGACAGGTCAAGAGCAGATAGGGGGAAGGTCAACTCTCGACCCTCAGCCCAGAAAGCGACGGATTCTGTCAACCGCCTCGGCCAGACGTTCGAGCCTGGTCGTGTAAGCAAAGCGCAAATGCCTCTCCGGCGCATGTGTGCCGAAGTCGAGGCCGGGTGTGGCAGCAACACCGGCCGACTCGATCAGGTCGCGAGCGAAGCGATCGCTGTTGCTGGTCAGGGCGCTGCAATCGGCGTAGATATAGAAGGCACCTTCCGGTCTGGCCGTCAGTCGGAAACCGAGGTCTGCGAGCGCCGGCGCCAGGAAGTCGCGCCGGCGCCGAAACTCCGCGCGCCGTGCTTCGAGGATACTGATCGTCGTCGGTGCGAAAGCCGCGATTGCGGCGTGCTGCGCCGGTGTCGATGGCGAGATGTAGAGATTCTGTGCGAGCTTTTCGATGTCGCGGGCGAAGCGTTCGGGGACGACCAGCCAACCAAGACGCCAGCCGGTCATGTTGAAATATTTGGAAAAACTCTGGACGACAAAGATGTCTTCGCCGAACTGCAGTGCTGTCTGAGCGTCACCTGCATAGGTAAGGCCGTGGTAGATCTCATCGACGATCAATTGTCCCTGGCGCTGGCGAACGAATTCGGCCATCGCTGCCAGTTCTTCACCGCCCAGCATGGTACCGGTGGGGTTGGCCGGGGAAGCGAGCAGCGCTCCGGCTGAGCGTTCGTTCCAGTGCGCCTCGAGATGGGCCAGGGTGGGTTGAAAGTTGCTCGCCGGGCCGACCGGCATGCCGACCGGCACGCCTTCAAAGCAGCGGATGAAGTGACGGTTGCACGGATAACCGGGATCGCTGAGCAGCCACTCACTGCCCGCTTCGACCAGGCAGGCGAGGGTCAGCAGCAGGGCACCGGAAGCCCCCGCTGTGACTGCTATGCGTGTGGCGGGGATGTTGATGCCGTAGCGTGTCTGGTAGAAGTCGGCGATGGCGCGGCGCAACTCGGGGAGGCCAAGCGCGGGTGTATAAAACACGTGGCCGCTCTCGAGACTTGCTCGTGCTGCGGCGATGATCGGTTCCGGCGTTGGGAAGTCGGGTTCGCCGACTTCCATGTGGATGATGTCGCGACCTTCGGCTTCAAGTGCCCTGGCGCGTGCCATCAACTCCATGACATGAAAGGGGGCTATGTTGGCGAGGCGGCTGGCGGGAAAGGTCGGCATGGTTGGAATCGGTCTGGTGAAAGCCGGCAGTGTAACCACAAGACATGACGCTGGCCAAAAAAAGCCGCCCGGAGGCGGCCTCTTGATGTTCTCTGATGCTCAGGCTGCCTGGAATGCCTTCTCGAACTTGTCGCGGATGTCTACGAGCTGGGCAGGCATCTTGTCGCCCATCTTCGCGAACCAGTCCTTGACGCCTTCGAGTTCGCTCAGCCAGGCCTCTTTGTCGAGGCTGGTGACACCGGCGAACTCTTCTCTGGAGAATTCAGTACCGGACCAGTCGATGTCCTCGTAGTTGGGCATCGAGCCAAGGATGGTCTGTCTGGCGGCAGCCTTGCCTTCGCAGCGTTCGATGATCCACTTGAGGACGCGTGCGTTGTCCCCGAAGCCTGGCCAGGCAAACTCGCCCTTTTCGTTCATCCGGAACCAGTTGACCATGAAGATCGGCACGGGTGTGTCGGCTGCGCTGCCCATCTTTAGCCAGTGACTATAGTAGTCGGCCATGTGGTAGCCGCAGAACGGCAGCATGGCAAACGGGTCGCGACGAACGACGCCCTGCTGACCGAAGGCGGCTGCAGTCGTTTCAGAACCGAGCGTGGCGGCAGCGTAGACGCCGTGCTCCCAGTCCAGTGTCTGGCAGACCAGTGGCACCGTCGAGGCGCGCCGGCCACCGAACAGGAAAGCCGAAATGGGCACACCTTCGGTGCTTTCCCAGTTCTCGTCGATGCACGGGCATTGCGAAGCAGGGGCAGTGAAACGGGAGTTCGGATGTGCGGCCTTGGTGCCTTTCTCCTTGGCTATTTCCGGCGTCCAGTCGTTGCCCTGCCAGTCGATGGCGTGTGCTGGCGCCGGACCCATACCTTCCCACCAGACGTCGCCGTCGTCGGTCAGCGCGACGTTGGTGAAGATGGTGTTTTCGGCGAGCGAGGCCATGGCATTGAAGTTGGTCTTGTCGTTGGTGCCAGGCGCCACACCGAAGAATCCGGCTTCCGGGTTGATCGCGTACAGGCGGGTTTTTCCATCCTTGCCGACACGTGGCTTGATCCAGGCGATGTCGTCGCCGATGGTGGTGATCTTCCAGTCGCCGAGGCTCTTCGGCGGGACCAGCATGGCGAAGTTGGTCTTGCCGCAGGCCGACGGAAAAGCGGCGGCGACGTAGTGCTTGTCACCGCTGGGCGATTCAACGCCAAGAATCAGCATGTGTTCAGCCATCCAGCCATCGTCACGGGCCATGTTCGACGCGATGCGCAGAGCCAGGCATTTCTTGCCGAGCAGTGCGTTGCCGCCGTAGCCCGATCCGTACGACCAGATTTCGCGGGTTTCCGGATAGTGTACGATGTACTTGGTGGTCGGGTTGCATGGCCAGCGCGGATCGGTCTGGCCGGGCTCCTTGGGAGCGCCGATCGAGTGCACGCAGGGAACGAACTCGCCATCGGTACCGAGAACGGGGAACACCGCCTTGCCCATGCGCGTCATGATGCGCATGTTGACCACCACGTAGGCGCTGTCGCTGATCTCGATGCCGATCTGCGCGATCGGCGAGCCGATCGGACCCATCGAGAAGGGGATCACGTACATCGTGCGACCCTTCATGCAGCCCTTGAACAGGCCGCTGAGGATTCCACGCATCTTGGCCGGATCTTCCCAGTTATTGGTCGGGCCGGCGTTTTCCTTCTTCTCGGAACAGATGTAGGTACGATCCTCGACGCGCGCAACGTCGGATGGATCGGAAAATGCGAGGAAGGAGTTCTTGCGCTTCTTGAGCTTGGTGAAGGTGCCGGCAGCGACCAGCTCGGCGCAAAGCCGGTCGTATTCTTCCTCAGAACCGTCGGCCCAGACGACATTGGCCGGCTCGGTGAGGGCTGCAATCTCCGCAACCCATTGCTTCAGGCGTTCATGTTTGACGTAATCGGGGGCATTGATGGAAACAGTCTGGTTCATGGTAATTACTCTCGAAGGAAGGTAGAGAAGCAGAAGTTACCGTGGAGCGGCGCGGGCAGGGAAAAACGGCCGGAAGGCGGAATGGATTTCCGGCCCATTTGGGTGCGGCGCGTCGGTCGCGGCGGGTGAAAAACAAGCCTGGTGCAGGGCGGATAACAGCATGCTAGGCGTCTGTGCTACAAGTAGGTCGGAGTTTGTGTAATTATGCCACAGGTCCGAATTGATACTCGTCAGGAGAGTGAACGATGAACAAAGAAAAAGACCAGTTACGTATTGCCGCCCTGTTCTATCATCGCCATCCCAAGCCGGGCAAGGTATCGATACAGCCGACCAAACAATTGGCCAACCAGTACGATCTGTCGATGGCCTACTCTCCGGGGGTGGCTGCGGCCTGCGAAGAGATTGCTGCTTTACCGGGCGAAGCGAGCACGCTGACCTCGCGCGCCAACCTGGTCGGCGTCATCACCAATGGTACCGCGGTACTTGGCCTCGGAGCGATCGGCCCGCTGGCCGCCAAGCCGGTGATGGAAGGCAAGGCCGTGTTGTTCAAGAAGTTCGCCAATATCGACGTTTTCGACCTGGAAATCGAGGAGCGCGATCCTGATCGCCTGGTGGAAATCATCGCTTCCCTGGAACCGACTTTTGGTGGCATCAACCTGGAAGACATCAAGGCGCCGGAGTGCTTCCATGTCGAGAAGAAACTGCGCGAAAGAATGAAGATTCCGGTCTTTCACGACGATCAGCACGGCACGGCAATCGTCGTCGGCGCGGCTATTCTCAATGGTCTGTTCCTGCAGGGCAAGGAACTGCATCAGGTCAAGCTGGTCACCTCGGGGGCCGGCGCCGCCGCACTCGCCTGCCTGGACTTGCTGGTGATGCTGGGCATTCCGGTCGAGAACATCTGGGTAACCGACATCAAGGGTCTGGTCTATGAGGGCCGCGTCGAGGACATGGACGAAATCAAGGGGCGTTATGCCAAGAGCACCGATGCACGCACGCTCGGGGAAGTCATCGAGGGTGCCGACGTCTTCCTCGGGCTGTCGGCTGGTGGTGTCCTCAAGCAGGAGATGGTGGCGAGGATGGCGCCGGCACCACTGATCATGGCATTGGCGAATCCCGATCCGGAAATTCGGCCCGAAGACGTGCAGGCGGTTCGCAACGATGCGATCATTGCGACTGGCCGTTCGGATTACCCGAACCAGGTCAACAACGTGTTGTGCTTTCCCTTCATTTTTCGCGGTGCTCTTGATGTCGGCGCGACCACCATTACCGAAGCGATGAAGCTCGCCGCAGTCCGGGCGATCTCTGAACTGGCGCGAGTCGAGCAATCGGAGGTTGCGGTCAAGGCATATGGCGAAAAGCACTCCAACTTTGGACCGGAGTATCTGATTCCGAATCCTTTCGATCCACGTCTGATTGGCAAGATTGCTCCGGCGGTTGCCGAGGCGGCCATGGCCTCCGGGGTGGCGAGCAGGCCCATCAAGGATCTCGAAGCCTATCGGGAAAGTCTGGACGAATTCGTCTATCACTTCGGCCTGATCATGAAACCGGTCTTCTCGCAGGCCAAGCAGGCACCCAGACGCATCGTTTTCGCTGAAGGGGAAGACGATCGCGTGCTGCGTGCCGTGCAGGTGATCGTTGACGAGGGAATCGCGAGGCCGATTTTGATCGGTGACTCGGACGACATCGCCCGCAAGCTCGAGGCGCTGAACCTGCGCGTGTCTCCGGGGGGTGACTTCGACGTCGTCAACGCCGACAACAACGAGTTTTTCGACGAGCACTTCGAACCTTACTGGCGGGAATACCGGCGTTTGATGGAGCGCAAAGGGGTTTCGGCCGAATTTGCCCGGCGCGAAGTACGGCGTCGCGCTTCGCTGTTCGGCGCGATGATGGTGCGCATGGGTGACGCAGACGGTCTCATCTGCGGCACTTTCGGCCGCCATGACGTGCATCGCGAGTATGTGGAGAATGTCATCGGACTGGCACCGGGGGTTCGCAACCTCTATGCGATGAGTCTGCTGGTGCTGCCGGATCGCACGCTGTTCATCGCCGATACCTACATCAGCTACGACCCGTCGGCGGAGCAGTTGGTGGACATGACGCTGCTGGCTGCCGACGAGGTTCGCCGCTTCGGCGTGACACCGCGTGTCGCACTGCTGTCGCACTCGTCCTTCGGCTCGGCGAACACGCCAACTGCGCTGAAGATGCGCGCAGCGCTTCAGCTATTGAAGGAACGCGCGCCGCGCCTCGAACTGGAGGGCGAGATGCACGGTGATGCGGCACTTGACGAGCACATCCGGCAGCGGGTATTCCCCAGCGATGCGCGTCTCAAGGGGACTGCCAACCTGCTGATCATGCCGACGCTAGATGCGGCCAATATTTCATTCAACCTGCTGAAGATTGCCTCTGGCGACAACCTGACGATTGGCCCGATCCTGCTCGGGGCTGCGCACCCGGTACATATCCTGACTTCGACGGCGACGGTTCGACGGATTGTCAACATGACCGCTTTGACCGTGGTCGACAAACTGATGAACGAGCGCTGAGTGCTGCTCCTCGAGTGGCAGCCGTCTCCGTTTTCGAGGTTGCTGCCGATCCGCCGGTGACGATCACGACGGCATCGGACTCTGCAAGCGGACCCCACTGAAGCACAATGGCGAACAGCAAAACTGCCCTGGTTCTCGGTGGCGGTGGCGCGCGGGCTGCTTATCAGGTGGGCGCTCTGCTGGCCATTCGCGAATTGCTTGGCAACCCTATCGAGAATCCCTTCCCGATTCTTTGCGGCACCTCGGCCGGTGCCGTCAACGCAGCCACCCTGGCGTGTTATGCCAACAACTTCAGCGCTGCCGTCGAAGCGCTGGCGGATGTCTGGCGCAACATGCACGCCGGGCAGATCTATCGCGCCGATCCTTTTGGCATGGGAATTGCCGGGGTCAGCTGGCTTAGTGCCCTGCTGCTGGGCTGGATGATCCGGCGCAGCCCGCGTTCGTTGCTGGACAATCGGCCGCTGCGCAAGCTTCTCGAACAGAGGCTGAATTTCGGCAACCTCGATCGTTGCCTCTCCAACGGCTCACTTTACGCTGTAAGCATTACCGCATCCGGTTACACGACGGGTCACGGCGTCAGTTTCTTTCAGGCGCATCCCGAGGTGGAGAGGTGGCGGCGCACGCATCGAGTCGGCTGTCGCGCACATCTCTCGGTTGAACATCTGATGGCATCGAGCGCGCTGCCTTTCATCTTTCCCGCGGTGTACCTCAATCGCGAATATTTTGGCGATGGGTCGATGCGCCAGCTGGCCCCGATCTCGCCCGCGATCCATCTTGGCGCAGAGAAGATCCTGATCATCGGCGTCGCACAATTGAACGACACGACGGGACGGCAGAGTTCCCGAAGCTATCCGACCCTGGCGCAGATTGCCGGGCATGCGCTGTCATCGATCTTTCTGGATAGTCTGGCGGTTGACGTGGAGCGTATGGAGCGAATCAATCAGACACTCTCGAAGATCCCCGAGGAGTTGCGGGCCAGCGGCGACATTGCTCTGCGCTCGGTGCAGTCCCTGATCATCACTCCATCCGAACGTATTGATTATCTTGCAGCACGCCACGCGGGTGCGCTGCCCCTGGCGGTGAGAACACTGCTGCGCGGCTTGGGGGCCATGAATCGGCGCGGCGGTGCCTTGACCAGCTACCTTCTCTTCGAAAAGCCCTACACCGGAGCATTGATCGATCTCGGCTACCAGGACACGATGGCGCGTCGAGAAGAGGTCAAAGCTTTTCTGGAAGAATCCTGAATGCGCCTGAAGTGGTTTATCATATCATTCGTCTATCCCGTTCTTTTTCATGATCTATAGTGATCAGACAATGGGTTGCTGTAGAATCGTAAAATCAATTGAATCGTGCAGGAGGCTTGCGATGCGGATCAAATTAAGGGCAGCGTTGCTGCTGGGCGCAATGTTGGGAACGGCGATGCTGCCGATGGAAGCGGCCCATGCGATGGAGAAGGGCAAAGGCAAGGCTGAGTCACAGAAGAGCAAGGCCTCGCCGGTCGTACAGAAGGGCAAGAAGGAGGCGGTGGCCGAGAAGAGTATGGTCAAGCCGGTTGCCCAGAAGGCCAAGGTCGAGCCCCTGGCACGGACGAGTTCCACCAAGTCTTCGACGAACAAGAACAAGGTTGAGCCAACAGCCGCCAAGAGTGTGCCAGGTCGGCACGCAATGGCTGCACCCGTGGACCGGAAAGACAAGGCAGTGGTTCGGGTAGCAAAGGCCGAGTCCGTACACTCCGTACGCTCCGCTCGCGTCTCGCAGATCAGCAAGTACGCCCCGCTGGAGACAAGCGGTGGCTTGACGCATGCGGTTCAGAAAAGGAATCTGACCAGAGTTCTCGCCGGTAATGTCGATTTCTGGCAGGATCCGGGACGTCTGGCCGTGCAATCGGGCTCGGCACTGGTGATCGCCCAGGACAGTGGTGAGCCCCTGTACGAAAAAAATGCCAACGCCATTGTGCCGATTGCGTCGATTACCAAGCTGATGACAGCGATGGTCGTGCTCGACAGCATGCCCAATCTACAGTCGCCGATCACGATCAGCGATGAGGATGTCGACTACCTGCGCGGCAGCCGTTCGCGCCTCGGGGTAGGCACGGTGATCTCGCGCGAGACGGCCCTGCTGCTGGCTCTGATGTCTTCCGAGAACCGTGCAGCCAATGCCCTTGGACGTCATTACCCTGGCGGCTTGCCGGCTTTCGTGGCGGCGATGAATCGCAAGGCGGCGTCGCTCGGGATGAGCAGTTCGCATTTTGAGGATCCCACCGGGCTCAACAGCAACAACGTCTCCACGGCGCACGATCTGGCACGGATGGTTGCGGCTGCACATCATTACCCCCTGATTCGCGAGTTCTCGACGACTCCCGGTGTGCGGGCTGAAGTCAAGGGCCGCGAGCTCGACTTCCACAATACCAATCAGTTGGTCAGCAGCCCGACCTGGGAGATCGGCTTGTCGAAGACTGGCTACATTCAGGAAGCCGGTAAATGTCTGGTGATGCAGGCGCGTGTTGCAGACAAACCGGTCGTGATCGTGCTGCTGGACTCAGCCGGCAAGCAAACCCGCATTGGTGACGCCAATCGCATCAAGCGCTGGATGGAAAGTGCATCAGCAACGGGTAGGCTGCCGACACGCGTTTGATCCGGTTCTAGGGATGACCAGCCACGCTGCGCCGTGGCTTTTTTATTGTCGGTTTCCATGCGCTATATTTCTAATAAGTATAAATAAATAATCACTGATGCTATACAGTTCTAACAGCCTTGGCTATAGTGATCACACTTTCCGGCATTTGATGGAGTAGCGTATGTTTCGAGTGATTCGCCAATTGTTCCTGACCCTTGTGCTCACTTTGTCTGCCTCCTTGGTTCTGGCCGAAGGCAGCAGCCTGCTCAACGTCTCGTATGACGTTGCCCGTGATTTTTACAAAGACTACAACCCGATGTTCCAGAAACACTGGAAAGCGCTTTCCGGTGAGTCGATCGAGTTGAAACAGTCGCACGCGGGATCGAGCAAGCAGGTGCGGGCCGTCGCCGACGGCCTGGAAGCCGACGTGGTGACCATGAATCAGGCGTCCGATGTCGACTTTCTCGCCGAGAAAGGTTTGGTGGCCAGGGACTACGCGAAGAAATTTCCGAACAATGCGTCACCCTACACGTCGACGATGGTGTTCATCGTTCGCAAGGGTAACCCGAAAGGCTTGAAGGATTGGGGTGATCTCGTCAAACCGGGAGTCCAGGTGATCCTGCCGCATCCCAAGAATACCGGCAATGGCCGTTACACCTATCTTGCCGCGTGGGGCTACGCACTCACTCAGGCCGGTGCTAACGACCGGGCCGCGCAGGATTTCGTTGGCCGGCTGCTGAAGAACGCCCCCTTGTTCGCCGCCGGAGGGCGTGATGCAACCACCACTTTCATGCAGCGGAAGATCGGTGATGTGCTGATATCCTTCGAGAGTGAGGCCGAACTGATTGCCCGTGAGTTTGGCAAGGGCGAATTCGAAGTGGTCTACCCTTCGTTGTCGATCCTCACCGAATTTCCCGTTGCCATCATTGACAAGGTGGTCGACAAGAAAGGTACGCGCAAGGCGGCGCAGGCTTATCTGGATTTCCTATGGTCGCCGGTAGGCCAGGAAAACGCCGCTCAGAACTATTTGCGGCCGCGAAACCAGGAGATACTGAAAAAATATGCGGCACAGTTTCCCCCGATAAAGACTTTCAGCGTCGACGAGGTTTTCGGCGGCTGGGCCAAGGCTTATCCGACGCACTTCAGGGATGGCGGGACTTTCGACCAGATCTATCAGCAGAAGTAGGCGCTCTGCCGTGGCTGCCAGGTCATCATCCCGTTTGATGTCGGCTTCCCGCCGACAGATCCTGCCCGGTTTCGGACTGTCGCTGGCTTGTACCCTGGCTTATCTGTCGCTGCTGATCCTGCTGCCGCTTTCCGGTCTGGCGTTCCGGGCCAGTCACCTGAGCCCGGCCGAGTTCTGGGCGATCGCCACTGGCGAACGCGCACTGGCTTCGTATCGCGTGACCTTCGGTGCATCTTTGCTGGCTGCGACGGTCAACGCCTTCTTTGGTCTGATCGTCGCCTGGATTCTCGTGCGCTACTCGTTTCCAGGCAAGCGTGCCATTGATGCCCTGGTCGATCTGCCCTTTGCCTTGCCGACGGCGGTGGCCGGAATTACTCTGGCCACCCTCTATGCGGACAATGGCTGGATTGGCCGATACCTTGAGCCGTTAGGCGTCAAGGTGGCGTTCACGCCGTTTGGCATCGTCGTTGCCCTGACTTTCATTGGCCTGCCTTTTGTCGTTCGCACGCTACAACCGGTGATCGAGGATATCGAGCCGGAGGTCGAGGAGGCTGCCGCATCACTTGGTGCTTCGCGCTGGCAGACCTTGATCCGTGTCCTCTTTCCGGCGATTTTCCCCGCGCTACTCACCGGCTTCACGCTGGCCTTTTCACGTTCGGTCGGAGAGTACGGATCGGTCATTTTCATTGCCGGCAACATGCCCCTGATCTCGGAAATCACGCCCTTGCTGATCATCTCCAAGCTTGAACAGTATGATGTCGTTGGCGCAACCGCCTTGGCGATGGTCATGCTGGTCATTTCCTTTGTGATGCTGCTCGCCGTAAACGCCTTGCAGTGGTGGGCGGCGAATCGGCACAGTGAGTGTTCGCCAAGCATGGGAGCGCGCCGGTGAGCGGGCACTTGCGGCGGGTGAACGCCGAGCCACGCTGGTTACGTGCTCTGCTGCTGGGTGTCGGGCTCGGATTCCTCTTCTTCTTTCTCGCCCTGCCTTTGCTGGCGGTTTTTGTAGAGGCTTTTGCCGCAGGTTGGACAGCATACGCCGGCGCCTTGAACGATCCCGAAACCCGTTCTGCGATTGGCTTGACACTCTTTGTCGCACTCTTCGTGCTACCGTTCAACATCGTTTTTGGTGTCGCTGCGGCATGGGCGATCGCCAAGTTCGATTTCCGGGGCAAGAGTCTGCTGATTACCTTGATCGATCTGCCGTTCGCCGTATCGCCGGTAGTCGTGGGTCTGGTCTTTCTGCTGATCTTCGGTGCCCAGGGGCTTTTCGGGCCATGGCTGTCGGCACATGACATCAAGGTGGTATTTGCGCTGCCAGGGATCATCATTGTCACCCTGTTCATTACCTCGCCGTTCGTCGCCCGCGAGTTGATCCCGCTGATGCAGTCGCAAGGGAAGGAAGAAGAGGAGGCTGCCCTCTCGCTCGGTGCCGGTGCCTGGCAGATGTTCCGCCGCGTGACGCTGCCGAATATCAAGTGGGGTCTGCTGTACGGCGTGATCCTTGCCAACGCTCGGGCGATGGGCGAATTCGGTGCGGTATCGGTGGTTTCCGGGCATATTCGTGGCGAGACCAATACCCTGCCGTTACATGTGGAAATTCTGTACAACGAGTACAACGCGGTAGGCGCTTTTGCGTCGGCATCGGTGCTGGCCTTGCTGGCGCTGGTGACATTGCTTGCCAAGACCATCGTTGAATGGCGAATGCGCCGCGAAAACAGCATGCTGTCGGCGGACTTGCCGGCAGAAAAGACCTGAGACCTGAGACAGGGGCCGCAGCTTGCTCCTGATTTTTCCATCTCGCTTGTACGCGAGCCCTGCAAGAACCTTTTCTGAACTGTCCTGATGAGCATCGAAATACGCGCGATCGGCAAACGCTTCGGCAACTTTGTGGCACTGGAAGACATCAACCTGCACATTCCGACGGGCGAACTCGTCGCCTTGCTCGGTCCGTCAGGCTGCGGCAAGACCACGCTGCTGCGCATCATCGCCGGCATGGAGACCGCCGACGTTGGGCAGGTGCTGTTCGCTGGCGAGGAAACGGCACATGTGCATGCACGCGATCGCAAGGTCGGCTTTGTGTTCCAGCACTACGCCTTGTTCCGGCACATGTCGGTGTTCGAAAACGTCGCTTTCGGTCTGCGCGTCAAAGCGAGAAAAGTGCGTCCGGCAGAGGCCGAGATCCATAGCCGGGTCATGGCATTACTCAAGCTTGTGCAGCTCGACTGGCTGGCCGATCGCTATCCATCGCAACTTTCAGGCGGTCAGCGTCAGCGTATCGCTCTGGCACGTGCGCTCGCCGTTGAACCGAGGGTGCTGCTGCTCGATGAACCCTTCGGTGCATTGGATACCCAGGTGCGCAAGGAACTGCGGCGTTGGCTGCGGCGCCTGCACGATGAAATGCAGATTTCCAGCGTCTTCGTGACGCACGATCAGGAAGAGGCGCTGGAGGTTGCTGACCGCGTGGTGGTCATGAAGCAGGGGCGGATCGAGCAGATCGGCTCTCCCGACGAGGTGTATTCGAGTCCGGCAACACCTTTCGTCTATCAGTTCCTTGGCAATGTCAACGTCTTTCACAGCCGTGTCCATGGTGCCTGGGCGGAGGTCGCTGCGGAGCGTCGCGAAGACGTGCCGGAAAGCGCTGTTACGGCCTTTGTCCGACCGCACGATATCGAAATCGAACACCACCCGCTGACCGGTGGCCTGGAGGCAACGGTACAAGAAGTGCATGCCATCGGGCCATGGGTGCGTGTCGAGCTGGCGCATGCTTCGGAATTGATCGAGGTTGAGTTGACTCGCGAGCGGGCCACGATATTGGCGCTCGCCAAAGGACAGCAAGTATGGCTCAAGCCTCGTCAGATCAGGGTTTTTGCCGCACCAGGAAAGACCATGGAAGAGGGTGGATCGGGAATCTAGTTGAATCAGCCGTAGTGGTTTATCGGCTGAGCGCAGGAGCAAAGACTCTGTCGACCGATGCTGGCCGAGTCGGCGGAGGGCTTTGTCTGGTAGCATGTGTCTTGATGAATAAAATTATTCCCATTAAATTCGTGACTTTGTTGTGGCGATCGCTATTGCTCTACCTGCTGGCGAACGTGCTGCTTGCCGCTGTGGCGCATGCCCAGACGCCGGAGCTGGCGATGGTTGCGATCGCCTACCCGGCGACCAGCGAAGAGACCATTCCGCGAGCTTCCCTGCGCGCCATCTTTGGCATGCGCCTGCAGAATTGGCCCACCGACACCCCGGTCAAGGTATTCGTTCTCAGGGATGAAGCGCCCGAACATGCCACCTTCAGCAAGACCGTGCTGCAGGTGTTTCCCCAGCAATTGCGAATGGCCTGGGATCGACAGGTGTTTTCCGGGCAGGGCCAATACCCCGAGCAGGTCGCTTCAACGCAGGAAATGATATCCAGAGTGGCATCCACGCCGGGGGCGATTGGTTACGTCAAGGCGAGCGAGGTTAATACGAATGTGCGTGTTCTCAAGATTCGCTAGGGCCGCGTCTTGCGTCGCGCTGATTGGCGTGTGCTTGCTGTGGACCGCAGCGGTGCGTGCACTGGACCTGCTGGGCGGTGATTTCCAGTTGCACGGTTTTGCGTCCTTGACACTGGTGAACACCACCGACAACAATTTTTTCGGGCGCAGCGACGACCGGGTAAGCCGGGATTTCACAGAAGTGGGTGCGAATGCGTCATGGCGCCTGACTTCCGATGTGCAACTGGCAGCCGAACTGCTCTCACATCGGGCGGGAGGCACCGATGATGGTGGCGTGCGGCTCGATTATGGGCTGATCGACTGGACGCCGCTGTCGAGAGAAGATGGACGCGCCGGGATTCGCCTGGGACGGATCAAAACCGCTTATGGTTTGTACAACAAGACCCGCGACGTGCCGTTCACACGCCCCAGCATCATTCTGCCCCAATCGATCTATTTCGAAAGAACACGTAATCTGACTGTGTCAGCCGACGGGGGCGAGATCTACGCAGAGCGCTATGGCGATGCCGGAAGTCTGTTCGCCAGTTTCGCTTACGGCCAGCCGCAGACCGATACGGATGCTGCCAAAGTGGCTCTGGTCGGCTTGCAACGGCCCGGCAGTCTCGATTCCAGTCTCGCGCCGGATTTCCAGGTCTTCTACGAGGGCTCTGGCGGGATGTATCGTCTGGGCTTGACCGCCACTCGTCTCGACCTGCGCTACAAGCCGGGCTTTGGCGACCGACTGCTGGCCGGGAGATTCAAGCTGACGCCACTGATTCTGTCTGCCCAGTTCAACGCCGAGAACTGGAGCCTGACCAGCGAATACGCTTTCCGCCGAACTTCGGTTTCGGACTTTGGTCGGTTTTTTTACAATGGCACTGCCGATGGACGCAGCTATTATCTGCAAGGCAGCTACCGCTTGGCACCACGCTGGGAGGCCTTGCTGCGTTACGACGCCTATTACGCCGACAACCAGGATCGTGACGGCAAGGGATTTGCTGCCGCCACCGGCATGCCGGGTTTTACCCGCTTTGCCAAGGACTGGACGGCTGGGCTTCGTTTCGACGTCACCCCACAGTTCATGTTGCGCGCCGAAGTGCATCGGGTTGACGGTACGGGTTTTCTGGCGGTGCAGGACAACCCGAGCGTGCAGGCTTTGCGTCGCTACTGGGACAACTTCATGCTGCAAGCTTCCTTCCGCTTTTAATCGCCGCCAATGTCGGATAGTCCATCTGCGTCGAAAGCGCGCAGCGGTTCGAGATTCCTTAGCCTCAGGTGGAAGGTCCTGCTGACCCTGGGTGCGGTGATGCTGTCGGTCAACGGGGCCTTGTCCTGGCTACATTTTCACGATCTGACGACGCGCTTCGAAACGCAGCGTGCAGAGACCCGCAAGCGTCTCGTTCTGCAGGCCTTCGCTTTGCGCGATGACTTCGGGCAGCGCCTGCAGGGGCTCGCGGGTGTGCTGGCTGCTCTCGATTCTGTCGGCGTGAGCCGGTTCCAGACGCCGTCCGGGAATGAACTGCTGCGAAATCACCTCGACAGTTACTGGGCGGCCCTGCAACTCGGCCTGGGTATCGACTCGCTGCAGGTCTATGCGAAGACCGGTTTGCCACTGGCTACCTGGCCCAGCAATGTGCTGGCCGATCCGGATCACGATGCAGAGGTGCGCGCCGTTATCAAGAGTGAGCAAGCCATGCACTGGACGCGCTGCCGGCAGGTGTGTACCGAGTTTGCGGCGGCACCGATTCTGTCGGCTGGTCGGGTGGCCGGGGCGGTGGTCCTGGGCAGTTCGCCGGCTGAGGTGGTTAACTCCTTTCCAAGTGTGTCTGGTGGTGCTGATCTCGGGGTTCTCATCCCGACCTCGCCTGCGGCCGGGCTTGCGGTAGACGAGGCCTTCCTGCCACAGGTGGGCTTGCGGGTGATCGAGTTGAGCAGCAAGGGAAAATATCGGGAGTTGCTGCATCAACTCAGGTCGATTCCCCCGATCCTTCACACACGTGGCCATGCCTACCTCTCGCTGCCTTACGACGACAAGCAGTTCGAACTGTCGTTTCTGGCTCTGGATGCTCCCAGGGGCGAGCAGTTGCCGGCGATGATGGTGGTCATCGACGATCTGACCGATGCCCTGGCCGACATTCGCCAATCGGTCTTGAGCCGCTTGCAGGGCGAGTTGCTGGCCTCGCTGCTGTCGCTGCTGTTGCTGGCGCTGCTGGTACACGCACCCCTGCAACGCATGACCCGGGCCGTGCTGGCGATACCCCTGCTCGGCCGCCGGGCCTTTGCCGAAGCGCGTGCACGTATTGCGCCACGCGCACGGCGTTTGCTCGATGATGAAATCGATAGCCTGGATGAGGCTGCGATCGCCCTGTCGTATCGCCTGGAGACGCTGGAGAAGGAGGTGGCTGCGCATTCTGCAGCGACCCAGAGAATGTTGCAGCGGATATCGGTCGAGCGCGATTTCAACAAGAGCCTCTTAGATACCGCGCAGGTCATCATCCTGACGCAGTCCGCCGACGGTCGAATCCGCACGCTCAATCGATACGGGCGCATGTTGTTCGACTGGGGGGAGGAAGAACTCCTCGGCAAGCGTTTTTTCGAGTTGCTCGGCCAGGCCGGATCATCGTCGGTATCGACTGTTCAGCAGGCTTTCCTCGAAATCGCCGCTGGGCATCGTCGGCACGTGCAGATGGAGTCGATTCTGCTGGGCATGAGCGGCCAGTCGTACGAAATCACCTGGAGCCATTCCCGCCTGTCCGGCCATGCTGGCGATGCGATGATGATCCTGTCGGTCGGGGTAGACCACACCGAACGCAAGCGCGCCGAGTCGCATGTCACTTATCTGGCAGAACACGACCCCCTGACAGGCCTGGTCAATCGGCAGCATTTTCAGAACGAGCTCGATCGAACCCTGATCAGCGCGCGACGTTCGGGGCATGATGGGGCCTTGCTGTATCTCGACCTGGACGAGTTCAGATACGTCAATGACGTGAGCGGCCATCAGGCGGGAGACGCCCTGTTACGCATCGTCGCCGACCAGGTCGGTAACCTGGCACGTGCCAGCGATCTGCTGGGGAGGCTGGGCGGTGACGAACTGGGGCTCCTGCTGCATGAGTGCGACCACGACGGCGCCATCCAGGTGGCCGAGAAAATCAACAAACGCCTTGCCGAAATCAAGTTTCCCGAACTGGGAGCGAACCATCGGGTTTCCGCCAGCATCGGGATCGTGGTTTTTTCCGAGGCCAAGATGGACGTCAAGGAACTGCTTGCCAATGCCGACATCGCCATGTATCAGGCCAAGGCCAAGGGCGGGGGAGGCTGGCATCTCTACTCCGAGGGTGAAGGTGAGCAGGAGAAGATACAAGAGCGTCTGCACTGGAAAGAGATGATCAACCGGTCTCTGGTGGATGGGGGATTTGTCGTCCATTACCAGCCGATTCAGGATATCCGTGCGCGGCAAGTCAGTCACTACGAGGCGCTGGTGCGCATGCGGGACGCCGACCGGTCGCTGATTCCACCTGGTGCGTTCATGGAAGTCGCCGAAAACAGCGGTTTGATACGCGAGATCGATCGCTACGTGATCCATCAGGTGTTTGGCAAGATGTTGGCCTTGTTTGCCGTCGGGAGATACTACAAGTTCTCGATCAACCTGTCGGGCGTCAGCATCAACGATGTCAGACTATTGTCCTTCATCCGCGACGAGCTTTCCCGCAACCCGCTGCTGCCCAGCCATGTCGTCTTTGAAATTACCGAAACGGCTGCCGTGTCGGATTTTTCTGCTGCCCGCGCGTTCATGGAAGCTGTGCGCGAACTCGGTTGTTCGTTTTCGCTCGACGATTTTGGCGTAGGTTTTTCTTCTTTCAATTATATCAAGCAATTGCCTGTTGATTATGTCAAGATCGACGGATCGTTTGTGCGCACGCTGGTTGACAGTCCGGACGACCAGGTCTTTGTACGGGCACTGACCGAGGTGGCAAGAGGATTCGGCAAGAAGACCGTCGCCGAGTTCGTTGAAGACGAACGCGCCTTGAACATGTTGCGCAGTTTTGGTGTGGACTACGCGCAAGGGTATTTCATCGGCAAGCCGGGGCCGGATGTGCTCTGAATGCGCAGGCTCGCGCGGGGGTATGTGGTGTCAATGATATAATCCTTGTCTTTCCTGCCATTTGCCTTGCCTACCGACCTCCAAGAATGCCGCTGTTTACGCTTGGTATCAACCACCACACAGCACCTCTGTCGGTACGTGAGCAGGTGGCCTTTCATGCGGAAAGGGTGCACCAGGCGCTGACCGACCTGACGCGCTGCAAATCGGTTCAAGAGGCGGCGATTCTCTCCACCTGTAATCGCACTGAAGTGTACTTCGCTACCGATGTGCCTGAGGCGGCAAGCCAGTGGTTTGCCGACTATCATTGTCTTGCACACCACGAGATTGAGCCATACCTCTACACCTATCCCGAACGTGATGCCGTTCGCCATGCTTTCCGGGTGGCCAGCGGACTCGATTCGATGGTTCTTGGTGAGCCTCAGATTCTCGGCCAGATGAAGGAAGCAGTACGTGTGGCGGAGGAAGCCGGCACCCTCGGTACCACCTTGCACAAGCTGTTCCAGCATTCGTTTGCCGTCGCCAAGGAGGTACGTTCGACGACGGCGATCGGGGTCAACGTCGTTTCCATGGCCGCCGCCGCGGTGCGCCTGGCCGAGCGCATCTTCGAGCGGATCGCAGATCAGCGGCTCCTGTTGATTGGCGCCGGCGAGATGATCGAACTGTGCGCCAGGCATTTCGCGGAACAACGGCCGAAACAGGTGCTTGTTGCCAACCGAACGGTTGAGCGTGGACGGGCGCTTGCGGATCGTTTTGGCGGAACGGCGATCCGCCTCGAAGAGCTTGGCGAGCGATTGTCGCAGTTCGATATCATCGTCTCCTGTACGGCCAGTCCGCTGCCGATCATTGGTCTGGGCATGGTCGAGCGTGCCATCAAGATGCGCCGTCACCGCCCGATGTTCATGGTCGATCTCGCTGTCCCGCGTGATATCGAGATCGAGGTGGGCGATATGGACGATGTCTTCCTGTATACGGTTGATGATCTCGCTCAATTGGTCGCTTCGGGGCTCGAGTCGCGTCAGGCAGCAGTCGTTGACGCGGAAGCAATCATTGCCGAGCGTGTCGATGGATTCCTGCGCTGGCTGGCAACGCGTGGTACAGTGCCGGTCATTCGCGCGCTGCGCGATGCGGCTGAACGATCGCGTCGGCACGAGATGGAACATGCACTCAAGTTGTTGGCCAGAGGGGACGACCCGGCGCGTGTGCTCGAGCAGTTTTCACTCCGTTTGACCAACAAGTTCCTGCATGCACCAACACAGGCGCTGAGTCAGGCCAGCGGAGGCCGGGATGACTTGCCATCCCTGGCGGCACAGCTTTTCCACCTGCATGTGGAATCCCACCTCGGCGAATAACGGTGCGCATGTGCCAACTCATCAGGATTTGTCAGTCGCTGACGCGACTTTCACGCTAATGAACCAGAGTATTTGCGACAAACTTGAGCATCTGACCGGTCGTCTCGACGAGATCGACCGCATGCTGGCCAGTGGCGAGGCGACACGCGACATGGACGAGTACCGCAAACTGTCGCGCGAGCATGCCGAACTGGGCCCGGTGGTTTCCCTGTTTCAGGCCTGGCGGCAGCTCCAGTCTGATCTGTCTGCGGGGCTCGATATGCTGGCTGATCCGGAGATGCGGGAATTGGCTGAAGCTGAAGTGGCAGGTGCCAGGGAACGCCTGCCGGAGATCGAGGCAGAACTGCAAAAACTATTGCTGCCGAAGGATGCCAAGGACGATCGCAATGTCTTTCTTGAAATTCGCGCCGGCACGGGCGGTGACGAATCAGCACTGTTTGCAGGCAATCTGTTCCGCATGTACACGCGCTATGCCGAGCGCCGGGGCTGGCAAGTGGATGTCGTTTCCGCAAGTATTTCGGACCTCGGCGGGTACCGGGAAGTCATTGCGCGCATTATCGGGAATGGCGTCTACTCCAGACTCAAGTTCGAGTCGGGTGCTCATCGCGTGCAGCGTGTTCCGGATACCGAGACGCAAGGCCGTATCCACACATCCGCCTGTACGGTGGCGGTGATGCCCGAAGCCGATGCACTGGAGGAGGTACAGATCAATCCCACCGAGATTCGCATCGATACCTATCGGGCCTCAGGGGCGGGCGGGCAGCACATCAACAAGACCGATTCGGCCGTACGCATCACTCATCTGCCGACGGGCATCGTCGTCGAATGTCAGGATGATCGGTCGCAGCACAAGAACAAGGCGCAGGCGCTGTCCGTGCTGGTGGCGCGTATCCGGGACATGCAGGAACGTGAGCAACATGCGAACATCGCGTCGGCGCGCAGGAATCTGATTGGCAGTGGTGATCGCTCGGAGCGAATTCGAACCTATAATTTCCCGCAGGGGCGAGTGACTGATCACCGCATCAACCTGACGCTGTACAAGCTGGAGGCGGTCATGGACGGCGATCTCGATGAGCTGATCGCTGCGCTGACCGCAGAGTATCAGGCTGATCAGCTGGCGATGCTCGCCGAGAGCGCATGAAGCGATCGCTCAGACCCTGATGCGTGTCTTGGGCAGTGGCCAGGGCCAATGGGCCTGCGCTGAATGCTGCGGCTGGTGACGAGCATCGGCGAGGCCTGGCGTGTGGCCAGCCAGAGCATTGATCGACTGGATGCGCGTTTGCTCGTCGAGTATGTTGCCGATTGTACGCATGTCGACCTGCTGGTACGACCGACCCGAGCCTTGTCGACCGATCAGGTGGCTCGACTCGCGGCACTCGTCAAGCGTCGTTCTGGCGGAGAGCCGCTGGCGTATCTGGTGAACTCGGCAGAATTTTACACGCTCGAGTTTCAGGTCAGCCCGGCAGTGCTGATTCCACGTCCCGAAACGGAACTGCTGGTCGAACTGGCAATCCAACGACTGCAGTCATTACCCGCACCGAGGATTGTTGATCTCGGTACGGGTTGCGGGGTACTGGCGGTGACCCTCAAGTGCCTGTACCCGGCAGCCACTGTCAGCGCGGTCGACTTGTCTTTGGCGGCGCTCGAAGTGGCCGGCCGCAACGCCGCACGGCATGCGGCGGAGGTGAGCTTTTTTGCTGGTGACTGGTACGCACCGCTCGGCGAGGCGCGTTTCGACCTGATTGTTGCCAACCCACCTTATGTTGCGTATGCAGATCCGCATCTGCAGCAGAACGGTCTGCCCTTCGAGCCGCAGATGGCGCTAAGCGATGGGGTCGCTGGCGGCGACGGTCTGGCCTGTATTCGCGCAATCATCGGCGGTGCAGCCAGACATCTGCTGCCGGATGGCTGGCTGCTGATCGAACACGGTTACAATCAGTCAGCCGATGTGCGTAATCTGTTGTGGAGTGCAGGCTTGTCCGACGTGGCTTCCTGGCTGGATCTGTCGCAGGTCGAACGAGTCAGCGGTGCTTGTCTGCGTTGACGATGGGTGGTGTCAAGCGGTACACTAATCCCGATTGTTTCTATCAACTATAGTAATGACGAGGTTTGATGATGGATGTGCAGCAACTGATCAAGGAGCAGGTCACGAATAATCCGGTGGTCCTCTACATGAAGGGGACGCCACAATTTCCGCAATGTGGTTTTTCAGCGGTCACCGTGCAGATTCTGAAAGCCTGTGGTGTTTCCGGCTTCCTCAGCGTGGATGTGCTGGAGAATGCGGAGATTCGCAACGGTATCAAGGAATATGCCAACTGGCCAACGATTCCGCAGCTTTACGTGCGCGGCGAGTTTATCGGCGGCTGCGACATCATGCGCGAGATGTATGAAGAGGGTGAGTTGCAGAAACTGTTCGAAGGGCTCGCCGATCCGCTCTGACGGATGGTCGAAGCGCGAGATGGATACTGAACGCTCGAGCTGGCAATACCTGTGGGCCGTGGTCAGTGTATCCCTGCTATCGGCTTGCGCCGGCTACAGCGGCTGGAGTCTGCAGCCAGGTGTGGCGACCTTGCCGGAAGTGATGGCGACGATGGGCGCGCCGGCACTCCGCTGGAAGAACGCTGACGGCAGCGAGCAACTGGCGTATCCGCGTGGGCCGGCAGGTGCTCAGACATTCATGGTCTTCATCGATCCCGATGGGCGGCTGCGGCAGATTGAGGCGGTACTCGACATGGAGCATTTCGCTCGCATCGAGCCGGGGAAGAGCGACCAGGAGTCGGTGCTGCGTCTGATCGGTCCACCCGTGCCGCAGTGGACCAACTACTTCAAGGCGCGCGACGAACTGGTCTGGGAGTGGCAGTTTTGCGACGCGTGGAACCAGCTTGCACGCTTCGATGTGCTATTCGATGGCACTACCGGCATCGTTCGCACGAGCTACCAAAGGCAGGCCCTGATGGGCGTCAACGGTGTGGCTCCATTTTGCGGTCACTAGTGGTCCGCTGGCTGGCGCATCTTGGGGATGCCTCAGAAGGACACCAGACGGACGTTCGACGATGTCAGGCGCGCGCTGAGGACAGCCAGAAAAGATTGGTAGAAATGCATTCGACAGGCAGCGGAAGCGTCCTGTAAAGCGCTTTCGGTAATCCTCACCAGCTTGCCATCGGTCAGAGCGACAATATCCGCGCCACGTGTCGAGTTCGCTTTGCCGATCACCGCCATCTCTCCGAAACACTCTCCGGTGGTCAGCAGATCAAGGATCATGCCGTTCTTGAGGACCTTCAGTTCACCTTCGGCGAGGAAATAGAAACAATCGCCGACGTTGCCGTCCTGAATGATCACCTCACCAGGAGAAACGCGGATCCATTGAGAAAAACGCAGCACTTCCCAAAGCTCGACATCAGAGAAATCCGCGAAGAAGGCGAACGCACGCAGGGTGTCGAATTTTTCGACATCCGCCATCTGCTCAGCGGGAACGTCCAGGCTTCGGCCGCGGCAAGTCTGCGCCAGATCGCGTGCGAACTCTGCCCAGTTAGCGTAACGGTTCTCGAGTTTCTTGCTCATCGCGCGCGCGACGATGTTGTCCAACGACAACGGAATATCCGGGCGTAGCGCCGAAGGCCGGCGCGGCTCCGAGTGGATGATCTGGTAGATCAGGTCATAACTGTTGCGGGCCTGAAATGGAAGTTGTCCGGTCAGTAACTGGTACATGACAACGCCGAGAGAATAGATGTCGGTCTGGTGATCGAGTGTGTGATCTTTCACTTGTTGCGGTGACATGTAGGCTGGCGACCCCATGCCGAGAATCAGGGTGCGATCGGGCGAGCCAATGATCGCGGCGCCGAAATCGGAGATCTTGATCTCGCCCACGTTCGGGTCTGAACCCTCGACGAGGATATTGGCTGGCTTGATGTCACGATGAATGACGCCGGCCCGGAATGCAAAATCGAGCGCTCGCGTGCATTTGAAAATGATCTCGACGATGCGCTCGAATGACAGCAGCCGACCGGCTGCACAGGCTGTCTCCAGCGTGCCGCCCGCTACATATTCCATGACGATATAACAGAGGTGATCGTCGACCACCGCGTCATAAGTCTGGACGATGTGCGGGTGCGACAGCTTGCCGACCAGTGCGGCCTCATTGAGAAAGATATGTGTGTATAGCCTGCCCCGTTTGGGATCTCTCAGAATGTCCGGAAAGGCGACCTTGACCGCGACCTCGCGCTGGCTGAAAGGGTCGTTCCCGAGGTAGACGGTAGACGTTGCGCCATGGCCGATTTCCCGGACAAGTGTGTATTTGCCGATCTTCTCCATGCCAGCAAGGTGGGGTGCCTAGCCGCGACGCGCGCGCGCGATCGCCGCCAGAACCTGTTCCGGTGCCGTGCCGCCAACGTGGCGGCGCGCCGCCAGCGACCCATCGATGCTCAGTACCGCAAACACATCGTCGCTAATCCGCGTTGAGAAGCGCTGCAGTTCTCCGAGTGAAAGCTGCGCCAGGTCGACACCGAGTTCTTCGGCGCGGCGAACGGCCAGGCCGACGGCCTCGTGGGCATCGCGGAAAGGCAGGCCCTTGCGGGTCAGGTAGTCGGCCAGGTCGGTGGCGGTGGCAAATCCCTGGCGCAAGGCATCACGCATGTTTTCCGGGTTGGTGGTGATACCGGGAATCAGTTCGACAAAGATGCGCAGGGTATCGTTGACCGTGTCGATGGTGTCGAACAGCGGCTCCTTGTCTTCCTGGTTGTCCTTGTTGTAGGCCAGAGGCTGGCCTTTCATCAGCGTCAGCAAGGCCGTCAGATGACCGTAGATGCGGCCGGTCTTGCCGCGCGCCAACTCGGGTACGTCGGGATTCCGCTTCTGGGGCATGATCGAGCTGCCGGTACAGAATCGATCAGCGAGCCTGATGAAGCCGAAACGAGGATTCATCCACAGGACCAGTTCTTCGGACAGGCGCGAGATGTGCATCATCAGCAATGCGCAGGCGGCACAGAATTCGATCGCAAAGTCGCGGTCGGAAACGGCATCGAGCGAGTTTTCGCAAACCCCGTCAAAACCCAACAAATCTGCGACGAACTGACGATCGATCGGATAGGTGGTACCGGCCAGGGCGGCCGCACCGAGGGGCAAACGGTTGGTGCGTCGGCGACAGTCGGCAAAGCGCTCGGCGTCACGTCGCACCATTTCAAAATAGGCCAGCAGGTGATGGCCGAAGGTAATCGGCTGCGCGACCTGCAGGTGGGTGAAGCCGGGCAGCGCCGTGGCCGCTTCCTTTTCAGCAAGATCGAGCAGCCTGTCCTGGAATTTGCCGAGCAGGATGACGATGTCGTCGATGGAGTCACGCAGATACAGACGAATGTCGGTGGCGACCTGATCGTTGCGTGAGCGGCCGGTATGCAGGCGCTTGCCGGCGTCGCCGACGAGAGCGGTCAGGCGCTTCTCGATGTTCAGGTGCAGGTCTTCGAGGTCAAGTGACCAGACGAAGTTGCCGGTCTCGATTTCACTCACCACCTGCGCCATACCGCGCTCGATATCGGCCAGATCGTTGGTGCTGATGATGTTCTGTCGGGCCAGCATCGTGGCGTGTGCCAGCGAGGCACGAATGTCCTGACGCCACATTCGCCAGTCGAAATCCACCGATGCCGTGTAGCGCTTGACAAGGTCGGACATCGGCTCGGAGAAACGGCCGGCCCATGTATAGAGGGAAGAATCCGATTGGCTCATAAGGTACAGGTTCCTGGGCTAAAATCACTCGTAGAACCTTGTGCAGGCGCCATTTCGAGTGATGACAAGTATAAAGCAAAACCTGGCCGGTCAGCCGTTGCCGGATTTCCGTAATGCCGGAGTCATACTGCGCATCCTGCTCGGGGTAAACCTGCTGGCACTTTTCGCGGCCTTGGTGCAGAGCGAAGGGGTTGGCGACAGTGTGCAGCGTTACAGCGAACTGGCCGTCTGGGTGCAACCCTTGCTGCTCTTCAACCTGACCCTTCTGGCACTGCTCGGGAAGCGCTTGCGGCACCCTGCCATCTGGATCGGACGGGCGCTGGTGGTGCTGCTGGCCGCCGGTTCAGCGATCCTCCTGTCCGATCTCTGGCGCTTTCTGACCTTCGACGAGGGTGGCTGGTCGCGCCTGCTGAGAGCCGGCCTGCTCGGCGGGGCGGCGGCGGCGTTGATGCTGTTCTACTTGGCCTTGCGCGCCAGCGCATTGTCGCCAGCGCTTGTCGAAGCGCGCCTGCAATCGCTGACCGCTCGCATCCGGCCGCATTTCCTGTTCAACAGTCTGAATGCCATCATCTCGCTGATTCGTCTTGATCCGAGGCGCGCCGAGACAGCGCTTGAAGAGTTGGCCGAACTCTTTCGGGCGTTCATGCGTGACCATCGGGAACTGATCCCACTGGCCGAAGAGATGGCTTTGTGTCGGCAGTATCTTGACCTCGAAAAGCTGCGTCTTGGCGAACGTCTGAACGTCGAATGGGAGGTGACTGATCTGCCGGCCAATCTCAAGGTGCCGCCGCTGATGGTGCAACCGTTGCTGGAGAATGCCGTCTATCACGGTATCGAACCTTCCGGGGAGAGCGGTACGATTCGTATTCGCATGCTGCGGCGTGGCTACGAATTGCACATCGACCTCGTCAATCCCTGCGGCGGCGATGCCGAGCATCAGCGTGGCAACCACATGGCACTGGATAACATTCGCGAACGGCTGGCACTGTACTACGATCTGGAAGCCCGTATCGAGATCGATAAAGTGCTCCTCGTAGACGGTCAGCGCGAGTATCGGGTACATATCGTTCTCCCTTGTCGCGATCACTCGCCATGATTCCCGTAGTTTCGCCCGGCGTCCTTTCCGTGATGATTGTCGATGATGAAGCGCCCGCGCGCGTGCGCTTGCGGGATCTGCTGGCTGATCTTGCACCGGTGCTGCCCAACGAACTCGTTGCCGAAGCAGAGAACGGCTTGCTCGCCCTGGCAGCGGTCGCCAGCCGACCGGTGGACGTCGCTCTGGTCGACATTCAGATGCCCAGGATGGACGGAATTGCGCTCGCGCGTCGTCTGTCGGAACTTGCACAGCCGCCGGCGGTAATCTTTGTCACTGCCTTTGATGCATACGCGGTGCAAGCCTTCGAACTCAACGTCGTGGACTATCTATTGAAACCGGTGCGGGCGCAGCGTTTGCTCGCCGCCTTACAGAAGGTTCGACCACTACGGCCGCCTACATCAAGGTCACCTGCTCCGCTGCAACCGGCGGCCCGCAGCCACCTCACCTGCCACGAACGTGGTCGTTTGCTGCTGATTCCAGTGGCCGGGATCATTTACTTCAAAGCTGACCTGAAGTACGTCACAGCGCGTACCCGTGATCGGGAATACCTACTTGACGAGTCGCTGTCTCATCTCGAACAGGAGTTTGGCGAGCAGTTTCTCCGCCTGCACCGCAGCGTTCTGGTCGCCAGGGAGGCGCTTGTCGGTTTCGAGAAGAGTGGCTCCGACGATGCCGAGACGCAGTGGCAGGCAATGCTGCGCGACATTCCTGAACGGCTTCCCGTCAGTCGCCGGCAGTGGCCGCTGGTCAAGTCCTTCGCCCATCATTTCGCTCCCTGATCGTCCACACATCCAGCGATTGGCCTCGCCAAACGGGGTTCGCAGGCATGCTAGAATCCTGCTCTTGATGTCGGCATGGTTGGCGACGAAGCTGCCTGCGCGTGTCGGCGGTACGGCTTTACATAACCGGAATCCTGCCTTGAACTCAGCAAAGCCAGTTCATTCGCATATTGTCATTGCCTCGCGTGAGTCGCGCCTTGCCCTATGGCAAGCGGAGCACGTTCGCAGTCGCCTGATGGAATTATACCCACAGAGTTGCGTCGAGATCCTCGGCATGACCACTCGCGGCGACCAGATTCTCGACCGCCCCTTGTCGGCGATCGGCGGTAAAGGGCTGTTCATCAAGGAACTCGAGGTCGCGATGCAGGAGGGCCGCGCCGACCTCGCCGTGCATTCGATGAAGGATCTGCCGATGGAAATGCCGGATGGCTTCGTCCTTGCGGCCATCTCGGCGCGTGAAAATCCTTGTGATGCCTTTGTTTCGAACCGCTTTGCCGGACTCGACGAGTTGCCGGCCAGAGCCCTGGTCGGCACCTCCAGCCTGCGTCGCGAAGCAATCCTGCGTGCCGGATATCCGCAACTCGTGATCCGTGGCCTGCGCGGCAACCTCGATACGCGGCTCAGAAAGCTCGATGCCGGTGAGTATGATGCGATCATCCTTGCTGCCGCGGGTCTGATTCGGCTGGGCCTGGCGGCGCGGATCAGGTCCCTCCTGACGCCCGAGCAGTCGCTGCCGGCACCAGGGCAAGGAGTCCTCGGAGTCGAGGTCGCGTCGGTGCGTGCCGACATCATGGCGCTGCTGGGACCGCTCAATGACCATGAGAGCGCGCACTGCGTGCGCGCCGAACGGGCTTTTTCGCGTGCCCTGGGCGGTAGCTGCCAGCTGCCGCTCGCTGCCTACGCAGTGCTCGAGAACGGTCGCCTCTGGCTGCGTGGCTTCATCGCGACGCCGGACGGCAGGCAGATGGTCGCCGGGGACCTGCACGGCGCGCCGGAAGATGACGAGTCGATCGGTCGCAGGCTCGCGCAGAGGCTGCGTGAGCAGGGGGCGGATGCCATCCTCGAGAAGCTCGCAGTCGGCCAATGACGAAGTCCTTGCGAGGCCGGACGATCGTCGTGACGCGCCCGCGCGCACAGGCGACGCGTCTGGCTGACTGGATTGCCGAGCAGGGTGGCGAGCCGGTGATCTTTCCACTGCTCGAGATTACTCCGCTTGCCGACCCTGCTCCCTTGCAGGCGGCGATCGTGCGCCTCGGAAACTATTCGCTGGCAATCTTCATCAGCCCGAATGCCGTCGATTTCAGTCTGCCGGCGATTCTTGCCAGCCAGGGGTGGCCGTCGGGTCTGCGAGCGGTGGCGATTGGCCAGAGCAGCGTCGCGCTGCTCGCCCGTTATGGGATTGGTAATGCGCTGGCACCGGTCGAGCGCTTCGATTCGGAGGCGCTGCTCGAACTTCCGGAAATGCAGCGAGTATGCGTCGCTGGCAAGCGTGTGCTGATCTTTCGCGGCAATGGTGGCCGTGGGCTGTTGGCCGATACGCTGCGTGAACGGGGCGCCGAAGTCGATGAGGTGAGTTGCTACCAGCGCTCGGCACCGGCTGACGCGGCCCCGCTGCAGGCACTATGGCGCAGAGGCCAACTCGACGCGCTGACGATTTCATCGAGCGAAGGCTTGCGTAATCTGGTCGATCTGCTCGACGCGCCGGCGCGCTCCTTGCTGCGCAGTACGCCGATGTTCGTGCCACACCAGCGTATCGCCGAACTGGCGCAGGCGCTTGCCATGCAGCGGGTGATCCTGACCGGAGCAGCCGATGCAGGGATCATCGCGGCTTTGCGCACCCATGATTGGCAGCGATCATGAACGAAGAAGCGAGGAGGTTCGATGCGGCTGGCGTCGGGATAATTTTGTAGATGGATGCTGCGGGCGGGTTAACAGTACACTACACTGTGACGATGCTGCCGACAGCATGGTGCACGAGGTTGATTTCGATCAATGTGGAATTGTGTTCTGGGAGTGATCACATGAAATACGTCAGACTTATGGGATTTTTGTTCTGTGCGCTGGCACCGATGGTCTCGTACGCGCAGGGTGAATATGTGCTCAGGCCCGAGGAAATCAACGAGCGAGCGCTGATCGATATGCTCGCTCCGGAGACGGCAGCGAGGCCAGCGAGGCCGAAATCACGCTCGATCAACGTCATGCGCGAGGAGAGTTCGCCGACAGCCAGCAAGCCGGCGGCGGCATCATTGCTGATCATTTTCGAGACCAACTCGGCAACTCTCACGCCGAAAGGCAAGCAGTCTCTGGATGTCGTGGGTCGCGCATTGAATTCGGAAAAGCTTGTCCCCTTCAGTTTCACCATCGAGGGCCATTCTGATCCGCGCGGCGGCGACGAACTCAACCTGAAGTTATCGCAGGCACGCGCCGAAAGCGTCGTTGGCTATTTGTCCGATAGCCACCAGGTCGAACGGAGCCGCCTCAAACCCGTTGGCAAGGGACCGACCGAACTGCTCAATCCAGCCCGTCCTGACGCTCCGGAAAACCGCCGTGTGACGATCAAGCGGCTCGACAAATAAAGGCAGGCAAAGCTTTTCGGGCGCCCCCCCGCGGTAGGTGGCGCCACTCAGTTCACCTCTTCGATCGCGAAGAGCGCCGCGCCATAGCTGGCAGAGCAGCGGCGACCGGCCGGGCAAACCACCTTGCCGGCAAAAGGATTGCCGGCACCGGAACGTGGCTCGCGCGCGATTCGCTCGGCCACTTTGATCGGGAACTCGGCAAAGGGATCGACCTTTTTAAGACCGGCGGCAGTGAAGTCCCGACGGTTTTCCGAAACGATGGCGACGAAACGATTGACCCCTGGCGGCCCAGCCGCAGTCATCGCCCAACCGGGCCGAGGCAGATTCAGTTCTCCGTCGCCGGCAATCCCGTTGTCGGCGTCGATGGCATTGGGAAAAAGCAGGTTGAACTGCTTGTGGTCAGTACCCACCATCAGGATGTACAGATAGCCCGGCTTGAGCGAACTCACGCGGAAGCGAAGCTTGTCCTGGTCGATCCTCACCTTTGCCTTCTCCGGCACCACTGCCACGACGTGCTCCTGGTCGCGCTGTTGATAAATCTCCTGCAGCATGTCGACCGGGTCAAACGGCTTGACGGTGCCATCTGAAGGGCTGGTCGTGCCATTCTTGCCAAGCAGAAGTTCCACCAATTGCTGCTCGGTCAGTCCCTTCTTGTCCGCCGTCTGAATATGCGCTGTCGGAGTTGCCGATGACTCGGCAGGAGCCGTGGCAGGCTTGGCAGCCGTCGCCTGCTGCGTCACCGAGGTACCTGCAGAACGCGCTTCGGTGGTAGCTGACGGAGCCAGCGCAGCGGGGGGCGCCTGCGGCGGTGTGCTGTCCGGAGTCGACCTGATGGCGTAGAACGCGCCACCGGCAATCAAAATCATCGCACCTGCCAAGCCAGTATAGAGTGCCACCTTGCTGCGTTTCTCCGTTACCGGCCCACTGCTCATCGGCGTCACGGTCTCCGGGGGCAGGCCAGGTGGCTTGCCGTTTGGCCTCTCTTTTTTTGCCAGCAGGCTACGGAACTCGGCAATCGTTTGCGGGCGATCCTCGGGTCTGACCGCCAGACCGCGATCGATGGCGTGCAGGAAGCCTTCGTTGTAACGACCAGCGGCAGCCTGCGTCAGCGGCACCATCGTATCCTTGATCGTTCGGCCGACCGACGGCGTCGGCGGCCGTCCGGTAATCGCGTTGTAAACCACGGCCGACAAGGCATAGATGTCGGTCCACGCACCCTGTTTATCATGCGACTCCTCGGCATACTGCTCCAGGGGCGCATAACCCGGCTTGAGGATCACCGTAAGCGCTTGCGTCCTGTCGCTGATCACCCGCCGGGCCGCACCGAAATCCAGCAGTACCGGGCGGCCGTCGGCCAGCAAGAGAATGTTGTCCGGGGCAATGTCGCGGTGGAAACAGTTCTCCTTGTGAAGAACTTCCAGAGCTTCGAGCAAGGGGTCGATCACGGCCCTCAGCCAGTCCTCGTCCGGCGGCCCCGGCATCTTCTGCAGGGCGTGCTTGAGGGTAACGCCCTCGTAGAACGGCATGATCATGTAGGCCGTTCCGTTGGCTTCCCAGAAGCGATACACCTTGACCAGCGAGCGATGATCGAACTGTGCCAGCATCCGCGCTTCATTGACAAAGCTTCGCAAGCCGATCGCAAAGGTTTCCGCCAGGCGAGCCGACTTGACTACGACGGTCAGGCCGTCGACTCTCGCTGCCAGGGACCAGGGCATATATTCCTTGAGCGCGACGTTACGTCCAAGCGAGTGATCGTGAGCGAGGTAGACGATCCCGAAGCCACCTATCCCGATCAGGTCGGTGATCTCGAATTCGCCGATCTTGGTACCCAGTCGCAGGGCGTTGCCGACAATGTCACCGCCCGCTGCCGCCTCAACTGCCGGAGGCGATGGCGCCGCTTGTGTGCGTACGGACCAAGTCGGATCGTAGTCTTCCGGTTCAGACATCAGGTTCCTTGTATTCGAGGCGACAACACCAAGCTTAACATTCTGCCGCAAGTTTACTTGCACGGCAAAATGATAGACGCACGATCCGTGAGGAAAGAACTAAAGAACTAGGCGAGGAAACCCTGGCTGGGTTATAATTTCTTGTTGGCCAAAAAAATGGTTTGACAGTTCTTTAATGTGGCGTCAGAATTATGGGTTGTTAGCTGGAGGGATACCCAAGTGGCCAACGGGATCAGACTGTAAATCTGACGGCTCTGCCTTCGAAGGTTCGAATCCTTCTCCCTCCACAGAAACGCCGCTGTTGGTGATGCTGTCAAATCGTTCTTCGGGCAATGCTTTTGCGGGTGTAGCTCAATGGTAGAGCTGAAGCCTTCCAAGCTTATGACGAGGGTTCGATTCCCTTCACCCGCTCCAGGTTGGCCGCAAAATTATGTTTCAAGCTTCTCGAGCGATGCCCATGTAGCTCAGCGGTAGAGCACTCCCTTGGTAAGGGAGAGGTCGACAGTTCAATTCTGTCCATGGGCACCACTGCTTGGTGCTGTAGATTATTAACTTCTAACGTCTTGGGGACCGGTAAATGGCCAAGGGAAAATTTGAGCGTACGAAGCCGCACGTCAACGTCGGCACGATTGGGCACGTCGATCACGGGAAGACCACGTTGACGGCGGCGATCACGACGATTCTGGCGAAGAAATTTGGCGGTGTTGCCAAGGCCTACGACCAGATCGACGCCGCGCCCGAGGAAAAGGCGCGCGGCATCACGATCAATACGGCGCACGTCGAGTACGAGACGTCCAAGCGTCACTATGCGCACGTGGATTGCCCGGGTCACGCCGACTACATCAAGAACATGATTACTGGTGCGGCGCAGATGGACGGCGCGATTCTGGTGGTTTCGGCGGCGGATGGCCCGATGCCGCAAACGCGCGAGCACATTTTGCTGGCGCGTCAGGTGGGTGTGCCGTACGTTGTCGTGTATCTGAACAAGTGCGACATGGTGGACGACGCCGAGTTGCTGGAGCTGGTCGACATGGAAGTGCGCGAACTGCTGTCCAAGTACGATTTTCCGGGAGACGACACGCCGATCATCCAGGGTTCGGCGCTGAAGGCGCTGGAAGGCGATACGGGTCCGCTGGGGGAGCAGTCGGTGATGGCGCTGGCGGATGCGCTGGATGCCTACATTCCGACGCCGCAGCGGGCGATCGACAAACCTTTCCTGTTGCCGATCGAGGACGTGTTCTCGATTTCCGGTCGGGGTACGGTGGTGACGGGACGTGTCGAGCGGGGCGTCGTCAAGGTGGGTGAAGAAGTCGAGATTGTCGGCATCAAGCCGACGGTGAAGACGATCTGCACGGGTGTGGAGATGTTCCGCAAACTGCTCGACCAGGGTCAGGCCGGCGACAACGTGGGCGTGCTGCTGCGCGGCACCAAGCGTGACGACGTCGAGCGCGGGCAGGTGCTGGCGAAGCCGGGTTCGATCAAGCCGCACACGCATTTCACCGGAGAGGTGTACTGTCTGTCGAAGGAAGAGGGGGGGCGTCATACGCCGTTCTTCAACAACTATCGTCCGCAATTCTACTTCCGGACGACGGACGTGACCGGCGCCATCGCCATGCCGGAAGGCGTCGAAATGGTCATGCCAGGGGACAATGTCCAGATGACGGTCAAGCTGATTGCCCCGATCGCCATGGAAGAAGGCCTGCGCTTTGCGATCCGCGAAGGAGGACGTACCGTCGGCGCCGGCGTGGTGGCGAAAATCATCGAATAAAGTCCAGTCAAGGTGCAGCGGCGGCTCTTTTGGAACTGCCGCAGTTCTGCTGCAGGGGCATAGCTCAACTGGCAGAGCGTCGGTCTCCAAAACCGAAGGTTGGGGGTTCGATTCCCTCTGCCCCTGCCATCCATGTAACCGAAGCGGACTAAATGGCCGATAAATTCAAGTTTGCGTTAGCGGTATTGCTGCTTGTGGCCGGCGTCGCTGGCTTTTACCTTCTCGCCGACCAGGCCATGATCCTGCGTGTGCTCGCCGTCTTGGCTGGGGCTGGTCTTGCTGCCGCGGCCGCCTGGAAAACTGAGCAAGGTCGTCGTTTCTTCGACTTTTCCAAAGAGGCGACGAACGAAGCAAAAAAGGTCGTCTGGCCTTCGCGCAAGGAAACCATGCAGACCACAGGTCTGGTATTCGCGTTCGTGGTGGTGATGGCTCTCTTTCTCTGGCTGACCGACAAGAGTCTGGAATGGCTTCTGTACGATGTGGTTCTTGGGTGGAGGAAGGTATGAGCATGCGCTGGTACGTGGTACACGCCTATTCCGGGTTCGAGAAGAGCGTGCAGCGCGCATTGCTCGAACGTATCCAGAGACAGGCCATGCAGCATGCGTTTGGCCGCATTCTCGTGCCTGTGGAAGAAGTGGTGGAACTCAAGATGGGCCAGAAAAGCATTTCCGAACGGAAGTTCTTCCCCGGCTATGTGCTGGTGGAAATGGAAATGAACGATGACTCCTGGCACTTGGTAAAGAGCACGCCAAAAGTGACCGGTTTTGTCGGTGGAACGGCCAACAAGCCGACACCGATTTCCGAAAAGGAAGTCGAAAAGATCATGCAGCAGATGCAGGACGGTGTCGACAAGCCGCGCCCGAAAGTTCTCTTCGAGCCCGGAGAGATTGTTCGCGTCAAGGATGGTCCCTTTACCGATTTCCACGGCGCCGTTGAGCAGGTGAATTACGAGAAAAACCGTTTGCGTGTTTCGGTGACGATCTTTGGTCGTCCCACGCCGGTAGAGCTGGAGTTTGGGCAGGTCGAAAAGGCATGACCCGGCAAGTGAGTGGCGGCGCGTGCGCTTCATTTGACGCGCCGCAGTAGTGCGGCTATCGGGCCGCGTTTGTCGTTTGGGGAGCGCTGTCACTAGCGCGCTTGAACCCGCATAAAGGAGTCCCACCGTGGCAAAGAAAATCATCGGCTATATCAAGCTGCAGGTGCCGGCGGGGAAGGCCAATCCGTCTCCCCCGATCGGCCCGGCGCTGGGTCAGCGCGGTTTGAACATCATGGAATTCTGCAAGAGCTTCAACGCCCAGACGCAGGGCCTGGAGCCAGGCTTGCCAATCCCTGTGGTAATCACCGCTTTCGCGGACAAGAGCTTTACCTTCATCATGAAGACCCCGCCGGCGACGGTTCTGATCAAGAAAGCGATTGGTATTCAAAAGGGTAGCGCCAAGCCTCATACCGCCAAGGTGGGTACGCTGACGCGCGCCCAGTGCGAAGCCATTGCGGCGCAGAAGATGCCCGACCTGACGGCTGCCGACATGGATGCCGCGGTGCGCACGATTGCTGGCAGTGCCCGTACGATGGGCGTTACCGTGGAGGGCATCTGAAATGACAACATTGAGCAAGCGTCAAAAAGCCCTCAAGGGCAAGATTGACCCGAACAAGTCCTATCCCGTCGGCGACGCGCTGAAGCTGAGCAAGGAATTTGCGACAGCCAAGTTCGATGAATCGATCGATGTCGCCGTCTGTCTCGGTGTTGATCCTCGCAAGTCCGATCAGATCGTACGGGGTTCGGTCGTCTTGCCGGCGGGAACCGGCAAATCGATTCGCGTTGCCGTATTCGCCCAGGGCGAAAAGGCCGCCGCTGCCAAAGCGGCTGGCGCCGATATCGTCGGTTTCGAAGACCTGGCCGCCGAGATCAAGGCCGGCGTGATCAATTTCGATCGAGTCATTGCCACCCCGGATGCCATGCGTGTGGTCGGTCAACTGGGTCAGATCCTTGGGCCGCGTGGCCTGATGCCGAATCCGAAGGTCGGTACGGTCACCATGGATGTGGTGACTGCCGTGCAGAATGCCAAGGCCGGACAGGTTCAATACCGTACCGACAAGGGAGGCATCATTCACAGCACGATCGGTCGCGCGTCTTTTGACGCCGATAAACTGGCAATCAACCTCAAGGCGCTGCTTGACGCGCTGATCAAGGCTAAGCCGGCGACCTCGAAAGGTCAGTATGTCCGGAGGGTCGCGCTGTCGAGCACGATGGGGCCGGGTGTACGCGTGGATGCGTCCACGCTTTAGGAATTCAGCGGATCGCCTGTTGCGTGCGGGTCCGCTCAAGAGCTTTGTTGGGTTGTCGGCAGTGCGTTATCGCAGTGCCGATGGATCGTCAAAGACCGCAGGTGCCGAAGGCATTTGCCGAAAGCTTAAGTGTGCAAGCGGCCTGCGTAGACGGTGTGCCCCGAAAAGGACTGCGCAGCGATGGGCCTGGTGTCCTTCACTGCAACCCCTGATCAAGGTCGCCGTGGGTGCGGTGCATTCAAGGGAATGCGCCGTTTGTTGACTTGATGGGAGGAGAAGGGCCTGTGGGTCTCAATCTTGATGAAAAGAAGGTCGTCGTTGCCGAGGTCTCGGCCAGGATGGCCAGTGCCCAGACGGTCGTGCTGGCCGAGTACAGTGGACTGCCGGTGGCTCACCTGACGCGACTGCGTGCCCAGGCACGCGCCTCGGGTGTCTATCTGCGGGTGCTGAAAAACACGCTGGTACGGCGGGCGGTGCAGGGCACGGTATTCGCCAGTCTCGCCGAACAGATGACCGGGCCGCTGATTTACAGCGTTTCGGAAGATCCGGTCGCCGCGGCGAAGGTGCTCAACGACTTTGCAAAAACCAATGACAAGCTGATTGTGCGAGGCGGTAGCTTTGCTGGCGAGCTTCTGGACAAGGCTGGCGTGCAGGCACTTGCATCGATTCCGAGTCGCAATGAATTGCTTGCCCAGTTGCTTGGCATCATGCAGGCACCGGTCACCGGTTTTGCCTGTGCGCTTTCCGCCTTGGCCAAGCAGCGCGAAGAAGCGGTTTCCTGATCGCAGCGTTTTTGTCCATTCAGATTTAGGAGTTAATTATGTCTATTACCCACGAAGACATCCTCGAAGCCGTCGGCTCGATGACTGTCATGGAACTGAACAGCCTGGTCAAGGCGTTCGAAGAGAAATTTGGCGTTTCTGCGGCGTCGATGGCCGTCGCCGCGCCTGGCGCGGCTGCGCCGGTGGTTGAAGAACAGACCGAGTTCACCGTCATGCTTTCGAGTTTCGGTGAGAAGAAGGTTGAAGTGATCAAGGTCGTTCGCGCAGCTACGGGCCTTGGTCTGAAGGAGGCAAAGGATCTGGTTGACAGTGCACCGAAGGCCGTCAAGGAATCCATTTCGAAAGCCGATGCCGAAGCCCTCAAGAAACTTCTCGAGGACGCCGGAGCAAAGGTCGAGATCAAGTAATATCGGTAGAGCAAGCTGGGCTGGCAGCCTCGCGGTTGTCAGCCCTTTTCTGCTTTTCCGGAAACAGCTTTGCGTAGCCCCCATAGGTAGGTAGCGCATGTCCCTGATGGTCGAAGCAATGCTGTGCAGCGCGCAAACGCAAGTGCGAGTAGCGAAGACAGGTCGGGCGGGTCCGCGTCCTCTCTGTGCCGATCTAGTCCTTTTGCGTTTGTCCGTTGCGGATCGGCGGGAGTTGCGACCCTCGCCGGTACGCTAGAGGATTTGCCTTCTGAGTTCGGAGCGACCATGACCTACTCCTACACCGAGAAAAAGCGTATCCGCAAGAGCTTCGCCAAGCGCAGCACCGTGCTTGACGTGCCGTTCTTGCTGGCCACCCAGTTGGAGTCGTTCTCTGCTTTCCTGCAGGCAGGAGTGCCACCGGCCCAGCGCAGGAACCAGGGATTGCAGGCTGCCTTTTCCTCGATATTTCCGATCGTCAGTCACAGTGGCAATGCGCGGCTGGAGTTTGTCAGCTTCACGCTTTCCGACCCGGCTTTCGACGTCACGGAATGCCAGCAGCGTGGCCTGACCTTCGCGTCGGCTTTGCGAGCGAAGGTGCGCCTGGTCATTCTCGATCGCGAAGCGCCGGACACCATCAAGGAAGTCAAGGAGCAGGAAGTCTATATGGGCGAGATTCCGCTCATGACGACAACCGGATCCTTTGTCATCAACGGTACCGAGCGGGTCATTGTCTCGCAGCTTCACCGCTCGCCGGGAGTGTTCTTTGAACACGATCGTGGCAAGACGCACAGTTCCGGCAAGTTGCTCTTTTCCGCACGCGTCATTCCCTATCGTGGATCATGGCTGGATTTCGAGTTCGATCCCAAGGATCTGCTGTTTTTCCGTGTCGACCGTCGCCGCAAGATGCCGGTCACTACGTTGTTGAAGGCGATCGGCCTGACATCGCAGCGCATTCTGCGTGAGTTTTTCGAGTTTGACACCTTCTATCTGGGCAAGCGGATAGTCGAGTTTGCGCTCGTTCCAGAGCGTTTGCGCGGGGAAGTCGCGCGTTTCGACTTTAACGACTCGTCCGGGAAGCTGATCATCGGCAAGGACAAGCGGATTACCGCCAAGCACATCCGTGAACTCGATCAGGCCGGGATCAAGCAGGTTGCTGTTCCGGATGATTTTCTGATTGGCCGGGTGATTGCCGAGGACATCATTGACCAGAGCAGTGGCGAGATCCTGGCCAACGCCAATGACGAAATCACCGAGAGCCTGTTGGCGAAACTCTCCGAGTCCGGAATCGAGTCGATACATACCCTGTATATCAACGACCTCGATCGCGGCGGCTTCATTTCACAGACCTTGCGCGCCGACGAAACCGTCTCGCGGCAGGCGGCCCGCATCGCCATTTACCGGATGATGCGTCCCGGTGAACCGCCAACCGAAGAAGCGGTGGAAATTCTCTTTAACGGCTTGTTCTACTCCGATGACCGCTACGATCTATCCGGAGTTGGCCGGATGAAGTTCAACCGCCGGGTGGCTCGGAAAGCCGTAATCGAATACAAGGTCATGATCAAGCATGTGCCGTCCAAGCGTGACGCCATCGTCAAACTGATCAACGACCTGGCGGGTGATTCCGTTGCTACTGCCGAACAGGTGCTTGCCGAGTTGAGCCACGGCCCGCGTGCAGTGGCCGAAAACCTGACCCATGAGGCGGCAGTGGCCTTGTTTGAGCAGTTGAAGGCGCTGGGTGCTTCTGGTGAGGTGCGCGAACAGCTGACGCTGTCACCGCGTGACATCGTTGAAGTCATCAAACTGCTTGTCGAACTGCGCAATGGTCGCGGCGAGATCGATGACATCGATCATCTGGGTAATCGCCGCGTCCGTTCGGTTGGCGAACTCGCCGAGAATCAGTTTCGCGCCGGGCTGGTGCGTGTCGAGCGTGCCGTGAAGGAACGCTTGTCACAGGCTGAGTCGGACAATTTGATGCCGCACGATCTGATCAACGCCAAGCCGATCAGCGCCGCAGTCCGGGAGTTCTTCGGTTCCAGCCAGTTGTCGCAGTTCATGGACCAGACCAACCCCTTGTCCGAGATCACTCACAAGCGTCGTGTCTCGGCTCTAGGCCCGGGCGGTTTGACGCGCGAGCGAGCCGGTTTTGAAGTGCGGGACGTCCATCCGACTCACTACGGCCGGGTCTGCCCGATCGAAACTCCGGAAGGTCCGAATATCGGGCTGATCAACTCGCTGGCGCTGTTTGCCCGCACCAACGAGTATGGCTTCCTGGAAACCCCTTACCGCAAGGTGGTCGATGGCCGGGTCACCGATCAGATCGAGTACCTTTCAGCCATCGAAGAGGGCGCCTACATCATCGCCCAGGCCAACTCCGAGCTTGGCGATGGAGGCGTGTTGACCGATCAGTTGGTAACTTGTCGTGAAAAGGGTGAAACCATTCTCGCCGAGCCGGCGCGCGTTCAGTACATGGACGTGGCGCCGAGCCAGATCGTGTCGGTAGCGGCATCGCTGATTCCCTTCCTCGAACACGATGATGCCAACCGCGCGCTGATGGGGGCCAACATGCAGCGTCAGGCGGTTCCTTGCCTGCGTCCGGAAAAACCACTGGTGGGAACGGGTATCGAGCGAACCGTGGCGGTGGATTCGGGCACTGCGGTACAGGCGCTGCGCGGCGGGCTGGTCGATTATGTCGATGCCTCGCGCGTCGTGGTGCGGGTCAATGATGCGGAAACCGGGCCAGGTGAAGTCGGTGTCGACATTTACAACCTGGTGAAGTACACACGCTCCAACCAGAATACCAATATCAATCAGCGGCCGCTGGTTCGCGTTGGTGACTACATTGCCAAGGGCGACGTGGTGGCCGACGGTGCATCTACCGACAAGGGTGAACTGGCACTTGGCCAGAATATGCTGGTCGCCTTCATGCCGTGGAACGGTTACAACTTCGAGGACTCCATTCTGATCTCGGAGCGCGTGGTCGCAGAGGATCGCTTTACCTCGATTCACATCGAGGAACTGACCGTCGTCGCGCGGGATACCAAACTCGGCCCCGAGGAAATCACTCGCGACATTGCCTCCCTTGGCGAGTCACAACTCTCACGCCTGGACGAATCGGGGATTGTCTACATTGGTGCCGAGGTCGAGGCGGGCGATGTGCTGGTTGGCAAGGTGACGCCGAAGGGCGAAACGCAGCTGACCCCGGAAGAGAAACTGCTGCGCGCGATTTTTGGTGAGAAGGCGTCTGACGTGAAAGACACCTCCTTGCGCGTTCAATCGGGTATCTCCGGGACGGTCATCGACGTGCAGGTGTTTACCCGCGAGGGTATTGAGCGCGACAAACGAGCACAGTCGATCATCGACGATCACTTGCGCAGCTACAAACTCGATCTTGCTGATCAACTGCGTATCGTCGAACGCGATGCCTTCGCGCGTGCCGCGCGAATGATCGTCGGCAAGCCGGCGAATGGCGGGCCGAAAAGGCTGGCCAAGGGCACCCTCATCGCCCAGGAATACCTTGACGGCATCGACCCACATCACTGGTTCGATATCAGGATGGCCGATGAGGACGTCGCGCAGCAACTCGAGTCGCTGCGCGAGGGCCTCGAACAGACCCGCAAGGGCTTCGACATCGCCTTTGAAGAAAAGCGCAAGAAGCTCACCCAGGGTGACGAATTGCCGCCGGGCGTGCAGAAGATGGTCAAGGTATACGTCGCCGTCAAGCGCCGCCTGCAGGCGGGCGACAAGATGGCCGGACGGCATGGCAACAAGGGGGTGGTCTCGCGCATCGTACCGGTTGAGGACATGCCTTACATGGCTGATGGTCGTCCCGTCGACATCGTGCTCAACCCGCTCGGTGTGCCTTCGCGGATGAACGTGGGCCAGATTCTCGAGGTTCACCTCGGGCTTGCGGCCAAGGGTCTGGGCTTCAAGATCGGCGCCATGCTGCGCCGGCAGGCAAGCGCCAGGGAGGTGCGCGGCTTCCTCGACCAAATCTACAACAGCACCGGCAAGCCGGAGGAACTCGATCAGCTGACTGACGCCGAGATCCTTGAAATGGCGGGCAACCTGGAGGCCGGAGTGCCTTTTGCGACGCCGGTTTTCGACGGCGCCAAGGAATCCGAAATCAAGTCTGTTCTGGCACTGGCGGGCATGCCGCAATCGGCCCAGATGACGCTGTACGATGGGCGTACCGGCGAGCAGTTCGAGCGTCAGGTTACCGTCGGTTACATGCATGTCCTGAAGTTGCATCATCTGGTCGATGACAAGATGCATGCGCGCTCGACCGGCCCGTACTCGCTGGTAACCCAGCAACCGCTGGGTGGCAAGGCGCAGTTCGGTGGTCAGCGCTTCGGAGAGATGGAAGTCTGGGCGCTTGAGGCCTACGGCGCTTCCTACGTGCTGCAGGAAATGCTCACCGTCAAGTCCGACGACGTCAATGGCCGGACCAAGGTATATGAGAACATTGTCAAGGGTGACCACAAGATCGACGCCGGCATGCCGGAATCGTTCAACGTCCTGGTCAAGGAAATCCGCTCGCTGGCGATCGATATCGATCTCGAACGTTTCTGATGGCTTGGGGTGAGTGAGGAATGTAAATCCTTCCACCGCATGACCCTTTCCCCTGACAGCGCACTCCTCACAGGAGCAAAAGATGAAAGCATTGCTGGATTTGTTTAGGCAGGTGACGCAGGAAGAGCAGTTCGATGCGATCACCATCGGCCTTGCCTCGCCGGAAAAGATTCGCTCATGGTCCTATGGTGAAGTCAAGAAGCCGGAAACAATCAACTACCGTACCTTCAAGCCGGAGCGTGACGGGCTGTTCTGCGCCAAGATTTTTGGCCCGATCAAGGACTATGAGTGTCTTTGCGGCAAGTACAAGCGGCTCAAGCATCGGGGCGTCATCTGTGAGAAGTGTGGCGTTGAAGTCACCCTGGCCAAGGTGCGTCGTGAGCGCATGGCACACATCGAGTTGGCCAGCCCGGTCGCCCATATCTGGTTCCTGAAGAGTTTGCCGAGCCGTCTGGGCATGGTGCTCGACATGACCCTGCGCGACATTGAACGTGTACTTTACTTCGAGGCTTTCGTGGTCTTCGAACCCGGCATGACGCCCCTGGCTCGCGGCCAGTTGCTGACCGAGGATGACTACACCTCCAAGGTCGAGGAGTACGGCGACGACTTCGAAGCCAAAATGGGCGCTGAAGGCATTCGCGAGTTGTTACGTTCCATCGATCTGGCGCGTGAAGTCGAAACGCTGCGCAGCGAGCTGGAGACGACCACCTCGGAAACCAAGAGCAAGAAGTTCTCCAAGCGTCTGAAGATCCTGGAGGGCTTTCAGAAATCGGGCATCAAGCCGGAGTGGATGGTGCTCGAAGTGCTGCCGGTGCTGCCGCCGGATCTCCGTCCCTTGGTGCCGCTTGACGGTGGGCGTTTTGCGACCTCGGATCTCAACGATCTCTACCGCCGCGTCATCAACCGCAACAATCGCCTGAAGCGCCTGCTCGAGTTGAAGGCGCCGGAAATCATCGTGCGCAACGAAAAGCGCATGCTCCAGGAAGCGGTTGATTCGCTTCTCGACAATGGGCGTCGCGGCAAGGCGATGACCGGTGCCAACAAGCGTCCGCTGAAGTCGCTGGCGGACATGATCAAGGGCAAGGGCGGCCGTTTCCGCCAGAACCTGCTCGGCAAGCGTGTGGATTACTCCGGTCGTTCGGTGATCGTCGTCGGACCACAACTCAAGCTGCACCAGTGCGGGCTGCCGAAGCTGATGGCACTTGAACTGTTCAAGCCTTTCATTTTTAACCGTCTCGAAGTGATGGGTCTGGCGACCACCATCAAGCAGGCCAAAAAGATGGTCGAGATGCAGGAGGCGGTGGTCTGGGATATCCTCGAAGAGGTGATTCGCGAACATCCGATCATGCTCAACCGCGCGCCAACGCTACACCGTCTCGGCATCCAGGCCTTCGAACCGACGCTGATCGAAGGCAAGGCGATCCAGTTGCATCCGCTGGTTTGCGCGGCATTCAACGCCGACTTCGACGGTGACCAGATGGCGGTGCACGTGCCCTTGTCGCTGGAAGCCCAGATGGAAGCCCGAACCCTGATGCTGGCATCCAACAATGTCCTGTCGCCAGCGAATGGCGAGCCGATCATCGTTCCGTCGCAGGATATCGTTCTTGGTCTCTACTACGCCACTCGCGAGCGGATCAATGCCAGGGGCGAGGGGATGATGTTCCCGGACCTGGCAGAGGTGACGCGCGCCATGCAGGCCGGTGAGCTCGATATCCATGCACGCATTGTGGTTCGTATTACCGAATACGAGAGTGACGGCGAGAACGGCTGGCAGGAAAAGATCACGCGTTATCACACGACCGCCGGGCGTGCGCTGCTTTCCGAGATTTTACCGAAAGGTCTGCCATTCAGCCTGATCGACAAGAGCCTCAAGAAGAAGGAAATCTCGAAGCTGATCAACGCTGCTTTTCGCCGCTGTGGACTCAAGGAAACCGTTGTCTTTGCCGACAAGCTGATGCAGAACGGCTATCGGCTGGCGACCCGCGCCGGCATTTCGATTTGTTCTGACGACATGCTGGTGCCGGCACAGAAGCGCGAGATCATTGCCGAGGCGGACGAAGAGGTCAAGGAAATCGAGAACCAGTACACCAACGGTCTGGTCACCAACGGTGAACGTTACAACAAGGTGGTCGACATCTGGGGGCGCACCGGCGACAGGGTTGCCAAGGTGATGATGGAGCAGCTTGGCCAGGAGGAAGTCACCAACCGCCACGGTGAGAAGGAGATGCAGGAGTCCTTCAACTCGATCTTCATGATGGCCGATTCCGGGGCGCGCGGTTCAGCGGCGCAGATTCGCCAGTTGGCGGGCATGCGCGGCCTGATGGCCAAACCGGACGGATCGATCATTGAAACGCCGATCACCACCAATTTCCGTGAGGGCCTGAACGTCCTGCAGTACTTCATCTCGACCCACGGTGCACGCAAGGGGCTCGCGGACACGGCATTGAAAACCGCCAACTCGGGTTATCTGACACGGCGACTGGTTGACGTAACGCAGGACCTGGTGGTGATCGAGGACGATTGTGGAACCAGTAATGGGGTCACGATGAAGGCGCTGATCGAAGGCGGTGAGGTCATCGAAGCCTTGCGCGAGCGTATCCTCGGTCGCGTCACGGCTTCCGACATAGTGCATCCGGATACGCAGGAGACGGTCATCGAGCAGGGAACGCTGATCAGCGAGGATCATTGTGATCTGATCGATCAGTTGGGTATCGACGAAGTCAAGGCGCGTACCCCGTTGACCTGCGAAACCCGTTACGGTTTGTGTGCCAAGTGTTACGGTCGCGACCTCGGTCGTGGTTCGTCGGTCAATGTCGGCGAAGCGGTCGGCGTCATCGCTGCACAATCGATTGGCGAGCCCGGAACGCAGTTGACCATGCGTACCTTCCACGTCGGTGGTGCAGCGTCACGCGCCGCCGTGGCGAGCCACGTCGAGACGCACAGTGCCGGTGTGGTGCGCTTCACTTCGACGATGCGCTACGTTACCAGCGCCAAGGGAGAGAAGATTGTCATCACCCGTTCCGGCGAGATCCTGATTACCGACGACAACGGTCGCGAGCGTGAGAAGCACAAAGTCCCCTATGGCGCGACATTGCAGGTCGCTGACGGTCAAGCCGTCAAGGCCGGTGCCAGGCTGGCCAGCTGGGATCCGCACACGCGACCGATCATCGCCGAGTACTCGGGTCTCGTGAAGTTCGAGAATGTCGAGGAAGGCGTGACCGTTGCCAAGCAGATCGATGAGGTCACAGGCCTTTCAACGCTGGTGGTGATTGATCCAAAGCGCGGTGGCAAGGCGCCCAGCAAGGGCTTGCGTCCGCAGGTCAGGTTGTTCGAGCCCGACGGCCAGGAAGTCAAGATGCATGGCAGCGATCACCCGGTGACCATCACTTTCCAGGTGGGCGCGATCATCAACGTGCTTGATGGGCAACAGATTTCGGTTGGCGACGTGCTCGCGCGGCTGCAGCAGGAGTCAGCCAAGACGCGGGACATCACCGGCGGCCTGCCGCGCGTGGCCGAACTCTTCGAAGCGCGTACGCCCAAGGATGCAGGTATGCTGGCAGAATACACCGGCACCATGTCCTTCGGCAAGGATACCAAGGGCAAGCAGCGGCTGGTGATTACCGATCTTGACGGGCTTACTCACGAGTACCTGATTCTCAAGGACAAGCATGTCCTGGTGCATGACGGGCAGGTAGTGAACAAGGGGGAGTCGATCGTCGATGGGGCACCGGATCCTCACGACATTCTGCGCTTGTTGGGCGTTGAAGCTTTGGCCATTTATATCACCGATGAAGTGCAGGACGTTTATCGCCTGCAGGGCGTCAAGATCAACGACAAGCACATCGAGGTGATTGTTCGTCAGATGCTGCGCCGGGTCAATGTACTGGATCCGGGCGACACCAAATTCATCAAGGGTGAGCAGGTCGAGCGCGCCCACCTGCTTGACGAGAATGATCGCATGCTCGCCGAGGGGAAGCTGCCCGCAAGCTACGAGCATGTGTTGCTGGGCATCACCAAGGCCTCCTTGTCCACCGATTCATTCATTTCGGCAGCGTCGTTCCAGGAAACGACAAGGGTGTTGACCGAAGCGGCGATCATGGGCAAGCGTGACGAGTTGCGCGGACTCAAGGAGAACGTCATCGTCGGTCGGCTCATTCCGGCGGGTACGGGGCTGGCTTATCACAGTACGCGCAAGAAGAACGCTGCCGGCGAGGATATCGCTGGCGGGCTTGGATTACAGACCGACGACGAGGCATCCCGCAGCGAAGAGATCTCCCAGAATGCCCCAGTTGCTTGACTTGTAACGTAATAGACCCTAGAATCGCCGGTCTTTGTCGCCGATAGCCATCGAGTGCGTCGGCTTTTCATGATTATCGCCAGGGCGGCCTTTGGTCCGCCTTGGTTTTTGCAGAAGCCATGTGCTTGTCACGTTGCTTGCTGAACTGAACATAGGGGTAGAAACATGCCGACCATTAACCAGCTGGTGCGCAAGCCTCGCGAGGCGATACGCAGCAAGAGCAAAGTCCCGGCGCTGAGCAATTGCCCTCAGAAAAGGGGAGTGTGCACACGTGTCTACACCACCACGCCGAAAAAGCCGAACTCTGCACTGCGGAAAGTTTGCAAAGTACGACTGACGAATGGCTTCGAGGTCATTTCGTACATTGGCGGTGAAGGTCACAACCTTCAGGAGCACTCTGTTGTTCTGATCCGGGGCGGTCGCGTCAAGGACTTGCCGGGTGTTCGTTACCACACCGTTCGCGGCTCGCTGGATACGCAGGGCGTCAAGAAGCGCAAGCAGGGTCGTTCCAAGTATGGTACCAAGCGCCCGAAAGCTGCTTGAGTTCCGTCCGAGTAAGGGCCGCTCCTGATGGGTGGCCGGGAGGGCTGGGCCGATTGCCTGACTCTTCGACTGAATTGTGACTATGAGAGGTCGTTATGCCCCGTCGTCGTGAAGTGCCGAAGCGCGATATTCTGCCGGACCCGAAGTTCGGTAATGTCGAAGTGTCGAAGTTCGTGAATACGATCATGAAGAGTGGCAAGAAATCCGTTGCCGAGCGCATTGTCTATGGTGCCTTTGACCAGATTGTCACCAAATCCGGCAAAGATCCGCTGGAAGTTTTCGGTTTGGCCTTGGGCAACATCAAGCCGCTGGTCGAAGTGAAGAGCCGTCGCGTGGGCGGTGCCAATTACCAGGTGCCAGTCGAAGTCCGTCCGAGTCGCCGTATGGCGCTGGCCATGCGCTGGCTGCGCGAGTCGGCACGCAAGCGCTCCGAAAAGTCGATGGGTCAACGCCTGGCAGCCGAAATGCTCGAAGCATCGGAAAGTCGCGGCGGTGCGGTCAAGAAGCGTGACGAAGTGCACCGTATGGCCGAAGCCAACAAGGCGTTCGCACACTTCCGGTTCTAAGGCACACCACCGGCAGCCGCGGTGCTGACGATCGTTCTTTATTAGTGAAGGTTTACTACTGTGGCACGCAAAACCCCCATCGAGCGTTACCGGAACATCGGTATCAGCGCTCACATCGATGCCGGTAAAACGACGGCGACCGAACGTATTCTGTTCTACACGGGTATCAACCACAAGATCGGTGAAGTACATGACGGCGCCGCGACCATGGACTGGATGGCGCAAGAGCAGGAGCGCGGCATCACCATTACTTCGGCGGCCACGACCTGCTTCTGGAAGGGGATGCAGCTTGATCGCCCGGAGCACCGGATCAACATCATCGATACGCCGGGTCACGTCGACTTCACGATTGAAGTGGAGCGCTCGATGCGGGTTCTCGACGGCGCGTGCATGATTTATTGCGCCGTTGGTGGTGTTCAGCCGCAGTCGGAGACCGTTTGGCGGCAGGCGACCAAATACAAGGTGCCGCGTCTGGCTTTCATCAACAAGATGGATCGCCAGGGTGCGGATTTCCTCAAGGTCATCGACCAGATGCGGACTCGTCTCAAGGCCAATCCCGTCCCGATCGTGATTCCGATTGGCAAGGAAGACTACTTCGAGGGCGTCGTCGATCTGATCAAGATGAAGGCGATCTACTGGGATGAAGCCTCTCTGGGGATGAAGTTCGATTATCGCGAGATTCCGGCCGCATTGCAGGCCGAGGCCGACGAGTGGCGCAGCAAGATGATCGAAGCCGCCGCCGAATCGTCCGAGGAGTTGATGGACAAATATCTCGATGTCGGTGATCTGACCGAGGCCGAGATCATCAAGGGCCTGCGTGACCGAACGATTGCCTGCGAGATTCAGCCAGCGCTTTGCGGTACCGCTTTCAAGAACAAGGGCGTGCAACGCATGCTCGACGCGGTGATTGATCTCCTGCCGTCGCCGGTCGATATTCCTCCGGTTACCGGGGAAAAGGAAAACGGCGAGCCGGATACGCGCGAGGCCTCCGACACGGCCAAGTTTTCCGCCCTCGCCTTCAAGCTGATGACCGACCCCTATGTTGGTCAGCTGACCTTTATCCGCGTCTATTCTGGCGTCCTGAAGTCCGGTGACACCATCTACAATCCGATCAAGGGTCGCCGTGAGCGTATTGGACGCGTTTTGCAGATGCACGCCAACAACCGTGAAGAACTCAAGGAAGTTCTTGCCGGCGACATCGCAGCCTGCGTAGGCCTCAAGGATGTCACCACCGGCGAGACGCTATGCGATCCCTCGGCAGTCATTACCCTCGAGCGCATGGTTTTTCCTGAGCCGGTGATTCACGTGGCTGTCGAGCCGAAGACCAAGCCTGACCAGGAAAAAATGGGCATCGCTCTCGGCCGCCTGGCGCAGGAGGATCCCTCATTCCGAGTGCGTACCGATGAAGAGTCAGGGCAGACGATTATCTCGGGAATGGGTGAGTTGCATCTCGAGATCATCGTTGACCGGCTGAAGCGCGAGTTCGGCGTGGACGCCAACGTCGGCGCTCCACAGGTCGCTTACCGCGAATGTATCAAGAAGTCGGTCGAACAGGAAGGGAAATTCGTCAAGCAGTCGGGTGGTCGCGGTCAGTATGGCCATGTCTGGCTGAAGATCGAGCCCAACGAGCCAGGCAAGGGCTACGAATTCGTCGACGCCATCAAGGGCGGTACGGTGCCTCGCGAGTACATCCCGGCGGTCGACAAGGGCTTGCAGGATTCGGTGACCAGCGGTGTCCTCGCCGGCTTCCCGGTGGTGGACATCAAGTTTACCCTGTTCGAGGGCTCCTACCACGACGTCGACTCCAACGAGAATGCCTTCCGCCAGGCCGCAGCCATAGCCTTCAAGGAAGGCATGCGGCGTGCCTCGCCGACGCTGCTGGAGCCGATGATGGCGGTCGATGTGGAGACGCCGGAGGATTACATGGGCAATGTGATGGGTGACCTCTCGAGTCGTCGTGGCATGATCCAGGGGATGGAAGACTTGCCAGGCAACATCAAGGCCATCAAGGCGGAGGTGCCGCTGGCCGAGATGTTTGGTTATTCGACCACCCTCCGATCGCTGAGCCAGGGTCGTGCGACCTACTCGATGGAATTCAAGCACTACGCCGAGGCGCCGAAGAATGTCGCCGAAGCGGTCATCAACAAGAAATGACTGATTGAGGATACGGTAAATGGCAAAGGGAAAATTTGAGCGTACGAAGCCGCACGTCAACGTCGGCACGATTGGGCACGTCGATCACGGGAAGACGACGTTGACGGCGGCGATCACGACGATTCTGGCGAAGAAATTTGGCGGTGTTGCCAAGGCCTACGACCAGATCGACGCCGCGCCCGAGGAAAAGGCGCGCGGCATCACGATCAATACGGCGCACGTCGAGTACGAGACGTCCAAGCGTCACTATGCGCACGTGGATTGCCCGGGTCACGCCGACTACATCAAGAACATGATTACCGGTGCGGCGCAGATGGACGGCGCGATTCTGGTGGTTTCGGCGGCGGATGGCCCGATGCCGCAAACGCGCGAGCACATTTTGCTGGCGCGTCAGGTGGGTGTGCCGTACGTTGTCGTGTATCTGAACAAGTGCGACATGGTGGACGACGCCGAGTTGCTGGAACTGGTCGACATGGAAGTGCGCGAACTGCTGTCCAAGTACGATTTTCCGGGAGACGACACGCCGATCATCCAGGGTTCGGCGCTGAAGGCGCTGGAAGGCGATACGGGTCCGCTGGGGGAGCAGTCGGTGATGGCGCTGGCGGATGCGCTGGATGCCTACATTCCGACGCCGCAGCGGGCGATCGACAAACCTTTCCTGTTGCCGATCGAGGACGTGTTCTCGATTTCCGGTCGGGGTACGGTGGTGACGGGCCGTGTCGAGCGGGGCGTTGTCAAGGTGGGTGAAGAAGTCGAGATTGTCGGCATCAAGCCGACGGTGAAGACGATCTGCACGGGTGTGGAGATGTTCCGCAAACTGCTCGACCAGGGTCAGGCCGGCGACAACGTGGGCGTGCTGCTGCGCGGCACCAAGCGTGACGACGTCGAGCGCGGGCAGGTGCTGGCGAAGCCGGGTTCGATCAAGCCGCACACGCATTTCACCGGAGAGGTGTACTGTCTGTCGAAGGAAGAGGGGGGGCGTCATACGCCGTTCTTCAACAACTATCGTCCGCAATTCTACTTCCGGACGACGGACGTGACCGGCGCCATCGCCATGCCGGAAGGCGTCGAGATGGTCATGCCAGGGGACAATGTCCAGATGACGGTCAAGCTGATTGCCCCGATCGCCATGGAAGAAGGCCTGCGCTTTGCGATCCGCGAAGGAGGACGTACCGTCGGCGCCGGCGTGGTGGCGAAAATCATCGAGTAGTCCGGCACATTTCTGGTGGGGCTTCGGCTCCACCGATCGCTCTTTGGAATAATAATGCAAAGCCAGAAAATCCGTATTCGCCTGAAAGCCTTCGACTATCGCTTGATCGATCAGTCTGCCCAGGAAATTGTTGAAACCGCCAAGCGCACCGGCGCCGTCGTCCGGGGTCCGGTGCCGCTGCCAACGCGCATCGAGCGTTTTGATATTCTGCGTTCCCCGCACGTTGACAAAACCTCACGCGACCAGTTCGAAATCCGCACGCATCTGCGGCTGATGGATATTATCGATCCGACCGACAAGACGGTCGATGCATTAATGAAGCTCGATCTTCCCGCCGGTGTTGACGTCGAAATTAAGTTGCAGTAAGCACCCGCTGGCGGCTATAATCGCCGCCTTTCGCCGGGCAGTCGCGTAGTGATCACTGCCCGTTTTTGTTCGCAGCGCTCGCCGGCCAATCGTAGCCGGTTAGAGGAGAATAAGCATGAGTCTAGGCCTTGTTGGGCGCAAGGTCGGCATGACGCGCATTTTTACCGACGATGGTGTGAGTGTCCCGGTAACTGTGCTCGATGTGTCGAATAATCGCGTCGCCCAGATCAAAACGCCGGAGAACGACGGCTATTCGGTCGTTCAGGTGGCTTTCGGCAAGCGTCGTTCATCGCGCGTGAATAAGCCTCTCGCGGGGCACCTTGCCAAGGCGGGTGTAGAAGCCGGTCACGTCTTGAAGGAGTTTCCCGTTCCCGCTACCGACCTCGCTGCGTTGCAGCCTGGCGACCAGATCCCGGTCAGCATCTTTGCCGTCGGCCAAAAGGTTGATGTCACCGGTCAGACCATCGGCAAGGGCTTTTCAGGTGGGATCAAGCGGCATCACTTCAAATCCCAGGGTGCTGCGCACGGCAATTCTGTCTCGCATCAGGCGCTCGGTTCAACCGGAATGGCACAGGATCCGGGTCGCGTTTTTCCGGGTAAGAAAATGGCGGGTCATCTGGGCGCTGTCAAACGTACCCAACAAAACCTAGAGGTCGTTCGTGTCGATGTGGAACGCCAGTTGCTGTTGCTCAAGGGTGCAGTTCCAGGATCCAAGGGGTCGGACGTGATTGTGCGCCCTGCAGTCAAGGCGGGGGCATAAATGGAACTCAAGTTGATCAATGAGCAAGGTCAGGAAGCGAGCCGTCTCGAAGCTTCCGATACGCTGTTCGGCCGCGAATACAATGAAGCGCTGATCCACCAGGTCTTGGTAGCCTATCAGGCGAACGGTCGCAGCGGCAACCGTGGACAAAAAGATCGCCAGGATGTCAGGCACACCACCAAGAAGCCATGGCGCCAGAAAGGTACGGGCCGCGCTCGCGCTGGCATGTCATCTTCGCCGATCTGGCGAGGTGGTGGCCGAGTCTTTCCGAGTTCACCGGACGAGAACTTCAGTCACAAGTTGAACCGCAAGATGTACCGCGCCGGGATGGCGTCAATCCTCTCGCAGCTCGTTCGCGAAGATCGCTTGGCGGTGGTCGACAGGATCACCATCGAAGCTCCGAAAACGAAGCTTTTTGCGTCCAAGATCAAGGGCATGGGCTACGATTCGGTGCTCGTGATCACGGATGTTCTCGACGAAAACGTGTTCCTGGCATCGCGCAATCTACCGAACATCCTGGTTGTCGAAGTCCAGCAAGCCGACCCGATATCGCTGGTCCAGTTCCGGAAAGTGCTGATGACCAAAGGTGCGCTCGCCAAGTTTGAGGAGATCCTGGGATGAATCAAGAACGTCTGATGCAAGTGCTGCTCGCACCACAGATCTCCGAAAAAGCCACCTTCATTGCCGACAAACACGATCAGGTGATCTTTCGTGTGTTATCCGATGCGACCAAGCCTGAAGTCAAGGGCGCTGTCGAGTTGCTGTTCAAGGTTTCCGTCAAGTCGGTACAGATCGCGAACGTCAAGGGCAAGCACAAGAAATTTGGCCGTAGGATGGGTCAGCGCAAGAACTGGAAGAAGGCCTATGTCTGTCTGCAGACGGGTCAGGAGATTAATTTCGTCGATGGAGGGGGCGTCTGATGGCACTCGTCAAAGTCAAACCGACCTCGCCGGGCCGTCGCGCCGTCATCCGGGTCGTCAATGCAGATTTGCACAAGGGCGAGCCAGTTGCCGCACTGCTCGAGCCACAATCGAAGAACGCTGGTCGGAATAACAACGGCCAGATCACGACCCGGCACCAGGGTGGTGGCCATAAGCAGCACTATCGGCTGATTGATTTCAAGCGCAACAAGGATGGCGTTCCGGCAAAGGTCGAGCGCCTTGAGTATGATCCGAACCGGACCGCAAACATTGCCTTGCTTTGTTACGCCGATGGTGAGCGCCGTTACATCATCGCGCCGAAAGGTCTGACCGTTGGTCAGCAGGTCTCCAGTGGTTCCGAAGCGCCGATCAAGGTGGGCAACACCTTGCCGATCCGTAATATTCCGGTTGGTACAACGATTCATTGCGTCGAGATGGTACCTGGCAAGGGCGCACAGTTGGCGCGATCTGCTGGTACCTCGGTACAGTTGCTGGCCCGCGAAGGTGTGCACGCGCAGCTCCGCTTGCGTTCCGGCGAGATTCGTCGAGTGCATGTCGAGTGCCGCGCGACCGTCGGTGAGGTAGGTAACGAAGAGCATAGCCTGCGTTCCATAGGCAAGGCCGGTGGCAATCGTTGGCGCGGCATTCGCCCGACAGTGCGGGGCGTCGCAATGAATCCGATCGACCACCCGCACGGTGGCGGCGAAGGCAAGACAGCAGCGGGTATGCACCCGGTCAGTCCTTGGGGTACCAAGACCAAAGGTTATCGCACCCGTCGCAACAAGCGCACGACGTCGATGATCGTGCAGCGCCGCCAAAAACGCTAAGGGATAGAGAACCATGGGACGTTCCGTTAAAAAGGGCCCGTTTGCAGATGCCCATCTAATTAATAAAGTGAGCGCGGTGCGTGCGACGGGCGACAAGCGCCCGATCAAGACGTGGTCGCGCAGGTCAACCGTACTGCCGGATTTCGTGGGTCTGACCATTGCCGTTCATAACGGCAAGCAGCACGTTCCGGTGTACGTCACCGAGAACATGGTTGGGCACAAGCTGGGCGAGTTTTCTCTGACCCGTACCTTCAAAGGCCACACCTCTGGCAAGAAGGCCAAGAAGTAAAGGAATGAATATGGAAACTCGTGCTGTTTTGCGCGGTGTGCGGCTGTCGAGCCAGAAAGGTCGGCTGGTGGCCGATCAGATTCGAGGTTTGCCGGTCGATAAGGCGCTCAATATTCTGACGTTCAGCCCAAAGAAAGGCGCCGCAATTATCAAGAAGGTACTCGAGTCGGCTATTGCCAACGCCGAACACAATGTCGGTGCCGATATTGACGAACTGAAGGTAAAGACTATCTGTGTCGAAAAAGGCATGGTGCTCAAGCGCTTTACGGCGCGAGCCAAGGGGCGCGGCAACCGGATCGTCAAGCCGACCTGTCACGTTTTTCTGACCGTCGGCAACTGAGGAACAAGAATGGGACAAAAGATTCATCCTGCTGGTTTTCGTCTGGCCGTTACGCGTGATTGGTCGTCACGCTGGTACGCCAACAGCAAGAACTTCGCCGGCATGCTCAACGAAGATGTTCGAGTTCGCGAATTCCTGCGGAAGAAGCTGAAACATGCTTCGGTTGGACGCATCCTCATCGAGCGTCCGGCCAAGAACGCACGCGTTACCGTCTTCTCGGCTCGTCCGGGTGTGGTGATTGGCAAGAAGGGCGAGGAGATCGATCACTTGCGGGGAGCTCTGCAGAAGATCATGGGCGTCCCGGTCCATGTGAGTATCGAAGAAATCCGCAAACCCGAGCTGGATGCGCAGTTGATCGCCGACTCGATTACGCAGCAGCTCGAGAAGCGCATCATGTTCCGCCGCGCCATGAAGCGGGCGATGCAGAACGCGATGCGACTGGGCGCGCAGGGCATCAAGATCATGAGTTCCGGCCGCCTCAACGGTGCCGAGATTGCCCGGCGCGAATGGTACCGTGAAGGCCGCGTGCCGCTGCACACCTTGCGCGCTGACATTGACTATGCAACCTCGGAAGCTCTGACCACCTACGGTCTGATCGGCGTCAAGGTCTGGGTTTTCAAGGGCGAGATTCTCAATCGCCAGGAGCCGGCAACGGTTTCCACCGAGCCGGCACTTGACGACCAGCGCCGTCCCCGTCGCTCCGCTCGCCCCGCTGACCCGGCCGACAGGACACGTACGCTGAAGGCAAGGTCAGACAGCCAGGAAGAGCTTGTGAAGACCGAGGGCGCCGCTACGGAAGCGAAGGCACCCGTGAAACGAGTAAGAAAGGCAGGAACCACAGATGCTGCAGCCAACTAGAAGAAAATACCGTAAAGAGCAGAAGGGCCGTAATACCGGCCTTGCGCTGCGGGGTGCCAAGGTGAGTTTTGGTGAGTACGGGCTCAAGGCGATTGGTCGCGGGCGGCTGACAGCCCGCCAGATTGAAGCAGCGCGGCGGGCCATGACGCGGCACATCAAGCGCGGTGGCCGGATCTGGATCCGCATATTCCCGGACAAGCCGATATCCAAGAAACCCGCCGAAGTCCGGATGGGCAGCGGCAAGGGTAACCCGGAGTACTACGTGGCTGAAATCAAGCCGGGCAAGGTTCTCTATGAGATGGATGGGGTCGCCGAGAGCCTGGCGCGTGAAGCTTTTGCGCTTGCTGCCGCCAAGCTGCCGATTCCAACGGTTTTCGTTACGCGTATGGTGGGTTGATCATGAAAGTCAGTGAACTCAGAGCAAAAACCGTCGACGAGTTGAACAAGGAATTGCTCGACCTGCTGAAAGCCCAGTTTGGCCTGCGCATGCAGCTTGCTACACAGCAGTTGTCGAATAACAGTCAGATTGGCAAAGTGCGTCGTCAGATCGCGCGCGTGCGCACGCTTCTTCATGAAAAGGCAGTTCAACAATGAGCGAGACCACCAGCCACACGCGCACTCTGATCGGGCGCGTCGTCAGTGACCGTATGGAAAAGACCGTCACGGTGATCGTCGAGCGTCGCGTCAAGCACGCCATGTACAACAAGATCATCGTCCGTTCCAGCAAGTACCACGCACACAACGACAACAACCAGGCGAAAATCGGTGACGTTGTTGAAATTCAGGAGTCTCGTCCGCTTTCGAAGACCAAGACATGGGTGGTCACGAAGCTTCTGGAACGTGCTATTGCGATTTAGAGCTTGCTTTTGTTGCTAAAGCCGCTATAATTCTAGGTTTTCCCGCGCTCGACGGTATTTCGATGTTGAGCGTTCCTCCCCTTGCGGGTTCCAAGACTGACCGCCTCAGCGGGCCAAGTTGGAGTGACAGATGATTCAAGTGCAGAGTACTCTCGACGTCGCCGACAACACCGGTGCACGCTCGGTGATGTGTATCAAGGTGTTAGGCGGATCGAAGCGCCGCTACGCTGGTGTCGGCGACATTATCAAGGTCACCATCAAGGATGCGGCGCCACGTGGGCGCGTCAAGAAGGGTGATGTCTATAGCGCCGTGGTGGTGCGTACCGCCAAGGGCGTACGCCGTCCTGACGGGTCGCTCGTCAGGTTTGACCACAACGCGGCTGTACTCCTGAATAACAAGATGGAGCCGATTGGAACGCGCATCTTTGGGCCGGTGACACGCGAGTTGCGTGGTGACCGTTTCATGAAGATCGTTTCCCTGGCTCCGGAAGTGCTGTAAGGAAGGCCATGGAAAAGATTCGTAAAGGCGACGACGTTCTCGTGATCGCGGGTAAGGACAAGGGCAGGCGTGGAAACGTGCTTCGCCGTGTCGACGCCGAGCATGTCCTGGTGGAGGGCGTCAATCGTGCCAAAAAGCATGTCAAGCCGAATCCGGTCAAGGGTATCGCCGGCGGCATTGTCGAAAAAGAAATGCCGCTGCACATTTCGAATGTCGCGCTCTACAACCCGGTGACCAGAAAAGCGGATCGTGTCGGCTTCAGAACACTTGAAGACAACACCAAGGTGCGTTTTTTCAAGTCGAATGGCGAAGTGTTGGGGGCCTAAGGAGTAGTCATGGCGCGTTTGCTGGATTATTACAACACCACTGTGGTGAACGAGTTGACCCAGAGGTTCGGGTACAAGTCGAGAATGGAAGTGCCGAGGATCACCAAGGTCACCCTGAATATCGGGGTCGGTGAGGCGGTCGCCGACAAGAAGATTCTGGAGAACGCGATGAGCGACCTGGTCAAGATTGCCGGGCAAAAGCCGGTGAGCACCAAGGCTCGCAAGTCGATTGCCGGTTTCAAGATACGTACCGGCTATCCGATCGGCTGCATGGTCACTCTTCGCGGACCGCGCATGTTCGAATTTATCGACCGCCTGGTTACCGTTGCACTGCCGCGGGTTCGCGACTTCCGCGGCATCTCCGGAAAAGGTTTCGACGGACGTGGCAACTACAACATGGGCCTCAAGGAGCAGATTATCTTTCCTGAAATCGAGTACGACAGGATCGATGCGCTTCGCGGCATGAACATCAGTGTCACTACTACTGCCAAGACCGATGAAGAGGCGCGTGCCTTGCTTGGCGCGTTTAAATTTCCCTTCAGGAACTGAGACGAAATGGCGAAACTCGCTGTGATCAACCGTGGTGAAAAGCGGCGCAAGATGGTTGAAAAGTACGCCAAAAAGCGTGCTGAACTGATAGCCGTTGTGTCCGACCAGAGTCGTTCTGTGGAAGAGCGCTTTGAGGCGCGCTTGAAAGTGCAGGCCTTGCCACGCAATGCCAGCCCGGTCAGGCTCCGTAACCGCTGTTCGCTGACCGGCCGTCCGCGGGGCGTCTATCGGAAGTTCGGTTTGGGTCGTGGCAAGCTGCGCGATTTCGTGATGCAAGGCGAGGTGCCGGGAATGATCAAGGCTAGCTGGTAGGCAGGAGAGAACATAATGAGTATGAGTGATCCGATCAGCGATATGCTGACACGCATCCGAAATGCCCAGATGGCAAGCAAGGGCTCCGTCGCCATGCCGTCTTCCAAGGTAAAAATCGCCATCGCCCAGGTCTTGAAAGACGAGGGCTATGTTGAGGACTTTGCTGTGAGTCCGAATGACGGTAAGCCGGTTCTCGAGATTGGCCTGAAGTATTATGCTGGCCGTCCGGTGATCGAGCGCATCGATCGTGTTTCGAGGCCAGGTCTCCGCATTTATCGAGGTGTAGGTGATATTCCGCAGGTCATGAACGGGCTGGGGGTGGCGATCGTGTCGACACCCAAGGGCGTCATGACTGATCGTAAGGCGCGCGCTAGCCATGTCGGTGGCGAAGTGCTGTGCTTCGTCGCGTAAGGGTTAGCCATGTCCCGCGTTGCAAAGAAACCAATTCTTCTCCCTCCGGGTGTCACCGTCGATCTCTCGGCAGAATCCATCTCGGTCAAGGGTCCTCTAGGTGCTCTGGATTTTGTCTCCCACCCGGCGGTGACCGTCGAGCAGGAGGGCGACAGCCTGCTGTGCAAACCCGTCGATGGGGTGGCTCAATCCGATGCACTTTCCGGAACCGTTCGTGCCGTGGTTGCCAACATGGTCACCGGAGTCAGCAAGGGTTTTGAGCGTAAGCTCAGCCTGGTTGGCGTCGGTTACCGTGCTCAGGTGCAGGGTGATACGCTCAACCTGACCCTTGGCTTTTCGCATCCCGTCGCCTACCAGTTGCCGAAAGGCATCAGTGCTGCGACTCCGACACAGACCGAGATTGTGATCAAGGGGATTGACCGGCAGCTGGTTGGCCAGGTAGCGGCCGAGGTTCGTGCCTATCGCAAACCGGAGCCCTACAAGGGCAAGGGCGTGCGTTATGCGGACGAAGTCGTCGTGATCAAGGAAACGAAAAAGAAAAAGTAAGGGTGCTCAGATGATTGACAAAAAACAGGCGCGTTTGCGCAGATCTCGCCAGACCCGTGCCAAGATTGCCGAACTCAAATCAGTACGTTTGTCCGTGCACCGCAGCAACTGCCACATCTACGCACAGGTGATTTCGGTTTGCGGGACGAGGGTTCTTGCAGCAGCATCGTCGCTGGAGCCGGAAGTACGCAAGACGCTGCCAAACGGTGGAGACATCAGTGCGGCAAAAACGATCGGTCAGTTGATCGCTGAACGCGCGAAACAGGCCGGAATCGACCAGGTGGCATTCGATCGTTCCGGTTTCCGGTACCACGGGCGGATCAAGGCGCTGGCAGATGCGGCGCGTGAAGCCGGTCTCAAGTTCTGATCGCACGGCAAAGAATTGGAGTAATCAATGGCTAAACCGCAAAGCAGGAAACCTCAACAAGCCGAAAAGCCTGACGACGGCATGCGCGAGAAGATGATCTCGATCAACCGAGTGACCAAGGTGGTGAAGGGCGGTCGTATCCTCGGTTTTGCAGCGCTTACCGTGGTTGGTGACGGCGACGGTCGGGTGGGTATGGGTAAGGGGAAGTCGCGCGAAGTTCCGGTAGCGGTCCAGAAGGCCATGGAAGAGGCGCGCCGGAATCTGATCAAGGTCAGTCTCAAGAGTGGAACCTTGCAGCACACCGTCGTCGGCCATCATGGCGCGTCGAGAGTAATGATGCAACCGGCGCCCGAGGGTACCGGGATCATCGCAGGTGGCGCCATGCGGGCTGTCTTCGATGTGATTGGAATGACCAATGTGGTCGCCAAGGCGCACGGGTCGACCAATCCCTATAACATCGTCCGCGCGACGATCAACGGTTTGCGGGCGATGACCACACCGGCGGAGGTTGCCGCCAAACGTGGCAAAGCCGTTGCCGAAATCCTGGGGTGAGAAATGACTGAGAAGAAAGTGAAAGTGACACTCGTCAGGAGCCTGATCGGCACCAAGGAATCTCACCGCGCGACGGTGCGCGGTCTGGGCCTTCGACGTGTAAATAGTATTTCGGTTCTTGAAGATACACCGGCGGTGCGCGGGATGATCAACAAGGTTTCGTACCTCCTGAAGTGTGAGGGCTGAGATGGAACTCAATACCGTGCAAGCTGCCGATGGCGCACGACCGGCCAAGAAGCGTGTGGGTCGAGGCATCGGATCCGGTCTTGGCAAGACCTGTGGTCGTGGTCACAAGGGGCAGAAGTCGCGCGCCGGCGGTTTTCACAAGGTGGGTTTTGAAGGTGGCCAGATGCCCCTGCAGCGCCGCCTGCCGAAGCGTGGCTTCAAGTCCTTGACCAACGCTCGCAACTGTGAGGTACGCTTGTCGGAGATCGCGCGTTTGCCCGTGGATGAGATCGACCTGGCGACGCTGATGCAGGCCAATCTGGTTTCGCAGCATGCGCTGTCGGCGAAGGTGGTGCTCTCGGGCGAGATCAATCGTAAGATCACCCTCAAGGGTGTCGGAGCGACTGCGGGTGCACGTGCGGCTATCGAAGCTGCCGGCGGCAGCGTTTCGGAATAACGAGCAGGCAAGGGTGATCTTTTTTGGTAACTAGTTCCAGCACGGTCAGCAAAGGTGGAAAGTTCGGCGATCTGAAGCGTCGGCTGTGGTTCCTGCTAGGTGCGCTGGTCGTATACCGGATTGGCGCGCACATCCCGGTTCCCGGCATCGACGCACAGACCTTGAGCGAGCTGTTCAACAAGCAGCAGGGTGGCATTCTGGGCATGTTCAACATGTTCTCGGGCGGGGCGCTTTCGCGTTTTACGATTTTTGCCCTCGGGATCATGCCGTACATTTCTGCGTCGATCATCATGCAACTGATGACGCACGCCAGCCCCCAGCTCGAGGCGCTGAAAAAGGAAGGCGAAGCCGGGCGTCGCAAGATCACGCAGTACACCCGTTATGGTACGGTCTTTCTCGCATTGTTTCAGGGAATTGGAATTGCTGTCGCAGTCGAGTCACAACCTGGGCTGGTGATTGACCCGGGAATGCTGTTTCGCTTCGTTACCGTGACCACACTGGTCACTGGAACGATGTTCCTGATGTGGCTGGGTGAGCAGGTCACTGAGCGTGGGATTGGCAACGGGATCTCGATCATCATCTTTGCCGGTATTGCGGCCGGATTGCCAAACGCCATAGGTGGGCTCCTTGAACTGGTTCGTACTGGCGCCATGCATCCGCTGACGGCAATCGTGATCAGCCTTCTGGTCGTCCTGGTCACTGCGTTTGTCGTTTTCGTTGAACGCGGGCAACGCAAGATTCTGGTCAACTACGCGAAGCGTCAGGTGGGCAACAAGATTTATGGCGGGCAGAGTTCGCACCTGCCACTGAAACTGAACATGGCAGGCGTGATACCGCCGATCTTTGCCTCGTCGATCATCCTTTTCCCGGCAACCATTGCCGGCTGGTTCGGATCGGGAGAGTCGGTGCGCTGGCTGAAGGACATCGCCGGTGCACTCTCTCCGGGGCAACCGATCTATGTCATGTTGTACGCTGCGGCGATCATTTTCTTCTGTTTTTTCTACACGGCGCTGGTGTTCAATTCCAGGGAAACTGCTGACAACCTGAAGAGAAGCGGGGCATTCGTTCCTGGAATTCGACCAGGGGATCAGACCGCACGCTACATCGACAAGATCCTGATGCGATTGACCCTGGTTGGCGCGGGCTATATCACCATCGTCTGTCTGTTGCCGGAGTTTCTGATCCTGAAATGGAATGTGCCGTTCTACTTTGGCGGCACCTCGCTCTTGATCATTGTGGTGGTAACGATGGATTTCATGACGCAGGTCCAGGCCTATGCGATGTCACACCAGTACGAGAGCCTGTTGAAAAAGGCTAACTTCAAAGGCTCACCGGCGAAATAGAATGGCAAAGGAAGACTTGATCGAAATGCAGGGAGAGGTTATCGAGAACCTTCCCAACGCCACCTTCAGGGTGAAGCTCGAAAACGGCCATATGGTGCTGGGTTTCATTTCCGGCAAGATGCGCATGCACTACATCCGCATTTTGCCGGGCGACAAGGTGACCGTGCAACTCACGCCCTATGATCTGAGTCGTGCGCGCATCGTCTTCCGCGCCAAGTGAATGGTTTCTACAAGAATCAACAAAGAATCTACGCAGCAATCCAAGCAACAACCCGGCGACAGGCTGGCTGCGCCTCGGGCCGGGGAATCAGGAGTGAATCATGAAAGTGCTGGCATCTGTGAAACGCATCTGCCGCAAGTGCAAGATTATTCGGCGTCACGGTATTGTGCGTGTGATCTGTATGGATCGACGTCACAAACAGCGTCAGGGTTGATCGCTGCGACCCACCCATGGTGAGTCGTCAGTCGATTGAAGGCATAAACTTGAAGTTTCGATTATTTGGGGTGAATCGATGGCCCGCATCGCAGGCGTAAACCTCCCGAACCACCAGCATGCCGAGATCGCATTAACTGCCATTTACGGTATCGGACGTCCGCGCGCACAGAAAATCTGTGATGCTGCTGGGGTTCAACGTTCAACAAAAATGAAGGACCTGACTGAGGCTGAACTGGATCGTTTGCGTGACCAGATCGGCAAATACAGTGTCGAGGGTGATCTGCGTCGCGAAGTCACGATGAGCATCAAGCGCTTGATGGACTTGGGCTGCTATCGTGGCCTTCGTCACCGCAAGGGCCTGCCGTCTCGTGGCCAGCGGACGCGCACCAATGCGCGTACTCGCAAGGGACCGCGGAAGCCGATCGCCGGCAAGAAATGATGAAAGACTAGGACCTGACCATGGCCAAGACTGCTGCAAAAGTTCGTAAAAAAGTTAAGATCAGAAAGAACGTTGCTGAAGGTGTTGCTCACATCCATGCCTCGTTCAACAATACGATCATCACCATCACCGACCGCCAGGGTAACGCGCTGTCGTGGGCGACGTCTGGTGGGGCCGGCTTCAAGGGTTCACGCAAGAGCACTCCTTTTGCTGCCCAGGTTGCCGCTGAAGCTGCCGGCCGGGTTGCCGTCGAGTGTGGCGTCAAAAACCTCGAAGTTCGTATCAAGGGGCCTGGCCCAGGGCGAGAGTCTTCGGTGCGCGCGCTCAATGCGCTTGGTATGAAGATCACCGCGATCACCGATGTCACGCCGATCCCGCACAATGGTTGTCGGCCGCCCAAGAAGCGTCGGATTTAAGGAGAAAATAGTGGCTCGCAATCTCGATCCGAAATGCCGTCAATGTCGCCGTGAAGGCGAAAAATTGTTCCTCAAGGGGGAAAAGTGCTTCACCGACAAGTGCGCGATCGAACGTCGCTCGTATGCACCCGGTCAGCATGGCCAGAAGTCCGGGCAACGCTTGTCCGACTATGGTGTTCACCTGCGGGAAAAGCAGAAAATCCGCCGCATCTATGGCGTCCTTGAAGGACAGTTTCGCAAGGTGTACAAAGAGGCTGACCGTCGCAAGGGCGTCACTGGTGAGGTGCTGTTGCAATTGCTTGAGGCTCGCCTCGATAGTGTCTGCTACCGCATGGGTTTCGCGGCGTCGCGAGCGGAGTCGCGCCAGGTGGTCAGACATAACGGCGTACTCGTGAACGGTCGGCGCGTAAACATTCCCTCGTACCAGGTTCGCCCCGGCGACGTCGTAGAAGTCTGCGAGAAAGCGAAAGCTCATCTTCGCGTCAAGGCCGCTCTGGTCGCTGCCGAAGCGCGTGGCTTTCCCGAGTGGGTTGAAGTGGACGCCAAAGCGGCAAAAGGCACCTACAAGGCACACCCGGAACGTAGCGAACTGCCGCCGACGATCAACGAAAGTCTCGTCATCGAACTCTATTCGAAGTAGTAGTGGCGAGGCTTGACGGAATCAGGCAAAGGACAGTACATGCAAAGCAGTGGACTATTTAAACCGCGCATCATCGATGTGCAGAGCTTGTCGCCGGTGCATGCACGAGTGGTCATGGAGCCGTTTGAACGCGGTTACGGGCATACTCTGGGCAATGCACTGCGTCGGATTCTGCTGTCGTCGATGCCGGGTTATGCGCCGACCGAGGTCAGCATCGAAGGCGTACTGCATGAATACTCGACCATTGACGGGGTTCAGGAGGATGTGGTCGATATCCTGTTGAACCTCAAGGGGGTCGTCTTCAAGCTGCACAACCGGGAAGAAGTCGTCCTGCAACTCCGCAAGGAAGGCAAGGGCGTTGTTCGGGCTGCCGACATCGATGTCTCGCACGACGTCGAGATCATCAACCCCGAGCATGTCATTGCCCACCTCTCTGCCGGTGGCAAGCTGGCGATGGAAATGAAGGTCGAGCGCTCGCGGGGTTATGTGGCTGGCAACCTCCGCGAGATTGGCGATGGCAGCAAGAATATTGGCAAGCTGATCCTTGACGCCTCGTTCAGCCCGGTTCGCCGGGTCAGCTACGCAGTCGAGAGCGCGCGTGTCGAGCAGCGGACCGATCTGGACAAGCTGATCATGGACATCGAAACCAACGGTGCCATCGAGCCGGAAGAGGCCATCCGGACGGCTGCGCGCATCCTGATGGAGCAGCTTTCGGTGTTTGCCGACCTCGCCGGGACGGCGCTGCCTATCGAGTATCAGAAGACGGTGCAGGTCGACCCCTTGCTGTTGCGTCCGGTGGATGACCTGGAGTTGACGGTTCGCTCGGCCAACTGTCTGAAGGCGGAAAACATCTATTACATTGGTGATCTGATCCAGCGCACCGAGAACGAGCTGCTCAAGACGCCCAATCTCGGTCGCAAGTCGCTGAATGAAATCAAGGAAGTGCTGGCCGCGCGCGGCCTGACACTGGGCATGAAGCTTGAGAACTGGCCTCCCGCCGGCCTCGAGAAATGAGCAGCCGGACAAGAACAGGAAGGAATTGATATGCGTCACCGTTTGGGTCTTCGTAAACTGAATCGTACCAGCGCCCATCGTCTGGCGATGTTGCGTAACATGACCGTTTCTCTGCTTCGTGAAGAAGCCATCAAGACGACCCTGCCGAAAGCCAAGGAGCTTCGGCGCGTCATCGAGCCGATCATCACTCTCGGCAAGAACCCGAACCTGGCCAACCGTCGCCTGGCTTTCGACCGACTGCGCGATCGGGACATGGTGGTCAAGGTGTTCAACGAACTCGGGCCGCGTTATGCGGCCCGCAATGGCGGCTATCTGCGGATTCTGAAGTGTGGTTTTCGCGATGGCGACAATGCACCGATGGCGTATGTCGAGTTGATGGATCGGCCGGAAGTCGACGCCGTCACCGAATAATCGCTTTTGCGGCCGGTCGGCCGAATGAACAATAGCCAGGCTCTGCTTGGCTTTTTTTCGCCGGCAGAATGCATTGGTCATAACTCATGCGTGGCCGGCGACTCGCTTGCGGCCTTGTCGCCGGACTCCTCCAACTGTTGCAGGGCCCACATCTGCGCGTACAGGCCGCCAGCGTCGAGCAGTTTGAGGTGCGATCCGCGTTCGACGATGCGACCGGCGTCCATTACCAGAATCTCGTCGGCATTCATGATCGTCGATAGGCGGTGGGCGATCACCAGCGTCGTGCGGCCACGTGCCGCATTGTCGAGACTCGCCTGGATGGCTTTTTCGGTTTTCGAGTCGAGTGCCGAAGTCGCTTCATCGAAAATCAACACCGGCGGGTTCTTGAGCAGCGCGCGAGCGATGGCGACCCGCTGCTTTTCCCCTCCCGAAAGCTTCAGTCCGCGTTCGCCCACCCGCGTTTCGTAGCCATCGGGGAGCAGTTCGATGAACGCCGCGAGTTGCGCCGCGCTGGCTGCGGCAAGCACCTGTTCGCGGCTGGCTTCGGGCTGGCCGTACTGAATGTTGTAGAAAATGGTGTCATTGAACAACACGGTATCCTGCGGTACGATGCCGATGGCTGCGCGCAGGCTCGCCTGGGTGAGTTGGCGAAGATCGCTGCCGTTGATCCGGACATGACCGCCGCTGATGTCATAGAAGCGGTAGAGCAGCCGTGCCAGGGTCGATTTTCCGGAACCGGACTCGCCGACGACAGCGAGGGTGCGCCCGGCCGGAATCACAAAATCAACGCCGTACAGAATCTGCCGGTTGGACTCGTAGAAAAAGTCCACATCGGAAAAGCGGATCTCCATTGGGCCAGCCATGAGGGGAATGGCGTCCGGCACATCGGCGATTTCCCGGTGCACGGCGAGCAGGTCGAACATGCGCTCGATGTCGGCCAGTGACTGGCGAATTTCGCGGTACACCACGCCGAGGAAGTTGAGTGGCATGTAGAGCTGAATCAGGAAAGCGTTGACCAGCACCAGATCGCCGATGGTCATCGAGCCCGCGACCACACCACTGGCTGCTCGCCACATCATCAAAGTGACCCCCAATGCAATGATGATCTGTTGGCCGAGATTGAGCCAGGACAGGGAGACCTGGCTCCTGGTCGCCGCGTCTTCCCACAGATGCATCTGCTGATCGTAGCGGCGGGCCTCGTATTCCTCATTATTGAAGTACTTGACCGTTTCGTAGTTGAGCAGGCTGTCGATGGCGCGAGTATTTGCTGCCGAGTCCATCTCGTTGAGTTTCCGGCGAATGGCGATCCGCCAGTTGCTGACCTTGACCGTGAATACCACATAGGCCGTCAGCGAAGCCAGGGTGATCAGGACAAAGGCACTGTCGTACCTGACAAACAGGATGATCAGGACGAGCGTGATTTCGACCAGAGTCGGCAGGATCGAATAGAGCGTATAGCTGATCAGACTCGAGATCGATCGGCTGCCACGTTCGATGTCGCGCGAAACACCACCGGTCTGCCTTTGCAGATGAAAGCGGAGCGAAAGCTGGTGCAGGTGGCGGAAAACTTCCAGCGCGATCCGGCGTACGGCGCGTTGTGTGACGCGGGCAAAGAGAATCTCGCGCAGCTCCGTGAACAGGGAGGTCGAAAAACGCAGCGCACCATAAAGCAGCAGCAGCAGGGCAGGCAGGGCAAGTGCCTGTTGCGTGCTGCTCAGACTGTCGATCATCTCCTTGAAAACCAGCGGCACACAGACATTGGCCAGTTTGGCCGTGAACAGACACGAGAGGGCCAGCAAGACTCGCCACTTGTATTGCCACAGATAGGGAAGCAACTTGTTGAGGGTCAACCAGAGATGACTGTCGGCGGCCGCGGGTGACTCGGCTGCAGGGTAGGAAGAGGCGGCACGGCGCATGGTTCTGGCTTGTCGATCGGGTGGCTGATCCCCGGAGTATGCCCTGTTGTCGAGCCAGGTCTCAAGATGGACGCAGAAAGAGGCAAAAAACTCTTGCATTTGGGAGGCGATGGCCCTAACATTAAAACGAACGTTTGATCGAAGTGAGGATGACAAGCATTTCGAGCGTGCAAATCCGCTATTCCTGGGCCAGCGATCCTATGTCCGATCAGAAAACAACGAGTGATACCCGTGAGCGCATTCTGGACGTTGCCGAACGCCTGTTCATGGAAAACGGCTACGAAGCGACGTCGATGCGGACCATCACCAGCGCGGCGGAAGTCAACCTGGCCGCGGTGAACTACCATTTCGGGTCGAAAGAGGCATTGCTGTGCGAGGTTTTCCGGCGTCGCCTGGCCTGGCTCAACCAGCAGCGCCTGCAGGCACTTGACGAACTCGAAGCGCAGGCTGCCGGTGCACCGCTCAAGCCGTCGCAGATACTCGAAGCGTTTTTCGGCACCTTGTTGCGGATGGGGGAGGATCCGTCGCTGGGTGGCATGACCTTTCTGCGATTGCTCGGCCGTACCTTGACCGAACCGGCCGAGTTCATCCGCACCTTTTTTGCCGGTGAGTATGCGCAGGTGATCGATCGCTACAAGCTGGCACTATTTCGCGCCTTGCCGGATGTTCCCAAAGCGGAGATTGTCTGGCGCCTGCATTTCATGCTTGGCGCCATGTCTTACGCGATCGCCGGAACCGATGTGCTGCAGGTCGTCACCGGCTGTGAATTGGGCGATCTCGCAGGCGAGAGCGCCGATGATCCGGGCGACACCGCGCTGGCCAGACGCCTGGCGCAGCGGCTGATGCCTTTCCTGCTCGGTGGCCTGCGGGCACCCTTGCCACAGTTTCATGAGCTACCGTTCCCCTCTCCCCCAACCCCTCCCCCGCGAGGGGGGAGGGGAGATTCGTGAGTCGCTCGCGACTTCCATAGTAACAACAAGAACCGTCCTCGAAGACGGTCTGATATTCAAGGGACAAGGCGCACAGCGCAAGGTCCAAGCTACAACACCCAAGACCCAGGACCAGCAATAGGAGAAGCAGCAATGATCACAACGGTCGTCTCGATCATCATCGGTGTCACACTGGTGAGTCTTGTCGCGCTGTTCGGCGTTCGCCCCTTGCGGCGAGCGCTGGTCAGCCGGCCCATTTTCAGTACTTACAAACGGATTCTGCCGCAGATGTCGGAAACCGAGCGCGTCGCGCTCGAGGCCGGGACGGTGTGGTGGGACGGCGAACTGTTCCGCGGCAATCCCGACTGGAACAAGCTGCTCGCCTATCCGGTGCCGAAACTCAAGCCCGAAGAGCAGTCCTTCATGGACAACGAGGTCGAGCAGGCCTGTGCGCTGGTGGATGACTGGCAGGTGACGAACGATTTGCACGATCTGCCACCACAGGCATGGCAGTACATCAAGGACAAGGGATTCCTCGGGATGATCATCCCGAAGAAGTATGGCGGTCTCGAGTTCTCGGCCTATGCCCACTCGCAGATCGTCACCAAACTATCGACGCGTTGTTCGGCGTTGTCGGTGTCGGTGATGGTGCCCAACTCGCTCGGTCCGGCCGAACTGTTGTTGCACTACGGTACCGAGGCACAGAAGAACCACTATCTGCCGCGGCTGGCCAAGGGGATCGAGATTCCCGCCTTCGCCCTGACCAGTCCCTGGGCCGGTTCCGACGCTGGCTCGATCCCCGACGTCGGCATCGTCTGCAAGGGCATGTGGCAGGGCCGGGAAGTGCTCGGCATGCGCGTGACCTGGGACAAGCGTTACATTACTCTCGGTCCGGTGTGCACCATCCTGGGTCTGGCTTTCCATCTCTATGATCCGGATGGCCTGCTCGGCAGCAGCAAGCACATCGGCATTACCTGTGCCCTGGTGCCGCGCGACACCCCCGGCGCAGAAATCGGTCGCCGCCACTTCCCGCTCAACGCCATGTTCATGAATGGCCCGACGCGCGGCAAGGACGTCTTCATGCCGCTCGACTACGTGATCGGTGGCCCGGCGATGGTTGGCCAGGGGTGGCGGATGCTGATGGAGTGTCTGGCGGCTGGCCGCTCGATCTCGCTGCCGTCATCGAACGCCGGCATGGCACAGTTGACGGCTCGCACGGTCGGTGCATACGCGCGTGTTCGCAGTCAGTTCAAGATGGCGATCGGGCGCTTCGAAGGCGTTGAAGAACCGCTGACGCGCATCGGCGCCTACACCTACATGATGAATGCCGTGCGCACGATGACGGCTGGCGCCATCGACCTCGGCGAGAAGCCGTCGGTGGTCTCGGCGATCGCCAAGTATCATGTCACCGAGCTTGCCCGCCAGGTCGTCAATGACGGTATGGATATCGTCGGCGGCAAGGGGATCTGTCTGGGACCATCGAACTTCATCGGCCGTGCCTATCAGCAACTGCCTATCGGGATTACCGTCGAAGGTGCAAACATCCTGACGCGCAGCATGATCCTGTTTGGCCAGGGGGCCATCCGCTGTCATCCGTATGTGCTCAAGGAGATGAAGTCGGCTTTCAACCCCGATGAGGAACAGGGTCTGCGCGACTTCGACAAGGCCTTTTTCGGCCATCTCCTGTTCACCATAGGACATGCCTTCGGTGCGCTGAGAAAGGGACTGACTGGCTCGCATTTCGTCTCCGTGCCGGCCAATGTCGCTCCGGAAACCAGGCGCTACTACCAGCAGCTGACGCGCTTCTCTTCGGCTTTCGCCTTCCTCGCAGACATCTCGATGCTGGTTCTGGGAGGTGAATTGAAACGCCGCGAAAAACTCTCGGCGCGGCTCGGCGACATTCTGTCGATGTTGTATCTGTGCTCTGCGACGCTCAAGCGCTACGAGTCGGAAGGGCGTCAACCGGCCGACGCACCGCTGATGCACTGGGCGATGTGGGATGCGATGTACAAGGCGCAGATGGCGTTCGACGGGGTGATTGCCAACTTCCCGGTGCGCTGGATCGCGCGCATGCTCTACCGTCTCGTCTTCCCGCTCGGCCACCCCTACGACGTGCCTTCCGACCGGATTGGTCACCAGGTGGCAAAGCTGCTGATCGAACCGTCGGCTGCGCGCGACCGTCTGACCGCCGAATCCTACCTGCCCAAGGTTGAAAGCGAAGCCGTCGGCGCACTCGAACTGGCGCTGGCGGCAACCATTGCCGCCGAACCGATCGAAGCCAAGATTCGTGCCGCCGAAAAGAGCGGTGTGCTGGCCGACAATCCGGACGCCAACGTCCGCGATCTGGCGCACGCGGCTTTTGCTGCCGGCATCGTCACCGCTGCGGAGTACGCCGTGCTCAAGCGGCGGAATGAACTGCGCGACATCGTCATCCGCGTCGACGATTTCCCGCATGATCTCGGGCATGCGCGGCAACAGCCGCTGCTGCACAAAGCCGCCTAGACCGCCGCTCAGCGAACCCTGGAAGGCGCGGAGCCGTTGTTCCGTGCCTTTCGTGTTTGGCAGAAGGAGAACCCATGGGATTTCAGCCCGTGTATGTCGTCGATGGCGCGAGAACGCCTTTCCTCAAGGGGCGCAATGCGCCCGGGCCGTTCGCTGCGAGCGATCTGGCGGTGCAGGCCGGCCGCGCATTGCTGATTCGCCAGCCGTTCGCACCGACCGAACTCGACGAGATCATTCTCGGTTGTGCCAGTCCCTCGCCCGACGAAGTCAATATCGCTCGCGTCGTTTCCCTGCGTCTCGGTTGCGGCCATCAGGTGCCGGCCTGGACGGTAATGCGCAACTGCGCCAGCGGCATGCAGGCGATCGACTCGGCGATGGCCAACATCCAGAATGGACGCTCGCAACTGGTGCTTGCCGGCGGGGTCGACGCGCTCTCGCATGCGCCGCTGCTGTACAACGAGGCAATGGTGCGCTGGTTTGCACAGATGATGCAGGCCCGGACGTTCAGTCAGAAGATCGGCATGTTCGCCCGCCTGCGTCCGTCGCAGGCGCTGTCCCCGGTGATCGGCCTGTTGAAGGGACTGACCGACCCGGTCGTTGGTCTGCTGATGGGTCAGACCGCCGAAAACCTTGCCTGGCGCTTCGGCATCTCGCGCCAGCAGATGGACGAATACAGTGTTCGCAGTCACCAGCGCGCAGTCGCTGCACAAGCCGCCGGACGTTTCGGCGAGATCGTCCCTCTCGTTGACGGCAAGGGCAAGGTCTACAGCGAAGACGACGGGGTGCGCGCCGATTCGAGCATGGCCGGACTTGCCAGGCTCAAGCCTTTTTTTGATCGCAAATATGGCCGCGTGACCCCGGGCAACAGCTCACAAATCACCGACGGGGCCGCGTGGCTGCTCCTGGCCTCGGCGGCAGCGGTCGACAAATGGCGGCTCGAGCCGCTCGGCAGCATTACCGACAGCCAGTGGGCCGGTCTCGATCCGGCGCAAATGGGGCTGGGTCCGGTGCATGCCGCAACGCCGATCCTGCAGCGTCATCAGTTCGGCTTGGCGGACATCGACCTCTGGGAAATCAATGAGGCGTTCGCGGCGCAGGTGCTCGGCTGCCTCGCTGCCTGGGAGTCGGACGACTACTGCCGCGAGCAGCTCGGTCTGCCGGGCGCGCTCGGCGTGATCCAGCCGGAGCGTCTCAACGTCGACGGCAGCGCCATTGCACTCGGTCACCCGGTCGGCGCTTCCGGCGCCCGCATCGTCCTGCATCTGCTGCAGGCGCTGCAGCACGCCAGGGCAAGGCGCGGCATCGCCGCAATCTGCATCGGTGGCGGCCAGGGCGGGGCAATGCTGGTGGAAACGATCAACCGACCAGGGCAAGACGGGGAAAAGCATGCACATCCATGAAAATGACTACCGGCACTGGCGGCTCGATGTCGATGCCGCAGGTCTCGCCTGGGCGACGCTCGACAAGGCTGGCGAATCGGCCAATTCACTTTCCAGTGCGGTAATGGACGAACTCGCCTTGCTTCTCGATCAGTTCGATCGCAGCCCGCCGCAAGGGCTGATCTTCCGTTCGGGGAAAGCGGCCGGCTTCATCGCCGGTGCCGACATACAGGAGTTCACGCAGCTCGATACGCCTGAAAAGGGGCTCGATCTGGTGACACGTGGCTGGCAGCTCTTCAACCGTCTGGCCGCCGTTTCGTATCCGACGCTGGCGCTGGTACGCGGTCACTGCCTCGGTGGTGGCCTCGAACTGGCGCTGGCGTGTCGTTACCTGCTGGCGGTCGACGAGCCCTCGACCCGGATGGGCCTGCCGGAAGTCATGCTCGGCATCGTGCCGGGCTGGGGCGGCATGCTGCGCCTGCCGGAACGAATCGGCCCACAGGCGGCACTCGACATGATGCTGACCGGCAAGACGATCGATGCCGGCAAGGCGAAACGCCTTGGCCTTGCCGACGACTGCGTACCGGCGCGCGTCATGGACAGCGCCGCGGCATTGCTGGTGCTCGCCGATCAGCCGCGCCGCCGTCCGCCCCTGCTGCAGCGCCTGCTCAATGGTCCGTTCAAGGGCCTGCTGGCGAGTGCCGCGAGAAAGCAGGTCGGCAGGCGCGCGCGCCGCGAGCATTATCCGGCACCGTACGCGATCATCGACATCTGGGCCAATCACCAGGGGAATGCGCTGGCAGCACCGGCACTGATCGACCGCATCGTTCGTTCGCCGACGGCGCGCAATCTGCTGCGCGTGTTCTTCCTGCAGGAGCGCCTGAAGAGTTTCGGCAAGGCGGGCAGCTTCGCGGCCAGGCGCGTGCATGTCGTCGGCGCTGGCGTGATGGGCGGCGACATCGCGGCCTGGTGTGCGTTGCGCGGGCTGACCGTCACCCTGCAGGATCAGGGAATGGAGCGCATCGCCCCGGCCTTGCAACGCGCCTATGCGGCGTGGCGCCAGCGCATCAAAGACCCGCGCGAACTGCGCAAGGTGATGGACCGGCTGATTCCCGACCCGGAAGGCTACGGAGCACGCCAGGCGGACGTGGTGATCGAGGCGATTTTCGAAGACCTCGACGCCAAGCGCGAGCTGCTCAGCAAACTCGAAGCGGTGATCCCGCCCGACGCGGTCCTGGCGACGAACACCTCGAGCCTGCGCATCGAGGATTTGTCCACGGTACTGGTCCGGCCGCAACGATTGATCGGGATTCATTTCTTCAACCCGGTCGCGAAGATGCCGCTCGTCGAAGTCGTCGCCACGGCGGCTGCCGACCCGGAAATGCAGCAACGCGCCACCGCTTTCGTCAAACAGATCGAGCGACTGCCGCTGCCGGTGAAGAGCGCGCCGGGTTTCCTGGTCAACGCCGTTCTCGGGCCTTACCTGCTCGAAGCGATGCGCGCCGTCGATGAGGGCCTCGCACCGGAAACCGTGGACGAAGCGATGCTCGCTTTCGGCATGCCGATGGGCCCGATCGAACTCGTTGACATGGTCGGACTCGACGTTGCGATGGCTGCTGGCAAGAGCCTCGCAGGGACTGCTGCCGAGCCACCGAGGTGCCTGCTGGAACGTTTCAACGCCGGTCACCTCGGCAAGAAGAGCGGCCGGGGTTTCTACGATTACCCCGGTGGCCGGCCGAACAAGGGTCTGGCCGGGAGCGTCCCGGCCGGACTCGCCGCTCGTCTGCTCAAACCGCTGCTCGAGCGCACGCAGCAACTGGTGAACGACGGGGTCGTCGCCGATGCCGATCTGGCCGATGCCGGAGTGATCTTCGGGACCGGATTTGCGCCCTTCACCGGCGGACCGCTGAATTATCTGGGGAGTCAAGCTGCCTGACCTGTTGCAATTAACCAACAGGGCCAGAAAAGGGAGCTGCCAAACCTTGAATAGCTGAAGATTTTTCTGGACGGTGGTCTTAGCATAGGGCGGCAAATTACTTTTGACGCGTGGCGGAATAGCCACGGAAAGATCACATCCAGAGGGGAGATGACCATGTCACAAAAAGTTACGATGAAGATGATTCCGGCCTTGTTGCTGGTGGCCTTGTCAGGCAGTGCAGGTGCGTCCGGTTTCCAGTTGCTTGAGCAGGGTAGCGGCCTGGGTAATGCCTACGCCGGTTCCGCAGCCAAGGCCAGCGATGCCAGCACGATTTTCTGGAACCCGGCAGGAATGACGCAACTGCAGGCGCGTGAAGTCTCCGGTGGCCTGACGGCGGTGAAACCGAGTTTCAAGTTCGACAACAGCGCGTCCCAGGTGGGTGTCTTCAATGCCGCGGGTGACGGTGGCGACGCGGGTGGCTGGGCGGTCGTTCCGAATGGCTACCTGTCCTGGGCGGTAAACCGGGATCTGTACCTTGGTCTGGGCATCGGAGCACCTTTTGGCCTGAAGACGAAGTACGACAAACCCTGGAAGGGCAGTGCGCAGTCGGACGAGTTCGACATCAAGACAATCAATATCAATCCGTCGATTGCCTATCGGGTCAACGACATGGTATCGCTGGGCGCCGGCGTGAGCTGGCAGAAAATCGAGGCGGATTACTATCGTCAGGCAGCCATCGTCCCGGGCGCATCCGGGGTCAGAGCGCACCTGAGTATCGACGACGATGCCTGGGGCTGGAACCTCGGTGCATTGTTTACCCTCTCGCCGACGACCAAGGTCGGCGTATCGTATCGCTCGGCAATTCAATACCATACCGATGGCACGTCCAGACTGAGCAGCAATGGCACGCCGGCAGCCAACGCGACGGCCTTGGCGCTGATCAACTCCGGCCGGCAGAGCCAGGTCAAGGCCGATATCAAGGTGCCGGATACCTTCGTTCTGAGCGTGACGCAGAAACTCAGCGATCAATGGGAGATGCTGGGAGATGTCTCCTGGACGGGCTGGAGTTCGATCAAGAATGTAGACATCGTCCGTACCTCGGGACCGCAGACCGGCCGGACTGCGGAGACGCTGACCGCGCTCTTCGAGGATACCTGGCGTGTTGCCCTGGGGGCGAACTACCGTTACACCGACACGCTGAAATTCATGTTTGGTCTCGCCTATGACCAGACGCCGGTCAAGAATGCGAGTACACGATTGACCGCATTGCCGGACAACGATCGTACATGGTTCACCTTCGGCACCCAATGGAAGCCGGCCAAGGAACAGACGCTTGAACTCGGCCTGGCGTATCTGTACCTTCAGAACACCAAGATCAACAGCAACAAGAGCGCTGAAGGTCGTGGCACGGTCATTGGTGACTACGATTCCAGCGTCTGGATTCTCGGCGCACAGTACTCGATCGCTTTCTGATCGCGCTCCACGGTTCGCCAGAAAAGCCCCGGATTCCGGGGCTTTTCTTTTGCCTGTGACGAGCGCATTGCCCTGAAGATTCTTCCCATTTCGGTTGACGGTGTACCCAGACAGCGTATAATTCAAACGTTCGTTTGAGCGGCTTTGTGCAGAGCCGCTGCGGGGTGTTCCCGGCGAGCGTAGACGACCAGACAAGGAGGACAGCTTGAGCAACTTCATCGTACGCAAGGCCGCCGTACTCGGAGCGGGCGTGATGGGCGCGCAGATCGCAGCGCACCTCGCGAATGCCGAAGTGCCGGTGGTGCTTTTCGACCTGCCGGCCAAGGAAGGCGATCCCAACGGGATCGTCAGGAAAGCCATCGACGCGCTCGGGAAGCTCGAGCCGTCGCCGCTGGCGACGAAGGATCGCGTCGGCTACATCGACGCCGCCAATTATTCGCAGCACCTCGATCTGCTCAGGGATTGCGACCTGATCATCGAAGCCATTGCCGAAAAGACCGAGTGGAAGGACGATCTGTATCGCCAGATCGCACCCTTCGTTTCGCCCGCTGCGATCATCGCCTCGAACACCTCGGGGCTGTCGATCAATCGCCTCTCCGAAGGCGCTGCCGGAAGCGCTGCGTTCGCGCTTCTGCGGCATCCACTTCTTCAATCCGCCGCGTTACATGCATCTCGTCGAACTGATCGCGACCAGAACCACCGATCCGGCGTTGCTCGACCATCTCGAAGTCCTGGCTGGTCTCGCGCCTCGGCAAGGGCATCGTGCGTGCGCGCGATACGCCGAACTTCGTCGCCAACCGCGTCGGTGTCTTCTCGATGCTCGCGGTGATGCATCACACGCAGCGCCTCGGACTCGGTTTCGACGTCGTCGATTCACTGACCGGTCCGATCATCGGTCGCCCGAAGAGTGCCACCTATCGTACCGCCGACGTCGTTGGTCTCGATACCCTGGCGCATGTCGTCAAGACCATGCAGGACACCCTGCCCGAAGATCCCTGGCATGCTATTACGGCGTGCCGGCATGGCTGGCGGCACTGATCGGCAAGGGCGCGCTCGGCCAGAAGACGCGCTGCGGCATCTTCCGCAAGGATGGCCGGGCGATCAAGGTGCTCGACCTGACGCTGCAGGACTATCGTGACAGTGCGGCCGACATCGACCCAAGCGTGCTGGCGATCCTCAAGAATCGCAACCCGGCCGAGAAATTTGCGCAGTTGCGCGCCAGCGAGCACCCGCAGGCGCAGTTCCTGTGGGCGATCTTCCGCGATATCTTCCATTACGCCGCTTATCCATCTCGCCGACATTGCCGACAACGCCCGCGATCTCGATTTCGCGATGCGCTGGGGCTTCGGCTGGTCGCAGGGGCCGTTCGAGAGCTGGCAGGCGGCTGGCTGGCGGGCGATTGCCGAAGCCGTCCAGGCCGACATCGACGCCGGCCGGGCGATGAGCCCGGCCCCGCTGCCGGCCTGGGTCTTTGGCCGCGTTGCACAGGCAGGCGTGCATGGCACGCAGGGTTCCTATTCGGCGAGTGCCGATGCCTACCGGCCGCGCTCGACCTTGCCGGTCTATCAGCGGCAGATCTTCCCCGAGCGTGTCCTCGGCGAGAAGGCGGTCGCCGGCAGCACGGTCTGGGAGAACGAAGGCGTCCGCATGTGGACGCTGCCGCAGATCGATGCGGGTATCGCCATCGTCAGCGTCAAGTCGCGCAACCACACGCTCGGCCGTGACGTGATCATCGGTCTGCAGGAAGTGGTGGCGCGTGCCGAGGCCGATTATCAGGGACTGGTGTTGTGGCACGAAGCGCCATTCGCCTTTGGTGCCAACCTCAAGGAAGTTGCCGAGGCGATTGCCGCCGGCGATTTCGAGCTGCTCGAAAAATACGTCGGCGAATTCCAGAACGCGTCGATGTGCCTCAAGTACGCCAAGGTGCCGGTGATTGCAGCGGTGCAGGGGATGGCCCTGGGTGGCGGCTGCGAGTTCGTCATGCACGCGGCCAAGCGGGTGATCGCGCTCGAGAGCTACATCGGTCTGGTCGAAGCCGGTGTCGGCCTGATTCCAGCCGGCGGTGGCTGCAAGGAGTTCGCCATCCGCGCCGCGCAGCACGCAGCGAAGACTGCGGGCAACGATCCCTTCGAGTTCATCCAGCCGGTTTTCATGACCATCGCCATGGCCACGGTGTCGAAGAGCGGTGCGCAAGCCAGAGAACTCGGTTTTGCCGTCGATTCGGACAAGATCGTGTTCAACGCCAACGAGCTGCTGTACGTGGCGCTGCGCGAAGCGCGCGGCCTCGCCGAGGCGGGCTATTACCCGCGCCTGTCGCCGCGCGGGATCAAGGTTGCCGGGCGTACCGGCATCGCCAACTGCGAAATGATGCTCGCCAACATGAAGGAAGGCGGCATGATCTCGGCACACGACTATGTGGTGGCCAAGGCTGCGGCGACCGCCTTGTGTGGTGGCGACATCGAGACCGGATCACTGGTGGATGAGCCGTGGTTGCTGAGCGTCGAGCGCAAGCTCTTCGTCGAACTGCTGAAGAACCCGAAAACCCAGCAGCGTATCCAGCACCTGCTGGAAACCGGCAAGCCGCTGCGTAACTGAGCGAGCAAGGAGAACAGATCATGAGCAAACAGATTCAGGACGCCTACATCGTCGCCGCCACCCGCCTGCCGGTGGGCAGACGCAAGGGCATGTTGGGCCACGTTCGTCCCGACGACATGCTGGCGCACGCCATCCGGTCGGTCATGGCGCAGGCGCCGGGGCTTGACCCGGCACTGGTCGAGGACGTCATCGTCGGCTGCGCAATGCCCGAAGCCGAGCAGGGCATGAACGTCGCGCGCATCGGCCTGCTGCTGGCCGGCCTGCCGAACACCGTTCCCGGTGTCACCGTCAACCGCTTCTGCGCTTCCGGCCTGCAGACGGTGGCGATGGCCGCGGATCGCATTCGCCTCGGTGAAGCCGATGTGATGATCGCAGGCGGTACCGAAACGATGTCGCTGATGAACCAGATCATGGGCAACAAGATCGCCATGAACCCGGCGATCTTCGAGAAGGAAGAGAATTACGCGATCGGTTTCGGGATGGGCATCACCGCCGAGAAGGTCGCCGCGCAGTGGAAGATCTCGCGCGAGGACCAGGACGCCTTTGCCGTCGCCTCGAACCAGAAGGCCTGTGCGGCGATCGCCGCCGGCCACTTCAAGGCCGAGATTCGCCCTACCCGGTCAAGGCACGCGTGCCGAACCTGCAGAGCGGTGAAGTGACGGTCAAGGAGTATCTGGCCGAGAACGACGAGGGACCACGTTCGGACAGCAGCAGCGAAGGCCTCGCCAGGCTGCGGCCGGTGTTTGCCGCGCGCGGTTCGGTGACTGCCGGCAACAGCTCGCAGATGTCCGACGGTGCCGCCGCCGTGCTGGTCGTTTCGGAAAAGATCCTCAAGCAGTTCAACCTCAAGCCGCTGGCGCGCTTTGCCGGCTTCTCGGTGGCCGGCGTGGCGCCCGAGATCATGGGCATCGGCCCCGTCGAGCGATTCCGCGGCGTGCTCAAGCGGGCCGGAATCGGGCAGCACGAGGTGGACTGGATCGAGCTCAATGAAGCCTTTGCCGCGCAGGCACTGGCCGTGATCCGCGAACTGAACCTCGATCCGGCCAAGGTCAATCCGCTCGGCGGTGCCATCGCTCTCGGTCATCCGCTCGGCGCGACCGGCACGATCCGCACGGCGACGCTGGTGCACGGCCTGCAACGCACCGGCCAGCGCTACGGCATGGTCACCATGTGCATCGGTACCGGCATGGGCGCGGCCGGGCTGTTCGAAGTCGCTGCAGTAGGATCGCTGCGGGTGTCTGCATGGGCCTCGCCCGGGTTTCCGGGCGGGGGCTTTTTTCAGGGTTCCTTCGTGCGCCTTCCGGCGAGGCTGGCCGGGGACGGGCAGGAAAGCAAGTTCCCGCTTGAGCGCAGGCAGGTGTCTGGCATAATGTTCGCCGGACACGGGCACGAAGGCGCACAATGGATCTGGAGCTACTGGGCAGTCTCGGATGGCGCGAAGGACTGATGGCGATCATCGCCTTGCTGGTGGTGTACATCATCGTCCTCTTTTTCCGAATGCGGCGTCTGCAGCGCAGCATGGCTGCCGTACCGCCGCTGGCGGCGCAGTCGGCGGTGGCGGCCTACAGCGCCATCCAGGAACCGCCGCCGGTCGCCAGCGGCGGTCGATCCGCCGCCGGCCGGAAGCTCCCCCGACGCGAGCGCCGCCCCGTGGAGGCGCCGGCACGGGTCGATGCCGGCAAACCCGAATTCGCCTGGAACGAGCCGCCGCCGGAAATTCCCGGGCAGGCGCTGATCGATGCCTTGCAGCGGGAGTTTTATCAGCTGCGCTGCGAAGTGGACGAGTTGCGTGCCGAATTGCTGGCCACCCGTGAGGACTTTCGGCGCCAGTATGCGCAATCGGCAGGTCCTGCGCAGGGTGCATCGCCGTTGTACAACGATGCCATGCAACTGGCGATCCAGGGGCACGATGCGACCACCATCGCTCATCACTGTGGCATTGCGCGTGCCGAGGCGGACCTGGTGGTCGCGCTGGCGCGCAACCGCCACGAAGGGCTGTTTAATGTGAAAGTCGCGTATGCGACTCACGAATCTCCCCTCCCCCCTCGCGGGGGAGGGGTCGGGGGAGAGGGAAACGGTCATGACTTTCATGATCGGGGGTGCCTGGAAAAGTCATGATCGTTAGCCGCGCCCGGAAAATGGCGACTCGACCGCCAGGCCACTCGCAGCCAGCAGCTTCCCCACCGGCTACACCCGCCATTGCCGCGTCGGGTTGGCCAGGGCAAGCCGATCTCAAGCGTCAGTTGTGGTGGCAAATGGGTGTTGCCGCGCTCTTGATCCTGGCTGCACTGGCTGCGCTGCTGCTGCTCGATTACCTGAATATGGCCGATGAAGAGATGCCCGCGGCTCCACGGTTCACCCAGCCGGTGCCGGTCAGAAAACCGCCTCCCCCCGAGAAAGCCGCTGCACCGCCTGCCGAAACGCCGCCGCTCGTGCCACTCGTCGCGGAGCCGCAAGCCAGCGGTGCAGCGCTTGAGAAGGGGCTGCCATCGGTGGAACTGTCGTCGTCGCCGTCCGGCCAAGCGAACCTTGCCGCGGCGGCTGGCGAAGAAAGCGCTCCCGCGGCCGAACCGCTCGCTGTGCCAGCAGCACGCCTGCTGTCGGGGTACGTCGTGCAGTCCGGAGTCTTGCCGGATGTGCGTCAAGCCGAAGCGCTGCAGGCAAGGTTTGTCGCAGAAGGCATCCCTGCCAGCATGGAGCTGCGCCTGCAGCTCGGCCCATTCCGGACGCGTGCCGAGGCCGAGGCGGCTCGCCGAAAGATCAAGGGGCTTGGGATCGACGGACTGATCACGGTCGGCAAGGTCAGCCGGCCTTGATGGCTCAGTTCTCTGCCGCCGGCAGTTGGCGGCGCAGGCGGCGGGCAAAAACGGTCATCTCCCTGGCCGCCTGAATGTCCCCCCGGCTTTCGGCGACGACGATCCCCTGTTCATAGGCAGCGAGGGCTTCGGCGCTGCGACCGCTCTCGCGCAGCGCTTTGCCGAGCAGTTTCCATGCTGCCGAATAGCGGGCATCGATCTCGACCGCTGCCCGCAGGTGCATTGCCGCTTGTTCAAAGTGGCCGGCCTTGAGATACTCGTTGCCCAGTGAATAACGCAGCACAGCGCCGTCACGCGGGCCGCCGAGCAGTTTTTCGAGATTGGCGATCAGCGTCGTCGTCATTTACCATCTCCATTTTCAAGCACTCATTGTAGAGGACATCAGCATGGCCAGAACGATCATTTCAACCCCGCATGCGCCCGCGGCGATAGGCACCTACTCGCAGGCGGTCCAGGTCGGCAATACCATCTATCTCTCCGGCCAGATCGGCCTGGATCCGGCCAGCATGCAAATGGTCGACGGGATCGACGCGCAGATCGTTCGCGTTTTCGACAACCTCAAGGCCGTGGCGGAAGCGGCTGGCGGCTCGCTGGCCGATGTCGTCAAGCTCAACGTCTTTCTCACCGACCTGGCACATTTCTCGACCGTCAACTCGGTGATGGGCTGCTATTTTTCTGAGCCTTTTCCGGCCCGCGCCGCGGTCGGCGTGGCTTCCCTGCCGCGCGGCGCGCTGGTTGAAGCCGACGCGGTGATGGTGGTCGACGGCTGATGCCGACCGAGGACGCAATCGATGCGCCGCCAGTCATCCGGAACCGGCTGCAAAAGCTGGGTCTGCATCGGCGCGACGATCTCGTCCTGCATCTTCCCCTGCGCTACGAGGACGAAACGCGCATCACCGCCATCGCTGACGCCCCCTGCGGTGTTCCGGTGCAGGTCGAGGTCCGGATCATCGATCTTTCGGTCCGGCCGGCGCCGCGTCGCCAACTGCTGGTCCGGGTCAGCGATGCGAACGCTGGCAGCAGCGTTCTCGACCTGCGTTTCCTGAGTTTCTACGGCAGCCAGCAGCGGGCGCTGGAAAACGCGCGCGCATGCGGGTACCGGCTGCGCCTTTTCGGCGAAATCCGCTGCGGATTCCTGGGCCCCGAGATGGTGCATCCACGCTACCGTATCCTGGCCGATGAAGAGAAGCTGCCCGAGTCCCTGACCCCCGTCTATCCCACTACGGCCGGTTTGTCGCAGGCCAGCTTGCGCCGACTCATCGCGCGCGCGCTGCAGAATGCCGACCTGACCGAATTGCTCGACCTCGACTGGTGCAAGCGTCATTCACTGCTGCCTTTTGGCACCGCTGTGACCCTCCTGCATGCGCCGCCGCCCGAAGCCTCGGAAGCGGCGCTGCAGACCCGCAGCCACCCTGCCTGGCGGCGAATCAAGTTTGACGAACTGCTGGCGCAACAGCTCTCGCTGCGCCGGGCCTACCTGGCGCGCCGCAGCAAGGGTGCGCCGGTGCTGGCGGGCGCCGGTCGGCTCGCCCGCCGTTTCAAGGCCTCGCTGCCCTTTGCGCTGACTGGCGCGCAGCAGCGCGTCGCGGCCGAGATTGCCGGCGACCTTGCCGAGCCTTACCCGATGCAGCGTCTGCTGCAGGGAGATGTCGGCTGCGGCAAGACCATCGTCGCGGCACTGGCTGCTTGTCAGACCATCGAGGCGGGTTATCAGACGGCCTTCATGGCGCCGACCGAAATCCTCGCCGAACAGCATTTCCTGAAGCTGCGCGCCTGGTTCGAGCCGCTCGCTGTCGAAGTCCTCTGGCTGGCGGGCAGCCTCAGGAAGAGCGTCAAGCAGGCCAGGCAGTTACAGGCCGCGACGACCGCGCAACTGGTCGTCGGAACGCATGCGCTGATTCAGGAGAGCATCGATTTCGCCCGTCTCGGTCTCGCCATCGTTGACGAGCAGCACCGCTTCGGCGTCATGCAGCGGCTCGAGTTGCGGCGCAAGGGCGGCAACCCGCACCAGTTGATGATGTCCGCGACACCGATTCCGCGCACGCTGGCAATGAGCTACTACGCCGACCTCGACGTTTCGGTGATTGACGAAATGCCGCCGGGACGATCGCCGGTCAGGACGCGGCTGTTTTCCGATACTCGTCGGGAGCAGGTCATTGCCGCGGTGCGCGCGGTCGTTGCCGGAGGACGCCAGGCGTACTGGGTCTGTCCGCTGGTCGAGGAGTCGGCGAAGCTCGAACTGCAGGCGGCGCTGGAAACCTGCGCAGTGCTCCGTGCCGAACTTCCCGATCTGCGCATCGGTCTCGTGCATGGCCGTCTGCGCAGCGATGAAAAGGCGGCAGTGATGGCCGCTTTCGTCGCCGGCGAGATCGATGTCCTGGTCGCGACCACTGTCATCGAAGTCGGTGTCGACGTCGCCAACGCCACCTTGATGGTCATCGAACACGCCGAGCGCTTCGGACTTTCGCAACTTCACCAGTTGCGCGGACGCGTCGGTCGTGGCAGCCATGATTCGGTCTGTGTGCTGCTCTATCAGCAGCCCTTGTCGCCGACCGCAAGGGCACGTCTGAAGATCATTTTTGAAAACACCGATGGTTTCGAGATCGCTCGCCAGGACCTGCATCTACGCGGTCCCGGCGAGTTCGTCGGCAGCCGCCAGTCGGGTGTGCCGCTGCTGCGCTACGCCGACCTCGAAGGCGATGCCGATCTCGTCGAACTCGCGCAAGCCCTGGCCGTGCACCTGTTGCGCACCGATCCCGAGCGCGCCGGGCGGCATTTGCAGCGCTGGCTGGGAAATCGGGAAGAGTTGTTGAAAGCCTGATCGGCTTCGGTGATGTTCTGTTGCGGGGATTTGAAGAATTTATGTTCAACCATTAGGTATTCCGGTTGCTCCTCAAGTGAGGCGAATATCGCCTCGATAATCGATCGAAGGCAATTTAGCATGAAAATTCTAGGCGCAGATATTCGCAAGTTCACCGTACTGAAACAGGCCAGTTTCGACTTTTCACCGGGAGTGAACGTATTCATTGGGAAAAACGGAAGTGGCAAGTCTCACCTGATGAAACTGCTCTATGCGATCATCAAGAGCCTTCCACCTGATCAAACGACAGACCGTGCGCGCATTTTTCAGCAGGAACTAGCAAAAAAACTGGCGGGCGTTTTCAAACCTGACGGCCAAGCCATCAGTCGGCTAGTCACCCGAACAACCGGGCGCGCAAAAGCAACAATATCCGTTACCACCGATAGCGGCAAGATTGCTTGGCGGTTGACTACCCTGGGTAACTTGCATGTGGACTCTGTCGAAGCCAGCATGAGTGGCCCGGCGATCTTTCTGCCCTCAAGAGAAACACTGGCAATGTACGAAGGCTTCATCCAGGCCTATGAAACCCGAGAACTTTCTTTCGATGAAACCTATAGAGACATTTGCGTGCTCTTGTCGGGCAGTCCTCTCCTCGGACCTCGCCTAGCGCGTGCCCGATCCCTCGCTGAACCACTAGAAAAGATTCTCGGCGGTAGTGTCCGCCTGACAGGGAACCGCTTCTACCTCACATCGCCTGAAGGGAATCTCGAGGCTCACCTGGTCGCCGAAGGTCACCGCAAACTTGCCAGCCTTACTCATTTGGTTCTGAACGGGTCGCTATTGCAAAACAGCGTGCTTTTCTGGGATGAGCCCGAGGCCAACCTGAACCCTCGATTGGTGAGCGTGGTGGCCGAGATACTACGCAAATTGGCCGCCTTTGGCATTCAAATATTCGTTTCCACCCACGATTATCTCCTGACCAGTGAATTGTCGATGGCCATGGAGTTCTCCGAACTTTTTCCGATGGCGGAAAGTGCGGACATCCGATTCTTCGGCTTGAGCGTCAGTCCAGACTTCACTGTTCAAACCGGGAATACCTTGGCCGATCTGACAGACAACGATCTAGTCGGCGAGTTTGCAGACCACTACGACCGTCAGTCAGAGTTCATGCGCCGCTTGTTGAACAAACAGGCCGGAGCATCATCAGTGAAAGGGGAAAGAAAGTGAGGCGTGGTCCGGTCGAGTTTCATGAAGGGCGCCAACGGTTTGCCTTCGGCGACCAATGGATCGTTGCCAAGTACGACGACGAAGCATGCAGCAAGGCTCTGCAGAAAGCAGTGGAGGGATCAAGAGCAGTCGATTTTTGCGGGCAAGCGTCTGATGAAGAGGTCGTGTTCTTTATCGAAGTCAAGGACTTCAGAGCATATCACACGCAAAACCGGGACCGTATCGACGCATCAACCGGGGACTTGGCTCGCGAAGTCGCGCAGAAGGTTCGCGACAGTATCGCCGGTATTGTCGGCGCGGGACGAACTTTCGATCGTGACTGGACGAGAATTGGCAAGGCCTGCGCATCGCCGAAGGTACAACTGGTCGTCGTTCTCTGGATGGAAATCGATAGCCACGGACTAACTTCGCAAGCAATCAAGCCAAGACTCGATGTTCACCGGAAGAAATTGAAAGAGCATCTGCGCTGGCTGAACGCCCGAGTCATGCTCCTTAACGAACGGGTGTGGGCGAACGATATCCCTGGCTTGCAGGTCAGCACCATTGCGCGCCCGTGAAAAAACCAGACGTCCGGTGAACATCGCCGCTTCCAGGGCGGTGCAGTTGGTCGCCACGACTGCATGCCAGGCTCGCAGGCCGGTGCCTTTACCTTTACCTTGCTCGCCGATAAATGGTCGGCTTCAGGGCCTGCAGCCGGGTGCTGATGCCGTGCAGCGATTCCGAATGGCCGACGATGAAATAGCCCTCCGGTTTCAGGTGCGGCAGCATGTTCTCGATCACCTTGCGCTTCGTTTCGGCATCGAAATAGATCATCACGTTGCGCAAGAAAATCACGTCGAAGTCGCCGACGCCGGTGATCGGCTGCGTCAGGTTTACCTGCGCGAAACGGACGCGCTGCTTGAGTCGGTTGTCGATCAGCAGCTTGCCTTCCTGCGAGCGCACGCCCTTCAGGCAATACTTGCGCAAGTAGTCTGGCGGAATGCCGGAAATACGCTCCTGCGTATACACCCCGGCCTGTGCTCGCGCCAGGACGGTCAGGCTGATGTCCGACCCGAATACCTCCCAGGGTCCATCGCTGCGATGCTCGGCGAGCACCATCGCCATCGAGTAGGCCTCTTCGCCGCTCGAACTGGCGCCGCTCCAGATACGGAAAGTGCCTGCTCCGCACCGATCCTTGAGGAGTACGTCGCGCAGGAAATCGAAATGCTGTGGCTCGCGGAAGAAGTAGGTCTCGTTGGTGGTCAGCAGATCGACCATCTGCTGCAGTTCATCGGGATGCTCGCCGGAGGACAGCAGCCGATAATACTGGGAGTAGGTGTCAAATCGGTAATGTTTGAGACGGCGGCCGAGGCGGCCGACGAGCAGCACTCGCTTGGCATCCGACAGGCTGATGCCGGCCAGTTTGTAGATCAACCGCTGGAAGAGCGCGAACTCCTGGTCGGTGATCGGGGATTCAGGATCGTTCATAGGCCCTCAGAATAGCTCGATGTCGGTCTTCTTCGGCGCGACGAAGAGGGTGCTGGCGTAGCTTTGTTCCGCTTCGGCGATGCTCTGGTTGGTCTGTCCACGCTTGCAGAAAGCTTCGCCGGTCTGCGGGTCGAGGATCACCTTGCGCGACCACGGACCCATCATGTCCGAGGCAAGCAATTGGATGCCCTCGCGCGCCAGCCACTCGCGGGCGAACTCGGCGTTGCGCTGGCCGATGCTGACGCCGGTCAGCGACGAAATGACGTTACCGCCACCGAAAGCCTTGCCCTGCAGGCGCTTCTTCTGTGCGCCGCGGGCGAGCATGCCGTTCATCAAGGCCTCCATGCAGTAGTTGCCGCAGAGCAGGACGTCGAGATCCTTGTTGGCCGATTTCTCGAATTTCGGCAGCATGAAGTGATTCAGTCCGCCGATCCGGAGCTGCGGGTCCCACAGGCAGACGGCGACACAGGAGCCGAGAAGGGTGGCGATCGGTCGTTCGTTTTCGATCGCCCAGCCGCCGGGATTGACGTGGCGCGCCAGGCGCTCGAGGTCACGCGGGTTGCTCATCAGCAGGCCCTCGGAGAGTATGCGGGAAGCTGCATGGCGGGTAGCGGGTGGTTGAACATGGCGTTTAATACTGTTCGAAGTCTTTGCCAGGAGCGGCAGCCGCCGCTGCCATTGCGCTGACGCCCACCGTGCTGCCACGGCTGCTGTCGGCGAGCTGGAAGAAAGTCATCAGTTCCTGCAGTTGCACGGCCTGGCTGCCGAGTTCCTCGGCGGTGGCGGCGAGTTCCTCGGACGCCGAGGCGTTCTGCTGCGTCGCCTGGTTGAGCTGCCCCATCGCGCCATTGATCTGGCCGACGCCGGAACTCTGCTCCTGCGATGCGGCAGCGATTTCCTGCACGAGGTCGGAGGTCTTCCGGATCGATGGCACCATCTCGCCGAGCAGCAAACCGGCGCGTTCGGCGAGTTTCACCGAGTCCTTGGCGACATTGCCGATCTCCTGCGCGGCGACCTGCGAGCGCTCGGCGAGCTTCCGGACCTCGGCGGCGACGACGGCGAAACCCTTGCCGTGTTCGCCGGCGCGCGCCGCCTCGATGGCGGCGTTCAAGGCCAGCAGATTGGTCTGGTAGGCGATGTCGTCGACGATGCCGATCTTGTCGGCGATCGTTTTCATCGCCTCGACGGTTCGGCCGACGGCTTCGCCGCCTTCGATAGCCTGCCGGGAAGCGGCCGAGGCGATGCTGTCGGTGATCCTGGCGTTCTCGGTGTTCTGGACGATCGAGGCGCTCATCTGCTCCATGCTCGCAGTCGTCTCCTCGACCGAAGCCGCCTGCTCGCTGGAGGATTGCGAGAGCGACTGGGCGGTCGCCGAGACCTGGCCCGAGGCATTGCTGAGGTTGTCGGCGGCGGTACGTACTTCGCCGATGATTTCGGTGAGTCTGGCAATCATCGTCTTGATGCCGGCCAGCATGCTGCTGGAATCGTTGCTGCGGATGTCGACCTGCACGCTCAGCTTGCCCTCGGCGACTTGCGCGACGATCTTCGCCACCTGCGCCGGATCGCCGCCCAACTGCGCCAGGATGCCGCGGATCAGCAGGATTGCCAGGATCGAGGAAGCGACAATGATGCCAAGATTCAGCAAGGCAGCGATCTTTCTCAGCTGCCGTGTGGCGTCTTCGGTTTCATTGAGATTGCTTGTTGCTTCATGCAGTTGAGATTCGACAAAAGGGCCCAGGGCATCCTGCAATGCTTCACTGGCACCGTCAAAGTCGCTCATCAACTGGTTTCCTGCAGCCGGGCCACCGGCGATATAGGCCTGGGCCATTTTGTTGCCAATGTTGAAATAGGCGCCAAGACGGACCCGGATGGCCTCCATTTCCTGCAGAGCCTGCGGGTTGTTTTCGGCGGCGTACATCTGCCGGAAGCGGTCTGCCTTCTTCATGAAATTGTCATGAGCCTCCTGTGCCTTCTGAATGCCGTCGTCCAGACCGTCCAGAGCACGGGTCGCCGAGATGTCCGAAAGATACTGCTGCACCTGAATGACGTCTTTCTCCATGTCTTTCGCCAACATGGCGTAGACGATACTTTCGTCCCGGGTCTGTTTTACCGAATCGTTGATGTGTCCGACGACCATCCACAACCAGATGCCAAATCCGGCGGAAGACAAGAGCGGCAGCGTGACCAGGAGAACCAATTTCTGGCCGAATTTCATATCTATTCGCACCCCTGCCTGTGATCGGTCAACTGGAAGAAATCCATCAATTCCTGTAGTTGCTGCGCCTGCGCGCCCATTTCCTCGGCGGTGGCGGCGAGTTCCTCGGACGCCGAGGCGTTCTGCTGCGTCGCCTGGTTGAGCTGCCCCATCGCGCCATTGATCTGGCCGACGCCGGAACTCTGCTCCTGCGATGCGGCAGCGATTTCCTGCACGAGGTCGGAGGTCTTCCGGATCGATGGCACCATCTCGCCGAGCAGCGAGCCGGCGCGTTCGGCGAGTTTCACCGAGTCCTTGGCGACATTGCCGATCTCCTGCGCGGCGACCTGCGAGCGCTCGGCGAGCTTTCGCACCTCGGCGGCGACGACGGCGAAACCCTTGCCATGCTCGCCGGCGCGCGCCGCTTCGATGGCGGCGTTCAAGGCCAGCAGGTTGGTCTGGTAGGCGATGTCGTCGATGATGCCGATCCGGTCGGCGATGCTCTTCATCGCCTCGACCGTCCTGGCGACGGCCTCGCCGCCTTCGACGGCCTGCCGCGCAGCGGTCGAGGCCATGCCGTCGGTGCGCCTGGCATTCTCGGTATTCTGGACGATCGACGCGCTCATCTCTTCCATGCTGGCAGTGGTTTCTTCGACCAAGGCAGCCTGCTCGCTGGCCAACTGAGACAGCAACTGGGCGGTGTTTGACACCTGGCCCGAGGCGCCAGTGAGATTGTCCGCCGCACTCCTGACTTCGCCGATGACTTCGGCAAGCCGGGAAACCGTTTGTCCGATTGCGAAGGCGAGGCTGTCGTTGTCGCCGGCCCGTGTCTGGATCTGGACGGTGAGGTCGCCGCCGGCAACCTGGCGCATCACGTCACGTACGTAGGCAGGTTCGCCGCCAATGCTGTTCATGATGGCGCGGGAAATCATCAGCGAGATGATCGCGCCCAGCACCAACAAGCCGCCGCCGGCGCCGATCATGACGAGGAAAATCTTGTTGATGTCGGCCGAAATGCGCTTGCTGTTTAGCGCGACGATCAGGAAGCCGCTCTGGATCTGGTCGTTGGCGGTGAGGTCGATGCGCGCTGCGATGAATTGCGGTTCGCCTTCGCCCAGGAACACCGGCTCGCCTTTCTTGGCCGGAGGCGCTGCGAGCAGGGCCTTTACGGCGCCGGCCAGGTCGGCGTTCTCGTAGCCCTTGGCGAAGTTCTTCACCTTCTCGCCCGCCATACCCTTGCCGTCCTGTACCACGATCGCCGAGGCGGACACATCACCATCGTTGGCGATCAGTTGTGTGAGCAGTTTTTCGGCATCGTCGAAGACGCCATACTGGACGCCGGCCTTCACGGTTTCGGCGGTGACCACGGCCAGGCTGCTACCTTTTTCGCGCAGCGAGTCCTTGCCCAGAGAGTTGATGGCGGCGAGCGAAATGGATACCAGCACCGCCGTCAGCACGACGGGGGTGGCGAGGATTCCGATCCTGATTTTCTGGTCTAGCACACTCATGGTGGCAACTCTCCACGACTTTTTATCCGCGTGCTGGGCACGGGAATTTTTGGGTTAGGGGTAAAAAATGGCGCAGCGGTTTGCCCGTTGCGCCCTGTCGCGGTCAGAAATACACGCCGCAGCCGATGACCATGCCGTCGACCAGTTCGACGAAGGAAGCCTTGTTCATGATCTTGTTCTTGTCGGCGGGGTTGAATTCCTTGTACTCGATCCAGCCGCTGCCACTCTTTTGCACCAGCGCAGTCCAGTCGCGGATCCAGTACTTGCCGTCCGGGTCCTTGTCGTCCCAGCGGTTTTTGCCGGTCAGTTCGAGCCGGACGCCGTGGGCGAGAACGACACCTTTTTCATCGTAAACAAAAATATACAGGCCTTTTTTCGTGCCTTCTTTGAAGTGGAACTTGCCGTTCGGGCTGCGCACTTCGTTGAAGAACTTCTCACGGCCGTTCTGCTTGACGAACTGGACGGCTTCTTTGACGAGCGCTTTCGCGTCGTCCTTGGTCGGGTTGTCGTTGGCAAACGACAGCGCCGAACAGACCATCATGAATAAACTCAAAACCAGCGAGCGCATAGACATCTCCGTTTCTTTCAGTGGTGGGCCAATGGAATGGTATTGCTTTGGTACGCTGTCAGTATGTACCGCAGGCAGCGGCATGGTGGTGACAGTTCCCTCGCGTATGCTAACAAATCAGCACGTACGTACCCAAGTGGAAGGAATATCGAAGTATTGAGGAGGATCACGAATCGGCCGGCGACTTTGCCCATACCATGCATGAAGTCGGCGCGGATGAAGGCCGGCATCATCGGGATCCCGGTGAGATGGCCGTAGTCGATGACTTCCTTGACGTTGAGGATGCCGATGGCGAACATCTCGCCGCCGAGAACGAAGGTGAGGTATTGCGGCGGGCTTTCGGCAGCGGCCTGCAGCGCGGCCGCGGCGCGGCGGGCGACGGGCCGACCGGGCAGAGGGGATCTGTGTCATGGTCGGAGTCCTCCTCAGAAACGTTCGACGTCGTGCTCGGCCGGCGTCAGCGCGGTGCCGCGTGCCGGTCCCCTGTGGCGTGGTGCGACCGCCGGAGTCGGTGCGCGGTTCAGGGTGCTCCCTCTTGCGGTAGCGACGCTGCGGCCGCTGTCAGCCAACTGGAAGAAGTTCATCAGCTCCTGCAGTTGCGCGGCCTGGCTGCCGAGTTCCTCGGCGGTGGCGGCGAGTTCTTCCGAGGCCGAAGCATTCTGCTGCGTCGCCTGGTTGAGCTGCCCCATCGCACCATTGATCTGGCCGACCCCGGAACTCTGCTCCTGCGATGCGGCAGCGATTTCCTGGACGAGATCGGAGGTTTTCCGGATCGACGGCACCATCTCGCCGAGCAGCGAGCCGGCGCGTTCGGCGAGTTTCACCGAGTCCTTGGCGACGTTGCCGATTTCCTGCGCCGCGACCTGCGAGCGCTCGGCGAGCTTCCGGACCTCGGCGGCGACGACGGCGAAACCCTTGCCGTGTTCGCCGGCGCGCGCCGCTTCGATGGCGGCGTTCAAGGCCAGCAGGTTGGTCTGGTAGGCGATGTCGTCGATGATGCCGATTTTCTCGGCGATGGTCTGCATCGCCTCGACGGTTTTGCCGACGGCTTCGCCGCCTTCGACGGCCTGCCGCGAAGCGGTAGTGGCCATGCCGTCGGTGACTTTCGCGTTCTCGGTGTTCTGGACGATCGACGCGCTCATCTGTTCCATGCTGGCGGTGGTTTCCTCGAGCGAAGCCGCCTGTTCGCTGGACGACTGCGAGAGTGACTGGGCGGTCGACGAGACCTGGCCCGAGGCATTGCTGAGGTGGTCGGCGGCGCTGCGGACTTCGCCGATGATCTCGCCGAGCTTGCCACTCATGTTCTGCATGGCGATCGTCAACTGACCGATTTCGTCCTTCCCGTCGGCTTCGAGGGCGACGGAGAGGTCACCGGTGGCGAGCCGCCGGGCTGCGACGACACTGGCCTGGATTCGAGTGGCAAGGCTCTGCGCGATCAGGAAGGTGATGATGGTTGCGAGCAAGATGCCGAGGATCAGAGCCCACGATACGCGAGTCAATATCGTTTCCAGCTTGGCGCTGGCATCGCCAACAGCGGATTCGGCTCTCTCGAGATTGATCTTCTGCAGTTTGTCGGTCTTGTCGCGCAGGTTGTCAGCCGCCTTGACCCATGTCGTCTTGCGTAGCTCTTGAGCCTGGTCGAACTGCCCCGACTTGGCCAACTCGATCGCCTCCACAACAGTTTTTCGGTAAGCCGACACTGCTTTGACGGTCTCCTGAAAAGCTTCCTTCTCGTCGTCGTGCGATAGCAGCAGTTCGTACTTCCGCAAGACTTCATCGAGGCTGGCGTCGAGTTTGTGCAGCGAAGCCTCGATTTTCGCCCTTTCTTCTGCCGTCTCGGCGAGCAGCCACTCGAGGCTGCGTACCCGATAGCGCAGGCGCAACTGGCTAATTTCGGTAGTCTTCTGCAATGCTGGAAGTATTCTCGTGGAGATTTGTTCGCTGTCGTGCCCTATGGATCTGGTTTGCAGCAAGCAGAACACGATCGCGACGACCAGCACGCCGCAGCCGAAGACGAGGTTGACAACAAGTTTTGTGCGCAAGCTACTGTTCTTCAACATGATTTGTTATCCCCTCTGTGGCAGGGTAAATATGCTGATCGAAAGATACGGTGGATGGCAGTTCTGCTCATTGAGCCGCCGGCCAGCCGGGCAGGGACAGGGATGATCAGGGTCATGGTCGGAGTTCTCCTCAGAAATGTTCGAAGTCGTGGTCGGCCGCTGCCTCGGCGGCGGCGCGGGTCGCTGCCCTGGGGGGCGCCGCCCGCTGGGCGGCCGGGGCGGCCCGGCGCGCCGTTGTGGCGAGGCGGTCCTGCTCGGCCAATCGGAAGAAGGTCATCAGCTCCTGCAGTTGCGCGGCCTGGCTGCCGAGTTCCTCGGCGGTGGCAGCGAGTTCCTCGGACGCTGAGGCATTCTGCTGCGTCGCCTGGTTGAGCTGCCCCATCGCACCATTGATCTGGCCGACGCCGGAACTCTGCTCCTGCGATGCGGCAGCGATTTCCTGGACGAGATCGGAGGTTTTCCGGATCGAAGGCAACATTTCGCCGAGCAGCGAACCGGCGCGTTCGGCGAGTTTCACCGAGTCCTTGGCGACATTGCCGATTTCCTGCGCCGCGACCTGCGAGCGCTCGGCGAGCTTCCGGACCTCGGCGGCAACGACCGCGAAACCCTTGCCATGTTCGCCGGCGCGCGCCGCTTCGATGGCGGCGTTCAGGGCCAGCAGGTTGGTCTGGTAGGCGATGTCGTCGACGATGCCGATTTTCTCGGCGATGCTCTTCATCGCCTCGACCGTCCTGGCGACGGCTTCGCCGCCTTCGACGGCCTGCCGCGAAGCGGTAGCGGCCATGCCGTCGGTGACTTTCGCGTTCTCGGTATTCTGGACGATCGACGCGCTCATCTGCTCCATGCTGGCGGTGGTTTCCTCGACCGATGCGGCCTGTTCGCTGGACGATTGCGAGAGCGACTGGGCGGTCGCCGAGACCTGGCCCGAGGCGTTCGAAAGGTTGTCGGCGGCGGTACGCACTTCGCCGATGATCTCGCCGAGCTTGCCGACCATGGTCTGCATCGCCGACATGAGTTGGCCGACCTCATCCTTGCCTTGCGCTTCGATGCGTACGCCCAGATTGCCGGCGGCAAGCGCGTTGGCGGCGTTCACGGCGTGCCCGAGTGGTCGCGTGATCGAGCGGATGATCCAGACTGACAGGATTCCGGCCACGAGGAGAACAACGGCTATGGCAACGATGATGCCGTTGCGCGTACTGGCGAAGCGGCTCCCCTGCGCCTGCAGATGGTCCGCCGCTGCCTTGTCGAGGAACTCTCGCACCTTGGAACCGGCTTGTGTGGCTTCCTTGTAGAGCGGGTTGATCTTTTTCAGCAGCGTTACCTGTCCATCGGCGAACTGGCCGGCCACGATCATGTCACGTGCCGGGATGAGCGCCTCCTTGACGTAGCGTCCGCGGATTTCGGCGAAACTGTCGGCCAGCTTCATTTCCTCCGGGCCGTCAAGCCTCTTTGTGTAGGACGCCCACAAGGCGTTGATTTGCTCGAGGTTGCTGCCGATTGCGTCGGTGTGAATGGCTGGCGCATGGTCGTGCAGTTTCGACAGCGGATTCGCCGGGTCGTGTTGCAGCGCCAGCATGACCTGCGAGCGGTTTTCGGACATCAGACGCGCCACCTCGTCGACGGTTTGCATCGGCTTCATGCTTTGCTCATACATGCTGCGCCCGCCCTGGTTGCTGGTCGCCGCAAGGTCGAGGCCAAGGAAGGCGACGACGGCGATGGCGGCCATCAAGAGAACGACCAAGCCAATGATGCGTGTCTTCATCTTCAGATTGTTGAACATTTTTTTGCCTTCAGATGTACCAGGGTGAAAACGAAAGGTGTGCTGCTGCAGGAGAAAAGACGAGCGTTTCCTGATCCGCCGCGCAGGAACATGCGGCGGTACGATGCAAAAATAACCGCAAGGACTGGCGTGACGCCTTGCCGCGAATGCCTTACACGGCAGTGCTACCCGCATCACCGCCAGCGACCTGCGCCAGCATCGCGATCTCATCGACCGAGAGCACCTTGACGATATTGAGGAGGATCACGAACCTGCCGGCGACCTTGCCCATGCCCTGGATGAAGTCGGCACGGATGCGGGCGCCGAAGGATGGTGGCGGCTCGATTTCGCTGCTCGGGATCTCGATGACTTCCGAGACCGCATCGACCAGGATGCCGATGTCGTTGCACAAGTCGCCCTCGCTGACCTCGACGATGACGATGCAGGAGCGTTTTCCCGCTGTACTCTGGGCGCCGCCGAAGCGGGCCGCGAGGTCGATGACCGGGACGACGGCGCCGCGCAGGTTGATGACGCCGCGGATGAACGCCGGCATCATCGGGATCTCGGTGACGTTGCCGTACTCGATGATCTCCTTGACGTTGAGGATGCCGACGGCGAACATCTCGCCGCCGAGCAGGAAGGTGAGGTACTGCTGTGGGCTTTCGGCGGCGGCCTGCTGTGCCTGCAGGGCGGCCGTGGCGCGCCTGGCGACGGCATGGGCGGCGGGGCGGGTGGGGGTGATCTGGGTCATGGTCGGTTCTCCTCAGAAACGCTCGAAGTCGTGCTCGGCCGGCGTCAGCGCGGTGACCCGTGCCGGTGCTCGGTGGTGTGGTGCGGCCGCCGGGTTCGGTGCGCGCTGGGCAGGGGCGCTCCGTCTCGCCGTCGCCGCGCTGCGGCCGCGATCGGCCAGGCGGAAGAAGGTCATCAGCTCCTGCAGTTGCGCGGCCTGGCTGCCGAGTTCCTCGGCGGTGGCAGCGAGTTCTTCCGAGGCCGAAGCATTCTGCTGTGTCGCCTGGTTGAGTTGCCCCATCGCACCATTGATCTGGCCGACCCCGGAACTCTGCTCCTGCGATGCGGCAGCGATTTCCTGGACGAGATCGGAGGTCTTCCGGATCGACGGCACCATCTCGCCGAGCAGCGAGCCGGCGCGTTCGGCGAGTTTCACCGAGTCCTTGGCGACATTGCCGATTTCCTGCGCCGCGACCTGCGAGCGCTCGGCGAGCTTTCGCACCTCGGCGGCGACGACGGCGAAACCCTTGCCGTGTTCGCCGGCGCGCGCCGCTTCGATGGCGGCGTTCAAGGCCAGCAGGTTGGTCTGGTAGGCGATGTCGTCGATGATGCCGATCTTCTCGGCGATGCTCTTCATCGCTTCGACGGTTTTGCCGACGGCTTCGCCGCCTTCGACGGCCTGCCGCGAAGCAGTAGCGGCCATGCCGTCGGTGACTTTGGCATTCTCGGTATTCTGGACGATCGACGCGCTCATCTGTTCCATGCTGGCGGTGCTTTCCTCGACCGAAGCGGCCTGTTCGCTGGACGACTGCGAGAGCGACTGGGCGGTCGCCGATACCTGGCCCGAGGCGTTGCTGAGGTTGTCGGCGGCGGTACGCACTTCGCCGATGATCTCGCCGAGTTTGCCGACCATCGCCTGCATCGCCGACATGAGCTGGCCGACCTCGTCCTGGCCCTGTGCTTCGACTCTGACCGTCAGGTCGCCTGCGGCGAGCGCGTTGGCGGCGGTCAGCGCTTGATGGATCGGACGCGTGATCGAGCGCGTGACCCAAAGCGCGAACAGAGCAGCAAGGACGATTGCCGAAGCGCCAAGAATCAGAAGCAGCACTTGCGTCTGGTCGGCGCGCTCGTCGGCTTCCTTGCCTTCGCGGGTCATGGCTTCTTCCTCGTGGCCAACCACCTTGGCCAGAGCCGCGATGTAGTCACCTTGCGACTTGCGCATCCGGTCGAGCATGACCTCGGTCGCCTTGTCCTTCTGGTCGGCCTTCAACAGCGTCAGGAACTCCTCCTGATCCGCCAGGTAGGTGCTGCGCAGTTGTTCAACGTCCTTGAGCAGGGCCTTGCCTTTTTCACTGTGGATGGTCTTGTGCAGCTTCTCGAGATTCTCGGCGACGGTTTTCTTGGCTTCTTCGATCCGCTCGTACTGCTTCTTGATTTCTTCGGGACGCGGATCGATCAGCAGGTTGCGCTGCGAGCGAGCTGCCAGGTTTACAGCCTCGCTGATATTGTTGGCCCAGACCGTTTTCGGGAAACGTTCGTTGACCAGTCTACTGATGTCGTCGTTGAGTCCGCCGACGCGCAGGTAGGCCAGCAGCGAGATGCCGAGCAGCAGGGCGACGACGATGCCGAAGCCGAGCCCGAGACGGGCGCCGATTCTGAGATTCTTGAACATGAGGATTTGCCTCCAGAGAGATGGGTGGTGGTCCAGCCTTGAATCAGTACGAGGCCAACAGTTCCGGCTGCCGGGGCGCAGTCAGACGCCTGTCTTCGAGACTGGTGACGAGGCCGACCAGCGCCGGCACGTCGAGGATCAGCGCCACTTCGCCGGTGCCGAGGATGGTCGATCCGCCGATGCCGCGCAGGTGCTTGAAAAGGGCGCCGAGCGGCTTGATCACCGTCTGGAATTCGCCAAGCAGGGTGTCGACGACCAGTCCGGCCTTCTTGCCGGCGTACTGGATGATCACCACGTTCTGGCGCTTGGGGACCTCGCCACCGATGGCGAAGAGTTCGCGCAGTCGGACGAAAGGCAGCACCTCGCCGCGCAGGTTGAGATAGTTGCGCTTTGCCGATGCGTCGGCGAGTTCGATGCATTCGACGACCGAGTCGAGCGGCACCACGTAGGACGCCTTGCCGACGCTGGTCAGGAAACCGTCGATGATCGCCAGCGTCAGCGGCAGGCGGATGGTGAAGGTCGATCCTTCGCCTTCGATGGTGTCGACCTCGACACTGCCACGCAGGCTCTGGATGTTGCGCCGGACGACGTCCATGCCGACGCCGCGGCCGGAAAGGTTGGTGACCTTCTCGGCGGTCGAGAAACCGGCTTCGAAGATCAGGTTGCTGATCTCGTGCTCGGAGAGCGTCGCGGCGGCGTCGATCAGTCCCTTGTCGATCGCTTTCTGGCGGATTTTGTCCCTGGGCAGGCCACCGCCATCGTCGATGACCTCGATGACGATGTTGCCCGAGTCGTGGTAGGCGTTGAGCTGAACGGTGCCGTTCTCGGGTTTGCCGCGCGCGGCGCGAAGCGCCGGCGCTTCGATGCCGTGGTCGATGGCGTTGCGCACGAGATGCATCAGCGGGTCGCCGAGTTTCTCGACGACCGATTTGTCGAGTTCGGTCTCGGCGCCGGTGATCACCAGGTCGATGGCCTTGCCCATCTCGCGCGAGCTGTCGCGCACGACGCGGTTGAAGCGGTTGAAGGTCTCGCCGATCTGCACCATGCGCAGTTGCAGCGCCGAGTCGCGGATGTCCTCGACGAGGCGCAGCAGCACCGAGGTCGATTCGATCAGGTCCGACTGGCCGCTGCGCTGCGCGAGCAGGTTGGCGCCGGCGCCGGCGATGACCATCTCGCCGACCAGATCGATCAACTGGTCGAGCTTGTCGGCGTGCACGCGGATCACTCGCGCTTCGAGCGCCTTCTTCTCGCTGACCACGGCCTGGCGGGTGGCGGCGGCTTCGACGACTTCCTTGTGCACGACTTTCTGTTCGACGAGGACGTCGCCGAGCGGGGGGGGGGCCGCTGCTTCGCCCGCGGCTTCTCTGACGGGAGCGCGGCTTTGCGCGCTGAGGCCATCGTCGAGTTCGGCCTGCGTCAGGGCACCGGAGCGGACGAGGATCTCGCCGAGGCGCATGTTGTCCTCGGGCAGTTCGTCGATCAGCTTGAGGTATTCGCCGATCCTGGAATTCGGCGGCAGGATGTACAGCGTGCACTCGTCGCGGACGAAGTCGAAGACCTGTTCGATCTGGGCTTTGCTGGCGCGCGTCTGGAAGCCGATCTCGAAGCCGAGGTAACAGCATTCGGGGTCCATCTTCTCGGCCGTGGGCAGGGCATCGGCGAGCGTGGTGAGGGTGGTGATCTCACCAAGGGAAGTCAGGTAATGGAGCAGCGACAGCGGGTCCATGCCGTTCCTCAGCACGCCGGGGCCGAAGCGCACCGAGATGTGCCAGGCGTCGGTGTCGACGACGCCGCCACCGGAGGCTTCGATGGAGTTGTCGTCCTCGGCCGCCAGCATGCCGTCGCGGTTACCCGTGCTGCGGACCGCGCCGCCGCCGAGAAACAGCTCGGTCAGCCTGGCCAGCAGGGCATCACCGCGCGTCTGCACGGTATCGTCGGGCCGCGGCAAGCCGGCAGCGAAGACGTCGAGCAGGGCGCCCAGGTGGTCGCAACATTCGAGCATCACCGTCGACAGTTCGCCGCTGACCGGGATCTCGCCGTTGCGCAGCTTGTCGAGGACGTTTTCGACCTTGTGCGTGAAGGCTTCGATGAAGTGGCATTCGACGACGCCGGAGCCGCCCTTGATGGTGTGCGCGGCGCGAAAGATGGCGCCGAGGTTGTCGGCGTCGTCGGGGTTCTGCTCGAGCTTGAGCAGACCGTCTTCCATCGCAGTGAGCTGGTCGCGGCTTTCGTTGACGAAGGTGCTGGTCAGTTCATCCATCGTATTTCCTTGGTGTTTCCTGGTTCAGGGGAGGGGTCAGCCTTGCGCTGAAATGAGCATCGGGTCGCCGAAGACGCCGGCCAGGTTGCAGAAGTCGAGAACCCGCTGGACCATCGGGCTGTGGCCGACGATGGTCAATTGCTTGCCCTGCTGCAGCGCTTCGCGCTTGAGCAGCAGCAGGAGTTGCAGGCCGGCGGTGTCCATTTCGGGGACTGCCGAGAGATCGAGATCGAGCTGCCTGGTCGCCGCCAGCGCGGCCAGCAACTGCTTCTTCTGGGATTGTGCCTGGTAGATTGTCATGTCCTCGAGAATGGCGAGGCGGGCGGCGGCGGAAGCGGTCATTGCGGCTCCTTGGGGTGGTGGTTCAGAAGAGTTCGACGTTCGACGGTTTGCTGGCTGGCGCCGGCGCAGCAGCGGTTGAAGTGCGCGCCTTGGGGACGGCAGCGGGCGGGCGCGGGCGGTGCGTGCGGCCGATCGCCTGGCGATGGGCGTCGCGCTGCTGGTCCATGACATAGTTCGAGAACTGCTGCTCCATCTGCCGGGCGAGCGGTTCGATGCGCACCTCGTGGCCGCCATCGGCGCCGCTTTCGATGGCTCCGGCGAGCGCTTCGGCGTGCTGGTCGAGACGTCCGAGGCCGTGGATCACCTGTTCGATCTGCTGGCGCGTCACGTCCTGGAACTGCACGCTGGCCAGGGCCTCCATGAACATCGTGGCGAGCTTGCCGCTGTTCGTGGTGATGGTGTCGAGGATCTGCCGTTCGCGCGCCGTCAGGCTCTCGTAGCTGGCGCCGAGGGCGGCGAGCTGCTGCGTGAAGCGTTCGAGACTGTCGCGTTCCTCCTTGATGTGCGAGTGCGCGAGCTTGTCCTTGAACTGGCGCTCGATGATCTGGGTGACGGCGATGATGCCGTCGTTGATCTTCTTGACCGCGGCTTCGGTTTCGTGCGAGAGCTTCCTCACCTCGTCGGCGACGACCGCGAAACCGCGTCCGGCCTCGCCGGCGCGGGCGGCCTCGATGGCCGCATTGAGCGCGAGCAGGTTGGTCTGGCCGGCAATGTGCCGGATCAGATCGACCAGGGTTTGCAGCGAGCGGGCTTCCTTGACCGCTTCGACACTGTGTTTCTCGTCCGCGGCGGTCTCTTCGACGCGCTGGGCGATGAAGGCTTCGAGCTTGCCGATCAGTTGGCGATTGCCGGCGATCTGCTCTTCGGATTCGTGCGCCATGGCCTGCGATTCCGCGGCGGCGGCGGCCACGAACTGGTTCAGGTCGGTGACTACCTCGTCGATCGTCTGCAGTCGTGAAGTCACCTCGTAGGCGGCCTGTTCGGTCTGCTCGACGACGCTCTGCAATTGCCCGACGAGGACCTGGTTGAAGCGCGGGATTTCCCGCAGCTCGGGCAGCGCGACGCGCTGGCAGACCTGCTGCGACGGGCAGCGCTGGCGTTCGTCCTGGAGACTTTCGTCGATGCCCAGGTGGGCGTCGTGGTACAAGAGCCGCGAGAGCGCCTGCTGGAGGCCCAGGAACAGCAGCAGACCGAGCAGGGTCATCAGGGTGTCGCGGCTGCGATCGCCGAGAGCGAAGGTCTGGCTCAGGAAATCGACGTACCAACCATGCAGGAGCAGGACGACGATGAGCAGCACGACGGTCGCGGCCAGTCCGGTGAGCAGCGAACGCCGGCGATACTGGTCTTGGGGTTTGCCGAGGGAAGGGGTCATCGTCTCGGCCTAGCGGATGACCAGCTTGATGGTATTGAGCAGGTCGTCGGCGGTCGCCGGTTTGACGATCCAGCCCGAAGCGCCGGCGGCCTTGGCTTCCGCCTTGCGGCTTTGCTGCGATTCGGTGGTCAGGAAGAGAATCGGCAGGAACTTGTAGGCGGGCAGCGTGCGCACCTGCTTGATCAGCTCGATGCCGTTCATGCCGGGCATGTTGAGATCGGTGATCAGGAGGTCGACCTTGACTCCGGCCTTGAACTTTTTCAGGGCCTCGTCGGCATTCGACGCCTTCTCGACGGCAAAGCCGGCCTTGCCGAGGATGCTCGATACGCTGAGCAGGATGGTTGCCGAATCATCGACCAGAAAAATGGTTTTTGCCATGGGGAAGCTTTCTCCTGTGTGGAATGGACTCGCCGCGGGCAGGCCACTGCCGGGACGACAAAGCGCTTGGTCTATGAGCTGCAGCGTCGCCAGCGTCGGTACAAGTACCGGGAAGGTGCTCATCCCCCGGGATTTCGAGGACCTTCCGGCAAGTACTGCTACGGATCTCGCGGATACTCCCCGTAACGGCGCTGAGAGAGCGAACTTGAGTGCAGCGCGGAAGATTTCTTGCCTTTACTCCGCAATTTTAGGAGTGAGTTGAATTCACAAATTTGGCCATGATAGCCAAGGCTGTCGGAAGGGTACAAGTACCGTACTGTCGTAGCATGGCTTCTGCAAGATTCTGCTGCGCAAGAATGGCGGCAGTGGCACAATCACGAAATTTTTCCCCGGCGTCTGACGCAAGGAAATCATTTGCCGAGAGCGCCGGGCAGGTGCACCAGCAGTCGCAGGACAGCCTGCGCCGCGCACAGGAGGGCCACAGCAGCCTGACGCGGCTGCTCGAGGAGATGGACCGCGTCGCCGCGACGGTGTCCCGGATGGCCGAATCGATCAACGATTTCGTGCGCAGCAAGGACAGCATCAGCCGCATGACGCAAACGGTCAAGGGCATCGCCAACCAGACCGGGATGCTGGCTCTCAATGCGGCGATCGAGGCGGCGCGGGCCGGCGAGGCCGGGCGCGGTTTTGCCGTCGTCGCCGACGAGGTGCGCAAGCTGTCCGAGAAATCGGCGCTTGCCGCGCAGGAGATCGACCGCATCACGCCGGAACTGACCACTCAATCGACGGCCTTGCAGCGTGCGATCAGTGACGGACTGGCACACATCGTGACCAGCCAGGCGACCATCGGCAGCATCGCCGACCTGCTCAACGGCTCGGTGAGCGCCGTCGGCAGCGGCATCGACGGCATTGCCAGCGCGGCCGACGAGCATCGGCACAGCAGTCGCCAGGTGGCCGACACCATCGACGCGATGGCCTCGATGGCGCAGGAAAACAGTCGCGCGGTGGAGAAAGCGGCGAACGCTTCGCAGTCGCTCGAATCGCTGGCACAGGGCCTGCAGTCGACGGTCGGCCGCTTCAAGGTCTGATTCCTTTGCACCTGGTAAACGCAACCAGGTCTGAAACCTTGTCTATTGACGTGGTTAATCGCCCGGATTAGCATAAGCCGCTGAAGTCAAGTCAATTGCCGGGGGGCGGAGGGCGTAATGACTGGGAAATCCTGGCGGCGGCCGTTTTATCTTGCGCGGGTGCTGCTGACTGTGGCCCTGCTGAGCATGACGACGCGCGGGTACGGGGGGGCCGGGATCGCCACCGACGGCAGCGTCGGCGCGCGGCAGACGATTGCCGGGGTGAATGCGGGGGCGGGACGTTTTGTCATCCCGCAAACCCTGGGTTCAGTCGTCGGCAACAACCTCTTCCATAGTTTTTCGAAGTTCAATATCGATCCCGGCCAGACCGCCGACTTCACCACGAGCACGTCTGCGCTTGCCAATGTGATCAGCCGCGTCAGCGGCGGGTCGCTCTCGCAGATCAACGGGATGTTGCAACTGTCTGCTGCGGCAGGCTCCGCGCCGGCCTTCTTCTTCATCAACCCGGCGGGCGTCGTTTTTGGCGCCGGCGCGGCCATCAGCGTCCCCGGCGCGTTTCATGTCAGCACGGCCGATTACGTCAAATTCGCCAACGGCGACAAGTTCCATGCCGACCTTGGGCGAGCCAGCACGCTATCGAGTGCCGCGCCTGCGGCGTTCGGTTTTCTCGGTGGCACGAGTGCCCCTATTGCCGTCAAAGACGGGGCGATCGTGGAGACGCAGCCCTCCCAGCCGATCAGTATCGTCGCGGGGGATATCGAGGTTAGCAACGATAGCGCGGTTCTCACGCAAGGGGGCGACATCCGGGTGGTGGCACTCGGCAACGCGGCGCAGGAGATCGGCTTCACTGGCGCCTTGCCGGCGGCATCGGGCAAACTGAATATCCTGAGTGGTGGAAGCATTAGTTCGCCCGCTACCGGTGCCATCGATGGTGGAGTTATTGGCATCAGCGCCGGGAATATCAGCATCGACAGCCAGCGAAGCAGCAGCCTGACAGGCATCTTCGGCCGAGCACTGTCAGGCACTGGTAACGCCGGCAGCGTCGCAGTTAGTGCGACCGAGGTGCTTTCCCTGGTCAATGGTGGCGTAATCTCCACCAGCACCTACTCCGCCGGTGATGGCGGCAAGGCCAAGATCAGCGCCGGCAGTATCATCATCGATGGACAGGGTAGCCATAGCCCAACAGGTGTCTTTAGCAACGCAGCAGGCACCACGGGCAATGCCGGCAGCATCGACGTCATGGCGGCCGGGGCGCTTTCCATCGTCAATGGCGGCGAAATAGGTTCCGGCACCGCCTCCTCTGGAAAAGGTGGCACGGTCAAGGTCAGCGTCGGTAGCATCGCCATTGACGGGCAGGGAAGCAGTACAAGCATTACAGCCATTTTCGCCGACGCAGCTGCTGGCAGCACGGGCAACGCCGGCAGCGTCGACGTCTCTGCGACAGGAGCCCTTTCCATTGTCCATGGTGGCCAAATAACTTCCATTACCTCCTCTTCCGGTCACGCCGGCACAGTCAAGGTCAGCGCTGACAGCATCGCCATCGACCGGCAGGGCAGCGATAGCTCCACAGGAATTTTTAGTGGCGCGAAGTCTGGCAGCACGGGGAAGGCCGGCCATTTGGACGTCACGGCGACTGGGCTTCTTTCGCTAGATAATGGCGGCGCGATATCTGTCGACACCTCATCCTCCGGTGACGCCGGGACCGTCAAGGTCCGCGCCGGCAGTATCATCCTTGACCATGGCAGTTTCATCTCGTCCGATACCTTGTCCGGCGGTAACGCTGGCACGGTGGACGTTTTGGTGGCCGAGGGTCTTTCCATCGCCCGTGGTGGCGTAATCTCCTCTGATACCTACTCGACGGGTAACGCGAGCACAGTCATGGTCAAAGCAGGCAGCATCGCCATCGACCGGCAGGGCAGCGGTAGTTCCACAGGGATCTTCAGTAGAGCGAAGTCTGGCAGCACGGGGAAGGCCGGCCACCTGGATGTCACGGCGACCGGGCTTCTTTCGCTAGACAATGGCGGTGCGATATCTTCCGACACCTCATCCTCCGGTGACGCCGGGACCGTCAAGGTCCGTGCCGGCAGTATCATCCTTGACCATGGCAGTTTCATCTCGTCCGATACCTTGTCCGGTGGTAACGCTGGCACGGTCGACGTTTCGGTGGCCGAGGGTCTTTCCATCGCCCGTGGTGGCGTAATCTCCTCTGATACCTACTCGACGGGTAACGCGAGCACAGTCATGGTCAAAGCAGGCAGTATCGCCATCGACCGGCAGGGCAGCGGTAGTTCAACAGGGATCTTCAGTAGAGCAAAGTCTAGCAGCACGGGGATGGCCGGCCACCTGGACGTCACGGCGACCGGGCTTCTTTCGCTAGACAATGGCGGTGCGATATCTTCCGACACCTCATCCTCCGGTGATGCCGGGACCGTCAAGGTCCGTGCCGGCAGTATCATCCTTGACCATGGCAGTTTCATCTCGTCCGATACCTTGTCCGGTGGTAACGCTGGCACGGTCGACGTTTCGGTGGCCGAGGGTCTTTCCATCGCCCGTGGTGGCGTAATCTCCTCTGATACCTACTCGACGGGTAACGCGAGCACGGTCATAGTCAAAGCGGGCAGTATCGCCATCGATCGGCAGGGCAGCGGTAGTTCCACAGGGATCTTCAGTAGAGCGACGTCTAGCAGCACGGGGATGGCCGGCCATTTGGACGTCACGGCGACCGGGCTTCTTTCGCTAGACAATGGCGGTGCGATATCTTCCGACACCTCATCCTCCGGTGACGCCGGGACTGTCAAGGTCCGTGCCGGCAGTCTCATCCTTGACCATGGCAGTTTCATCTCGTCCGATACCTTGTCCGGCGGTAACGCTGACAGCGTCGAAGTCTCGGCGACAGGGGATCTTTTGATCGTCAATGGCGGTGTAATCTCCTCCGATACCTACTCCTCAGGTCACGCCGGCAAAATCAAGGTCAGCGCCGGCAGTATCACGATCGGCAGTCAGGAAAGTAGAGAGGGAGGCATCATGAGTAGAGCGAAGGTCGATAGTTCTGGCAACGCCGGCAACATCGAAGTCAAGGCGACAGGAAGCCTTTCCCTCGTCAACGGCGGCGTGATATCTTCCAGTACATCCTCCTCTGGCAACGCCGGGTTGGTAGAGGTTAACGCCGGCATTATTTCCATCGACAGACAGGACGACAGACCGGAAAACTCCAACAGGGCAGGAATCTTCAGTAACGCAGACCCTGGCAGCACAGGCAACGCCGGTCGCGTCGAGGTCGTGGCAACAGGAAATCTTTCCATCGTTTATGATGGAGTAATATCTTCTAGCACCGCATCTTCCGGCAACGCGGGCACGGTCAAGGTCAGCGCCGACAGTATTACCATTGACAGCCGGGGAAGCCGCAACCGGACAGGCATTTTTACCATAGCGGCAGCCAACAGCGCTGGCAATGCCGGCGACATCGAAGTTTCGGCGACAGGGAAGTTTTCCCTCATCCGTAGCGGAGAAATATCTTCCGAGACATCCTCCTCCGGTGACGCCGGGATGGTCAAGGTCAGCGCCGGCATGATCGCCATTGACAATGGTGGCCAAATTTCTTCCAGCACAACCTCCTCCGGCAACGCCGGCACGGTTAAGCTTAGCGCGGGTAGTATCACCATCAATGGTCAGGGCAGCAGCCAGTCGACAGGCATCTACAGCACAGCGGAGGGTGACAGGTCTGGCAATGCTGGCGGGATCGAAGTATCGGCAAAAGAGAATTTTTCCATCGACAATGGCGGTGTATCTTCGAGTACCTTTTCCACCGGTAACGCCGGCACGGTCAAGGTCAGCGCTGGAAATGTCGTCATCGATTCCGGTTCAATCGCTTCCGATACCTCATCCGCTGGCAAAGCCGGGGGGGTCGAAGTCTTGGCGACTGAGAATCTTTCCCTCGTCAATGGAGGCCTGATTTCTTCCGACACAAACTCCTCTGGTCACGCCGGGACGGTTAAGGTCAGAGCCGGCAGTATTGCCATCAACGGAAAAGGAAGCTTCGCAGGCATCTTCAGCAACGCAAACCCCGGCAGCACTGGTAACGCCGGTAGCATCGAAGTCGTGGCGACTGGGAATCTTTCCCTCGTCAATGGCGGCGTAATAGCTTCCCATACCTTCTCATCCGGTAACGGTGGCACGGCTAAGGTCAGCGCCGGCACCATCACAATCGACGGCGTGAACCGAGTAGACTTATTTACCGGTATATTAAGCGGTAGTGGGGCAACCGATAAAGGTCCGAGCGGCTATGGTGGCGATATTGCGGTCACGGCGGATGTCCTCTCGCTTACCAGAGGCGGCGTAATTTTTGCAGGCACCAACTCCAATGGGCGAGGAGGTACGATCAATCTGCAGGTCAAACATCTTGCATTGACCGAGGGCGGTGCCATCTCGACGGATACATCCGGTACGGGAAATGCCGGAGAGGTCATCATTCAGGGTGCGGACGACGTTGTGATCAGCGGCGTTAGTGATCAAAGTTGGCGACGAGACAACGACGGACAACTAGTGACCGGCCAATTCTCCGGCGTTTATCTCAATACAACTGGATCTGGAAACGGCGGCAATCTACATCTCACCACAAAACGATTGACCTTGAGCGACGGGGGGATAGTCAGCGCCATCGCCGTCGATGGCAGCGTTGCGAATTTGCCTGAAACCAGGGCAGGAAATGTCCATATCGACGCCGGGACCATCGTCCTGTCCGACGGTGGAGCGATCGATGCTTCCACATCGGGTGCAGGAAAAGCCGGTTCGATCTCGGTGAATGCGGATACCTCCATCAGCATCAGTGGAACATTCGATCACGCTGGGCACCCCAATGTGACCAATCCGAGGGAGTTGGATCAAAGCCACATTGGTAGCAGCGCAACCTACGCCTTGAACAAGAACGCCAAGACCCTGGGTCCCGGTGGCGACGTGACGGTAACCACTCCCAAGCTGATATTGACCAACGGGGGTCAAATCGTCGTCACGACCGAGGGAGCGCAGAGAGCAGGCTCTATTCAGATCGGCGCCGGCACGCTCCTGGTGGATGGCGAGTCGAGCACAATCAGCGCCGAGGCATCCGGGCGATCTTCAGGGCAAACCGGCTTTGTCAGCGTCGTCGCCAGCGACATCACGCTCTCGAACGGTGGCCATCTCTCCATCGAGAACAACGCCAATGTTGAGGCCAGCGTTGCGTCCGCCCTGACGCCCACCTCGATTACCGTGAACGCGCCGCGCATCACCCTCCTGAACAGCTTGCATGCGATCACCACCGAGTCGACCGGCAACGTCGCCGCCGGAAACATCAGGATCACCGCCAGCGACCAACTCCAGCTCGACCCGAGCGGCATCACCACTACGGCCTTTGAAGGGAACGGTGGCGCGATCGACATCACGGCCGGGCTGCTCCGGCTCGACCATTCGCAGATCACGACATCCGTGACCGGCAGCGATAACGGCAACGGCGGCAACATCCGCATCACCGCCGACTCGCTGATCCTGAACACCGGCTTCATCCAGGCCAACACGAAGGCGGCCAACGCCAGCGGTGGCAACGTGTCGATCACGACCCAGAATCTGGTGGCCAGCGGCAACACACTGTTCCTCGGCGGCAATACGCCTTACACCTACCAGTCGGGCGTCTTCGGCGTCAACGTCATTCAGGCGGCGGCGCCGACGGGGATCAGCGGCACGGTGCAGATTTCCACCCCGAAACTCGACGTCACCACCAGCCTGGTCGGTCTCGACACGCGCCTGATCAACGCCCAGGTCGCACGCCGTCTCTGCGAGAACGCCCGCGGCAGTTCGCTGGTCCCGGTCGGACGCGGCGGCCTGCCGCCTGGCGGCGCGGACTACCTGAGTCCCGGCCAGATTTCCGGCATCGGCTTCGTCACCTCGCCGACGGTGAGCCTCCCCAGCAGGCATGCGAGCTGGCCCAACCCCTTTTCACCTTGCCTGGCGGCCCTGTAAATGCTCAAGACCCCTTTGCTCGCCGCAGCCGCGGCGCTGACGGCCCTGGCGGCGCCCGCGCGGGGCATCGAACCCGATCACCTCAACGTCCAGGAGCCGGTACGCCCGCCTTACCTGGAGCGCAAGCCCGGCGAGCCCTTCAGCCTGCCGCCGATCGCGCCGGATGCCCCGCTCTCCGGCACCGCACCGGGCGCGCCAGGCGTCGTCCTCGAGCGCGTTCGCTTTGTCGGCAACACCGTCATCAGCACCGACGACCTGCAGGGGGTCGCGGCGCCTTTCCTGGGCCAGGCCGTCGGCGCCGATGACCTCGAAACGCTGCGCCAGAAGGTCTCTATGCTCTACATCGAGCGTGGCTACCTCAATTCCGGTGCCGTCCTCGACGCCAATGCCTGGGAGCAGGGCACGCTGACCCTGCGCATCATCGAAGGCCGACTCAAGGAGATTCGCCTGCATGGCCTCGAGCGACTCAAGGAGCCCTATGTCACCGACCGCCTGACGCGCGCCGACGAGCCGCTCAACATCCTGATGCTGGGCGAGCGCTTCCAGTTGCTGCTCACCGACCCCCTGTTCGCGCGCATGAACGGCCAACTGCTACCGGATGCCGAGCGTGGCCAGGCGATTCTCAATGTCGAGGTCGAACGCGCGCTGCCCTACCAGTTGAGCGTCTTCGCCAACAACTATCTGCCGATCTCCATTGGCCCGCAGAGCGGGACGATCGCCGGCTGGGTACGCAACCTGACCGGTTACGGCGACGTTCTCGAGGCCAGCTACCAGGATCCGCTCGGCCACGGCGACGCCCGCCGCGGCGCGATCGGCTGGCGCATGCCGCTCAACACCTGGGGGACGCAACTCTCGCTTTACTATGACAGTGGCGTGTCTTCGGTCATCCAGCAACCGACCCGGCCGCTCAACATCGAGAGCGATCTCACCAACAAGGAAATCGGTCTCGGCCAGGTGCTGTCGGAGACGCTCAGGCAGAGGCTCGCGGTCGGCGTGAACCGCGTCTGGCGCGAGAACCGCACGACCTTGCTTGGCGATCCTTTCTCCTTCGTTCCCGGAGAACCGACCGGCACCTCAAAGGCCAGGGACTGGCGCTTCTGGCAAGAGTATTCCCACCGCTCGGACGACCAGGTGCTGGCTTTGCGCTCGACCTTCACCTTCGGCGAAAACAATCAGCTTCCCGCCAGAGCCTTCCCCCTTCCCGGCCTGACGCTCGATCGTCACTACTTCATCTGGCTGGGGCAGGCCCAGTATGCCCACCGTCTCCTCGACAACGGCAGCCAGTTGATCCTGCGCCTGAATGTCCAGGACACGCCCGATCGACTGATTCCCATGGAGAAGATGGCGGTCGGCGGCATCAATACCGTGCGCGGCTATCTCGAAAACCAGTTGGTGCGTGACAACGGCGTGGTCGCCAATATCGAACTGGATTTCCCCGTGCTGGCCGATGGCGCGCGCCAGTTGAGCCTCAACCTGAAGCCCTTCATCGATTATGGCCGCGCCTGGGACAAGGACGCGGCGGCGTCGGTCATAGCCTCGGCCGGTCTCGCCACCCGGCTGCGCTGGCAGGGGCTGACCTTCGATCTGTCGCTGGCGAAACGGATCCATCACTCGCGGACGGTGATCAGTAACGGCTCCAACCTCCAGGAAAAAGGCATCGAGCTGCAATTGTCCTATGCGTTTTTCTAAGGAGCGGCAAATGAGCATCCTCAGGTGGGCGGTCGTCAGATTCTTGCTGGCCATGCTGTTGGCGCTCGGCGCGCAGGCGGCGCCGGATTCGCAGGCGCTGGCGCGCGGCGTCGCGCTGCGCAATGGCGGCAACCTGCAGCAGGCGATCGATTACTTCCGTGCGCTCGGTACCGCCGACGAGAGTGTGGCCGTCAGCGGCGAACTGGGGGCCTCGCTGTTGCAGGCGCGGCGCTACGACGAAGCCGAGCCTTTGTTGCGCCAAGCCTACGACAAGACGAACGGCAGCGAACGGGCGCGCTACGCCATCGAACTTGGCAACCTGGCCGCCGCGCGCCATCGACCCGCAGAGGCCCTGCGCTTCTACGCCGAAGCGCGGACGCTGGCCGGCGGCGAGGTGGCCCTTGCCCTCGTGGCGCGCATCAATGAAGCCCGCCTGGCCGACCGCAGCGAGCGGCCGGCGCTGCTGGCGGCGATCTCGCGTGACATCGCCGGCGTGAACGCCGCGCAGGCGCGCGCCCGCCTGCGGCTCACCGCCGGCACCCTGGCGAGCGAGGTCAGTAGCGTGCAGACCGCTTACGAGAACCTCGACGAGGCACGCATCCTGGCCGCCGAGATTGGGGACGTCCGCCTCGAGGTCGAGGCACTCGACGCACTGGCCCAGCTTTATGAGGCGCAGGGTCGCAACGACGAAGCGCTGCGCCTGAGCCGCCGCGCGATCACCCGTGCCCAGGCAGCCGACGGCGTGTTCACCGACCTCCTGCTGCGGCTCGAATGGCGCCAGGGCCGCCTGCTCGCCGCCAAAGGCGCCCAGGACGAGGCGCGGGCGGCTTACCTGCGCGCCATCGAGCAGGTCGAGAGCATTCGCCAGGACATCCCGATTGAATACGAGAGCGGCCGCTCGTCGTTTCGCGACACCCTGGAGCCGATTTATCTCGGCCTCATCGACCTGCTGCTCAAGAAAGCCGACACGGCCGGCGGCAGCGAGCGCGTCGCGCTGCTGCGGCGCGCTCGCGACACGGCCGAACTGATCAAGCAGTCCGAACTGCAGGATTATCTCGGCGAGCGGTGCAGCGTCGATGCGGCACAAAACAGTACGCAAGCGGGAGTGGCGCCGGGAACGGCGATTTTCTATCCGATCATTCTCAAGGACCGCATCGAGGTGATCTTCGAGTCAGGCGCGGGTATTCGTCGCCACACCACGGCTCTCGATGCCCCGACACTGCGCAATCTGGTGTCGTCTTATACGCAGAAGCTGCGTGACGGTGAAGCGGATGACCGCGACAGCGCGGCCAAGCTTTACGACATTCTGGTCAGGCCTTTCGAGCGCGAAATCGTCACTCAGCAGGTACATACGCTTCTGGTGGTGCCTGACGGCGTGCTGCGCCTGCTGCCCTGGAGCACGCTCCATGACGGCCAGCAGTTCCTGGTGCAGAAGTACGCGGTGGTCATCAACAGCGGGCTGTCGATGACCAGCCAGACGGCTGGCCATAGCGAAGCATTTTCCGCGCTCGTCGCCGGGATGGCGGAACCTGGGCCAGTCGTCGACCAACTGTCAGGCAGTTCGCTGGCCCAGGTCATGGCCCCGTCTACGACACGTTCTGCGCTCGAGCTGGCGCGCCAACCGGTCCTCCGCAAGCTGACGCTGTCGACACGGGCGCTGCCGACGAGCGGTGCCGAGCGCACGGCTCTGCTCAAAGAGCAATTGGCCTTGCCGGGCGTCAAGCTTGAAGTCGAGAGCCTGGCGAAGATCCTGCCTGGCACCAGCCTGCTCGACGCGACCTTCACGACGACACGCCTGAGCGACGAGTTTGAAAAGGGCGAATACCACATCGCCCATCTGGCCACGCACGGCTTCTTCGGCAGCACCGCCGACGAAAGCTTCATCATGGCCTACGACAACCTGGTGACCATGGATGGCTTGCAGAAACTGCTGCAAGCCGAAGGCGTCAGAAAAACCCCCATCGAGTTGCTGACCCTGTCGGCCTGCGAGACGGCCGAAGGCGACGACCGCTCGCCGCTGGGCATCGCCGGCGCGGCGATCAAGGCCAAGGCCAAGAGCGTCATCGGCAGCTTGTGGCCGGTTTCCGACAAAGCGGCGCAGCAAGTCATGGAGCGCTTCTACAGCGGCATCGCGCGCGACGGCCTCTCGAAAGCCGAAGCCCTCCGCCGCGCGCAAGTCATGCTCATCGCGAATCCCGATCTGAGTCACCCCTTCTACTGGGCGCCTTTCATTCTGGTCGGCAACTGGCGATAGCAATGTTGCTGCCAAATATTGAGAGGGCCGTTATTGATCTCAGGAAACTGACTGACTATGTACTGAATACCAGCCATCCAGAGGGCAGGCACAAAGCACGCGTGTTTCTTTCCTCATTGGGGATTACGGTAGCGGACGGCGAGTGGCTGGCCAATACGATATTGGCCAGCCTGTGGAAATCGGAGGCCGAGTTACAGAGTCATATCCATTGGGGTGCGATCTACCGTGTCGATATGGAGGTCGTTCGGGGGCAGCGATGCGCGAAGGTCCGGACGGGTTGGCTGTGCGGAGCAGAAGCGGCTAGACTTGTGACATGCTTTGTTGTTGGAGAATGCGATGAAACTACTTGATGTCGTTGCGACACTGGAAGATGTTCCGGAAGGGCATCTTGCCAAGGGACAGGTTGGCACCATCGTTGACGAATTGAGCGAGGATATTGTGCTGGTTGAATTTGCGGATCTTGGCGGGGTGGCGTATGCCCTCGAACCCATCCCCATCGGCAAGCTTATTCAGCTTCGCCATACGCCGGCAATGGCCGCCTAGCGATTGGCTGGTATCACACCAACTCCTGGCAGTCGCAGCATCCCTATATCATGACTGTGACGCCGGCATGCGGCCATCAACGGTGAGTGGCCCCGGCTCCTCCATTCCGGATAGAATCCGAGACGAAACACGCAGACGGGTGTTCAGGAAAATTCGGCGAGATGACCACTTTGATTTGTCGGGGGGCGCAATGACTGAAAAATCCTGGCGGCGTTCGCTTTATCTTGCGCGGGTGCTGCTGACTGTGGCCCTGCTGAGCATGGCGACGCGCGGTTACGGGGGGGCCGGGATCGCCACCGACGGCAGCGTCGGCGCGCGGCAGACGATTGCCGGGGCGAATGCGGGGGCGGGACGTTTCGTCATCCCGCAAACCCTGGGTTCAGTCGTCGGCAACAACCTCTTCCATAGTTTTGCGAAGTTCAATATCGATACCGGCCAGACCGCCGACTTCACCACGAGCACGGCCGCGCTTGCCAATGTGATCAGCCGCGTCACCGGCGGGTCGCTCTCGCAGATCAACGGGACGCTGAAACTGACCGCCGCGGCAGGCTCCGCGCCAGCCTTTTTCTTCATCAACCCGGCGGGCGTCGTTTTCGGCACCGGTGCGGCCATCAGCGTCCCCGGCGCCTTTCATGTCAGCACGGCCGATTACGTCAAATTCGCCAACGGCGACAAGTTCCATGCTGACCTTGGGGGAGCCAGCACGCTGTCGAGCGCCGCGCCTGCGGCGTTCGGCTTTCTCGGTGGCACAAGTGCAAGCATCCGTGTTACCGATGGGGTGAAGCTGGAGACGACGGAGTCCTTCCGGCCGATCAGCATCATCGCAGGGGATATCGAGATCATCAATGGCGGCGTCATTACCATGGGGGGCGACATCCGTGTAGTGGCAGTCGGCAACGCGGCGCAAGAGATCGGCTTTGTCGGTGTATTGCCAGTGACCTCGGGCAATCTGGCGATCTTCAATCGCGGATTGATTCAATCATCAGCCGGTTTTGGTGACATCTGGAATGGCGAAGTAATTGGTGACATCGATGGCGGAGCAATTGCCGTCAGCGCCGGCAGTATCACTATCAATGGCCAAGGAGGAGGCCCTGCTGATGCAACAGGTATCATGACTCTCGCACACATTGGCAATGCTGGCAGCGTGGAAGTCAGGGTGAAGGGCAATCTTTCTATCGTGAATGATGGCATAATCTCTTCCAATACCATCACAACTGGAAACGCCAGCAGCATCGAAGTCGCGGTGACCGGAAATCTGTCCATCGTCAATGGTGGCAAAATAAGTTCCACGAGTTTCTCCGGTGCTAACGCCGGCCCGGTCAAAGTTAGGGCCGGCAATATCTCTATCGACGGGCAGAATCACGACACAGGCATCTTCAGCAAGACAAGGGCACCCGCCAGCAGTGGCAACCCCGGTAGCGTCGAAGTCGCAGCGTCAAGGAATCTTTCCATCGTCAATGGCGGCAGAATTGCTTCCGATACGGCCTCCATTGCTGACGCCAACACGGTTAAGGTTAGCGCTGGCAGTATCACCATCGACGGACAGGGAAGCGACTACACGACAGGCATCTTCAGCATCGCAAATTACGGCAGCTTTGGCAACTCCGGTAGCGTCGAAGTCACGGCGTCAGAAAATCTTTCCATCGTCAATGGCGGCAAAATTTCTTCCGCTACGATCACCAAGGGTAACGCCGGTACGGTCAAGGTTAACGCTGGCAGTATCACCATCGACCGACAGGGAAGCGACTACACGACAGGCATCTTCAGCGACGCAAATCCAGGCAGCACGGGCAACGCCGGCAGCGTCGACGTCACGGCAATCGGGAATGGAAGTATTACCATCAGCGATGGCGGTAGAATATCTTCCGGTACATTCTCTGCCGGTGACGCCGGTACGGTCAAGGTCAGCGCCGGCAATATCGCGATCGATGGAAAGGGAAGCAGCTTCCTGACAGGCATCAGCAGCCAAGCGGCACCTGGCAGCAGTGGCAACGCCGGCAGCGTCGACGTCAATGCGGTCGGGAACCTCTCCCTCGTCAATGGGGGCGTAATAGATTCCAGCACCTTTTCCTCCGGTAGCGCCGGCTCCATCAAGGTCAGCGCCGGCAATATCGCGATCGATGGAAAGGGAAGCAGCTTCCTGACAGGCATCAGCAGCCAAGCGGCACCTGGCAGCAGTGGCAACGCCGGCAGTGTCGACGTCACCGCGGCCGGGAATCTTTCCCTCATCAATGGGGGTGCAATAGATTCCAGCACCTCATCCTTCGGCACCGCCGGTTCGGTCACGGTCCATTCCAACTCGCTGCGCTTGGATGGCCGTGATGAGAATGGCAATTCGAGCCAGATCAGCGCCACGGCGACAGCAGAATCTTCCGGGCAAACCGGCAGTGTCACCGTCACCGCGAACGACCTCACGCTCTCGAACGGTGGCCAGATCTCCATCGAGAACAACGCTAACGTTGAGGGCAGCGTTGCGTCCGCTCTGACGCCCACCTTGATTACCGTGACCGCACCCCGCATCACCCTCCTGAACAGCCCGCATGCGATCACCACCGAGTCGACCGGCAACGTCGCCGCCGGGAGCATCAAGATCACCGCCAGCGACACGCTCCAGCTCGACCCGAGCGGCATCACCACCACGGCCTTTGAAGGAAACGGTGGCGCGATCGACATCACGGCCGGACTGCTCCGGCTCGACCATTCGCAGATCACGACATCCGTGACCAGCCGCGAAAACGGCAACGGCGGCAACATCCGCATCACCGCCGACTCGCTGATCCTGAACACCGGCTTCATCCAGGCCAACACGGCGGCGGCCAACGCCAGCGGCGGCGACGTGTCGATCACGACGCAGAATCTGGTGGCCAGCGGCAACACCCTGTTCCTCGGCGGCAGCACGCCGCACACCTTCCAGCCGGGCGTCTTCGGTATCAACGTCATTCAGGCGGCGGCGCCGACGGGGATCAGCGGCACGGTGCAGATTTCCACCCCGAAACTCGACGTCACCACCAGCCTGGTCGGTCTCGACACGCGCCTGATCAACGCCCAGGTCGCACGCCGTCTGTGCGAGAACACCCGCGGCAGTTCGCTGGTCCCGGTCGGGCGCGGTGGCCTGCCGCTCGGCGGAGCGGACTTTCTGAGCCCAGGCCAGATTTCCGGCATCGGTTTCGTCACCTCGCCGAGCGTGAGCTTGCCCACCGTGCGCGCGAGCTTGCGAACGAACGCCTTTACCCCTTGCCTGGCAGCGCTCTAAAATCGAAAATTCCACCATTCAGTCAGCCATGCTCCACCGCCACCTCAACCATCAGCGTCTCACCCTTGCCGCCATCGACGACATGATTTCTCGTGGCCGCTGGCAGGATTGGGCTGACCTGCGCCGTGCGGCTCTCCGTGACCACTCGTTGTTGGACAAGGTGGAACGGATCTGTCGCCCCTATCTTTCCAATCCTTACGCCCAGCGCTATCACTTCTGGATGCACTATGTTGAAGAGCACCGCAGCGCTTCCTGATTGGGAACTTGTCCTTTCGTCTGCTGCCCGCCTGCAACAAATCCTGCCTGATGCCGTGCTGGTGGGTGGAACTGCATCGGCCATCCACGCCGGACATCGCTTCTCCCGTGACGCCGACCATGTGCTGACCGATCTGCGGTATCGTTTCGACGAGGTGCTTGCCGAACTGGAGTCCGTGGCGGGCTGGAAGACGGCTCGCGTTCAACGTCCGGTGCAGATTCTTGGCAGCCTGGACGGCATCGAAACCGGTGTGCGGCCGTTGATCCGGGACGAGCCGCTGGAAACCGTGCAGGTCGAGTGCTTCGGCGAGAAACTGACGGTCCCGACACAGGCCGAGATTCTGCGCATCAAAGGCGTGCTGATCCTCAAGCGAAACGCGACTCGCGACTATCTCGATTTCGTGGCGCTTGCCGACCACATCGGTGATGAACACGTCGCTGGCGCACTTCAATCGTTCGATGTGCTCTACCGGCAAGACAACGGAGAATCCCCCCTGCAACAACTGCAGGTGCAACTCGCCAATGCCATGCCCTACGATCTGGAGGACACGGATCTGGCCGAATACCAGAACCTTGCCCCACGGTGGCACGACTGGAATACCGTGAAAGCGGCTTGTGCGCACCTCTCGACGGTCATCTTTGACCGGGTTTGCGACCTTGAAGCGCGTCGTTCCAGTGACGGCGACAGTTGACATAGATCAATAGAAATGACTATTGACCTCTACCTGGAGCCATGTCTATTGACGTGGCTAATCGCTCGGCTCTAGTGAGCCGCTACAGTCAAGTCAATTGTCGGGGGGCGGGGGGCGCAATGACTGGGAAATCCTGGCGGCGGTCGTCGGCAACAACCTCTTCCATAGTTTCTCGCAGTTCAATATCGACACGGGCCAGACCGCCGATTTCACCACGAGCACGTCTGCGCTGGCCAATGTGATCAGTCGCGTCACCGGCGGGTCGCTCTCGCAGATCAACGGGACGCTGCAACTGACCGCCGCGGCAGGCTCCGCGCCGGCCGGCCTTTTTCTTCATCGGCCTGGCGGGTGTCATCTTCGGCGCTGGGGCCGCCATCAATGTACCCGGCGCGTTTCATGTCAGCACGGCCGACTACGTCAAGTTCGCCAACGGCGACAAGTTCCATGTCGATCCTGGGCGAGCCAGCACGCGGTCGAGTGCCGCGCCGGCGGCGTTCGGCTTTCTCGGTGGCACGAGTGCCCCTGTCATCGTCAAAGACGGGGCAATCCTGGTGGCGCAGCCCTCCCAGCCGATCAGCATGGTCGCGGGCGATATCGAGATCAACAATGGCGGTGTTTTGACGCCAGAGGGTGACATCCGTGTAGTGGCGCTCGGCAAGGCGGCGCAGGAGATCGGCTTTGCCGGCACCTTGACAGCGGCATCTGGCAAGCTGAATATCTTGAGTGGTGGAAGCATTAGTTCGCCCGCTACCGGTGCCATCGATGGCGGGGTCATTGCCATCAGCGCCGGCAATATCGCCATTGTCAATGGCGGCGCAATCCATGCCGATACCTTCTCCTCTGGAGCCAGATCTCCGGCATCGGTTTCGTCACCTCGCCGACGGTGAGCTTGCCCACCGTGCACGCGAGGCCCACGAACCCCGGGTCACCTTGCCTGGCGGCCCTGTAAATGCTCAAGACCTCTTGGCTCGCTGCAGCCGCGGCGCGGGGCATCGAACCGGATCATGGAGCGCTTCTACAGCGGCATCGTGCGCGATGGTCTCTCGAAAACCGAAGCGCTACGCCGCGCGAAGTCTTGCTCATTGCCAGCCCGATCTGAGTCACCCTTTCTATTGGGCGCCTTTCACCCTGCCCGGCAACTGGCGATAGCCACGTGTCGGGGGGCAGCGATATTTGGCAAGCTTCGTAGATCGTCACCCGGCAGCCAAGCTCGATCGCTAGCCGGCGGGCCTGGGCGAAGTAGGCGTAGCGGACGCCGTTCTGCGCGCCGGTGCTGGTCGGCCAGCGCACTGCCCCACCAATCACCGGAATCCCCGGCCGCGGGCGGCACGAACAGGCTCCCCCGCGCGGGGGAGGGGAGATACGAGATCGGCCAGACTGCCCGTACTCTGCGCTTGGCTCCCCCGCGCGGGGGAGCAACTGTGTTCCCAGTCAAGCTTTTTTAGGCGCATTTTGCATGCTCTGGATTCCACGGAATACCCGATTTGACTATGGCGTTCATGATCGTCAGCATCTTGTGCATGCAAGCGACCAGCGCGACTTTTTTGAGTTTTCCGTTAGCAAGCAAACGTTCATAAAAGGTCTTGATGACGGGGTTGTAACGTATGGCACTTAAGGCCGCCATGTATAAAGCGGTACGGACCGTCGCTCGACCACCCCAGGTGATGCGCTTACCCTTGTGGCGACCACTGTCCGCGTTTAATGGAGCGACTCCGACCAACTTGCCAATCTGCGCATGGGTGAGTTGGCCCAACTCAGGCAATGCCCCCATCAGACTCGCTTGCGTACACGGTCCTACCCCTTTGAAGCCTTTGAACAAAGCGAGCTTCTCGGCAAAATGCTCTTTCAGCATGCCAGCCATGCTTTTATCAACCGCCACGATCTGTCGATCCAGTATTTTGAGGACTGCCTTGATGCTCTTGTGTTGCGAACCATGGCTCAGGGCCAATCGGTTTCCTTCCGCCACGCGCATGCCAATGAGCTGGTTGTGGCGTACAAGCAAGGCTTCCAACGCCTCCTGGTTGGCATCGGGCAGTTTCATCAACAGCCGTTCCCGCTGCGCCGATTGGTGCAGTGTCCGCGCAAAGTGCGACAGGACTCGCGCATCAATGGCGTCCGTCTTGGAAAGGTATCCCATGGATTTGGCAAAGTCTCGCGCCTGCCTCGGATTGACCACCATCACCGGCAGCCCGGCCGCACAGAGTGCCGCCGCCACCTGGCGCTCGAAGCCTCCCGTGGCCTCCAATACGATCGCCCCAATCTCCTCAGAACGTGGAACGAGCTCTTTGACCAACGCCGCTATATCAGCGTCAGCATTGGCAATGCATTGGGTTTTTGATTGGTCGTCTAAAGCGATCTCCAGCGTGTCTTTGGAAACGTCAATACCCACAAACGTTGATTCAGAAGCGTTCATCTATAGCCATCCTTGCAAATACGTGGTCACGGCTTTCCGGCACGTGCCAACCAGCAACTGTTCGGTATTCAGACAAACGGCTGACAATGCACGCCAAGTGCTCTCCCACGGGCTTGATGTCCCAGAGGGGCGTCGGGCTGTGCGTCGCCTTCCGAACTCGTTTCCACCACACCTCCGTGGCACTCTACGACCTAAACCTTGGGGCTCTGCCCCAAACCCCGCACTCGCCGTGAGGCAGCGGCCGGGGATGATCAACCCCTCCCCAGCCCCTGCCTCAAGTGTACTTGGCTTACAGGATGTCAAGAGGCTTTCGCGGCATAAACGCAAGAGAAAAATACCTCTCTCGCATTTATTCCACGGTCCTCTTGACACCCTTCCAGCCATGACTTCATCTCCTCTCTTGAACGAACGAAAAACCACAAAACGAAGCATACAAGGGGAGATAATAGGCTGCAGTACCGCATGGGCGTGTTGGGTGTCACCAGCCGTGGCGCGTTACAATTTCAGTAGTTCCCTCTCGGAGATTAATCATGAATTTCAGTATCGAGTGCGAGGAAGAGGTTGATGGCCGCTGGATTGCCGAGGTTCCACAGCTGCCCGGCGTCCTGTGCTACGGCGAGACTGCCAACGAAGCCATGTCGAAAGCGGAAGTGCTTGCCCTTCGCGCCATGGCCGAGCGCCTTGAACAGAGTGAGTCGCGTCCGGTCGAGATTAGCATTTCCATTCCCCTTGCCGTGTGAGTCAATGGCCGTCCATCAAAGCCAAACGGTTGCTTGCGGCGCTGTTTGGTATCGGGTGGAAACTCAAACGGCAGTCTGGCTCTCACCGTACTTTGTCCCGCGAAGGTTGGCCCGATGTCGTCTTCGCTTTTCACGACGGCGAGGAAATCGGCCCTCGAATGCTTGCTCGTCTCGCGAAACACACGGCCATCACTCCCAACGATTTGTAGAGGGAAATCCCAGCTTCGCCACCATCCTGAAAGTCGTCGGCGCCCTCGGGCTGAAATTGCATGTCGAAGCTGCGCGACACTGACGAGGTGCCCGATTGAGCCTGAGCGGCGGCGCACGGGCTGGCATCGGGCGTGGCGGCGATGTGGGCTCGCCGATAGGGGTCTAAACGCAACAATGTTGCGTTAGCAAGGCTTTTGTGTTTCCATGTCTGTCGTGAGACATTCCCCTGCTTACATCCTCTCGGCAATCGATGGCGCTACTCGTGGCACTGGCGCACCGATGGCTGCTGCGCGTTTGCACACCCGCCAGCGGCAGCAGATCGCCGATTTGCCGCGATTCGACCATGCTGCCGAGCCGTGGGCCGGGTGCGCATGAAACCGCCTACCCGGCGTCGCCCGGCATCATCCAGCCTGTCCAGGCAGCGACCAGCCGCGATGCTTCGTAATGTTCTGGCGGTGGTCATGGCTTTGCTGCTGCTCGGCATGCGGCACGAGGCGCAGTTGCACGACCTGGGGCATCTCGCCGAATGGCGGCAGGCAATGCAGGAGAAGGTGCTGCAGGACCCGGACAGCAATGCGCTCTGCGTCGAGTGTCTGTTGCTCGCAGCCGCGGCCAATGCCGCACCAGGCCACTCGCCACCGCTTGACCAGGAGCTGGGCGACTTCGCTCTCGTCGACGCCCGCGCGGTCATCCGGCCGGCCGGCGTTCCTGCCTACTATTCCAGCCGCGCCCCGCCCGCGCACCTCTGAACCGTCCGGTTTCGCCGCCTTTCGGGCTGGCGAAGATCAACCATGTTTAGAGGATGCAGAAGCATGTCCAGACTCATTCAGGTGTCCGGCGCATTCGCGCTGGCGCTGCTCGGCGCGCTCCCGGTATCTGCCGCCAGCGACGCCGAACTCGCCGAAATCCAGGCGCAGATCCAGCAACTGAAAAACTGATCCAGGAGTTTTCACCATGAACCACTCGCCCTGGTGCTTCATCATTGCCATCTGCCTGCTGCCGCTACCCGTCGCTGCCGGTGAACCCGCCGCCGCCCACGTGCATGGTGCCGCCAGCCTGCAGGTGGCCATCGACGGCAAGAACCTGACGCTCAACTTCGAAAGCCCGCTCAACAATCTCGTCGGTTTCGAACACGCGCCTCGTACCGAAAAGCAGAAAGCCGCCGTGCGCGCGATGGCCGAACGCCTGCATCAGCCGGCCAGTCTGTTCACGGCCTCGCCTGCCGCCGCCTGCGCGCTGCTGTCGCTGAAACTGGAATCGCCGGTGCTGGAGCCGACGAAGCCGTCCGTCGGCGACGGCCATGCCGACCTCGATGGCGAGTTCGTTTTTCGCTGCGAGCATCCCGAAGCCCTGCGTGCGCTCGAAGTCGGTCTGTTTCAGGCTTTCCCGAGGCTGCAGCGAGTCGACGTGCAGGTGACGGGGCCACGCGGACAATCGGCTGTCCGACTCTCGCCACAGCAACGGCGCATCGCCTGGTAGACCGGAATGACGTCGGAAACCGTCATCGAGATCGAGAACCTGCGCTTCCGCTGGCCGCGGGGAGGTGAGTTCTGCCTCGAAATTCCGGCCTTCGAGGTCCGTGCAGGCGAGCGCATTTTCCTTTATGGACCGAGCGGCAGCGGCAAGAGCACGCTGCTCGGGCTGTTGGGCGGCGTGCTGGTGCCCGAGCTTGGGCGGATCAGGCTGCTCGGCAGCGAGTTGACACGCCTCAAGCCCTCGGCGCGCGACCGTTTTCGCGCCGACCATGTCGGTCTCGTCTTTCAGCAGTTCAACCTCATTCCCTATCTTTCGGTAGTCGATAACGTTCTCCTGTCGTGCCGCTTCTCGGCGCGCCGACACGCGCGCGCGCTGGCGGCCGGTGGCTCGCTGCACGACGAGGCTGCGCGCTTGCTGGCCCACCTTGATCTTGAGGAGGCGTTGCACCGACAGGGCGTCACGCGCCTGAGCGTCGGCCAGCAGCAGCGCGTAGCGGCGGCGCGCGCGCTGATCGGACGCCCGGAGATCGTCATTGCCGACGAACCGACCTCGGCCCTCGACGCCGAGCGGCAGGAAGCCTTCCTCGCTCTCCTCGCTGGCGAGTGCCTGGCGGCGGGCAGCACGCTGCTCTTCGTCAGTCATGACCGGCGGCTCGCCACGGGTTTCGACCGCGAGCTCTCGCTGGCGTCGATCAGCCCGGCCGGCGGCGAAGGGAGAGCCGCATGAGTTCACTCCTCCTGCTGGCCGCGCGCAGCGCCTGGAACCGGCGTCTGACGCTGGGCATGACGCTGATCGCCGTGGCCCTCAGCGTCACCCTGCTGCTCGGCGTCGAGCGCGTGCGCCACGAGGCGCGCAACAGCTTTGCGCAATCGGTCGCCGGCACCGACCTGGTCGTCGGCGCCCGCACCAGCCCGGTCCAGTTGATGCTCTACGCCGTTTTTCGCCTCGGCGAAGCCACCAACAACATCCGCTGGCAAAGCTACCGCGCGATCGCCGAGAATCCGGCCGTCGCATGGTCGATCCCGCTGTCGCTGGGCGATTCGCATCACGGCTTCCCGGTCATCGGCACTTCATCGGCCTACTTCGAACACTTTCGGTACGGGGACGCGCAGGCCCTGGCTTTCTCGGCAGGCAAGCCGTTTGCGGAGATCTTCGAAGCCGTGCCCGGCGCCGAGGTGGCTGCACGTCTGGGCTATCGTCCCGGCGATCGGATCGTCCTCAGTCACGGCATGGGCGACGTCAGCCTCGCCGAACACACCGACAAGCCGTTCACGGTGGTCGGCATCCTCGCTCCGACCGGAACGCCGGTGGACCGCAGCGTCCATATCAGCCTCGAAGCGATGCAGGCCATTCACCTCGACTGGCAGGGCGGCGCGCCCTTGCCGGGGCTGTCGATCCCCGCCGAATACGTACGCAAGTTCGATCTGACGCCGCAGGAAATCACTGCCGTGCTGGTGGGACTGAAAAGCCGCGCGGCGGTGTTCAAGGTCCAGCGTGACCTCAACACCCGTTCCGCCGAGCCCCTGCTGGCGGTACTGCCTGGCGTCGCGCTCGATCAGCTCTGGCAGGTGGTCGGCATCGCCGAGCGAACCCTGTTCGCCGTCTCGGCGATGGTCGTGGCGGTCGGCCTGGCCGGGCTGGTGGCAGTCGTCATCGCCGGCCTCGGGGAACGACGGCGCGAACTCGCCATCCTCCGTTCGGTGGGCGCGCGGCCGAGCGAAATCTTTGTGCTGCTGACTGCGGAAGGCCTGTTCGTCACCGTCCTCGGCGCGCTGCTCGGAGCAGCCCTGCTGGCCCTGCTGATGGCGCTGCTGGGCCCGCTCGCGCAGGCGCATTACGGGCTGGCGATCCGCGCCCGCTGGATTTCGTCCGATGAGCTGCTCCTCCTCGGCGCAGTCGTCGCCGTCGGCCTGGTTGCCAGTCTGCTGCCGGGCTACCGCGCTTATCGAATCTCCCTGGCCGACGGCCTGACTCCCCGCCTGTAAAGGACCCCCGTATGCGAATCCTTGCGTTCTTCTCTGGCCCGATCGCGGCCGTGGCCGGTCTCGCGCTGCTGGCCGCCTTGCCCTTGAGCCTTGCCGGCAGCGCCTGCGCTGCCGATGCGCGCAGCGCTTATCGCGTCGGCGATCGCCTGTCGCCGTCGAAGGCGGCCACCGCGCCCGAGGCGGTTTACAAGGAGACGCCATGGGACGCGCTGGTCCCCAAGGACTGGGACCCCCAGCAGGCTTTCAAGGGGCTCGACCTGCGCACGCTCAAGGACTCCGACCCGCGCGCCATGGAGGCGCTGCAGCGGCTCCGGGAAAGCTGGGACAACGCCCCCGTCGAGCAATCCCTGCGCGGTCAGCGCATCCGCATTGCCGGTTTCATGGTGCCGCTGGAAAAAAAGGGCGACGAGGTCTCGGAGTTCCTTCTCGTCCCCTATTTCGGCGCCTGCATCCACGTGCCGCCACCGCCCGCCAACCAGATCATCCATGTGATCCTGGCCAAACCGCTGAAAGGCTTGCAGAGCATGGACGCGGTGTGGGTCAGCGGAGTGCTGGCCATCGCCCGTTCCGACTCGCCCTGGGGCACTTCCGGATACCGGATGCAGGGCGAACTGGTCGCTCCCTACAGCAAGCGCTGAAGAAAGCTGACGAAACGGGGAGGGTGGCTGCTCAGAAGAGTTCGACGTTCGACGGTTTGCTGGCTGGCGCCGGCGCAGCGCTTGAGGTGCGCGCCTTGGGGACGGCGGCGGGCGGGCGTGGGCGGTGCGTGGGGGCGATCGCCTGGCGATGGGCGTCGCGCTGCTGGTCCATGACATAGTTCGAGAACTGCTGCTCCATCTGCTGGGCGAGCGGTTCGATGCGCACCTCGTGGCCGCCATCGGCGCCGCTTTCGATGGCTCCGGCGAGCGCTTCGGCGTGCTGGTCGAGACGTCCGAGGCCGTGGATCACCTGTTCGATCTGCTGGCGCGTCACGTCCTGGAACTGCACGCTGGCCAGGGCCTCCATGAACATCGTGGCGAGCTTGCCGCTGTTCGTGGTGATGGTGTCGAGGATCTGCCGTTCGCGCGCCGTCAGGCTTTCGTAGCTGGCGCCGAGGGCGGCGAGCTGCTGTGTGAAGCGTTCGAGACTGTCGCGTTCCTCGTGGATGTGCGAGTGCGCGAGCTTGTCCTTGAACTGGCGCTCGATGATCTGGGTGACGGCGATGATGCCGTCGTTGATCTTCTTGACCGCGGCTTCGGTTTCGTGCGAGAGCTTCCTCACCTCGTCGGCGACGACCGCGAAACCGCGTCCGGCCTCGCCGGCGCGGGCGGCCTCGATGGCCGCATTGAGCGCGAGCAGGTTGGTCTGGCCGGCAATGTGCCGGATCAGATCGACCAGGGTTTGCAGCGAGCGGGCTTCCTTGACCGCTTCGCCACTGTGTTTCTCGTCCGCGGCGGTCTCTTCGACGCGCTGGGCGATGAAGGCTTCGAGCTTGCCGATCAGTTGGCGATTGCCGGCGATCCGCTCTTCGGATTCGTGCGCCATGGCCTGCGATTCCGCGGCGGCGGCGGCCACGAACTGGTTCAGGTCGGTGACCACCTCGTCGATCGTCTGCAGTCGTGAAGTGACATCGTAGGCCGCCTGTTCGGTCTGCTCGACGACGCTCTGCAACTGCCCGACGAGAACCTGGTTGAAGCGCGGGATCTCCCGCAGCTCGGGCAGCGCGACGCGCTGGCAGACCTGCTGCGACGGGCAGCGCGGGCGTTCGTCCCGGAGACTTTCGTCGATGCCCAGGTGGGTGTCGTGGTACAGGAGCCGCGAGAGCGCCTGCTGGAGGCCCAGGAACAGCAGCAGACCGAGCAGGGTCATCAGGGTGTCGCGGCTGCGATCGCCGAGAGCGAAGGTCTGGCTCAGGAAATCGACGTACCAACCATGCAGGAGCAGGACGACGATGAGCAGCACGACGGTCGCGGCCAGTCCGGTGAGCAGCGAACGCCGGCGATACTGGTCTTGGGGTTTGCCGAGGGAAGGGGTCATCGTCTCGGCCTAGCGGATGACCAGCTTGATGGTATTGAGCAGGTCGTCGGCGGTCGCCGGTTTGACGATCCAGCCCGAAGCGCCGGCGGCCTTGGCTTCCGCCTTGCGGCTTTGCTGCGATTCGGTGGTCAGGAAGAGAATCGGCAGGAACTTGTAGGCGGGCAGCGTGCGCACCTGCTTGATCAGCTCGATGCCGTTCATGCCGGGCATGTTGAGATCGGTGATCAGGAGGTCGACCTTGACTCCGGCCTTGAACTTTTTCAGGGCCTCGTCGGCATTCGACGCCTTCTCGACGGCAAAGCCGGCCTTGCCGAGGATGCTCGATACGCTGAGCAGGATGGTTGCCGAATCATCGACCAGAAAAATGGTTTTTGCCATGGGGAAGCTTTCTCCTGTGTGGAATGGACTCGCCGCGGGCAGGCCACTGCCGGGACGACAAAGCGCTTGGTCTATGAGCTGCAGCGTCGCCAGCGTCGGTACCTCCCAACACTTTCATGCACACCCGAGCTCAAGCGAGGGATTGTACTGACAATTCCCGGAGTGAGCACAATTTGCCAGCCAATGACGGGGTTTTATGGTTCAATACTTGATGGTAATGACCATTTCAGATGGCTGGCGGTCAATGCCTCAAGATTCATTTCCGGAGATCGCAATGCGAATCCTTGTCCTCCTTTTGCGCCTCGTCGTGCTGGCCAGCGGCCTGAGCGTGTCTGCTCAGGGAAGCACCGCAGACCTTGCCACGAGCCGGCTCGATCGAGTCCGGGAGGCCAGGGTGCTGCGTGTCTGCATCTGGCCCGACTACTACAGCATCACCTACCGCAACCCGAAGACGCAGTTGCTGTCCGGGATCGATATCGATCTGGCCGGCGAACTCGGCAAGGACCTCGGTGTGGCGGTGCAGTTCGTCGATAGTTCCTTCGCCAGACTCATCGATGATGTGACTCAGGATCGCTGCGATCTGGCCATGTTTGCGGTCGGCATCACGCCCGCGCGTGCGGAAAAGCTGCGTTTCACACGCCCCTATCTGGCCAGCGACATTTATGCGATCACCACCAAAACCAATCGCCGGATCAAGGACTGGGATCAGATCGACCGCACCGGCTCGGTGGTGGCCGTCGCCCGAGGGACGCTGCATGAGTCGATCATGAAGGGCAAACTCAAGGCGGCGCAACTGCTGGTTCTCGATACGCCATTTGCGCGCGAGCAGGAAGTCCAGTCGGGTCGCGCCGACGTTTTTCTGACCGACTACCCCTATAGCCAGCGTTTTCTGGCGAGCGCCGACTGGGCGCGCCTGGTCTCGCCCCCCGGCGCCTACCACATCACCCCCTACGCTTATGCCATGCAGCCCGGTGACGATGCCTGGGCGGCACGCATCGAGCGCTTCGTCAGCGACATCAAGAACGATGGGCGGCTGCTGGCAGCCGCGCGGCGGCATAAACTCGAGACCATCGTCTCCCCATGACGCGCCGCGCCTGGCGGCAGTTACGTACGACGTTTCTGCTTTTCCTGGGTGTATTCGTCGGCGGCATGGTCGCCATGAGCGCCTACACCCTGTGGCGACTGCGTGGCGAGGCGGTGGCCAACGGTCTGGGCATCGCAGCGATGCATTCGCGAGGTTTCGAGGACTTCCTGACGCAAAGCCTGCACGTCACCGAACTCGTCGCGGCCAACTCCCTGGCGCAGGTGTCGCTTGTGCGCGATGCGCGCGAGATCGAGCGGACTTTCGTGGCGGCCCTGCAGCATGTGCCATTCCTGCGCTCGATGTCCCTGCTGGACGACGCGGGGCGGATTGTCGCCAGTTCCAATCCGGCCAACCTCGGCGTGACGGTGGCGACACAAAATTATCTGCCGGCAGACGCTGGCCGGCTGCAGATCCTGCGCATCGGCGAGCCCTGGGCAGGACGTGATTTCGCCAGTGGCCAGCCATCGACGGCGGGAACGCCCGTCGATGCCGACTCGCTCGGCTTCATCCCGGTGACACGCAGCATCGGGCTTGGCAAGGGGCGCGTAACCTTGCTCTTTGCGCTGAATCCGGACTATTTCATCAACCATATTGCCCAGAAGATCGCTGCCGAGGAAGGATCGGTCAGCGTGCTGCGCTACGACGGCACGCTGCTGATGGATAGCGACCCCGGCGGGCGACCCGGATCGTTGCAGGACCACTTCGTGAGTGAACTGCGCCTGGCCGAGGTCGAGTTTGGCCAGTTCGAACAGGGCAGCGGCGAGGATCGCCCGCGGCTGATCGCCTTTCGAGCGTCGCGCCTGTATCCCTTCCTCGTCGTCACGGCGCTCGATCGTCGGCCCGCCCTGCAGCAATGGCGGACCGAGACCAGGACCGTGCTTGGCGTCATGGTTCCCGCTCTGCTGGCGATCACGCTGCTGGCGACCGGCCTCTACCGCCGGCAGATGCAGTTGGCCGAGCAACGCGCAGAATCGGAGCGCCTGCAGCAGATCAACGCGGCCAGCGTGTTCACCAACGCCCGCGAGGGCATCATGATCACCTCCCCCGACGGCACGATCCTCGACGTCAATGAGGCCTTTTCCCGGATGAGTGGTTTCAGTCGCGAGGAATCGCTGGGGCAGAACCCGCGCTTTCTCCGCTCCGGTGTTCAGGCAAAGGAGTTTTACACCGCCATGTGGGGCGATCTGATCGGCCAGGGCCACTGGAGCGGTGAAGTCTGGAATCGCGGCAAGAGCGGCGAGATGTTTGCGGCGATACTGACGATCAGTGCGGTGCGCGATGATCAGGGCAGAACCCGGCAGTACGTGGCCCTGTTCTCCGACATCACCCTGCTCAAAGCAAACGAAGAGAAGCTCAAGCGGACGGCTCACTACGACGCGCTGACCGGTTTGCCCAATCGCGTGCTGCTGGCCGACCGCCTGCATCAGGGCATGATGCAGACGCAGCGGCGCGGGCAGCGCCTGACCGTCGCCTTTCTCGATCTCGATGGCTTCAAGGCGGTCAACGACCAGCACGGTCACGAAGCCGGCGACCAACTGCTGATGACGGTGGCGGGTCGAATGAAGCAGGCCTTGCGCGAAGGCGACACGCTGGCGCGTCTGGGGGGCGACGAGTTTGTCGCGGTATTGCTCGATCTCTCGGATATCCCCTCGTGTGCGCCGATCGTGGACCGCCTGATTGCGGCCAGCGCCCAGCCGGTGCCGTACGGCGAGCAGATACTGCAGGTGTCGACCAGCGTCGGCGTGACCTTCTACCCGCAGGCCGAGGAGGTCGATGCCGATCAACTGCTGCGCCAGGCCGACCAGGCCATGTACCAGGCCAAGCTCGCCGGCAAGAACCGCTACTGTGTCTTCGATGCCGAGCTGGATCGCAGCGTCCGCAGCCACAACGAACGCCTGGAAGATATCCGCCGTGCCCTGTTGGCCGATGAATTCGTTCTCCACTATCAGCCCAGGGTGAACCTGCGCAGCGGCGCGGTGATCGGTGTCGAGGCCCTGATTCGCTGGCAGCATCCGGAAAAAGGACTGCTGCTGCCAGCCGCTTTCCTGCCGCTGATCGAGAATCACCCGCTGGCGGTCGATCTCGGGGAATGGGTGATCGCGCGTGCCCTGGCGCAGATCGCAGAATGGCGCGGTGGCGGACTGGAGATGGCGGTGAGCGTCAATATTGGCGCACGGCAGTTGCAACAGGCCGGTTTCGTCGAACGACTGCGTACTCTGCTGGCCGGACAGCCGGAGGTGGGACCGGGTAGGCTTGATCTCGAATTGCGGGAAACGCGTGCGCTGAAAGACCTCGCCAGTGTCTGTGCGATCATCACCGCGTGCCGGAAAATCGGCGTGTCATTTGCCCTCGACGATTTTGCCTGTGGCCATTCCTCGCTGACTTACCTGAAGAGCCTGCCGGTTTCCCGGATCAACATCGACCGCAGTTTCGTCTGCGACCTGCTCGAAGGTGGGGAGAATCGAGCCGTCCTTGAGGGGGTGATCGGGCTCGCCAAGGCTTTTCACCGCCAGATCGTCGCCGAAGGCGTGGAGAGCATCGAACAGGGTCAGATGCTGCTCCAGCTCGGCTGCGAAAGTGCCCAGGGTGACGGCATCGCCCGGCCGATGCCGGCGGCCGACATCGTCGCCTGGGTGGCTGCCTGGCAGAGTTCGCCAGGTGCGCTCAGAGGCGCAGCGCTGCCGTCAGTGAGCGTACCTCATCTGCCGATTCGCGCATGATTTCGAGCAGCGTTTCCTCGCCGATCAGCATGTCGATCGATGCCGCCGTGCCTTCCCTGGGAACGTCGTCGAGGTCGCGTAGCGGGCTTTCGACGGGGGCCAGTTCGTCGGCCAGCAGCAACGTATCGCCAAGAGTTTTCGGCGGCATCGCCAGAAAACCCCGCCAGCAGACTTCGATCGCATCGACCACCGTTTGCGGTACCTCCAGCACCTGCAGCAAGGCGCGACCGACCTCGGCTTCGCCGGTTTCGCTCCACGCCGAGAAATCCTCGTCGAGCAGGCCGGGAAATTCGGCGGCACGCGAAATCAGGTAGAAGCCACTGATCTCATGGACGATGCCGGCGAACATCGCCGTTTCCGGGTCGAGGTGGGTGACCTTGCGGGCGATGACCTGCGCCAGTGCCGCGACATGCGCGGTGTGCTCCCAGAGTCGCGCCGCCATGGCACGATCCTGTGCCGACAAGGGGGAAGCCAGCGCGCGCGTGACGACCGCCGCTGCGAGCGAGCGCAGATAGCGAAAACCCAGCCGCAGAACGGCCGTGCGCACGTCGGTGATCGGGCGACCCGAGGGATTGAAGGCGCTCGAGTTGGCCAGCGCCACGACCTTTGCCGACAGCAGGGGTTCAGCCTTGATCAGGCGCATGGCCTGGTCGATGTGGCAATCCGGATCGTTGAGCGCATGCTGCAGTTTGAGCGCGACCAGCGCATTGGTCGAGAAGTTGACTGCGCCATGCTCCAGTTCTGCGGCGATCTTTTTCAGGATGTCGTATCGTTGCATGGCCGTATTCAAACCTCGCGTTAATGTGAAAGTCGCGTCAGCGACTCACAAATCTCCCCTCCCCACTTGCGGGGGAGGGGTCGGGGGAGAGGGAAACGGTCATGACTTTCATCATCGGGGGTGCCTGGAATAGTCATGACCGTTGGTTGAAGGTCTCGATCAGCGCCGCAGGGATCTGCTGGAGTGGCAGCACCCGATCGGCGGCGCCGAGCCTGATCGCCTCCCTGGGCATGCCGAAAACCACACAGGAGGCTTCATCCTGGGCGATCGTCGCGGCGCCGGCATCGTTCATCTCCTTGAGGCCGCGGGCGCCGTCGTCGCCCATGCCGGTCATGATCACGCCGGCTGCGTTGCCGCCGGCAAACCGGGCTACCGAGCGGAACAGCACATCGACCGAGGGTTTGTGGCGATTGACCAGGGGGCCGTCGAGCACCTCGATGTAATACTGCGCGCCGCTGCGCTTCAACAGCATGTGCCTGCCGCCGGGAGCGATCAGCGCGAGCCCCGGCAGCACGCGATCGTTGTTCCGGCCCTCGCGGACTTCGATCGTACACAGCGAGTTGAGGCGTTCGGCGAACATCGCCGTGAACTGCTCGGGCATGTGCTGGACGATGACGATTCCCGCGATCGTCAGCGGCAGGCGGGTCAGTACGGCTTCGAGTGCTTGCGTTCCGCCGGTCGAGGTGCCGATGGCGATCACCTTGTCGGTCGTCCTTTGCACCGCCGCGTTACCGGCGGGGAGGATGGCGTCCGCGCTGTTGCGCGTCATTCTCTGCAGCGTCGGCAGCCGCGCGCTCGCCGCCGGATGGGTGGTGGGGAGCGGCTGTCCCGGCAAGGCGACCCGGGTTCGGGCGGCCGCGCGGATGGCGGCGATGATGTCGTTCGTGGCGTCTTCGAGGAAGCCCTTGAGCCCGAATTTGGGCCTGCTGATGATGCTCACGGCACCCGCAGCAAGCGCCTGCATGAGCGTGTCGCTGCCGGTCGCGGTGGGCGATGAACAGATGATCACCGGCGTCGGTCGTTCAGCCATCAGCTTGCGCAGGAAAGAGAGGCCGTGCATGCGCGTCATTTCGATATCGAGAATGATCACGTCCGGCCAGTTCCTGCGCATCTTGTCCATGGCGAAGAGCGGATCGGCCGCCGTACTCATGACCTCGATGCCGGGCTCACGGGCCAGCGCCTGCGCAACGACCTGACGGACCAGCGCCGAGTCGTCGACGATCATGACCTGGATTTTCCCTTCATTCATGAATTTCCCCTTTCCCTGGTGGGGGATGGGTCGGAAGAGAGCTGGAATGGCCGGCAGCGATCGCGTTGAAAGTCTCGGCGCAGACCAGGAAGCAATCGACGACCAGCGGGTCGAAGTGCTTGCCGCGCCCCTGTGCGATGATCTCCACCGCTTTGCCGTGAGGCAGGGCGGGCTTGTACACCCGCTTGCTGATCAGGGCATCATAGACATCGGCGATCGCCATCAGGCGTGCGGCGAAGGGAATGTCCTCGCCGCGGAGGCCCTGCGGATAGCCTGTACCGTTCCAGCGCTCGTGATGCGAATAAATGATTTCGCTGGCGATCCGCAGGAACGGGTGCAGGGTGTCGACCCCGAGTTCGGCCGCGTGCAGGGCATCGCGGCCGATCGTCGTATGTCGCTTCATGATCTCGAACTCCTCGGCATCGAGTGGTCCTGGCTTGAGCAGGATCTGGTCAGGAATTCCCACTTTGCCGATGTCGTGCAAGGGGGCGCATTTCCAGAGCAGCCCCCATTCTTCGAGTGGCATGCGATCCCGCTGTGCGGGTTGTTGCAGGAGGTTTTCGACGAGTGCCCGGACATAGGCGCGCGTGCGACGAATATGATCGCCGGTCTCGTTGTCACGGGTTTCGGCGATCGCTCCGAGGGCCACGATCGTCAGTTCCTGACTGCGCTGCAGGTCCAGCGTTCGCGCTTCGAGCGCCTGCGTACGTTCGCTCACCAGCGATTCGAGATGGAGATTGCGGTCCGCCAGATAAATCTGTGCCTGGCGCAGGCGTAGTTGCGTGCGTACGCGTGCCAGCAGAATCGGTGGTGCCACCGGCTTGGGCACATAATCGACGGCGCCGAGTTCGAGACCGCGGATGATGTTGGCAATATCCGTATGGCTGGAAAGAAAGATCACCGGGATCTCGGCGGTGCGGGTATCCCGCTTGAGCGCCGAGCAGACCTGGTAGCCGTTCATGTCCGGCAATTCGAGGTCGAGCAGTACCAGGTCGGGTGCCGGCGACATTTGCGCCAGCTCGATGCCCTTGCCGCCACGCGTCGCGATGCGCGTGCGAAAGTGCGGGAGCAGGCATTCGTTGATGACTTCGAGGGTTGCCGGGTCGTCATCGATCAGGAGAATGGTGGTCATGAGGTTCCATCCGGGTTGCTGGCTGTTTCATGATCCGGAAACAGCCGTCTTGCGGCGTCGAAATCGAAATTGCGCACGCGTGCCAGGGTCGCGCGCAGCGTTGCTGACCAGGCTGTCTCGCCGAGTTCCGCGAGACAGTCATGGATGGCGCGCTCGCTGTCGCCGTCGGCGGTCTCGAGCAGGCGCAGCAGTGCCAGGATACTTGCCGGAGGGGGTCCGGCGGGCGGCGGCGCGGCGAGATCTGCCAGCGGCGTCCCGTCGGCAGCATCGCTTCCGAGTGCCTGCCTGATCTGTTCGCTCGCCTCGTCGACGGCCGCTGCCAGGTGGATGATCGCCGCGTCGGCGGCTTCGCCGCGGCTCGCTGCCGCCTCGACCTGCAGGGCAAAAGCCTGTGCACTGGTGATCCCGAGCATGCCGACGCGGCCGGCGAGGGCATGTGCGAGCTGGCAAGCCTGTTCCCGCTGGCCAGTCGCCATCGCCTGTTCGATCTTTCTGACCTCGGAACCACCCTGGTCGGCCAGGTCGCGCAGCCAGTGCCGGTAGCGTGCGGCATTGCCGGCGAAGCGGGCCAGGCCGGCGGCGCTGTCGATCGCACCGAGAGCAGGCCAGGCGGGCATTCCCTGGCTGCCGGTCGCTGGCGGCAAGGCGTCCATCGCTGTGGCGGCTTGCCGCTGCTTGTGGACGGGAATCCATTTCGCCAGTGTGCGGTAGAAGGTCGGGTGATCGAAGGGTTTGCCGATGAAGTCGCTCATGCCGGCCGCGCGCTGGAGGCCCTTTTCATGTTCCATGATGTGCGCGGTCATGGCGATGATCGGCAGCGCCTCGAAACCGGCGCGGCTACGCAGTTCGCGGGTCGCACTGTAGCCGTCCATGACCGGCATCTGGATGTCCATCAGCACCAGATCGAAAGCGCTCGCGTCACTCATCCGGAGGCGATCGACCGCTTCCTGGCCGTTGCTGGCCATCACCGGCGTGATGCCGACCGCGCCGAGCAGGGCTTCGACGATCTCGCGGTTGAGCGGATGATCATCGACGACCAGTACCCGCGCGCCGTGATACGCTTCCGGCAGTGGCTGCAGCGCCGTCGATGCAAGGGCCGTGCCGGACCTTGCCGATTCCCCCAGTGCCAGCCAGAGCGTGACGCGAAAGGTGCTGCCGGCACCGGGCCGGCTGCTGGCGCAGATGTCGCCATCCATCCTCTCGGCGAGCCGCTTGCAGATGGCGAGTCCCAGGCCGCTGCCGCCGAACTTGCGCGTCATGCTGGCATCGGCCTGCCCAAAAGGCTGGAACAATTGCGCGATTTCCGGCTCGCTGAGGCCGAGACCGGTATCCTCGACATCGATGGCCAGGCGCACTCGCGTCGCTTCGCTGTGCAGGACGCTGATCCGCAGCTCGATGTGGCCGCTGCTGGTGAACTTGATGGCGTTGCCGAGCAGGTTGAGCAGGATCTGTTCGATTCGCAGCGGGTCGCCGATCAGCGTATCGGGAACTTCCGCGTCGATACGTTCGACGAGTGTCAGCCCCTTCTCTGCCGCCTGGTGCATCAGCACCGACTTGCTGCGCTCGAACATGCCGCGCAGGCTGAACGTGGTGTTCTCGAACTCCAGCCGGCCAGCGACGATCTTGGTCAGGTCGAGCAGATCGTTGATCAGGTGCGCCAGTGACTTGCCGGCACTGCCGATCTTGTCGAGGTAGTCCTGTTGCCGGGGATCACGGCTGAGTTGCCGGGCGAGCCCGGCCAGACCGATGACGGCGTTCAGCGGCGTGCGCAGTTCATGGCTGACATTGGCCAGGAAAGCGTCCTTGGCGCGGTCGGCCTGGGTCGCCGCGGCCAGCGCCGCGCGCAGGTCGGCGGTGCGCTTCTCGACCAGTCCTTCGAGCTGCAACTGCTGGTCGATCAGTTCGCGCGTGCGTGTGGCGACTTCGCTGGCGAGGGTGGCATGCCAGGTCTCGAAGCGTGCGGCCATGCTGTTGAAGGCCGCAGCCAGGGTCGTCACCTCATCACCGTGGTGCGGCTTCGCCAGCTTCACGCGGGCGTTCAGTTCGCCCTCGGCGAGACGCTGCGCGACGTTCGCCAGTTCCCGGATCGGACGCGTCACATGCCGCGCCGCCAGAGCCACGACGATCAGGCTGCAGACGGTGAACAGCAGGCCGAAGAGCAGCAGTTGCCCGGCGCGCTGCTCGAGTTCGTGCAGGATCTCGTCGCGCTCGCGGCGAAGCACCAGACTCCATCCTTCGTTGGCAGCGATGCGCACAAAGCGATACGTGGCAAGGGTCAATCGTCCGTTCGCCGCGTTCTCGACGAAACTGCCATCCATTTCCTGGGAAGCGGGCGGTGGCGGCATCTCGCCCGCCCCGGCAAGCAGACGGAAGGTCGCGAGCCGCCGCCGCTGCTGATCGAAGAGTGAAACCGAACCGGAATCTCCCAGCGAGCGCAGTTCAACGCGATCGAAATGGCCAAGCAGTTCCTGAATCGACACGCTGGCCACCAGAACCCCGAGCAATTTGCCGGTCGAGGTCGCCGCAGCGTTTCGCTCGATGACCTGGCGGGCGATGATCAGGCTGGGTTCCCCTGCGACTGTCGGGCCGGTGGTTTCGATCTGTTCGACGACACCCGGCGTCGACAGGCGCCCGAGCAGACCGGCGTCGGCGAGGGGGCGTCCGGCCATGCTGGCGTCGCTGGCGGCCAGCACGCGCCCGTCGCCGGTCGACACCAGCGCCAGGTATTCGAAAACATCCGGGTAGGCGCCCATCACCGACTGGAAGTGGCGACTGGCAGCGGCAGACGCCGCTTGCGTCAGCGGCGTGGCCAGAGCCTGCACGAGGACAGGGCTTTCGGAGAGCAGGCGGAGATTGCCGCGGCGTTCCCGCAGGGCGCTTTCGATCTGCGTGCTGCGGCTGTCGGCACTCAGTTCGAGGGCCTGCCTGGCATCGGCCAGGTGGATCTGCTTGGCACCCGGCAAGTCGAAGAACGGCAATCCGTACAGCCAGGCGGTGAGCAGGGTGGTGATCGCCAGCACCAGCAGTGTGCCGAACAGGCCGGCGACGCGCAAGACGATGCCGGTGCCCGGCGATCTCCGGTTCACGGCGATATTCACTGTTCTTCGAGCCGACGATTGAGGATTCGATCGCGCTGCAGCAGCGCACCGATGTCGACCGAAGCGGCGTCCCGAGGCAGTGCGTAGCGCGCGAAATACTCCTCGCCGGCCGCGACGAGGCCGGTGCAGCAGAGCAGGAGCCGTCCGCTCCAGCAGCGCAGCATCGTCATCCGGCCTCCTCGCTGCCGGCGAGGAGTTGCCGCGCGGCCTCGAAATCGAATTTCTGCACCTGTGCCCGCGCCGCCTGCAGCAGCGGTTCCCAGTCGCTGTCCGGCAGCTCTCCAAGACAGCTTTCGATCGCCGTGGCACTGCCGCCATCCGCGTCCTGCAGCAGGCGCAGCAGGGCCGTGACCGAGGCGGGCATCGGCCCGGCAGGTCTGGCTCCCGGCGGTGGGCCGGCCGCTCGGTTCGTCGCCTGCCGGGGGGGCGATGGGACGAGCGCCGCCTGGATGCCGGCGCACATCGCCTCGATCGACTGCGCCAGTTGCCAGCGCAGTGCATGGCCTGCCGGACTGTTCGCCTTGCCGGTCCGCAGTGCCTGCTCGAGCGCCGCGGCCAGCGCTTGCAGTTCGCGCATGCCGAGCGTACCGACGCGGCCCTTGAAGGCGTGCACCGCCTGTCTCGCCGACTCGCTCGCGCCACCGGCCAGCAGGGTATCGATGGTCGCGGTGAAGCCGGCCGATTCGCCGACGAATTCCCGCAGCCAGTGACGGTAACGCGCGCGGTTGCCGGCAAATCGCTGCAGTGCTGCGGCCGTGTCGAGGCCGCTGATCGCCGCCAGCTCGTTCCCGCCGGCGTCGGCAGCAAAGGCTGCAGGTGGCGCTGCTGCTGCCGGTGCGTCACCCTGCACCGGCAGCCAGCGCGCCAGCAGCGCGAAGAAAGCCGGCAGCGAAAACGGTTTGCCGAGGTGATCGTTCATGCCTTCGGCCAGGTACACCTCTTTTTCGTGCACCATCGTGTGGGCCGTCATGGCGACGATCGGCAGCGTGGCGAAACCCGGTAGCGCACGGATTCGGCGGGTGGCTGCAAGGCCGTCGAGAACCGGCATCTGGATGTCCATCAATATCAGGTCGAAAGCCTGTGCGCCGGCCTCGCGGAGAATGTCCACCGCCTGCTGGCCGTTCTCGGCAAAACGCGGCGCGATGCCGACGCTTCCCAGCAGTTCGAAGACGAGATCGCGATTGAGCGGCTGATCGTCGACCACCAGCACGCGTGCTGCGGGGTAATGCGTCGGCAGATTCTCGGCAGCGGCCGGGTCGTCGCCGCTCGGGCACTCGCTGGCCGTTGCCACTCCCAGGCGCAGGTGGACGCGAAAGCGTGTGCCTTCGCCCAGCCGGCTGCTGACCTCGATCGAACCCTGCATGCCTTCGGCGAGTTGCTTGCAGATCGCCAGGCCCAGGCCGGTGCCGCCGTGCTTGCGGGTAATCGACGGGTCGGCCTGGACGAACGGTTGGTAGATACGGGCGATCTCGCTCTCGCTCATGCCGATTCCCGAATCCTCGACCTCGATCAGCAGCCCGGCCTGCTGATCGTCGATGTCCTCGATGGCGATGCGCACCACGACCCAGCCGGTTTCGGTGAACTTGAGCGAATTGTTGAGCAGATTGAGCAGGATCTGTTCGATACGCAGCGGGTCGCCGAGCAGCAGTTCGGGGAGTCGTTCATCGATCCGGCTTTCGAGACGCAATCCCTTTTCGATGGCATGGTGCCCAATCACCGACAGCGCGCGCGCGACGGTCTTCTGCAGGCTGAACGGTGTGCATTCCAGGCTCATCTCGCCGGCAGCGATCTTGGTCAGATCGAGCAGGTCGTTGATGATCGCCAGCAGCGTCTGGCCAGCGTCGCTGACCTTTTCCAGGTATTCGCGCTGGCGAGGGTCGCTGCTGTGGTTCAGCGCCAGCGCCGAGAGCCCGATGACGGCGTTGAGCGGCGTTCGCAGTTCGTGGCTGACGTTGGCGAGGAAGGCATCCTTGACCCGGTCGGCGACTTTCGCTGCTTCCAGCGCCGCCTGCAAGGCGCGGTTCTGCTGGTAGAGGCGGAGGAACACCCGCGTCTTGGCGCGCAGCAACTGGTCGTTGATCGGCTTTGCCAGATAATCGGTGGCGCCCGTCCGGTAGCCATGGATGCGATCCTCGGGGCTGTTGTGGGCGGCGGTGATGAAGATCACCGGCGTGTCGGCGGTCTGCGGATTGGCCGACAGGCGTTCGCAGACCTCGAAGCCGTCCATCTCGGGCATCTGCACGTCGAGGAGGATCAGCGCGAATTCCTCTTCGAGGGTGATCGCCAGCGCGTCGAAACCGTTGCCGGCCTCGACGATCGTCGCCTCGACACCCCGGAGGGCGGCGCGGATCGCCAGGCGGTTGGCGGCCAGGTCATCGACGACGAGGATCTTCGGAACGCCGCTCATCGCGCTCTCGCCATGGTTTTTCGGAAAATCCGCAGCTCGGCCTGCACGGCGCCCAGGTGTCGTCGCGGTCGAGGATCGATTCGGCGCTGCCGAGGACCAGGAAGCCGCCGCGCTGCAGGCTGCGTTCGAAGAGGTCGAGGGCCCGCGCCTGCAGCGCTGCACCGAAGTAGATCAGGACGTTGCGGCAGATCAGCAACTGCGTTTCCAGGAAGGCATCATCGGTGACCAGATTGTGCTCGACGAATTCCATCGCTTGCAGGGACTCTGCACGAATGGCCATTGTCTCGCCGGCATGGTCATTGCCGATCGAAATAATCGTCGAAGCAGGCGCTGCCGCCAGCCGCGAGATAGTTGGCCCGCCACTGCGCGAACTGCTCTGCCGGCCAGCGGCCGCGCCGCGCCCGGAGCAGGTCGGCGTTGATGTCGGTGGTGATCATCCGCGCCTTGTACGCCAGACCGCATTCGTGCAGCAGGATGGCGAGCGAATAGCTCTCCTGGCCGTAGCCGCAGCCGACCTGCCAGACGTTGATGCGCGGGAAGCTGTCCAGCTCCGGCATCACCTGTTCGCGGAGGTACTTCCACACCGGCGGGTCGCGGAAGAACTCGGAGACCGGCACCGACAGCATGTTGATCGACCATCTGCGCCACCTGTTCGTCGCGCAGCAGGGCCGGCAGCAATTCGACCAGGCTGCCGGCCTGGTAGAACTCGACCAACTGCCTGAGCCGGCGGAGCAGCGAGGCGCGACCGTAACCGCTGAAGTCGTAGCCGTAGCGCTCGCGCAGCAGCAAGAGCAGCAGATCGGCCTCGATGGCCTCGAGTGGGCGCGCGGATTTGCGTTTCAGAGCCATTTTTCGAGCAACTGCAGCAGACGGTCGATATCGACCGGTTTGGCGAGGTAATCGCTGGCGCCGGCGGCGAGGCAGAGCTCGACGTCGCCGGGCATCGCCTTGGCGGTGACGGCAATGATCGGGATCTGGCCGGTGCTGCCGCAGCGCATTCGCCGGATCAGTTCGTAGCCATCCATTCCGGGCATCATGATGTCGGTCAGGACCGCAGCGAACTGGCCGGTAGCGAGCATGTCGAGCGCCTGTGCGCCGCTGCCGGCGACGCTGACGGCAAAGCCGCGGCGCGCAGCGCTTTCGACAGCGCCGACTGGTTGCGAACGTCGTCATCGACGATCAGCAGCGCGTCGTGCCGCACCCTCGCCGCCGCCGGTGCGGCGACGGGTTCCCGCGTCTGCCGGGCGACCGCGAGCAGGACTTCCTCGCGCAGGCGCGCGCTCGCCTGGCCGTTGAGTCGTCCCTTGGAGATCACCGCGTCGGCGTGCGCATGCAGGCGCAGCAGCTCGGCGTCGTCGAGGTCGCGCGCCGAGTAGACCACCACCGGCGGTGGCTGCGGCGTTGCGGCAGCGACTTGTTCGAGCCATTCGAAGCCGCTCATGTCGGGCAGCATCAGGTCGAGGATGACGGCATCGAAACGCGTAGCGGCGATTGCCGCCAGACCTTCACTGCCGTTGTGCGCCCGGCTGAATTCGATGTTCGTATCCTTGAACAGGACGCGCACCGCCAGACTGCTCGCCTGGTCGTCTTCGATCAGCAGCACCTGCGGCTGGCCGGCGGGCAGGGCGGCCGGCGCCGCCACCGGCGAGTGTCGAGCATGTCGCGGATCGCCGCCAGCACCGCGTCGCGGGTGATCGGCTTGCGGATGTAGCCGGCAGCGCCGAGTGCCGCCGCCTCGCCGGTGTCGGCCGTGCCGGAGATGATGTACACGGGAATGCCGGCGCTGGCCGGGTCGGACTTCATCCGGCGCAGGACTTCGAGCCCAGGGATGCCGGGCAGACCGAGGTCGAGCAGAACGCCGGCCGGGTTTTCGGCAGCGATCAGTTCGAGCGCCTTTTCCCCGCTATTCACCGCCAGCACGGCGTAGCCCAGCGTCTCGATCAGGCGGGTGACGATCGGCACCAGCCGGCCATCGTCTTCGACGACCAGGATCAGCGTGTCGCGGCTGGCTGTGGGCGCTCGCGCGGCCACAGCCAGTGCTGCGGGCACCGGTGTACTGCTGTCGCCGACGATCTCCGGCAGGTGCACCGAAAAGCGGCTGCCGCTGCCGGGCGTGCTCTCGATGTCGATGCGGCCGCCCAGCAGTTCGACGAGCTGGCGGCTGATCGCCAGGCCCAGGCCGGAGCCGCCGTACTTGCGTGCGCTGCCGCCATCGACCTGCTGGAAGGCGTTGAAGATGCGTTCGATCTGGTCGGCCGCGATGCCGATGCCGCTGTCGATGATGTCGAAACGCAGTCCCCTGTCCTCGGCGCACAGCACGAGCTGCACCGACCCCTGGTCGGTGAACTTGACGGCGTTCGACAAGAGGTTGGTCAGGACCTGGGTCAGCAAGCGGCGGTCGCTGTGGATGACCGGCGCCGCTGCGGCTTCGACCTCGATCGCGAAAGCGATCGACTTCTTCGCGGCGAGCGGCTCGAACAGGCGGCGCAGGTACAGGAGGATCTCGGAGACCGGGAAGTCCTCGATCAGCATCTCGACCTTGCCGGCCTCGATCCTCGACAGGTCGAGGATGTCGTTGATCAGCGACAGGAGCTGGCTGCCGCTCTCATGGATGACGCTCGCCGACTCGACTTCGTCGTCATCGAGGTGGCCGGTCGAGTTCTCGGCGAGATGCCTGGCCAGGATCAGAATGCTGTTCAGCGGTGTGCGCAGTTCATGCGACATATTGGCCAGGAACTGCGATTTGTAACGATTGGCCTGCGCGAGTTCGCGCGCCCGCGTCTCGGCCTCGCTGCGGCCGAGTTCGAGCTGCCGTCGCTGCGTTTCCAGACTGCGGTTCTTCTCTGCCAGTTCCTCCTGCTGCACCCGCAGTTCCTCCTGGGTGCCGCGCAGGGTCCTGTTCTGTGCCTTGAGTTCGTCGGACTGGGCACGCATTTCGTCGCTCAGCGCCAGCATTTCGCTGTTCTTGTCGGCCAGTTCGGCCTTCTGCAGGCCCAGGACCTCGGTCTGCCGGCGACTTTCATCGAGCAGCGCGAGATTGCGCTCGGCGGCTTCGATGTTCGCCAGGTGCAGTCCGAGCGGGCCCACCAGGGCCGCGAGCAAGGCATGCTCGTCGGGCGACAGCCGGCGCGTCGCCGCCAGTTCGACGACCGCCAGCGTCTCGTTCTGATGCGTGATCGGGTAGAGCACGAGTTCCTCGGGGGGAAACTCGGCCAGTCCGGTGGCGATCAGCATCAGACCGCCGCCCACCGGCGCCAGGATCACTGCCTGGCCATCGCGAGCGCACTGGCCGACCAGCGATTCACCTGGCGCGAAGCGGTCCTGCAACTGGCTTCGCCGAGCCAGTCCCTGGGCGCCGGCACGCCGGTAGTGGCCGTCGGCGTCGCGCAGAAAGAGCGTCGCGACGGGCACCTTGAGCTGCCGTCGCAGATGGCCGAGGAGGGTGTCGGCAACGTCGGCCAGTCTTTCTTCCTGGCTGACCGCGGTGGTCAGCGCGGCAACGTTCTCGTGGATCCAGCGAGCACGCGCAACCGCTTCGGACATCTCGCGGAAACTTTCCGCCGCCTTGGCCATGTCGCCGATCTCGTCCTGGCGGTCGAGACCGGGAATCGCCGTTTTTTCGCCATTGGCCAGGCGCACCAGCGCGGTCTGCAGCGCCAGTACCGGCTGGAACAATCGCCGGCCGCCGACGATCGCGACGGCGGTCGCTGCCCCGGCAATCAGCAGGCCGCTGCCGAGCATCAGCCATTGCAGCGAATACAGGCGGGACAGCGCCTCGTCACGGCTGATCTTGGCGATCACGCCCCAGCGCGGCTGGTCGCCGAGGGCGCCGGCAAAAGGCCGCAACTGCCGGTAGGCGATGAACGAGGGCTGCTCACGATAATCGACGAGCTGATCGCTGCCGTCGTTGCCGGCAAGCACGCGGCGGACGGCTTCGGTCTGCAGTTGCCGCTTGAGGACCGACGATTCCTGGTCGAAAAAAGTGTTGGTGAGCATCCAGCCGCCGCTGCCGACGACAAAGGTTTCACCGCTCTGGCCGAGTCCGGCCTTGAAGTGCATGCGCCGGTCGAGCGGTTCGAAAGCGATCTGCACCACCAGTGCCCCCAGTGGCTGACCGGTGTCGGGTTCGAGGATCGGGATGGCGAGGAACATCGCCGGCCGGTTGCCCGCAGCCGCGTAGTGTTCGGCGTCGGCAAAGGCCGGGACGCCGCTCACCGCCTGGCGCAGGGCAATCGCCGCCACGCGCGCCAGGCCGCTGTCCTTCCACGGCCCGGTGAACAGGTTGGTCGCGAAATCGTGATCCTTGAGCAGGGAATAGACGACATTGCCCTGCGGGTCGACCAGCAGCATGTCTTGCCAGCCGTAAGAGGCATGGCGCCTGCGGAAGAACACATCATGCTCGCCGTGCGCCTGTTGGTAGCCGCGGCGGCAGGCATTGTTGGCGGTGTGCTGCGCGTCGCGGTCGTACAACGGCTGGAGCTGGCTGTCGGCGCGGGCACCGCAGGCCGCGAAAGCGGCGGCAAACTGCTGCATGGCGGCGATCACGGCAGGGGCGTTGCCCATGCTGACGATGTCGTCGCGCATCCGTTCGAGGTGATTGTGAATGTCTTCGCGGCGCGCCTCGGCGACCGCTGCCAGCGCGCGTTCGGCAGCGTCCTGCAGGGCACTGCTGGCGACCAGGGTGACGATCGCCAGCAACAGCGAAACGGCAGTGACTGCCGGTAGCACCGTCTGGAGGAGCAGTTTTGAACCCAGTTTCATGTCGGAGTCCATATTACTTCGGCAATGAGCTGCCTCGCCGCTTCAAAATCGAAACCTTCCGCTTTCGCCAGCGCTGCCTGCAACGGCGCTTGCCAGTCACGGTTCGGCAGTTCTGCCAGGCAGGCGGCAATGGCCGCGGCGCTGCCACCGTCCGCGGCCTCCAACAGGGGCAGCAGGGCCGCGATCGCTGGCGGCAGCGGCCCTTCGGGGCGCGCTGCTGCGACCGTCGTGGCCTGCCTGTCGGGGCCGAGCGCTGCCTGCAGGCGGACGCGCATGCATTCGATCGACTGTACCAGTTGTTGGCGGATTGCGCTGCCCGAATTGCTGTCCAAATTGCTTTCCGTTTCGCTATCGGACTCGCCGGCCCGGAGAAACTGATCGAGTGTCGCCGCCAGATCGTGGAGTTCGGTCATGCCGAGCGTACCGGTGCGGCCCTTGAAGGCGTGCACCACCTGCCTTGCCGCTGCGTACTCCCGACTGCACAGCAGCGCGTCGAGCTTGCCGATGAAATCCGCCGAATCCCCGATGAATTCTCGCAGCCAATACCGGTAACGTGCGTCATTGCCGGCAAAGCGCTGCCGTGCTGCGCTGGCGTCCAGACCGTCGATCGCCGGCAGCTCGCCGTCGTCGTTACTCGTGGCGGTGGCCACGGGCGCTGTCGGCACCGGCGGGGCGTCGGCGCGGTGTGCCAGCCACCTGGCCAGCAGCGCAAAGAAACTGGGCAAGGCGAACGGTTTGCCGAGATGGTCATTCATCCCTTCGTCCAGGTACATCTGCTTTTCGTGTTCCATGGTGTGCGCCGTCATGGCGGCGATCGGCAGCGTCGCAAAGCCCGGCAGCGTACGGACCCGGCGCGTTGCCGTGAGGCCGTCGATGACCGGCATCTGGATGTCCATCAAAACCAGGTCGAAGGCCCCAGGGCCAGACTCGCTGAGGATACCGATCGCCTCCAGGCCGTTCTCGGCGAAGCGCGGGACGATGCCGACGCTGGCCAGCAAATCGGAGACGATCTCGCGGTTGATTGGTTGATCGTCGACCACCAGGACGCGCGCGTCATGGTAATGCGTTGGCAGGGGTTCGCCGTCCGGCGCTTCTTGGCGGTCGCGAAGGTCGCCCTCGGTCGCCAGGGCCAGTGTCAGGTGGACGCGAAACTGTGTGCCGTCCCCCGGCCGACTGCTGACCTCGATCGATCCGTGCATGCCTTCGACGAGTTGCTTGCAGATTGCCAGGCCCAGGCCGCTGCCACCGAATTTGCGCGTGATCGACGGGTCGGCCTGAACGAAAGGCCGGTAGATATGGGCGATCTCGTTTTCACTCATGCCGATTCCCGAATCCTCGACCTCGAGCAGCAGGTTGGCGCGCTGCGCGTCGAGGTGCTCGACGATGATGCGCAAGAGGATGCCGCCGGCCTCGGTGAATTTGATCGAGTTGTTGAGCAGGTTGAGGAGAATCTGTTCGATGCGCAGCGAATCGCCGACGAGCCCCTCGGGAAGCCGCTCGTCGATTTGCGCTTCGAGCCGCAGCCCTTTTCCGGCGGCACGGTGGCCGATTACCGACAAAACGCGCGCGGCGGTCTGACGCAAGCTGAACGGCTGCGCTTCGAACCTCATCTCACCGCTCGCGATCCGGGTCAGATCGAGCAGGTCGTTGATGATCGCCAGCAACGTCTGGCCGGCGTCGCCGACCTTTTCCAGATACTGGCGCTGGCGAGCGTTGGTGCTGCCCTGCAGCGCCAGTGCCGAGAGCCCGATGACAGCGTTGAGCGGCGTCCGCAATTCGTGGCTGACGTTGGCCAGGAAGGCATCCTTGACCTGGTCGGCGATCTTTGCCGCTGCCAGCGCGCTGGTCAGCTCGGCCGTGCGGCGTTTGACGAGATCTTCGAGGTGTTCCTGATGCTCTTCGAGCTGCTGCTTGATCAGTCGTTGTTCGGTGACGTCCTGCTTGACCCCGAGAAAGTGGGTGATCGTCCCGTGCTCGTCGACGATCGGCGAGAACAAGGCTTCTTCCCAGAACAGTTCGCCGTTCTTGCGCCGGTTGAGGAGCGTGCCGCGCCACTCGCCGCCCGCGAGCAGCGTGTCCCACATTTCCTGGTAGGTTTGCAGCGAGGTCTGGCCGGATTGCAGCAGGCGCGGGTTCTGGCCGATGGCCTCGTGCCGGGGATAACCGGTGACCTGGGCGAAACGCGGATTGACATATTCGATCAGACCCTCGCGACTGGTAATGACGATCGATACCGGGCTCTGCTCGACCGCCTGCAGCAACTTGTGAGCTTCCTCCTCGGCGGCCCGACGTTCGGAAATGTCGGCGAAGATCCAGATGCTTCCCTCGTGGGGATATGCGGGGTCGATTGCCCGGCCGTTCAGCACGCCCCAGAAAGTCTGGCCGTCCTTGCGTTGCAGCAGCATTTCCTCGCAATGATTCCTGCCGGCGGCGCAGTTGGCGTAGGCGCGCTGGCCGACGGCCTCGAAGATGGCGCACGAGGCATACAGGCACTCGGTCGACTGCCCGGTCAACTCGCCGGCGCCATAGCCAAAGATTTCCTCGAAGCGGCGATTGCACGAAAGCACCCGCCGGTGCTTCAGGTAGGTGATGCCGACCAGAGCGTTTTGCAGGATCGTCTCGTGTTCGACGAGCAACTGCCGGGTCTGCTCGCTCTGCTCGTGCTCGCGGCTGACGTTGAACATCAGCCCGCGCAATATCGTCGGCTGACCGTTCTCGGCGATGACCCGAACCCGGTCGTGTAGCCAGAGAGTGCGTCCGTCGGCGGCGACGAAACGATATTCCAGATCGTAAGGCAGCCCTTGCTCGCTGCAACTCGCGCGCTGGGCGCTTGCCCAGGCCCGGTCGTCGGGGTGCAGATGCGCCACCCAGAAGTCGGCCTGTGCCCAGTCGGCGACCGGGAAACCCAGCAGGCGTTCGGCCTGGGTACTGACGAAGGTGAATTGCAGGGTCTTGGCATCGGCCTCCCAGACGATGCCGTCGATCGACTGCACGAGTTCCTCGTGCCGCCTGCTCAGGCGCTGCATGCCTTGGCTCATGCGGGAGGCAAAGGCCCTGGCGAGCAGGAACAGTCCGGCCATGGTCAGCAGTACCGCGATGCCGGTGACCCAGGCGTGTTGCTGCTGGCGGAGCAGCAGCGGCGTGATGTCGAAGCGCACGCTGATGCCGCCACGCACGTCGCCGACCCGGTAGTCCATGTCCTGATGGCAGCGTAGGCAGGCGGTCTCGACCAGCAGTGGCGCCATGTAGCGGAATTCGCTCCGGTCACCGCTGGTGATCGCCGCGAAACGTTCCTTCTCGCCGGCCGCGAAACCTGCGAGTGCTGCGCGTTCCCAGTCGTCGGCGGCGTTGTCGGGGTTCTTCAGTTGCAGGCTGGTGATGTGAAAACGGTAGTCGCCATCGCGCGCCGCCAGTTCCGAGATCTCGCGCGTCATCAGCGCCGGATTGCGCAGGGTGTAGGTCTTGCCGTTGGTCGCCGTGATGTCGGGATCCTGCAGGTAGGGATTGCTTTCGATACCGGCGCGTTTTTCCACGTAGACACCGCCGTGCCCGGCGTTCCAGCGCCGGGTCAGGACGATGTCGCGGAAATGCGCGCGTGCGCGCGTGAGCACGAACTCTTCGACAATCGACCCTTGATTTGCCCGATCAAGGAAAACCACAGTCATGCCGGCGACGATCAGCAGTAAGCCGATCTGCAGCAGAAAGCGATACTGCAACCATTTCCTGGCCACTGTCGTGGTCATTGCCGCGCGCTCGCACGCGGGTCGTCCGCCGACAACTGCTGTTTTTTCAAAGCGGCTGCGAACGCCGGCGCGCCAGCGCTGCGGCCAGTTGGCGGTCCGATGTTTCGACGTGATCGATCAGCCAGCGTTTGATGAAACCGGCAATCGCCGCGACGCTGACGATGCCCTCGTTCATTTCTTCGATCTGGGCGCGGACCTCGTCGAACAGGTGTACATGTTCCTTCTGATGCCGGGCCGTGAATTCGTAGTGGAGGTCCAGCATCAGATGCTCTTCGCGGGCGAAGTGATCCCTGGTCAGGGTTTCCAGTGCGGCCAGCACGGCCCGAGTGGCGACCCTGTCCGAGCGCCTGCTCGCTTCCTGCAGGCGATTGAGCAGGCCGACCATGGCGCGATGATCGTCGTCGATCTCGGTATGCCCGATTTCCAGTGCTGTGCTCCATTCAAGTGCTTCCATGGTGTGATCTGTCCAATGGGTTTGCGGATAAATGCCTGCTTGCCTGGTCTGCAACCGGCTGCTGCGGCCGTGCCGGCGGAACTTTCCCAGCATTTCGTGCAATTCGTTGAGCAATAATATGAAAATTACAGTTGAAGGCATCTGGATGGAAAACGTCCTGGAAAAGTTCAAGTTGCAGATCTGATCGTTAACCAGGGCGTGCCATCCATTCGCGGAGGATCCCTCCGGGCGCACGAATTCTCGACAGATTCGGGAAAATGTTCGGCTGCCAGCGGGTGGCTGAAGAAATATCCCTGGTAGTAGTCGCAGCCGTGTTCTTCGAGAAAAGCGAGCTGCTCTGCCGTCTCGACGCCTTCGGCGACCACCGAGAGGGACAGTGAATGCGCCATGGCGATGATCGTTGCGGCGATCTCGGCGTCGCTGCTGTCGGTGGTGACGTCACGGATGAAACTCCGGTCGATCTTCAGCTTGTCGATCGTGAAGCGCTTGAGGTAGCTGAGCGAGGAATAGCCGGTGCCGAAATCGTCGATCGACAGGCGAACGCCGAGCGCACGAATCCGATTGAGGATGGCGACGGCCCGCTCGCCACGCTCGATGAGAATGCCCTCGGTGATCTCCAGTTCGAGGAAGCGGGCGTCCAGACCACTGTCCGCCAGGGTCTGGCGAAGCAGTTCCGGTACGTCCTGCAAAAAGAACTGTCGCGGCGAAAGGTTGACGGCGATGGTCCGCAGCGCTCGCCCGGCATCGAGCCAGGCCCGCATCTGCCGGCACGCCGTCGCCAGCACCCAGGCGCCGAGTGGTGCAATCAGTCCGCTATCCTCGGCGACCGGAATGAAGTGGATCGGTGCGATCATTCCCTGCTCGGGATCGCACCAGCGCAGCAGCGCTTCCGCGCCGATCACCGCGCCACTGCTGGCCTCGATCAGCGGCTGGTAATGCAGGAGCAGATGGCCGAGGTTCATTGCCCGGCGCAGGCGCGATTCCAGGCGCATGCGTTCGAGTGCGTGTGTGGTCAGGGCTTCGGTGTAGAAGCAGAAGGTCTTGCGTCCCTGCATCTTGGCCAGATTGACGGCGGTGTCGGCGTTGCGCAGCAGCAGCGCCGGATCGCTGCCGTCGTCGGGCGCGATGCTGATGCCGGCGCTGGCGCTGAGGTAGATCTCGTCGCTGCCTCCAATCCGGAAGGGGGCTTCGAGTGCCTGGAGCAGGTCGCGGGCGACGACGGCGGCATCGGTCGCAACCTCGATCTCCTCCATCAGGATCGCGAATTCGTCGCCGTGCACCCGCACCAGCGTGTCTTCGTCGCGCAGCCGTGACTTGAAACGTTCCGTGACCGCGACCAGCAGCCGATCGCCGAACTCGTGCCCGAGCGAGTCGTTGATGTTCTTGAAGAGGTCGAGGTCGATGATCAGGAGCGCCATTTTGTGATGGTGACGCTGCGCCCTTTCGAGGGCGTGTTCGAAGCGGATGTTCAGCAGGCTGCGGTTGGGCAGTTGCGTCAAGGTGTCGTGGTAGGCAATATATTCGGCGTGTGCCTCGGCGTTGCGCAGGCGGCTGATGTCGGTGAATACCCCGATGTAGCGTTCGATCTGCCCGTACTCGTCGTGCACCGCGGTGATCGTCAGCCATTGCGGGTAGGTTTCACCGGTCTTGCGGCGGTTGCAGAGTTCTCCCTGCCAGAAGCCGGTGCTGGTCAGTTCGCTCCAGACCGTGTCGTAGAACACCGCGTCATGGTGGCCCGACTTGAGGATGCTGGCATTCTGGCCGACGGCTTCCTCGCTGCTGTAACCGGTGATTTCCGTAAAGGCGTGATTGACGGCGACGATGCGGGCGCTGGCGTCGGTGATCGCCACGCCGTCACGCGTCAGTTCGAACACCTTCGCCGCCTGCCGCAGTGATTCCTCGCTGCGCCAGATCGCGGTGATGTCATCGACGATCACCGCGAACAGACCGATTTCCGGACAGTAGGCGGTGACCCGGTAATGGCGGTCGAGGTCGACGCTGAAATCGTCGAACTGCTGACAGTCGCCAGTCAGCGCGACCGAACCGTAGCGCTCGATCCACAGCGGTTCGAGCTGCGGCAGCACTTCGCGAACCCGCCGGCCGACGAGCCTGCTCCTGGCGATGCCGGTAATCGCCTCGAAGGCCGGGTTGACGTCGATGAAGCGATAATCGCAGGGCTGGCCTTCGCCATCGAGAAGGATCTCGTGCAGCGCGAAGCCCGAGGGCATGGCATCGAAAAGGCTGCGCAGGCGTCGCTCGTCGATTCTCGGGAGGGATGCCTCGCGGGGAGCACTGCTATGGTGGACTGATGGCATGCTTTTTTCCAGTGGAGATCAAGCGGCCGCTACGCCTTCGCTGCCGGTTCAGAAACGCTCGAAGCCGTGGCCAGACGTCGCCAGCACGGGTATCCGTGCCGGTGCGCGGTGGGCAGGGGCGCTCCGTCTCGCCGTTGCCGCGCTGCGGCTGCTACCGGCCAGGCGGAAGAAGGTCATCAGTTCCTGCAGTTGCTCGGCCTGGCTGCCCATTTCCTCGGCGGTGGCGGCGAGTTCCTCGGACGCCGAGGCATTCTGCTGCGTCGCCTGGTTGAGCTGCCCCATCGCGCCGTTGATCTGGCCGACCCCGGAATTCTGCTCCTGCGAAGCGGCCGTGATTTCCTGGACGAGGTCGGAGGTCTTCTTGATCGAGGGCAGCATTTCGGTGAGCAGCGAACCGGCGCGTTCGGCGAGTTTGACCGAGTCCTTGGCGACATTGCCGATTTCCTGCGCGGCGACCTGGCTGCGTTCGGCGAGCTTCCTCACTTCGGCGGCGACGACCGCGAAACCCTTGCCGTGTTCGCCGGCGCGGGCGGCTTCGATGGCCGCGTTCAAGGCCAGCAGATTGGTCTGGTAGGCGATGTCGTCGATGATGCCGATTTTTTCGGCAATGCTCTTCATCGCCTCGACCGTCTTGGCGACGGCGTTGCCGCCTTCCACCGCCTGCCGGGCAGCGCTTGAGGCCATGCCGTCGGTGACCTTGGCGTTCTCGGTGTTCTGCAGGATCGAGGCGCTCATCTGCTCCATGCTCGAGGTCGTCTCTTCGACCGAAGCGGCCTGCTCGGACGACGACTGCGACAGTGACTGCGCGGTCGCCGAAATCTGGCCGGAGGCGTTCGAGAGATTGTCGGCCGCGGTACTTACCTCGCCGATGGTCTCGACGAGCTTGGCGACGGTCTGGTTGATGGCATTCTTCAACTCGTCGAAATCGCCCCGGTAGCTGCTGGTGATGGTCTGCGTCAGGTCGCCGCGGGCCATCGCGCCCATGATCCGGCGCACCTCGTTGATCGGCCCGACGACGTTGTCGAGCGTTTCGTTGACACCGGCGACAATGCGCTGGAAGTCGCCTCGGTGTTTGGTGGTGTCCGCCCGCGTGCCAAGCTTGCCTTCGACAGCGGCCTTGGAAAGCCTGTTGACGTCCGCCACGAGAGCCCTGATGTTGCTACGCACCTGCTCGATGGTGTTGTTGATGAACGCCTTTTTGCCGGGAAACTGCTCAAGGGGCGCATCCATGTTGCCCTCGCCGAATTCCTTGATGCAGGCCATGGCCTTTTTCTTGACCGCGATGTGGCCGAACACCATGTTGTTCACGCCCCTGGCCATTACCTGGAAGTCGTTCCTGAACTTGCCTTCGTCGATCTTGACGTCGATGTCGCCGGCGTCGTGTTCCTTCGACATGTGGTTCATCTCCGCGATCAGCCGCTTGAGGTTAGACCGTACGTCTTCGATGGTGTCGTTGATGAACTTCTTCTTGCCGGGGAACTGTTCGAGGGGTGCGTCGAAGTTCCCTTCGCCGAATTCCTGGATGCAGGCCATGGCCTTCTTCTTGACCGCGATGTGGCCGAACACCATGTTGTTCACGCCCCTGGCCATCACCTGGAAGTCGTTCGTGAACTTGCCTTCGTCGATCTTGACGTCGATGTCGCCGGCGTCGTGTTCCTTCGACATGTGGTTCATCTCCGCGATCAGCAGCTTGAGGTTAGACCGTACGGCTTCGATGGTGTCGTTGATGAACTTCTTCTTGCCGGGGAACTGTTCGAGGGGTGCGTCGAAGTTCCCTTCGCCGAATTCCTTGATGCAGGCCATCGCCTTTTTCTTGACCGCGATGTGGCCGAACACCATGTTGTTCACGCCCCTGGCCATCACCTGGAAGTCGTTCGTGAACTTGCCTTCGTCGATCTTGATGTCGATGTCGCCGGCATCGTGCTCGCGCGACATGCGGTTCATCTCGTCGATCAGGAGCTTGACGTTGGCCTGCAGGGCCTGGATCGCCTTGGTGAGAACCCCGACTTCGTCCTTGCTGTCGATGTCGAGCTTGAAGTTGAAGTCGCCCTCGGCCATCCTGCCGGTGGCGGCGACGAGCTTGCCGGTCGGGCCGGTGATCGAGCGGGTGATCAGGAAGGCGAGGAGTGCGACGATCAGCAGCGCGGCGATCGCCAGGCCGATGATCAGCGTGCGCGTCGAACTGGCCAGCACCTCGGCGTCGGCGCCGACCTTCTCGGCGAGTTCGGTCTGATAGTCGACGAAAGCGACAATGGGCCCTGCAAAGGCGCCGTAGGTCGGCCGATAGGTTTCCTGAAAATACTGGACGGCATTGTCCCACTGCTTGTCCTGGATCATCGATTCGAGCTTGATCGATGCGGCGACGAAAGGCTTGCGTGCTTCCCTCATGGTTTCCAGCGCGGACTTGCCTTTGTCGCCGTAGCGGAACTTGTCGAGCGATTCAAATATCGCGGTCACCTTCTTGCGCTTCTCGAGTATCTTTTCCATTTCGATGCGTGTGCTTCCCTCGTTCCTGAGGACCAGCATGTTGCGGTGAAAGCGGGCGACATCATTGACTTCGTCGCCGAGGTCGTTGGCGAGCTTGGTCTTGACGTTCTTGTCCTTGACCAGGTCGCTGATGTCGTTCTGCAGTTCGCCGACGCGGGCGATGCCGATGACGGAGACCAGGATCAGCATGAGCAGGGCGATGGCGAAGCCGATACCGAGGCGGGTAGAGATCTTGATATGGGAAAGCATGGGTGACCTCATGGCGGGTGAAGCGAATGGCTTTGGATCGTGCGCGGAGCGGGACGAAGGTGGTCTGAGTCGCCGCTCGGCCTGTTTGAGACGGTTTACTGATCAGAACATGGCTTTTTCATGCGTGTCTCCCGTGCAGGTTCAAGTATTGGCCGCTTGCCCATCGCCGCGTTCCCGCTCCGCTGCAAGGGAGCTCAGTCGGTTCATCATCGGGCCAGCCGAGTTCGATGCGCCGAGTACGCCCTCCGCCGTGCCGTTGGTAACGCTGGCCAGCATGGCGATCTCATCGACCGAGAGCACCCTGGAAATGTTGAGCAGGATGACGAACTTGCCGGCGACCTTGCCCATGCCGTGAATGAAGTCGGCGCGGATGCGGGCGCCGAAGGCGGGCGGTGGTTCGATCTCGCTGGCCGGGATTTCCAGCACCTCCGAAACCGCATCGACCATGATGCCGATGTCGTGCCGGAGATCGTTCTCGGTGACCTCGACGATGACGATGCAGGTCCGTTTTCCGACGGGACTCTGGGCGTGGCCGAAGCGTGCCGAGAGGTCGATCACCGGGACGACGGCGCCGCGCAGGTTGATGACGCCGCGGATGAAGGCCGGCATCATCGGAATCTCGGTGAGATTGCCGTACTCGATGATTTCCTTGACGTTGAGGATGCCGACGGCGAACATCTCGCCGCCGAGCAGGAAGGTGAGGTATTGCTGTGGGCCTTCGGCGGCCGCCTGCTGCGCCTGTAGTGCGTTTGCGGTACGCCTGGCGACGGCGCTGCCGGCACTGCCGGCTGGCCGGGATTGAGCGATCTGGGTCATGGCTGGTTCCTGTTCAGAAGCGTTCGAAGTCACGTTCTGCGCTGGCCAGCGCGCTGCTCCGTCCCGATCCCTTGGTACGCGGCGCGGCGGCTGCCGGTCGGCGAGCGGCGGGGTTTCTCTTCGTCGGTGCGGCACTGTGAGCGCGGTTGGCAAGCTCGAAGAAGGTCATCAGTTCCTGCAGTTGCTCGGCCTGGCTGCCCATTTCCTCGGCGGTGGCGGCGAGTTCCTCGGACGCCGAGGCATTCTGCTGCGTCGCCTGGTTGAGCTGCCCCATCGCGCCGTTGATCTGGCCGACCCCGGAATTCTGCTCCTGCGAAGCGGCCGTGATTTCCTGGACGAGGTCGGAGGTCTTCTTGATCGAGGGCACCATTTCGGTGAGCAGCACGCCCGCGCGTTCGGCGAGTTTGACCGAGTCCTTGGCGACATTGCCGATTTCCTGCGCGGCGACCTGGCTGCGTTCGGCGAGCTTCCTCACTTCGGCGGCGACGACCGCGAAACCCTTGCCGTGTTCGCCGGCGCGGGCGGCTTCGATGGCCGCGTTCAAGGCCAGCAGATTGGTCTGGTAGGCGATGTCGTCGATGATGCCGATTTTTTCGGCAATGCTCTTCATCGCCTCGACCGTCTTGGCGACGGCGTTGCCGCCTTCCACCGCCTGCCGGGCAGCGCTTGAGGCCATGCCGTCGGTGACCTTGGCGTTCTCGGTGTTCTGCAGGATCGAGGCGCTCATCTGCTCCATGCTCGAGGTCGTCTCTTCGACCGAAGCGGCCTGCTCGGACGACGACTGCGACAGTGACTGCGCGGTCGCCGAAATCTGGCCGGAGGCGTTCGAGAGATTGTCGGCCGCGGTACTTACCTCGCCGATGGTCTCGACGAGCTTGGCGACGGTCTGGTTGATGGCATTCTTCAACTCGTCGAAATCGCCCCGGTAGCTGCTGGTGATGGTCTGCGTCAGGTCGCCGCGGGCCATCGCGCCCATGATCCGGCGCACCTCGTTGATCGGCCCGACGACGTTGTCGAGCGTTTCGTTGACACCGGCGACGACCTTGCGGAAATCGCCCTGGTGGCGGTTGGCGTCGGCGCGCGTCTCGAGCTTGCCCTCGACCGCTGCCGCCGACAGCATGGCGGCGTCGGCGACCAGCGCATTGACCGCGTCGATGCAGGCATTGAGATTGTTCTTGATGATGTTGTAGTCGCCGCTGTAGGGATCGGTGATTTTCGGCGGGATGTCGCCCCTGGAGATCCGGTCGACGTAGTGGGCGGTCACGTTGAGCGGGTTGACGATATTGGTGATCGTGTCATTGACGCCCTTGACGAGCTGGTTCCAGCCACCGACGAAGAGGTCGGCATTGGCGCGCTTCTTCAGATCGCCGTCGGCCGCCGCCTGGATGATGATGCCGGTCTGGGCGAGCAGGTCGTTCATCATTTTGACCAGGTTGTTGAGGTTGTTCTTGATGATATTGTACTGGCCCTTGTACTCGGTGGTGATCACCGGCGGGATGATTCCCTTGGCGACCTGGTCGACGTAGTCGGCGGTGACGTTCATCGGATCGACGATGTTGGTGATCGCTTCATTGACGCCCTTGACGAGCTGGTTCCAGCCACCAACGAAGAGGTCGGCGTTGGCGCGCTTGTCGAGTTGCCCGTCGGCAGCACCCCTGATGATGATGTCGGTCTGGGCGAGCAGCTCGCTCATCATCCTGACCATGTTGTTGAGGTTGGTCTTGATGACATTGAAGTCGCCGTTGTAGTTGTCGGTGATGACCGGCGGGATGACGCCCTTCGAGATGTCGTCCACGTAGCGGGCGGTGACGTTGAGCGGACCAATGACCGCGTCGAGCGTATCGTTGACGCCCTTGACCACTTTCTGGAAATCTCCCTGGTGCTTCGAGGCATCGGCGCGCGTGGCGAGCTTGCCCTCGACGGCGGCCTTGCTCAGCAGTTCGGCGTCGGTGATCATGCGCTGCACTGCGGCCTGCATTGCCTGTACCCCGCTCGCGAGCTGGCCGACTTCGTCCTTGCTGTCGATGTCGAGCTTGAAGTTGAAGTCGCCCTCGGCCATCCTGCCGGTGGCGGCGACCAGCTTGCCGGTCGGGCCGGTGATCGAGCGGGTGATCAGGAAGGCGAGGAGTGCGATGATCAGCAGCGCGGCGATCGCCAGGCCGATGATCAGCGTGCGCGTCGAATTGGCCAGCACCTCGGCGTCGGCGCCGACCTTCTCGGCGAGTTCGTTCTGATAGTCGACGAAGGCATTGACATTCTTGACGTAGGCGTTGAAGGCCGGGCGGTAGCTGCCGTCGAAGCTCTTCAGCGCTTCATCCCATTGTCTGGCCTTGATCTGCCCCTCGAGCTTCGTCGATTCGGCGACGAAGGTTTTGCGCGCCTCCTTGCTGGCTTCGAGGGCCGCCTTGCCCTTGTCGCCGTAGCTGAACTTGTCGAGCGCATCGAAAGTCTTGGTGACTCCGCTGCGTGCCTCGACGACCCGGTCCATTTCCCTGCTCGTCGCTTCGTCGTTCCTGGCGATCAGCATGTTGCGGTGATAGCGGCCGACGTTATTGATGTTATCGATCAGATCGTTGGCGAGCTTGGTCTTGACGTTCTTGTCCTTGACCAGGTCGGTGATGTCGTTCTGCAGTTCGCCGACGCGGGTGGCACCGACGACGGCGACCAGGATCAGCATGAACAGGGCGATGGCGAAGCCGACGCTGAGGCGGACGCCGATCTTGAGATTGGAAAGCATGGAGTGAGCTCCTTGAGTGATGCAGCGAATGACGTTCGAGTTGCGGTGAGGGGGCGAACGAGGCGGGCGACCTCAGGGTGGCCCGTGCTGGTTCCAGCAGGGTTCGCAGGGCCGCTTAGTGGGTCGATGCGCTTTCATGCGCGCCTCCCGTGCGAGCGGCTGCGGTGCCGTGCGTCAGGCGCTCGCTTTCGATGTTGACGGCGCGATTGACCAGCGCCGGCACGTCGAGAATCAGCGCCACGTCGCCGCTGCCGAGAATCGTCGAGCCGCCGATGCCGCGGATGTTCTTGAACAGCACGCCGAGCGGCTTGATCACCGTCTGGAATTCGCCGAGCAGCGCATCGACGACGAGCCCCGCCTTCTGACCGCCATACTGGACGATGACCACGTTCTGACGGCTGGGGATGCCGCCGCCGATGGCGAACAGCTCGCGCAGGCGGACGAAAGGCAGCACCTCGCCGCGCAGGTTGAGATAGTTGCGCTTGCCGGGAAGGTCGGCAAGTTCGATGCATTCGACGACCGAGTCGAGCGGCACCACGTAGGACGCCTTGCCGACGCCGGTCAGGAAGCCGTCGATGATCGCCAGCGTCAGCGGCAGGCGGATGGTGAAGGTCGATCCCGCGCCTTCGACGGTGGCCACGTCGACGCTACCCCGTAGGCCCTGGATGTTGCGCCGGACGACATCCATGCCGACGCCGCGGCCGGAGAGGTTGGTGACCTGCTCGGCGGTCGAGAAACCGGCTTCGAAGATCAGGTTGCTGATTTCCTGGTCGGAGAGCGTCGCGGCGGCGTCGATCAGCCCCTTGTCGATTGCTTTCTGGCGGATCTTGTCTTTCGGCAGGCCACCGCCATCGTCGATGACCTCGATGACGATGTTGCCCGAGTCGTGATAGGCGTTGAGCTGGACCGTGCCGTTCACGGGTTTGCCGCGCGCGGCGCGCAGGTCGGCGGCTTCGATGCCGTGGTCGATGGCGTTCCGGACCAGGTGCATCAAGGGGTCGCCGAGTTTTTCTACCACCGATTTGTCGAGTTCGGTCTCGTCACCGGTGATCACCAGGTCGATGGCCTTGCCCAGCTCGCGCGAGCTGTCGCGCACGACACGGTTGAAGCGGTTGAAAGTCTCGCCGATCTGCACCATGCGCAGTTGCAGCGCCGAGTCGCGGATGTCCTCGACGAGGCGCAGCAGCACCGAGGTCGATTCCATCAGCTCGGATTGACCGCTGCGCTGCGCGAGCAGGTTGGCGCTGGCGCCGGCGATGACCATCTCGCCGACCAGATCGATGAGCTGGTCGAGCTTGTCGGCGTGCACCCGGATCATGCGTGCTTCGAGCGATCTTTTCTCGCTGACCACCGCCTGGCGGGTGGCGGCGGCCTCGACGAGTTCCGGGTGCACCACCTTCTGCTCGACGAGGATGGCACCGATCGGCGTCTGCTGCGGCGCTTCGCCATCCGCCTCTGCAGTCGCCGTACGGCTCTGTGTGGCGAGACCCTCGTCGAGTTCGGCCTGCGTCAGAGCGCCGGAACGGACGAGGATTTCGCCCAGGCGCATCGGGTCCTCGGGGGACTCGTTGATCAGCTTGAGGTATTCGTCGATTTTCGAGTGCGGCGGCAGGATATTGAGCGTGCACTCGTCGCGGACGAAGTCGAAGACCTGTTCGATCTGGGCTTTGCTGGCGCGCGTCTGGAAGCCGATCTCGAAGCCGAGGTAGCAGCATTCGGGGTCCATTTCGCCGGCTGCGGGCATGGCATCGGCAAGCGTGCTGAGGGTGGTGATCTCGCCGATCGAGGCCAGGAAGTTCAGCAGCGATAGCGGGTCCATGCCGTTCTTCAGTACGCCGGGGCCGAAGCGCACCGAGATGTGCCAGGCGTCGGTGTTGACCTCGCCGCCGCCGGTCGCTGCGAGTTCGCTGCCGTGCTTGACCGGCAGATCGCCACCCTGCGGCCTGCACGAGCTGGCTGCGCCAGCGCCGAGGAACTGCTCGGTCAGCGTCGCCAGCAGCGCATCGCCGCGCGCCTGGATCTCGGCCTCGGGCTGCGGCAGACCGGCGGCGAGAACATCGAGCAGAGCCCCGAGGTGGTCGCAGCATTCGAGCATCACCGTAGACAGTTCGCCGCTGACCGGGATCTCGCCGTTGCGCAGCTTATCGAGGACGTTTTCGACCTTGTGCGTGAAGGCTTCGATGAAGTGGCATTCGACGACGCCGGAGCCGCCCTTGATGGTGTGCGCGGCGCGAAAGATGGCGCCGAGGTTGTCGGCGTCGTCGGGGTTCTGCTCGAGCTTGAGCAGGCCGTCTTCCATCGCGGTGAGCTGGTCGCGGCTTTCATTGACGAAGGTACTGGTCAGTTCATCCATCGTGCTTCCTCTATCAGGGGTTTTCAGGCTTGCGCGCAGAGGAGCATCGGGTCGCCGAAGACGCCGGCCAGGTTGCAGAAGTCGAGGACCCGCTGCACGGTCGGGCTGTGGCCGACGATCGTCAGATGCTTGCCCTGCTGCTGCACTTCGCGCTTGAGCAGCATCAGCAATTGCAGGCCGGCCGTGTCCATTTCGGCGACTCCCGAGAGGTCGAGTTCGAGCTTCCCGGTCGTTGCCAGCGCGGCCAGCAACTGCTCCTTCTGCGCCCGCGCCTGGTAGATCGTCATGTTCTCGTGAATGGCGAGAGGGCTGGTCATGTCGAGACTTCTCCTGTATGGTCCAGATCAGAATCTGGCAGGGCGAAGACTAGCGAGGTGCGCAGCAAGGCGCTATCCGGAAATCCACTCGGGACTCGGTAGAACTACGGAGGTTGAATGGGAAGGAGGAGGGCGCTTTCCCTTGAAGCTTGAACCTGCTACTTGAAGCCGGCGACCATTCCGACCAGTTCGATGACGCTGCCGGCGCCGGATTTGGCCATGATGTGCGCACGGTGGGTCTCGACCGTACGCTCGCTGATACCGAGGTCGGCGGCAATGACCTTGTTGCGCTTGCCGACGACGATCGCGGCCAGGATTTCCTGCTCGCGCGGGGTCAAGGACTTTCGCCAGTCGTCACACGCTGCCGGTGCCGGTGCCGGTGCAGCTCGCCTGTCGTCGGACAGGCGCAAGGCGGCATTGACCCGCTCGATCAGGTGCTGGACGTTGAAGGGTTTTTCGAGAAAGTCGAAAGCGCCAAGGCGCATGGCCCGCACTGCGGTCGGCACGTCGGCATAGCCGGAGAGAAAGATCACCGGGACCTCGGGATTGCGCTGCCGCAACCAGTCATGGACTTCCGGTCCGGTGATGCGCGGCATGCGGATGTCGAGCAGCACGCAGTCGGTATGGCCGGGTCGCCAGCGGCGCATGAAGTCCTCGCCGGACGAGTATTCCTCGGCGGCGAGCCCGACGCTGGCCAGTACTTCCAGCAGGAAACGGCGAACCTGCGCATCGTCATCGACGATGCAGATGCACCGGTGCGCGGGATTTGCATCCATCGGCGTGATCTATGGATTTCAGGGTGCAAGGGTGGTCAGGGATGCGGAGTGCGCTATTCTACCGATGATTGGCAATCCTGCAGAGAATGACAGAATGACGAGAAAATGGCTTCATCGATGAATCAGACCCGCCGAACACCGCGAGTCGACCCAGCGGTCTGTCGTGCCTGCCGGCAGGGCACCGCCTGATGCGAGCATATCGGCCGCGGCGATACCGCTTTGAGTGGCTGTTGCTGACCATCGCCCTGCTGCTGCTCGGTGGCTCGAACGCCTGGTCGCTGCTGCAGCAGTATCGGGATGTCGAGCAGGAAGAAGAAAATCGCCTGCAGGCCGCGGCACAGCGGCTCGCTGACCTGATGGTACGGCGTCTGCTTCCGGAGGATTTCCGTGCCTTGATGGCGTCGGTGCGTTACGCGCCAGATGTACGGGTGTCGGTGCAGACGGGCGGCGAGCGCTTCGAGTGGGTACCGGCCGGGTCCGATGGCGAGAAATGGGAGGTCGCGGGCGCGACGGCGTTCCTTCCGGGTCACATCGAGGGCGGGCAGACGGCCTCGTTGCTGAGCGGTGTATACGGTGTGTACGATGCGAACGGGGAAGAACTGCTGGCGGCGGTACGCGCGCTGCCGGCTGCCAGCATCGATGCGACCCTGCTGGTCGGCGTCGCCCGGCCGCGCGCCATGATCCATGTCAACTGGCGCCGCATGGCGACCTGGCATCTCGGGCTGTTTCTGGCCACGCTGCTGTCGTCGGTGTTTGCCCTGTCTGCGCTGCAGCACCGGCAACGGCGTCTCGATGCCCTGCGCGCAGAGCGCCATGCCGAGCAGCGGGCGGCTAGCGAGCGTCTGCGGCTGGCGACCGACGCGGCCGGTCTGGGGGTGTGGGAATATGATCTGGTCGGCGGGCGTCTGCGCTGGGATGCATCGACCTACGCGCTGTACGGCATCGACCCGGCCGTCGCTGCCGTAACCACCTACGAGGACTGGTCCCAGCACGTCTTGCCCGAGGATCTGCCGGCCGCGGAAGCGGCATTGCAAGCGTCGATTCGTGAGCGCCATCAGTTCCGGGTGGATTTCCGGATTCGCCGAGGTGATGGGCAGATCCGCATGCTCAGTGCGCTGGCGCAGCCGCTTTTCACCGTCGATGGTTCGCCACTGTCGGTGATCGGCATCAACCAGGATGTGACCGATCGCATCGAGGCCGAGCGCCTGCAGGACGAACTCAGGAACCGCCTCGCCAGGGCGGCACGCATGGAGATTCTGGGAGCGATGGCTGCCGGCGTTGCGCATGACTTCAACAATATCCTGGTCGCCATCCTCGGGTTTTCCGGGCTGGGCAGGACGGTGGTACGCGCTGCCGGGGGTTCGGAGCGCATGGCCTCGTATTTCGAGGAGATCGAAACCGCCGGCGAACGCGCCAGGGCGCTGGTGCAGCAGTTGCTGGTCTTCTCGCGCGGCGGCACGCTCCATGTTTCGGTGGTAGCCGTTGCCGACGAGGCACGCGCGCTGGCCACTCTGCTCGCTTCGTCCTTCCCGGCTGGCGTGACCTTGTCGATGCGTATCGACGAGGCTCTGCCGGATCTCGACATCGATCCTGCACATCTGCATCGCATCCTGGTCAATCTCTGCCAGAACGCCCGCAATGCAATCGATGGGCCGGGCGAGGTACGCATTTCGGCGCAGCGCGTAGGCATCGATCCGGTCGGGATCTGTGCTTCGTGCCATGCCGAGTTTGCCGGCGAGTTTGTGCGCATTGCGGTCAGCGACGAAGGCTGCGGTATCCCGCAGGACATTCACGATCGCATTTTCGAGCCTTTCTTCACCACCCGCGAGCCGGGCATGGGCTCGGGAATGGGGCTGGCCGTCGTGCACGGTCTGGTGCACCTCTATCAAGGGCATGTGCAGATGCAGAGCGTACCGGGTCAGGGAAGCACCCTGGCGATCCTGTTGCCGCGCAGCATGTGGCACGCCGCGGCGGCGGGCAAAGAATCGCCCGCCAGCACCGCCGGCTGAAGTCCCTCATTCGCCGGGCGGCGGTCGCAGCCAGCGCGTGACGACTTCGAGCAGCGCCGCCATCCGGAAAGGTTTGGCGATGAAGTCGTTCATTCCGGCGGCCCGGCAGCGATCCTGGACTTCTTTGACGACGTTGCCGGTGAGGGCCAGGATCGGCACCTGCGCGTGCTTCGGCTGTTGGCGAATCCGGCGCGTCGCCTCGAATCCGTCCATGATCGGCATCTGCAGATCCATCAGGATCAGATCGTAAGCCCCCCTGCCGGCAAGCTCGACCGCTGTCTCGCCATTGGCCGCGCAGTCGGCAAGCAGACCCATGTTTTCCAGGATCGCGACAATCACCTCGCGGTTGATCGGCTCGTCGTCGACGATCAGGATACGTCCTTCCAGGGGAGCCTGCTGCGCCGCCGTGTCCACGCCCGCGCTCGCCATCGCGGTGCTGCCGCCGGCCCTCTCGGGCGCCCTCTGCAGGCAGGCCGTGAACCAGAAGGTGCTGCCGGCCCCCTCGGTACTGTCAACCCCGACGCTGCCCCCCATCCTCTCGGCGATCTGTTTGACGATGGCGAGGCCGAGACCGGTCCCGCCATGCTCTCGGGTCATCGAATCATCGGCTTGCTCGAAGTGCCGGAAGAGCCGCCCGAGCGAGCTGGCGGCAATGCCGATGCCGGTATCTGGACCTCGAAGCGCAGCATCAGGTGGTCCTTGCTTTCTTCCTGGTGGCGGACGCTGATCCGGATGCTGCCCTGTGGGGTGAACCGGATCGCGTTGCTGACGTAATTGAGCAGGGCCTGCCGGAGGCGTGTCGGGTCGCCGAGCAGTCGGCCGGGCAGGCTCTCGCAATCGCTCGTTAGCGTGAGGCCCTTTTGCCGGGCGCGATCCGTGCTCATTTCGACGACGCTGCTGACAATACCGGCCACATCGCAAGGGATTTCTTCGAGAACCAGCTTGCCGGCCTCGATCTTCGAGAAGTCGAGCACGTCGTTGATGATGTTCAGCAGGTGTTGTGCGGCGCTGTGCAACTTGTCCAGCCGCTCCGCCTGTCGGGTGCTGAGACTGTCCAGTTTCATCAAGTCGGCGAGGCCGAGAATGGCGGTCATCGGGGTTCGGAGCTCGTGACTCATGTTGGCCAGGAATGCGCTCTTTGCCCGGCTGGCGGACCGGGCCATCTGCGTCGCGACGGCCAGTTGCCGGGTACGTTCAGCGACGCGCGCCTCGAGGCTCTCGTTCATTTGACGCAGCCGGGCTTCTGCCTCCTTGCTCTCGGTGATCTCGAGGTGGGTGCCGAACATCTGCAGTGGCCGGCCGTCGGCACTCCAGTCCATGACCTTGCCGCGATCGCGGACCCATACCCAGTGGCCGTCCCGGTGGCGCATCCGGCACTCGCAGTCGTAGGCGGGCAATTCGCCGGCAAAGTGCCGGTGCAGCAGGGCGTTGGATTTTTCGAGGTCGTCCGGATGCGCGAAGCGGGACCAGGTGGCGATGCTCAGCGGCGAAATCTCCGCCAGCGTGTAGCCGATGATCCCGGCCCAGCGTTCGTTGAAGAGCACTGCGCCGGTTTCGACGTTCCATTCCCAGGTGCCGACGTCGGTGCCCGCGATGATGTTGGCCAGGCGCTGGCGCTCGGTGCGTAAGGAGTCGGCCAGGTTCCGGTTGCTGCTGATGTCTTCGTGCGCCACGACGACGCCGCCCCCGGATCGCAAGGGATCGACGCGCATCCGGAACCAGCGCTTCTGGTTCACTGTGTGGCAAGGGTATTCCAGCTCAAAGTGCTCGCTGCGCCCGGCCAGCACCGCGGCAATGCCGGCCCAGGCGGCCAGGGCTTCGGCGGCCCAGGGATCGGCGGCGGCGAGACAGATCGCACGGTAATCGGCGCCGATCGGGTCAGCGAGCGGCGTCTCGCCGCCGTTTTCCGCCGCGAATCGCGACCATGCCTGGTTGACCGCAAGGATTTTTCCGTCGCTGTCGAGGACCGCGACGTGCGCGCTCAACGAATCGAGGATGGCGGCATTGAATGCTTCACTCGCGCGCAGCGCCGCCTCGGTCCGGCATCGCTCGGTGGTGTCGCGCAGCGATGCCGTGAATAGCTTTTGCCCATGCACTTCGACCTGCGAAATCGACGCTTCGAGCGGGAATTCCTGGCCATTGTCACGGACGCCAAGAACTTGATAAGTGCTGCCCATCGGCCGCGAGGTGAGCGGACTCGCGGCGAACTTCCCGACATGCATGCGATGCGCCGTCTGGAAACGGTTTGGAATGAAACGGTCGAGCAGGCTCCCGATGGCCTCGGCAACCGGACACGCAAACATTTTTTCGGCAGCGGCATTGAACAGGATGATCCGGTAAGATGCGTCGATGGTCACGATCGCATCGAGGGCCGCGTCGACGATCCTGGCCAGTCTTTCTTCCCTGTCAATCATGGTGTGCTCCCGTGCCAGTTCCGTTGTCAAGCGAGGTTCCCGATCGGCAAAGCATTGAATCTCCCCTCTCCACTCGCGGGGGAGGGGCATATCGGTACCCACTAACGTGAAAGCTCAGGGGCGCGCAGCGGCTTGCCGGCGCAGCGTCCTTCATTTCAAGGCTGCACGGACCTGAGCAAGTGCGTCGGCAATGGGTATGCCCTGTGCTGCCCCACTCTCGATGTCAGCAATCCGGCGCTCTGTTTCAACGGCCCAAGTTTCCTCAACGTCGGCATCCTCGTCGAGACTTGCGAGCAAGATCTGTGCGAAAGCAGCGCGCTCGCCGGCCGTTAGCTTCAGTGCCTCAGCTTCGAGCACGGCTTCAAACTGCATTTGGTGTTCTTCCTGAGTCAACCGGATAGGCATATCGAGTTGATTTCCCATGGCTAATGCCTTCGTAGAGATGGTCAGGATTGTACTGCGAGTCCGGCGCCAAGTGATGAAGCCCAATACTTTCATTCGCGCCCCACTTGACCTTGGTGTCGATGCCACTACACTCGCCGATATATTTTGGCTTGTCGTCAGTGAGGGTGGAGCATGTGGTTTGACTCTGGGGCAACAAGCGTTTTCTCGCAGAATCCCCGCGCAGTGTCCTGCGTGCTCCCGACGCTTCGATCCGACGGCGCAGCGCCTGGCCGTCGGCTGCAGCGATGAACCCGCCGCGTCGCCGTGCCCTGGTCGCCGCACTCGCCGGCGGCGGCGTGCTTGCCTTGTCGGGCGTCGTTGCGCAGCCCTGGCGAGCCTGGTTCAATCGCTGCCAGGCGCGGCTGCCAGCAGCCGTTGCGACCGGCGAGTGGGTGCAGAGGGCGTGGGACGGAGTCGATCCGGCGCAGTTTCTGGATGCCCATGTGCACCTGGTCGGTATCGGCGATTCGGGCAGCGGCAGCGAGGTGAATCCGCAGATGGACAGCCTGCTGCACCCGCTGCAGTATGCGCAGCGCCTGTTCTACCTGAACGCCGGCTGCGTCCATGATGCACCGGGGCGAGTGGACGAGAGCTATGTCGACCGCCTGGAGAATCTCGTCGAAGGATTGCGGCCGGGGGCGAAGCTGCTGCTCTTTGCTTTCGACCGCTTCCACGACCTCGATGGTCGAGCCGACCCGCAGCGCAGTTCCTTCTACACCCCGAACGCCTACGCGCAGGCCGTGGCCGCGCGCCATCCAGAGCATTTTCAGTGGGCGGCGTCGATTCATCCATATCGCGGCGACTGCGTCGAGGCGCTGGCCAGCGCCGTCGAAGGAGGGGCGCGGGCGGTGAAATGGTTGCCGCCGGCAATGGGCATCGATCCGTCCTCGAAGCGTTGCGATCGCTTCTATGCCGCACTGGCGAAACACGGCCTGCCGTTGATCAGCCATGCGGGCGAGGAAAAAGCCGCTCCCGGTGGTGATCAACCCGACTTTGGCAACCCGCTCCTGCTGCGGCGGGCGATGGACCATGGCGTGCGGGTGGTGGTGGCGCATTGCGCATCGCTCGGCAGCGCCCTCGATGTAGACCGGGGTGCGAACGCCGCGCCGCTTCCCTGTTTTGCACTGTTCGCTCGCCTGATGGGCGAAGCGCGTTATGAAAAGTTGCTGTTTGCCGATATTTCGGCGCTGACGCTGAGGAACCGCAGCGAGGAAGTTCTGCGCATGCTGCTCGAGCGCAGCGAATGGCATGCGCGTTTGCTGAATGGTTCCGACTATCCCTTGCCGGGCATCGTGCCGCTGATCCTGCCTGCGGAGTTCGCCGCGCGTGGCATGCTGCCGCATTCGGCGGTCGCGGAGCTGGAAGTGATCCGGCACCACAATCCCTTGCTCTTCGATTTCGTCCTCAAGCGGCATCTGACTTCGCGGGGGCAGGGCTTTGCCCCCGCGATCTTCGAGACCAGTACCTTCTTTGCCAGGGTGCGGGGTGACTGAGGGGCTGGGCGACGGTTTTTCAGGCCGGTAATGGCGCCGGCATGAAGGGGACCCGGCCGGTGGCGAGGTAGGCTTCACAGCGTTCGATGTATTCGCTGGTGCTCCTGGGCATTGGCGTACGGGCACGGGCGATGTAGAACACCAGGTCGCGGCCGTTGCGGAGCAACTGGAGACCATCGGAAACCCGGTACAGCATCCTGCCGGTTCGCTCTCCGAGCGGTTTGGGGGCATGTCTCGGCGTGAAGTTGGCCAGCCGCTCGCCAGCGGTGACCAGTTGCGACCAGACATCGAAAATGTCGCGGTCGGTGCGCAAGGTCTCCGTCTTGATTCTGGCCGCGTGGGCAAAATCCCGCACCGGTGCTTCGATGGCCGTAAAAGCGGGAATGCGACTGAAGGTGGCGACCATGGCTTCGGCGATCCGGTCGATGTCGCGCATGCTCTGGCCAATCTTGATGTAGCGGTTTTCGTAGAATTCCTCGATCGGCACCGAGAAGGCGCGGAAGGGCTCGCCCCAGAGTTCGTCGATGCCTTCCTCGCCGCTGCGGTGGAGGACGACATGCCCGAGGTCCATCGCGTCGAGCAGACATTGGCCGCATTCGCGCATCAGCGCGTCGTCGCTGTGGATCTCGATGCCGTCGGCCTGCAACTCGACCAGCTTCCGGAAAATGTCGGTGGCGCGGTTGAACAGGGCGCCGGCGAGCATCGCGGCCTTGACCCGATGCCGGCCGGGGTCGGCCTCCGTCTGATAACTCCGCCGGGCTTCGCCAAGCCGGCACCCCGGAATATTGAGTCCGTGCTCGGTGTGGTTGAACAGGCGTCGGGTCAGCGCTTCGATCAGTTGCTTCTTGGCCTGCAAGGAATCGGCCGGAACCGGATAGGTCTTGATCCAGTAGCCGTCGTAGAGCACTCGCTCCACATCGTTGATGATTCTGCGCGTTCCCTCGGGAGGGGAGGATTCGTCATCGGAGGCTAGTTCGAGTCGGTGGACATTGCTCATCGCTATCATCTGTGCTGAAAAACCGCTTAGCACGAGCAATAATCGTGCCCATTACGATCGCTTCTGCAAGCCTCTGATTTCAATCGGCCCGGATCGTGCCGACGTTCGGCCTGGCGATGCGTGTGCTCCAGCACGGTGCAAAGGACCGCTTGCTGGAGCACTCTTCCGGTGCGCTGCGCAAGAGCGTCAGGCGTATTCCGGCTGAAACGCCTGCTCCGGATTCGCCAGGGGAGCATCACCGCTCCAATACGGGGAGAGTTTCCGCAACTGCGCAATGATCGGCGGTACGGTGTCGATGACACGTTCGACTTCCTCTTCCGTGTTGTAGCGGGAGAGCGAGAAGCGGATCGTACCGTGCGCAGCGGTGTAGGGGATGCCCATCGCCCGCATCACGTGCGAGGGTTCGAGCGAACCCGAGGTGCAGGCCGAACCGGACGAGGCGGCAATGCCCTGTTGGTTCAGGAGCAGCAGGATACCTTCGCCCTCGACGTACTCGAAAGCGATGCTCGCCGTATTCGGCAGCCGGTAGAGCGTATCGCCATTGACAAAGGCATTGCCGACCCGGCAAAGGATGCCCCGTTCGAGGCGGTCACGCAGCCGCTTGACGCGCGTGTTCTCTTCGCTCATGTACTGCTGCGCCAGCTCGCAGGCGACGCCGAGGCCAACAATCGAAGCCGAGTTCTCGGTGCCGGCGCGGCGACCGCGCTCCTGATGACCTCCTCGCAGCAGCGGACGAAAGCGGGTATTACGGCGTACATAGAGCACCCCGATGCCTTTCGGCGCGTGCAGTTTGTGGCCGGATAGCGAAAGCATGTCGATCCTGGTGGTCTTGAGGTCGATGGCCACCTTGCCGACCGCCTGGACTGCGTCGGTATGGAAGAGGATGCCTTTCTCGTGCGCCATTTCGGCCATTTCCTCGACGGGAAAACAGGTCCCCGTTTCGTTGTTGGCCCACATCGCCGAAACGATCGCCACGCGCTCGTTGAGCAATGACTTGTATTCGTCGAGATCGATGCGTCCCTTGCGGTCGACGCGCAAGCGATGCACGACGTAGTTCTCTTTTTCGAGATAGGTACACAGCGTCAGGATCGCCGGGTGCTCGACCACCGTGGTGATCACCGTGCGCCGCTCGGGATTGGCCCTGAGCGCCGAGAGAATGGCCGTCGAGTCGGACTCGGTGCCGCAGGAGGTGAACACGATTTCGGAGTCATGCGCGGCGCCGAGCAGTGACTGCACCTGGACGCGGGCCTCCTTCAGCGCCTTGCCGACCTGTGAGCCGAAACTGTGGATCGACGAGGCATTGCCAAACTGCTCGGTGAAGAATGGCAGCATGGCTTGCACGACGGCGGGATCGCAGGCCGTGGTAGCGTTGTTGTCCAGGTAGATCGGCTTCATGATGTCTCCATTTGGTTAATGTGAAAGTCGCGTCAGCGACTCACGAATCTCCCCTCCCCCCTCGTGGGGGAGGGGGAGGGGGAGAGGGAAACGGTCAGGCACGGGCCAGCGCGGTGACAGGCAGCACCTGCACCAGTTCGCCGAGGGTTTCGATGAGCTTCTGCTGAACGCCACCGAGTGTTGCGGCTTCCATCGAGCAGCCCTGGCAGGCGCCCGAGAGTTCGACGTAGATTTTCTTGCCATCGACCTCGATCAGGGTCACGTCACCATGGTCGCGCTGCAGCATCGGGCGAATCGCTTCGAGCGTCTCTTCGATCTTGCGGATGCGCTGGTAGTTGGTCAGCCTGGGCCTGGTGGCCGCTTCGGCCGCCGTGGCGGCAGCCTTTCGGGGCTTCGCTTCATTGGCGTACAGGCGACCGTTGACGGCGATCAGGATGTCCTCGATTTTCTCGTGACACGCCGAACAGCCACCGCCGGCCTTGGTGTAGTTGGCCACATCTTCCAGTGTCCTGAGACGGTTGGCGCGGACGGTGTCCTCGATCATCACGGCGTCGATGGCGAAGCACTTGCAGACCAGATCGCCTTCCTCGTGATCGTCCTTCCAGGCTTCGCCGCGATAGTTGGCAACGGCCGCCTGCAGCGCCTCGCGTCCCATCACCGAACAGTGCATCTTCTCCGGCGGCAGTCCGTCGAGATAGTCGGCGATGTCCTGGTTGCTGACCGTCAGGGCTTCGTCGAGCGTCTTGCCCTTGATGATCTCGGTCAGCGCCGACGACGAAGCGATCGCTGAACCGCAGCCGAAGGTCTGAAAATGCGCGTCTTCGATGACCTCACTTTGCGGGTTGATCTTCAACATCAGGCGCAGCGCGTCACCGCACTTGATCGAACCGAAATCGCCGATGGCGTTGGCGTTTTCCAGCGGGCCCGAATTCCTCGGGTTGAAAAAGTGTTCGCGAACCTTTTCGGAATAATCCCACATGCTGATCTCCTCAAGCCTTGAACGACTGACCGCAGGCGCAGGCGCCGGAAGCGTTCGGGTTGTTGAACTTGAAGCCGGTCTGCGTCAGGCTGTCGACGAAATCGACGCTCAGGCCTTCGAGCATCGAGCTGCTCAAGGGATCGACCAGCAGTTTGGCGCCAGTACCGATGTCGAATTCGAGATCATCCTCGCTCCTGTCCTGTTCGAGGCGCAGCCCATACTGCAGACCGGCACAGCCGCCGCCGGAAACGAAAATGCGCAGACCGGCGACCGGATTCTCGGCAGCCTTGATGAAACGGTTGATTGCCTTGGTTGCGGCGGGAGTGAGGTGGATCATGGCGTGCTCTCCTGGGAATGGGTTGGGGGTAAGCCTTCGGTTCACGTTTCGGCCGCGCTGTAGGTGTAGCAGTTCTTCGGGCAGACGCGGCCACAGGAGCCGCAGCCGATGCAGTCGGAGGCGTTGGCGATGGTCATCACCATCATTTCGTCGTCGTCGGCATCCTCGTCGCTGTCGGCCAGCAGCTCCTCGCTGCGCTCGACCAGATCGAGAACATTGCGCGGACAGACCTTGTAGCAGCGACCGCAGCCGATGCATTTCCGTGGATCGAGAAAGCTGACGAATTGCGGGATCCATTCGTCGCCTCCGCGTGTACGTCCGGTAATCGTGCTCATGTTGCCTCCTTACATTCCGGCCACATCAGGATATTTGCCGATGATCTCCAGTGCCACGGCGAGATGCTTGTCGGCTTCGGTCTTCATCTTCGACAGGCTGTCGAAGCCGAAGCGATGCACGTCGCGCAGCGTACGATCCATGACCACCAGCTTGCCGACGGTGATCAGTGCGCGACCGAAGCCTTCGTGGGTGATCTGCACAAAGGGCACCGCCATCTGTCCGCATTCCTTCTCGATCAGCACGGCGATGGCGTTATGGAAGGCCTTGACGCGCGCCAGCGTCACCTCGTCGGGGTCGCCGATGGTCGGAATCGCGCGCTTCTGTTCCTTGCTCAGCACGTAGCCGGCGAGGATTGCCGCGACCGTCTTGCCGTCCCACTGGCCGTAGCTGTCGAGCGCGCGGGTCTGGCGCAGCATTTCCCTGACGAAGTCGGTGAGGTAGATCGGGTCGTCTGCGGGTTCGATGGTCGATGCAGGGGCAAGGGTGACGCTCATCAGGTTTCTCCGGGAATGGGGTTGGGGCAGGGGATCGGTGGCGGGTGCTGGCGACGGCCTGGCCAGCAGCCATGCAGCACGCCAGCGCGGTTTGCGAACGGGTTGGCCATCATCCGTCCCAACCCTCTTCGGCCATGCGATCGAAGCGGTCGCGATCGCCGTGAGTCCGTCGTATCGCCTTGTCGACCCAGGAGATGCCACCATTGCAAACCGCCAGGCTGATTTTCTGCAACAGGCCATCGATCTCGGTTTCGTCGTCGAGCCGGATCGGCTGCACGCCGGCGGCCAGCAACTGTTTCACCGCCGATGCGCCAGCCGCGAGGCAATAGACCGCGGCACAGCCGGCCAGCATGGCGATTCTCGCCGGCAGCTTGTTTTCGTTGCCATGCATGCTTTCCGGCAGAAATTCGACGACTTCGACCAGTTGCGCGTGTTCGCCATCCAGCGCATAAATGGCGAAACCTGCGGCCGCACCGAAATGCTGATTGACCGTCTTGCGGTCGTTGCTGGCGAAGGCCACCCGGAACATGCTCGGCACCTCGCTAGTGGCGGACCAGGCCAAGGCCAGGTGGCGGCCGGCCCTGCGCGTCGCCGGCGCTGCCGGTTCGGTAGATGGATCGATGGACAGGGGTGTCATGAGGGTTCCCCAGAAAGAGATTGGCGACGTCGAACAGGGCCTGCCGCGCGCCCTGATAGCCGACCCAGGTGCGCGCATAGCCGCCCACCCAGTCGTATTGCGGGAAGCCGGCGCGCAGCAGCGGCAGGTGCAGGCGTTCGGCGCTCTGCGCGGCATGCGAATTGGCGACGATGAGCTGAGCCCGCTGGGCCAGCGCCGCGCGTTCGAGGTCTTCGAGGTCGCCGATCCGCACGCATGCTGCCGGCAGGTCGGCGAGTACCTCGGCACGTGCCGACGCCACCGCGGCGACCACTTCGGCGCCGGCGCTGCTGAGGAACTGGCCGATCGCCACCAGCAGATCGGGATCGGCGGCAATGCCGACGCGCAGGAAGCCGGTCATGAAATGGGTATCGACCATCGCGTCCTGCAACTGCGCACGCCGGCGGTCGATACTCGCCGGTACCGGCTGGCCGGAGAGGGCCGCCAGCGTGAGCGTGAAGGCGTCGCAGGCATCCAGACCCAGCAGATGGTCGAAGCGAAAATCCGCCACGCCGGTGCGCGCTTTCAGAAGGTCGGCCGCCTTGTGCAGCGAACGACCGATGACCAGTGTGGCGTGCGCTTCCCCGAGCGTCGCCAGTTCGGCCTTCGGCGTGCCGCCGAGAGTCAGCGGCGTCGTTTCCTGATCGACCAGATGACCATCGAGCGAATCAGCGATGTCGGGCACAAGCACTGGCCGCAGGCCGAATGCCTCGATCCATTGCTTGATCGCCTCGATGTCGCCGGGGGTCAGCATCGACGCCGCGAGCACGTTGACCTGCTTTCTGCGCCGCCCGGCCAGCGACGACTTCGAGCGGTCCGGAACCAGCGTGTCGATGATCGCTTCCACCGCCAGGGCAAAACCGGATTCGAGGCAGCCGGAGTAATCGGGAGAGTTCACCGGTACCACGGCGACGCCTGCAAATTCCGGATGGCGGGCGCGAAACTCGCGTACCAGGCGCTCGATGTCGCAGCCCTGCGTCTCGGAAAGCCCGGTGGTGGGCAAGCCGATGACCTCCGGGGAATTCTTTTCGCAGAGTACGCGCAAGCCCTCGATGACGTTCTCGTCGGCGCTCATGATGCAGGACACCTGATCCATCGCCGTCGTCTGCAGCGCGATCGGTTCGCGGAAGTGGCGCACGAAGAACACCTTGCCGAAAGCGGTACAGCCCTGCGATCCATGCAGCATCGGAATCGCCCGGCGCAGGCCGAGAAAGGCAAGTGCCGCTCCCAGCGGCTGGCTGGCCTTGAGGGGATTCACCGCCAGCGCTTTGGTACGTTTGATGATCTCAGCCATGTTGTTCTCCGACCGCGAGCAGCATTTCGCCCGGAACTTGCGCCCAGGGTGCCGGCGTGCGTACCTTCCGCCACACCGGCGATTCCAGCGTCAGGGCGAGCTGCCGCACCAGTTCGAGCATGCCGTCGTAACCGGCATAGCCGAATTCGCGTTCCTGATTGATGTCGAGAAAGGGAATGCGCGCTTTCAGGGCGGTATACAGGTTGCGCCCGCCGGCGATCAGGATGTCGGCCTGGTAGTCCCGGTAGGCCTGCAGTGCGGCTCAGGCGCGTGCCCATGGGTTGGTCCTGGTCACCAACAACCAGCGCGAATTCGAGCGGGTGCCGGGGCTAATGCTGGAAAACTGGGCAGCCGGGTGACGGGAAATTCGCTTTTCGCCACCAGCGGAATGGTTCCTCAAGGCACCTGCAAGCCGCGCGGCAGGAGTGGCAAAAGGGGCGCCGCCCTTGATCGGGCTGGGCAGGCCGCCGGTCTCTTCGGCAAGCGCTCAGGAGAAGTTCCACCCGTTTCCGGGAAACTTCGTTGAACACGAACAGGGTCAACCTCGCGCGCCCGCTCCGTCGTCACCCTGCAGGATGAAGCCGGCCCAGTAGTAGGGGTCTTGGAAGGGGCGCGTCTGTTCGGGATAGGCCAGCAGTGCATTCAATTGTTGCCGGATCGCCGGGTCGCCGGCGGCGAGGCGGGAGCGGTTTTCCGGGTTGAGCCAGGTCGCGCGCAGGGTACCGACGGTTGCGCTGCGCAGCTCGTGCTGCGCCTGGCGCAGCGCTTCCCCTTTGCCGTCGCCGGCGAGCAGCGCGGTGTAGAAGCGATCGACGAGGAGCGCCGTGGCCACGTCGTCGACTTTCCACAAGGACATGATCAAGGTGCGCGCCCCGGCGACGACGAAGGCGCGGCGCAGTCCGAAGACGCCCTCGCCGACCTGCACGTCGCCCAGCCCGGTTTCGCAGGCGGAGAGGAAGACGAGGTCGGTGTCGAGCAGGTCGAGTCCGGCGACATCCTCGGCGGTGAGCAGGCCGTCTTCCATCTCGTCGGCGACGACCCGGTGCTCGCGCAGGAAGGTGTTGGCGCCGGCCAAGGCGAGGCCCGAGCGCAGCAGCGGGTTCTCCTGGTGGGAAAGGCGGTGACCGGCATCACCGAGCGATCCGGACTCGTGCTCCCGTGGCTGGTCTTCGAGAAAGAAGCCGTGCGTCGCCAGATGGACGATGGTCGGCGAACGGCGTTTCTTGCAGCGACCCTCGAGCGCCTGCTCGCCGAGCAAGGCGCCAGTTCCCAGATGCCGGGCGACGGCCTCGCCTTCGACGCGGCTACCCGGCAGCGGAGTGAAGCGATAGCCGGCGCGGTCGAGGTCGCGCGAGCGGCGGCCGGTCCACGCCGGTTCGCCGCTGGCTTCGGCCAGCGCGGCGCGCGGCGTGCCCGCCGGGTCGGGCGAACGCTCGTCTTCACTGCGCCCACGGCCGCCCAGCAAGCTGCAGAGGGCCGCCATCTTGCCGGGTTGGGTCGCCGCGACGGACGTTGCCCGGCTGCGCGGGCCGCTGCCGGGGTTGGCGCTGGCGCTGGCGCCCAGATCGAACGCCGGGTCGGCGACAATCAGCGGCGGGCTACCCGCGTTGCTCGCCGGTTCGGCAAAGCGCACGAGGTCGCGGCCACAACTGACGTAGCGGATGGCGTAGCGGTCGCTCAGGCAGCCGCTGTCCGTCGGCAGCGCCGCAAAGGAGAGGCGATTGAGTTCGCCGTCAGGCGCGAGGACGAGCGATGGCCGCTGCTGAAAGAGTTCCTGCAGCGGCGCGATGAGCAGCCGCAGCAGCTCGCCGCCGGCGCCGAGGTTCGATTGCGGCGGCGTCGCGTCGCGGGTAGGCGCCATGCGCGCCTGGTCGTCGTTGGGAGGAAGCGGGTCACCAGTGATCTCCGCGCGGAAGCGGCGGATCGCGTCGTCGATCGGCGCCGCGTCGCCGAGGTCGACGAGCTGCACCGCAGCGCCCTCGCCGGCAGCCAGGACGAAGGCCGCATAGCGCTCGCGGCCCCACTGCGCCTTGCCCCTGGCCTTCACCGCCTGAAAATGGCAGGGATGAAAACGGACGAATTCGACCAGCGTGCCGCTCGCCTGCAGGTGCAAGGCAACCGCGCGCGCGTCGGCGCTGGCGAGCTCGTGTTCGAGGCGCATCTCGGGAATCTGGCGGGCGATTTCGCTCTCCAGCGCTTCGCGTTCGTCGCGCCACCGGGCCAGCGCCTGCTGGTACTGTTGCGGCGTCTCGTGAGCACCAAGGCCACGCAGGATCTTGCTCGCCACCTGGCCGCGCAGGAGGTCGAGGCGTTGCAGCGACACGCGCAATTGCGGGTAGCGGCCGGAGAGGATGGCGCGGCGCTGGACGCTGGCCGCCTCGGCGGCCAGCGCCTTACGGCGTAGAACGTAGTCGAGCGCCAGCCGGACGGCGTCGGGCAAATCGCGGAAGTGCGCGAGCACCAGGGACAGCAGCATCATCCCGAGCTCCCGGTGGGCGGCGAGATAGCGGTTACGCTGCTCTTCCGGGCTGAGAGCGAAGATTTCACCGAGCAGCCGGTCTTCGGCCCGCGCGGCGCGGGCGAGACCGGAAAGCGCCTGATCCAAACGGCCTTGTCCGGCATCGAGTATGGCGACGTTGGTGAGGCTCCTCGCGGTGTGGGGATGCTCGGGACCGAAGACGTTCGCGTAGATCGCCAGCGAGTGCTCGGAGAGCTGCTCGGCGCGGGCGACGTCGCCGAGCATCTGGTACAGCAGCGCCAGATTGTGAAGGCTCGTCGCGGTGTCGGGATGCTCGGCGCCAAGGACTTCCTCGCGGATCGCCAGCGCGCGCTGCTCAAGCGGCACGGCGCGGGCGTAGTCGCCGAGCGCCCGGTACAGCTCCGCCAGTTTGGTGAGGCTCGCCGCGGTGTGGGGATGCTCGCGGCCGAGGACGTTCTCGATGTTGGCCAGTGCGCGCTGGGAGAGCGGCACGGCGCGGGCGTAGTCGCCGAGCGCCTGGTACAGTGCCGCCAGATTGTTGAGGCTCACCGCGGTGTGGGGATGCTCGCGGCCGAGGGCGTTCTCGCAGATCGCCAGCGCGCGCCGGAACAGCGGCTCGGCGCGCGCGTAGTCGCCGAGCTCCAGGTACAGCGACGCCAGGTTGTTGAGGCTCGTCGCGGTGTGGGGATGCTCGCGGCCGAGGGCGTTCTCGCAGATCGCCAGCGCGCGCTGGAACAGCGGCTCGGCGCGCGCGTAGTCGCCGAGCGCCAGGTACAACAGCGCCAGGCTGGAAAGGCTCTTCGCGGTGTCGGGATGCTCAGCGCGGAGGAGTTTCTCGCTGATGGCCAGAGCGCGCTGGAACAGCGGTTCGGCGCGGGCGTAGTCGCCTAGCGCTTGGTACAACAGCGCCAGGTTGTGAAGGCTGGACGCGGTATCGGGATGCTCAGCGCCGAGGACTTTCTCGCTGATGGCCAGAGCGCGCTGGCAGAGCGGCATCGCGCGGGCGTAGTCGCCCAGCGCCCGGTACAGCTCCGCCAAGTTGTTGAGGTTCGTCGCGGTGTGGGGATGCTCGCTGTATTGAGTCTGCAACCTCCGGCACAAGCCTTCGGCGATTGGAATGGCGTCGGCGTAGCGGCCGGCGTGGTAGAGAGCGACAACGCGCGCCGAAGCTTCGTTGATCTCTTGTCTGCTCTTGCTGTCCATCGTTCCTCCCGTCGTCGTGATTTGCCGCCTGCGGCTGCCGGTTCCTGAACCGGCTGGCGCTGCGCCGCACTTCCCTGTTGCTCATTCCGCTGCTGCCCTGGCCTGACCCTATAGCCCTGCCCGATTCCCGCGGCGCCACCCTCCTCAGGCCATCGGTCGCGCCAGCGCGAGGTAATCATAGACGAACAGCGCCCAGGCGCCGTAAACGCGGCTTTCGAGCCCCTCGGCGAGCCGGTCGAGCCGTTCGGGCGCAATTTCCCACTGATCGCGCTGCGCCTCATAGAACTCGGCGCCCATCGCCTTCTGCGCGACCACCGCCGTCAACCGGCGTCGCAAACCCCAGGCCGATGGCACTTCAAAGACTTGGGGGTTGTCGGGGGTGCCACCGCAAGGCAGCAGCAGAACATCGTCGTGCAGATCGGGGTTCGGGAGAAGCGGTTTCGGCATCACGAAGTCCGCCGGCGGCGCAGGCAACAGGGGGATGAAACGCCGACGCCCGTCGATCACCACGTCTTGAAAGACGAACACGTGCAACGGCCGCTCGCGGACCGCCCGCCCGACGGCAAGCGTGATGCGCGCGCGATCCCCGACGTAGTGCACCGGCAGGTCGCTTTCCTCGGCCGCAGGGTCCGGCTGCCCCGGTGCAATAAAGCGATCGTTCCGGCGCGCTCTACGCCAGTCGGCGGCGGCTTTCGATTCGATGGTCAAGCCTTCGACGGCGTTCTTCTCGCCGGCTCTTTCCCCGCCCCCTGGCGGGTCCAGCCGGTGGGAGTGGGCGGCGACGAAGCGATCCCACGGCGAGCGCAGAAACTCCAGGCCGCCGCGCCTTTTCACCTCGGCGAGGAATTCCTCGAAGGGAAGCGCCGCCAGCTTGCGCCAGAGGTCGTCGGGCGCGAGGCGATCAGGCACCTTGAGCCCGAACAGTCGCAGAAAGCGCGGTAGCACGCGCCCGGGCAGAAAGGGGGGGAGGTTCCCCTCGCGGTCCGCGTCCAAGAAGCCCGAATCCAGCTTCGGACTTCGACGGCTATCGCCGCTCAACGCCCGACTCAAGTCGCCCGCATCGATTCCCAGCGCCTGCGCCAACTGCTTCTGGTTCAGCAGTGGCGCGGTCGTGCCCTGGTCGGTCCTGTACGTCGCATTGCCATACAGGAGCCGCACCTTCTCGGGCAGGTGCGGGAGGAAGAGTTCTTCGTCAGGCGGGCTCATCGTGTGTTCTCCGTCAGGGGTCGAGTGGCTGCTCAGAGTCGCTCGGAGGCTTTGCGCTCGCTGCCTTCCGCGCGCGCCACGGCGGGTCGTGGCGCGACGGCCTGAGGCTTGACTTTATTCCCCCCGGGCCTCCGTTTCAAGTCAGCCGCCCGCAATTGCACCTCGACCGCGTCGATCCAGCGGAAGCCGGAGGCAAACACTTCGGCGTCGACCTCGGGCAGCGACCCCCAAAGGAAAGCGAATTCCTTCTCCAGCGCGCTGAGCGGACGGTCGTCGAGGCTGCCACGGGCGATCACCCGGCCGACGTCGGAATCCGCGCCGACCGCGGCGAGGACCGCCGCCGGGGTCGCCGACGCCGCGTCGAGGCGCAGCGGATCGCGCGCCGGACGGCCATGCAGCGCGCGCAACTTGTTCAGCCAGAACGCCGCGCCTTCCAGGCTCCTCGCCTGCACACCGCGGAACTCGCGCAGCGCAATCTCGAGCGGCAGCGTATCGACGCGTTCCGGGATCAAGGCCTGCACGCATGGGTTGGCGCCGACCATGGTCGCGCGCGAGAGCACGCTCACCAGCTGCAGGGCGGCGCCCACCCGCAACGCATGGCCATAGCCATTGACCACCCGCGTCTGCTGGTTGAAGCCCAGGGCGACCGAACTGAAGCTCGCCGCCAGGCTGCTCTCGCGGGTCTGCGAGCGCTCGAAGGCGATCCGCAGAGGCGCGCCCCAGCCATGCCTGCCGAGCCCGTCCGGAGCGACCGCCGACATCTCGAGGGTGATCGCCGCGACGCTCGACTGCTCGCCGTCACGCGTGGACGCGTCATAGTCAGACTTGAAGAAGCTGAAGTCAAAGAAGCGGCCACGCGAGCGCGCACTGGCCTCGACGATCTGGATGTCGTTCTTCACCTTGAGCGTGCTCGCCGGCGCCGCTCGCTCGGCGGCGGCGTCGCGCCGGGTTTCCCGGAACGCCAGCGCCGGTCCGACCGAAGTCAATAGACTCTCGAGCAGGGTCGTCGCGTCGGTCGGCAGCTCGAGCCGCTGCAACGTGGCCGGATTCCGGTTGAAGAAGCCGGCGACCTCGACGATCACCGGCGGCGCGTCGCCCGGACGCGAATCGACGTAGCGTGCGAGCCGGCGGCCGAAGCAGGCCATCAGCTTGTCGGCATCCGGCGCCGGGGGCGCGATCGCCAGGCGCGGCGGCTCGCTGGCCAGCTCGATCGGCGGCAACAGCGTGCCGCAGCCGGCCAAGGCGAGAAGCATGGAAATGGCCAAGACGCAGGGCAAGACGGTGAGGACGCCGCCGCCCGGTTTCCCGACAGGTTTCATGGTTTTCTCCTTCTCTTGTCGATCAGCGGCCGACGACGACGCCGGCCACCACGCAGCTGATGTCGGTATGCGAGTTCTGCATGACCGGTGCTTGCGCCGCACCGCGCCCGGTCTGCACGACGTTGCTGCACACGTTGACGGTGGGCGCCAGGCCGCGCGCGGCGAGCATGCGCGAATCCTGGTTACGCAGCGAGGACGCGCTGGCAGCGGGGACCGGCGCGGCTGACTGCTGATGCGCATGCTGCGCTCGCGACTGGGCCAAGATCTTCTCCGTGATCATGTCTGGATTGCGCGGGCTGGGGTCGATCTTGGCGGCGGCGTCCGGGTCGGGCTCGCTCGGCTCTTCCAGGGCGAGCGCGGGACCGACGCACAGCAGAACGGCAACGCACAGCCTGGCGAACAGATAAGGGGGGTACGTCAGCATGGAGTCCTCCGTAACGAAGAGAGCCCCGGCGCGGCCGCGCCGCGCCGGGAAGGGGGGTTACTGCGACGTTGTGCGCAGCACGCCGGCCTGCACCGTGCCGCCGCTGTTGCTTGAATTGGCGACGGTTCCTTTCAGATCCACGGTGCTGCCCAGGACCTTGGTGTTGCCATCGAGAAAGGCACCACCGGCGGTCGTCTCGGCGTGCAACGATTCCGTACTCTTGTTCGCACTCGCTTTCGCCTTGAACACCTTGTAGGAACCGCTCGCCGAAGCGCCGGCGCTATTGCCCTGGACGCTGGTGGTACTCGTATCCACCACGTCCCCGCTCATCCGCAGGTTCGAACCCGAGATGGTCGGCGCGCTGGCCGAAGCGGCGAAGGCCGAGTGGACGAAGACGACGGCGAAGAGGGAGAGAAGCAGGGGGTGAATCGCTTTCATGGCATTTCCTTTCTGACTGGGGTTGACGAGCCGGAATGGCCCGTTACGGTCACTGTACCCATCCGCGGAATCCGTGCAGCCAATGCTGTTGGTCGTAAAATTGCGAGAACCGGCGCTTGGCTCATTGGCTGGCGTTTGCAACCGGCACCGGCCGTGCGGCCGTCCGGAAGCTGAAGAACGCGTCGGCGTCCTTCGGCAACAATGCTCCAAGGGGAAACGAGACCCGGACGCCCAGCCCCGCCCGTTCGACACTCAGCGAGTCCGCGCGCAGCAGGGTGCGATAGTCGTGGCACGCCCAGCCGCTGACCTGGTCTCCGTCGCGCACGCGCACGGACCACAGGTAGGCGGTATTCGGTTCGAGGTCCTGGTCGATGCGATGCCGGGCCTCCGGCAAGCGCTCGCGCAGATAGACGGGACGTTCGAAGAAAGGCCAAGGGCGATGCTCGCCCTGGCGTGCGGCTACGGCGGTGCTGGCGCCGGCGGCCGACGTCTCCGGCGTGCAGTCGCTGCGTGGACCTCGGGACAGCGCGGTGGCGCGCAGGACGACCAGATCGTAAGTCACATTTGCCTTGGCCTGCGGTTGCCAGCGGAATTCGGGCTGCAACTCGGAAATCACGGGCGGACTGCGCGGATCGCCGGCAGGAGGGTGCAGGGGAGCGCTGTGGCGATAGCTGGCGCAACCCGAGAGCAAGGCAGTAAGCGAGAAAACGAGCACGGGGACGTTCATTTCAATCTCCCAGACAGTGAGTCAGCGGCGAGCGGCAGGGCCGCACGCCGCATCGGGTTCGACCCGGGCGCGCGCGGCGCGCCCGGAAGGGATCAGGACAGGCCGCCGTTGCAGACGCCGATCCGGGCCGCCTCGGCGACCTCCTCGGCGAGCCGCCCGACCTCGCCGTCGGTGCATTCGAGGGCGGTGAGCAGCATCGCGACGTTGAGGCCGCCGACCAGGCGCGCCCGCGGTCCCCAGAGTTGGCACAGACGCTGGGCGACCGCGCACGGCGAGGGGCCGCCGTGGATGTCGACGAGGATCAGCAGTTCGCCGCAGCCCATTGCGGCAGCGAGGGACTGGGCGACCAACAGGGCGTGTTCGCGGGAATCGTCGGCGGCGAGATCGAGCGCCGCCAGCGGACGGTCGACGCGACCGAGAACGTGCTCGGCGACACACACGAAAGCCTGCGCCAGCGGCGCATGGGCAATCAGCAAGACACCGGGTCGCGGGAGCGGGGAGACCGCAGCGCGACGGCAGAGAGCAGTAGGCAGGCACATGGGGGACCTCCGGAACAGGGAGTCGCACGCGGCGACGGTTAACACGGAGCCCATTGGGCGCGCCCGCGCGCGACCCTGCCACCAACGCCGTTGGCTGCGGGTACCACGGAGCTCGGCTAGCGTGCGTGCAGACTGGCGCAGATGGCGTCGGTCGCAACCCTTTTCAGGAGATGAAAATGCGTGAAATGAACGCTTTACGTGGTGTGTTCGGGTGCTGCACCCTGTGGCTGGCGCTCTTGGCCTTACCGGAGTCCGTCCTCGCCTCAGCCTCCGCTCCGCGCATCGAAAACAGTCGGATCGCGATCGACGCGACGGCCGTCAACCTCCGGGCGGAGGGGATGCAGGGCGGCACGTCGAGCAGCAAGAGCTTCTTCGGCAAGAAGAAGTCGCAGTCCACGCCCGACATGCCGGGCCAGGTCGATGTCGGTGTCGTCGACGTGAGCGGGGGCGCGGTTCTGAAGAACAGCGATGTGCGCATCAACACGACAGCCAGCGGGATTTCGGTGCGCGGCGGGACGATTCGCGTCGGCGCCGTGGCGATCGGGCCGTGAGGGTCTGAGCGGGCGAGGGTGGGCCGATTTCGGCACACCCTCGGCCGGCGCCACCTTTTCCCCTTGCTAAGGTTTTGGTTCTCGCGACTGGACGTTGATGCGCAACGCCAGCGTCTCGATCGCCGGATCGTGTTCGAGGGGATCACGCAGGCGCTTGGGAACCGACAGCACCCACTGGCAGACCGGCAGGCGCAAAAAAATGGGGTCAACCAGATGGGCAGCGGTTTCGACCATTCGCCGGGGGTTACAAGCGGGATAGACGCCACGACCTTTGCATGACCAGGCGATGAGAAAAGCGTGACCGCACTGGGCGCATCGAGCGCGGGCAAAGCCATGCGCGAGAATCCCGCTGTCGAGAGAGCGGCGGAGCTCCCGCTCGACATGGGCCGGACCACCGCCAGCGCCCTGCTGACGGTCACAGGGGAGTTCGAGCCAGGTGGCGAGGGGCGTCTGCACGGTGCGATAGCGCACGGTACGTTCGGGCCGGCGACGGCGATAGACAGCAGTGCGAGCGGGCGCGCAGGGGGCAGGCATGGGATTGGGGTCGAGCACTCGAAATGCCAACAACTGTATGCACATATAGTTGTTGGCGCAATACCCTCTGACTGCGGCTCGCGGGCCCTGGAGCGCATAACTCCCAGAGTCGTTCTCGCTGGTCCCGAGGCACTCGGCTCAAGCCGGCGCCTCGTGGTGGCGCCGGTTGTCGGCGGTGTACTCGGTGTTGCTACCTGCTGCCGGTGGCCATGTACCGCCTGCACCAGGCCCTCTGGCCGCTGCTTGAAGGGCCGTCGCGCATCGATGCGGCAGGCTATTCGCCGTGGTGGGGCGGGCACCAGTTGCTTGCGGCAACACCGCTGGCTGACCGGCGAAGCGATGGTCGACGGGCAGCCCGATGTGGTCTGGTGGCATCCTGCGGGCAGACCGATGCGCCACGCCGACTGGGAGTCGAAAAAACTGGGCACCTTCGGTCTGCAACTCGCCCCCGACCGGCCAGCCGTGGGCAAAGCACAGGATGGCGAAACCTTGCTATGCCTGATCAACCGCGACGACAACCAGGCTTCCTTCCTGCTGCCGGCAGGGGGCTGGCAGCAGATCTGCGACAGCAGCACGCAGGCCCCCTTTGCTCCCCACATGCGCGAGATCAGCACCCCCGTGGTGGCGCGCAGCGTGCAGATTCTCAGCCGTTCCTGATTCGCTGGCGCGACTTTTACCACTGATCTACCGCCAGCCGCGCAGCAGCGCGATGCCGTGTCCGCCGCGGCTCCTCGCGGTTTCGAGCATCTCGGGCTGCAAGCCGCCCAGCGCATAGACCGGTAACGACGAGCGTTCGACGAGCTGCGCGAACGCTGACCAACCGATGCCGGCTGTTCCGGGGTGGCTGGCCGTCGGCAGCAAGGGGCCGAGGACGACGAAGTCCAGTCCCAGTCCGGCGGCGCGTGCCAGGTCGGCAGCGCCGTGACACGAGGCGGCGACGCGAGCGAAATCCGGGCGCCGTTCGATCTGCCAGAGCTGCTGCGACGAGAGGTGCACTCCCCCGGCGCCGACCGTACGGGCGAGTTCCTGGTCGTCGTTGATCAGCACCACCACCTGCGCATGCCTGGCCGCCAGCGCCACGACCTGGCGCGCAAAAGCGTGCCGCTGCGTTGGCGGCAGCGTTTTGTCGCGCACCTGGAACAGGCGCAGTCCGTTCGACAGCGCGTTCTGCAGCCGCGCCAGTTCGGCCGCCACGCCATACTCCTCGGCATTGCTCAGTGCGTATAGCGACGGCAGCGCCAGCGCGCGCAGGATTGGAGCGTTGGCCGGCAGGATCGGTGCGACGCTCGCCGCCGCACCGGCCGGCAACCAGACCAGGTTGCTGTGCTCGATCGCCGCCAGTTCGCCGTGCCAGGTGTTGACGCGAAAGAAGCGCAGGCGAACCGTCGCGTGTGGATAGCTGAATTCGCAACAGACCCATGGCCAGGCTTGCTCGACGGTGATGCCGAGTTCTTCTTGCAGTTCACGAACCAGCGCCGCGCGCGCCGTCTCGCCAGGCTCGATCTTGCCGCCCGGAAATTCCCAGTAGCCGGCATAAACCTTTCCGGGCGGACGTTGCGCCAGCAGAAACTCGGGCGCCGCCGGATCGCCGCGCAGCATCACTGCCGCCGCCACTTCGGTCACCTGGGTCATCGGGCGCTTAATCGCCCCCTGCGGCGGCTCAAGCGACATTCCGCGAGCGCTTGCGCGCGGTCGTTGGCGAGGTGGACGGCGCGCTGCGCGGTCGCCTCTGGCGATCCGGCACAGCGAGTTGCCGGCCGGCCCAGTCCCTGGCGAACTGCCAGGCGACGCGTCCGCTGCGCGAACCGCGTTCGAGCGCCCAGTTGAGCGCATCGCGCTCGGCACGAACGATCTCGTCGCGGGCGCAGCCAAAGGACTGCAGCCAATGCGCCACGATCTTGAGATAGGCCTCCTGGTCGAATGGATAGAAGGAAATCCACAGACCGAAGCGCTCGGACAGCGAAATCTTTTCCTCGATCGCTTCGCCGGGATGAATTTCCTCACCGACGCGCCGGCTCTCCAGGTTTTCGGCAAAATATTCGGGCATCAGATGCCGCCGGTTCGACGTGGCGTAGATCAGCACATTCTCGGGCGCCGCGGCGATCGAACCGTCGAGAACGACCTTCAGCGCCTTGTAGCGTGCATCGCCGGAGTCAAAGGAAAGATCATCGCAGAAGACGATGAAGCGCTCCGGGCGTCCATCGATCAGTTCAACGATATCCGGCAGATCGGTCAGGTCGCCCTTTTCCACCTCGATCACGCGCAGTCCTTGCGGTGCGTATTCGTTGAGCAGCGCCTTGATCAGCGATGACTTGCCCGATCCGCGCGCACCGGTGAGCAGTACATTGTTGGCCGGCTGGCCGGCGACGAAGTGGCGCGTGTTGGCGTCGATGCGCGCTTTCTGCTCGTCAATGTCCTGCAGGTCGCCGAGCCTGATCACGGGCAGGCGCGTGATCGGCTGCAGAAAACCTGCGCCGCGGCGGGTTCGCCAGCGGAAAGCGCAGGCCGCAGCCCAGTCCGGAAACGGTGACGCAGGCGGCAGCAAGGGCTCGAGACGATCGAGGAACTGCTCGGCGCGGACGAGGAAACGCGCAATTTGTCGGAAAGAGTCGATCATCGGACAGAGGACAGCATGACCAGTATACTTCAGAGGTTGACGAACCCGACACTCTAGCCAAACCATGCACAAAAGCCAATCACGGTCTTTCTTCGTCGTCGTCACCGCACTGCTTGCGGTGTTGCTCAGCGCTTGTGGGACGCTTGCGCCGAGCGGCGCCTCCTGTGCTGCGCCCCCCAGTTGCCCAGCCTGTCCACCCTGCGCCGCGGCCGGGCCGGCGAGCACGCCCCAGCCCGCCGCCAAGCCGTTACAGGCCGCGCGCTGGAGCGATCTGCCGGGCTGGAACGACGATGACCTGGCTGCCGCCTGGCCGGCTTTCCTGCAATCGTGCCGTGCGCTCGCCAAGCGGCCGCAGTGGCCGCAATGGCAAGCGGTCTGTGACGAGGCGCGCGGTCTGAACGGAGCGGCGACGGCAGGCATCCGCCGCTTCTTCGAGTCGCGTTTCCAGCCCTGGCTATTGACCAATCCCGACGCCACGACGAGTGGGCTGATCACCGGCTACTACGAACCGCTGCTGCACGGCGCGCGGACGCGTGCCAAGCCCTTTCTGCAGCCGGTGCTCGGCGTGCCGCCCGATCTACTGAACATCGACCTCGGCGCGGTTCTGCCGGATCTGAAGAACATGCGCCTGCGCGGCCGCCTGCAAGGCAACAGGGTGGTTCCCTATTTTTCACGTGCGGAAATCACCGCCCATGAAAAGGACTACCTCGACCGCGTCCTGCTGTACGTCGACGACCCCGTTGAACTGTTCTTTCTGCAGGTGCAGGGCTCCGGGCGCGTCAGGCTGCCCGATGGCCAAACGGTACGCCTGGCGTACGCCGACCAGAATGGCCACCCCTATCAGTCGATCGGGCGGGTGCTCGTCGATCGCGGCGAGTTGAGCCTCGAACAGGCTTCGATGGCAGGCATCAAGCAATGGGCGCGCGCCAATCCGGGCCGGGTCAACGACCTCCTGAACGCCAACCCGAGTTATGTGTTCTTTCGCGAACAGCCGATCAATGGCAGTGACGGCCCGAGCGGCGCTCTCGGCGTAGCGCTAACCCCGGAACGTAGCATCGCCGTCGACCCCCGCTATGCGCCACTCGGCGCGCCCGTCTTCCTGTCGACCAGCCAGCCCGATTCGACAACACCGCTGCGCCGTCTCGTTCTGGCACAGGATACCGGCGGCGCGATTCGCGGCGTCGTGCGCGCCGATCTATTCTGGGGCTTCGGTGCGCAAGCCGGCAATCAGGCCGGTCGCATGAAACAGCAAGGACAGATGTGGGTACTCCTGCCGCCGGGCGCCGCACCAAAATAGGCCAAACATGGTGCAAGCTGGTGCATCAGATCCCCGTTACGGTGCATCAAAGAGAATTCCCGCACCATAGTGGTGCAATGAGCTTGCCGGGAATTGGCGCAAGTCATTGAATCCAGGCGTTGCCTGACCATGGAATAGAAATTGCTTGATGGCTTCGACCCGATTTTCCGGAGGAGCCATGGAAGTACTCAAGTCTGGTAGTGACGTTCTCTTCATCTTGCTCGGTGGCATCATGGTTCTGGCGATGCATTCGGGCTTTGCCTTTCTCGAACTGGGAACGGTACGCAAGAAGAGCCAGGTCAACGCGCTGGTGAAGATTCTGACCGATTTCTCGGTTTCGACGATCGCCTATTTCTTCATCGGTTACAGCATCGCCTACGGCATCCATTTCTTCGCCGGCGCCGAGACGCTGCTGCAGAAAAACGGCTTCGAACTGACACGGTTCTTCTTCCTGCTTACCTTTGCGGCAGCAATCCCGGCGATCGTTTCGGGTGGCATTGCCGAGCGGGCCAGGTTTTACCCGCAACTGACCGCGACCTTTCTGATCGTTGGCTTCATCTACCCCTTCTTTGAAGGCATCGCCTGGAACCAGGCCTTCGGCCTCCAGGCCTGGCTGAAAGCCCACTATGGCGAGGAATTCCACGACTTCGCGGGTTCGGTCGTGGTGCATGCGATGGGTGGCTGGATCGCCCTGCCGGCAGTATTGCTGCTCGGCGCGCGCCATGGGCGTTACACCAAGGAAGGGCGGATTTCCGCGCACCCGCCGTCGTCGATCCCGTTTCTGGCGCTTGGCGCCTGGATTCTGACCGTCGGCTGGTTCGGCTTCAACGTCATGAGCGCGCAGACCATCGACAAGATCTCCGGCCTGGTGGCAATGAACTCACTGATGGCGATGGTCGGCGGTACCCTGGTTGCCCTGGTGGCGGGCAGGAACGACCCTGGCTTCGTGCACAACGGTCCACTCGCCGGTCTGGTTGCGGTCTGTGCCGGCTCCGACGTGATGCACCCGATCGGAGCACTGTTCGTCGGCAGTGTCGCCGGCGGCTTGTTCGTGATGATGTTCACTCTGACCCAGAACCGCTGGAAGATCGACGACGTCCTCGGTGTCTGGCCTCTGCATGGTCTTTGCGGCGCCTGGGGCGGCATCGCCGCCGGCATCTTCGGCAGCCGGGCGCTCGGCGGTGTCGGTGGCGTCTCCTTCATGCCGCAACTGCTGATGACCGGACTGGCCATCGCCATTGCCCTGGTCGGCAGTTGCCTGGTGTATGGCCTCCTCAAAGCATCCGTCGGCCTGCGTCTCGATCAGGAACAGGAATACAATGGTGCCGACCTCTCGATCCACAAGATCACGGCAACGCCTGAACGGGAGCCCAACTGGTAATTGCTCGCGAACGGTATTCCCCAGCCGCCTCGCGAGCAAGGCAAGAAGGAAGACGCATGGAATTGACGCCAAGAGAAAAGGACAAGCTGTTGATCTTCACTGCCGCGCTGCTCGCCGAACGACGTCGGGCGCGTGGTCTGAAGCTCAACTACCCGGAAGCTGTGGCACTGATCAGCGCCGCGATCGTCGAAGGTGCTCGCGATGGTCGCACGGTTGCCGAGCTGATGAGTTACGGCACGACGCTGTTGAGTCGTAGCGAGGTGATGGAAGGCGTGCCGGAAATGATCCACGACATCCAGGTCGAAGCCACATTCCCGGACGGCACCAAGCTGGTCACCGTACATCACCCGATCATTTGAGGACCTGAACGATGATTCCCGGAGAAATGCGAATCGAGGCCGGCGAGATCGAGGGCAACGCCGGCCGTACAACGATCCGCCTGAGCGTCGCCAATACCGGTGACCGGCCGATTCAGGTCGGCTCGCATTACCACTTTGCCGAGACCAATGCCGCGCTGGCTTTCGACCGCGTCGCGGCCTGCGGTTTCCGCCTCGACATTGCCGCCGGTACCGCAGTGCGCTTCGAACCCGGTCAGACGCGCAGCGTGCAACTGGTGGCGCTGGCCGGCGAGCGCCGAGTCTATGGCTTCCAGGCCCTAGTGATGGGGGAATTACCATGAGGATTCGGTCATGAGCGTCAAAATCTCGCGGCAGGCCTACGCCGAAATGTTCGGTCCAACTGTCGGCGACCGCATACGTCTCGCCGACACCGAGCTATGGATCGCCGTCGAGGACGATTTCACGATCTACGGTGAGGAAGTCAAGTTCGGCGGTGGCAAGGTGATCCGAGACGGCATGGGGCAAGGCCAGAAGTCGGCTGCCGAAGTCGCCGACACGGTGATCACCAATGCGCTGATCGTCGACCACTGGGGAATCGTCAAGGCCGACATCGCCATCAAGGGCGGCCGCATCGCCGGCATCGGCAAGGCCGGCAATCCGGACATCCAGCCGGGCGTGACCATCCCTATCGGCGGCGGCACCGAGATCATCGCCGGCGAGGGAATGATCGTCACCGCCGGCGGCATCGACAGCCACATCCATTTCATCTGCCCGCAGCAGATCGATGCAGCACTGATGTCGGGGGTGACGACCATGCTCGGCGGTGGCACCGGACCGGCCACCGGTACCTACGCCACGACCTGTACGCCGGGACCCTGGCACATCCAGCGCATGCTCGAAGCGGCCGACGCTTTCCCGATGAACCTCGGTTTCTTCGGCAAGGGCAACGTCTCGCTGCCGGAACCGCTGCGCGAACAGGTGCGCGCCGGTGCCATCGGTCTCAAGCTGCACGAGGACTGGGGGACCACCCCGGCGGCGATCGACAATTGCCTGGCGGTGGCCGACGAGATGGACGTGCAGGTGGCGATCCACACCGACACACTCAACGAATCCGGCTTCGTCGAAACGACGCTCGCCGCCTTCAAGGGGCGCACCATCCACACCTTTCATACCGAGGGTGCCGGTGGCGGGCATGCGCCCGACATCCTGCGTGCCGTCGGCGAGGCCAATGTCCTGCCTTCGTCGACCAACCCGACGCGGCCGTACACGGTGAATACCATCGATGAGCATCTCGACATGCTGATGGTGTGCCACCACCTCGACCCGGCGATCGCCGAGGACGTCGCTTTCGCCGAAAGCCGCATCCGCCGCGAGACAATCGCCGCCGAAGACCTCCTGCACGACCTCGGTGCGCTGTCGATGATGTCGTCGGATTCGCAGGCGATGGGACGCGTCGGCGAAGTGATCATCCGTACCTGGCAGACAGCGCACAAGATGAAAGTACAGCGCGGCCAGCTGCCGCCGCCGACTGGGCAAAGTGAGGCCACGCACGACAACTTCCGTGTCAAGCGCTACCTCGCCAAGTACACCATCAATCCGGCGATCACGCACGGCATCAGCGATCTCGTTGGCTCGATCGAGGTCGGCAAGCTCGCCGATCTGGTGCTCTGGAAACCGGCTTTCTTCGGCGTCAAGCCATCCTTGATCCTCAAGGGCGGAATGATCGCTGCGGCTGCGATGGGCGACGCCAACGCCTCGATCCCGACGCCGCAGCCGGTGCACTATCGGCCGATGTTCGGGGCTTTCGGCGGTGCGCGCAAGACCTCGGTGACCTTCGTTTCGCAGGCGGCGCTCGAGCATCCGGAACTCGTCGCGCTGCGACTCGCCAAGCCGCTCTTTGCCGTTCGCCAGACGCGCACACTCTGCAAGTCCGACATGATCCACAACGCCGCGACGCCGAAGATCGAAGTCGATCCTGAAACCTACGCCGTTCGCGCCGACGGCGAACTGCTGATCTGCGAACCGGCCAGCGTGCTGCCGATGGCGCAGCGTTACTTTCTGTTCTGAGCATGCTGTTTGCCGAATCCTTCGCCGACCGCGAGACGCCCGCCTGTGACCGCCTGGTATTGCCGTACGACGCCCGCCGCAAGAGCCGGCAGCGCGTCACCCTGGCCAGCGGCGAGGAGATGGGCTATGTCTTTCCGGCCGGTACTGTGCTGCGCCATGGCGACCGATTGCTTACCGGCAATGGCCGCGTGGTCGCCGTCGAGGCTGCGCCGGAAGCGCTGCTCGAAGTCTGCGCCGGTGACCCCCTGCAATTGATCCGCGCCGCCTATCATCTCGGCAACCGGCATGTGCCGGTGCAGCTTGGCGAGCGCAGCCTGCTTATTCAGGCGGATCACGTTCTCGCCGAAATGTTGCTGGGTCTCGGTTGTGTGGTCAGCGAGGTCGAGGCGCCATTCGATCCGGAAGGGGGGGCGTATGGCGCGCATGCGCACGGCGACGCGCACGCGGGCGGTCACGACGGCCATGATTACCGCCTGGAGCGTCCCGGAGCGACGAGCGATGCGCACCATCCCGGCCACGGCCCGCATCGCTCGCCGGCGAAAATTCACGAATTCAGGTGAGTCTTGCTCTGCCTCGCCTGCTGCAGCTCGCCAGCCCGGCACTGCCGGTGGGAGCCTACACTTATTCGCAAGGGCTCGAATGGGCTGTCGAAGCCGGCCTGGTGCACGATCAGGCGACGGCACTGGAATGGATCACCGGCTTGCTCGAACACGGCGTCGGGCGCTTTGAAGCACCGCTGACCGCCTGCCTGCAGCGGGCCTGGGCCGCCGCTGAGGAGCGCGAAGTCGAGCGCCTCAACGCCGATTTCCTGGCCAGCCGCGAGTCCTCCGAGCTGCGTGCCGAGACCGTGCAGATGGGCTATTCGCTGCGTCGCCTGCTGCACGAGCTGGACGATTTCGCGCTGCCAGAAGTCTTCGATGCGCTCCCCGAAGTCTCTTTCCCGGTCGGCTGGGCGCTGGCCGCTGCCGCCTGGGAAATCGCCGTCGTCGATTCACTGACCGCTTATCTATGGTCCTGGTGCGAGAACCAGATGATGGCGGCGCTCAAGGCTGTGCCGCTCGGCCAGGCTGCCGGGCAGCGCATCCTCCTGGCTCTGGGTGGCCGCTTGCCAGCGGTAGTGCAGCAGGCGCTCGAACTGCCCGAAGAGCGCTGGAGCAACTTTGCTCCCGGTCTGGCCCTGGCGTCGAGCCGCCACGAAACCCAGTATTCGAGACTTTTCCGATCCTGAGAGAAAGCGAATTCACATGCATCGACGTCCCGCCCTGCGCATCGGCATCGGAGGCCCGGTCGGCTCCGGCAAGACTGCACTCACCCTGGCACTGTGCCTGGCGCTGCGCGACCGGTACAGCCTCGGCGTGGTGACCAACGACATCTACACCGCCGAAGACGCGAAGTTCCTGGTACAGCACGCGGCGTTGCCGCAGGAACGCATCCTCGGTGTCGAAACCGGCGGTTGTCCGCATACCGCGATTCGCGAGGATGCCTCGATCAACCTCGAAGCCGTCGCCCGCTTGACGGCGACTTTCCCGGACATCGAGATCGTTCTCGTCGAATCCGGCGGCGACAACCTCGCGGCGACCTTCAGCCCGGAACTCTCCGACCTGACGATCTATGTCATCGACGTCGCCGCCGGTGACAAGATCCCGCGCAAGGGCGGGCCGGGGATCACCAAGTCCGACCTCCTGGTGATCAACAAGACCGATCTGGCACCGCTGGTTGGCGCTTCGCTGGAGGTGATGGAGCGCGACAGCCGACGCATGCGCGGCGAGCAACCTTTCGTCTTCAGCAACATGAAGACGGGGCAGGGGTTGACCGAGATCATTGCCTTCATCGAATCGAACGGGCTGTTCCAAATGAAGACCGAAAGCGCCAATCAGACCGCGATGGGTTCTGGTCTGTGATCCGTTGCAGATACGGCGTGGATCATCTTGAAATCCTGGTCAGGGGTGTGCTGCCGGCATATGCCCCCCGCGGGTACCCTTTTCCACGGAGTCCCACTCGTCCTGTCCCCCCTCCGCCCTGGCCGAACCAACGATGGTGTCTATCAAATACCGGGGCCTTCGCTTGGTTTCGTGAAATATCTTGGCCAGGTACTCACCGATGACGCCCAGAGAGAGCAGTTGCACACCCGACAGCAAGAACTGTGGAATCACGATCGATGCCCATCCCGGCACGGCGCTGTCGCTGAGCAAACGCACACCGAGCGCCCACAGTCCCATTCCGACACTCAGCAAAGAGACCAGCAGCCCTAGTGCAGTGATGGTCCGCAATGGAACGGCAGAGAACGATGTTACCCCCTGCCAGGCCAGGGCGATCATGCGCCGCAGCGGGTACTTGGATTCGCCGGCAAAGCGTACAGCGCGCGCGTATTCGACCTTGGCACTGCGATAGCCGAGCAGAGGAATCAGGCCGCGCAGAAAGAGGTTGCTCTCTTCGTATCGCCGTAGGGACTCAATGGCGCGGCGACTCATCAAGCGGTAGTCGGCATGATTGAACACCATTTCCACGCCCATGCGACGAAGGAGTTTGTAATAGGCTTCGGCGCTAAGGCGTTTGAAGAGAGTATCGGTGGTACGCGCCGACCGCACGCCATAGACGATGTCTGCCCCATCCCGGTAGTGCTCGATCATTTGTGGGATGACGGCCAGATCGTCCTGGAGATCAGCATCCAGACTGACCAGAATGTCGCCACGGGCATGCATCAGCCCGGCCAACAACGCAAATTGATGCCCCTGGTTGCGGGAAAGCTTGATGCCACAGACCAAGGTGCTCGGATCACGTGCCGCGGATTCGATGAGTGACCAGGTGGCATCGCGACTGCCATCGTCGACAAACCAGATTCGACTTTCCGCCCGCACCTGGCCGGCGGCGACCAGGCCGGCAAGCAGTGCTCGCAGCTGCTTAAGAGTTTCAGGGAACACCTCCTGTTCGTTGTAGCAAGGCACCACCAGTGCCAGGACGGGAACGGCATCAGCGCATGGAACAGTCATCTAGGTCACCTTCAGAATATGGCTTGCGGCTGTGTCAGGGTGCGGAGGAGATCAGGTACAGCCCAAGCATTACCAACAGCACGCCCGACACCGCTCGCAGCGAAGTTTGTTCGCCAAGCACCAGAACCCCACCCAGGTACACCAGGACAAAGGTCAGTGCCGTGAATGGATAGACGACGGTCAAAGGCAAGCGGGACAACGCAAATATCCAAAGCAGCGTGCCGAGACCGTACAAGGCCAAGCCCGACAAGATCCAGTGATTGAAGAATGACTCCAAGGACTCCCGCCCAGTCGCACCCACCTTGAAAAGCATCTGGCCTGCGGCTGCGCACAGGGTGCCGGACAGCAACGCGATCAGCACTCCAGCATGCGGCGAACTCACCGCTGGGCGAGCGCACGAACCGCACGCTTGTGTTTCATCACCGCCAGCTTGGATACCGCATGCTCGGGCAGTGAACGCAGGATCATCTTGCGCAGGCGATAGCTGATGGGCGAATAGTCCGCTATCGCGGCAGATGGGGAGATGCGGTGGGCGACAATTTCCGCCGGAAGATCCGGTACAACCGACTGGTGCGCAAAGAATAGGATGTTATAGCGGTACCAGGTCTCAATCGACGGATTACCGACAATCCGGGGCCGAACAAAATCGAACAAGGAAAAACCGCGCGCCTCGAAAAGGTCGCGCCAGAAACTATAAGGTTGCTCGTTGATATGGTTTTCACCACCTTGCCCCGGCACCGCGGCGGAAAACAGTACCCGCTTGCCGTGTCTCGTAATGTTGTCGATCAGTTGGTCGCTGGTTTGCCTCGGGACGTGCTCGGCAACCTCCAGGCATTGGACCAGGTCGAATTGCCGTCCCAGGTCGAACGATTTGGTGATGTCCTTCGGAATAAAGCGATCCGTATCGATCAACAACATGTTGCGATCTACGTAGTCGCCATCCACTCCAAACAAATCCGGCACACCCAGCTCGCGATACCCTGCCAGCCAGGCTGCTGCACCGCAGCCAACGTCAAGAACGCTGCGCAAGCGCAAGGGGCCGATCACGAGCGGCAGCACACCGAGCGCCGATCTGGCGGCACCTTCGCGCTGATATTTATAGAACAGGGTATCGTAGACATGCGCTGCATCAGGGCTGGGAGTAGTCATGTTGGATTCTTCCTGTTGCCGAATTAATGTGAAAGTCGCGTCAGCGACTCACGAACCTCCCCTCCCCACTTGCGGGGGAGGGGTTGGGGAGAGGGAAACGGTCATGACTTTCATGATCGGGGGGTGCCTGGAAAAGTCATGACCGTTAGGTGGCAGGGACACGGGCATCGTTGCTCGGCAGCCTGGGTCGGCTTACCGCTTGGCCCAGTATCGGTAATAGAACGCACAAAATGCCAAGCTGCAGAATGTGGTATCGGCCTGAACTCTCGACTATCATATGCATCAGGAACGAATAAGCAAAGCTCATTACCAGCAACACTTCATTCAGGGTAAAGGGCACTGGCCGGCGGAGCAGTTCCATCGTGGAGGCCAGGATCAGCGCCCAGAAGGCCAGCCACCAAGCGTTTGACAAGGCCTTGGCCAGTGGATAGACCCAGCTTGGCGCTTCGGCGCGGACGCGCTTGATACTATAGTAGGCACCCTCGGCATCGTCACCCATAAAGCGCGCACTCTTCTTGGTCGCCAGAATCGCAAAGTCCAGGGGATGTGCCTGAATCCAGGCAAGGGCCAGACGTTTCGCTTCCTGGTCGGCTTCCAGCTCGGCCATCTGGAATACAGGCTCGTCGCTCCAGTATTCGTAGTAGCCGCCGTTGGCGCGAGGGTTGTTGGCTCCATAGAGACCAAAACCTCCATTGGTAGACACCAGCACGAACTGACCAAATACCTCGTAATTGCGCACCGTCCAGGGGGAAATGACGGCAGCCATACCGATCAATAGTGCGCAGGTTCCCAATAAGGCTTGCCAGAGCCGGCGTGTCGCGAACACCCAGAAGATCAAGATGACCGCGGGAAATAGTTGCATCGCGGGTTGCACCAGCGTGATTGCGCCAATGAAGAGGCCGCAAACCATTTGCCAAGCAGGCCGCCAGTGGACACCGTCGTCACCTCGGATGGCCAGCCAAAGCACCCATGGCAACAGAGCCGCTAGAATCACCTCCTTGCCGGGAACGCTGGCATGCGTCACCAGGTTCGGCCAGACCGCGAACAACCATATTGCCATGCGTGAACCGGCTGGCCCAGCCAGGCGGAGCGCCAAGGCGCGCACACCCATCGCACCGGCCAGGAAGAGAAACACATTGCTGACCAGGATGGCAACCCTGACGTTTGCGAAGGTGGCCAGCCAAGGCAGAAGAAAGAAGGGATAGCCTGGAGGCCAATAGGCGCGATTATCTCCGATCGCGTAGGATTGCCCAGCAAGCAAACGCCTCGCAAGTTTGATATAGACGGCACCATCTGATACGGGTTCACCGTGAAAGGCCAGAGCCCACGCCAAACGTAAAAGCACACCAAGGATGCAACACGCCAGAGCCCAGTAGCGTTCGTCAGTTTTTGCCGAAAACGACGCACATTTGCTGACGAACTCGGCGATGCGATGTCGCATTCGCCATAAGAGGACGAGGGCCAGAACACCAAGAACGATGGAGATCAGCCATGTTTGTTGTGGGGGCAGTGACACGAGAAGCTGGAGCATCGCCAGTGCGGGGGTACCAACCCACGCCGAGAAACCGGCAATCAGCAGCAGGCACGCGCTCGCCAGCGCGAGTGGTTTTGGACAGTTCTCGGCAGCTACTGGCAGACTGTTGATTTTGTATTTCTCCATGGATCTCCCCTCGCGGGTGAGGAGTGGTCGGGGGAGAGGGAAACGGTCCTGACCTTCATGATCAGGGCGCCTGGAAAAGTCATGACCGATAGGTGAATCAGAAAACTCACAGGACAGGAAATCCAGCACCAAAGTATGAGTATCGCTGACGATTGCAGCCGCAGTCAATCCTGGTTGCGACGCCCGGAGCGACAACGGCTAGCAGGTCGCGAACCTGAGCCTGGTCTGATGAGAGGTATTACACCTGATATTGCCCAACCGCCTTGCGCATGCGGGTCACCGTTGCGGTCAGCACGTCGACCATTGCTCCGGCTTCTCTGGTCACCGATACGTTCTGCTCGGTCATCGAGGCAACGCGCTCGACATTTTGCGCAAGTTCGGTCATGGCTGCCCGCTGCTCGCTTGAGGAGTGCGTGATTTCGCTCACCATCCTCACCGTGGTCCGCATCTGCTCGTTGATGCCACACAGGGCCTGGCGGGCTTCCTGAACCAGACGGACGCTCTCATCGACCTCGTTCGCGCCGTTGCGCATGCACTCCACCGCCTGTTTGGTTTCATTCTGGATACTGCCGATCATGCAGCTGATTTCGTGGGTTGCCTTGCCTGTCCGCTCCGCGAGTTTGCGCACCTCGTCGGCGACGACCGAAAAGCCGCGTCCAGCCTCCCCCGCCCGTGCTGCCTCGATCGCGGCGTTCAGTGCCAGGAGATTGGTCTGGTCGGCCACTTCCTTGATGACGGCGACGATGCGGCTGATTTCCTCCGAGCGCTGGCCCAGCGACTCCACCTGCTGTGCCGACGCTTTCACCGTTTCGGCCAGCGCAAGAATGGTCTGGCTGGCGCGTAGCGACAGCTCTTCGCCGGCTTGCGCGACCTCACCGGCCTTGTGGGCCGCCGCCTCGGTGCTGGCGGCATGCGCCGCCACTTCGCCAATCGACACCGTCACCTCCTCGACGGCTGCCGCCGAAGCCGAGGTGGCGTCGCTTTGCACGATCGCCGACTGGTTGACGTTCAGCACGCCGGCACGCACCTGGTTATTGGCGGCGTTGACCTGTTTGGCGGTGTCCGCCATACCCTGGACCGTGGCCTGCACCGCGGCAACAAACTTGTCGGCCAGGTGGGCAATGCGCCCGACGATGTCGCGACGGGGAATGTCGAGTCGTGTCTTGAGATCGCCGGTTGACAGCACCGAATCGAGATGATTGGCCGTGGCCTGGAGATCGCGCAACACCCGTGGTGTCACCCAGAACAGGAAGAACAAGGCATAAAGCGCGGCAACAGCGGTCAAGAGGGTTTGCACATGCCCCAGCGGTCGCCCGCCGATCAATTCCGCGGTCAGCTCCAGGACCCCGGGAAGCACCGCCAGCAGGCCCATGAGGAGCATTTGCGTCGGCAAGCTGGCGAACCAATCGACCACCACAGGCAGCACACGTTCTACCCGACCGTGCCGGATGCGTAGGGAGCGGTCGCCCTTGCGGATCCGTCGATAAGCCTCCTCGGCTGCCGCGATCTCCTGGCGACTCGGGCGTGCGCGCACCGACTGGTAGCCGACTATCTGGCCATTTTCACGAACCGGCGATGCATTTGCGACCACCCAGTAAAAACCGCCGTCCTTGCGACGGTTCTTGACCAGGCCACGCCATGGTCGACCCGCCTTGAGGTCGGTCCAGAGGTCAGCGAAAGCGGCTTCCGGCATATCCGGGTGACGGACCATATTGTGCGGTTGCCCGGTCATTTCCTCGCGGGTATAGCCACTGATGGCGGCAAAAGCCTCGTTCGCTTCCTCGATCACCCCCTTGAGGTCAGTGCGCGAGTAGATGAACTCGCCTTCGGGAAGGACCGTTTCAATCCTGGTAACGGGTTGGTTGTTTCGCATGGCGTGAACGGTGCGTGGATGATGGTGATATGGCTGTGGATGATGCCTAAGTATTGCCGATTCAACAAGCACGAGTTTGTATTCGCATGGCAAGCCTCCTCGAGGGAGGCATGGCGATATCCTCCAGCGCTCAGAACGAGCGTGGCAGCCCGAGCAGATGCTCGGCGACGTAGGCGAAGATCAGGTTGGTCGAGATCGGTGCGACCTGATACAGGCGCGTTTCGCGGAACTTGCGCTCGATGTCGTATTCGCTGGCGAAACCGAAGCCGCCGTGGGTCTGCAGACAGACGTTGGCCGCCTCCCAGGAGGCCTTGGCAGCGAGGTACTTGGCCATGTTGGCCTGCGCGCCGCAGGCTTGCTGCGCGTCGAACAGCGTGCAGGCCTGGAAACGCATCAGGTTGGCCGCCTCGATCTCGATCAGGGCCTCGGCGATCGGGAACTGCACCCCCTGGTTCATGCCGATCGGCCGGTCGAAAACGATGCGCTCGCCGGCGTAGCGCGTCGCGCGATCGATGAACCAGTAGCCATCACCGATGCATTCTGCGGCGATCAAGGCCCGTTCGGCATTGAGTCCGTCGAGCAGGTAGCGGAAGCCCTGGCCCTCGTCACCGATCAGGTTCTCTGCGGGGATTTCGAGATTATCGAAGAACAGTTCGTTGGTCTCGTGGTTGACCATGTTGGCGATCGGTCGCACCGAGAGACCGTGGCCGATGGCGTCATGCAGGTCGACGATGAAGATCGACATCCCTTCGGATTTCCTTTTCACCTCGGCGAGCGCTGTGGTGCGTGCCAGCAGGATCATCAGATCCGAGTGCTGCACGCGCGAAATCCAGACCTTCTGGCCATTGACCAGATAACGGCCATCCTTCCTTTCGGCGGTAGTCCTGATCTTCGTCGTATCGGAACCGGTGCTCGGCTCGGTCACCGCCATCGACTGGATGCGGAGTTTCCCGGCGGCAATCGCCGGCAGGTATTGTTCCTTCTGCGCCGGGCTGCCGTGCCGCAGCAGCGTACCCATGTTATACATCTGGCCATGCACGGCGCCGGAATTGCCACCGCAACGGTTGATCTCTTCCATGATCACGCTCGCCGCGGTCAGCCCCAGGCCGGAGCCGCCGTACTCCTCGGGAATCATTGCCGCCAGCCAGCCAGCACCGATCAGCGCGGCGGCGAAGGCCTCGGGATAAGCGCGCTGCTCGTCGATCCTGCGGAAATACTCGTCCGGGAAGTTGCGGCAGAGGTCGCGGATGGCGTCGCGAATCTCCTGGTGATTGTCATCGGTACTGAGCATTGCGCCCTCCTTGCCATGAAATCTGCATGCGGATGCCTGCCGCTGGAATGCTTGCCTGGCACACTATACACAAAGCACGCGGAAACGATCACGAGGGCATTGCTCGATGTGGAGTTAGCCCGGACAATCGCATCTTTCCGATTTGAAATGATTCGTCGATTCCGAATCGTGATCGCCGGCATCGCTGCCAGGAGCAGCGCAAGTTTTCCCTGGAGTCCACCTCATGAGCTTCGCTGAAATCGCTGCCCTGACTCTGCACGATGTCAAGAACCGCCTCGCCAAACTGGCCGGTCGCGCCGAAGCCAGAGGCGACGTAGATACCCTGCGCGAGACCATCGAGGCGTCGAATACGCTGACACGGCTACTCACCTATTACCGCTCGGACGTCGGCAGCCTCACCCTGGACATTGACGCGCACGCTCCGGCCGATCTTGCCGCAGAGTTTGTCGAGGATGCCATCGTCCAGGGAGGCTGTCCCGTTGACCTCGATTGTTCGCAGGCGCCGACACTGTGGTTCTACGACGAAGCCGTCGTGCGCATGGTGCTGGCCAACGCCGTGCACAACGCCGGGCGGCATGCGCGGGCGCGCATCGTTATCGAGGTTGCCGAACGTGGCGGTTTTCTCGAGTTCCTGGTTCGCGATGATGGCAACGGTTATCGCCAGGAGGTGCTCGAAGATGTGACCGGCGCGGCGACGCCGGTCACCAGGAACGGTACCGGACTCGGCCTCCGGCTGGCCAGACGCATTGCAGAAATGCACGAGAACGCCGGCCAGCAGGGCGAAATCCGGCTTGAAAATGCCGGTGGTGCGGTTTTTCGTCTGCTGCTGCCGAAGTAGTGTCATCGAATTCCCTCTGTCAGGAGACTTCATGCTCAAGCGAATCAGTGTCCAACAGCTCACCCTGGGGATGTACCTCAAGGACTTCTGCGGTTCCTGGATGGAACATCCGTTCTGGCGCTCGGCATTCGTCATCACCGATCCGAAGGATCTCGCCAGTATTCGCGCGAGCAGCATCACCGAGGTCTGGATTGATTGCGCAAAGGGACTGGATCTGGCGCCCGATGATTCGCCGGTCGCGGTCGCCGAGTCCGTGGCCGAGGTCGATATTGAACTGGCCAGCACGGCCAGCAAGAAACGTGAGACTGCATCCGTCAGCAGTGGGGTCGAATTTGCCCGCGCGGCCAGGATCGTCACCAGGTCGCGGGAGGCAATCACCGCGATGTTCGGAGAAGCGCGCATGGGCAAGGCGATCGATAGCGTGGGCGCGCAACGACTGGTCGATGAAATTTCGGACTCGATGAGCCGCAACCCAGGCGCCCTGGTCAGCATCGCGCGCCTGAAGACTGCTGACAATTACACGTACATGCATTCGGTGGCTGTCTGCGGGTTGATGGTTACCCTTGCCAGACAGCTTGGCCTCGATCCACAGCAGACGCAGTCTGCCGGCCTGGCGGGGCTGTTGCACGACCTCGGCAAGGCGTTGATCCCGACCGCGATCCTCAACAAGCCGGGCAGACTGACCGACGCGGAGTTCACTCTCGTGAAATCGCATCCGGAAAAAGGCCACCAGATATTGCTCGAGGGCCACGGCGCCGACGCGATCGCGCTGGATGTGGTCCTTCACCACCACGAAAAGACCGATGGTTCCGGCTACCCGAAACGCCTGAAAGGTGACGACATCAGCCTGTTTGCCAAAATGGGCGCGGTCTGCGACGTGTACGACGCAATCACCTCGGATCGGCCCTACAAGGCCGGCTGGTGCCCGGCCGAATCGCTGCGCCGGATGAACGAATGGACCAAGGGTCATTTCGAACCCAGGGTCTTTCAGGCTTTTGTCAAGACCATCGGTATCTACCCGATCGGCACGCTGGTGCGACTGAGTTGTGGCCGACTCGGCGTCGTCACCGAGCAGGGCAGTCACTCGCTGCTCCGCCCACAGGTCAAGGTCTTCTTCTCGACACGCTCGAACGAACGCATCTTGCCGACCGTCATCGACCTCGCGCACGCGGATGCTGCCTACAAGATCGTCAACATCGAAGACCCGGAGAAATGGAAGTTCAGCAACCTCAGCGCGATCTGGTCCGGTCTGCCCAATCTGCCGGGGTAATGCACCGATCAGACCTGACCGGAATGTTCGTTACCTGACTGAATGGGTGGCTTGATCATGGGATTTGGGCATTGACTTCCGGTGGCCGACTGGGGTCCCGAATCACACCCCGGTTCCCCGGTCCCGCCGCCGCAGGTGCCGGGAGCGGCGGTGTTATAATCGGACGTCCTTTTCCGGTGCCCTTCCGATGCTGATCACCCGCCGCCTCGAATTCGACGCCGGCCACCGCATACCTGACCACAAGAGTCAATGTCGGCATCTGCACGGTCACCGCTATGCGATCGAGATTACGCTTGCCGGCGACATCATCCGCCACGACGGCGACCCGGCCAACGGCATGGTGATGGATTTTTCCGAAGTCAAGACCCTGGCCTGCGAGCATCTGGTCGATGCCTGGGATCATGCCTTCCTGGTCTATGCCGGCGACCTGCCGGTGGTGAGCTTTCTGGCCTCCTTGTCGGGACACAAGACGGTGCTGCTCGATTGTGTGCCGACTGTTGAAAACCTTGCGCAGAGAGCCTTCTCGATTCTCGACGCGGTCTATCGGGACAACTATGGCAAGCACTTGCGTCTCGAGCGCCTGCGCCTCTACGAAACGCCCAATTGCTGGGCGGAAGCGATTCGCGAATAGCGAATAGCGAATAGCGAATAGCGAATAGCGAATAGCGAATAGCGAATAGCGAATAGGGTGCTGCGGAGACTTGCGGGGGGCGAAGGCGGGGTTTCGCGGAGCACTGCTCCGCGCCGCCGCAGCCGGCCCGCGATGCAGCGCGGGCCGTGGAAGGGCTTGGGGGAGAGGGGGCGTCCATGCCCTCGCATGCCAGCAGAGCAGACTTACGGCTCTGGCTATGTGCTTTCGCAAGGATTTGACGAATATTTGACGAATTCGTGTGCAACGATGATCCCCTCTCCCCCAACCCCTCCCCCACAAGGGGGGAGGGGTGGTCACCGATGTCAACGCATCTCCATCGAACCAGGCACTTCGACCAACACTTTCATTCGCGTGCGCCGTGCAAAGGCGCTGTCTTCCAGCGGGTGCGAAACCCGCCCGGCAACTTTCGCTCCGGCCGGTAGCAACTGGAGCAGTCGTGGAGGTAACGAAGCGGCTGAAGCCTCTGGTGTAGAGGGTTCTGTAAGGAACTCGGCGAACATGCGGGCCGTAATTTGATTGAACACTGAGCAGGCCTCGAAAAAGTGTGATGCGGAAGCCGACCCGGCGTGAATACGGGGAAGGCCGATGTCACAGGCGAATGCGAGCGAAACGCAGTCTGTGGTTCCGCCGGGGTATTGGTGACGGCATGTGTGGAAGAGGAAGGCAGACGCAACACGGGAAGCCCCATCCCGTGGTCAATCGCAAGACCAACCGGACGCCCGCGAGGGACAGGCTGGGCGAGATGGGGTGGCGGAGAGGCCCGTAGTACCGATGAAGTCGGGTAATGCCGATGGAGGAAAGGGGCCTCAGTTCAAGACCAACGCAAGAAGCGGGAAGGGACACGAGATTGGGCAACCTGCAAACTCCGATCAGCGTTCAGAAACTGCGGACCGCGTTACATGCCAAAGCGAAGGAAGAACCCGAGTACCGGTTCTACCTCCTGTACGACAAGATTTATCGACGGGACGTGCTCGACCACGCCTACCGAAGCTGCAAAGCCAACCAGGGAGCAGCCGGGGTGGATGGCGTACGTTTTGAAGACATCGAAGCATGGAGAAGAACGCTGGCTTGGGGAACTGGCGGAACGGCTGAAGAAGAAAGACTACCGACCGGAAGCGGTCAAGCGGGTCTGGATTCCCAAGCCGAACGGCAAGCTGCGCCCCTTGGGCATACCGACGATCACCGACCGAGTGGTACAAACGGCGGCCATGCTCGTGCTGGAACCCATCTTTGAAGCCGATCTGCAACCGGAGCAATACGCGTACCGGGCAGAGCGGGGAGCGCAGGATGCGGTACAAGCGGTTCATCGTCTATTGAACACTGGACACCAGCAAGTGATCGATGCGGATCTATCCGGCTATTTCGATAGCATTCCGCACCCTGAGCTTATGAAGAGCGTCGCCCGTCGGATCGTGGATCGGCACGTTCTGCACCTCATCAAGCAATGGCTGGACGCGCCAGTGGAAGAGGACGATGGACACGGTCACCGGAAACGGACGACGTCCAACCGGGACACCGGACGTGGCACCCCGCAAGGGGCTCCGATTTCACCGCTGCTGTCGAATCTGTACATGCGGCGCTTCATCCTCGGATGGAAGACGTTGGGGTATGCCCGTCGCTGGTCGGCGCAAATCGTCAATTATGCGGACGACTTCGTCATCTGCTGCAAGGGCCGGGCAGAGGATGCCATGGCGGCGATGCGAGGAATGATGGAGCAACTGAAGCTGACGGTGAACGACGACAAGACACACCTATGTCAGATACCGCAAGAGCGGTTTGACTTCCTGGGATACACCTTCGGGCGGTGCTACAGCCAGAAAACCGGGCGCGCCTACATCGGCACCCGGCCCTCGCCGAAAAGCGTCAAACGGATGGTGGAAAGCATCACTCAGGAAACCGACCGCCGCCGAACCATACTAGATGCCGAGTTTGTCGTGGGACGGCTGAACCGGAAACTGATCGGCTGGGCGAATTACTTCTGCCTGGGTTCCGTCAGTCCGGCCTATCGGGCGATCAACACCCATGTCACGCAACGGCTCCGCCGGTGGTTATGCAAGAAACACAAGGTCTCCGGCACCGGGTGGGCGCGCTACCCGAATCAGTACCTTTACGAAAAGTTGGGACTGGTCAATTTGCCGGCGAGGACCCATGACCTTCCGTGGGCGAAAAGCATGATGTCTTGTCCGAGAGCCGGATGCGGGAAATCTGCACGTCCGGTTCGATAAGCGGGATGTGGAAACGGGGCTATGGCAAGGCTACCTGGGCACCGTCAGACGAAAGGGACGGAAACAGACAAGCCGAACCTACGGCTACCGCGCCACATCTCGACTCTACACCCTTCGCTGGCGAGGAGCGTGCAAGGCCGGGCAAGTTCGCCGATAATGCGTGAAGTATAAATGCCTCGCTGACTCGCTGCCAGGCGGATCGATGCCGTGCGCGTTTGCGGCAGCTTTTGGCGAACCGCGTCGTTGACCAGAGTCCGAACCATGCCCCACGACATCTTCATCTGCTACTCGCGGACCGATCTTGCCATTGCCAACCCGCTCGCCGAGCGCCTGCGCGCCGAGGGATGGACGGTGTTTCTCGACGTGCAGACGCGCGTCGGCGAGCGCTGGCACAAGGCGATCCAGAAGGAACTGCACGCGGCGAAGGCGCTCGTCGCCTTGTGGTCGGCGCAGTCGTGCGACAGCGACTATGTGCTTGAAGAAGCCGAGTATGGCAAGCGCAAAGGCATTCTCTTCCCTGCCTTCATCGAGCGCATCGAGTTTCCCTATGGTTTCGGGAGGATTCAGACGGCTGACCTCGTCGGCTGGGCAGGCGAGCGCGATCATGCCGGGTTGGTGCGAATTGTCGATGCGCTGCGGCTGCAACTCGGAGGCCGCGAACCGCAGCCGGCACCGGCCGTGACGGTCGCCCCCGCCGCTGCGCCACCCCCGTCCTCCGGACAGACCTTTCGCGACCCGCTGCGCAGCGGTGGTGAGGGTCCGCTGATGGTCGTGATCCCCGCCGGCCGTTTTCTGATGGGCTCGCCGGTTACGGAACCGGAGCGCAGCGACGACGAGACTCCGCAACACGAAGTCCGGATCGCGCTGCCGTTCGCCATGGGCGTCTACGCCGTGACTTTCGATGACTACGATCGCCATGCGCAGGCCGCCGGGAAGTGGAAACCCGATGATTCGGGCTGGGGGCGGGGCGAGCGGCCGGTGATCCATGTTTCCTGGGACGATGCGTGCGAATACTGCCAGTGGTTGTGCGAACAGACCGGGAACGCCTACCGCCTGCCGAGCGAGGCCGAGTGGGAATACGCCTGCCGTGCGGGAACGACGACGCCTTTCCACACCGGCGAGCGGATCAGTCTCGAGCAGGCCAACTTCGATGGCAACTACACCTACAACGGCTCGGCGTCTGGCGAATGCCGGCAGAAGACGTTGCCGGTAGGCTCTTTCGCGGCCAACGACTTCGGGCTATACGACACGCACGGCAATGTCTGGGAGTGGTGCCAGGATACCTGGCATAAGAACTACGAGGGAGCACCGACGGATGGTTCCGCGTGGGAAGGAGGGGGCTCATCGTCCCGCGTGCTGCGCGGCGGGTCCTGGCTCGCTCGCCCGAGGCTCTGTCGCGCGGCGTACCGCTACGTCCTCGCTCCGGACGACCGTGGCGGCTTCATCGGCTTCCGGGTGTGTCGTGTTGCCCCCATCGAACCGCTGCGCGCTGCGCCGCTGAACCCTGTGACGCTGAAGCGCTGATCACTGGGCGCCGCGCAGCGGCGCCCGCGATTTTTTTTCGGGCCTGTTCGTAGCTTCCCGTCGCGGCATGTCGCCGGGCTTCAGGACGAATGGCGCGAGCACGTGCCGGCGCAGGCCCCACGAGTCGGCGTGCCGCACGTGATTGATCCAGCCACGTACGCTGGCGTCGAACTCGGCGAAGGCGATCGTGCTGGAACGGTAAGCCTCATAGCGCTCACCGAGTCGGCGCGTTGCGTAGCGCACCTTGCGCGCCTTGACCAGGCGATACTCGGGGAAAACGACGAAACCCAGCCAGGGAATGCCACCGGCGGTCGGCGTCACCTGCGTGCAGCGCTCGTGGATCGTCAGCCGCAGTCCCGCCAGCCGCGACTGGATCGCCTCCTTCCACGCCCACAGTGTCGCCTTGCTGTCGGCGAAGAGCGCAAAGTCGTCGACGTAACGCAGATAGGCTCGGCAGCCGAGTTCGCGCTTGACGAACAGGTCGAAAGGATGCAGATAGCAGTTCGACCAGAACTGCGAGGTGAGATTGCCGATTGGCAGCCCGCGTGGTCGGCACACCGCCAGCAGATCGTCGCCCGGAAACCACACCATGTCGTACTGGTCGCGCAAAACGTCGCGACCGCCGGCCAGGATGACCTCGATCAGGCGCATGATGTCGGGCTCCGGGATCTGCGTGCGCAGGCTGTCGAGCAGGATCGCATGGTCGATCGACGCGAAATGCTGGCGCAGGTCGGCGCGCAGCACGTAGCGATAGCGGCGCGTGAACTCCTGCAGGCGGTCGATCGCCCGATGCGTCCCCTTGCCGATGCGGTTGGCGTAGCTGTCGGGAATGAAAACGCGCTCGAAGCGCGGTTCGATGATCGCGCACAGGGCGTGGTGCACCACCCGGTCACGAAATGTCGCGGCGCTGATTTTCCGGTGCTTGGGTTCGTGAATGAAGAAATGGGTGTACGGCCCGGGCGCGTAGCTACCGTCGAGCAGGTCCGCACGCAGGCGCAGCAGGCGATCGGCCACCTGGAACTCGAAGCTGGCGACGGCGGGTCGGCGTCGCTTGCCACTGGCCGCGCGCTGGAAGGCTTGCAGCAGGTGCGGCCAGTGGCACAGTTCGGCGAACGCGGGACTATGATGAGCAGTGTCGATGGCGTTCGTTCCGTAGGTCAGGTCAGCGTAGCGTCACTCGGTACTCTGCCGAGAAAGGATGTCGGGTTATGCCCTGCGGGCTAACCCTACCTACGAACGACGACGACTGGAGGTGGGTATGGCAGAAGAACTGGTGTTGTTCTCTCGGTTTTTTGACCTCTTGAGCTGGTTGCTGCCGCACGCCGAGCGCTTTCCGCGAGTGTACCGCCAGAGCGTCACTCGGCGGCTCATGGATGCAGCGCTCGATTGCCAGGAAGCCGCTTTCGCCGCGCAGAGCGCGCGCGGCGCCCGTCGCCAGGCGGCACTGCAGGACGCCGACGCGGCGCTCAATTGCCTGCGGCTGTACTTGCGTCTGGCGCACCGCTGGCGCTGGCTCAACGATGGTCAGTACGCGCACGTCAGCGCCATGGTGGCGGAAATCGGCAGGCTGCTCGGCGGCTGGATCAGGCAGAGTGCTCCCTGAAAAAGGGTGGGCGCCACGGGAGCGAATCCAGGTGGCGCCCGGTCTTGCTATGCGCCCGACGCGCCAGGCGCGTGCGGACGGGACAGGCCTGCGCCATCGATCGTTCCCCGGCCTCGTCCGGCAAACCGTGGTCGGCCGAAAGTTCCGACAAGCGCCAGAATGTTTCCCGACGCCCTGCGGGGATGATCACGATGTGGGCACCACGACACACCCGGAAGCCGATGTTGTTGTTACGGTTGTCCGGAGCGTTGTCGTTGCGGTTCGCCGCGCGACAGTTCCTCGGGTTATTGTTCCAGGACCCGCCGCGCAGCACGCGGGACACGTTTCAGGCTGCCCCACAGGCCGAAGCCTGCCGGCAGAGTATGGCAGGCAGAAGACAAGAAAGGCAAAAAAATCGCGGGCGCCGCTGCGCGGCGCCCAGTGATCAGCGCTTCAGCGTCACAGTGTTCAGCGGCGCAGCGCGCAGCGGTTCGATGGGGGCACCACGACACACCCGGAAGCCGATGTAGCCGCCACGGCAGTCCGGAGCGTTGCCGCTGCGGTTCGCCGCGCGACAGAGCCCCGGGTAATCGTCCCAGGACCCGCCGCGCAGCACGCGGGACACGTCTGCGCCCGGCGCAGTATTGCCAGGAGTGTCGTGTTCGTTGACACACCATTCCCAGACGTTCCCGGCCAGATCCATCACCGGCCAGCAATCGGGAGCCCCGAGTGGATACATCCCCACCGCCGTCGTCCTGCCGATACCGCTTTCGTAACTATTAGCGCGCATCACGTTCCACTCGCCGTGCCACGGGTATTCCCGCGCTTGGGCGCCTGCCTGCGCCACCCATTGCCATTCCCATTCGGTCGGCAGCCGGACGACTTCGTTCTCGGCCAGATCCAGGCGGTTGCTCAACCAGCGGCAGAAAGCGACGGCGTCGTACCAGGAGACGTTGATCGCCGGGTAGTTGGCAAAGGCCCAGAGATCCGCGCCCGGCTGATCTTCCTGCCTGAGCCCGTCCCACCAGCGCGGATCGCGATAGCCATCGGCGGCAGCGACAAAAGCGCGATACTGCTGCCAGGTGACCGGATACTTTGCGATACGGAAAGCGTGCACGGCGAAGGTCTCGGGCGGCTCCGTTGCCAGCGTCACCTGACCCGCCGGGATGTCGACCCAGACGATGTCGGGCAGGCCATTCGCTCCTAGCCCGACGCCGCGGCGCGGGTCGCCCATCTGGTTGAGGCGCAGACCGATCTCCTCGCGGCGATGGTGCGGCGTCTCGTCGGAGCGCAATTCGTCGAGCAGACGCAGCGGTTCGGGAGCGAGGAAGCCCTGCAGCGGCTCGCTCAGCACGCCTTGCAGCGCGCGCCAGGCATCGAGACCGGTATCGGCGAAGTCGGCGTCATGCGGCGCACTCCGGTGCGGATTGAGCGCCAGCAGCGCTTCGAGCGCCGGTTTCTGGCGTTCCCAGCTCCAGCGCAGCAGTTCGCTGTGGCGCGCGGTCAAGGCCTGGCCGGACGCTTCCTCCCTGGCTCTCGCCTTCTGCCAGTCGCCGGCCGCCTGCTCGGCCTGGCGGCGCAGCGCCAGCTTGTCGCTGTATTGCCCGCACCACGCGCGCAGGCGCGGCCAGTGGTTCAGCAGTGTCTCGTGCGCGAGTTCGACATGCCGGTCGTCGGGGTCGGCGAGCAGGCCCTGCGCGCGCAGGGCCTCGACCAGATCGCTCAGCCTGGCGTCGGCGCGCAAGGGTTCGACTTCCGCTGTTCGGCGCGTCGGCAGCTCGTCGATGACCGTCGCCAGTTCGGCAAACAGACGCTCGCAGGCCTCCGCCAGTGCCGGATCGTCGTCAATCTCCTGGTCGATGTCGGCCACGGCGGTCTCGACGATCTTCTTGAGGCCGCCCATCTCGTGATAAGCAGCGAGCGTCAGGCCCTGGGCGGGGTCGCGGTGCGCGAACAACTGCGTCAGCGTCAGCGCCAGCAGCGGCAGCGCGCCGGCCATGTCGCGGGCCGCCGCCAACAGTTCCGGGAGCAGCTCGGGCTGCACCGCCACGCCGCTTTTCGCCGCCGGGCAAACGATGATCTCGCGCAGCCGGTCTTCGTCCCTGATCGGATCGAGGGGAACCAGCGAACGGGCGAACACCTCGCCACCGACCCAGTCCATCAGGCGGTGCATGAATTCGCTGCGCAGCGTCAGCACCAGAGACAGCGACGGGTCGCCGCGCAGCGCTTCGAACAACGCACGAAAGCGCTCGGCGGTCTCGGGCGGCGTCTGCGTGAACAGTTCCTCGAACTGGTCGGCGAAGAGCAGGATCGGTGCGTGCAGCTTGCCCAGCAGGTTGGCGACGGCGCTTGCCGGGTCGCTGTCGAGTGCTTGCCGGAGGCGCTCGACGCGTGGCTTGCGCAGGTGCTGGCGCTCTTCGGGCAGGGCGCGGTCGAGCGCCTCGGCCAGTTGCCGGCAGGGATCGGCTTGCGGCTTGAAGCGCAGATAGCTCAGCGTACCCTGCCGTTGGCGCAGTGCCGGAACGACGCCGGCCGCGACCAGCGACGACTTGCCGGTTCCCGACCCGCCGACGACGCTGACGAAGCGCGACGTTTCGAGACGCTCGAGCACGCGCGCCGTGTCTGCTTCGCGGCCGAAGAAGAAGCTGCATTCCTCGGGCTTGAACGCGGCGAGGCCGGGGTAGGGGTTGGCGATCAACGGTGGGGCTGTCGCGGCGTCTGGCGGTGTTGCGGGTGGCGCCGGTGCGGGGACCGACAGCGGCGGCAGGTAGCGAATCTTGCCGAGCGCCGGCACCGGCGTCTCCGGCTGCTCGGTGAGCAGGCGATAGAGGTCGTCGTAGTGGGCGTCGAGCTGGAACTTGCGAAAGTCCTTCAGTGGCAGCGGGATGCAGTGTTCGTCACCGGCAGGCGGCAGCACGGGGATGAACTGCTTGTTGCTGAGCTTGTCGTCGTAAAGCGCCTGCGTGATATGCTGCGACTCCCAGCGCACGCCGCGCCCGCAGCCGGGCGGTGCGTTGCCGTCGAAGCGCTGGCGGTACTCCTCGGTGCACACGACGAGGACCCAGTCGGCCTGTTCGATCTGCTCGCTCATCCACAGCCGCCAGCCTTTCTCGACCCAGGGGAAGTAGCGGTCGATGACGGCATCGACGCCGTTGTGACGCAGCCTGTGGGCGAGTGCCAGCACCCAGGCGGAATGGCTTTCGGATTCCTGGGCGTAGCTGATGAAAACGCGTGGCGGATGGTCGATCATGACTGGAGTCTGAATCGATGCCCCATCTTTTTGTTTTGGTGATGAATTTTCAGATTCCACCATCTTCTTTCATGATCGGGAGTGCCTGGAAAAGTCATGACCCTTAGTATAAGCTTTCGCATCCTCAATGCCGGGGATACGGCGCTGACCATCGAGTTTGGCGAGCGCGTCGAGCGGCGCCTGCTGGCTGCGGTGACGGCACTCGACGCGGCACTGGCGCGGGCGATCGGCAGCGGCGAACTGCACGGGATCGTCGAAATGGTTCCGACCTTCCGTTCGCTGACGGTGATCTACGATCCCTTGCTGAGTACGCGCGCCGAAATCGAACCGATCGTTATCAGACACGCGCATGCCGCGCTGTGCTCGTCTGTAGCCATGGACAGGAATGCGCGGCGCGGGCGTGTCTGGCAACTGCCGGTGTGTTACGGGGACGAGATCGCTGCCTGCGGGCCGGATCTCGATGAACTCGCACAGGCCTGCGGCTTGCCGCCGGCCGAAGTGATCCGCCTGCATGCTTCCGTCACCTACGAGGTCTACATGCTCGGTTTCCTGCCGGGTTTTGCCTTCATGGGCGATCTGCCGGAGCTGCTCTCGCGTCCGCGTCGCAGCGAGCCGCGCCTGCGCGTGCCGGCGGGCAGTGTGGCAACGGCCGGCACCCTGACCGCGATCTACCCCTGGGAAAGCCCCGGCGGCTGGCACCTGCTTGGCGCCTGTCCGGTGCCGCTGTTTTCGGCGAACTGGCCGCAGGCGGCGCTGCTCCTGCCCGGCGACCGGGTGCGCTTCCGTGCGGTAGACGCCGCCGAGTATCGCTTGCTGCTCGCGGAAATGCCGGAGTGGTACGCGGCAGCGCGGCCGCCGCTGGCTTTCCTGGCCGATGGTGAAGCCGATCAATGAACGCTGTTCTCGAAATCGTCAGCCCCGGCGCGCTGGCTTCGCTCCAGGATCTCGGCCGACCGGGGTTCCGTCGGCTTGGCGTGCCGCGCTCCGGCGCGCTGCAACCGGACTGGTTGCGCCTGGCCAATGCCTTGATCGGCAATGCCGAAGATGCACCGGCGATTGAATTCCTTGTCGGCGGTCTGGTGGTGCGTGCGCTCGACTCGCCGGTGCAGCTCGCACTGGCCGGCAATTTTTCGGCTGCGGTGCGCAGCGCCGGCGGGCGTCGTTGCCTCGATTCCTGGCGCAGCGTGACGCTCGCGCCTGGCGAGGCCCTGCATTGCGGCATGCTGTCGCCGTGCCGGGTCGGCTATCTCGCGCTGCTCGGGATCTGTGTCCCGAAGCAGCTCGGCAGCGCCTCGACCTATGCGCCTGCCGGGCTCGGTGGCCTCGATGGCCGCTGGCTGTCGCCCGGCGTCCGCCTGCAGGTCGGCGAGGGCAGTGCCGGCGAACAGATGCTGCGGACGGCGCCACTGCTTGATACGGCGCCGATTCGCGTGCTGCTCGGACCGCAGGAAGACTACTTCACTGCGGCGTCGCAGGCCTGCTTCCTGAGCGAGGTTTACCAGGTTTCCAGCGCTGCCGATCGCATGGGCATGCGTCTGGATGGACCCATGCTCAGGCATCGCTCCGACAAAGGCGTCGAAATTACCTCGGACGCGACCGTTCCGGGGTCGATTCAGGTACCGGCTCAGGGACAGCCGATCGTGCTGCTCGCCGACGGCCAGACCGCCGGCGGATATCCGAAGATTGCGACGGTGATCTCGGCCGATTTGCCGCGCCTGGCGGCACTGGCACCGGGACAGCGCATTCGCTTTGCCACCGTTTCGGTGGCGGCTGCCGAACTGGCTGCGCGCGCCAGCGCGGCAAGACTGCGCGCGCTGATCGCCGACATCGTGCCGCTGGCGGCAGTGGGCGTGCTCGATCTGCAGGCGATGTACGCCGCCAACCTGGTCAGCGGTGTCGTCGATGCCTGCGCGCTCGACTCCGCGATCTGGCCGGCGACTCCTGCGCAGGAGGATTGGCAAAATCCACGGAGTTCACGGAATTCACCGCGGGAGAAAGGATGAGGCGCAGGATCAATCTCAACGCCGATCTGGGTGAAAGCTTCGGGGCCTGGAAAATGGGCAGCGATGACGAACTGTTGCACATCGTTGGCGCGGCCAACATCGCCTGCGGTTTTCATGCCGGCGATCCGCTGGTGATGCGCCGCACGGTCCAGCAGGCGCTGGTTGCCGGCGTCAGCCTCGGCGCACATCCTTCGTTTCCCGACCTGCAGGGTTTTGGCCGGCGGGCAATGCAGCTTCCGGCCGCCGAACTCGAAGCGATGCTGATCTACCAGATCGGCGCCCTCGCCGGCATCGCCCGCGCCGAAGGCGGGAGGCTCACGCATGTCAAGCCGCACGGCGCGCTGAACAATATGGCCTGCGAGGATGCGGCGCTGGCGGACAGCGTCGTGGCGGCGATCCGCAGCTTCGATCCTGGGCTGATTCTGCTCGCGCCGGCGCTTTCGAAGCTGCTGCTGGCCGGCGCAGCAGCGGGATTGCAAGTCGCCGCCGAAGTCTTTGCCGATCGCAGCTACACCGACACCGGCAAGCTCGTGCCACGCAGCCAGCCCGGCGCAGTTCTCCACAGCGCCGACGCCTGCGTCGAACAGGTTCTGCGCATGCTCGAAGCGGGCGGCATCGTCAGCCTGGGCGGCGAGCTGATCCACACCGAGTTTCACAGCATCTGCGTGCATGGCGACGGCCCGCAGGCAGTGGCCACGGCGACGGCCATTCGTACTGCACTACTGGGCGCCGGTATCCGCCTGGTGAGGCTACCGGAAGTGCTCTAGCCCGTCTGACGTTTTGCCGGCGATGGTTTAGAATGTCGGCATCGCTGGCAAGAGTGGATTGGGCGGAGCGCAGCCGCGGCTGCGATCCCGAGCTGCTCCGCTGGCTGCCTCAATACCTATGAGGAAACCCCCCTCGGATAGCGGAAAGACGCCGATGCCTCACAGAGTTCTCAAAGTCCCCGAGCGGGGAATGATCGATGCCTACGAGGGCCTGCTCGCAGCGCGCAATTTTCGGGCCGACAGCGCGCAACGGGCGGCCGCCGAACGTCTGCAGCGACTGTATTATGACCTGCTGTCGTTCAAGGTCGGACGGCGCAGCACCTTGCGGCGTCTCTTTGCTTCGCCGGCCGTTCCGCGTGGTGTCTATTTCTGGGGCGGCGTCGGGCGCGGCAAGAGCTTCCTGATGGACTGCTTTTTCGACGCAGTACCGTATCGTCGCAAGCGCCGGATTCACTTCCACGCCTTCATGCACGGGGTGCATCAGCAGTTGAACGAACTCAAGGGTGAGAACGATCCGCTGCTACGGCTTGCCGAGCGCATCGCTACGGAAGTGCGGTTGCTCTGCTTCGACGAATTTCACGTCTCCGACATCGCCGACGCGATGATCCTCGGCCGCCTGCTCGAAGCGCTCTTCGCGCGCGGGGTGGTTTTCGTGATGACTTCCAATTACCCGCCCGACAGGCTCTATCCGAACGGCCTGCAGCGCGACAACTTTCTGCCGACGATTGCCCTGATCAAGTCGCGGCTGGACGTGCTGGAGATCGACGCCGGCGTCGATTATCGGCTGCGAACGCTTGAGCAGGTCGAGATCTTTCATTACCCGGCCGACACGGCGGCCGAGCTGAAGATGGCCGAGTATTTCGCCGCCATGGCCGATGGCGAAGGCATGCAGGGGGGCAGCATCGAGATCCTCGGGCGCGAGATTCCGACGCAGCGCCGCGGCAACGGCGTCATCTGGTTCGATTTCAAGACCCTGTGCGGGGGGCCGCGTTCGCAGAACGACTACCTGGAACTGGCGCGCGGCTATCACACGGTGCTGCTCTCGGCGATTCCCAGGATGTCGCCGAGCATGTCGTCGGAAGCTCGGCGCTTTACCTGGCTGGTCGACATTTTCTACGACCACAAGGTCAAGCTGATCGCCACCGCCGATTGTGGCCCGGACGGGCTGTACACGCAGGGTACGCAGGCCAGCGAGTTTTTCCGCACCGCCAGTCGTCTGACCGAGATGCGCTCGCGCGAGTATCTCGGCTTGCCGCATCTGTCGTGATCAACACGCAGCGTAACCCGAGCGCATCCGGGTGAAGCCTAGAAAATCTCCAGATCCACGCAGAGCCGGTTACCGCCGGCTTCCTGTGCCGCGTTGAGCAGTGGCCGCAGGTGCTCGATCAATGCCGCTGAATCTTCGCCGCTGTATTCGGTGACGCCGCCGCTGATCGTCAGCGGCGGCCTGTCGTCACGCGAATACGTCGCCTCGACCACTTCGCGCAGACGCTCCAGACCGATCATCGCATCGTTGACGCGCACATTGGGCAGAACCAACAGGAACTGATCGGATCCGAAGCGGCCGATCATGTCGAATTCGCGCAAGCTCCTGCCCAACAGGGAACCCACCTCGGCGAGTACGCGTTCACCGGCTTCCCGTCCATTCGCTGCGCAGAAATCGGTAAAGTCATCAATGGCCATCAGCGCGAGGGCAAAAGGGGTGCCGTAACGTCGCGCGCGACGATCTTCATCGTCGAGAAGCAGCTCGATATAAGTCTGGCTGAAGACCCCGGTGAGCGGGTCGTGCGTCGGCATTGACTGGTTTTCTCTCGCCAACTGCTTGTAACGGCTCAGTTTGACCAGGGCCAGGAGGACACGTCGCAAACTGCCGTCGCCGGCGAACACCGGAAAGGCACTGGCCTTGCACCAGGTGGTGGCGCCGGACGCCGCCTTCCGGATGCCGATCGCCCGATGCAGAACAGCCTGTCGCGTCTGCGCCACCTGCATTTCGAGGCGGTGGTCGTCGGCTAGCGGTTGACCATTCTCGTCTTCCCATATGACCGGCGTATCGCCAAGAAGCGTGGCCGCCTGGGTATTGTGCAGATGCAGGGAACCGTCGGGAGAGAAGACCAGCAGCGCAATGTCGAGGCTATCGAGCAGCGTCCCGTAATTCCCGATTTCGACATCATCGGCTCGCAGATCGACTGGCGGCAGGAGAGGTGGGCTACTGAACATCTGTGAACATCACCGGCATATCACGATATCCGCATGTTAGCCCAAAATCTCGCCCTGTGCTCGTCGTGAAGCCGTTGATATTAAGAGGGCTTCGCACCGGTCAGGAAGCCTCCGGCGGCAAGCAGCGCCTGCTCCAGGTCGTCGATCAGGCGTGATCCACCGCGCAGCGCCAGTCGACCAGCGCGTCTTGCCGGGTGAAGCCTAGAAGATTTCCGGATCCATACAGAGCCGGTTGCCGCCGGCTTCCTGTGCCGCGCTGAGCAGTGGCCGCAGGTGCTCGATCAATGCCGCTGAATCTTCGCCGCTGTATTCGGTGACGCCGCCGCTGATCGTCAGCGGTGGCTTGACGTCACGCGAATACGTTGCCATGACCTCCTCGCGCACACGTTCCAGACCGATCATCGCATCGTGGATACACACATTGGGCAGAATCAACAAGAACTGATCGGATCCGAAACGGCCGACCATGTCGAAGCCACGCAAACTCCTGGCCAACAGGGAACCCACCTCGGCGAGTATGCGTTCACCGGCCTTCCGTCCATTCGCTGCGCAGAAATCGGTAAGGTTGTCGATGCTCATCAGCGCCAAGGCAAAAGGGGTGCCGTAACGTCGTGCACGGCGATCCTCATCGTCGAGAAGCAGCCTGATATAGCGTTGATTGAAGATCCCGGTGAGCGGGTCGTGTGTCGGCATTGGCCGATTCTCGATTGCCAAATGGCTGTAAGGAGTCAGTTTGGCCAGTGCCAGGAGGACAAGTCGCAGACTGCCGTCGTCGGCGAACACCGGAAAAGCGCTGGCCTTGCACCAGGTGGTGGCGCCGGACGCCGCCTTCCGGATACCGATGGCCCGATGCAGAACCGCCTGTCGCGTCTGCGCCACCTGCATTTCGAGGCGGTGGTCGTTGGCCAGCGGTTGACCATTTTCGTCTTCCCATACGACCGGCGTATCGCCAAGAAGCGTGGCCGCCTGGGTATTGTGCAGATGCAGGGAACCGTCGGGAGAGAAGATCAGCAGCGCAATGTCGAGGCTATCGAGCAGTATCGCGTAATTTCCGATTTCTACATCATCGGCACGCAGGTCGAAGGGCGGCAGGAGGTGTGGGCTACTGAACATCTGTGAACATCACCGGTACATCACTATCCGCATGTTGGACTGGACGAAGCCACTACGCGGAGAAACGGCGTCGTGGGGCAGAAGCCATAACGTGACCCCATACCCTCTTGCAAGGGCTAGTTCCATGACGAAGGCAGTCATTCTAAGATGAAAGCATTGTCCACAGCAAATTTTGCTCGCAACTAGCATGAATAGCGGGTGCAAGCGGCAAACGCTGCCGATTCGGCCCGGTCATGCGTCAGGGCTGTTCGTTCGCACCTTTCATTGCACGATATAAAATTACATCTTACAATACAGGATGAAGTCAATTGCTGCACCGCGGTACCGTGAGGCACTGCAAGGGTTTAATCTGTCCGTTGCCGTTCACCCAAGCGCGCAGAAAAGAACCGTTCCATTCACAATTCTGTAGATCAGGAGACAAATCATGGCAGATCTGCCCGAAAACGCGCTGTCGGCCTGCATGAACGATGCGGACCCACAAGAGACCCAGGAATGGCAGGACGCCCTGAGCGGCGTCATCGACAAGGAGGGCGCCGAGCGTGCCCACTTCCTGATCGAATGCCTGATTGCCCAGGCGCGCCAGGAGGGAATCGACATTCCCTACAGTGCCGCCACCGAATACGTCAACACCATTCCGGTCGACCAGCAGCCGAAGTATCCCGGCAATGCCGACCTGGAAATCCGGATTCATAACTACATCCGCTGGAACGCCATGGCGATGGTCGTTCGCGCCAACCGGGACAGCAACGTCGGCGGCCATATCGCTTCCTTCGCTTCGGCGGCAGCGCTCTACGATGTCGGTTTCTCGTGGTTCTGGCGCGCGCCTTCCGAGCAGCACGGCGGCGACCTGATCTTTTTCCAGGGCCACTCGGTTCCCGGTGTCTATGCGCGCGCGCACCTGCTCGGCCGGCTGACCGACGAACAGATGGACTGTTTCCGCCAGGAAGTCGACGGCCAGGGCGTCTCGTCCTACCCGCATCCGTGGCTGATGCCGGATTTCTGGCAATTCCCGACGGTCTCGATGGGTCTCGGCCCGATCCAGGCGATCTATCAGGCGCGCTTCATGAAATACCTGGACAGCCGCGGTTTCATCCAGGCCGGCGACCGCAAGGTCTGGGCCTTCCTCGGCGACGGCGAAACCGATGAAGTCGAATCGCTGGGCGCCATCGGCATGGCCGCGCGCGAGCGACTCGACAACCTGATTTTCGTGATCAACTGCAACCTGCAGCGTCTCGACGGTCCGGTGCGTGGCAACGGCAAGATCATCCAGGAACTCGAAGGGACTTTCCGCGGCGCCGGCTGGAACGTCATCAAGCTGATCTGGGGAACCCAGTGGGACGCGCTGTTCCTGCGCGACAAGAAGGGCATTCTCAAGCAGCGGATGATGGAGGCGGTGGACGGCGAGTACCAGACCTTCAAGGCCAAGGACGGTGCCTATGTCCGCGAGCACTTCTTCAACACTCCGGAACTCAAGGAACTCGTCGCCGACTGGACCGACGATCAGGTCTGGGGGTTGAACCGGGGTGGCCACGACATCTTCAAGATCTTCAGCGCCTACAAGAGCGCCGTCGAGCACAAGGGGCAGCCGACGCTGATCCTGGCCAAGACGATCAAGGGCTATGGCATGGGCCAGGCCGGCGAGGGGATGAACATCTCGCATCAGCAGAAGAAACTCGATTACGACGCGATCAGGCGCTTCCGCGACCGTTTCAGCCTGCCGGTGCCGGACGACCAGATCAAGGCACTGCCGTACCTGAAGTTTGCCGAGGGTTCGCCCGAACTGACCTACATGCGGCAGCGGCGAATGGACCTCGGCGGTTACCTGCCAAAGCGCCGGCGCCTGGCGGAACCGCTGGAAATCCCCGAATTATCGGCTTTCGAGACGCTGCTCAAGGCCTCGGGCGAGGGTCGCGAAGTGTCCACGACGATGGCCATCGTCCGTTTTCTCAACATCCTGCTCAAGGACAAGAAAGTGGGCCGGCACGTCGTCCCGATCGTCCCCGACGAGTCCCGGACTTTCGGCATGGAAGGCCTCTTCCGCCAGATCGGCATCTGGAACCAGGAAGGGCAGAAATACGTTCCCGAAGACCATGACCAGTTGATGTTCTACAAGGAGTCGAAAGACGGGCAGGTGTTGCAGGAAGGGATCAACGAGGCTGGCGCGATGAGCGACTGGATCGCTGCCGCGACAGCGTACTCGGTACATGGCGTGCAGATGATTCCCTTCTACATCTGCTACTCGATGTTCGGTTTTCAGCGCACCATGGATCTGTGCTGGGCGGCTGGCGACCAGCGTGCCCGCGGTTTCCTGATCGGCGGCACCGCCGGTCGCACGACGCTCAACGGCGAGGGCCTGCAGCACGAAGACGGCCATTCGCTGATCCTCTCGGGCCTGATTCCGAACTGCCTCAGCTACGACCCGACTTTCTCGTTCGAAGTCGCGGTGATCATGCGCGAAGGCATGCGCCGCATGTACCAGGAGCAGGAGGACATCTTCTACTACCTGACGGTGATGAACGAGAACTACGAACATCCGGAAATGCCCGCGGGTGCCGAGGCCGACATTCTCAAAGGCATGTACCTGCTGCGCCGCGGTCAGTCGTCGGACAGCAATCCGGCGGCGCCACGCGTACAACTGCTGGGATCGGGAACGATCTTCCGCGAAGTCATTGCCGCTGCCGACCTGCTCAAGAACGACTGGGGAGTCGATGCCGACCTCTGGGCTTGCCCGAGCTTCACCGAACTGGCGCGCAACGGCAACGCCGTGCAACGCGCGAACCTGCTCAACCCGCTGGCCAGGCCACAGGTGTCGCATGTCGAGGCCTGCCTGGGCGATACCCGCGGCCCGATCATTGCCGCGACCGATTACGTGCGCCTGTTCGCCGAGCAGATTCGGCCCTTCCTCAACCGTCGCTACGTGGCGCTCGGCACCGACGGTTTCGGCCGCTCGGACACGCGCGCGAAGTTGCGGCACTTCTTCGAGGTCGACCGCCGCTGGGTCACCATTGCCGCGCTCAAAGCCCTTGCCGACGATGGCACGATCGAGCGCAGCAAGGTCGCCGAAGCGATTGCCCGGTACGGCATCGACGTGAACAAACCCAACCCGATGACGGTTTAAGGGAGGCCCCTGATGAGCCAATTGATCGAAGTAAAAGTCCCGGACATCGGTGATTACACCGACGTGCCGGTCATCGACATCTGTGTTCTGCCCGGCGACGTCGTCAAGCTGGACGATGCGCTGGTGACCCTCGAATCCGACAAGGCGACCATGGATGTGCCATCGACGGTGGCCGGCGTGGTCAGGGAAGTGCGCGTTCAGCTCGGCGAGAAGCTGTCCGAAGGCGCCGTGGTCGCCGTCATCGAAGCGTCTGCCGCGGGCGACGCCGTGCCGGCTGCCGCCCACACGGCTCCCCCGGTGGTGGCAGCCGCCGTGGTCAGCGCAGCGCCAGCGGCGAGTGGCGGCATCCCTGTCGAGGTCGCGGTGCCGGGTATCGGCACTTACCATGACGTGCCGACTCCGGCAGCATCGCCACCGGTCGCCGGCCTCGCGCTCGGCGCCCGCACCCACGCCAGCCCGTCGGTACGCCTGCTGGCGCGCGAACTCGGCGTCGATCTCTCCAGGGTCCCGGCCAGCGGACCGAAAGGCCGCATCGTCAAGGAAGACGTCACCGCCTACGTCAAGGGGGTCATGACGGCTGCCCCGGCGCTTGCCGCCGCGCCATCGCTCGGCGGTGGTCTCGACCTGCTGCCCTGGCCGAAGGTCGACTTCGCCAAGTTCGGCCCAGTCGAAGTCAGACCGCTGGCACGAATCAAGAAAATCTCCGCGCAGAACCTGGCGCGCAACTGGGTGATGGTTCCGGGGGTCACCTACCACGAAGACGCCGACATCACCGATCTTGAAGCCTTTCGCGTGGCGATGAACAAGGAGAACGAGAAGTCCGGCCTGAAGATCACCATGCTTGCCTTCCTGATCAAGGCCTGCACCGTCGCGCTGAAGAAATTCCCGGAATTCAACAGCTCGCTCGACGGCGACAACCTGGTGCTCAAACAGTATTGCCATATTGCCTTCGCTGCCGACACGCCGAATGGCCTGGTCGTTCCCGTGATCAAGAACGCCGATCAGAAATCGGTGGTGCAGCTCGCCGTCGAGAGCGGCGAACTCGCCAAAAAGGCGCGCGACGGCAAGCTCGGACCGGCGGAGATGTCCGGTGCCTGCTTCACCATCTCCAGCCTGGGCGGCATCGGTGGCACCTATTTCTCGCCGATCATCAACGCCCCGGAAGTCGCCATCCTCGGCGTCAACCGGTCGGTGATGAAACCGATCTGGAACGGCCGCGAGTTTGCGCCGCGGCTGATCCTGCCGATGTCCCTGACCGCCGACCACCGCGTCATCGACGGCGCTCTGGCCACCCGCTTCAACGTCTTTGTCGCGCAACTCCTTGCCGACATGCGGCGCGTGCTGCTCTGATCGGGAGAAAAATCATGAGCCAGATCATTGAAGTGAAAGTGCCCGACATCGGCGACTACCACGATGTGCCGGTGATCGATATCTGCGTCAACACCGGGGATACAGTCCAGGTCGACGATGCGCTGATCACCCTCGAATCCGACAAGGCGACGATGGACGTGCCGAGCAGCGTTGCCGGCGTCGTCAAGGAGGTGAAAGTCAGCCTGGGTGAGCGGATCTCGGAAGGAACGGTGGTTGCCCTGATCGAGACCGCCGACGCGGCGCAGGAGACTACACCGGCAACAAGCGCTGCCGCGCCACCAGCGGCCAGCGTCGCCCCCGCGCCGCAAGCCGCCCCGCCGATCACCGGCAGCGCCGACCTCGAGTGCGAGATGCTCGTCCTCGGCGCCGGCCCGGGCGGTTACTCGGCAGCTTTCCGCAGTGCCGACCTGGGCATGCAGACCGTCCTCGTCGAGCGCTACCCGACACTCGGCGGCGTCTGCCTCAACGTCGGCTGCATCCCGTCCAAGGCGCTGCTGCACATCACCGGCGTCATGGACGAAGCGCAGCACATGGCCGACTGCGGCGTCAGTTTCGGCGCGCCGAGCATCGACCTCGACCGGCTGCGCGCGCACAAGGACCAGGTCGTCGGCAAGCTCACCGGCGGCCTCGCCGGCATGGCCAAGGGACGCAAGGTCGAGGTCGTGCAGGGCGTCGGCCAGTTCGTCGACGCGCATCACGTCGAAGTGGCATTGGCCGGCGGCGGCAGCAAGCGGATCAAGTTCCGGAAAGCGATCATCGCCGCCGGCTCGCAACCGATCGCGCTGCCGTTCATGCCCAAGGACGATCCGCGCGTCGTCGACTCGACCGGCGCCCTCGAACTGCGGCAGATTCCGAAGAGCATGCTGGTCGTCGGCGGCGGCATCATCGGCCTCGAGATGGCCAGCGTGTACTCGGCGCTCGGTTCGCGAATCACCGTCGTCGAACTCGGAGGCGTCCTGATGCCCGGCGCCGACCGCGACCTGGTCAAGGTCTGGGAGAAGAGGAACGCCCACCGCTTCGACCGGATCCTGCTCAACACCGGCGTCGTCGCCGCCGCAGCCACTCCCGAAGGAATCGAGGTGACCTACAGCAACGACGAGATAGAGCGCTTCGACCTCGTGCTGGTCGCCGTCGGCCGCTCGCCGAACGGTAAGAAACTGGCGGCCGAGAAGGCTGGCGTTGCCGTCAATGAGCGCGGCTTCATCCCCGTCGATACGCAGTTGCGAACCAATGTAGCGCACATCTACGCCGTCGGCGACATCGTCGGGCAGCCGATGCTGGCGCACAAGGGCGTGCATGAGGCACACGTCGCTGCCGAAGCCGCGAACGGCGGCAAGCGCTGCTTCGACGCCCTGCAGATCCCGTCGGTGGCCTACACCGACCCGGAAATCGCCTGGGCCGGCAAGACCGAAGAGCAGTGTCGGGCCGAAGGCATTACCTATGGCAAGAGCGTCTTCCCCTGGGCGGCGTCGGGGCGCGCGCTGGCCAATGGCCGGGAAGAAGGATTCACCAAGCTGATTTTCGACGAGAAGACGCATCGCATCATCGGCGGCAGCATTGTCGGTACCGACGCCGGCGACCTGATCGGCGAAGTCTGTCTGGCAATCGAAATGGGCTGCGACGCTACCGACATCGGCCACACCATCCACCCGCACCCGACGCTGGGCGAGTCGGTCGGGATGGCGGCGGAGGTCTATGAGGGTGTCTGCACCGACCTGCCGGCGGTGAAGAAGAGGTAGGCAAAGCGATTTCCGGTTGTACGCCGCCGCACGCGAAGTTCGGCGGCGTCGTTCTTTCGATGAACCGGAAGTGATGGTTTCGTTTGCGCTTGACCACTGGCGCGACAGGGAGTGGGTGTTTTTGTCATGGGTGCCGATCATCTCCCCCGGCTGAATGCCTTGATGCGCCAATAGGATGATTTACCGATGGACTTGGCGGATGCCTCGCGGGCGTTGCTGGCAGAGAAGGGCGGCGAGGGACGTATCGTCAGTACCGATGAGCGTGATTTTCACACTGATCGCTGGAAAAACCAGCATCCCTTTCGTAATCTGCTGCCTGGGCAGGTTTGAGCCGGAGCTCTTGATATTGAGATGGATACAGCGCTGCTTTACGGCTGGGAGGATGCTGGCTGCTGGATTGCAAAACTTGACCGCAGAGCTCGCTGTGTTTCCTGGTTTCTTGTGATGTGGAGGTCGCCGTGGGAACTGACTACGAAACTGACGTGGTGGCCTGGGCTAGCGAGCAGGCCCGGCTGATTCGTGCTGGGCGTTTCGATCTGCTTGACCGGGAACATATCGCCGAGGAGATTGAAGACGTGGGAAGAGCGAACAGCGCGAGTTGGCCACCCGAATGGCGGTCCTCCTGGCCCATCTCCTCAAGTGGCAGCACCAACCCGAGCGCAGAGGTGCAAGCTGGGAAGTGACGATCAGCAGTCAGCGACAGAGAATTGTCCGTCGCCTGGACAAGACACCGAGTCTGCGCGGCTGCCTCAACGACCCGGACTGGTGGGCCGATGCCTGGGGCGATGCCTGCGATCTGGCCAGTGCCGAGACGGGAATCGGAATGGACAAGCTCCCACGCCATTGCCCTTGGGCGATGGCAACGGAAGTCCTCGATGAAAGCTGGCTACCGAATGGGTAGCGGTAGGGCTATGGGTGATCGGGGGAGCGGCGATCGTGCTGGATTGCAAGACTTGACCGAGAGCAGGCCGTAACGCAAGTGAACCTATGAGTAGCCTCGTAAATTATGTGGAGGAGCCGACCCTGTGGTCAGAAGGGGAAGGCCGTTGGATGGGCGCTGGAATAACGGAAGTGGCGTCAATCGACTCCCGGGGTAGCAGGGATGGCATGTTCTTGAAGACTTACTGCCCAGTGCTGGAGGCCCGTCTGCGGAGGTGGGGAGACCACCGACTGCTGCGTATAAGGCAACGAAAGCGCAGCGGCTGCAGGCGGGAGTCGGAGGGGTTCATAGTACCGTCTGAGTTCGTGGGACAACATAACCCCGGACGAGGGAAGGGACCCTACTTTGTTCGTGCAACCGAAGAGCGGAGGATCGAGGGATTGCCATGTCGCTAACCACCCCGGACACGATCAGGACGCTACAGAGGAAGCTGTATGCCAAGGCCAAGCAAGAACCAGCCTATCGCTTTTACGCGCTTTACGACAAGCTCTACCGGGAAGACATCCTCAGTCATGCCTGGCGGCTTGTCCGGTCGAACCGAGGCAGTCCTGGCATTGATGGGATCAGCTTCGAGGCCATCGAGAGCGGAATCGGGGTAGAGACGTTCCTGCGGGACCTGGCCCGTGATCTGAAAGACAAGACCTACCGAGCCCAACCGGTAAGGCGCGTCATGATTCCCAAAGCGGACGGCAGTCAGCGCCCGCTTGGGATACCGACGCTGCGCGATCGGGTCGCACAAATGGCGGTGAAACTCATCATCGAACCGATCTTTGAAGCCGATTTCTGTGAGCATTCGTACGGATTCCGGCCCAAGAAATCGGCCCACGATGCTGTGGATGACATCGCCCAATGCGCTCTGGGCCGGCTACACCCAAGTCATAGACGCCGATCTATCGAAGTATTTCGATAGCATTCCGCACGCCAAGCTACTGGCCGTGGTGGCCGAGCGCATTGTCGATGGGGGGATTCTGCACCTCATCAAGCAATGGCTCAAAGCCCCGGTCATCGGCGAAGACGACAACGGAGTGAAGAAGACCGTAGGCGGTGGGAAAGCCAATCGTCAAAGGGACGCCGCAGGGTGGCGTGATTTCCCCGCTGCTTGGCCAACTGCTACCTGCATATTCTCGACCGAATATGGCAACGGCGGCACCTGAAGGGCAAGTTGTCCGCACATCTCGTGCGTTACGCGGATGACTTTGTCGTCCTGTGCCGAAAAGAGGTAGAGGAACCGCTGAAGGTGGTGCGGCATGTCCTGGCACGTCTGGACCTCAGTCTCAACGAGGCGAAGACCCATATCGTGGACGCCACTCAAGCAAGCTTCAATTTCCTGGGTTTCACGATTCAGATGAGTCGAGGGGCCAAGACCGGAAAACCGTACCCGAACGTCCGGCCAGCCGATAAATCGCTGAAGAAGATCAAGGCGAGGCTGACGGAACTAACGGGCAGGAATTTGACCCCCATCCCTTTGAGTGACGTCGTGGGAAATGTGAACCGCAGCCTGCGAGGCTGGGCAAACTATATGCTGGATTGCAAGACTTGACCGTTCGCAGTAACAGCAGCAAGTCTAGCGGGTTTAAGTCCCGTCTGGGGAGTTGTCCGTACGCCCCGGTAGCATGAGGAAGCGGCGCCGTGGCGACACGGGGTCGTGAGTTTCCAACAGCAAGAGAGCAGGCCGTAACGCAAGTGAACCTATGAGTAGCCTCGTAAATTATGTGGAGGAGCCGACCCTGTGGTCAGAAGGGGAAGGCCGTTGGATGGGCGCTGGAATAACGGAAGTGGCGTCAATCGACTCCCGGGGTAGCAGGGATGGCATGTTCTTGAAGACTTACTGCCCAGTGCTGGAGGCCCGTCTGCGGAGGTGGGGAGACCACCGACTGCTGCGTATAAGGCAACGAAAGCGCAGCGGCTGCAGGCGGGAGTCGGAGGGGTTCATAGTACCGTCTGAGTTCGTGGGACAACATAACCCCGGACGAGGGAAGGGACCCTACTTTGTTCGTGCAACCGAAGAGCGGAGGATCGAGGGATTGCCATGTCGCTAACCACCCCGGACACGATCAGGACGCTACAGAGGAAGCTGTATGCCAAGGCCAAGCAAGAACCAGCCTATCGCTTTTACGCGCTTTACGACAAGCTCTACCGGGAAGACATCCTCAGTCATGCCTGGCGGCTTGTCCGGTCGAACCGAGGCAGTCCCGGTATGGATGGGATCAGCTTCGAGGCCATCGAGAGCGGAATCGGGGTAGAGACGTTTCTGCGGGACCTGGCCCGTGATCTGAAAGACAAGACCTACCGCGCCCAGCCGGTAAGGCGCGTCATGATTCCCAAAGCGGATGGCAGTCAGCGCCCGCTTGGGATACCGACGCTCCGCGATCGGGTCGCACAAATGGCGGTGAAACTCATCATCGAACCGATCTTTGAAGCCGACTTCTGTGAGCACTCGTACGGATTCCGGCCCAGGAGGTCGGCCCACGATGCCGTGGATGACATCGCCCACACGTTATGGGCCGGCTACACTCAAGTCATAGACGCCGATCTATCAAAGTACTTCGATAGCATTCCGCATGCCAAGCTACTGGCCGTGGTGGCCGAGCGTGTTGTCGATGGGGGGATTCTGCACCTCATCAAGCAATGGCTCAAAGCCCCGGTCATCGGCGAAGACGACAACGGAGTGAAGAAGACCGTAGGTGGTGGAAAAGCCAATCGCAAAGGCACGCCGCAGGGCGGCGTGATCTCCCCGCTCTTGGCCAACTGCTACCTGCATATTCTCGACCGAATATGGCAACGGCAGCACCTGAAGGGCAAGCTATCCGCACATCTCGTGCGTTACGCGGACGACTTTGTCATCCTGTGCCGAAAAGAGGTAGAGGAACCGCTGAAAGTGGTGCGTCATGTCCTGGACCGTCTGGACCTCAGCCTCAACGAGACGAAGACCCACATCGTGGACGCCACCCAAGCAAGCTTCAACTTCCTGGGTTTCACGATTCAGATGAGTCGAGGGGCCAAGACTGGAAAACCGTACCCGAATGTCCGGCCAGCAGACAAATCGCTGAAGAAAATCAAGGCGAGGCTGACGGAACTCACGGGCCGGAAACTGACCCCCATCCCCTTGAGAGATATCGTGGGAAACGTCAACCGCAGCCTGCGAGGCTGGGCAAACTACTTCCACTATCGAAACTCAAGTCTGGCGATGAGCAAAGTCAGATACCACGCGGAAGACCGGTTGCGAACCCATTTGATGAAGCGTCATCAGGTGAAGGACCGAGGAACTGGTTTCCGCCGGTTTCCAAGTGCTCATCTCTACGGGCGCTACGGGCTATACAAAGTTCCTACGAAGGCGGGCTGGAACTCGGCGCATGCCGTGGCGTGAAGAGCATCGGAAAGCCGTGTGCGGGAAAATCGCATGCACGGTTTGATGAGGGAGGGCAGGCGAAAGCCTGTCCTCTACTCTACCCGAGCTTTGCTGTGACCCCGAGCTTTGCTGTGACCCCGAGCTTTGCTGCTGGATTGCAAGACTTGACCCCGAGCTTTGACTCCGAGCTTTGACTCCGAGCTTTGACTCCGAGCTTTGACTGACCCCGAGCTTTGACCCCGAGCTTGGATGACCCCGAGCTTGACCCCGAGCTTAGTGCATGACCCCGAGCTTAGTGACCCCGCGCTTTGCTGTGACCCCGCGCTTTGCTTGTGACCCCGCGCTTGCCGCGCTTGTGAGGACCCACGGCTACCGTGGCCGATGTGTCGGTTTTTTTTACACATAGAACCCTCGTGCTTCGTGTGTTAGATCGGCGTGGAATCGCAACTGCCTGTAAAGACTATTTTTTTCAAAGACGGGGGGTAGTGGTATGGAAATTGCTTCTTTATTTATGAAAGTTGTGGATATTAGGCAATTTTCCATGAAAAATTATAACAAATTGTATCTAAAGACAAATTTTGATGCTAAATGAGTTATGTGTAAAGCTATGCCCTATGCCTTTAGGTGGCGCAAGAAAGTCATGGTCGCGTTAGCGTCCCTGTTTAGCCGCTATGAGCGGTTCACACATTGAAAGCCCCCGGCTCTGCCGGGGGATGGTTACTTGGAGACGCCAAATGCAATCTTTGTATTTCTACCTGCAACGCGCACTTGTCGCCGCATTCTTGGCAATTGGGGTCGCGTCATCCACGCATGCCGCAGTGACCATAACCTTGGATCCTTTTGCGAGGGGCACATACAACCATTTCGGCAGCGGGACTCGCTCAGAGTCGGCGAATTATTTCGCTGGATACATAGTTGGGTTCTATCCACCACCATTGGATCCCCTTGTTTTCAGAAATTACTTTATGTTTGATGTGGGTAGGGCAATCGACACATTTTTTCCGAGTGCCAAACGTATCATTGCGGCGACGCTGGTCATCGACAACTGGAACACGCATTTGGGATTCGCAATTCCCCCCGAAGCAGAATGGGGCGGCAGCGATATTGCGTACTGGTTGTATGATGTCACAACTCCCCCCGGGGACTTCCACCCAGGTACAACAAGTACTGCGATTTTCAATGACTTGGGGTCAGGCACAGCGTATTATGATGGCGGTTTTCTCGTTCGGGAGGCGGGTAATAGATTAGTCATACATCTTAATGACGCAGCGCTCCTCGAACTGAATTCTGACTTGCACGATAACGTTTTCATTGTTGGTGGTTCAATCGATAATTTCGGAATACCTCACCCGTTCATCCCATCGGTAACTACCGGACTTTTTGGTGGTTCCGGCTCTGATCCGTTCGACGGTCATTCGTTTAATACGCAGTTGATAATCGCTGTTGTTCCAGCGCCCTCCACATTGCTTCTTCTTGCCGTGGGGTTCGTCGGTTTCCTTGTGCAAAGGCGGAAACAAAGCAATTCTTGAAGCGCGCGGGGTCATGAGCAAAATGGGGGTCATGTCTTGGTTGCGGCTCACCAATGGGGTCAGGTCTCACCAATGGGGTCATCACCAATGGGGTCAGGTCATCACCAATGGGGTCACATCACCAATGGGGTCACACATCACCAATGGGGTCAGGTCTTGCACATCACCAATGGCATCACCAATGGGGTCAGGTCTTGCAATCCGGCATTTTCCGGGCTAGACCGCAACCTATGGCAAAACCACCACGCATTGAGCTTGCTGGTGGTTTGTACCTTTTGATCCGCTACGGCCAGAAGTTCAGACCACGGCCAGTCGCTCAACGGTATCCGGGAACTTCTCGACCAAGCGAATCAGCAGCACAGCCTGAGCGTTCGGTTTGGCCCGACCCTGCTCCCAGTTTTCCAGTGTCCGGGGATTCGTGCGCAGGTAGCCGGCAAACACCGGGCGCGAAAGATGCAGGCGCTCGCGCAACATGACCAGCTCCTCAGCCGTCACCTCCGGCACGGGTTGAACCCCGACCTTGTGCGTGCGTAGCGTCTGCTTGTCAGCGCGCTCGTTCGCCAAGGCACCAAAGCCCTCGGCAATCTCGGCAAACAGGTTTCGCTTCTTCATCGTCTGGCCTCCAGTTCAGCTTTCAACATTCCCTTGAGCGCCTTTTTCTCATCGGCGTTCAAGTTCTCCATTTCATCCTTGTCGTACAGGGTGAAGAGCCAGAATTGCCGGCCACTATCCCACCAGTAGTAAATCACTCGTAGTCCACCCCGCTTTCCTTTGCCACGGCGAGAATCGCCATGACGCAACTTGCGCAGCCCGCCCGTCCCTTCGATCACATCGCCGGCTTCCGGGTTCTTCAGCATGTACTGTTGCAACCTGCGAAACTCTTCATCGTCCAGGTAGTCGGCACGATATTTGGCAAACGCCGGCAATTCGGCAAAAATAGCTTGCATGGAGAAAATATACGCAAGTTGCGGATGTTTTGCAAGGTCCAGCGAGCAAAAGCATCTTGGGGGTCACATCTTGGGGGTCACACATCTTGGGGGTCAGGTCTTGTAATCCAGCAATTTAAAGCCATAAACTTCATCCTATGGCAAGATCACTACGTAGAAAACGGGGTCATGTCTTTCTTTTTCCAGAAAGAATGGGGGACACGGTTTTCTGAACGAGGGTTAAGTTCATGAAGCGCAGGATATACGTTGAAACCTCCGTCATCAGCTATTTGACGGCTCGCCCCAGCAAGAACGTAATTGAAGCTGGCCATCAGCAGAGCACTTACCTCTTCTGGGATCGCCGTAGCGAATTCGATCTGGTCGTGTCAGAACTTGTTGTCACTGAATGCGGCGCTGGAGATGCCTCTGCGGCGAGCAAACGGCTTGACGCGCTGTTGACCATACCGCTGCTAGACATTACTGCGTAAAGTGTTGAGCTGGCGAAGGGGCTGGTTGTTGCGGGAATCGTTCCGGTCAGGGCGGCTGAGGATGCCATGCATATTTCGATTGCCACAGTTCATTTCGTGGATTATTTGCTGACATGGAATTGTCGGCATATTGCCAACCCGGAGATCCAGGCGCGAATTGCCGAGCATTTTCAGCGGCTGGGCTTGTTCCTGCCTTTCATTTGCACACCTGACGAGCTCTTGGGAGACGACAATGACTGATAGCATCATTCACGAAGTACGTGCGATTCGCGAGCAGCACGCCGCCAGCTTGGATTTCGATCTCGACCGCATTTTTGCCGATCTACAGGCACGTCAGAACAAACACGCCGCCGAGGGGTGGACGATCATTCCGGCTCCTGCCGGACCGCCACCCGAGTCTAACTTGGCATTGCAGCGGACTCGCTTCGCTCGCCGTTGAATTTGTTGTTAAGGTCTTGCAATTAGGGTCACGCACGCAATTAGGGTCAGGTCTTGAATCCAGCAATGTAAAGCCTAAACTTCATCCTATGGCAAGACCCCTGCGCATCGAGCTTGCCGGTGGTGTGTACCACGTCACCTCGCGTGGCGACCGCCGGGAGGCCATTTACCGGAGCGACGAAGATCGCGCAGGGTGGCTGGCTGTCCTCGGACAGGCCTGCGCACGCTTCAATTGGCGTTGTCATGCCTGGTGCCAGATGACCAACCATTTCCATATGGTGTTGGAGACGCCCGACGCCAACCTCTCGCAAGGGATGCGGCAGTTGAACGGTGTCTATACGCAGCAGTTCAACCGCCGCCATGCGCTGGTCGGGCACCTGTTTCAGGGGCGCTTCAAGGCAATTCTGGTCGAACGTGAAACCTACCTGCTGGAACTCGCGCGCTACGTTGTACTCAACCCAGTCAGGGCGGGCATGGTGGCGCGGCCGGACGACTGGTCATGGAGCAGTTACCGCGCGATGGTCGCAGCGGCACCGACACCGGAATGGCTGGAGACCGATTGGCTCCTGGGCCAGTTCGGCGACGAGCGCGCTCAGGCGCAGGCCGGCTACGCAGCCTTCGTCGTCGAGGGAATCGGACAACCGAGCATCTGGAAGGGGCTTCGCCACCAGATCCTTCTCGGTAGCGAGCGCTTTGTCGAGCAACGCTTTGGTGCCTGGAAGCCCATGGACAAGTTGCGCGAGGTGCCCCGCGCGCAGCGGCGGGTGCTGGCCAAGCCGCTCACCGAGTTCGCTGCGGCGTACCCGCTGCGCCGCGAGGCCATGGCGCGTGCTTTTCTGACCGGAGCGTATTCCATGCAGGAGATCGCGGAGCATTTCCGAGTACACTACTCGACGGTCAGCCGGGCGGTAAGTTGGCTCGATGGAGGCGGAAATTCTGCCTAGCCGCGTCAACGGTTCTTGTTGATGATCAAGTGCCCGACTTGGCCCCAAGACAGCGGAGCATTGATTCGTTGATTCGGCAAACCTTGATCCCGCACTTGGGGTATGACCCCGCACTTGCGTGTTTCGGGTTCTCAAGCTCGGCATTGGAGTGAATTAATCATCGGTTCCCTAAGGAGCGAAGTTCAAAGTTGGATGTTCGACACCCGTTGGGGCTCTCCTTAGAAGGTCCAACCCACATTGGTAACAACGGCTTACAAATAATCTGCCCCGCTTTTCTTATCCCGATCTCGATCTGAGGTTAAACTGGTTTCCTCGTACCGGATCCCGCCTTCAGGGCAAGACAAACGAAACGAGAGGTAGCCGCGCGATGATCCAAACCCAGTCAATCCGCTTTCGCATCGCCGCCATGGTGTCGCTCGCCATCGTGCTGTCGCTGGGCGGCTTCGCCCTGTTCCTCAACGCCGAGATTCGCGACATCAACGAACGCGACGAGACCGAGCAGCTCCGGAAGACGAACATGATGGTGCTCGACATGATCGGGCAAACCGACTCGATCCTTCGCGGGCAGGCTGAAAGCTGGGCACACGCTTTCTCGACTGCGCTCGCCGGCCGTTACACGCTCGAAGGCGGAGACGACCCGGTTCTCAAGCTCAATGGTGTCGCGCTCAACGGCAGCATTGGCGAGGTTGATACCTTCAGTCTGCGGACCAAGGGCAACGTCGCGACCGTCTTTGCGAAGAAAGGCGACGACTTCGTACGCGTTACGACCTCCGTGAAGAAGGAAGACGGCTCGCGAGCCGTCGGCACGCTGCTCGGCAAGGAACACCCGGCCTACGTGCTGGTGCGTGAAGGCAAGTCCTTCACCGGCAAGGCCACCCTGTTCGGGCGCGACTTCATGACCAAGTACGACCCGATCCGCGACGCGGCCGGCCAGGTGATCGGCCTGCATTTCGTCGGCATCGACATCGTCGAATCGATTGCGCGCATGAAGGAGACCATAAAGAAGATCAAGCTCGGCACAACCGGTTACGCTTATGTGCTCGACGCTACTCCCGGGCCGAAGGCCGGCACCCTTATCGTCCATCCGGCGTCGGAAGGCAAGAACATCATCGAAGCCAAGGACAACGAAGGCCGCCCGTTCATCCGCGAGATCGTCGAGAAAAGAAACGGCACCATCATCTACCCGTGGATGAACAAGGAGGCCGGCGAAACCCGCCCGCGCAACAAGATTGTCATTTACAACGACTACAAGGACTGGAACTGGATCGTCGCCTCGGGCAGCTATACCGAGGAAATCTTCAGCCTCGCCGACCGCGCACGCAACCTGACGATCGCCGCCACCTTCGTGCTGACGATCGCGCTCCTGGCGATTCTGACCTTCTACCTGAACCGCATCGTGATCCTGCCCCTGATCGGACTGGTGGGTAGCTCGCAGCGCATTGCGAACGGCGACCTGACGGTCCGCCTCGATACCGGCCGGGGCGACGAAATCGGCGCCGTGATGCGTGCGATGCACGAGATGGCCGAAAAGCTCGGAACGATCATCGGTGGCGTCCGTTCCGCATCCGACACCATCGGTGATGCGGCCCGACAGATGTCGGTAGCGACGAGCCAGGTGAGCACGGCCACCGAGGCACAGGCGCAGGCCTCGGCGGCCTCGGCGGCGGCCCTCGAAGAAGTCACGGTGAGCATCAACGAGGTATCGACGCTGGCCGGCGAAACCGAGGCCAGCTCGCAGAAGACCTCCCGCCTGACCGAGGAGAGCGTGGCCGCAATTCACGCCGCGGTCGACGAGATCGAGTCGATGGCCGGCGCGATCAGCGCGTCGTCGGAGCAGGTCGCCGGACTCGTCAAGCGATCGGAAGATGTCGGGGGGATCGCTGGCGTGATTCGCGAGATCGCCGACCAGACCAACCTGCTGGCGCTCAACGCGGCCATCGAGGCGGCTCGTGCCGGTGAGCAGGGCCGCGGCTTCGCGGTGGTTGCCGACGAGGTGCGCAAGCTGGCCGAGCGCACGGCCAAGGCAACGCATGAAATCGCCCAGATGATCGGGCAGATTCAGGACGAGACCCGCCAAACCGTCTCCGGCATGGAGGCAGTCGCACCAAAGATCCAGCACGGGCTTGCCAAGGTGAGCGCCGTGTCGGACATGCTCGACACGATCTCATCCGAGGCCACAGACTCCCGGACGCGCGCGCTGGAAGTGGCGAACGCGACCCGCGAACAGGCCGTGGCCGCCAACGAGGTGGCCAAGAACGTCGAGCACGTCGCGCAGATGACCGAGGAGACGAACGCAACGATGCGCGCCAACGTCGCGAACGCCGCGCGGCTGCAACAGATGGCGCAGGAACTCCGCCAGCAGGTCGCCTACTTCAAGGTGGCCTGATCCGGCTGCTCAGGTCGGAGGCAGCTTCTTCTGCAGGAAAGTCGCCGTGCCGGCGGCCGGGTCGAGTGTATAGGGCCGGAAACCCGCGCGCTTGTACACCTTCATCGCCACCGCATTGCCGGTAAGGACGCTCCAGCGTCAGCTTGCAGCAGCCCCGGTGGCGCGCCTCGACCTCGGCAAAGGCCAGCAGCGCCTGCCCGATGCCGACCCCGCGCAGGCCCTTGCGGGGGTCGAATTGGGGTCACCCATTAGCCGGCCCCTGTCAATAGGGTTGCCCGTCACGATGGCGGCGGGCACCAACCGCGGTTGGCTCGCGGCAGAGGCGAACTGGTCAAGCCTTTTGCCTTTTCAAAACCTTTGTTCTCGCGATCATTTCTCCTGCGTCCAGGGCGGGCTGCGCGTTTTGCAGCCCGGCGTAGCGCACCCTGGATGCCCGACGGTGATTTAGGCGGGTGTCAGGGGGCAAAGCCGCGCACTTCGGCTTGGCCACCTTACAGACCCTGCTGAAAGCTGGCTACCGAATGGGGGCCTTGATCGTCGTTCCGGCTCCCCCCCCGCTACGCCGCCACCTGCATCAGATAGGGCTGCTTGGGCGGTCGAGGTCGTCGGCGCGCCGGATATGATAGTTGTGTACGACGGTGAGCGCTGCGAGCTTGCGGTCGCTCAGGCGATGGCGACCCTGGTGATGTAGGGCCAGTTGGCCATTGCGGCCCTCTACCCCGGAGCTGCTGCGCTGAACTGCAGGGGGATGCTGAAGTGCGCCGCCCACACCAGTTGATGCAGCCAGCGCACGCCCTCTGGGGTCTCCACCCACGCCGCCAAGACCGCTGGGGCCGCGCCGACCGCAAGCGGTTTGCACCATTCCTGCAAGGTATTGCGGGCCAGGCCGAGGTCGGCGGCCACCTGCCGTTGCGGCTGTCCCGCCGCCACGCGCGCCGTGGCCGTCCCAAGCTGCTCCGCCCGCTCCAGGCGCGAGCGGCGCTTCACGACCCACCGACCATCGACGGCCGTGCAGCGCGCAGTGGCACCGGCCTCGTGTCTCAGCTATAGTCAATCCCGGCAGGACCTTCGAGCATCTTCCTTCTCCCTCGGTGAGTTTGCACTTCCAAGGGTACGAGATTTCGAGGGTCCTGCCACTCCTTTCTCCACGCTCAGCACTCGGCCTTGGCCGGAATGATGATCAAGACCCGAATGGATAGCGGTATCCGTAATAGAATGCGGGCTGGCAGAGAAAAAGCACGTTCATGAAAAAAAAATCTAATCCATATTCTCAACCACTCGAACTACTACTTCAGTGCTTGAATCAACTTCACCCTGAAGAAATTCAGAAGCGCTTTGCACCAAACGGTGAGGGTTTGTTCTTACAAGAAGTTGTCGATGTTTCAAGATTATCAACTACCGAAGATCTGTTGGATTCTTTTGGAGTGGATATGACATGCCCAAATCACCCAAAACCTGAAACTGAGGAGTGGTGGATGATTTTTCAATGGCACCCTGTATGTAAACAGTTAATCTCTGGCGTAGAGCTTAGAAAGAGTATCAAGAAACTGTTCCCGTCCTGAATGCAGATCTCTTCTGCACACAATTGGCGAGTTGCGGGATCAGGTCTTGAAAGAACACAAGTGGCAGCACCAACCCGAGCGCCGAGGCGCCAGTTGGGAAGTGACGATCAGCAGTCGGCGACAGAGAATGATCCGTCGCCTGAACAAGACACCGAGTCTGCGTGGCTGCCTCGACGACCCGGACTGGTGGACCGATGCCTGCAATCTGGTCAGTGCCGAGACGGGAATTGGAATGGACAAGTTCCCCCGCCATTGCCCTTGAGCGATCACAACGGAAGGAAGTCCTCGACGCCATCGGTCTTTCCTTCCCGCTCAAGGCCAAAGCCGACAAGCTCGCCGCGTGGGCAGGCGCCGCTTTCGCGGCATCGGCTATTTGGTTATCAAAAATCGATGCTTGCAGCATAATTGCGCTTGCTGGCTGGAGGAAGATCCGTCAGACAGCACCCTGCTCGTGTGGCGCAGCAACTTCCAGGCCGGAATCGGTGAGCTGTCGTATGCGTGCAGCCGGCGCTCTTCCGTGGAGGAGGCCTTGCGTGTCCATGGCCAGCCGGGAATCTTCAACAACGATCAGGCTCGCAGTTCACCAGCGAAGCCTTCACCAGCGTGCTCAAGCTTGGCGGCGCGGGGGAGAAGCCAGGGCCCAGCCACTCGGATAGCATATGGTTAAAAGCCATCAACTATATGATTTGTTGTGACTTATCTTGCAGTCGATTGCCTTTCTGTAGGCCGTCTCGCCTCCCGGACCATTCGGTCATGCTAGGGCAGACAAGGTTTGGACTACCGAGGAATCTGCCAAGTGTATGAAAAACTAGCATAAACAGCGCCTTAGCGTATGCATTCCGAGTGGCGAGGCCCTGGGGGCGAGGCGAGACCTCGGGCAGGGGGCCTGTTGAATTCCATAGCCAACGGAAACCCAGCGCAGCGCTGGTACTCTGCTCTCTGCAGCGGCCCCACGTCAATCCTGCGCAGCGCCGAACACCGGCTCGCAACGGACCTCGGTCTTGACCGAGTTGGCGATGAAACACTCCTCGTGCGCCTGGCGGTGCATTTCCGCCACCTCGGTAGCCGTCGGCAGGTGGTCGCCCGAAAAGGCGACCTCGGGTCGCAGCGTGACGAGGGTCATCGCCAGCTTGCCATCGCTGTTTTTCGCCATGACGCCGAGCGGGTTGTCGGCGTAGCGATCGATGCAGAACCTGCGCCGGGCAGCGATCGACAGAAACCACAGCAGGTGGCAACTGGCCAGCGAGGCGACAAAAGCCTCTTCGGGATCGACCGCGGCCGGGTCGGACATCGGCACCGGCACGACGTGCGGCGACGACGAGGCAGGGATGTCGACACCCCCGTCGAAGCGCAGCAGGTGCTTGCGGCTATAACGGTTACCGAGAAAATCCTGCTCGCCGCGGAGCCAGAGAATTTGTGCACCATATTGGGTCATGGCTAAGGATAGGAGATCCAACGCCACTCCCGCAAGGTACGGTGGCATTTTCGAGCAAGGCGATCCATTCGGCGGTGCTGCGCAATACCGTGATTTGCCGACGACATCGCCAGCGGCTTCAGAAAGCGGCGATGCCGGTTTGCGCCCGGCCGAGGATCAACGCGTGTACATCATGGGTGCCTTCGTAGGTATTGACCACTTCGAGGTTCACCAGGTGCCGGATGATGCCGTACTCGTCCGAGATGCCGTTGCCGCCGAGCATGTCGCGCGCCATGCGAGCGATGTCGAGTGCCTTGCCGCAGGAGTTGCGCTTCATGATCGAGGTGATCTCGGGTGTCGCCGTACCTTCGTCCTTCATCCGCCCGAGGCGCAGGCAACCCTGCAGAGCCAGCGTGATTTCGCTCTGCATGTCGGCGAGTTTCTTCTGGACCAACTGCTTGGCGGCCAGCGGGCGGCCGAACTGCTTGCGATCGAGCGTGTACTGGCGCGCCGTGTGCCAGCAGAACTCGGCGGCGCCGAGGGCACCCCAGGCGATGCCGTAGCGTGCCGAATCGAGGCAGGTGAACGGTCCCTTGAGCCCCCGCACTTCTGGAAAAGCGTTCTCCGCCGGTACGAAGACCTCGTCCATCACGATCTCGCCGGTAATCGACGTGCGCAGACCGACCTTGCCATGGATGGGCGGCGTCGACAGGCCCGGCATTCCTTTCTCGAGGACGAAGCCGCGAATTGCGCCGGCGTCATCCTTGGCCCAGACGATGAACACGTCAGCAATCGGCGAGTTGGTGATCCAGGTCTTGTTGCCCGAGATCCGGTAGCCGCCGTCCACCGCACGCGCCCGGGTCTCCATGCTGCCCGGGTCGGAGCCGTGGTTGGGCTCGGTCAGTCCGAAGCAGCCGATCGATTCGCCGCGTGCCAGCCGGGGAAGGTACTTCTGCTTCTGCTGCTCGGTCCCGAAGGTATGGATCGGCAGCATCACCAGCGAAGACTGCACGCTCATCATCGAGCGAAAACCCGAATCGATACGCTCGACCTCGCGCGCGATGAGGCCGTAGCTCACATAGTTGAGCCCGGCACCGCCGTACTCGGGCGGAATCGTCGCGCCAAGCAGTCCCATCTCGCCCATTTCCAGATAAATCGCCGGATCGGTTTGTTCGAGGCGAAAGGATTCGAGAACGCGCGGCAACAATCTACCCTGGCAGTAGTCGCGCGCTGCGTCGCGCAACAGGCGTTCTTCTTCGCTCAGTTGCGCTTCGAGCAACAAGGGGTCTTGCCAGCAGAATTTCACTTTCGATGCATTTGCCATGGTCTGTCCTTTTGCCGTTCGCTACGTCCTGGTCTGCGACATGCCCAATCTTGCTGAGGTTATGGGAAAAAGACAAGACATGCGCGCAGATGCGCAGCTCTCGCCGAGTTGCTGCACGCTACAGCCCGGCGAGAGCTGCCACCCAGGCTTCGGCGCTCGGCCGCAGCAGTTCGAGGATCGGCAGCGGATAGACGCCGACTGTCAGAATCAACAGGGCCGGCAAGAGCAGCAAGGCCAGCTCGCGCGGCAGCAGGTCTTCGGCGGTGGCGAGGTCGGGATTACGCAAGGGGCCGAGAAAGGCCTGCCGGAAGGGCGACAGAAAGGCTGCGGCAGCGAGCACCATGGCGAACAGCGCTGCGAGGCCGGCACCGGTATGGCTGTGCAGCGTTTCGACGATGATCAGCAGTTCACCGGGGAAGCCGCTGGTTCCCGGCAGTCCGATGCCGGCCAGTCCGAAGAGCAGGAAGAAACCGGACAGGAGCGGCAGGCGGTGGATCACGCCACCGAGCTGGCTGATGTCGGTCGAGTCGGTACGGCGCTGCAGGAAAGCGAGGACCAGAAAGCCACCACCGGCGGCGACGCTGAAGTTGAGCAGTTGCAATAGCGCTCCCTGCAGCGCCGAAACCGAGAACGATGCCAGTCCCAGCACGACCAGCCCGACATGCGACACGCTTGCGTACGCCAGCATGGCACGCAGATTGCTCTGCGCCAGCGCCGCGACGCTGCCGTAGAGGATGGCCACGGTACCAAAACCGGCGAGCAGCCAGTGCAGCTCGCGCGCCGCGAGCGGCGCCAGCGGAATGGCGAAGCGGATCAGCCCGTAGGCGCCGAGTTTGAGCCCGACCAGCACGGCCGTCACCGCCGCCGGCGCACCCATCGCCAGTGCGGGCAGCCAGGTGTGCAGCGGTAGCAGTGGCACCTTGACGCCGAAACCGGCGAGCAGCAGCAGGAACACCAGATACTGGGTTCGCTCCGGCAGCGCTGTCGCCAGCAGCGTTGGCAGATCGAAGCGCAGCGCTCCGCTCAGTTCGGCATGCCCGAAAGCCAGCGCCAGGAGGCCAAACAGCAGCGGCACGCCGCCGGCGAGCATGACCAGGAAATAGCGCACGGCAGCCGCCTGGCGGCCGGCGCCCAAGCCCCACAGGCTGACCAGGAAATACAGCGGCAGCAGTGTGAACTCCCAGAAGCAGAAGAACAGGATGCTGTCGAGCGCGCAGAAGACGCCGAGGGTGGCCGCTTCGAGCAGGAGCAGCAGGGCGAAGTACACGCCAGGGAGCGCAGCCGGCGCATGCTGCCGCCAGCCGGCGACGACCGAACCGCAGAAGAGCAGCGCCGTCGCCGGCAGAAAGAGCAGCGAGAGGCCATCGACGCCGAGCAGGTAGTTGATATTGACTCCCGGGATCCAGGTCGCCGAATCCAGCAACTGGAAGTCGGGGTCCTGGTCATCGAAGACGGCGACGATCAGCAGCGAGCAGAACAGCGTCAGCATGGCAGTGCCGAGCGCGACCCACTGCGCCCATGATTTGCGCCGCCACAGCGCCGTCAACAGCGCGCCAAGCAGCGGCAGCGACAGCAGCGTACTCAGTAGCGGCCAGGACGCCAGTTCAACCATGGTGGAAATAGGCCGACAGCGCCTGCGTTGCCGTATCGGTCAACTGCAGCCAGGGCTCAGGATAGAAACCGGCGGCCAGCAGCACCAGCAGTGTGGCGCCGCCAACGAAATACTCCATCCGGCCGGTGCGGGCGATGCGGGCTGCCGGTAGATCCCTGGGCCGCGGTGCGAGAAAGGCGCGCTGGAAAGCCCATAGCAGGAAACCGGCCGCAGCGACGTTGCCGAGCGCCGTGGCGACCGTCGGCAAGGCGCCAAAGGTCTCGATCGACGCTTCCAGAACCAGGTGCACGGCGTCAAAACCGGGTGTCCCGGGCATGCCGAGCAGCGCCAGGCCGCCGATCAGGAAAGCAACGGCGATGAAGGGAACGCGGTCGAAGAGACCGCCGAGCTGATCGAGATTGGTGGTGCCGGTACGGCGGTATACGTAACCGACCATCAACAGCATCACCGTAATCGCCAGGCCGAAGTTGACGGCCAGCAGCAGTGCGCCCTGCAGGCCGGCCGGATGCAGCGTAAACAGGCCAATCACGATCAGACTGGTATGGCTGACGACCGCAAAAGCCATCAGCCGGCGCAGATTGGCCTGCCGGAAAGCCATGCTCGCGGCGAAGAAGACGCCGACCATGGCGAAGGCCACGACATAGGGCTGCCAGATCATCACCGCTTCGGCGGTCAGTGGCAACAGGAAGCGCGCCATGCCGTAGATGCCGACCTTGACCCCGAGCAGCAGCACCGGGCCCACGGCAATCAGGCCGTAGCCGGCCGAGTTGGGAAGCCAGCCGTGCAGGGGAAACAACGGGGTGCGTACCGCCAAACCATAAAACAGCAGGTAGAAGGCTGCCGATTGGTATTTGCCGATCTGTGGCGTTTCCAGCAATTCGAAGAGGTCGAAGCTCCAGTGGCTGCCAAGGACGTCGGCGTGGCTCCAGACCAGAACGATGGATCCGGCCATGAACAGGCACCAGCCGAAGAGCTGATACTGCAGGAAGCGGGACAGGGCCAGGTTCTCCTCTCTGGCCGAAGCCCAGCGCCAGAGCAGGTAGCCGACCAGCGCCAGTTGTACCGCCGAAGCGCCGGCAAACCACAGCAGGTTCATCGTCGTGAGCATGGTCATCTGTGACGACTCGATCAGCAACAGCACGCTCAGGAGCTGCACCGGCGAGATCTGCTGGCGGGCCATGCCATAGAAAGACAGCAGCACGCCGAGTAGCGCCGTGAGCAGGATGAACAGCACGCTCACCCCGTCGGCTGCAGCATGGTAAGCGAATACATCGACGCGTTCGGCGAACTGCAGGATGCTGGTCGACACCTCAATGCGGGCGTACAGGTCAATCGCCACGACCAGTTCGGCGACCGCGAAGATACGGCCGAGGACCAGCGCCAGGTCGGCCTCGCGCATGATCAGCAGCAGCAGGGCTGCCGCCAGTGGCAAACATTGCAGCGTCGCCAGCGGCGGGTAGCCGGCCTGCGCCGCCCAGAGAATTTCACTCACAGGATCACCACGAAAGTCGCCATCACCATCAACATCAGATAGCGTGGTTGTTCGAGCAGCGACTCGATGGCATCCGCGTAGTGTGCGGCGCGTTGCAGCGACTTCTCCATCGCCCCATCGCCGCTGAACAGCAGGGTGCTTTCCAGGCCTTGCATGCGGTCCGCGAAGTTGAACAGCGCGCGACCAGCCAGGCCATGGCCACGAATCAGTTCGTCGGCGGCGTCACCAGTGGCAAAGTGTTCATCGTCACGGGGCGCGCCGACGAGCGGGTCGATGAAACGCTCGTCGAGCGCCCGCACGTCCCGGCCGAGAGCCAGAGTAGGGCGCGTCAGCAGGCTGTTGGCCAGCGGCTCGATCCAGAAGCGCTGCAATGCCGCCGTGTACCACCAAGCTTGTGTGGCCAGCCAGCGCGGCACCGGCGGCGCCGGCCGACGTGCCAGATGCATGTACGCCGGTGCGAGCAGAAACTGATATGCGCGCCAAGCGGCATGCAGGCCCGCGTGGCAGGCGGCCAGCCAGAACAGTCCGAGACCGCAGCAGCCGACCATCAGACCGACCTGCGTCACGGTCGAGAAAACCAGCGCCGACTTGACATCGCTCTGCACCAGCGCACAGAGGCCGCCGTACACGGCGGTCGCCAGACCGACGACCGCCAGCAGCGCCAGCAGGTCGGGCACCTGCTCGAGCAGACCCTGCAGGCGGCAGAGCAGATAGACGCCGGCGTGTACCATCAGTGAACCGTAGAAAATCGCCGAAGACGGCGTCGGGCCTTCGAGTGCACGCGCGATCCATGGCGTAAATGGCAATTGCGCCGACTTCACCAGCGCCGCCAGTACGAAACCGAACGCCAGCAGGCGCGCCGTGACCATGGACATACTGCCATCTCCGGCCAGCCCGGCCCACTCGAGGCTGCCTGCCGACCACGTCGCGAGAGCGATTCCGAGCATGAAACCGGCATCACCAACGCGATTGCAGAGGAAAACCAACAAGGCGTTGCCGGTCGCGACCGGTCGTTCCCAGGCGTATGCGATGAGCAGCCAGGAACTGAAACCGGCGAGTTCCCAGCCGACGAAGGTCAGCACCGCGTTGCCGGCCAGGACGATCAGCAGCATGCCGGCAAGGAACAGGCCGATGCCGAGGAAGAAGCGCGGGAAACCAGGCTCCCGGTGCAGATAGGTCGCCGAAAAACGGATCGCAATCCAGACGATCAGGGTGACCAGCGTCGCTGCCGGCAGGCTGTAGGCGTCGGCCACGAAGGACAGGCGAACCGCTACTGTGCCGATACGCAGCCATTCGCCAAACACCAGTTGCTCCGGCAGGGCGCCAGCGATGGCCAGCAGATCGAAGAGCAGCAGCAGCAGTAGCGCGCAGAGAGCGGCCGTGCTGGCGATGGCGGCGGTCAGCGGTTCGTCTGCATCGCCCGCGCCGCGGCGCAAGAGCAAAAGAATGGCGAGCAGCGCTGCTGACAGCAGCGGCAACAGCGGCACCAGCCAGAACAGGTGGATGGCCAGTGCCAGCATGTCGAACAGCCCGCCGGGTGCGCTCATGCGGTCACCACCGGGCGCCGCAGCAAGGCCGGCGGCAAGGGTTTGCGCTGGCCGGCGAACCAGTCGGACGAACTCTCGGCCTCGGGCACGTCCGGCGCCGGCTGGCCCGTTGCCTGGGGAGTCCAGGGTTGCCAGCCGGTCGCCGGCGCGAACAGATGGATGGCTCCCGTCTGCGGGTGTTTGGCGGCAAGAACGATCCAGTCCTTGCCGATCAATTCCTGCAGGGGGGGTTGTCGCTGGTAGATCGCATTGATGATTTCCAGCGTCTGTTCGACGATCACCAGCAGTCGCATCGGTTCATGGATCTCGACCATCTGCAGCGGCAGGCCGGTTCGCAGGTCGGAACTGGCCCCCTGCATGATTCCGAACAAGCCGGTCAGGTTGTGCATGATTTTGCTGCCACAGCCATAGCCTTCGTTATTGACGGTCGAAAAGTAATATTCCAGGTTGATTCCGGCGCCGACCGGGCCAGCCGCCAGCAGGGTCGCTTCGAGTACGTGCCCATCGGCATCCGGCAGCGGATCGTAGGAAATCAGGAACACCCGTCGATCGAAAAACGCCCCGCGGCTCATCGTGCGGCGGCCGACGAAAGCCGCCGCAACGGTGGCATGCCCGAGTTCGGGCCGCGCCTGGCCGATGTCCTGGCGCCGGTTTGCCAGATGTGCCTGCGCCTGTTGTGGCGAGGGGTCGAGCGGCGCCGATGCGAAACGACGGCAGCGCTCGACGGCATGGTGACGCGCCGCTTCCTGACAGTCACGGCGCAGTGCGGCAAAAGCCTCACGATGACTGGCTGGCAATTGCTCGAGGTCGTACCAGACGTAGCTCTCGTCACAGGTGTTGTGCTCGGCGCCGATGAAGTGCGTCGTCTCCGGGATGACGATTCCCTGCCGCGCGAGGCTGAGGCGCAGCGCCGGCCGGTTGGCCATCGCCGCAAACACGCGCGCATTCGGTCCGCCGTGGCGGCCGGAACAGGCACCGCAATCGTAAGCGGCGAGATGCGGGTTGTTGCGGCTGTCCGAACCGTGGCCGACGATCAGTATCAGCGGCGCGAAATGCTTCGTCAAACCAATGCTGCGCAGGAAAGTGCCGACGCGGGTCAGCTGCTCCTCTTCGCTGAAGCCGAGTCGTGGCGCGTCGCTGCTGGCGGCCCGTTGCGCTTCGCCGGGCTCGGCGGTCAATTCCAGTGTGCCTGGCAACGGCTTGTCGAAGCGGTCGCGAGTTCGCTCAAGCAGTGACCCGAGACGTCCCGGCGCCAGCGTCCGCGCCAGTAGCGCGAGCAATGCCCAGGGCGCGGCGGCGGTGCTCAGCAGCGCAGCCTGCAGCCAGCCACGCCGGCTGCCCTGATGCAAGCGTTCGCGCCACGCCAGGCGCAGCTGGCGACGCTGCTGATGCCGCCGGTACGCTGCCTCGGCGCCGGGCGGCACGGTCTCGCGCACGCTATTCGCCGGGCGTACGACGATCGGGCACAGAGCCGTCGGGAGCTCGTCGTCGAGGCCCTGCCAGAGCATCGGGGTGCCGAAGAAACCGGCTGCACCGAAGGTCTCAAAAGCCGGGTTGACTTCTTCGAGGTGGCGGCGACTGCCTTCTTCGCGATCATCCATGCAGAAAACCCACTGCGCCTGGGCTTTGCCGGCCAGCGCCGGTGTGCGGCCATGATTGGCGAGCAAGGCTGCAAAGATCTGTTGCCGATAGTGGTGTTCGTAGGCCAGCAGCCAGATCAGGCCGCGCTGGTCGCCAGTCAGGGAATCGGCGCAGCCAAGCAGGGCATCCACCCCGGCTCGGCCAAGCTCGCGCAGCTCGCGACCAGTCCGCCCCAGTCTTTGTGCCAGGACGAACAGCGGCCAGGCGGCCAGTGCTTCCGTGTCGGTCGCCGCGGCGTTGCGCGCTTCCACCAGGCGGTGGGCGAAATGCGGCCAGTCGCCATGCGCAGCCTCAGCCGTCAGATGCGGCCGTAGCTGGTCGAGCAAGTCGTCCGGCAACTGGCGACTGCCGGCCGCGTGCCTGACCGCCAGCTCGGCCGGGTGATTGATGAAGTAGCCACCCAGTTCGTTGAGCCGCAGGCCCCAGACACGGCGCAGCAACTGTTCGGCATAGAGGCGTTCGAGCACCACGCGCACGGCAAGAAAATCAGTCAGGCTGACCGGCGGATCACCGGCTGCGGCGTGCGCTTCATGCCAGTGGCACATGCCTGCCCAGCCCGCTAATTCCATCGCCAGTCGCTGCAGATAGGCGCTGCAGCGCGAATCATCGACATCCAACAAGTGCATTTCGTTGGCGATCACCTGCAGTGGATCGTCGGCGAGTTGCTCGATGTCATGGCGTGCGCCGGCGAATTCGTCGAGTTCCCAAGCCCAGTCGCTGCCGGCGCTCCGTCGCCACGCCACAAAAAAACCCTGTGCTCGTGCCGGGTTTCTCCAGGCGGCCAGGCCATGATCAAGATGTGCCGCGAGATGGCGAATCAGGGATGCCTGCAGCGCAAGTCGGATATCCTCACCCGTCAAATGGGCGAGCAATGCGCCCAGCGTCCATTCGTCGCCGAGACGGTCGAGCAGTTCTTGCCAAATCGTCACGGCAGCGGTCGCCGAGGGCTCGGCGCAAGCGACGGCGGGCCGGGCAGTCGGCCCGCGCAAGGCGCAAGCCGCTGCCCAGAGGTCGGCGACGGCTGCGGCCTCATCGTGGCCGTCCGCAGCGGCGGCGTGCAGCAGTCGCTGCCGCATGAGCGGGTCGAGATCCGCTTGCAGGCGCTCGCACGCCGATTTTTCCTCGATTTGCCAGCGCAGACGGGGCGGTGAAATGCTCCCCGGCGGCTGCAGCAGTGCTGCCTGCAGGATCTCGCCGCGACGTAAGCCGGGCAGCGCATCGCCGAGCAGCAACTCGTCGGCCCGGGTTTCGGGCGATTGCCGCAAGGCGGCGGCGAGATCGTCCGCGTTCACCCGCCCTTCCCGGAACAACTTCCGGTAGCGGCCCTCGTCGAGCCAGGGACGTGCGCCGGTCAGGCGGTTGGCCGCACTGAGCGCTTCGGCGAACGGCAGATGCTGGAAGGCATGCAGGGTGTTGTGATGAACGAAATCGCGCAAGGGGGCCTGCGCCGGCAGCAGGTGCGCAAGCTGCTGCACGCTGGCCTGCACGCTTTGCAGGCTGGGTGCGGTGGCGATTTTCGCAGGTGCTGATGACGGAACGCGCGAACTCATTCAAACTCCAAAGGCTTTGGCCAGCTGGCTCAGCGAAGTGGCCATCAGGCGTAGCAGTGGTGCCGGATGGACGCCAATGCAGACGATGCCGCTGCTCAGCAGCCAGGCAGCCGCGCATTCCACACGATTGAGATCGGCGAAATCCGCTACCCTTGCCGAAGCAGCACTGGCAGGCCGCTCGGGTCCGGTCGACAGGCAGCGAATCGCGCGCAGCGCGTAGGCGGCGGAAATCAGCACGGCGATCGACAGCAGGAGCAGCCAGCCACCCCAGCGGCGATAAGCGCCAATCAGTACCTGCAGTTCGGCGATGAAGCCGGCGCTGCCGGGCAGGCCGACCGAGGCCAGCAGCGTGAACACGATAAACACGGCGAAGCGCGGTGCGCTGCGATTGAGCGAACCGTAAGTCGCCAGATCACGGCTGTGCGTGCGCTCGTAGAGCAGCCCGATGAGCAGGAACAGCAACCCGGCCGTCAGTCCATGCGCGACCATCTGGGTCAGTGCACCGCTGAGTCCCGCCGGGTTGAGCGCGGCGATGCCAAGCAGGACGACCCCCATATGCGAGATCGACGAGTAGGCGATCATTGCTTTCAGGTCGGTCTGCCGCCAGGCCAGCACCGCGCCGTAGACCAGACTGATCAGCGCCAGCAGCGCCAGCCAGTCCTGCAGCGCCAGCGCTGCTGCCGGCAAGGTGGCAGCCGCACGGATCAGCCCGTAGGCGCCCATTTTCAGCAGGATCCCGGAGAGCAGGATCGAAATCGGACTCGGCGCCTCTACATGTGCCAGTGGCAACCAGCCATGCAGCGGGACGATCGGCATCTTGACACCGAAACCGAGCAGCAGCCCGAGAAAGACCAGCACCTGCGTACGCACCGGCAATTGCGCACCACCGGCGGCCATGTCGACCATCGCGAAACTATGGCCGGGGGCGACATCGTAGAGTAACAGCAGGGCGATCAGCATGAACACCGATCCCCCCAGCGTATACAGGACAAAATTGAGTGCTGCCCGGTGCCGGTTGACCCCTCCCAGGCGATCGATCAGGAAGAACAGCGGGATCAGGGTCAGTTCCCAGCAGACGTAGAACAGCGACCAGTCGCGAGCCGTAAATACGATCAGCAGCGAGGTTTCAAGGACCAGCAGCAGCGAAAAATACAGTTTGGCGCCGCTGCGGATGCCGGTCGATGTGAAGATCGCGACGAAACAGAGCACCGTAGCCAGCAAGACCATCGGCAGCGAGATGCCGTCCACGCCGAGCGCGAATTGTGAGCCGACGCGCGGATTCCACGGCCGGGTTTCAAAAAACTGGATATCTGCGCTGGTGGGATCGAAGTCGAGCAGCAACAGACCGGCACAGAACATCGTCGCGGCAGCGATGACGCTCGCCAGATGGCGCAGCAGATCGACGCGGCGGCTGGGCAGCAGCGACAAGCCTGCGGCGCCAATGAGCGGCAGCAGCAACAGCGTCTTCAGCATCTTCGGATAAAAGCCCCGGACAGCGAAACAGCACCCCTTGATCTTCTTCTTTTCATGGACGACGATTATGCCAGTAATGGCTGTGGTCGCATCACCCCAGTCCCCAGTTTCCGCATTCTGGAGTCGAAAAATGGGTCAGACAATCTGCCGAAATCTGCGTATTCATGGCCGGGTTCAGGGCGTCGGCTACCGCTGGTCGTTATGCGCAGAGGCCGAACGGCTTGGCCTCTCCGGCTGGGTCCGTAACCGAAGCGACGGCAGCGTCGAAGCCCTGGTCAGCGGTCCGGTCGAGGCGCTTGACGCGCTGCTGCTCTGGGCACAGCACGGGCCCTCGATGGCCAGGGTCGACCGCGTTCTCTGCAACGAGGGCAATGCTGCCCAAATCGGTGCGACGAACGGGTTCCGGCAGATTGCCACGCGCTGAGTGCTTTTCTGCGGACAGCGCTACCTCGGCTTCGCTCAGCCGTCGTGCGGGTTTGCCGAGGTAGGCGCCGTGTGGCTTACCGCTTCGACGCCGGCAAGGACGCCGTCCATCGGCGCAAGGCGCAGGTCGATCGTGAAGCGTGTCCGGCCCGATTGTGGTGTGCCCAGGATCCGGCCAACAGGCAAAGAAGCATGGGTACGCTGATCAGCGTCGCCGTGCCCGGCTCAGGAATGGGCGTGAGGCTAGCGGCGGCAGAGAACATGGGCGCACTCGGGTTGGTCTGATCAATGTCCCAATAAGCCAGCCGACCCAGCACATCGCTGCCCAGCACGTTGTCGTCAAATGGATTGTCGGCAGAGTTCAAGGCGATGCCTACCGGGACCGTGAAGCTCGGGAAGCTCGGGTCGCTGAACAGGTCGAGCTGGAGTTGGGCCATGCCCACTTCCATCGTGCCAAAGTTCGTCTCGACCTGTGCCGTCGGCAGTGTGCCTGGATTCAATCCCAGCAGCGAAGCCAGTTGGGAAGAAATGATCGTGTTTGAAAAGCCGCTCTTGAGAATGAAAGGGATGCTGGATTGCGTAGAGAAAGCGCTGCGGATATCGACGCCCAGCCGGAAGCCGCCGTCGATAGCCTCCTCGCCCTGCGGCACGGGGTGGCGAAAGGGCGTGACTTCCTCGGATTTGGTGCCTTTGGGACGGCCATCGGGATTGGTGGCTACCGGGCCGGAAAAGGCCAGGAAACTGGCGATGGCGTTGGCCGTTGCCACGCCGCCCGTAGCCCCCTGACCCTTGGCCACGAAAAAGTAGTAGCCATCCAGTCGCCCGCTGCTGTCGAAGTTGGCTTCCAGATAGCCGCTGCCCAAGGTGGCTTGTCGCCCGGGCGGGAGAGTTCCCACGCTGGCCGTGGTGGGCAGGGGGGGCGAGCTCGCTGCCTGACCACCAGGGGTGACGGGCGCACTGCTGAAGCCGATGCCGGCGCCGGCCGGGATGCTTGCTCCGGTGGTGGTCGGTGATACTCCGTTAATCCCGCGTTCGGTTCCTGGAGTTCCTCCGCTGACGCCCAACTGGGTTCCGACCGCGGCAGTCACTTTCAACTCGGAACTGGTCGAGCCGCCGTCAATCAGGGTCTTGATGGTGATATCTTTGCCCGCAGTGTCCTTGGCCTTCAGGTCGATGAAGGGACGCGTATCCCCTGCGGTAGGTGGTGCGGCCAGGGGCACGACGAACACGTCGGCCGCGGCACTTCCCGCTTGCAGCATGCCGACGCCAAGCAACAGCCATCTGCCAGAGGCTTTGCCCGAGTTGCGTACGAGTAGTCCATTGATTCGGCCACGGCAGGAGAAACCTACAACGCACGCCAGGCCGACCAGCACAAGAACCAGGGCTCCCGGTTCGGGAACTGCGGCGGCGACGCGAACCTGTGCCCATTCGTCGCCAGTCGCTTGATAGTCCATGCCGCTGGAGTCGCCAGAGAAGAAAACCGTGGCATGGGTGACGGCGAACGCCTCGAGAGAAACGCCGGCGATCAGCATCGAACTGAACTCGCCCGGCCGGTACTCGTGGTCGAATCCAGTGAGCGGCTGAAAAACCGATAATGGCAGACCACTGGCAGTCAGTTGGTCGATCGGGTACTCGGTGGAACTGATCGTGTAACCCACGTTCTGGAAAGTCACCGTGTATGGGCTGGTATTCTCCAGAGTGATCCGCAGGGTGTCGTTCTGCGGATCGTAGGCGAAGTCGAAGTTGGACTTGGGGACCGGGACGCGGAACGGAGCCGTGGGGAATGACCACGCCTTGGTCAGCACCGTAGGCTTCTTGCCCGTGCCGAAGATGCCGAAGTGCCGCTTCGTCGTCGGCGTAGTGGGAATCGTGTTGGAACCGGCGAAGCGAACGATGGTGTTGTTGAAGCCTGGCTGAAGGCTGGTGCTGCGGGTGGGGTCGGCGAAAGCGTTGGTGATCGAGGTCTGTCCGCCACTGGTAATCTGGGCTGCGACGTCGCCGGCAAGCAGAAACTCAAAATCGGTGGCGGCGCGGGTGTCGGTTTGGTAGTAGTCTTCGTTGATCATCCAATCCGCTGCAATGGCCTGGGCGACCGACAATAGTCCGAGGAAAAAAACGGCCATGCGGCCGAGCAAAGCCTGGAATCTGTGGAACATGTTGAGCTCCTTTACAAGTGTTTCCTCCAAAGTATCTTCTCCGTTTTGGCAGGAGAGGGTGGTGAGTCGCTGAGGCGACTTTCACAGGAAGGGGCACAGTTACCCTTAGGAACGCCCACGAAATAACTTCCCGGTTTTATGCTGTTGAATTTGGCAGGATGGTGTAATTCCATGGGGGCAGTAGTGCATCGGCGACGATGCGCAGGGATGCCTTGAGATCAAGCGCCGCTTTCCGTCCGGTTTCGTAGACGCGATCGATAATATCGACGGTGACCTGAAGTCCAGTTCGAGTCTGGGTACGCTCGATCAGTTGTTTGACCAGAGGCACGCTTTCAAATACGACGCCTTCGCAAGCGCGCGTGACATGGGGGAAGACGCGGTGCTCAATCGGATTGTGCTTGGAGCAATACGGCGGGAAGTGGGCGATCCGAATTTCCAGCTTGAGCCGATTGGCAAGCGCTTGCAAGTCCTGCTGAAACAACGGCGAGCGTGAGGGGTTGCTGCCACCGCCATCGCACAGAATCAATATCTTATCGGCATTGGGATGATCGTGACGTCCGTGCAAAGACCACCAACGTTCCACGCTGTCACACGCGAACTGCGTGGTGTCATGACTCGTGCCCAGATTGACATGGGCTTTGTTCAAACCGATGTCGTACAAGCCATGCGGTACGACTTTGCCTTCGCTATAGCTGGGAAAGTCATGATCCAGCACGGCCAGGGTCTCTCGGGTGTAAAGCGTGCCGTTCCGGTAAAAATTGCCGAGCATCTCTTTCTTCTTGGTGTCCATGGAGAGTACGGGCTGACCAGCCGCCAGGTACGCGGCCTTGAGCGCTGTGATGTTTTCAAACTGCGGGTTGCGCTCAGGGTGCTGCTTGAACGACGTCTTCTTCTGCGCCTGACGGCGAACAAAGCCATGCTGCTTCAGCAACTGGCGAACAATCCGGCAACTGACCGGGGTTCCCGTCGCGCTAATGCGCCGGGCAATCTCCGGCTGGCGCAGATGGGTCCAACGAATGGCGTGCTGCGGACAGCCCGCCGTATGCTCTCGAACGACGTCCAGAAACGTCGTCGATAATTCGGGCGTCAGGTCGAGCTTACGCTTCCGCCCACCGCCTTTTTTCGGAGCTTATCCCCCGTCGCCTCTTCCGCTATGTCCAGGTCGGCCAGTCCTTGTCGGATCGTCTTGCGATCGATCTCAAACAACTGCGCGATGTACTGCTGGCCCCCATGCCCTAACTTGTCAGACTCCACCGCCGCGTACCGGCGACGATCCTTTTCCGATAGTCGCCGATAGAATTCCTTCATTCGCCGCTCTACGTCTTCCCGGTAATAGCCCACGCTGCATTCCCTTTGCTGTTTTCAGAACAACCAAGCAAGCAAGTGGCATGCCCGAGCGCACAGTCAAAACGGGAAGTTATTTCGTAGGCGTTCCTTAGTACCCTTATCGAGCAAAGCAAGTTTCATGCTCTGTGATACAAGAGCTTGATGCAAATGGCTATTTATCTTCTTGGGCAGAACTGCTGCTCGATCTGGTGTAAAGAAATTCGACACCGGATCTAGACCGAAGCTTAGTCGGCCATTCGAGCGGGATGTCGCTCCTCCGGTCTGTCTGCGCTTCGCCGCGGGAAAATGCTGCAGAGATTCAGGCGGTATCTTCGCAGGTCGAGCAATCCACCTGGAACAGCGCGCGGTCGTCCAGGCGCACGGCCGTCAGGTGACGACCCCAGAAACAACCGGAATCGAGGGCCAGCAGGTTGGGCTCGATCCTCAGTCCGAGTGCCGACCAATGGCCAATCACGACAACGTCATTGGCACTGAGCCTGCCGGGAACTTCAAACCATGGCAGTTGGCCAGGCGGGGCATCGGCCAGCTCGCCCTTGGTCTTGAATTCCATGACTCCTGCGGGCGAACAGAAGCGCATCCGGGTCATCGCGTTGACAATCACCCGCAGGCGCGGCCAGCCCTGCAGGTCTTCGTGCCACGCCGCCGGTTCGCTGCCCCACAGATTGGCCAGAAAATCCTGGTGAGCGGGACCGGTGAGCGCTGCCTCGACCTCTGCCGCCAGCGCACGTGCCTGGGCGACGGTCCATTGTGGTAAGAGTCCGGCATGCACCATGCAGAACTCGCCTTCGCAGTGGCACAGCGGTCGATGCCGCAGCCAGTCCAGCAGGTCTGCACAGTCGGGGGCATTGAGGATCTCGTCGAGCGTATCGCCTTTGCTGCGCCTGCCGGATCCTGCGGCCACCATTAGCAGATAGAGGTCGTGATTGCCGAGGACGGTGACTGCGGCGGTGCCAAGATCGCGCACGAAGCGCAAGGTGTCGAGTGAGTGCGGACCACGGTTGACCAGATCGCCGACCAGCCACAGGCGGTCGTTTGCTGGGTCGAAACGGCACTTCTTCAGCAGATGCTGCAGCGATTCGAAGCAGCCCTGAATGTCTCCGATTGCGTAGGTCGCCATGCTCGGTGATCAGACGGTTGCGTGTTGCTGCCAGCGCCAGGCATCGGCGCACATCTGCTCGATGCCGCGGCGGGCTTGCCATCCGAGCAGGTCGGCGGCGAGCTGCGGGTCAGCGTAGCAGGTTGCCACGTCGCCCGGCCGTCGCGGCACCCGTGCGTAGGGCACTGGCCGACCGCTGGCGGCTGCGAAGGCGCGCACCATGTCGAGGACCGAGTAGCCGCAGCCGGTGCCGAGATTGACGGTCAGCAGGCCGCCCTTGTCGAGCAGGTAGTTCAGTGCCGCGAGGTGACCTTCGACGAGATCCATCACGTGAATGTAATCGCGTACTCCGGTGCCGTCAGGCGTCGGATAATCGCTGCCGAAAACACTCAACTGCGGGCGTTTGCCTGCGGCCACCTGGGCTACGTAGGGCAGGAGATTATTGGGAACACCATTCGGTTCCTCGCCAATCAGGCCGCTTTCGTGCGCGCCGACAGGATTGAAATAGCGCAGGCGAGCAATCCGCCATGCGCAGTCGGCGTGCGCCAGATCGGCGAGGATGTCTTCAATCATCAGCTTGCTGGCACCATAGGGATTGGTCGCCGAACGCGGGAAGTCTTCGCGGATCGGTACCGAAGCCGGGTCGCCGTAGACCGTGGCGGAAGAACTGAAAATCAGGGTCTTCACTGCCGCCTCGGCCATCGCCTCGCAGAGCGCGATGGCGCCGCCGACGTTGCAGTCATAATATCGTAAAGGCTGCGCGACCGACTCGCCGACGGCCTTCAGGCCGGCGAAGTGAATTACCGCATCGACCGGTGCCGCAGCAAAGACCGATCGCAACAGCTCGTGGTCACGGACATCGCCCTGGAAGAAGAGCGGCCGTTGCCCGGCAATCTGTGCCACACGATCGAGCACTTCATAGCGGCTGTTCGAGAGATTATCGACAACGGTCACGGTGTGGCCCGCGGCGAGCAATGCGACACAGGCATGCGATCCGATATAGCCGGTACCACCAGTGACCAGGATGTTCATCCGCCAGCTTTCCAGGAGTCTGCTTTCATGGTGGGCATTGCGCATCGATAATCGTTGGCCGTATCAGACAACACAATGCCCCAGGCAATCCCTGCTTACGGAGAAACGAGGAATTCGTCGCGGTGCCGTTGCTCTGATTCCAGGCGGGTCAGCCAGTTTGGCGCCTTGCCGCGACCCGACCAGGTTTCACCATTCGGGCCGCGGTATTTGACGGCCACCGGTGCCCGGACCTTTCCGACAACTATTCCCATTGCTCCCATCTTGAAGCCAAGGTCTGCCGCCGTCAAACCGTACTCGGCAATCAATCGCTTCACCTGACTGATCGCTTCCGACAACTCTGCCTGCCGAGCTTCTTCGATCTGTTTTTCCAGCATCGCACGTTGTGCGAGCAGTTCCTTATAACTTGCCATATCCTACTCCTCGAGAAAAAACGTCTTATACACCAACGCCGGATAATTGCAATAGGCGGTCAGGTGTTTGTCAAGCTGAATGGTCGATGATTCGTGTTCTCAACGTAAAACCATTCCGGCGATACTGCAAATAGTCCACTCATTTAGCAGCAAAATCGTATTTTACGGCGAGAATCCTGTCTGCCTGGATGATAAAACACAGATGTAATTCTCTGAACGGAAATAATGCGGAATAAGGTCGGAGCTATTGCCCGGAATCGTAGCGCAGATGCCGGTAGCGGCCGGCATGGAAAATCAACGGCTCGCCAGCCTCGCTGCGGGCGAAACGCTGGACGCGACCAAGGAATATCAGGTGGTCACCGCCCGGATAATGTGCCTCGTTGCTGCACTCGAACCACGCCGAGCAGCCCTCGATGAGTGGTATGCCGGCCAGTCCTGCCGTGACGTCGAGCGTGCCAAAACGATCCTCGTCACGGCTGGCAAAACAGTCCGAGATGGCCTGCTGACCGGCGGACAGGACATTAACGGCGTAATGGCCGGCTTGGCGGAAGGCTTCGAGTCGGGGCGAGTCGCATGCGAGGCTCCACAGGATCAAGGGCGGGTCCAGGGAAACGGCGTTGAAGGAGCTGATGGTTACACCGATCGGCTGACCGTCTGCCGCCAGGGTCGTCAGCACGGTGACGCCGGTGGCAAAGCTGCCCAGCGCGTCACGAAAGTCGCGGCAGACCAGATCCCTTGCCGCCGGCGCACGACCAGTACCTCTGTCTGGCAGCTGGGTCGACACTGCTTCCGGACATTCCGGAGAGCCAGTCGGGAGGCGCATCAGGCGATCCGGACGCATGATTCAGGCGTGTTAAGATTCAATGTTGGTAAAATGATCCTTGAGTTCCGCGATGCCACTGACCCAGCTGATGCCTGTACAAAACCCATCGCAAGCTTTTGTACGCACTCTCGTCGGTTTGCTGCACGCGACAGTGTGCTCGCTGCCGACAATCAGGCCAAAGGTGCAATTATCTCCGCGCAGCTTGCGCATGTCGAGATGATTCTGGAGCAACGCCATTTGCGCTTTCTCGTACGGATATTTACCGAGACGTCCGCAGGGGATTATCTCCGGAAATTGTCGACCATCGCCGGCGTGTCCTGGAAGCCTCGGCCAGTCCCGCTGCCGGCGGCTCCAGACTGCTCAGTGCATGGCTGACGCTCGGCCGGAAGACAGACCGAGCTTCTCGATGCGGGTGATTCGCTGGCAGATGGCGAATGGTCGCCACGATCTGCCCTGGCAACAGACGCGTGACGCGTATCGCATCTGGTTATCGGAAACCATGCTGCAGCAAACCCGGGTGCAGACCGTGATTCCTTATTACGCCCGCTTTCTCGCGTGTTTTCCCACGCTTGAAGCGCTGGCCGAAGCACCTCTCGAAAGCGTGCTCGCAGCAGTTCCCGGCATAATAAATCACTTCGGATAACTCCTAAAATAAAATGCAAATTTGCATTTGCAGATTACGTTTTTGCAGAAGTAATGCTTCCGACTTTTTTCACGGAAATAAAATTTATATTAACAATCACACTAAGTAATAAACCGGGTACAAAAAAACACCATACGAACGAGCAAAGATCTACGACGTGTCTATCTCTAGCGTACCGGCCGAGTAACCCTTTGCAATTGCCTTCCACAACACCTCCCAAGAAGGGATGAGATAACTTGTAAACAGCTCGATCATCCGATGCCACAAAGAGATTAGAGTACGCCGTGACTGGCGTGCACTTTTAAATAGCTCACATCCCCACGCTTGGAGCTGATCAATTAAAAAAGCCATGAACGTCAAACAACCAAAAACTGAACTCAAATTTTTTTCGCCATGTCCGTAATTGTGCTCTAAATTGTAACCTTGATTCTTCAGTGTGTTAAACGTTTCGTTTTCTATTTTCCAGCGCGCTCGACCTCCTTGCATGACTTTGAAAACCGTCTCTTTCGTTAGTTCGATATCAGTGATCCACGAAAAAATAACCTCCTTGCCTTTTTTAATTTGCCAATATTCCAAAAAGTTAACCAGCAAATCCGGATGGCTTTTATTCAGGCGAACTCCGTTAATAAACCGAAATCCGTGAATAATTCCTGCGTCGTCAATCTTTTCAAATTCAATGGCTTCCCCTTGACACATTTTTTTCTGGATCAAATCAAACAAATGGGAATGATCTCCTTCTTTGACGCCAATAATGTAGCTCATTCCTAATGATTTCAACAACTTAAGGTGTGGTCCGTTCGCCGACAAACTGTCCTCTATGATAATCGGCTTCAGGTGCTTGTATTGCTCGCTCAGGTGCTTCAGCAACCTTTTCGATGCATTACGCTCACAGTCATTTTTGTTATCGCCGTCCTCTTTCATGATTGGCTCCGGCATCAGGGGAATAACCACTGGGTAGTCCGGGTGAACCACCGTTGCACACAACAGCTGATGATAATATTCTTCTCTCCCATCCCGGTGCTTCTTCACACAACACTGCGGACAACTTGTAGCACCGGAACTAAAATGCCCGGTACCATCAATGGATACTAATACGTGACCATTCATAAAATGGTATTGCTCCATCACTCCGGCCTGCACTGCACTTTGATGGAGCGCACAAAAGCTCGAACTCAGCTGTCGAAAGTCAATTTCGTCCAAGATGCTTCGCATCTGCGTATCCGATGGGGTCGTCTGAATACCATACATCGTCATCAGATTGTGCCGTATGACCTCGTTTTTTCTTTTTTCATCGAACTGAAGTAGCGACGGGCACTTCATTGAAAACATAGCAAGCCCAGACATCAAAGCATCTGATAAAGGAATTGATTTGCGATTCGTGCGCTGATCGACTATTCCATCAAATGACGAACGAGCCTGCTTGAGTAAATTCGAAGCCGATAGATCTTCCGAATTTGATGTGATTTTCCAAGAAATGGTTTTTTTCATCTTGCAGCTAAACTTAATCAGATAGATGTCAAAGTATACTACTAAAATGCAAAGTTAGCCCCTTCACCGAGGCTGAAAACGCCTCGTAACTTGTTGTTTTTAGTGGGGGAAATTTATGCCGGGAACTGCTGGCGTGCTCGAATTATGGTCCGGACTCGGCTATTATGCGCGGGCCCGCAATCTGCATCGCTGCGCGAAAACCATCGTTACCGAGCGCGCCGGGAAGTTCTCTGCCGATCCCGTCGAGACTGCGGGCTTGCCGGGAATCGGCCGCTCTACCGCTGCGGCGATCAGCGTCTTCGCCTTTGGTCGTCGGGCCGCGATCCTCGACGGTAATGTCAAACGTGTACTGGCGCGCTGCTTCGGGGTCGCAAGTGGCGATTCACCGGCACAGCAGGAACGCTCGATGTGGGCGCTGGCCGAAGTGCTGCTCCCGGAAAACGACATCGAAGCCTACACACAAGGCATGATGGATCTCGGAGCGACGATTTGCCTTCGCAGCAAGCCTGTTTGCGACGCTTGTCCGCTACAGCCAGTCTGTGTCGCTTGCCGGGAGGGCAGACAAGCCGAACTGCCCAGGCCGACACCGAGAAAAGCACTGCCGGAACGGACGACAAGCGTCCTGCTGCTCAGCGACGGCCGCCGCGTGTTTCTCGAACGCCGCCCACCGAGTGGTATCTGGGGTGGTTTGCTGTGCTTGCCCGAAGCGATCAGCGAGTCGGCCACAAGCTTTGCCCGACGCCAGGGCTGTCGGCTGCTGGGCACGCAGGCGCTGCCACCGATTACGCATGCGTTTACCCATTTTCGTCTGACCCTCCAGGTACTGCGCTGCGATGTCGAGGTGATCAGCCTGCAGGCCAGGGAAAACGGGTGCGAGTGGCTGCCCCTGGACGATGTCGCTGGTGCGGCATTGCCGACGCCGATCAAGAAGCTGCTGCTGTCCCTTGATCGCTGACCCTGGTCAGTTCGCCTGCCTGAGCGAATGCTTGCCGGTCAGCACCCGCCCCGGTTCAGGAGTTGTTCGAAGGCCTCGATGGGCAGGGGGCGGCTGAAGAGAAAACCCTGGTAGCCGTGACAGCCATGGTTTTCAAGAAACTGGCGCTGCGCCTCGTTTTCGACCCCCTCGGCCAGCACCTTGAGACCGAGGCTGCTGCCCATGGTGACGATGGTTTGCGCGATCACCGCATCGCTCTGGTTGTCGGGGAGTCTGCTGACAAAGGCCCGATCGATCTTGAGCTGGTCGAGCGGCAAACGTGTCAGGTAAGACAGTGACGAATAACCGGTGCCGAAGTCGTCCATCGAGAAGCTGACGCCGAACTGCTTGATGACGTTCATTTTGGCGATCGTGTCGGCCACGTTGTCCAGCACCAGGCTCTCGGTCAGTTCGAGTTTCAGGCGCAGCGGGTCGGCGCCGCTGCGTTCGATGACCTTTCGGAGTTGATCGACGAAATCGGCCTGGCGGAACTGGCGTGCGCTGACATTGACCGCCAGTTGTAGATCGCATGTCCGTGCCTCGACGGACCAGGCCTGGAGTTGCGCGCAGGCAGTTTCCAGCACCCACTGCCCGATCGGTACGATCAGCCCGGTATCTTCGGCGATCGGGATGAATCGGTTGGGTGGGACCAGGCCGTGCTCGGGATGCTGCCAGCGCAGCAGCGCTTCGGCAGCAAAAACGCGGCGCAGGTCATCGATCTGTGGCTGGTAATGCAGGACGAACTGGTTTTTCTGCAATGCCAGATGCAGATCTTCTTCGAGCTGTCGCCGGTCGCTGGCGGCCTGGTTCATGCTCGCGGTAAAAAACTGCATGTTGTTGCGCCCGGCTGATTTGGCGTGATACATCGCCGCATCGGCATTGCGCATGAGAATATCGACGCTTTCCCCGTCGCCGGGGAATACGGCGATGCCGATGCTCGAGGTGGTGTGCAGTCTCTGTCCGTCGAGGTGATAGGGTTGCGACAGGGCCCTGAGGATTTTTCCGGCGACTCGTTCGGCGGCCATGGCATCAGCGCCGGTCAGGACGACGACGAACTCGTCACCGCCCAGGCGGGCCACCACATCGCTTTCGCGCACGCTCGCCATCAACCGTTTCGAAACTTCCAGCAGCAGCGAATCGCCAACGTGGTGACCGAGAGTGTCGTTGATATTCTTGAAACGATCGAGATCGAGAAACATCACCGCCAGCGGGCGGTGCAGGCTGTCACGTCGTGCCGCGGCCAGGGCCTGCTCGAGCCGGCCCTGCAGGTTGGAGCGGTTGGGCAGATCGGTCAGGGTATCGAAATGCGCGAGGTGGCTGATCTTTTCCTCGGCCGCCTTGCGCTCGGAGATGTCGACGAAGCTGCCGATGTAGTGTTCAATGTTGCCGTCGGATCCGCAGATGGTCGAGATCGACAGCCATTTCGGGTAGACGCTGCCATCCTTGCGACGGTCCCAGATCTCGCCCTGCCAGTGGCCGCTGCTGTTGATCGACTGCCACATGGCGTGGTACGCCTCCGGAGGCGAGCGCCCCGACGACAACAGGCGCGGGTTCTCGCCGCGTACCTCGTCGGCGGCATAGCCGGTGAGGCGACAGAAGGCCTTGTTGACCTCCAGGATGCGGTTGTCGCGGTCGCTGACCATGATCGCTTCGGCGCTGTGTTCGAATACTCCGGCCAGCAGACGCAAGCGGGTTTCCGTGACGTGACGATCGCTGATGTCTTCCTTCACGGCCAGGTAATGCGTTACCTCGCCGTGATCGCCAAATACCGGCGAAATGCTCGTCTGCTCCCAGAACAATTCGCCGTTCTTGCGCCGGTTGTGCAGAATCCCGTTCCATACCTTACCTTCGAGCAGGGTTTGCCACATTTGCTGATAGGTTTCGGGAGGGGTTTCCCCGGATTTCAGGAAGCGCGTGTTCTGGCCAATGGCTTCGCTCCGGGAAAAACCCGTCACCTGGGTAAAGCTGGGATTGACGTACTCGATCTCGCCATTGCGACTGGTGATGACAATGGCCACCGGACTATACTCGACCGCCTGCAGCAGAAGCCGCGATACCTGTTCGGCCTGCCGACGTTCGGAGATGTCGGCGAGCACGTTGGCGATGATCGGCGTTTCGCCGGCGGCGTTGCGGACGACGAACAGGGTGTGTATGGCCGGGATGCTGCGCCCGTCCAGCGAAGACAATTCCAGCTCACCTGTCCACTGGCCCGCCTGGAGAACCGCCGGCAGCACTTCCTCCCGTAATCTTCGGCGGTTCTCTCCGGTATAGAACTGATTGAACGAATAATCGTTGTACGCGGCGTTCGCCGGCAGGTCGAGCAGGCGGCGCAGCGCCGGGTTGGCATAGGTCATGGTCCCGTCGGGATGCGCCATGCCGATGCCCTGGCCGGCGTTTTCTACCAGGCGTTCGAATATCTGGAGTCGCTTGCCGTTGTCGCGTTGCTGCCGTTCGCTGTCGACCAGGTCGGCGACGACCTGTGCCTCGCGTGCTTCACTTCGCCACAGACGCAGCAGCAGCGCGGCAAATAGCGCGAGCAGCAGGAAACCGCAAGCGCCCACCACCCGCGCGCGTGTTCGCCAGCCGGCGAGGACATCGTCGAAGCTGACGCCGATGATGAAATAGAAAGGGTAGTGTTCGAGCCGGTGAAAGCTGTAAATCCGTTGCACGCCGTCGGTCTGGGAGGCGAAGTGCAAGGTTCCCGTCCTGTCGCCGCGGGCCATCGGCGGTCGAAGCGGATGACCCGGATCGAGTTCCTGGTTCATCTTGCCTGGCACCGATGGCCAGCGCACGACCTGCCGGTGATCGTCGCTGCGGCGAAACGAGATGATGCCATTGCTGCCGACATCGACCGAGCGAAATATTTCCACCTGGCGATCGAGGTCGAGCACTGCGGTGACGATGCCGAGAAAAACGCCATGCGGATCCTGCAGTGCGCGGGCGATGATCAGGCTGGGCCGGCCTGTGGTGCGCGAAACGATCACTTCGGAGAACATCAGGCCGGACTGCGGCTGGTTTTGCAGGAAGCGAAAGTAATCTCGGTCGGCGACATTGGTGGGTGCCGTATGGGCCCCATCCGAGCTGTACCGCAGATCGCCGCTGCGGTCGAAAACCCGCAGACCGGCCAGATCATCGAAATGCAGCAGGTGTGAGTCGAGTTCGTCGTTCAGTTGCGCAGCGTAGGCGCTGGACGCCTGCCCGGCCAGGGCCTGCGCCGGGAGGCTACGGCTTAATCCCTGCAGGATGGCATCGGTACGACGCAGCGTGGCGTCCAGTCGCGTCTCGAAGATTGCTGCGTAGTTGCGGGTTTTGGTTTCGGCATCGACGATTTGCTCCTGGTAGTTCAACCATAGTTGGTAAGCCAGCAGTTGCAGGACGCAGAGGACAAGCAGAGCCAGGCCAAGCAGCAGTGTCCGGCGCTGTCTGCGGTCGGGAATGGGTGTCTTTTCCGGGATCATCGGGGAATACTGCAAGACTTTGCCGTTGAAGGCAAGGATGCGCCCTGGGAGTGATCGGCTTGCGGGCGGACGCGGGTCTCCTGTCCGCTCAGGAAAGGTGGGCAGGTGGAGGCGCGGCGCCGATCCTGCCGATTGCCCAGCGTCCAAAGCCGACGCCACAGGCCAGCGTCACGAATGCTGCCGTCCAGCCGGCCTGCAGGCTGCGGCCGAAGGCATCGAGGGCGACACCAAAGGCGATCGGTCCGATGCAGGCGCCGGCAAAGCCGATCGACGAATACAGCGCGAGTGCCGTGCCACGTTTTTCGGGAGAGGTTTCGGTGAGCAGGCCGGCCGTCAGCGCGGCCGAATCGAGATTCATGCTCGCCGCGTAGACCAGCAGCAAGGGCAGCAGCAGGCGGCTCGACTGGCCGCCCGAGAAGCCGACGACAATCGCCAGAACGCCAGACAAAGGCATCACGGTTTGCAGCCAGCGAGCGCGTCCCCAGCGCTGCGCGCCTTCATTGCCGAGGATGCTCGCGGGTACCGCGAGGAAGGTCGCGAGTGCGGCAATCAATCCCGGCATCGCCGTCCAGGAATCGGGTGTGCGGGCATGCGTCCAGGTCAGGTAGGCGACCAGCCAGGCCCGGAAGCCGAAGAGCTCCCAATTGTGACCGAAATAGCCGCCACAGAATGCCAGGATGCGTCGATCGCCCACGACGCTTCGCCAGTGGCTGCGCCCGATCTGCGTCGCCATCAGGGGTTTGCCCGGCGCGATGCCGCGCCAGACCAGCAGCATCGACAGTGCCGCACAAACCGCAGCGATGGCGAACAGCCAGGGCCATGGCAGCCGTCCCTGCAGCAGTCCGATCCAGAGATACGACAGCCCGGCGCCGACGCCGAAAGTGGCGGTGTAGAATGCGGTGCCCCGCGCTTGTACAGCGACCGGCAGCCGATCCGTCAGCGCCTTGAGGCCCGGCATGTAGGTCCCGGCCAGGCCCAGGCCGGCAAGCCACCACCAGCCCAGGCCGCTCGCCAGACCGTCGGCGAAGCTCGCGAAGCCGGCCAGCGCGAGCGCGCTCACGGTCGCGCCGGCCAGGTAGATGCGCCGCGCGTCGATGCGATCGGTCAGGCTGACCAGTACGGGTACGGCGAGGATGTAGCCGAGGAAAAAGATGCCGCCCAGCCAGCCGCCTGCGGTCGCCGACAAGAACCAGCGTTGCGAAAGTTGTGGCAACAGCGACGGCACCAGCGCGAAGCCGGCCATCAGCAATGCCTCGGCGATGCAGAAGGTGAGTACCAGCGCGGCCGAAGAGCGTTCGCCAGCCATCATTTAGCAGGCGGATCTGGTCATGGGGCAGCCGGCGTGTCTCCCCAGCGCTGCAGCAGCGCATGGCGCACGTGCAGTTGGTCAAGAATACGCGCCACCACGAAATCGATGAGGTCCTCGACTCGCTGCGGATGCTGATAAAAGCCCGGGTTGGGAGGCAGGATCACGGCTCCCGCCCTTGCCAGACGCAACATGTTTTCGAGATGAATCACCGACAGCGGTGTCTCACGCGGCACCAGGATCAGCTTGCGGCCTTCCTTGATGACCACGTCGGCGGCCCGTTCGATCAGCTTGCTGGCCAGCCCCTGGGCGATCGCCGCGAGAGTTCCCATCGAACACGGGCAGATGACCATGGCGTCGGGCGGATTGGAGCCGCTGGCGAGCGGCGCAAACCATTCTTCACGGCCATAGACTTCGAGTCGGCCAGGTAAGTCGCGGTAGCGTTCCTCCAGGCTGGCGCGTGCCTCGCTGGCGCGCGCCGGCAAGTCGAGCCTCATCTCCTGCCGGGCGACGATCTGCGCAACCTGCGAGTAAAGAAGCTGGACCCGGCAGCCGGCGGCGAGCAGGCATTCGAGCAAGCGCACGCCGTAAGGCATGCCGGAGGCGCCGGTGAAGGCCAGGCAGACGGTTTCAGGCATGGTCGACCTCCGGTTGTTTGGCCGGCAATTCTTCGAGCAGGCGGACTGCAATCAGGCCGTTGATGATCCCGAAGACGAGTGCCGCCAGCGTAAAGAAAGGAAGCAGCACAAACAGGCCATCATGAGGAACCAGCCACAGCCGTGCCAGCAGCAGTTGCCCACTGATATGCGCAAAGGCGGCCAGGATGCTCCAGCTGACCGGCCCGAAGCAGCGGTGCGGCAGGCGCACGGCCAGCGCCAGCGTCAGCAGGCTGCACAGCGCGCCGCTGAGGCTCATGAAAAATCCGGGTGACAGAAAGTAGCCCAGCAGCAGGCTGCCGGCGAAGACACGCAGGCCGCTCACCCAGGCGGCCGCAACCCAGCCGTAGCGCGCCAGAACGATCAGCGTGACGATATTGGCGAGGCCCGGCTTGACGCCTGGCAAGGGCATCGGGATGGCCGCGTCGATCAGCGACAGGCCGATCGCTGCGGCCGCGAGCTGTGCGATGCGGTGGTCCTCGGGCGTCGTGTGCAGCGTGATCAGCCGCTGGCGATCAGGCATCACTGGCCGTCGTCACGGTGCCTGCCCGGTTCCGGCATGCTCAAGGTTCCGAGATGGCGCGGCCGCGCGAGATGAAGGCGACCGAATAGCCTGCCTGAAACTTGGAATGCAGGGCCTCGATGGTCGGTGGCGAGACGGGCGTGGCCGCTTCCCACTTGATCGCATAATTGGCTCCGGAACCGCCGGCGTTCTCGCGCAGTTCGATGAACAGTTCGAAGGTGCCAAATGGGGGAATCACCCTGGGTGTCGGCACCGAGTTGCGAATCAGGGCGCCCTCGGTATTGTAGTAAGGTGCCGCGACGACCCGGATCGGGTGGTTGGGGTCGGTATTGCGGACGCTGACCAGGACCGACAACAGGGTGTTGTCGGCCCGGCCCGAAGAAGTCACATTGCCGTGCCGAATCTCGGAGTAGATCGGCACATAGACCGTTTGCCCGCGGGTGGGTGGTTCGATTCCTTCGGCGAGTGCCGCTGCCATCGCGCAGGCGAAGGTCAGCGTCGCCGCCAGTCGGCAGTTGCCAGCGCAAGCGAGGCGGCGGGAAGGCGAGGAGGTGGCATTCATGACAGGCTCCTTGAGGGGATCGTCGGATTGGCGATGCCGTTGTGCAAGCCGGAATCGCCCGACAAGGCAGAGAAACGGTGTTGATGTAAAAGTCGCGTCAGCGACTCACGAATCTCCCCTCCCCACTTGCGGGGGAGCAACTGTGTTCCCAGTCAAGCTTTTTTAGGCGCATTTTGCATGCTCTGGATTCCACGGAATACCCGATTTGACTATGGCGTTCATGATCGTCAGCATCTTGTGCATGCAAGCGACCAGCGCGACTTTTTTGAGTTTTCCGTTAGCAAGCAAACGTTCATAAAAGGTCTTGATGACGGGGTTGTAACGTATGGCACTTAAGGCCGCCATGTATAAAGCGGTACGGACCGTCGCTCGACCACCCCAGGTGATGCGCTTACCCTTGTGGCGACCACTGTCCGCGTTTAATGGAGCGACTCCGACCAACTTGCCAATCTGCGCATGGGTGAGTTGGCCCAACTCAGGCAATGCCCCCATCAGACTCGCTTGCGTACACGGTCCGACCCCTTTGAAGCCTTTGAACAAAGCGAGCTTCTCGGCAAAATGCTCTTTCAGCATGCCAGCCATGCTTTTATCAACCGCCACGATCTGTCGATCCAGTATTTTGAGGACTGCCTTGATGCTCTTGTGTTGCGAACCATGGCTCAGGGCCAATCGGTTTCCTTCCGCCACGCGCATGCCAATGAGCTGGTTGTGGCGTACAAGCAAGGCTTCCAACGCCTCCTGGTTGGCATCGGGCAGTTTCATCAACAGCCGTTCCCGCTGCGCCGATTGGTGCAGTGTCCGCGCAAAGTGCGACAGGACTCGCGCATCAATGGCGTCCGTCTTGGAAAGGTATCCCATGGATTTGGCAAAGTCTCGCGCCTGCCTCGGATTGACCACCATCACCGGCAGCCCGGCCGCACAGAGTGCCGCCGCCACCTGGCGCTCGAAGCCTCCCGTGGCCTCCAATACGATCGCCCCAATCTCCTCAGAACGTGGAACGAGCTCTTTGACCAACGCCGCTATATCAGCGTCAGCATTGGCAATGCATTGGGTTTTTGATTGGTCGTCTAAAGCGATCTCCAGCGTGTCTTTGGAAACGTCAATACCCACAAACGTTGATTCAGAAGCGTTCATCTATAGCCATCCTTGCAAATACGTGGTCACGGCTTTCCGGCACGTGCCAACCAGCAACTGTTCGGTATTCAGACAAACGGCTGACAATGCACGCCAAGTGCTCTCCCACGGGCTTGATGTCCCAGAGGGGCGTCGGGCTGTGCGTCGCCTTCCGAACTCGTTTCCACCACACCTCCGTGGCACTCTACGACCTAAACCTTGGGGCTCTGCCCCAAACCCCGCACTCGCCGTGAGGCAGCGGCCGGGGATGATCAACCCCTCCCCAGCCCCTGCCTCAAGTGTACTTGGCTTACAGGATGTCAAGAGGCTTTCGCGGCATAAACGCAAGAGAAAAATACCTCTCTCGCATTTATTCCACGGTCCTCTTGACACCCTTCCAGCCATGACTTCATCTCCTCTCTTGAACGAACGAAAAACCACAAAACGAAGCATACAAGGGGTCGGGGGAGAGGGAAACGGTCATGACTTTCATGATCGGGGGTGCCTGGAAAAGTCATGACCGTTAGATCTCAGACGAGTCGCACGCAGATCTCGCCGACGCCGGCGACGCCGGCTTCGAGCACATCGCCACGCAGCACCGTCGAAACGCCCGCCGGGGTGCCGGTGAAAATCAGGTCTCCCGCGGCGAGAGTCACGTAGGTCGACAGGTTGGCGATGACTTCTGCGACTTTCCACGACATCTGTTCGAGGTCACCATTCTGCCGCAGTTGGCCATTGACCTTGAGCCAGATCGAACCGTGGGCCGGATGTCCGACGGTCGCCAGGGGATGGATCGCAGCGATTGGCGCGCTCTGGTCGAACCCTTTGCCCATGTCCCAAGGGTGGCCCTTGTCCCTGGCGCGTAGCTGCAGATCACGCCGGGTCAGATCAAGACCGACTGCGTAGCCATAGACGCAGTCGAGCGCCTGTGCCGGATCGATATTGGCGCCACCAGCGGCCAGCGCAACGACCAGTTCGACCTCGTGCTGAAGATTGCCGGTGGCTGGCGGATAGGCGACATCCCCGCCGCCCGGCACCAGCGCATCGCTGGGCTTGCTGAAGAAGAAAGGCGGTTCGCGGCCATCGGCACCCATCTCCGCCGCATGATCGGCGTAATTGCGGCCGACGCAGTAGACGCGGCGGACCGGGAAAAGGGTGTTGCCGCCGGCAACGGGAACGCTGACCGGTGGTGGGGGTGGAAAGACGTAGTTCATGGCAGCTCCTTGTGGGGATTCAGACCGGGTTGTCGATGTCGACGAATGGACAGTCAAGGCCGAAACGTTCGGCCAGATGGGCGGCGAGTGCTTGCACGCCAAAGCGTTCGCTGGCGTGGTGACCGGCGGCAAGGTAGGCGACGCCGGACTCGCGCGCCAGATGCACGGTCTGCTCGGCGATCTCACCGCTCAGGTAGAGATCGACGCCGAGCGCGATGGCCTGTTCGAACAAGCCCTGCGCCGCGCCGGAACACCATCCGACGCGGCTGACCAGGCGTTCGCCGTCACCGATCAGCAGCGGCGGGCGCTGCAACTCGCGGCTGACACGATCGACGATTGCCGCAACGCTGGTCGGGTTTTCCAGGGTACCCAGCCAGCCGACGTCCTGCTCGCCAAAACGAGCGTCCGGAGTCCAGCCGAGTCGGCTGGCCAGTTGTGCATTGTTGCCGAATGCCGGATGGCCATCGAGTGGCAGATGATAGGCGATCAGGTTGATATCGTGCTTCAGCAGCGTTTGCAGGCGCGTTTTGCGCAGGCCGGTGACACGACCATCTTCGCCGCGCCAGAACCAGCCGTGATGGACCAGGAGGGCATCAGCGTCAAGCTCGACGGCTGCGTCGAGCAGTGCCTGGTTGGCCGTGACACCGGCGATCAGGCGCCTGACTTCGGGGCGTCCTTCCACTTGCAGGCCGTTTGGGCAATAATCCCGGAAACGCCCTGGTTCCAGCAACTGTTCCAGGTAGCGTGTCAATTCTTGGCGTTTCATTCACTGGCTCCGATTTCGCACATGCGCAGGCTCTGGTTGATTTTTGCACAAACGGTGACGATCAGTCTTGCCGTTTTGTTCGTGGTGAGTACGCTCAGGCCGGAGTGGCTGGACAACAAACCGTCCCCGGCCAGTGTCGTGGCGCTGCAGGAGTCGGCCGTTGTGGCTGCCCCAGCCGCCACCCCGACCTCGTTCCGCGAAGCGGCGAAGAAGGCGCTGCCGTCGGTGGTGCATATCTTTACCTCGCAGAAAATCAAGACGCGGCGTAATCCCTTGTTTGACGACCCGGTCTTCCGGCACTTTTTTGGGGACAACCCCGCAGGTGACGCGCCCAGGACTTCCGGGCTGGGTTCAGGGGTCATTGTCAGCCCGAACGGCTATATTCTCACGAACCTTCATGTGGTCGAAGCGGCAGACCAGATCGAAATCGCCCTCAGCGACGGCCGCAACCTCGACGCCCGCTTGGTCGGCAGTGATCCCGAGTCCGACCTCGCGGTCTTGCAGATCACCGAACACAACGGCAAGGAACTGATCCTGCCAGCGATCACCCTGGGCAAAATGGACAACGTCGTGGTGGGTGACGTTGCGCTGGCCATTGGCAACCCCTTTGGCGTCGGCCAGACGGTGACCATGGGGATCATCTCCGCGCTGGGTCGCTCGCATCTCGGAATCAACACTTTCGAGAACTTCATCCAGACCGACGCGGCGATCAATCCCGGCAATTCGGGGGGCGCGCTGGTGGACAGCCAGGGCAACCTGATCGGCATCAATACGGCCATCTACTCGCGCTCGGGCGGCTCGCTGGGGATCGGTTTTGCGATTCCGATCTCGATCGCCAGGAACGTCATGGAGCAGATCATCCAGACCGGTACCGTGACCCGCGGCTGGATTGGCGTCGAGGCTCAGGAAATCAGCGTCGACCTGGCAGAGTCCTTTGGCCTGCCGGATACCAACGGCGCCCTGATTGCCGGCGTCCTGCGCGGCAGCCCGGCCGATGCGGGCGGGATCAAACCGGGAGACATCCTGCTCGCCGTGGACGGGCGGGCGGTCAAGGATCCGCAGGGCATGCTCGACCTGATCGCCAGCCAGAAGCCTGGCGAAATGATCTCCTTCCGATTGCGCCGTCAGAACAACGTACTCGATACTACCGTCAAGATCGGCAAGCGGGCACCACCGCGCCGCGAGCGCGAGTAGTCGGGGCCGATAATGTGCCAATTACTGGCCATGAACTGCAATGTCCCGACCGACATCTGCTTTTCCTTTGCCGGATTTCAGGCGCGCGGCGGTGCCACCGACGTCCATGGCGACGGCTGGGGAATCGCTTTCTTCGAGGGTCGTGGCACGCGCGTCTTTCTCGACCCGCAACCGTCCTGCGTTTCGCCGGTCGCCGAACTGGTGCGCAGCTATCCGATTCATTCCAAAAACGTCATCGCCCACATCCGCAAGGCGACCCAGGGGGGGGTTGCCCTCGAGAACACGCATCCTTTCATGCGCGAACTGTGGGGACGTTACTGGATTTTCGCCCATAACGGCAATCTGTCGGACTTTACGCCGCCACTCGATGGCAGTTTCACCCCGGTCGGCCAGACCGACAGCGAACGCGCTTTTTGCTGGCTGTTGCAGAACCTGCGTCAGCGCTTTGGCCGCCGGCCACCGAGTCAGACCCGGCTGTTCGACGCGCTCCATCAACTCACCCTTGATCTCGGCGCGCGCGGCGCGTGCAACTATCTGCTGTCGAATGGCGACTGTCTGTTTGCCCACTGTTCCACCCAGCTCAGCTATATCATCCGCCAGGCACCGTTTACCGTTGCGCACCTGCGCGATCAGGATCTGAGTATCGATTTCAGCGATGTCACGACCCCCGATGATCGCGTCGCGGTCATTGCCACTGTCCCGCTGACCGACAACGAGCGCTGGACGACGATGCCGAACGGCAGTCTGTGGCTGTTTGCCGAGGGGGTACCGGTCAGGCATCAACTCACCGTCGCCGGGCCGGCAAAAGCGCCTGCCTGAGCAATGTGGACCGGCAGCGGGTTCAGGCCTCAGGCTTTCGGTCCGTGTTCTGCTGCGCGCCGAGATCCTTGATCGCAGCATCCATCTCCTGGGCAGACATGGGTGTCCAGTCGGCCGCAGGGCTGAGCGGGGCTTCCGGAGCAGGCGGATCAATCGGCGTGGCGTGTGCCGAGCGCTGGCCGACGAAACGCGCGAGGAACAGCCCCAGTTCGAAAAGCAGGCACAACGGAATCGCCATCATCAACTGTGAAATCACGTCGGGCGGTGTGAACACTGCGGCCACCACGAAAGCGCCGACGATGACATAAGGGCGCCATTCCCTGAGCTTGGCGACATCGACGATCCCGGCGTAGACCATGACCACCACCACCACCGGGACCTCGAAGGTCACCCCGAAAGCGACGAAGGTGGTGAGCACGAAAGAGAGGTACTTCTCGATGTCGGTCATCCAGGCGACGCCCTCGGGGGCCACCTTGGACATGAACCCGAAGACGGTGGGAAAGACCAGGAAATAGGCGAAAGCCATGCCGACAAAGAACAGCAGCACACTGGCTGTCACCAGCGGCAGCGCCAGCCGCTTCTCATGGGCATACAGACCGGGCGCGACAAAAGCCCAGACCTGATAGAGCACGTAGGGCAGGGCGATCAGGAAGGCAAGCATCAGCGCCACTTTCATCGGCACCAGGAAAACGCCGATCACGTCGGTCGCAATCATCTGGCCGCCTTGCGGTAACGTTGCCAGCAAGGGCTGCGCCAACAGCGCATAGAGTTCCTTGGCCCAGGGAAAAAGGCAGATGAAGACGATACCGATGGCGACCAGCGCCCGGATCAGGCGGTCGCGCAACTCGATCAGGTGCGAAAGAAAGGAATCTTCGGGTGGATTCATCTCTGGATCAGAGCGCTCGCGTCGGCTGCCCGGGGTCAGTGCTCGCCGGTGGCAGGGCATTGCTGGTCGCAGTAGATGGCGTTGCTGGCGCTGTCGGCTGTTCGAGCGCCGCCGCGGACTTCAGGTCATCACGGAGTGCTTGCTCCGTCTGGTTTACCGCCTGTCTTGCAGCCTGCATTTCGCTGCTCAGGCTCTGTTCGACGTTGCGGGCCGATTCCTGGAGCTCGCTCTGCAGTTTCTTCAGTTCTTCGAGCTGCATTTCGCGGTTGATGTCGGATTTCACGTCATTGACGTAACGCTGCAGACGGCCAAGCAGGTGTCCGGCCGTACGCGCCACCTTGGGCAGTCGTTCAGGACCGATCACCACCAGTGCGACGATGGCGATGATGATCATCTCGGAAAAGCTGATATCAAACATGGGTGGCCGTTGGCTCAGGGAAGGATGGGAGACGCGCCCGGCAGGCGGGTGCGGCCGGGAAGACTCCCGGCGGTCCAGGGCGCCCGCTGCCAGTCATGCCACTTGCCCTTCGCCTAGCTCCTGGTTTTTTCCCTGATCTCGCCCTCGATGGTCTGGCCCGTACCGACCTGCTGTTGTGGCGGCTGAGGAGAAGGCGGGCTTACAGGCGGGTTTTCGGCGGCCTTGTCCTCTGGGGTCGCGTCCTTGATCCCGTCCTTGAAGCCCTTTACCGCGCCACCGAGATCGGCTCCGAGGTTACGCAGTTTCTTGGTCCCGAAAATCAACAGGACGATGATCAGAACGATCAACCAATGCCAGATGCTGAAAGAGCCCATGTCAGGCCTCCATTTAAGATGAAATCGGGCGCCATGTACAGCGGGATCGGCACCCTTCTCCCGGCCCGCAGCACCCGTCAGATACGTTTGAGCATTGGCCCGACCGGTTCCGGCCCACCGACGATGTGCGCATGCAGGTGCTGCACTTCCTGATGGCCGATCCGTCCGGTATTGATGATCACCCGGAAGCCATCCGGACTACCCTGTTCGCTTGCCAGGCGACTGGCGATGGCGAGCATCCTGCCAAGCACCGGCACATCGGCCTCGGTGGTCGTCGCCAGCGAGGTGATATGACGCCTGGGGATGACCAGCAGATGCACCGGACGAGCCGGGTGGATGTCGTGAAAGGCCAGAATCTCGTCGTCTTCATGGACCTTGCGGGAGGGAATCTGGCCCTCTGCGATCTTGCAGAACAAGCAGTTTTCCATGTTTTCAGCCCTTCCGTGATTTCTTCTCGTCGATTCCCGAGATTCCCTCACGCCGGCGCATCTCCTGCAATACGTCCTCGATCGACAGTCCATAGAAGGCGAGCAGCACCATCGTATGATAGAGCACGTCGGCGGATTCCCAGACCACATGCAGGCGGTTGCCCTCTTTGCCGGCCATGATCAGCTCGGCAGTTTCTTCGCCGATCTTCTTCAGGATCGCGTCCGGCCCCTTGGACATCAGCTGTGCCGTGTAGGAAGTTTCCGGGTCGGCCTTGCGGCGTTCAAGCAGTGTTTCCGAGATCCGGTGCAGCATGTCCATGTTCATTTGCCGTAAATGTCCTCAGGGTCCTTGAGCACCGGGTCGGTGGCAACCCAGAAGTCCCCCTGCAGTTGATAAAAAAAGCAGCTTGCGCGGCCCGTATGGCAGGCGATACCGCCGGCCTGGTCGATCGACAGCAGCAGCACATCACCGTCGCAGTCGGTGCGCAGCGACTGCACACGCTGTATATGGCCGGACTCTTCGCCCTTGCGCCACAGCCGCTGCCGCGAACGCGACCAGTATACCGCGGTCCCGCTGTTTATCGTCTCCTCTAATGATTGCCGGTTCATGAAGGCAAACATCAGTACCCGACCGCTGCTGGCGTCTTGTGCAATAGCCGGAAGCATACCCTGCTCGTCCCATTTCAGTGCGTCGAGCCACGGCAGGCCGGGGTCGAGATCACTCACAGGCGGACCTCGATGCCACGCTCGCGCAGGTATGCCTTGGCCTGGCGAACCGTATATTCACCAAAGTGAAAGATGCTCGCGGCCAGCACGGCGTCGGCACGGCCTTCCGCAATGCCGGCTGCGAGATGTTCGAGATTGCCGACGCCACCACTGGCAATCACCGGGAGATCGACTGCATCGGAGACCGCTCGCGTCAGCGGCAGATCGAAACCGTTCCTGGTGCCGTCACGATCCATGCTGGTGAGCAGGATTTCGCCGGCGCCCAGTTGCTGGACGCGGCGTGCCCAGGCGACGGCGTCGATGCCGGTGTTCCTGCGCCCGCCGTGCGTGAATACCTGCCAGACACCCGGAGCCGACTGCTTCGCGTCGATGGCCACGACGATGCATTGATTCCCGACCTTGGCCGATGCCTCGGCAACGAGATCCGGATTCTCGACGGCAGCGGTGTTCATGCTGACCTTGTCGGCGCCGGCATTCAGCAGACGCCGCACATCGGCGACCGAACGTACGCCGCCGCCCACCGTCAATGGAATGAACACCTGCGCTGCACAGGCCTCGACGATGTGCAGAATGATGTCGCGCTGGTCCGAGGAGGCGGTGATATCGAGGAAAGTGACTTCGTCGGCGCCCTGCTCGTCATAACGGCGGGCGATTTCGACAGGATCACCGGCATCACGCAAGTCAACGAAGTTGGTGCCTTTGACGACACGGCCGGCAGTCACGTCAAGGCAGGGAATGATGCGTTTGGCGAGGCCCAAGGTCAGCTACCGCCCCGAGTTTGCCAGGAGGAGGCGAAGACGATCATGGCGTTGCGGCACGGTCTGCTGCGGCCTGTGCCACAGCAAAATCGAGCGATCCATCGTAGATCGCGCGGCCGGCGATGGCAGCGCTGATGCCTTCCTCTTCAACCGCGCAAAGCTGCCGAATGTCTTCGAGGCTCGACAGACCGCCACTGGCGATCACCGGAATCAACAGGGCCTGAGCGAGTTTCACCGTGGCCGCGATGTTGATTCCCGAAAGCATGCCGTCACGGCCGATGTCGGTATAGATGATGGCCTCGACTCCGTAGTCCTCGTACTTCTTCGCCAGATCGATGACATCGTGGCCGGTCATTTTCGACCAGCCGTCAACCGCAACCTTGCCGTCCCTGGCATCGAGGCCGACAATGATGTGGCCGGGAAAAGCGCCGCAGGCGTCGTGCAGAAAGCCGGGATTCTTCACCGCTGCAGTCCCGATGATCACGTAACTGACCCCGTCGTCGAGGCAACGCTCGATGGTGTCGAGGTCGCGGATGCCCCCACCAAGTTGTACGGGAATATCATCACCAACGGCCTGCACGATTTCCTTGATCGCCTTCTCGTTCTTCGGCTTGCCGGCAAAAGCGCCGTCTAGGTCGACCACGTGCAGGCGGCGCGCGCCCTGCGCCAGCCAGTGGCGAGCCTGCTCGCCGGGGGAATCGGAGAAAACCGTGACCTGGTTCATCAGGCCCTGCTTGAGACGGACGCACTGTCCCTGTTTCAGGTCGATAGCGGGAATGATCAGCATCTTGAAAGGAGAAGAAGGTGGGTTGAGACAAGTAAGTGTAAAACAGCGTCGGTCGATCAGGGCTTCCAGACGACAAAGTTGGCCAGCATGGCGAGGCCGGCCAGGGCACTTTTTTCCGGGTGGCACTGAATGGCGAAGATATTATCCCGTGCCACCGCGCTGGTAAAGGGGAGGCCATAATCGGTGCTCCCGACGATGCAGGCGTCGTCGGTCGGGGCGACGAAATAGCTGTGGACGAAATAGAAGCGTTGGTCATTGGCAATACCCTTCCACAGGGGGTGCCCTCTGACTTGCCGCACCTGATTCCAGCCCATGTGCGGTACCTTGAGGCGGTTGCCGGCAGCGTCGAGCATGCGCTCGGCGGGAAAGCGGCGGACCTTGCCGGCGAAGACGCCGAGTCCCGGCACATCGCCTTCCTCGCTGTGCTCGAAGAGCATCTGCTGGCCAATGCAGATGCCGAGAAAGGGTTTGTTGCCAGCGGCTTCGAGCACCGCCGCACGCAAACCGCGTGCCTCGATCTCGCGCATGCAGTCGGGCATCGCCCCCTGGCCGGGGAAGACCACGCGTTCGGCTGCGCTGACCACCGCCGGATCTGCCGAGACGAGGACTTCACGTCCATCGGCGACATGCACCAGCGCCTGCCAGACCGAGCGCAGGTTACCCATGCCGTAATCGACCACAACGATCGCTCCCTTGCCATCACCCTTGGGCGCATTGTCCGTCAACATATTACAGTGTGCCCTTGGTCGATGGAATGCTGCCGCCGGCGCGCGGATCTTCCTCGACGGCCATGCGCAGCGCACGGCCAAAAGCCTTGAACAGCGTTTCCGCCTGGTGGTGCGCATTGTCGCCGCGCAGATTGTCGATATGCAGCGTCAGCAAGGCGTGATTGACCAGTCCCTGAAAAAATTCGTGTACCAGATCGACATCAAAAGTACCGATCATTGCCCGCCGGAAATCGACATGAAATTCGAGACCCGGCCGGCCCGAGAGATCGACCACGACTCGCGACAGCGCTTCGTCGAGCGGTACATAGGCGTGCCCGTAACGACGCAAGCCCTTCTTGTCGCCGAGGGCACTGGCCAGCGCCTGCCCGAGCGTGATGCCGATATCCTCGACGGTGTGGTGTGCGTCGATATGCAGGTCACCGGTGGCCGCAACATCGAGGTCGATCAGCCCGTGTCGGGAGATCTGTTCAAGCATGTGATCGAGGAAGGGCACGCCGGTCGCGAAGCTGCCGCGGCCGCTGCCGTCGAGGTTCAGTCGAACGGTGATCCGGGTTTCGAGCGTATTCCTGGAAACTTCTGCTTGCCGCATCGGGATACCATTGCCGGGAGGCATTTCGGGTCTGGAAAAAAGTTCGGCGTACTGCTGCGAACCCCTGGCGATCATCAGCACGGATCGCACTGCACGCATGATACCATTTCACGCTTCGCATGCATCCGAACCGAGCAGCCTTTCATGAGCCGCTACTGGAGTTCTCTCGTATACCGCCTGACGCCCTATGTTCCGGGCGAGCAACCCAGGCTGCCAAACCTCGTCAAATTGAACACCAATGAAAACCCCTATCCGCCGTCGCCGCGTGTTGCTGCTGCGATTGCCGAAGAAATGGCGAATGGCGGCGAATCGCTGCGTCTCTACCCGGATCCCGGCGCCGAGCGCCTCAAGGCGGCGGTCGCTGCCCGCTACGACGAGTTCGGCATTTCACCGCAACAGGTCTTCGTCGGCAACGGTTCCGACGAAGTGCTGGCGCATGTCTTCATGGCGTTGCTCAAACACGAGTTGCCGATTTTCTTCCCGGATATCACTTACAGTTTCTACCCGGTCTACTGTGGCCTGTATGGAATCGCTCATGTGGCCGTGCCGCTCGACGAGAACTTCGAAATCCGCAGCGAAGATTACGCGGCAGCAAACGGCGGCATCATTTTCCCGAACCCGAATGCGCCGACGGGTCGTCTGTTGCCACTCCCGGCAATCGAGCGTCTGCTCCTGGCGCATCACCGATCGGTCGTCGTCGTCGATGAGGCGTACATCGACTTCGGCGGCGAGTCGGCGCTTGCGCTGGTCAATCATCACCCGAACCTGCTGGTCGTGCACACCCTTTCGAAGTCGCGTTCGCTGGCTGGGCTGCGTGTCGGCTATGCGGTCGGCCATCATGAACTGATCGAGGCGCTCGAAAGAGTCAAGAACAGTTTCAATTCCTACCCACTCGATCGGCTGGCGATTGCCGGTGCCGTCGCCGCGATCGACGACCAGGAGCACTTCGAAACAACCCGGCAGGCTGTCATCCGCAGTCGCGAGATCCTGCGCAGCGCACTGCTGGGACTGGGTTTCGAAGTCCTGCCTTCGGCGGCCAATTTCATCTTCGCCCACCACCCGCAGCATGACGCCGGCCGGCTCGCCGCAGCCCTGCGTCAACGCGGCATCATCGTCCGTCATTTCAGGCAAGCACGTATCGACCAGCACCTGCGGATCACGATCGGCACCGACGATCAATGCGTGCTACTGGTCGAGGCTCTCGCAGGGATCCTGGGCGGATAGATCCTGATCGCTTGATTCGTCGCAAGGAGCACCATATGGAAGAAAGCCCTTTCAAGGGGCAGACCGGTTTGCGGCGGATATGGAACGCGTTCCACTATTCGCGCGCCGGCCTGCGCGCGGCTTATGTCGCGGAAGATGCCTTTCGGCAGGAGGTGCTGCTCGCTGCGCTGCTGATTCCGCTGGCTTTCTTCCTGTCGCCGAATGGTCCGGGGTTGGCGCTGATGATCGGCAGTGTGCTGCTGGTACTGATCGTTGAATTGTTCAACTCGGCGATCGAGGCGGCGGTCGACCGGATTTCTCTGGATCGGCACCCGTTGGCCAAGCGCGCCAAGGACATCGGCAGCGCTGCCGTCCTGCTGGCCTTGCTCAACGTACCGGTGATCTGGGGCTGTGTCTTGTTCGGGTGAGTCGGGGGCTTGCCGGAATCCTGTTCTGTGGGAGGTATCGCAATTTGCTCAGGGCGCTGCCTGAGGCGGTCTCAGCCGATGCGGCGCAGATGAATCCGCACCGAGATCTTCGCTCCCAGCCAGCCGAGGGCAGCGCCGATCGCGGCCAGGACGATGACGTCGCTCGCCGACAGGCCGCGCAGGGCGAAGCTGGCACCATAGAGCCGCGCCAGTTCGGCCACCGGCGGCGTCAGCAGGTGCAGACCGGCGCTCACCAGCAGGGCGGCGCAGAGTCCGCCGAGGGCGCCCTGCAGCATGCCGAAATAGTGCAGCGGGCGCTGAATGTAGGTATCGGTTGCGCCGATCAGTTTGGCCACCTCGATCTCGGCGGCCTGGGCGAGGATTTGCAGGCGAATGGTGTTGAAGGTGATGGTCACCAGCGCGCCGGCAAAGAGCGCGCCGAGTATCATGACGACCAGCTTGCCGAGGCGGAGCAGAGCGTCGAGGCGTTTCACCCAGGCCGAGTCGAGCTGGACATGCGCGACCTTCGGCCAGGTGGCAAAGGTCTTTGCCAGGCCTTCAAGGGCCTCCGGCCGAGCGTCTGTGGGGGTCACGACAAAGGCGTCGGGCAGCGGGTTTCGCGGCAGGCTGGCAATGATCTCGGCCATTCCTTCAGCGGCCTGCAGGCGCTGCAAAGCCTCCTCGCGCGGGACGAAACGCCAGCTTCCGGCAGGGCTTGCACGCAGGCGCGACTCGATTTCGCTGATCTCGCGCTTGCCGGTGTCGATGACCAGGAAGATGCTGATCTGTTGCACGCCGGGGGTGTCGCCGGTCAGCTTGCGGAGGTTGTCGAGGGTCAGCCAGCCGGCGGTCGGCAGGGTCAGCGCGACGCCGATCACCAGCAGCGACAGCAGCGAACTGAGCGGTGCTGCGGCCAATCGCCGCAAGGCATCGCGCAGCGCCGCCAGATGCTGGGCAAGCCAGGATCTCATGGCGCAACACCGCCGGTGGCCAGTTCGTGCTCTTCGCTCATCTCGCCTTGGGCGAGGCAGAGAACTCGCGGTCGCAGATGGGGCAGCAGCAGCGGGTCATGGGTGGCAATGACCACGGTCACCCCGACCTGCTGGAAGGCGCGAAAGATTTCGAGAATTTCGCCTGCCGAAGCTGCGTCGAGGTTGGCGGTCGGCTCGTCAGCGAGGATGATTGCTGGTCGATTGACGACGGCGCGGGCAATTGCCAGACGTTGTTGCTCACCGCCGGAGAGCGCGATCGGAAAGGTTTTCTCGCGATTCGGCAGACCCACCTTGGCCAGCGCCGCCTGGGCCCGGCGCAGCGCTTCTCTGGCCGGGTGGCCGACGATCGCCAGGGGCAGCAGCACATTGTCGATGACGTTGCGATCGAACAGGAGTTTACGATCCTGAAAGATCAGTCCGAGCTTGCGGCGCAGATAGGGAACGGCGTTCTTGCGCAGCGCAGCGAGATTCTGGCCGTTGATCACGATGCTGCCCGAAGTCGGGCGCTCGATGGCCGCCAGCAGTTTGAACAGTGTCGACTTACCGGCGCCGGAGTGTCCGGTAAGGAAAACCATTTCTCCGGCGGTGATCTCGAAACTCACGTTGCGCAGGGCTTCGCGACCTTCCGGGTAGCGTTTGGTGACGTTGCTGGCGGTAATCACTCGAATAGCGCGTCTACGAAATCGCGGGCAGTGAAAGGCCGGAGATCGTCAATGCCTTCGCCGACACCGATAAAGCGAATCGGTTTCGGGCACTGGCGGGCGATTGCGGCGACGACGCCGCCTTTCGCCGAACCGTCGAGCTTGGTCAGGACCAGACCGGTGACCTGGATCGCCTTGTCGAAAGCCATTACCTGTTGCAGCGTGTTCTGGCCAAAGGTCGCGTCGAGGACCAGCAGCGTCTCGTGTGGCCCGGACGGGTCGGCCTTCTGGATGACGCGCCGGACCTTGGCGATTTCCTCCATCAGGTGCAACTGCGTCGGCAGGCGGCCGGCCGTATCCGCCAGGACGATGTCGATGCCGCGTGCCCTGGCCGCGGCGATGGCGTCAAAGATCACCGCTGCCGGGTCGCCGGACTGCTGGGAGATCACCGTGACATTGTTGCGTTCGCCCCAGGCCTGCAACTGCTCGCGCGCGGCGGCGCGGAAGGTGTCGCCGGCTGCCAGCAGGACCGACCGGCCCTGTGCCTGAAAGTGCTTGGCCAGCTTGCCGATCGAGGTGGTCTTGCCGGCGCCGTTGACGCCGGCAATCATGATGATGAACGGGCGATGCGTGGTGAGATCGAGGGGCTCTTCGAGTGGCCGCAGGAGATCATGGAAAATCTCGGACAGCGCGCGCTGAATCGCTTCCGGGGTGTCGAGCCTGTCGCGTTTGGCGCGCATCTTCAGCTGATAGAGCAGATGCTGGGTCGCATCGAGTCCGACGTCGCTGCCCAGCAGCAGGCTTTCCAGATCTTCGAGCAGTTCGTCGTCGACCTTGCCGCGCGAGAACAGCGATTTCAGCTTGCCGCTGAACTGCGCGCGCGTGCGCGCGAGACCGGCCTTGAGTCGCTGCCGCCACGGGACCACAGGCGCTGCGCTTTCGTTGACGGCGGGACTGGTCGGCGCGGGCGGCTGACCAGTGGACTTCTTGAGGAAACCAAACATGGTGCTTTCGTGTCTCAAAGGCGCTCGGGTTTGTTGGCGGTGGTAAGATGCCGGTGAAATTACCCGACACCTTCCCAAATTCTATCAGAAGCGACTCATGCCCATGCGTCACGCGCGATTGATTCGATGCCTGCTGGTGCTGGCCGCACCCGCATCGGTGCTGGCCAATTCTTATGAGCAGCAGCTGGCGAACGGCCTGCGGATTATCGTCAAGGAGGATCGGCGTGCTCCCACGGTTGCACATATGGTCTGGTACCGGGCCGGCAGCATGGACGAGACGAACGGCAGCACCGGTGTCGCGCATGTACTCGAACATATGATGTTCAAGGGCACTCCGAGCGCCGGGCCTGGCGAGTTCAACCGCCGCGTCGCTGCGGCTGGCGGGCGTGACAACGCGTTTACCAGTCGTGACTACACCGCGTATTTTCAGCAGGTGCCGAAAGAGAAGCTGTCCGAGATGATGCAGCTCGAAGCCGATCGAATGCGCCATCTGACCCTGGACCCCAAGGAGTTCGCACAAGAGATCCGGGTGGTCATGGAGGAGCGGCGGCTGCGCACCGATGATCAGCCGCAGGCGCTGCTTTTCGAGCAACTGAGTGCGGTCGCTTTTCAGGCGCATCCATATCGCGTTCCGATCATCGGCTGGATGAACGATCTCGAGAACATGACCGTCAATGACGCACGCACCTGGTACGAGCACTGGTATGCCCCGAACAATGCTTATGTGGTGGTCGTTGGAGACGTCGACCATGCGCTCGTTTTCCAGCTTGCCGAGCAGCATTATGGCGCCTTGCCGGCACGCCCCCTGCCGCTCCGGAAGCCACAGGAAGAGCCGGCGCAGGTCGGCAGTCGCCGCCTGACGGTGAAAGCACCGGCAGACCTGCCGGTGCTGATCATGGCTTACAAGGTGCCGGTCATCCGCGATGTCGACCAGGACGTCGACCCCTATGCGCTCGAGATGCTGTCGGCAGTTCTGTCTGGTCACGAAGCTGCGCGCTTCTCCAGGCACCTCGTTCGCGAGCAGCGTCTGGCGGTGGATGCGGCGGCCAGCTATGACTCGACGACGCGCGGGCCGGGCATTTTCTACTTGCACGGATCGCCCAGCGAAGGAAAATCTCGTGCCGATCTCGAGGCCGGTCTGCGCGCCGAAATTGCGCAGGTGCAGCAACAGGGGGTGGCCGCCGACGAACTCACGCGCGCCAAGGCGCAGCTGATTGCCGGGCAGATCTACAAGCTGGATTCGATGTTTGCGCAGGCGATGGAGATCGGACAACTCGAGTCAGTAGGCATTCCCTACCGCTTGAACCGGCGCATGCTCGAAAAGCGGCAGGCAGTCACTGCCGAGCAAATCCAGATGGTCTCCAGGAAGTACTTCCGCGACGAGCAACTGACGGTCGCCGAACTCGACCCGCAGCCCTTGCCCCCGACGCCGCGTGCCCGCTCGCCATTCACCCCCCGTCATTGAGAGCCCGTTCATGAACCCTTGCAAGCTGCTGATCTGCCTGTGCCTGGTTCTTGCCATGCCAATGGCGCACGCCGGTCCCAGGATCGAGCGCTGGCAGACGACCTCGGGAGCCGGTGTTCTGTTTGTCGAGAACCACAGCTTGCCGATTCTCGACGTCCAGGTCGACTTTGCCGCCGGTACGGCGCATGAAGCCGAGGGCAAGGAGGGAGTGGCTTCGTTGACTCGCGCCCTGGTCGATCTGGGGGTTGCAGGGATGGACGAGATGCAGATTGCCAGCCGGATGGCCGACCTTGGCGCCAGGTTGTCGGGTGGGGTGGACATGGACCGTGCGTCGGTTGCGCTGCGGACGCTGTCGATGGCTGACAAGCGCGGCCCGGCACTCGACATGCTGCGTGCGATTCTGAGCACGCCGCAATTTCCCGCAGCGGTCTTCGATCGCGAGCAGGCCCGTTCGATCGCCACCCTCAAGGAAGCGCTGACGCGCCCCGAAGCCATTGCCAGCAGGGCTTTCTGGGCGGCAATTTATGGCGCGCACCCCTATGGACGGCATGCGACACCGGAATCGGTGGCTGCGCTGGTGCGTGCGGATGTCGTCGCTTTTCATGCCGCAAATTACACCGCGCAGCGCGCCCGCGTGACCATCGTCGGTGACCTGTCGCGCGACGAAGCCGAGTCGGTGGCCGAAGCGCTGACTGTCGCTCTGCCGTCGGGACCGCTCCCTGCAGAGATCGCGGTCCCGGAATTACCGGCAGCCGGCGAACGGCGGATTGACCACCCGGCGGTGCAGGCGCATCTGCTGGTCGGATTGCCGGCACTCAAGCGCGGCGACCCGGATTTCTTTCCTTTGGCCGTCGGCAACTATTCTCTCGGCGGAGGTGGCTTTGTTTCACGCCTGATGAAGGAGGTTCGCGACAAGCGTGGTCTTGCCTACAGCGTGCACAGCTACTTCCTGCCGCTGCAACAGTTGGGGCCGTTCCAGATGGGCCTGCAGACCAAAAAGACGCAGGCCGACGACGCGCTGAAGGTGGCTCGTGAAGTGCTTGCCAGCTTCCTCGAGCAGGGGCCGACCGAAACGGAGTTGCAGGCCGCGAAGCAGAATCTGATCGGCAGCTTTCCGCTGCGCCTCGACAGTAACCGCAAGCTCCTGGAGAATGTGGCGATGATCGGCTTTTATGGTCTGCCGCTCGATTATCTCGATCGCTACCCGGAAAATATCGAAAAGGTCACGGTCGCCGACATCAAGGCGGCGTTTGCCCGGCATCTGCGACCAGAGCATCTGGTGACCGTGGTGGTGGCCGGAGCCGGGGAATGACATCCTGAATTCGCTGCGTATCATTGGTGGTGAGTGGCGGCGAAGGATCCTTCGTTTTCCCGATTCGCCGGCTTTACGGCCGACACCGGAACGTGTTCGCGAGACGCTGTTCAACTGGCTCGGGCAGGATTTGACCGATCTTTCCTGTCTCGATCTGTTTGCCGGCAGCGGTGCTCTCGGGTTCGAAGCCGCCTCGCGCGGCGCCACCCGTGTGGTGATGGTCGATCATTCGCCAAAGGCGGTGGCGGCAATCGCGAACAACGTGAAAATCCTGGCAGCAGGCCAGCGGCTGAAGATTGTCCGCTCGGATGCGCTACGATTTCTTGCTTCCGTCAACTCGCGTTTCGACGTATTGTTTCTGGATCCGCCGTTTCACGACGGCTGGATGGACCGGCTGGCACCGATTGTGCCGGGCGTTCTGGCTGCGGACGGCATCATCTATGCTGAGGCAGAAACCCTCCTGGAAGGCCTTGGGGATTGGCGCACGCTGCGTCACGGTCGGGCTGGCCAGGTGTTCTATCACTTGATGCGGCGAGGCGAAGCGGATGGCACTGAATAAACGGGTGGCAATCTATGCAGGTACCTTCGATCCGATGACCCGGGGTCACGAGGATCTCGTTCGGCGTGCGGCCTGTCTCTTCGATCGGGTGATCGTGGCGATCGCCCAGAACCAGCCGAAAAGGCCATTTTTTTCGCTGGCCGAACGGGTCGAAATGGCACAGGAAATTCTCGCGTGCTACCCGAATGCCGAAGTCTGTGGTTTCGATGGCCTGCTGATGGACTTCCTGCATGCCAAGGGGGCGAAGGTGATCATCCGCGGGCTGCGCGCGGTCTCGGACTTTGACTATGAATTCCAGATGGCGGGGATGAACAGGAACCTCTTTCCCGAAGTCGAAACGGTATTCCTGACTCCCGGTGAGCAGTACCTGTTCATCTCGGCGACGATGGTCCGCGAAATTGCCGTTCTCGGCGGCGATGTCAGCAAATTTGTCCAGCCGGCAATCGGTCTCCGGCTGGCCAAGCGTGTACGAGAAATTTCAACAATCTGAAGGAACAGCAAGCATGGCTCTGATTATTACCGACGAATGCATCAACTGCGATGTGTGCGAGCCCGAGTGCCCGAACGAAGCGATCTTCCAGGGTGCGGAGATTTACGAAATTGACCCGAGCAAGTGTACGGAATGCGTCGGACATTACGATACGCCACAGTGTGTCGAAGTTTGTCCGGTCGACTGCATTCCGAAAGATCCTGCACACCAGGAGAGCGAAGATCAACTGTGGGTCAAGTATGAGAAGCTGACCGGTAACCCCGGCCGCGGCTGAACCAGAAGCACTCCACGCCAGCGAGAAGAGGTCTGCATGCGCGCCATTGAAGAAGAACTCGAGCAGATCAAGCGCGGGGCGGAAGAACTGCTGATTGAAGCCGAACTGCGTGAAAGGCTGAAGACTGGTCGGCCGCTCCGGATCAAGGCTGGTTTTGATCCGACCGCTCCGGATCTGCATCTCGGGCACACCGTGCTGATCAACAAGCTCAGACACTTCCAGAACCTCGGTCATCATGTGCTGTTCCTGATTGGCGACTTCACCGGCATGATTGGTGATCCAACGGGCAAGAATGTGACTCGACCGCCACTGTCGCGCGAGCAGATCGTCGATAACGCCAGAACTTACCAGGAACAGGTGTGCAAGATTCTCGACCCCGAGCGGACCGAGATCTGCTTCAATTCGGTCTGGTTCGATCCTTTGGGTGCCTCGGGGCTGATTCGCCTGGCGGCTTTGCATACCGTTGCGCGGATGCTGGAGCGCGATGATTTCGCCAAGCGCTACCGCAATGGTCAGCCAATCGCCATTCACGAACTGCTCTATCCGCTTTGCCAGGGTTATGACTCGGTGGCGATGAAGGCCGATGTGGAACTGGGCGGTTCCGACCAGAAGTTCAACCTCCTGGTCGGACGGGAGTTGCAGAAGCACTACGGACAGGCGCCGCAGTGCATCCTGACCATGCCGCTGCTCGAAGGTCTGGATGGCATCAACAAGATGTCGAAGTCCCTCGGCAACTACGTGGGAATCAATGAGCCGCCAGACGAAATGTTCGGGAAGCTGATGTCGGTTTCGGATGAGCTGATGTGGCGCTACTTCGAGCTGCTTTCGTTCCGCAGCATCGAGGACATTGCCGGCTTGCAGCACGAGGTCATGGGCGGTCGCAATCCGCGCGACATCAAGGTGCTGCTGGCACAGGAAATCGTAGAGCGCTTTCATGGCGCCTCTGCCGCGGTGCGGGCGCTGGCCGATTTTGATGCACGTTTCCGTCAGGGTGCCATCCCCGATAACATTCCGGAAGTCAGCCTGCTGGCCATCGACCAGTCCCTGAGCATTGCGCAGGTTCTCAAGCAGGCGGGACTGACCTCCAGCACGTCGGAGGCCTTGCGCATGATTGATCAGGGCGGGGTCAGGATCGACGGTAGCAGGGTCGATGACAGGAACCTCGTTCTGTCGGGCAAAGGCACCTACGTCGTGCAAGTTGGCAAGCGCAAGTTCGCGCGCGTCAGCATTGCCTGAGCCTTCGCGAGAGTAACTTGCCGAGCGTGCAGGCAAGCCGTGTGAAATAGTTGGACAAGAGGGTTGACGTTCCGGTGTGGCCCTGTATAATCCGCTCCTTCGTTGCTGAAGACGCAAAAAAAGCTGATTAAAAACAGCTTGTTATGTACATTCGGCAAGCTTCAGCGCAGTCCTTCGGGAAGGCGCTGGTAGCGAGAGAAGCTGCTGGCAGGTTTGAGAAATCAGTTATTGACGCCGCAGCAAACGCCTGTATAATGCGCCCTCTCGCTGCTCAGGCAGCACGGAAACAGCAGCATCGCAACAAGGCAGGATGACCTGGTGGCCGCCCTGCAGCTCTTTAAAAATTGGACAACCGATAGGTGTGGGTTCTTGATCTGGGAAGATCTGCGCAAGCGGATGGATAAAGGATAAGAAGGACTCGCACAGATGGAAAAGCCATTGATTGGGAGGAATCCTGGTTGATGGAGTAGACGTCAAGCGAGAGTTTTAGGAATTGAACTGAAGAGTTTGATCCTGGCTCAGATTAAACGCTGGCGGCATGCCTTACACATGCAAGTCGAACGGCAGCACGGGGTGGTAACACTCTGGTGGCGAGTGGCGGACGGGTGAGTAAAGCATCGGAACGTGCCCTGGAATGGGGGATAACGTAGCGAAAGTTACGCTAATACCGCATATTCTGTGAGCAGGAAAGCAGGGGATCGCAAGACCTTGCGTTCGAGGAGCGGCCGATGTCGGATTAGCTAGTTGGTGGGGTAAAGGCCTACCAAGGCGACGATCCGTAGCGGGTCTGAGAGGATGATCCGCCACACTGGGACTGAGACACGGCCCAGACTCCTACGGGAGGCAGCAGTGGGGAATTTTGGACAATGGGCGCAAGCCTGATCCAGCCATGCCGCGTGAGTGAAGAAGGCCTTCGGGTTGTAAAGCTCTTTCGGTGGGGAAGAAATTGCACGGGATAATACCCTGTGTAGATGACGGTACCTGGAGAAGAAGCACCGGCTAACTACGTGCCAGCAGCCGCGGTAATACGTAGGGTGCGAGCGTTAATCGGAATTACTGGGCGTAAAGCGTGCGCAGGCGGTTGGATAAGTCAGATGTGAAATCCCCGGGCTCAACCTGGGAACTGCATTTGAGACTGCCCAGCTGGAGTTTGGCAGAGGGGGGTGGAATTCCACGTGTAGCAGTGAAATGCGTAGAGATGTGGAGGAACACCGATGGCGAAGGCAGCCCCCTGGGCCAATACTGACGCTCATGCACGAAAGCGTGGGGAGCAAACAGGATTAGATACCCTGGTAGTCCACGCCCTAAACGATGTCAACTAGGTGTTGGGAGGGTTAAACCTTTTAGTGCCGTAGCTAACGCGTGAAGTTGACCGCCTGGGGAGTACGGCCGCAAGGCTAAAACTCAAAGGAATTGACGGGGACCCGCACAAGCGGTGGATGATGTGGATTAATTCGATGCAACGCGAAAAACCTTACCTACCCTTGACATGTCAGGAATCCCGAAGAGATTTGGGAGTGCTCGAAAGAGAGCCTGAACACAGGTGCTGCATGGCTGTCGTCAGCTCGTGTCGTGAGATGTTGGGTTAAGTCCCGCAACGAGCGCAACCCTTGTCATTAATTGCCATCATTGAGTTGGGCACTTTAATGAGACTGCCGGTGACAAACCGGAGGAAGGTGGGGATGACGTCAAGTCCTCATGGCCCTTATGGGTAGGGCTTCACACGTCATACAATGGTCGGTTCAGAGGGTTGCCAACCCGCGAGGGGGAGCCAATCTCAGAAAGCCGATCGTAGTCCGGATCGCAGTCTGCAACTCGACTGCGTGAAGTCGGAATCGCTAGTAATCGCGGATCAGCATGTCGCGGTGAATACGTTCCCGGGTCTTGTACACACCGCCCGTCACACCATGGGAGCGGGTTCTGCCAGAAGTAGTTAGCCTAACCGCAAGGAGGGCGATTACCACGGCAGGGTTCGTGACTGGGGTGAAGTCGTAACAAGGTAGCCGTAGGGGAACCTGCGGCTGGATCACCTCCTTTCTAGAGAAAAACTGGATCGAGAGCTCACAACCTATCGGTTGTCGCAAGCGGCACAAGCGCAGGGGTCTGTAGCTCAGTCGGTTAGAGCATCGTCTTGATAAGGCGAGGGTCGTTGGTTCGATTCCAACCAGACCCACCAGCGGATCGACGGCAGGCCTGCGAGGTGCGCAGGCCGGGATGGACCCGATGCGGCGTGAAGCTGGAGCGGTGCGGGTAGCCGATCAGCGGGGGATTAGCTCAGCTGGGAGAGCACCTGCTTTGCAAGCAGGGGGTCGTCGGTTCGATCCCGTCATCCTCCACCAATACTGCCGAGGTGAAGTGTCAGGCCTGCGGGGTGGTTGACCCTGCAGGCCTGACCCGTTACCGGGTATGTGCTCTTTAACAAACTGGAAGAAGGTTGTATTGCGGATTTCCCAAGGGATTGGGAGTCGGCAATACGGTGGTGATTGCATCAACCCCCCTGCAGGCAGGGGGAGCACGAAAGAGTTGCCTGTAACGTGAGTCTCGCAAGAGAGCTCAAGGTTATAGGATCAAGCGAATAAGTGCATGTGGTGGATGCCTTGGCGATTACAGGCGAAGAAGGACGTACAAGCCTGCGAAAAGCTCTGGGGAGCTGGCAATGAAGCTTTGATCCAGAGATGTCCGAATGGGGAAACCCACTCCGCAAGGAGTATCCCACGCTGAATCCATAGGCGTGAGGAAGCGAACCCGGCGAACTGAAACATCTAAGTAGCCGGAGGAAAAGAAATCAACCGAGATTCCCAAAGTAGTGGCGAGCGAAATGGGAACAGCCTGCAAGTGATAGCGATGGCGTTAGCGGAAGCCTCTGGAAAGTGGCGCCGTAGTGGGTGACAGCCCCGTACGCGAAAACCCGATCGTGGTACTAAGCTTGCGACAAGTAGGGCGGGGCACGAGAAATCCTGTCTGAATATGGGGGGCCCATCCTCCAAGGCTAAATACTCGTAATCGACCGATAGTGAACCAGTACCGTGAGGGAAAGGCGAAAAGAACCCCGGGAGGGGAGTGAAATAGATCCTGAAACCGCATGCATACAAACAGTGGGAGCCCCTTCGTGGGGTGACTGCGTACCTTTTGTATAATGGGTCAGCGACTTACGTTCAGTAGCGAGCTTAACCGAATAGGGGAGGCGTAGGGAAACCGAGTCTGATAAGGGCGATAGTTGCTGGACGTAGACCCGAAACCAAGTGATCTATCCATGGCCAGGATGAAGGTGCGGTAACACGCACTGGAGGTCCGAACCCACTAATGTTGAAAAATTAGGGGATGAGCTGTGGATAGGGGTGAAAGGCTAAACAAACTTGGAAATAGCTGGTTCTCTCCGAAAACTATTTAGGTAGTGCCTCAAGTATCACCGACGGGGGTAAAGCACTGTTATGGCTAGGGGGTCATCGCGACTTACCAAACCATTGCAAACTCAGAATACCGTCGAGTGCAGCTTGGGAGACAGACATCGGGTGCTAACGTCCGGTGTCAAGAGGGAAACAACCCAGACCGCCGATTAAGGTCCCCAAGCCATAGTTAAGTGGGAAACGAGGTGGGAAGGCTTAGACAGCCAGGAGGTTGGCTTAGAAGCAGCCATCCTTTAAAGAAAGCGTAATAGCTCACTGGTCGAGTCGTCCTGCGCGGAAGATGTAACGGGGCTCAAACTATGCACCGAAATCGCGGATATCCGCAAGGATATGGTAGGAGAGCGTTCTGTAAGCCGATGAAGGTGTCTTGAGAAGGATGCTGGAGGTATCAGAAGTGCGAATGCTGACATGAGTAGCGATAAAGGGAGTGAAAAGCTCCCTCGCCGAAAGCCCCAGGTTTCCTGCGCAACGTTCATCGGCGCAGGGTGAGTCGGCCCCTAAGGCGAGGCTGAAAAGCGTAGTCGATGGGAAACAGGTCAATATTCCTGTACCTCTTGGTAATGCGATGGGGGGACGGAGAAGGTTAGGTCAGCCGGGTGTTGGACGTCCCGGTTCAAGCGTGTAGGCAGGTCTCTTAGGCAAATCCGGGAGATCAATGTCGAGGCGTGATAACGAGTGGCTTCGGCCGCGAAGTGATTGATACCCTGCTTCCAAGAAAAGCCTCTAAGCTTCAGTTATCCAGAGACCGTACCGCAAACCGACACAGGTGGGCAGGATGAAAATTCTCAGGCGCTTGAGAGAACTCAGGAGAAGGAACTCGGCAAATTTGCACCGTAACTTCGGGAGAAGGTGCGCCCTGATAGGTTGTAGCCCCTCGCGGGTGAAGGCTGAAAGGGTTGCAGTGAACTGGTGGCTGCGACTGTTTAATAAAAACACAGCACTCTGCAAACACGAAAGTGGACGTATAGGGTGTGACGCCTGCCCGGTGCCGGAAGGTTAAGTGATGGGGTGCAAGCTCTTGATCGAAGCCCCGGTAAACGGCGGCCGTAACTATAACGGTCCTAAGGTAGCGAAATTCCTTGTCGGGTAAGTTCCGACCTGCACGAATGGCGTAACGATGGCCACACTGTCTCCTCCTGAGACTCAGCGAAGTTGAAATGGTTGTGAAGATGCAATCTCCCCGCGGTTAGACGGAAAGACCCCATGAACCTTTACTGTAGCTTTGCATTGGACTTTGAACCGACTTGTGTAGGATAGGTGGGAGGCTGTGAAACCGGGACGCTAGTCCGGGTGGAGCCAACCTTGAAATACCACCCTGGTTTGTTTGAGGTTCTAACCACGGCCCGTGAATCCGGGTCTGGGACCGTGCATGGTAGGCAGTTTGACTGGGGCGGTCTCCTCCTAAAGTGTAACGGAGGAGTACGAAGGTACGCTAGGTACGGTCGGACATCGTGCTAATAGTGCAATGGCAAAAGCGTGCTTGACTGCGAGACCCACACGTCGAGCAGGTACGAAAGTAGGTCATAGTGATCCGGTGGTTCTGTATGGAAGGGCCATCGCTCAACGGATAAAAGGTACTCTGGGGATAACAGGCTAATACCGCCCAAGAGTTCATATCGACGGCGGTGTTTGGCACCTCGATGTCGGCTCATCACATCCTGGGGCTGTAGTCGGTCCCAAGGGTATGGCTGTTCGCCATTTAAAGTGGTACGTGAGCTGGGTTTAAAACGTCGTGAGACAGTTTGGTCCCTATCTGCCGTGGGCGCTGGAAATTTGAAGGGGGCTGCTCCTAGTACGAGAGGACCGGAGTGGACGAACCTCTGGTGTACCGGTTATGACGCCAGTCGTATCGCCGGGTAGCTATGTTCGGAAGAGATAAACGCTGAAAGCATCTAAGCGTGAAACTCGCCTTAAGATGAGATTTCCCCGGGGACTTGATCCCCCTGAAGGGTCGTGGTAGACCACCACGTTGATAGGCTGGGTGTGGAAGCGCAGCAATGCGTTCAGCTAACCAGTACTAATTGCCCGTGAGGCTTGATCCTATAACCTTGAGCAGCAACTCCCATTCGTCCCCCCAATCACCACCCCTTCTTCCTCCGCACCCGCTCACCCCGGCGTGCGTACCCCTCATGCTTGGCGGCCATAGCCCTTTGGACCCACCCCTTCCCATCCCGAACAGGACCGTGAAACGAAGGTACGCCGATGATAGTGCATACTTCATGTGTGAAAGTAGGTCACCGCCAGGCTCCCCTTCCCCCCAAAGCCCTCCCGCTCCTTAGCGGCGAGGGCTTTCGGCTTTCCCGGGTCAGATAGACTGAATCCTTCGCTTGATGCGCTACACTCGTTCGTGCTACGGTCACCTTTCTGATGGCGAATGGTGGCGAGATGGAATCGAACAGCGAAATGGCAACACTTGGCGGTGGCTGCTTCTGGTGTCTGGAAGCGGTCTTCGAGCAGATGCGGGGTGTTCAGTCAGTAGTCTCCGGTTATTGCGGCGGATACCTTGACTACCCCAGCTATGCTGCCGTCTGCACAGGCCGGACGGGGCATGCGGAGGTTGTGCAACTGGCCTTCGATGCAAGGCAATGTTCCTATCGTGAAATCCTGGAGGTCTTCTTTGCGATTCATGATCCGACGACGCGCGACCGTCAAGGCAACGATATCGGAACGCAGTATCGGTCGGTGATCTTCTATCACACGCCCGAGCAGCAGCAGATTGCAGCGTCGCTGATTTCGGAACTCAACGAAGCGGGGTTGTGGGCAACACCGATCGTTACCGAATTGCTCGCCGCGCCACGGTTTTTCCCAGCCGAACCGGACCATCAGCAATATTTTCGCAGAAACCCCGATCAGGGTTACTGTCAGGTCGTTGTCAGTCCGAAGCTGGCGAAGTTTCGCAAACGGTTTGCCGGTCGCCTCAAGGTGAATCAATGAAGTCAAGCAAATCGCGAACGAAGCGCTCGCGTTCCCACTGGTGTGGCGAGTGATCGGTACCTTCGTAAACATGTAGTACGGCGTTGGCGATTCTGTTCTGGACGTAGTGCGCGGTCTCGCTGCGATAGTAATTACTGGCACCGCCATAGACCAGCAGGGCAGGAATATCGATTTTATCGAGAGTCGCCCGATAGTCGGCTTCGGTCAGGCTTTCCCAGCAGGCAATCAGCGGTGCTGGATCCTGGTCCTTCAGCCATTGCCGCGCCTTGTCGAGGCCCCTGGAGCCCTGATGATACTTTTCCCTGGCGCGTGTGTTGAGGCCCATCGCACCCAGCCGGAGAACGGATTCCGCAAAGTCGGTCTGGAGATGGTTCAGAAAAGCTGCGGAACGGTCGTGATCGAAATCGCCGTAGATCCCATTCAACCATTCGGAATCGGTGAGAAGTTTTGGTGACTGGTCCAGAAAGCAGACCTTGCGCAGCTTTCCGCAGCCATGTTCCTTGATGTACTGCCACAGGGTCAAGGCGCCCAGGGAGTGGCCGACTGCCACCAAATTGTCCAGATGATAGTGGTCGATCAGGTTATGCAGGTCTTGCGCCATACGCTGAACCGTTGGCACGGTATCTCGCGTCAGCCGATGTCCACCGTGGCCGCGGGCGTCCCATCGGAAGACACGATGATGCGGTGTCAGTTGGTCAAGAAACGGTGACCATTCACGGTGGCTGGCTGTCCAGCCGTGCAACATGATGATCGGCGAGCCGTTGCCGGAAACCTGCAGGTGGATCACTTCGCCATCGTCGGCCAGGAAATGCATCATCGAATCGAACACGCAAGGGAATAAACGGAGAGTGTCACATACACCAGACAATGGCAAGCATACACCCCATCGAGAGGGAACGCTTCCTGACCGGGATGCCTTACGCGGCAGGATCTGGCATCACTGGCTGAGTCGTCACCTTCGCCAAAGGCACTGCGAGGTCTGCATTCAGCGTCGGGCGATGCGCCGAAAAAATGCGCGTCGAAGGGGATCCGGTGCGGCTGTAGTGTTGCCAGGCTTGGAACCAGGATCCTCTTCGCAGATCCTGCTGAACATCGCATCGAGTGCAGCGGTGGCGGCAGCGCGTGCAGCGGTCTGCGAGGCGATCTGGCTGGGAGGCGCGAACAAGGGGCAATACTGGTACGAGGGGATCACTGCGGATGGGTTGTAATCGGCAATGAACTCTAACGGGCCAATCGGAAAAGTGATCTGGCAGCGCTCGCCGGAACGTCGGTCAGACCACAGGTTTCCGCCACCGGGCAGGATAAAGAGATTGATGAACCAGGGCGTGATGACTGCTCCCACCCAGTCACCCGACTCGTGCTCTGCATCGCCGGCTCCCGGTGCAGGCAGCGACGGGCCGACGGCAGACCAGTGGGTGGAATTCCAGCGGCGGAAGCCAACCGCTTCAACCGACAAGGCGGCATTGACGAAAGGCAGATTGTGCATACTGGTCGTCCAGATGTGCAGATACATCGCCTCCAGTCGCGCTGCCGGGTTCTCGATGATGGGTTCAGCCGGGGGAGGTTGCGGTGCCTGAAAGGCCGCATTGCGAGAACGCGGGCTCATTGCCGGTCGTTCAGGTCGTTGAGCGTATCGCGCAGGTCGGTAAAATGCTGCGACGAATCATAGCGACCCGCCAGAGAGGCGGCGAGTGCGGCAAGCGCATCTTCGATCAGAGCCCGCTCCCGATCATCAAGAACTTCCCTGGCCAAGCCGAGGGAAGCCAGAATCCATGTCCCCGGCGGTTGCCGGCCGATCAGCATCAGGTTTACCCGTTCCCGCCGCAGCGACTCTCCTTCTCGCCGCTCGACGATCGCGAACTCACCGCTTTCGTTTTCCAGCGCAACGATTTGCATGGGGATCGACAGGCACATCAGGCAGGTTCGCCAGCGAGCGGCGACGCGCTGATTCCCAGCATCGCCAGTTCCTCGACCAGCATGTGCAGCAGTTTCGGCATGCCGGCTTCGACTGCACTGCTCAGCTCCATGCCCAGCGCCAGAGACTGCGGCTGCAGGCCAAGGATAGTGGTGTGTCGCGGAGCCCTGCCCAGCATCGCGAGGGTGGCCAGAACGTCGCATAGACCGATCTGGTGCGGCGACAGCTTGGTCTTGAAGAATACCGGTACGGCTGTATCCGCCAGCCGGATCGGCGTACCCGGGGGCTTGCCGGCGCGTATCGCGTCAATCATGATCAGCGCGTCGAGGCCCTCGAGATTCTCGAGCATTTCCATGCCGCAGGTGCCACCGTCGATCAGCTCGACTTCCGGTGGCAAGGAATAACTCAGCGGCAGGCGCTCGACGATACGCACGCCAAGCCCTTCATCGCTTAGCAGGATGTTGCCAACACCCAGGACGACAATGCGCATCGCTAGTGCGGGTGCAGGGCGAGTTGCGAGGGATCGGGATGGCATCCCGGTGCCTCTGTGAATGCAGCCGCGTGCCCGATCATGCTGCCTTGACCTTGACCACCGGTTGCTTTTCCTGATCGACGACATGCACCGCACAGGCCAGGCAAGGGTCAAAGGAGTGCACCGTGCGCAGCACTTCGAGCGGTTGATCGGGAATCGCGACTGGCGTTCCCGCCAGGCAGGCCTCGTAGGCGCCAGGTTCGTCCTTCTCGTTGCGCGGCGCTGCATTCCATGTGGTGGGAACGACGCACTGGTAGTTCCTGATCTTCCCATCGTTGATCACGATCCAGTGCGAAAGAACACCGCGCGGTGCTTCATGGATGCCGACGCCGGAGATCTCGCCTTTCGGAAATGCCGGCTTGTTGAAGGTCTTCAGGTCTCCCTTGGCCATGCTGGCCAGCAGCAGATCCCATTGGCGAGCCAGTTCATCAACCTGTACCGCACAGCCTACGGCGCGCGCCGCGTGACGGCCGATTGTCGAGTGCAGCGCATCGATGCCGACCTTGGTCTTGGCCACGCTGGACACCAGTTCAAGCGTGTGCGTGGCATAGCCAATGGTCGGCTGATGCCCGGCTGCGACCATACCCAGAACGCGCGGCAGCGGACCGACCTGCATCGGCTTCTCATAAAACGTCGGTGATTTCAGCCACGAGTACTTGCCATTATCCTGGAAATCGGTGTATTGCGGTCGCGTTTCTCCCTGGTAGGGGTGCAATGGACCCTTGCCGCCCTCGTACCAGGAATGTTTGACCGATTCGCTGACGCCATCCTTGAAGTAGGGGTCGTTATGCGTCTTGATTTCCTTGAAGCTGGCCAGGTCGCCTCCGGCGATGTGACCGCCAGGGAGGGCAAACTGGGTGTTCTTGCCATCGAGAGGAATGTCCGGCATCGAGATGTAGTCGACGATGCCACGCCCGATGGTCGTCCACTCGGGATAGAAGCCACCTACCACAGCGACATCGATCAGGTAGACGTTTTTCACGAAGTCGCTGAGTTGATCGATCCATTCCTTCACCGCCAGTAGGCGTTCGACGGTCAGTACCGATTGCGAGTCGATGGCCAAAGCGTTGGCGACGCCACCGACTGCGACGTTCTGGATATGTGGTGTCTTGCCGCCGAGAATGCTGACCACCTTGTTGGCATGCCGCTGCACTTCCAGCGCTTGCAGATAGTGCGCCACTGCGATCAGATTCACCTCCGGCGGCAGTTTCATCGCCGGGTGACCCCAATAGCCGTTGGTGAAGATGCCGAGTTGTCCAGTGCCGACAAATCCGCCCAGGCGTTCCTTGACCTTGGTGTATTCGGCCTTGCTGTTGCCGGACCAGTTCGACAGGCTTTCGGCGAGGCTGGCTGCCTTGCCCGGGTCGGCCTTGAGGGCGCTGGTCACATCGACCCAGTCGAGCGCCGAAAGGTGGTAGAAGTGCACAATATGGTCGTGTACAGCATGCGCCAGAATGATCATGTTCCTTATGTACTGGGCGTTGACCGGCAGTTCCAGTTGCAAGGCATTCTCGACCGCGCGCACCGAGGCAATCGCATGCACTGTTGTGCATACGCCACAGATGCGCTGTGTGATCGCCCAGGCATCGCGCGGATCGCGACCAATCAGAATATTCTCGACACCGCGCCACATCTGGCCCGAGGCCCACGCTTTCTTGACCTTGCCGCCGTCGACCTCGACATCAACACGCAAGTGACCTTCGATTCGCGTGACCGGATCAATCGTGACTCTTTGCGACATTTTCGTGTCTCCTGAAGCGTTAATGTGAACGTCGCGTCAGCGACTCATGAATCCTGCCCTGAGCCTTGCCGAAAGGCTCCCCTCCCCCCTCGCGGGGGAGGGGTCGGGGGAGAGGGAAACGGTCATGGCTTTCATGATCGAGGGTGCCTGCAACAGCCATGACCGTTAGCTGCGCGCAGGCAGAGCATACGTTTCTTCACGAGGTAAAACCGGGAAGCGACGGGTAATGATGATGTAGCCGAGAATTTCGGCGGCGAAGATGCCGATGGTCACCAGTAGTTCCGGCACCGACGGGAAGTAGCTCCAGCCCGGACCGGTGTCGAAAGCGATCAGGAAACCGTTCAGACGCAACAGGATGCCACCGAGCATCACCGCGATGCCCGCCAGGAACAGCCTGGCCGGATTGCGGCGCGCTGCGACCGTGCCGATCAGAAGTAACGGTGCAATCAAACAGGCGTTTTCAATCCAGAAAGTCAGTGCGATGTAGGTGGGCTGGAATGCCTCGCCAAGGACGCCACGCACGGCGATATCGGTGAACCGTACCAACAGAAAGACTGCGATGATGCCGAGCATCACTCTGGCCATCGGATTGAGCATCGACACCTCGATTTGCCGCCGGTAAGCAGACGCGGCAACGCAGGACTCGAAGAGGATCACCCCGTAGCCCAGCGTGATTGCCGAAAGCAGATAAATCAGGGGCTGCATCGGGGTTTGCCAGAGTGGATGGACCTGGCCACCCATCACCACCAGCATCGTTCCCAGTGAAGCCTGGTGCATCATCGGCAGGACGACGCCGAGCGCGATGAACAGGAACAACACCTTTTCAAGTTTTCTGCGGGCGTCACGCAGGCCCATTTTCTCGAGGAAAACCGGCGAGAACTCGATCCACATGACAATGATGTAAAGGGTGATGCAGGCTGCGACTTCGAACATCACCGAATTGACGTTGAAGTAGCCCGGCCAGAAAATATGCCAGAAATTCCACCAGCGACCCAGATCGAAGGTGATGGCAGCACCGGCCAGGGTGTAACCGAAGAGGCTGCCAAGCAGAGCCGGCCGCACCAGCGGGTGGTACTTGCCCTTGTTGAAGATGTAGACCAGCAGCGCCATGCAGAAGCCTCCGCAGGCGAGGGCCGAACCAATGAAGACGTCGACCACCACCCAGATACCCCAGGAGTAGCCATCGTTGACGTTGGTGGTCGAAGCGAGCCCGAAAAAAAGACGCACCAGGATAATCGTCACCATCACGGCAATCAGCACGCCACAGACCAGTGTCGTGGCATTGAACAGGCTGCCGCCAACCGGCGCCGGTGCAGCATGTGGCTGAGCGTTCATGATGACTCCTTACCTGCTTCCTGCGCCGACGCATCGTCCTCATGATGAACATTGCGCCTGGCGACGTAGGTCATTGCCCCGAGGACGGCGAAGGGCATCAGCAGTCCGCCGTAGAGCGTGTGCTGAATCGTTTCGGAAGTGGATGCCGACGATTTGGGTGCCAGGTAGGGCATCCCGACCTTCTCGAAGTCGACCGCCGAGAGCTTGAGCACCTGTGTGCCACCGTACTCGGTCTCGCCGTAGATATGCTGCTGGTACTTGCCGACGTAGCCTTCGTAGCTCTGATCCTGACCGCCGCTCAGATTGCCGCGCGGATAGATGGTCGTGCTGCCCGGTTTGAGCGCCAGGCGTCGCCTGGCTTCGATCAGCAGGTCACTGGTACGACCGTAGAGCGTCGCGCCGGTTGGGCAGACCTCGGCGCAAGCCGAGTAGTGACCCTCCTGGTAGCGATGCCGGCAGAGCTCGCACTTGCCGATCTTGCCGGTCGGCGAGTCATACTGGTACTTGGGAATCCCGAATGGACAGGCAACGACGCAGTAGCGGCAGCCAACACAGGCCTCGGGATCGTAGGCGACGATGCCGGTTCTGGGATCCTTGGTCATCGCCGTCACCGGGCAGGCCGAGACACACGACGGGTCGGCGCAGTGCATACACGAGGTCTTCATGAATGCGTAGCCGTTGCTTTCATCGTCTTTGGTGCTCATCGTCCCGCTACGGTACATCTTGATGATGTTGAAGGTGTAGCCGCTGGTGTCGAGCGGGGTATCCCACAGCTTGTCGGCCGTCGAAAACTCAGCCGGATTGTCGTTGGCCCGCTTGCAGGCAGCGACGCAGGCCTTGCAACCGATGCACAGGGTCGCGTCGTACAGCAGACCGAGCGCCTCGGGTGGACGCTGGTAGGTGTCACGCGCCTCGACGGTGGAGCTGACGGTACCGGCAGTGACCGCTGCGCCGGCGGCGTTGACGCAGCCTTTCAGGAACTTGCGACGGGAGTTCTCGTCTGCTGGAGTGGTCGTGACCTCTGTATGCATCTCACACCTCCGTTTTTTCTGCTGCGGCCCTGGCTTTCTTGGTTTCCTCGGCCTGGTGTGACAGGCCCAGATTACGTGCGACCATCGCCGCGCCACCGGCTGCTGCACCGGCTACGGCAGCGAGTACGGCTGCCGAGCCAAGTGTCGCACCGATCCCTTTTTCCTCTACGATACGCGGGTATTGCTGCGGTGGCTCGACGTTTTTGACCTTCGCCAGCATATGCAGCGGTTTCGTGAAACCGACACCCTGCTCGGTGCAGCCAATGCACGGACAACCGCAGCCAACTGGCCAGGTGCCGGCGCCAGCGTCTCCGAACAGGATGCTCGGGCAGTTTGCGTAGGTCTCCGGGCCCTTGCAGCCGACCTTGTACAGGCAGTAACCCTTGCGATGGCCTTCATCGCCGAATTCGATGACAAAGCGCCCGGCGTCGAAGTGGGCGCGGCGCTCGCAGTTTTCATGGATCAGGCGTGAGTAGGCAAACCTTGGTCGACCGAGTTCATCGACCGGCGGTAGGCTGCCAAAAGTCAGAAAGTGCACTACTGCGGACAGGAAGTTGTAGGGATTGGGTGGGCAACCGGGAATCGTCACCACCGGTTTGCCGAGTACTGCCGCGACCCCTGAAGAACCGGTTGGGTTGGGGTCGGTTGATGGCATGCCACCCCAGCTCGCGCAAGAGCCAATGGCGATCACCGCTGCCGCGTCGGCGGCACATTCCCTGGTCAGCTCGATCGCCGTCTGGCCGCCGACCTTGCAGTAGATGCCTCCGTCGCGCGTCGGGATGGCGCCTTCAATGACCAGCAGGTAGCTTCCCTTGTTCTCGGCCATGGCCGTCTTGCGCGCCTGCTCCGCCTGGTGGCCGGCAGCGGCGAACAGCGTTTCGTGGTAGTCGAGCGAGATCACATCGAGAATCAGCTTTTCCAGTGTCGGATGCTCGGCGCGCAGCATGGACTCGGTGCAGCCGGTGCATTCCTGGAAGTGCAGCCAGATCACTGAAGGCCGCTTCCGGGTGGCCAGCGCTTCGGCAACGGCCGCGTCAGCACCTTGCGGCAAGCCCAGGCTGGCGGCGACGGTGGCGCAGAACTGCAGAAACTCCCGCCGCGGCAGGTTGAGTCGTTGGCTCACCGCGGCGATACGCGAATCCCCTTCCAGCTTCAGCAGACTGGTATTTGCCATCTTACTGCCCCCTATCTCGTCGTCCGACCGCTGGTCGGGAGGTTGATATCGACACACCTAACACCTGTGCGCTCACAGCAGAGAATGCAATCAAGAAACGTGCCAGGGAAGAATAATGATAAAGAACATCGATGTACGGTTTTCAAAGGGTACCGAAATCGATTTCTTCTTTGCGCTTGCTGTGCGAAGTGGAAACTTTCTTACCAGCACCATCGACGGTGGCCGACGCACCTCGGTACCCACAGATCTTGAGCGTGTCGAGCAATGGTAACCCGGTGGCAGGGGAAGCCCCTCGGACCCTTCAAGCAGTCCGACCGCCAACAAGGCAGGCAGCGCGAACAGCACTCCGCCACGCGGTACGGCAACGGCCGCCTGGAACTGGGGGAGCACCGCATTCAGCCCACCCACGCTTGCTGCCACCCGGGCGTCCACGTTGCTCGCCCCGACCCCCATTGGGGCAGCGCTGTCGAGCGCGCTCCGCTCGCTCTTCTTGACCGTCCTGCTTCCCGACAGACAGCAGGTCCTTGATCGGCGTCACGGCATCAGGAAAGATCGGCAACAGCAGTTGGGGCATCGGATTCTCCCGCAAGATCGGCGGGTCGCCGGCCAAAAAAGCCCTACCTATCCGCCTCTATCGGTATCTTCGCAATCCTAGACGATATCGAGGTGCCCGATGCCTGCCGTCAGATCCCGGTCTTTCGACTCCTTGCCATGCAGCTTGATCTGCAGGCGCAGGTCGTTGAGTGAGTCGGCGTTGCGCAAAGCGTCGGCGTAGCTGATCTGTCCTGCTTCGTAGAGGTCGAACAGGGCCTGGTCGAAGGTCTGCATGCCGAGTTCGCGCGATCGCTTCATCGCCTCCTTGATTTCGTGTACCTGGCCCTTGAAGATGAGGTCGGAAATCAGTGGCGAGTTGAGCATGATCTCGATCGCCGGGGCGCGTCCCTTGCCGTCCTTCTTGGCCAGCAGACGCTGCGAGATGAGGCCGCGCAGGTTGAGCGAAAGATCCATCAGCAGTTGGTGGCGGCGTTCCTCGGGGAAGAAATTGATGATCCGGTCGATGGCCTGGTTGGTACTGTTGGCATGCAGTGTGGCGAGGCAAAGATGTCCGGTTTCGGCAAAGGCGATGGCATAGTCCATGGTCGCGCGATCGCGGATTTCTCCCATCATGATCACATTGGGCGCCTGCCGCAGGGTGTTCTTGAGCGCTACTTCCCAACTATCCGTATCGACGCCGATCTCGCGTTGAGTGACGATGCACTTCTTGTGCTCGTGGACGAATTCGATCGGGTCTTCGATGGTGATGATGTGACCCTGGCTATTGCGGTTGCGGTGATCGACGAGCGCTGCCAGTGAGGTGGTCTTGCCGGTGCCGGTGCCACCGACGAAAATGACCAGGCCGCGCAAGGTCATCGCGATATCCTTCAGTACCGGCGGCAGGCCGAGTTCGTCGAGGGTCGGCACCAACAGGTTGATGGTGCGGCAGACCACCGCGACACGCCCCTGTTGTACCAGGGCATTGACGCGAAAGCGGCCGATTCCGGCAGGCGAGATGGCGAAGTTGCATTCCTTGGTCGCCTCGAATTCAGAAGCCTGCCGGTCGTTCATGATCGAGCGCGCGAGTTCTGCAGAGTGCTGGGGCAGCAGCGGCTGGTTGGACACCGGCACCACCTTGCCGTCGATCTTGATCGCCGGCGGAAAATTGGCAGTGATGAAGAGGTCGGAGCCATTCTTCTGGGCCATCAGGCGCAACAGCTCGTGCATGAATCTTAATGCCTGGTCGTTTTCCATACTTTCTCTCTTCTTATTCCGCTTGCAAGGCCAGCCTACATGCCCATGAAGTTGTCTTTGTTGGCAGCCTTGTTGCGCGCCTCGATGGACGAAACGATATTCCGTTTGACGAGTTCGGTCAGACATTGGTCAAGCGTCTGCATGCCATACTGCTGTCCGGTCTGCAGGGCGGAATACATCTGCGCGACCTTGTTTTCGCGGATCAGGTTGCGAATCGCCGGCGTACCGATCAGGATCTCGTGTGCCGCGACCCGCCCCTGGCCATCCTTGGTCTTGAGCAGGGATTGTGAAATCACCGCGCGCAGCGATTCGGATAGCATCGATCGGACCATTTCCTTTTCGGCAGCCGGGAAGACGTCGATGATCCGGTCGATGGTCTTGGCGGCGCTCGAGGTATGCAGGGTGGCAAATACCAGGTGGCCGGTTTCCGCGCCGGTGAGCGCCAGGCGGATGGTTTCGAGGTCGCGCATCTCACCTACCAGAATCACGTCCGGGTCTTCCCGCAGAGCAGAGCGCAGGGCATTCTGGAAGGAGAGGGTGTGCGGACCGATTTCGCGCTGGTTGATCAGGCATTTTTTCGGCTGGTGAACAAACTCGATCGGATCTTCGACGGTGAGAATGTGGCTATACGCTGTTTCATTGATGTGATTGATCATCGCCGCCAGGGTGGTCGACTTGCCTGAACCGGTCGGTCCGGTGACCAGGACGATGCCGCGGGGATAATCCGAGATGTCCTTGAAGATCTTCGGACAGTTGAGGTCTTCCAGCGTCAGCACCTTCGACGGAATGGTCCGGAAGACCGCGCCGGCACCGCGATTCTGGATGAAGGCGTTGACGCGAAAACGCGCCAGATTGGGGATCTCGAACGAGAAGTCGCATTCCCTTGTGTCTTCGTACTGCTTGCGCTGGAGGTCGCTCATGATGTCATACACCATGGCATGCACGTCCTTGTGCTCCATGGCGGGCAGGTTGATTCGCCGCACATCGCCGTTCACCCGGATGATCGGCGGCAGGCCGGCCGACAGGTGGAGATCGGAAGCCTTGTTCTTGACACTGAAGGCCAGCAGTTCGGTGATGTCCATGAGCTTCGGTCCTGGGGCGGTGGGCGGAGCGCAGTGTTATAATTCCAACAATCTGCGTAACGCCTGATTATGACCATACTTTCCGCCAAGCTGCAAGCCGTTCGCGCGCGAATCGCCCGCGCCGCGGGGCAGTGCGGTCGTGCTGTCGATACGATCCAGCTGCTCGCAGTCAGCAAGACCTGGCCCGCCATGCAGGTACGCGAGCTGGCAGCCGCCGGCCAGCGGGCTTTTGGCGAAAGCTATGTGCGAGAAGGCATCGAGAAGATCACCGAACTGCGCGCGCTGCAACTTGAATGGCATTTCATTGGCGTGCTGCAGACCAACAAGACGCGTGCGGTTGCCGAGGCCTTTGACTGGGTACATTCGGTGGACCGTCTGGAGATTGCGCAACGCCTCTCCGAGCAGCGTCCGGCGTCGCTGCCACCCCTGTCGGTGTGTCTGCAGGTCAATGTCAGTGGCGAGGCATCGAAGGGCGGGGTCTCGCTTGCCGCAGCGCCGGCACTGGCGCAGGCGCTGACGGCGCTGCCGAAGCTGCGGCTGCGTGGTCTAATGGCCATCCCGGCACCGAGTGATGACTTCGTCGAGCAGTGCCGTCCATTCCGTCTTCTGCGGGAACTTTCTGAACGACTGCAGGCCAATGGCCTGTTGCTTGACACCCTTTCGATGGGCATGTCGCATGACCTGGAAGCAGCCATTGCCGAAGGGTCGACGCTGGTGCGTATTGGCACCGCAATTTTTGGTGAGAGAAACAGAGCATGAGAATCACTTTCCTGGGCGGTGGCAATATGGCCAACGCGATGATCGGTGGGCTGGTGAAGACCGGCTTTTCGGCAAGCGACATCGCCGTCATCGAACTGGGTGCGCAGGGGCGCGCCAAACTGCGGCTGGCCTACGGGGTGCGTTGTTATGAAGCGGTGAGCGCCATTGCTCTGGATTGCGACGCCGTGCTGTTGTCGGTGAAACCGCAGCAGATGCGCGAAGCCTGTATGCCGCTACTGAAACACCTCAAGCAGCAACTGGTGATCAGTATTGCCGCCGGTCTGCGCCTGGCCGATGTTTCGCGCTGGCTGGGTGGCTACGGCAAGATCGTGCGCGCGATGCCCAACACTCCGGCGCTGGTTGGCGCCGGCATTACCGGATTATGTGCGATGCAGGCGGTGTCGATGGCCGAGCGACTCGGAGCCGAGCGCATCCTGCAGGCGGTCGGCAGCACCTTGTGGATCGCCGACGAAAACCACATGGACGCGGTCACCGCCATTTCCGGCAGTGGTCCGGCTTATGTCTTCCTGTTCATCGAAGCCCTGCAGCAAGCGGCAAGCGAGCTGGGTCTGACGCCGGCACAGGCACGCCAGCTCTCGATCGATACCGTGCTCGGCGCCGCCAAGCTTGCCGCACAATCCGATGAAACGGCCTGTGTGCTGCGCGAGCGCGTGACTTCGAAAGGTGGGACCACCGAGGCGGCATTGCGTACCATGGCAGAACGTGGTGTCAAGGAAGGCTTTGTCGCCGGGGTGCTGGCCGCCAACCTCCGCGGTCGTGAGTTGGGCGAACTGCTGGGCAAGGATAATTGATGATCGCACAGGCCGGCTTGTTCCTGCTCGAAACGCTGACCGGTTTCCTGACCTTCGCGCTGCTGCTGCGTTTCTACATGCAGGCTTGCCGCGTTTCCTTCAGCAATCAGATCGGCACTTTCGTCGTCGAGTTGACCAACTGGCTGGTCAGGCCCTTGCGCAAGCTTCTGCCGGGCTGGTACGGCCTGGATCTGGCGAGTCTCCTGCCGGCCTATCTGTTGCAGGTGATTTTTGCCGGCGCGGTGATTCTGCTGCATGTCGGCAGCGATCTCTGGGCACCGGAAACCTTGCTGCCGCTGCTGCTCTGGCGAGGTCTGCTGGCCACCTTGCGTTTCAGTATCTACCTGCTGATTGGCGCGCTGCTGGTGCAGGCCGTCCTGTCATGGGTTAGCCCGTACTCGCCCCTGAGCCAGCCGGTATCGCAACTGACGCGGCCCATCCTGCGTCCGATCCAGCGTTTCGTGCCGCCCATCGGCGCCATCGACCTGTCGCCGCTGGTGGCCATCGTCCTCGCGCAGTTGCTGCTGATTTTTCTGTAAACCGTGCTCGACTGGCTGCGCGAAGCCGACGGCGTGCTCACTCTGACCGTCCATGTCCAGCCCGGCGCGAAACGCAGCGAAGTGGCCGGCCTGCACGGCGACGCGCTGAAGATTCGCCTTGCCGCGCCACCGATCGATGGCCGGGCAAACGCCGCGCTGCTGGCGTTTGTCGCGCAACGGCTGGGCCTGGCAAAGTCGGCGGTCGAACTGAAAAGTGGCCAGACCTCGCGGCACAAGGTACTGTTGCTGCCTGGTACGCATGCCGACGCGGTACGGCGCCTGCTTGGGCAGTGAGCAGGCGTCTGCCTGACGGATCAACATTTGTGCATCCTCAACCAGGAAATTCCATCTACTTACGCACCAATCATTCGGCATGAATTGATCGCATCAACTCGACTCCGAGCAATTGTCCGGGCAGCGGGAAGTCCCGCCTCACTTCCACATCGCCCGCATGCGCGTCGCGAGGTCGAGCGTCTGCTGCCTGGCGTTCGCATTGGCGGGCGGCGCTTCGGGCGGCGGCGGCCAGGAGATCTGTTCGAAGTGCGGCAGCAGGGCATTGGCGATGAAACGCGTACGATTGGCGTAGACGTGGCGGTCGCCGAATCCCGGCTGATGGGAAACGTAGAAGCGCTGCGGCAGCAGGAGGTCGAGGTGCTCTTTGGCACGCGTCATGGCGACATACAGCAGGCGCCGTTCCTCCTCGATTTCGCCCGTGGAACCGCTGGCCAGGTCGGAGGGGATGCAGCCGTCGACGGCATTGAGAATGGTAACGGCGGTCCATTCCTGTCCCTTGGCCGAGTGGATCGTCGACAGGATCAGGTAGTCCTCGTCGAGTAGCGGTGTTCCCGCCTGGTCGCTGCTGGCATCGGGCGGGTCGAGCGTGAGTTCGGTGAGGAAGCGTTCGGCATTGGCGTAGGTGACGGCGATGCGCGCGAGCTGTTCGATGTCGGCTTGCCGGATCGGCGCGTCTGCATGCAGGCGGTCGATTTGCGCCTGGTACCAGCCGCAGATGCGGTCGAAAGCGGCTGGCCAGGGGGTGCTTGCGCTGGCTTCGATCAGCCTGGCAAACTCGATCCAGGCGACTCTTGCCGCTTCCGGCACCGCTGCCTCCCCGAGCAGCGCGCCCGTCGAGTGGGCCGTGCCGACCCGGGTCAGTACCCTGCCGGCGGTTTTCGGGCCAATGCCTGCGACCAGTTGCATGGCCCGAAAACCGGCCATGCGGTCGCGCGGATTCTGCACCCAGCGCAGGATCGCCAGCAGATCCTTGACATGCGCCGCTTCGAGAAACTTGAGGCCACCGTATTTGACGAAAGGGATATTGCGCCGCGTCAGTTCCAGTTCCAGCCGCATGCTGTGCTGTGCGGTCCGGAACAGCACCGCCTGCGCCTTCAGCGGGATACCGGCCTCACGGCGAGCGAGCGTCTGTTCGACGACGTAGATCGCCTGCCCGGTGTCGTCGCGCACCGTCACCAGCCTCGGTTTCTCGGAGGAAGCGCGGTCGCTCCACAGATCCTTGGTGAAGCGCTCGGCGGCAGCAGCGATCACCTGGTTCGCTGCGGTCAGGATCGGCTGCGTCGAGCGGTAGTTGCGCTGCAGCGTCACCAGCTCTGCCGGGGGATCGAAATGGCCGGGGAAATCGAGGATGTTGCGCACGCTTGCGCCGCGGAAGGCGTAGATCGACTGCGCGTCGTCACCGACCACGGTGAGGCCGCGGCCATCGGGTTTCATCGCCAGCAGGATCGCCGCCTGCAGACGGTTGGTATCCTGGTACTCGTCGACCAGCACATGCCGGAAGCGCTCGCCGATTTCCCGGCCGAGTTCGGGTTCGCCGACCATCTGCGCCCAGTAGAGCAGCAGATCGTCGTAGTCGAGCACCTGCTGCGCTTGTTTGCTCTCGACGTATTCAAGGAACAGCCGCTGCAGGTCGGACTCCCATTCGCTGCACCAGGGAAAGGACGACTGCAGTACCTCGCCGAGCGTCGCCTGCGTGTTGATCACTGCCGAGTAGATGGCCAGGCAGCTTCCCTTGAGCGGAAAGCGTTTGCCCTTCGCCGAGAAGCCGAGGCCGTAGCGGACCAGGTTCATCAGGTCGGCCGAGTCCTGCCGGTCATGGATGGTGAACGCCGCGTCGAGACCGATGCGGCCGGCGTACTCGCGCAGCAGGCGCGCACCGATGCCATGGAAAGTGCCGGACCAGGCCAACGTGCTGATGCCGGCCATCCAGCAAGCGCCGGTGTGCCGCGTCAGAATGCGTTCGACGCGGCGGTTCATCTCGTTGGCGGCGCGTCGTGAGAAGGTCAGCAGCAGGATACGTTCGGGATCGGCGCCCTGCGCGACAAGTTGCGCGACGCGGTGCGCCAGCGTACTGGTTTTTCCCGATCCGGCACCGGCGATCACCAGCAAGGGACGATGCGTGCTGTCATCGCCGGTACTGCCCGGTGCCTGCAGGATGCCGAAAGTGGCCGCCGCGCGTTGCGCTTCGTTGAGCTGCGCGAGTGGGTCGACGGCGATGCTACGGCTGCTGTCCTCGAGGATTTTCATGGTCTTGTCTGATTCATTCACGGTAAGGGTTCTCTTGTCACGGTGATTATCAACGGTTTCCGCTCGAAAGGCATTGCGTCACTCGTGCCGATTGATGACAATGCCGGCGATGCCTGCGGCAAGGCGGTCGCCAGCCTCCCAGCGGTGCGGGGGACGACCGGCTGTCGTGCGACGACGGCAGTGACCAGAAAGCCTGATGGCGACTGGTGCTGATCACTTTGGAGCGGGAGGGTGACATGCATCGCAGGGTACTGGCGGGTGACCGACTGATCGCGGCTTTCCTGGTCGGCTGCGTGCTGTTCAATTATCCGCTGCTTTCGCTTTTCGACCGGCACACCGCGGTCTTCGGAATTCCCCTGGTGTATGCCTATGTTTTTTTCGCCTGGGCCGTCGTCATCGCCGTGATGGCCTGGGCCATCGAACGTCGCTTCAAGTAGGCAGCAGCGATGCTTGAAGCCCCGGTCGTCATCGCCGTTTCGCTGTTTTACCTCGGGCTCTTGTTTGCGGTCGCCTGGTGGGGCGACAAGCGCGCTGATCAGAAAAGATCGCTGATTGCCAACCCGACCATCTACGCCCTGTCGATGGCCGTCTACTGCACGACCTGGACCTTCTACGGCAGTGTCGGTCGCGCGGCGGTGTCGGGAATCGGTTTCCTGCCGGTCTACCTGGGGCCGACGCTGGTGATGGCGCTCGGCTGGTTCCTGCTGCTCAAGATGATCCGCGTCGTCAAGGCCAACCGTATCACTTCGATCGCCGACTTCATTTCCTCGCGCTACGGCAAGAGCCATCTCCTGGGTGGGCTGGTGACGATCATCGCCGTGCTCGGCATCATTCCGTACATCGCCCTGCAGCTCAAGGCGGTCTCCAGCTCGGTCAGTCTCTTGCTCAGCTACCCGGAAATCGTCATGCCGAGCCACAGCGCGACGATGTCGGTGGCGGCCGACATCAGTTTCTATATTGCCCTGATCCTCGCGGCTTTTACGATTGTCTTCGGGACGCGTCATCTCGATGCCACCGAACGACATGAAGGCATGGTCGCGGCGATTGCCCTGGAGTCCGGCGTCAAGCTGGTCGCTTTCCTGGCCGTCGGCGTGTACGTCACCTATGGCATGTACGACGGTTTCGGCGATATTTTCGAGCACATCGACGCCAATCCGGAACTGCAGCGCCTGGCGACGGCGATTCCCTCGGGCAAGGGCTACACCGGCTGGTTTTCGCTGATCGTGTTGTCGGCGATGGCGGTACTCTTTCTGCCGCGCCAGTTCCAGGTCACGGTCGTCGAGAATGTCAACGAGGCGCACCTGAAGCGGGCTGCGTGGCTCTTTCCGCTGTATCTGCTGCTGATCAACATTTTTGTGTTGCCGATCGCCCTCGGCGGTCTGCTGCATTTTGCCGGGCAGGGCGTCGATGCCGACACCTTCGTGCTGACCTTGCCGATGTCGCAGCGGCATGAGGGCCTGACGCTGCTGGTTTTCGTCGGAGGCCTGTCGGCCGCAACCGGCATGGTCATTGTCGAAACCATCGCCCTGTCGACGATGGTCTGCAATGACCTGGTGATGCCGCTGCTGATACGCCACAAGCGCGTTGCACTCGAAGAATCCGGGGACCTCTCGCGGCTGTTGCTGAGCATCCGGCGCGGCGCCATCGTGGTCATCCTGCTGCTCGGCTACCTGTACTTCCGGCTGGCCGGCGAAGCGTACGCGCTGGTGGCCATCGGCCTGATCAGTTTCTCTGCGGTTGCCCAGTTTGCACCGGCGATGATCGGCGGCATGTACTGGCGCGGGGGAACTCGCGGCGGCGCCCTGGCGGGCCTGTCGGCAGGTTTTCTGGTCTGGGCCTATACCTTGCTGCTGCCGTCGTTTGCCAAGTCGGGCTGGCTGCCGGATGACTTCCTGACGCAGGGCCTGCTCGGGACCGAGTTGCTGCGGCCACAGCAATTGTTCGGTCTGACCGGTTTCGACGAGATTGCTCATTGCCTGTTCTGGAGTTTTTTCGCCAATATCGGCGCTTATGTTGGCGTCTCGCTGCTGCGGCCGCCAACGGCGGCAGAGGCGACGCAGGCGACGGTGTTCGTCGACGCGCTGAAGGATGCCGGACCGGTGGGCGCAGCGCTGTGGCGGGGACGCGCGAAAGTCAGCGACCTGCAGGAACTGGTCGGCCGCTTTCTCGGCCCACAGCGGGCGCAATCGCTTTTTACAGCCTATGCGCGTCGCCGCGGCGTGGCCAGCGGGGTGATGCTAGAGGCGGACGCGCAACTCGTGCAGTTCGCCGAATCGCTGCTCGCCGGTGCGATCGGCAGCGCTTCGGCGCGCGTGATGGTCGCTTCGGTGGCCAAGGAGGAGCCGCTGAGCATCGACGAAGTGATGCATATTCTCGACGAAGCCTCGCAGTTGCGGACCTACAGCCGCGAACTCGAGCGCAAGTCGCGCGAGCTGACGGCGGCCACGCTCGATCTGCAGGAAGCCAATGAACGTCTGCAGGAGCTGGATCGTGTCAAGGATGACATCATGTCGTCGGTGACGCACGAACTGCGGACACCGCTGACCTCGATCCGTGCCTTTTCGGAGTTGCTGCGCGACGATCCGAAGATGCACCTGGCCGATCGCGAGCGTTTTCTCGGGCTGATCGTCAGCGAGGCCGAGCGCCTGACCCGGCTGATCAACCAGACCCTGGACCTGGCGAAGATCGAGTCGGGCCGGGCCGACTGGAACGGCTGCGAACTGGACCTGAAGGAGGTCATCGAACAGTCAGTGGCCGCGACCGGTCAGTTGTTCCGCGAGAAAGGGGCGCTTGTCGAACTCGATCTGCCCGATAATCTGCCACGGATTCTCGCCGACCGGGATCGCTTGATCCAGGTCATGCTGAATCTGTTGTCGAATGCGGTAAAGTTCCTGGCGCCAGGCAGCGGACGGGTTACGGTGATGTTGCGCATGCTGGCGGACGGACTGGAAGTCAGTGTCGCCGACAACGGGCCGGGAATTCGTCCGGAAGATCAACAACTGATATTCGAAAAGTTCCGTCAGGTGGGCGACACGTTGACCGCCAAGCCGTCAGGAACCGGGCTCGGGCTGCCGATCAGCAGGCGCATTGTCGAGCACTTCGGGGGGAGGCTGTGGGTGGAAAGCGTGCCGGGAGATGGGGCGACCTTCCGCTTTACCCTGCCTTTCGCTCCCGTTCAGGAGCAGGCGCTTGCGCAGGCTGCAGCAGCATAGTGGATTGTGGCTATTGATGATCGGAGAGTTGATGAGCAAAAAAATACTGATTGCCGACGACGAGCAAAACATCGTCATCTCGATCGAGTTTCTGTTACGCCGCGAGGGTTTCGAGGTGCTGATCGCTGGCGATGGTGAAGAGGCCTTGGCGAAAGTGCGTGCCGAGCGACCGGATCTTGTTCTCCTCGACGTGATGATGCCGAGGATGAATGGCTTCGACGTCTGCCAGGCCCTGCGTGCCGACCCGGACCTGAGTGCGACGCGTATCCTGATGCTGACCGCCAAGGGACGCGACACCGAAGTCAGCAAGGGTCTCGGGCTCGGTGCTGATGGCTATATGACCAAGCCTTTCTCGACCAAGGAGTTGCTCGCCGAAGTGCGGAAACTGCTCGGGATGTAGCCGGTGAAGCACATGCGCAAGCTGCTCCTCGCAGCGGCGGCCATCGCTCTGTTTCTGCTTGCCGTGGTGGTCGCGACAGCGCTTCTGATGCTGGCCAGCGAAGCTGACGCCAGCGGCAGCGGCCGGACTGCAGAGGAGAGGATCGTCGTCCTGTTGGTGCTGTTGCTCGTCGCCTGTGCCATCAGTTTCTGGGTGACCTACCGGCTGCACGAGCTCTATGTCAGCGCCCCCTTGCGAATGGCCGAAGAACTGGCTGCGGCGGTGGCGCACAGTGGTTTGCGGCTGGGTGAGTACGCTGCCGGCGAACTGCAGGTTCTCGGCAAGGTGGGCAATCAATTGCTCTCGCTGCGCGAAGCTCATGAGAAAGATGTCGCTGAACGCGTGCGCGAAGCCCGCGCTTCGCTCGAAGAGGAACGTAGCCGTCTGGCTGCACTGATGGCCGATCTGAGTCAGAGTGTCGTGGTCTGCAACCTCGACGGCCGGGTTCTGCTCTATAACCAGCGGGCCAAACAGGAACTCTCGACCGCTGCCGACGGCAGCAATGCCGAATTGCTCGGCCTTGGACGTTCGATTTATACCGTCTTTGACCGCGCGCTCATCGGGCATGCGCTGGAACGTCTGCAGCAAGCGAGTCGAGACGGGAGCGACGGGGACAGCAAGAAGCTCGTCGGTTCGGCGCAGTTCGTCACGGCGACCCGTTCCGGGCGCCTGTTGCGCGCGCATATGTCGCCGGTACTGGGGGAGGATGGCCCGCACCACGCCCGCGTCGGCGGACTTTCCATTACCGGTTTCGTGCTCGTTCTTGAAGACGTCACCAGTACCAATGAGCGGCATGCGCGACGTGATGTGCTGATCCAGTCGCTGGTCGAGGGCGGGCGCGGGCCTCTGGGCAGCATTCGTGCTGCCGGCGAAATGCTCTCCGACTTTCCCGACATGCCGAGCCAGCAGCGCGATCGCTTCCTGCGTGTCATCCGCGACGAAGCGGGGGTACTGACAGCGCAGTTCGAGAAAACGGCGAGTGCCTTCTCGAATGATTTGCGTGAGCGCTGGTTGCTCGAGGAAATTCTTGGAGCCGAACTGCTTGCCGTGGCCGCGCGCCGTATCGGTGAACGACGTTCGAGCGAACGGCGCGCGCTGGCCGTCAAGACCGAGAATGTCGATGAAGAACTGTGGCTGCGTGTCGACAGTTTCGGGTTGCTGCAAGCCCTGCACTACCTGGCCCTGCGCCTGCAGGACGAGTATGAGGTGCGCGAGGTACGGCTGTCGTTGACGCGCAGCGGACAGTTGGCGCAGTTCGATCTATCCTGGCTCGGCACATTCATGAACAATGAAACGGCGATGAGCTGGCTGCAGGATCCGATGACCACTGGCGGTGAAGCGTCGCCGCTCAGCGTTACCGATGTGATCGAACGCTGCAACGGCGACATCTGGTTTCAGCGCGAACGGGTTTCGCATCGCGCCTTTTTCCGTACCATGCTGCCGGCCGCCGAGGCGCCGAAGGATCTGCCTCGGGCGATCGTCGCTGCACCGGAGGGTGAGCGTCCGGAATTCTACGATTTCGATATCTTCCTCTGGTCGGCCGTCAGCCATGAACTCGATGATCGGCTGCTCACGGAACTGTCCTATACCATCTTCGATACCGAAACGACCGGGCTGCAGCCTTCCGAGGGCGACGAGATCATTCAGATCGGTGCGACGCGTATCGTCAATCGTCGGCTGCTGCGCCAGGAGTGTTTCGACCAACTGGTCGACCCGAGGCGTTCGCTGTCGCCACAGTCGGTCGCCATCCACGGCATCACTCCGGAACTGCTCGTCGGGCAGCCGTACATCGATGCCGTATTGCCGAAGTTTCATGCTTTCTGTGCCGACACGGTCCTGGTGGGCCACAATGCCGCTTTCGATATGCGCTTCCTGCAAATGAAGGAGAAGCAGACGGGTCTGCGTTTCGAGCAGGCGCTGCTCGACACCCTGCTGCTCTCGGCCGTACTTCACCCCAACCAGACGACGCATCGCCTGGAAGCCATCGCCGAACGCCTCGGAGTATCGGTCTTCGGACGCCATACGGCACTCGGCGACGCCATCGTGACCGGCGAAGTTTTCCTGAAAATGCTGCCCTTGCTTGCCGAGATGGGCATCAAGACGTTGCGGCAGGCACGCGAAGCCAGTCAGAGAACGTACCATGCCCGGCTCAAGTACTGAACAGACGAGGCGCGTTGCACCCTTCTCGCCGTACGTTGCGTTGCGTCATCTGGTGCGTGCGCAGCCGCTGACCATTGCGCCGGGGGCGAGCATCCGCGAGACCTTGCTGCTGCTCGACCGGATGCGCGCGGATGCGGTGGTGGTAATCGATGCGGACAGTCGCGTGCCGCTGGGAATCGTTACCCTGCCCGACGTGGTTCGCCGGATTGGAATCGAGGCTTGCGACCTGCAGGCGCCGATTGCCACGGTGATGACCAGTGGTCTGATCACCGTGCCGGCCGACGGCACGGCACACCAGGCGAGTGTGGTGATGGTGCGTCGTGGCGTGCGTCATCTGGTGCTCACCGAAGCCGATGGCAGTTACTTCAACCTCGTCTCGCAGACCGATCTGTATACATTGCCGGGTGCGCAGCACGCCGACCTGGTGCAATCGATCCTGGCGGCGCGCGATATCCGGACGCTGGCGGTTCTGGCTGGCGATGTCCGTGCCTTCGTTTCCCGCCTCGTTGCCGAGCGGGTGAGTGCCGATGCCCTCTGTCATCGCATCTCTGCGCTCAACGATCTGCTGACCCTGCAGGTGATCGAACTCGTGGCCAGCCAGTTCGATCTGCCTTACGTACCCTGGTGCTGGCTGGTATTTGGCTCAGAGGGGCGACTCGAACAGACGCTGGCCACCGATCAGGACAATGGGCTGATCTTCGCTGCCGATTCCGATGCCGAGGCGTCAGGCCTGCGCGAAGCCTTCCTACCCTTTGCACGAGCAGTCAATGAGGCACTCGATGCCTGTGGATTTCCCTTGTGCAAGGGCAACATCATGGCCGGCAACCCGCAGTGGTGTCTGTCCGTCTACGAGTGGCGAACAGCTTTCTCCGGCTGGCTGAACTCCCCACAACCCGAGGCGCTGCTCAATTCTAGCATCTTTTTCGACCTGCGCGGCCTCTATGGGCAGGAGTCGCTGGTCAATGACTTGCGGAGCTGGCTGCTGTCGAGAGCCTCTTCCTATCCCATTTTTCTGCGTGCGATGGTTGAGAACACGATGAACTGGGAGTCACCACTCAATTGGTGGAAAGGTTTTCGCTATGATCAGGACAAGGAGTTTCCGCACACCATCGATCTGAAGAAGCACGGATCGCGGCCCTTCGTTGACGCCGCCCGGATCTATGCGCTGGCCGGGCAGATACCCGATACCAATACGGTCGAGCGTCTGCGCATCAGCGGCGAACAGGGGGGCATGGCCGCCGACGAACTGGCTGCGCTGATTGACGCTTTTCATCACATTCAGCGTCTTCGACTGGAGCATCAGGTCAACAGCGGCGTCGCCATGGACTCCAACCGCGTCAATCCCGATGAACTGCACGAACTCGATCGCCTGATCCTGAAAGAATCGCTCAAGCAGGTCCAGCATCTGCAGAAGCGGCTGACTCGCCAGTATCTTTCGGCGTACGGCAGGGTGTAGGTTGAGGGGGCGGCGCCCCTATAGCGATGGTGCTGTTACCCGCAGGCGGAAATGGTCGGGCACTGCGGCCACCTTGCGCGCAGCGTAGTCGAAGAAAACGATTCCCGTCTTGCCCCGTGCGACCTCGCGCTGACTGGCCTTTTCCCGCATGCTCCACAACAGGTCACAGCCCTTGCTGCCGAAATCGCTGGTGGTCATGCGAACGACCATCACCTCGCCGTGAAAGGCCTCGGACTTGTACTGCAGCGCAGCGTCGGCGATGACGATGCCCAACCCTTCGACATCGAGTTCGCTATAGCCAAGCGACTGGAAAAAGCGTGCTCGTGCTTCCGACACCACCGACAGCAGCGCAGCGTTGTCGAGGTGGCCGGCATAGTTCATGTGACTGAGATAGAGCGGAATCTCGGTCGTAAAGGCAAAATTCTCTGGTAGCTCGATCTGTATTCTGGGCATGGCCTGGCCTGTATCGGATGTTGGCAAGAGAGGAACGCTGCACGCATCGTGGCCCGCTTGGCCTCGATGCGTGACGCTGCCACTCTCGCTTTCAGGGCAAGCGCGGATACATATTAATGTGAAAGTCGCGTATGCGACTCACGAATCTCCCCTCCCCCTCGCGGATCGCTTGAATTACGACGGTCCGATCGCTTCAGTGGTGCGCCGTCGGCGACATCAGCAGGAGATGCAGGAACTTGTCGATCCCTCTGGCCAGCCAGACAAGCGTCTTGCGGGTTGCAGCGGCATAGAGGTCGCCGGTGGCGAGGCTGCGCTGGTATCGTGCGCGCTCAACGATGATCATCATCTGTTCGCGGTTGAGGTCGGTTTTCATTGCTTTCTTCCTTGTGTTGTTCTCGGTCCCCGAGACTGCAACGCTACTGTATTTGTTTGCCGATGCGCCGGCAAACGATCAATAATCAGCCAATGCGTGAGAATATCTCATTCATATGACTTACCGATTGCCCCCCCTCAACTCGCTGCGTGCCTTCGAGGTGGCCGCTCGCCATCTGAGTTTCAAGGATGCCAGCGAGGAACTTGCGGTCACGCCCACAGCCATCAGCCACCAGATCCGGGGTCTTGAAGAATACCTCGGCTTTCCGCTCTTTCACCGCCTGACGCGCGCGCTGGAACTGACGCGCCAAGGGCGGGCGATGCTGCCGAAGGTGCGCGAAGGCCTGGAATGCTTTGCTGCGGCGATCGAGAGCACACGCTTTCACGAAGCCGCCGGGCGCCTGCTGATCACGACGCCGCCGGCTTTCGCCAGCCGCTGGCTGATTCGCCATTTACCCGCTTTTACTGCCGAACACCCGGAGATCCAGTTGCACATGGCAGCGTCGGTCGATACGATCGATGCTCACGACGCTTCAGGTATTTCGGGGCTCGAAGGAATCGATGTGCGCGACGACGAGACCGAATTGTTCATTCGTTTCGGTCGGGGTCAATACGACGGCTGCCGCGTCGACCGGCTGTTCGTTCCGGCGTATGCCCTGGTGTGCAGTCCACGTCTGCTGTTCGGGATGCGGCCCCTGAATGTGCCGTCCGATCTGCGGCGACACAACCTTCTGCATGACGAATCGATCATGGAACTGATGGACCGCCCGACCTGGGCCGAATGGCTGCAGGTCGCAGGGGTCACTGGCATCGACCCGGATGCCGGCACGCATTTCAGCGACTCGGCATTGGTTCACGCAGCGGTGGTCGATGGCGTCGGGGTGGCTATTGCCTCAATACCGCTGGTCGAAGCCGAGGTCGCTGCCGGGCGTCTTGTGGTGCCCTTCGACATCATCATTCGCCGCACCCAGGCCTATTACCTGGTGGTGCCCCAGGCCGTTGCTGATCGCCCGATCGTCAACGTTTTTCGCCAGTGGTTGCTCAGCGAAGCAGCACAGGTTGCCGAGAAATAGTCGGGTCAGGCAATGCTTGCGAAAAGCGCCGGCCGAATCGTCCGGCGCTGAAGGCTTTACGCCGTGCTGGCCATCATCGGCGAATCGTCATTCTCTGCAGGCTCGGCTGCCGTCTTCGCTTTGCCGGTCGCCAGCTGATGTACCTCGGCAGTCAACTCGATGACCCGTAGCGAGAGTTGTTCGATGTCGCGCCTGGTCGCCAGGAGAACGAAATCGAGCGGCCGCAGAAAGCGTTCCCTGACCACCTGCTCGCCGCGCTGAATGGTGGTATTGGCGGTGTTCATCAGTTCGGCCGACTTCTCTTCGATCTGTTGGCACGCTTTCGGTTGCATGGCTTTACCTTCACGAACGAGCGTCTCGACGGTCCTGACACTGCTCCTGGTGGCCAGCGAATAAGCACCAAGACCACAAAGCCACAGCTTCCGTGCCGCTTCCTGAGCCTTCGTCAGGAGTTGCTCGTTGCCGACCCGATCGACCAACGCGGTGAGTTTCCTGCTCATGTGTTTCTCCTTTGTCTGACTGTATTTGAAATTTCCTGCAGTTGCCTTTGCAACCACTGCGGATCAGTCTAGCGGGAAGATCTAGAGGAAGCACACTAAAGGATTAGGCACGGTCCTCTGGAACGGCCGTCCCTTGATGAGGTATGCTTGGCGCGCCATGACGCCGGGACCAAGGCTGCCTGCGCTTGTCCGGAGAAAGATTGTCGGTGACCGCATGCCAAGGGGGTTCCTCGCAAACCCTTGCCAGTCTCACGGAGATGCGTCAGTCAGTTTGCAGGATAACCATACGAAGGGCGAAGGAAACCTCGATGAACAAACTTTCCTTGCTGGATGTGGCTTTCTTCATCGCCGAGTCGGAGGCCAGCCCGAAGCATGTGGGCGGCCTGATGATCTGCAAGCGCCCACCCCGAGCGAAAACCAGTTTTGCCGCAGATCTGTACCGGGAATTTCTCACCTTCACCGATGTCCAGGCGCCGTTCAACCGGATCATTCGTTTTTCTCTGACGGCCATGCCCAGCTGGGAGGAGTGCGATTCGGTTGAGCTCGGCGAGCATGTCTTCTATCACAAGCTGCCGCGCGGCAAGAACGGTCGGGAGGAATTGTACCGGCTGGTATCGGATCTGCATCAGCCGATGCTCGACCGCTTGCGGCCCTTGTGGGAAGTGCATGTCATTGACGGCCTGAGTGAGGCTCGTTTTGCCATCTATGTCAAGACCCATCACGCCAGCGCGGACGGCGTGACCATGATGCGCTGGGCTGTGAATTCGCTGTCCCCAAGCGCTGACGATCTCGAGCTGAAACCGCTCTGGTCCGTCCCGCACATCGCTGCTGGGACAAAGGAGAAGCGACTCCAGGAGAAAATGGCCAGGTCGCTGCTTGGCGATCTCGCGGGCGCCGGCAAGCATGTTCTGGGGATTGGCCGTCTTGCCGCGATGTTGCTGCTGGAGAGTGTCAAGCTCACCAAGAATGCCATTTCGCTGCCGTTTGTTGCCGACGGCAATACGCCGCTGACCGGGCAGGTGACGGCCGGCCGCCAGTTTGCTACGACCAGCGTGAGTATGGAAAGGGTCAGCCTGATCCGCAGCAGAACTCGCTCGACCCTGAACCATGTCGCACTGACCTGCCTGGATGGTGCCTTGCATCGCTATCTGCGTGACGAACGCGTCGACCTGCAAAGGCCGATCACCATACAGATGCCGGTCAACCTGCGCAAGGAAGGCGATCAGCGCGCGGGCAACAAGATCGGTATCATCCAGGTCGAGTTATCGCCGCCGACCGATGATCCCTACATTCGTCTGCGCAACATCGGTTTTTCGCTGCGCAATGTACGCACCATGATCGACAGCGTCGAACCCGAGGCGATCGAGTCCTACACCCTGATCACCGGTGTTGTCGGGCAACTTGCGGAAATGCTGAAGCTCAGCAAGCACTTGCCGCCGACCGGAAATACGCTGGTCTCGAATGTGCCTGGTCCGGCCGAATATCTGTATCTCAAGGGTGCGCGCCTGGAGGAACTGCATCCAATCAGCACGCTCCCGGCCGGCAACCTGCTCAACATCACGCTTTTCAGCTATGCCGGGCAACTGCATTTTGGTTTGATTGCTACCGACGAATTGCCGAACCTCCAGCGTCTGAGCCACTATGTTGCCGAAGCCTTCACCGAACTCGAGCAGTCCGTCCTGGACACCGGCAAGCCCGCTGCCTAGCGGCTGTTTCGGCTCTTGAACTACATCATTGACGCCGATAAACGCCAATCCAAGCAGGACACCCGCGACGTGGCATCGTTAACTACGGGAAGATTTTATGGAAGCCGGTTTGTCATTGCCGGCCAGCAGTAACTGAAATTCCTCGAAGGATATGTCGAATACTTCGGTAAGCTCCGGGAGACGACGATCCGGAATGCGGCGACGGTCGGGGAGCTTGTTGGGCCGGCCAAAGTCGTGTTCGCGCCTGTCAAATCCGCTTCGAGGTTTCTCGATTTTCATTGCTGGTTGTCTTTCAACACGTGCCGAAGTGATGTGCTAACGATACCGGCGACCAACACATGGCACTGTGTGCAATGTCACAATGCCAGGCAATTGTCGTTACGAGAGAAGGGAATGGACGGCTTTTCCACTGACAATCATGCAAGTGCTCCCCTGGCCGAGCGCTTGCGACCGAAGTCGCTGGCCGAGGTGATCGGGCAGGCGCATCTGCTCGGTCCCGGAAAGCCGCTGGCGATGGCTTTTCAGTCCGGCCAGTTGCACAGCATGATCCTCTGGGGGCCGCCCGGAGTCGGCAAGACGACACTGGCGCGTCTCATGGCGGACGCCTTCGCTGCCGACTTCATCGCCATCTCGGCGGTCTTTGCAGGCGTCAAGGACATCCGCGAGGCGGTGGCACGTGCTGAAGTGACACGCGCCCGCAGTGGACGGCGGACGATTCTCTTCGTCGACGAAGTACATCGCTTCAACAAGGCACAGCAGGATGCCTTTCTGCCCTATGTGGAAGGCGGGCTGCTGACCTTTGTCGGCGCGACGACCGAGAACCCGTCGTTCGAAGTCAATTCGGCGCTGCTCTCGCGTGCTTCGGTTTACGTCTTGCATCCGCTCTCGGCCGACGAGATGGGCCAGCTCTTCGAGCGCGCGTGCCGGCAGGTCTTGCCGGGGCTGACTTTCGACGATGATGCGCGCTCGCGCCTGATCGGCCTCGCCGATGGCGATGCCCGACGCCTGCTCAACCTCATCGAGCAGATCGATACGGCAACCCAGACCTCCCCGGCGCGCAGCATCGACGGCGCCTTCATCGACCGCACGCTGGCGCAGAATCTGCGTCGCTTCGACAAGGGCGGAGATGCCTTTTTTGACCAGATCTCGGCGCTGCACAAGGCAGTTCGCGGATCGTCTCCGGATGCCGCGCTGTACTGGTTCTGCCGAATGCTCGACGGTGGCGCCGATCCACGCTATCTGGCGCGTCGCATCGTGCGCATGGCCTGGGAAGACATTGGCCTTGCCGATCCGCGCGCGGCGCGTATCGCGCTCGACGCGGCCGAGACCTTCGAACGTCTGGGTTCTCCCGAAGGCGAACTGGCGCTTGCCGAAGCACTGCTGTACCTGGCCATGGCGGCCAAGTCGAACGCCGCTTACCTCGCGTATAATGCCGCGCGCGGCTTCATCGGCGGTGACGGTTCACGGCCGGTGCCGGCGCATCTACGCAACGCGCCGACGCGACTGATGAAGAACCTGGGGTATGGGAAAGACTACCGCTATGCGCACGACGAGGTAGATGCCTACGCTGCCGGCGAGACCTATTTCCCCGAGGGTATGCCGGCGGTCGAGTGGTATCGACCGGTCGATCGCGGTCTCGAGATCCGGATTGGCGAGAAGCTCGCACATTTGCGCGAACTCGATCGCCAGGCAAGACAGAAGAAGGACTAAGCCCGCCGCTGCGCTTGCCGCTGTGCGCAGCCGGGAAAACGGACAGATTCGCGAGTCGCCGCGCGACCGCCAACGTGAGGATTGACCATGCTCGACATTCAGCTGCTGCGCAACAACATCGATGGCGTTGCCGAACGACTGGCCACGCGTGGTTTCACGCTCGACCGCTCGGCCTTCCAGGCACTCGAAAGCGAGCGCAAATCCCTGCAGACGCGCACGCAGGAGCTACAGGCGAATCGCAACAGTCTCTCGAAGCAGGTCGGCGTGCTCAAGAGCCGCGGCGAAGATGCCGCAGCAGTCATGGCGCAGGTGGCGGCACTGAAAGACGAGCTCGAGGCCAATGAAGTCCGTCTTGGCGAATTACTGAAGGAACTCGACGCATTTCTCTCGGGGCTTCCCAACCTGCCGCAGGACAGCGTGCCGATCGGCAGGTCTGACGCCGACAATGTCGAGATCAGGCGCTGGAGGGTGCCGCGCAGATTCGACTTCGCGGTCAAGGATCATGTCGATCTCGGCGAGGGGATCGGCCAGCTCGATTTCGCCACTGCCGCGAAAATCGCCGGTACGCGCTTTTCGCTGATGAGGGGAGAGCTGGCCCGCCTGCACCGTGTGCTTGCCCAGTTCATGCTCGATACGCACGTGACACAACATGGCTACACTGAAGTCTACGCGCCTTATCTGGTCAACGCTGCCAGCCTGACGGGTACCGGGCAGTTGCCGAAGTTCGAGGAAGATCTGTTCAAGATCCTGCGCGCGGACGCCGAACCCTTGTACCTGATCCCGACGGCGGAAGTGCCAGTCACCAACATCGTTCGCAACGAGATTCTCGCGGCCGATGAACTGCCGCTCAAGCTCGTCTGTCACACCCCGTGTTTTCGTTCGGAAGCCGGTTCCTATGGTCGCGACACGCGTGGCATGATCCGCCAGCACCAGTTCGACAAGGTTGAACTGGTGCAGATCGTCGCCGCAGGCGATTCGCTGGCTGCGCATGAGGAACTCACCGGGCATGCCGAGCGGATCCTCGAAATGCTCGATCTGCCTTACCGGCGGGTCACGCTATGTACCGGCGACATCGGTTTCTCGTCGGCGAAAACCTATGATCTTGAGGTCTGGCTGCCGGCACAGCAGGCCTATCGTGAAATCTCGTCATGCTCCAACTTCGAGGCGTTTCAGGCCAGACGCATGCAGGCGCGTTGCCGCAACGAGCGCAACAAGATCGAACTGGTGCACACCCTCAATGGCTCCGGTCTCGCCGTCGGACGCACCTTGGTGGCGATCATGGAAAACTTCCAGAATGCCGACGGCAGCATCAGCGTTCCGGAAGTGCTGCGTCCTTATCTCGGCGGGACCGAAAGAATCAGCGCGCGCTGAGCCGGCTGGCGATTCTCGCAAGAAAATGGCACCGTCCGTGCCTCATCGCTTCATCTTGTGCTACCATTCGCGCCCGACGGAGAGGTGGCAGAGTGGCCGAATGTACCTGACTCGAAATCAGGCGTAGGTGTGAGCCTACCGCGGGTTCGAATCCCGCCCTCTCCGCCAGGATACCAGACCTAAACTGTCTGCACCAAAAACGAACACCCCGCTCAACGCCTTGTTTTGCGGGGTTTTTCGTGTAAACCTCCTGACCTCGCCTACGCCACAAATGTCATATCTGCGCTCTTGAGAGCCATTTCTCTCGAAACCTCCTGACTTCGAAAATTTAGTACGGTTTTTTCAAGTGGTTGTTTTGAAGTGACTTTTCGATGGGCTTGGGCGGGTTTCGCGTTGGCGTGTGCTTTGGTTTCGTGAGGTACGCCATCGCGAAATTTCCGGTTGGTGATGCGCCGAAATGGCCAATAGCGTTCCACTCCGCTTCACCTGGCACATGATTTGGGTCGTCCCGGCTACAGGCATCGGCATCGAACTTCACGGCGTCGCAGCCGCCGCCAATTTGGGCGACAGCCCTTTCAACAGATCCAGAACCACCTGTCCGAGGCCCTCCAAGTCGAGGCTGATGCTCACCTTGTCTGTGCTGACGGTGACGCGCCTCACCATCGTCTGAACCAGATCGTGGCGAACGTCGAACACAAGCATGTCCCATACAGCGTCGATGTTGGCCAGCATGGCAAGCACGGCGGCCCCCTCGTAGCGCGGGTGCTGCTGTACCGATTCGGGCAAATTTCCCAGCCAGGATGCTGGCGCTCGAAGCTGGCCTCTCAGGTATTCGATGATCACTGCCTCCAGTTCACCCGCGGGGCAGCGCGGAAGTCCGGAGGCGGCAGCGCCTTCTGCGATCTTGCTCTGGGGGACGTAGTAGGCGTAGCTACGGCCGTTGCGCACGCTGGAACGCCACGGCGAGTAGGCACGGCCGTCGGAGCCAAACACCAGCCCCTTGAGCAGGAAGTCTTGGTGTTTGTCCGACGCACGTTTTTTCGGACGGCGCCGGTCATCGAGCAAGGCATGGGCGCTTCCCCATAGGTCGGCCGCAACGATCGGCTCGTGGGCGCCGACATGCCACTTGTCGCCAGACTTCATTTCACCGATCAGCGTTCGGTTGTTGAGCAGCTTGTACAGGTAGTTCTTGTCGAGCGGCCGTCCGCCTCGCGCCCTGCCCGTCTTTGTCGTCCACGACTTGGTAGTCACGCCTTGTTCGCCGAGTTCCTGGAGCAGGTCGGTGATCGATCCCACAGCCACGAAGCGCTCGAAGATGTGCCGCACCACCCGTGCCTCATCCTCGTTGACCAACAACTGCTGGCCGCGGGCCTCGTAGCCCATCGGCGGCACGCTGCCCGTCCACATCCCCTGGCGCCGCGTGGCGCGGATCTTGTCGCGGATGCGCTCGCCCGTGTTCTCCCGCTCAAATTGGGCAAAGGTCATCAGAGCGTTGATCGCCAGGCGACCGGCGGCGTCGTGGCTGTTGAGGTGCTGCGTGACGGAAACCAAGGTGACGTGGTGGCGCTCGAACATTTCCATCAGTCTAGCGAAGTGCGCCATGCTACGGCCCAGACGGTCGAGTTTGCAGACCACGACCATGTCAATCCGGCCGGCTTCGATGTCGGCGAGCATCTGCTGCAGCGCCGGGCGATCGAACGTGCTACCGGAAAAGCCTGGGTCGTCGTAAGAAACGGATATCGGCAGCCAAGTCAGGTGGTGCCGGCTGGCGATGTAGGCGTAACAGGCCTCCTGCTGAGCGTTGATGGAAGTGAACGCCGGGTCGGTCTCGCCTTCGCGGGAGGTGCGTGTGTAGACCGCACAGCGCAACGGGAATGGTGGCGACGAGGGGTCGACGTGGGTTGCCATCCCTCGATCATCTCAGGGATCGCTGTCGTTGGTCGAGCAGTCACAGTTCGCCAGTTCCTGCAGCTCGTCTTACTTGGGTACCAGTCATGGGTTCGGCAAGATTTTCCAGACACCTACCAGTAAGTATCTGTCCAGAAATAACTTGTACAACTTATACGAGTAGGCGACGATCTCGTCATGAGTAATGACGAGCTAGTTGAAACGATCCGTAAGAAGTTCGAGCGCGTGTCCACGGTTTTGGATGAGCGGGGGCGTCGTGTGTGGGCGTTGGCGGAAGCCGAGGCGCTCGGTTACGGCGGACAAAGCATCGTCGCTAAAGCCACGGGGCTATCGCGAATGACGCTGTATTCGGAAAAATGCGGTCATGCCCAGGACGACCCGGCGGGTTCTCGTAGACACGTCCGAAAAGCAGGGGGTGGACGCAAGAAGCTGATCGAGCACGAGCCGACATTGCTCTCGGCGCTGGAAAGATTGGTGGAACCGACCACCCGGGGAGACCCTGAGAATCCTTTACGGTGGACCTGTCTGAGTACCCGTCAACTGGCGGCGGCCCTTGAACAACAAGGCCACCGGATTGGTCGTCAGACCGTAGCGGTTTTGCTGGATAAGTTGGGCTATAGCCTTCAGGGAAATCAAAAGACCAAGGAAGGCACCGTCCATCCGGACCGGGATGCTCAATTCCGTTACATTCACGGTCGAGTCGAGGATTTCCAACGACGGGGACAGCCTGTGGTTTCAGTCGATACCAAGAAAAAGGAACTCGTCGGGGACTTCAAAAATGGAGGCCGAGAGTGGCGCCCCAAAGGAAACCCCGAACCGGTTCGCGTTCATGACTTTATCGACAAGACCCTAGGCAAAGTGAATCCCTATGGCGTCTATGATCCAACGGCAAACACCGGTTGGGTTAGCGTTGGGGTCGATCATGACACCGCCGAGTTTGCGGTGGAAACGTTACGACGGTGGTGGGAAAAGATGGGACGAATTCGTTATCCCGGGGCTACCGAACTGTTGGTGACTGCGGATGGTGGTGGCAGCAATGGGGCGAGAGTACGGTTATGGAAGGTCGCTTTACAGCGTCTGGCCGACCAAACCGGCCTATGCATCTCGATCTGCCATTTTCCACCGGGAACTAGCAAATGGAATAAGATCGAACATCGGATGTTCAGCTACATCAGTATGAATTGGCGAGGAAAGCCTCTGGTCAGCCATGAGGTCATCGTCAATTTGATTGCTGCCACCACCACACAAGCAGGCCTAAAAATTGAGGCGGAGATGGATACCAACACCTACGCGAAAGGCATACACGTGACTGATGATGAACTCGATAAAGTTCACATAGAACGCTCCGAGTTTCATGGTGAATGGAACTACACCATCCGGCCATCGGTTTGAACTTGTACAACTTATTTCTGGACAGATACTAAGAAGATGAGGCGGGCTTTCATCGGGCAGGAGGTAGGGATTTGAGGAGCCAATACCCCTCTGCCGGCTTCTGCTGAGTGTGTATACTTGAGGCTGGGAGCCTTGGTGATGCCTCGATAGTTAATGTTCTTGACGCCATATGTGTCGAGGACCATAATCACTTTATGGCTTGGTCTGTTCTCCTGCACGACGACTTCGACGCAGAGTTCTCGGCGCTGGATGAGCTATTACAGGACGAACTGCTGGCGCACGCCAAGCTGCTGGCGGAGTTCGGGCCGAACCTGGGCCGTCCCACGGTGGACACCTTGAAAGGCTCGCGGCATGCCAACATGAAAGAGCTGCGTTTTGCCTGGCAAAGTGAAGTCTGGCGCGTGGCGTTCGCTTTCGATCCCTGGCGCCAGGCGATCCTGCTGGTCGGGGGCGACAAGGGCGGCGCGGACCAGCGGCGATTTTACCGGCGCCTGATTGCTGTGGCCGATGATCGGTACGACGATCATCTTGCCTCGCTCAACGCTAACGAAGCAAAGGAGTCCAAACATGGCAAGAAAACTCGATGACGTGATGGCAGCGCTTCCTGCGGAACGTAGAGAGCGTGTCGAGAAGCGCGCCATGGAACTGGCGACGCTCAAGGACTTGCGTATCGCGGCCGAGCAGACCCAGGAGGATCTGGCTGCGGTACTTGGCGTCGGCCAGGACACCATCTCCCGGCTGGAAAAGCGCAGCGACATGCTGCTGTCCACCCTGCGGCACTACGTGGAAAGCATGGGCGGCAAGCTAGAACTCGTGGCCCAATTCCCCAACCGTCCGCCGGTAGTGATCGAACATCTCGGTATCGAGAAAACACCTCGTCGGCGCACCGCCAGCACACGCTCCAGATCCGGTGGCTCGCCGGTTGCTGCTTGAGCAGGTAGCAATAGACCGACTGTTCACATTCCTTCTTGCCGCCAGGACACCGGCTGCAAACTGTCTGAACCAAAAACGAACGCCCCGCTCAACGCCTTGTTTTGCGGGGTTTTTCGTTTATACCTCCTGACTTCGCGAATTTGGTACGGAATTTTCAAGCTATTGGTTTTGCTTGAGTTTTCGAGTGGTCTTGGCGGGTTTTGCGATGACGTATGCTTTGGTTTGGTGAGCTACGCCAACGCGAAATTTCTGGTTGGTGATGTACGGCTGTCGGCCACAACCAGCCGTAGCAACCCCGAAAAATTGAGCCGCGCGAACGTCAGCTCACTCATCAGATACCGGCCGCTCAGCCCTGTAGTAGGTCGGCCCGGTCCTCGGCCAAAGCTCCCATTTGTTTAGACATTGCTGAGTGGCGGGTTCGCAGTGTAAAGCGGTCTTCGCCTTGACTTGAAGGTATGGCCTGCTACCTCAGTATTAATTCTGATCTCGACAGCCGACAAAGCTGCGATCGTTGCGACGGGGCGTCCGGGGTCTGCGTGTACCTGGCGAAACTCTCGTCTTGGGTCGCCTGGCCGGCAAATACTCGCTGCCGACAACGGCCAAGATCAAAGCCAGCGTCGAAACCATCGTTTGGTGCCATCACGATCAGTCCAGACCGGAATTCGCCAGCCGGCTCAATTGTGAGCACTGGTACGTGCTGCTGCCAACCTTGACCTGGTGCGAAGCCTCTCCCGACGACATTCACGGCTGATCCGGCCTCTCCATCGGCCACGAGCGAAGCCTATATTTCGAGTCTGCTCCGGTCGACCGCCCGCTTTCCCCGAAAATCAGCGGGCTGGACGGCACAGCATTTCGAGTCGCGCCACAACCACCGATCAGTCCGCAATCCGTAGTTGGTCCGGTTGCAGAATCAGAAAGCGCGCAAAGCGGTCCTCATCCCGGCTGCCGTCGTCGCTGACGATGATGATGCACTGCCGGCCATCGATGACCGCCGGGCTCACCCCCTCGGCATGCTCGAAACCGGACAGGCCGGCAACACTGACCCGGCGCGGGCGATCTTCGCTGCCACCACGCCAGAACCAGAGCCGGAATTCAACCTGTTCACGGGCAACGGGACCGGCGACGACCAGATAGCCGGCAAGAGAGGGCACCCAGGACATGCCGCGAATGCCGTTGCCGCCCAGATCGAGTGTCGTCAGGGTGGCGCCGATCCTCGGCCGCTCATCGGCGTCGAAGATGGCGCCGGGATTCTCGATGCTGGCGATGATCGCCCGCCCGTCGAGGAGCGGACTGCGAAATCCGATCAGCAGGCGCCTCTGGTCGGCGCTCATTGCCAGCGCCTCGATGTTCAACCCGCCCTCGCTCTTGACATCGCGTATCCCGGCAGAAGCGGCCAGTTCCGGGTGCGCGGCCGTCAGATCGCGCTTCAGGCTGCCGACTACCCTCGGATCGACGACGTTGTCGCCTTCGATGCGGAAGCGCACCAGTCTTTCCCTGGATTTCCGCTCATCGCCGTCGCTGTCACGGGAATGCGAGGTGATGGCGTAGATGTTGCCCGCTCTATCGGCGGTGACGCCTTCGAGGTCGTCAAGCTTCCAGAAATCGCCGTCACCCCACGACCAGAAAGGGGCGCTCAGGGCCGTGTGACTGACGTGGTCGCCAGTGATACGAAGGAGACTCAGCGCATGCTGCTCTTCGTCCTCGACAACGAGAAAGCGGCCGTCGGCGAGCTGCTGGATGCCGGACGGCTCGTAGGCCCCGGTCAGGGGTTGAAAGATCGGGATGTCATTTTGCGGCATTTCGGCGGTCTCCCATCACGATTGCCGGCGCCACCGGCGCGGCGCAATGCGCCCTCGGGCGCCCCGCTCCGGCTGCGCCGAAAAGGCAAGGCCTGTCAAACCATGCGGTTGATCTCCATGTCCTGCGGCCCGAATTAACAGTAGCACCGAAGGATAGGAATTACAAAGGCGGGTCGGCAATCCGCACGATCCAAGGATAGGAATTTCAATGCCCTTTTCCAAGAGTATTCGTGGCCATTGAATCGTGGTCAATCGTCGAATTGACGAGCGCAGGTCCTCAAAACCTCCTGTTCGGAAGCTCGCAGCATCATGCCTGAGGCCGAGCAAGCGACGATTTGGGTCACTTGCTCGGCGAGCATGTACGGGATTTTGTGTATTCGCCAGTGACCGCGAAGGCCGAACAGCATGTAGTCGTCAGAGCCCCATGACCGGCAGGTTTGTAATAAGTAAGCCGCCATAGCCCATGAAAACATCATCAGTCCGTTCAGGGTCGACACTGGAGATTCGCGTTTCTCGATAGCGGTCGTTGATCTCGACGTGGTGATCACCGGCAGCCCAGGGCCAGACGGTAGAATGCGGACTATGACGCGCTCCGATCTCATCGCCACCATCGCATCGCGCTTCCCAAACTTGATGGCGAAGGACGCCGAAATCGCGGTAAGGGAAATTCTTGACGCCATCGGGCACGTCCTGTCCCAAGGTGACCGAGTCGAAATCCGTGGCTTCGGAAGTTTCAGTCTGAACTACCGTCCGGCACGTACCGGGCGCAATCCGAAGACCGGTGACGCAGTTCCGGTTTCCGAGAAACCTGTCCCGCACTTCACGGTTGGCAAGGAGCTGCGAGAGCGTATCCAGGCGTCAGCCCAGCGCACGCCGCGTCGGCAGGACACTTCGGATGTCGCCGAACAATGAACCGATGAATGCCGACGACCTGCAACTACCGGTGACCTACACCATGCCTTATGGTAAGTACCAAGGGCGACCTAGCTCTAACGGCTGGTCAGGCACAGATTGCCAATGGTTATTCGCTTAATATCACCGGCACCCGATGGTACCCACCCACGGGTGCCATCTCCCTCTCTGGCTGCTGGTCGGGCGCCAACTCAATGGTCTGCACCGACGCCAGCAATGCCTGCAACGCAATGCGTAGTTCCCAAGTGGCGAGCAGCCGCCCCGGACAGACATGCTTCCCGAGCCCGTAGACAAGGTTTGCTGCCGCGTTCCTCTCGGGGGCGAAGCGGTTGTTGTCGAAGACTGACTCATCACGGTTGGCCGAAGTCCAATTCAGCTTGACCCGGGCACCGCCTGGGATATCCTGGCCCCCAATGTGCACCGGGCAGGTGGTGATGCGTCGATTAGACACGAACGGGTCGTCGAGGCGCAAAATCTCATCGATGACCCCTTCCACTTCGCTGTCCGCGGCAGTACGTAGCCGCTCCGCAAGCCCCGGTTGCAGGGCGACATGGGCCACGAGTACGCCGATACACAGCGCGATGGATCCGAGGTCCCCTCCGGTCCAGTTGCGCAGGATCGAAACGAGCTCTGTCTCCGTCAGCAAGCGCCCGTCCACCATCTGGCGGCAAAGCCGAGTAGTCACGTCGTCGGGGGCCGTGCCTTCCATTGCACGGCGCGGCAGGATGACCGAGAGAATGATCCTGTCGAATTGTTCGGCCACGTCCGCCATCCAGGCACTGTCCCCGGAGCGCGTGGCGGTGTGGTTCTCCTCCATCCACGCCAGCAGCCGTGGTTCCAACTCGGCAGGCCAACCTAGCCATTTGCACTGGGCACGTACTGCGAATACGGCGCCGATGTCGCGCACGGCGTCCACCACCGCGCGTCTGGGCAAGTTTGCCATCAACTGGGTTGCGACACTTTCGAAGACCGGTACAAAGGGCTCCAGCGCGACGCGGCTTAAGTGCCGCTCGATAATTTCCCTATAGCGGGTGTGTTCCTCACCGTCCAAGCCGTTGGGAATCTGCAGGTAGCGAGAGACTTTGCTGGAGAACCGCTCGTGATCCAAAGCCGCTGCGACGACTTCGGCATACCTGAGCAGCACCCATTCGCCGGCAAGGTTCCTGATCACTGGATGCTTGGGTCGCAACTCATCGGTGTAGGCGCGCAAATCGCGGCCGGCGGCGGATAAGTCATCTGGCATGTGGTCGGTCATGTTGGCTCCTTCACTAGCAAGCATACCTTGCCGCTAGTCAGTCGTCAGTAAACGGCTACGGCTATTGCACTTTGATAGCGGCCTTTTCTCTCGCGATGGTGTGACGGTCTGCAACGGGTCGGGATCCAAAATTACTTTTTTGCGGTTTCTGTATAACCGCAGAGTCACGTAGTCGAGTTCTTCGCGCAGGTGGTCAAGCCGTTGGAGATTCGGTTTCGCACCAGATAGCTCTGCCTCAATGGCGCATCGAAGTGCCTCTTCCTTGAGTTGCAGACCTTTACGGTTGAGGTCATCTAGCTTTCTTGAAAGGGGAGGCATCTGACGGCTCCTATTCAATGCCCAGCGAATACCATTTATCTGCCGCGTCGAAAGCGTCCGCTCCAACCGGTGGCGCGTCCGCTGTACCGCCCTCGCGATCTCCTCCAGGCACCCGTAGGTCCCATTCTCCAGCAGCTTCTGCCACCGAAACGCCCTAGCGATCGCCTTGATCATCGTGTTGTCGATCGTGGCCATCGGCGCCGGATTGCCCTGCGTGCCATCCGGCAATAGGATCACCTTGCGCCCACCCCGCAGCTTGAAGATCATGGGGAGATCAACAGAAATGACATCGCCGTCCATCACGCCACCTTTCTCGCAGGCATCACCGACTGGATCAGATCCTTCATGCCGGCCATCTTCATGTCGATCCTCAAACCCGTCGGGCTGACCGTCACCCGATCCACCAGCAACTGAATGATCCGCGCCTGCTCGGCGGGGAAGAGTTCATCCCACACCGGCTCGATCGACTGCAGCGTCGTGATGACATCCTGCGCGTCTGCTGCGGGATCGAGCGCCACCACTTCGCGAATGGCCTGCGACATCATTTCGGGCGCCTGCAGCACCTTCCTGACCTGCGCAATCACCGCCGCCTCGATCTCGCCGGCTGGCACACGAGACACCGAGCACGCCTCCTTGCCAATCTTCATCGATGCCGTATTGACGTAGTAGCGATAGAATTTGGCACCCTTTTGGGTATACGCAGGAGTCATCGCCCAGCCGTCATCAGCAAAAATCAGTCCCTTCAACAGTGCCGGTGCCACGCCTTGACGGTTCTGCCGAGCACGTTGTTCCGGCTCCCCACGCCCCAGCATTGCCTGCACCTGTTCCCACACCACCCGATCCAGAATCGCCTCATGCTCACCGGCGAAGTGCTGGCCCTTGTACGCGGCGATCCCGATGAAGACCGGATTCTGGAAGAGCTTGTACAAATAGCCCTTGTCGATCAGCTTGCCGGCACGGGACTTGTCCTTGAGCGTCGTCCAGGACTTCGTCGTTACCCCTTCGGCGCGCAGTTCCCGGCACAGGGTGGTCACCGACCCGAGCGCGATGTACCGCTCGAAAGCCGCCGTTGTTGTAGGTCTCCGGTAGCGCCACCCAGCCTTCCGACTTCTGCGAGGTGATGTACGCTTCACAGGCATCGCGCTGCGCATCGAACGAGTTGTAGTTCTGCTCCAGCTCTTCCTCGGTGGATTTCCGGGTGTAGATCGCACAGCGCAGTTTTCGGGTCATCGCGTTCATGATGGCCTCCTGGCGCGCAGGCCAAAGAACGCCCAGCCATTCCAGGTTGTGCCAGTAATCGCCTTGGCAATTGCCGACAGCGACTGATAGCGCTGGCCCTGAAATTCAAAATGCCCCGTCTGGACGATCACCTCGTAGGCCGTGCCCTGCCACTCCCGGATCAGCGTGGTCCCGGTCACCGGGCGGTCATCGACCCGCCGGCTACGGATCCGCGCCTTGCCGCCATCGAGCTGTTCACCCAACTGTTCGAGGCGCTTCTCGGTGCTGGTTTTCAGTCCGCCATGGGCCAGTTCCTGCAGGCGGTAAGCCAGACGATTCTCCAGGAAGCGTCGGTTGTAGGCCGGCGGTTCCGTGTCGAACAGATCGCGCCACAGCTGCTTCAATTCAGAAATCGGGGTGGTCTTCAAGGCCACCACCCGGGCCAGGACGTCGGTCACGGTGCATCTCCCTTGGGGTTCAGAACAGAGTCATGAACGCGCTGTTCGCTCCGGGATTCAAGGCATACCCTTACGCACAACTCATTGAGCATTTTTGGCCGGCTTCGTGCCTGCCCTGAATCCATGATTGGACAGCCGTTTTTATCCCCGCGAGCCACTATCTGGCGGAGATGCTGTATGGTGTGCACCCTTTGAGCGGAGCGATGGGCATGGACGACTGGGCGGCGAAAGAATTCGGTGGAGCGAAACTCGGAGATGGTCGCCTGACCAATCGACTGATCAAGATAGCGAGCGCTTTTGCCGAGAGACCCACGGCCAGCATTCCGGGCGCCTGTGCGGGCTGGGTGGAGACCCAGGCGGCCTATCGCTTTTTCGATCAGGCCAGCGAGAAGAAGCAGGGCCTCGGGTGGGAGGACATCCTGACGCCGCACCTGGAATGCACCATTGCCCGCATGCGCCAGCATCGGGTGGTCTTGTGCCTGCAAGACACGACCGAACTCGACTTCAACGGTCAGCGCATCGAGGGACTGGGGCCACTCAGTTTTGAGGCTCAGCGCGGCATGTTCCTGCATCCCACCTATGCCATCACTGTCGACCGGGAGCCGTTGGGCATGATGGATTGCTGGATGTGGGCACGGGAATTCAAGGAGGCAGACGGAAGCCGTCCAGGAATCCTGGAGAGCATCCGCTGGATAGAAGGCTACGAGCGGGTGGCTGAAGCCGCGGCCAGGATGCCTGGCACCCGCCTGGTCTATATCGCCGATCGGGAAGCCGACATTCTCGGGATGATGCAACGAGCCCATGCCCTGGAAACGCCTGCCGACTGGATGGTCCGTTCCAAACACAATCGCTGCCTTCCCGAGGGCGGCAAACGGTGGGCGAAAGTCCGCTCGGGCGAAGCGCTGGGCGAGATCGAATTCCTCCTGCCCGCGCGGGGCAAGGAAGCCGCCCGTCCCGTGCGCCAGAAACTCTTTGCCCGCCGCGTCGAGTTGTCGGATGGCCAGGGCGGTCTGTTCAGCGTGACCTGCGTGATTGCCCAAGAGATCGGGGCACCCAAAGGCGTCAAACCCATTGAATGGCGCTTGCTGACCAATCGAGAGGCCGACCGCCTCGAAGCGGTCGCGGAACTGATCGACTGGTATCGCGCGCGCTGGGAAATTGACATTTACCAGACATACAACCTCCATAAGAGTGAAGTTCGTTATGACTTCGCACTTGCCCGCAGCGCGCTCAGCCTGGCCAGTTCTGCTTCGTCGGCCTGAATGAGCCAGAGTGGATGGTCGGCATGGATCACCTGCCGGCCGTGCAGTAGACCTCGGCGCAGCCAGCTATACAGCGTTGGCTGAGGGACATTCAGACGACGGGCAAGTTCATTCAGCGTCAGTTCTTCCTGTGCCTCTTCGATCATGCCCGCGTAAGCGGACTGGCGGCTGCGCAGACCCTGGCGCAACAGCAACGTGAGCACCATGGGCGCGTTGAAGGTGTCGCAGCGCTTGGCCGGGCGCCAATCTTCGGCGTTCAGCCGACGGGCAATGGCGGCGGCATTTTCACCTTGGGCGTGCAACTCGGCCACGCGCGCCATCAACTGCGGGTAATAGCTCAGTTGGTCGAGACGGGCCACCGGCCGGGTGAGGGTCGCCTGTGTGTCGTGGCCGCCGATCCAATGCACCTGAACATCGACCCGTTCGCTCTCGCCCTGGACGGTGACCACTACCCGCGTCACGAGTTGCCGAATGATGGCCTGCCGATCGGTAGCCATCGTCGTGGGCGCGTGCCACAGGGCGGGAATGTCGCAGGCGAGTCGGCGGATGGCCTCACGTTCGGCCGCGCTGAGCGTGGCCGGTTGTTCGGCGGCAAAGCGCGCATACTCGGCCTGCAATTCGCCTTCGACGGTCAGTGCGGCTTCCCACTGCTGCTCCAGGGTGCGGGCCACCAAACGGTTCTCGGGTTCGACTGCATTGAACTGCCGGTATGCCCGCTCGGCCTGGTAATGGGCTCGTTCGAGGCGCTGCTGCCAATACCGGTGCAATGGTTCGCGCTCGCTTTCGAGATCTTCGAGCGCCTGCAGGCTGATCTCCAGCGCGGCCGGTTGCAGGGCTGCCAGGACCTGCTCGGTGATGAAGTCATCGAGCGCCTGGCCAGCCAGCGATTGGCAAAGGGCCTGGCCGTAGCTGGCCGCCATCGTATCGCAGGCGTAGCGCAGCCCGGTGCCACTGCTGTTATACCGGGTCATCATGCGATGTCCGCATCGCCCACACACGAGCAGCCCCGAGAGGAGCGACGGGCCATGCCGGATGGCGCCCTGAGCTTTGATGCCATTGGCTTCCAGCTGACGCAGGTGGCGCTCGTATTGTTCCCAGCTGATGTAGGCCGGCAGGTGATCCTTGAGCAGGACGGCCCATTGCTCCCGTGGCGCCACCCGTCGGCCCGTCGCCGGCCGTCCGGGTTGCTTGCGCCGGATATCCGTTGGCCGACGACCATAGGCGTAGGCGCCGGCGTAAAGCGGGTTGTGCAGCAGATTCGAGAGCGTCACCCGGTTCGGCGCATGCCATTCCAGCTCGCCTCGATTCACCCCGGTACGCACGCGACAGGGAAGCTGGATCTGGTGGCGGACCAGATACTGGAGCATCCCGTTGAGCGTGCCGCAACGCTCGAATTGATCGAAGATCAGCCCGATCACCGTCTGCGCCTGCTCATCGGGATCCTTGATTACTTCACCCGACGGCCGGCGCACATAGCCGATCGGCACCTGCATTCCGAGTTCACCCCGGGTGGCCTTGGCGCGCTTGCCGGCCAGCAGGCGCTGCTTCAACACGTGCAACTCCGCTTCCGACATCGTCCCCTTCAAACCCAGTAGCAGTCGGTCGTTGTAATCGGTCGGATCATAAATGCCATCCAGATCGCCAATCAAGGTCCCGAACAGTCCGCAGACTTCCAGCAGTTGATACCAGTCCCGGCATGAGCGCGCCAGGCGGGACATCTCGAGGCCCAGCACGATGCCGACATGGTTGAGGCTGACCTCGCTCACCAGCCGCTGAAAGCCCACCCGGCCTTCCGCGGTGGCCCCCGATTTACCCTGATCATCGTCGATCACTTCGACTCGAGAGCGCGGCCAGCCCAGTTCCACTGCCCGCTCTACCAGTCCGTACTGCAAACGAGTCGACTCCTGATGTCGAACCAGTTGCTGCAAGGTGGACTGGCGAACGTACACCACCGCGAGACGGTCCCGATGATCGTTCCGGACCTTCTCGCTCAGCAACGGCCACGGGGCGCTCTTGCTGTTCATCACCTTGGGCTTCCGTGCCGCGGACTGAAGGCTACTGGCGTAGCGCCAGGGGGCTCAGCAGACGGATCACGCGGCGCCAATCCGCAGGCATCATCAGTCCCCACAGTATTTCGAGTCGAGATTTCAGGGCGAGTTCGCCTCTCCAGCCATTGTGCCAACCCCAAGAGGGCGGCTCGACTCAATTTCGGTGCGGTGGTCGTTCCCGCCAAATTTATAGCGGCATCCGTGATGGTATATCGAAATATTTTTCAATGTCCTCAAAAATGGCTGTCGGGTGGAAGCCCTGCAACTGGGGCATATCGACAAGATCGAACTGGCCTTGGCGGTTTACATGGTGGTGGCGTGGCGCCTGGCACACCTCGTGCGACTCGGGCGTACTCATCCAGACTTGTCCGCCTGCGAGTGGTTCAGCGAGGAGGAATGGAAGGGCGCGTATCTCCTGGCAGAGAAAGAGCCGCCCAGCACCCCGCCCAACCTCCGCGAGATGATCCGGCAGATCGCCATGCTCGGCGGCTTCCTTGGCCGCAAGTGCGACGGCGAACCCGGCGTCAAGACCCTCTGGCTGGGCTTCGCACGACTCCGCGACTTCGTCCGCGGAGTCGAGTTCATGCGATCTGTTCATGATGAATGAGTTGTGCGTAAGGGTATGGGCTTAAGTGGGTAGCCGTCGCCGAGAAGCTTGAGGAGATCGTCCAAGACGGCAGCCTACGCATGACGACGGGCTCGCTCTCATTTCCCACCGGGCAGGCACTGCTCGACTGGCTCTTGGCCACCAATCAGCCATTCAACGTTGGCAAAGTGAGCCATAAGCGATGGCAGGCGTTTCCACATCACCCGCACGCAAAGTCGTCGGTCTCGGCTTTCTACCGGACGAAGCCCGCCATGGCTTCCTGATCGACATTCCGAAGGGCAGCGGCACCAGCGAACTCATCTGCATCACCGAGCATCGCGGCAATGACCTCGACCATCTGGGAGCGCGCGCGGCGGATGCGCCGTCCCCCACCCGTCGCTGCGTGTGGTCATCGACCGCAAGCGCTGGCTGGCACTCGCCCCAGCCTTCTGGGAAGAAGCCAACCGCCGCCTGCGCGCCAACGGCCTGCCAGCAGTCAGGTTTCAGAAGAACCCTGGCAAACCGGTGCCGGTGCATCCGTCGCTCGGCAAGGAACTCTGTATCCTCTGCTGGGCGGTGGAAGACGCCTCGCCCGACGACATCCCGAACGCCCTGCACAACTGGGAATCGCTGGCCTCCGAAGAGCGCTGGTGGCTCTACACCATGACCGTCGCCACCACCGGCCAGGCCATGCAGAAGGGTCTCGGCTGGCGCAAGGCGCTACGCGCCGCCATTACCGACAACCCGTTCGTCAAAGGTGAGGGGCTTTCGCCCAAGGCCCGCCGCGAGATTCTGGGGTATTCGCAGCTCTCACTTTCCCTCTGAATTTCTTGATGACTCGCTGATCCGTTCCTCGATCTTCGGCTGACACTTTGACAATAAGTAGCTATCATTGGTCATTACTTTTTTTCGGGGTTTCACATGGATACCGCACGCCTTTTTCGATCGGGCCGCAGCCAGGCCGTTCGGCTACCCAAGGAATACCGGTTTGCCGGCACCGAGGTGGTTGTGCAGCATTTTGGCAATGGTGTTCTCTTGCTACCGGTGGATGACCCCTGGCAAACGCTGGAAACAGCGCTCTCGTCCTTCGAGCCAGGATTTCTCATGACACGGGAGCAGCCAGCGACGCAAATTCGGGCCGAGATTACCGCATGATTTTGCTCGACACCAATATCTGCATTTACATCATCAACACCAAACCGCCTGAAGTGCTGGCGCGTTTTCATCAATACCGACTGGGTGACATCGGGCTGTCGAGTGTGGTGGCTGCGGAACTTGCCTTTGCTGTAGCCAAAAGCGCTTCGGTGCGCAATCGCCAAGCGCTGGAAATGTTTCTGGCCCCACTCGAAGTTCTCCCTTTTGATATGACAGCCATGTGGGCTTATGGTGACTTGCGTGATGGTGGGGGCGCAAGCCGCTCATCCTCGTTCGTGCTTCCATCATTGACATGTTGATGCCCGCCTCTGCCAATCCAAAAATGGACAGGGAGATCTTTCTCAAGATTCTTGCGTATTCCACGGCAAACTGGACACCGATTCCACGGCAAACTGGACAGTCATTTGTCCTAGCGTAGCGCGCGGGATAACCGTGGCATCCTCGGTCAATTTGCCGAGGCCCACATGGCGAATACCAGGTTATCCATGCGCAAGATTGTTGACGTTTTACGGCTGTCCCACGAGGGTGGCCTCAGCCATCGCGAGATCGCTCGAGTGGTCAAAAGCTCGCCGACGACGGTCGGCGAGATCCTCCGCCGAGCGAAGCTCGTCGGCGTGACTTGGCCGCTGCCGGCAGGAGTGAGCGAGCTGTGGCTGGAGGCGCAGCTCTACCCGCCGGTGGCGCCCTCGAGCCAGAGTCGTCCCGAACCCGATTGGCCGGGTGTTCACCGCGAACTGCGGCGCAAGGGGGTGACGCTCGACCTGCTCTGGCAGGAATACAAAGCCGAGCATCCGTCGGGCTACCACTACAGCGGCTTCTGCGCCCACTATCGGCGGTGGGTCGTCCGGCTCTCGGTCAGCCTGCGCCAGACGCACACCCCGGGCGAGAAACTGTTCATCGACTACGCCGGCCCGACGGTGCCAATCACCGACGCGATGACCGGCGAAATTCGCCAGGCAGCGATCTTCCTCGCCGTGCTGGGCGCCTCGAGCTACACCTACTGCGAGGCCACCTGGAGCCAGAGCCTGCCGGACTGGATTGGCAGCCATGTGCGCACCTTCGAGCACCTTCATGGTTGTACGGCTCTGCTGGTCCCAGACAACCTCAAGAGCGGGGTCACCACCGCCTGCTTCTACGACCCCGAACTCAACCCGACGTACCGCGATCTGGCCACCCATTACGGCACGGCGGTCCTCCCCGCCCGACCGTATCGCCCGAAGGACAAAGCCAAGGTCGAGGCGGCCGTGCTTCTGGTCGAACGCTGGGTCCTGGCCCGCCTGCGGCATCAACAGTTTTTCAGCCTGGATGAACTGAACCGCTGCCTGGCCGAGCTGATGGCGGCGCTCAATACCCGTCCGTTCAAGAAGTTACCGGGCTGCCGTCAGTCGGCCTTCGCCGAAATGGACCGGCCCGCCTTGCGGCCGTTACCGCTCACGCGTTACGAGTTTGCCGAATGGAAGGTGGTCCGGGTCGGCATCGACTATCACGTCGAGGTCGTTGGCCACTACTACTCGGTGCCCTACCGCTTTGCCCGGGAGAAGGTCGATAGTCGGCTGACGGCGACGACCGTCGAGTGTTTCAGCGCGGCGCCCGCATCGCCAGCCATGCCCGGAACGACGCCCGCGGTCGGCACACCACCGTCGATGCGCACATGACCCCGGGCCACCAGGCGGTCCTCGGCTGGAATGCGCCACGCCTGCTCGACTGGGCGACGCGGATCGGGCCGCATACCGCTGCCGTCGTGCAGAGCGTCCTGCATCAGCGCCGACATCCGCAGCAGGGTTACCGGGCGTGCCTGGGCATCCTGCGCTTCGGCAAGGCCTACGGGGACGACCGCCTGGAAGCGGCCTGCGAACGGGCCATCGCCATCGGCGCCACGTCCTACAGCAGCCTGAAATCGATCCTGAAGAACGGTCTGGACCAGAAGCGCGTCGTCAGTACCCCGGCCCAGACCTGTTTGCCCCTCGAACACGCCAATCTGCGTGGCCCCGATTACTACCACTGAAAGCGACTTGCCATGCTCAACCATCCCACCGTCGAGAAACTCCACCAACTGCGCCTCTCCGGCATGGCCCGTGCCTTGGCCAGCCAGGCGCAAACCCCGGACATCGGCCAGTTATCGTTCGACGAGCGCCTCGGCTTGCTCGTCGACAGCGAGGCCGCCGAACGTGAGTCGCGGCAGAACGCCGCCCGTCTGAAGCGGGCCCGGCTCAAACAGGCGGCCACACCAGAGGATGTCGACTATCGGCATCCGCGCGGCCTCGATCGGGCGCTGTTCGCTCGCTTGATGACCGGCCGCTGGGTGGGCGAGCACCAGAACGTCCTGCTCTGCGGCCCGACGGGCATCGGCAAGACCTTTCTCGCCTGCGCGCTGGCCAATCAGGCGTGCCGGCAGGGTCATTCGGTGCTCTATGTGCGTTTGACCCGACTCCTGCCGACCCTGGCCATCGGCCGCGGCGATGGCAGTTACCTCAAGTCCTTGGCGCAGCTCGCCAAGACCGAGGTCCTGGTCATCGACGAGTGGGCGCTGGCGCCGCTGACCGACGAGAGCCGCCGCGACCTCCTGGAGATCTTCGATGATCGCCATGGGACCCGCTCGACAATCATCACCAGTCAATTGCCGGTCAAACACTGGGGCTACCCACTTAAGCCGGGACAGATTGCAATTTCAATGGGTTACGCACGACCCGTTGGCGGGCTTTCCGAGGCATGGGAAGTTCCCCCATCTGGCTGACCAGCCAGTCGAAAAGATCAGGGAACGATGTACCAAACAAGCGTGCGGCCGCCGTAGTTCCGTCATGGCGTCTCAACCCATAGTGGTGGATGACCGTCAAAGCCTTCAGACGCCTTTCCGTCCACCCACGCCCGTTATGGTACATCTGGGAAAGGCAACCATTGCGCCCCTCAACGGCGGATGAACTACGATGGAATTGGCGCACCATCCATTCTCCCCAAGTAAGCCAGCGTTGCAGCTCACGATCGGACAACGCGACGTGGAATGGGTTGGCTTCCCAGGCCTGCACTGCCTTCTGCCATGTCTGCCGGTAACGTTTCCGGTGAACTTGGTTTGGGGTCTTGTCCATCTGATGATGCCAATACAGCACGGGTAACAGGGGGTCCGTCAGCCACTGCTGGGTGGCTGGGTCCACTGCCCATTGGGTCAGGATTTCCGCTACCCAAAGCCACCAAAAACGGATGTGGCTGGATAAGCCATCCATCTGGGCGCGAAACTTCCGCAGGGCAGAACGGGGGTCCAAGATGCCCTGTTGCGCCGACCAAAAGCCGGAGACAACCACCGGCTGAGGCCATATTGTTCATGAAACGTATCCGCGCCCGAAGCACACTCAAAGCCTACGACCGCCAGTTTGATCAGCGCCTTGGCCCGATCACTGATCGCATGGCCCACCTGAATCCCCCGCGCTTCCAACCGGGGGGCCGCTTGAGCAAACCACGTATCAAAGCTGCGGTTGTCCTGTAGAGTTTCCAGCAGCAGATAGCCGGAGGACAAATCCATCAAGATCAGGATCAGCATCTCCCCAAAGAAAGTCTCATCCGCCGCCAATACAGCTTTTTGTGTCGGCGCAGGGGCAGAGGCTTCGCAGATCTGCGGGAAGGCGGGCAATAGCTCTTCCATCTGACGGAGTTGCGTCCGCAAAGCTCCGGGAGATACGCCCACGTGGGTATCCATGCGGATCAGCCTGAAAAAATCCGATCAGGCATCCGCCCCCACATGGGGCCGCAACCCGAACGAGTACAGCACGGCAAACACCAGCAATCTCTGCCAGGCAACTCCAGCCTCGGTTTCCCACAATCCCGATTCAGGGGGCCGGTTCCTGCGAAACTGTGCCTTCAGGTGTCGGTGGACGCTGCTTTTCGTGTGGCCAACCACCTTCCCCAATGCGCGCAGGCTTTGCTTGGCAGCGATCCCAGCAACAATCGCGCGGCTGGCCGCCCGTATGGCTTGAGTGGTGGCGTTTTTTTGTCATGGTCGGAAGGATACAGGGATACAGCAACCAGTTTCTACCGCCTCCTTCCTCTGAATACGGCAACATCACTGTCCCGGCTTAAGTGGGTAGCCAACACTGGCATGCCGCAATCGGTGACCCGACGCTCGCCGATGCGATCCTCGACCGCCTGGTGCATCAGGCGCCTGTCCTGGATCTCGATGGCGAATCGCTGCGCAAGAACGGCAAACCCGAATGAACCGCCGCGCCAGACTGACGAGTGATCCACCGCCGCCCGCCAGCCGTCCAGCTATAGAAGGAGCGCCGTCTGGCGGGCGCCCGTGGATCACTCTGCGCTTTGCCCCTCCCGGGCGCCAGGCATTCCACCGCCCGCGCCTCGGTTTCAGGGATTTCCTGCGTGCCAGCGCGCAAACCGTGCGTTACTGCGTAACGCTCATCAGGAGGTAAGAATGGCCAAGACCAACGCGCAACGACAGTTGGAATACCGGGAACGTCATCTGAAAGATGAAAACGGACACGGCGATCGGCTGAATATCGTTCTTCATTTCCACACCAAACGCGCACTCGAACGTCTGGCATTCTGTTACGGCGTAACACAACAGGAGTTCCTGGAGAGGCTTCTTCGTCAGGCCGATAGCGACGCCGCAACGCAGGCGTCGAGGCTTCCCGATGGCAGCGCCGACTACTACGAGAAACAGCGTCGATTGGGTCCGGAAATCGTTACGCCGTAACGAACCCGGCCTCCACCGACAGGCGACAAAAAAGCCCAAACACATTTATTCGGGTGAGCTAGAAACTTGACCCGAGTAAGCGTCTTGGAGTACCACCCATTCACCCCGCGTCGCTACGCTCCGACTGTCCAGTTTGCCGTGGAATCAGTGTCCAGTTTGGCGTGGAATGAGTGTCCAGTTTGCGTGGAATACACATCAGGCGCGCGGCCCATTCGCGGGCTTCCCAGGCCGGTACCCACGCCTTTCCCGGATCAGCAAAGTAAAACTGCTGGTCGCTGTGCACCTCGGTGGCGAAGAGCTCGCCTGCGTCGTCCCACTCAAACAGCAGCCAGGTCGCGTGGCCATAGAGGCCGTCGGCACCGAGGAAGCCAAAACGCACCCCAGCAGCTCGTGCCCGCTTGACCCTCTCGGCGGCCATCTGCGGCTTACTCCGAAAGACCCGTGCCGATTCCGGAATCCCGGCTTCCTGGCAACGCTTGGCATCCTCGACCCAGTCCTTTGGCAGGAACCACTCGAAGTCGATGATCGCCGCCTGCGGCCCTCGCGCCAAGGCGGCATACACCCCAACCTGTGAGTTTTCGACCTTGCCCAAGCGACCGTTGTACTGCCTGGCCACGCCCGCTGAATGGTCACCCTTCTTTTCGAACCCAGACTCATCGAGCAACCGTCCTGCCTCTGGCCCACCGATCCACTCGTCCGCTTGTCGCGCCGTCTCCCGACGCACCTTCTCAAAGTCCCACGCGGCATCGCTCAACAGGTGGTGAAGGCGGTGATACTCGCTCTCCGCCACCGTCTCGCTCATCTGTTCCAGGTTCGCACGAGGGCTTTGAAAAAGGCCCCGCAAGTACGGTTCCGCTGGCTCGGCCGTGCTTCGCGTTTTACTGCGGAAACACTCTCGGAACGACTGAAAATGGCTGCTCAGATTCTCGCAGCAACCGGCCACCGCACGCCTGATCCCAAATAAATAAATTTGGAGTTTTCATTGTCATACTCCTTATGTCGTAGAGCATTAGATATGTGGTTCAATAGCCTGTATTTCAACCATTTTAGCAATGTGGCAAAGTAGAAGTAGGATCGAGCACCACCACCTCACGGATCGCCTGCGACATCACTTCAGGAGCAAGCAAGACCTTTCTGACCGCACTGTATGGCCGTCGATGGTGGGTGGGTCGTGAGGCGCCGCTCGCGCCTGGAGCGGGCGGAACAGCTTGGGGCGGCCAGCGCGCGCTTGGCGGCGGGACAGCCGCAACGGCAGGTAGCCGCCGACCTCGGCCTGGCACGCAGTACCTTGCAGGAGTGGTGCCAGCCGGTTGCGGTCGGCGCAGCCCCGGCGGCCTTGGCGGCGTGGGTGGAGACCGCTGAGGGCGTGCGGTGGCTGCATCAACTGGTGTTGGCGGCGCACTTCAGCATTACCCTGCAGGGTGGTGCCGGAGTTCGGGTGGTGTGCCAATTTCTTGAGTTGAGCGGGCTGTCGGCATTCGTCGGTGCCAGCTACGGCACCCACCAGGGCCTCAATGCAGCCCGGGAGGAGGCGCTGGTCGCTGTCGCACATGAGCAGCGCGCGGCGCTGGCGCGGGGCATGCCCCACCGGGATCTCACGGTGTGTGAGGATGAGACCTTCCATCCGCAGATCTGTCTGGTAGCGCTGGAGCCGGTGTCGGGCTTTCTTCTTCTGGAACAGTACGCGGCGGATCGCAAGGCGGCGACCTGGACGCAGGTGCTCCAGGCGGCCCTGGTCGGGTTGAACGTCGCCGTGATCCAAGGCACCAGCGACGAGGCCACGGCGTTGCATCGGCAGGTCGAGATGGACCTGGATGCGCATCATTCGCCGGACCTCTTCCATGGTCAGCACGAGGTATCGAAGGCCACCAGCCTGCACCTGGCCCGCCAGATCCGGCAGGCGGTGATGCGCGGAAATGGCCAACAGCGACTCAACTCTTTACCTTGGCACATCAAGACCCTACCATTGGCTCCGTTGAACAGCCATTCGAATGCGCTGGATCGTGTCGTTGACCAAAGCTGTTCTTGGCACCTCCAGCCCCAGGTTCCGTGCGATCGTGTTGATTGTTGCAGGATTTAATGGCATACCTCCTGCGTCTATGGCCGCAATGACTTCCTTGGCTCGCTGGACTTCTGGAGGTAACTTGGCTCGGGGAAGGAAGAACCCTTTCAGCCACTTCAACAGAGTTGGCTTTCGGTGAGGTATCACAATGTGTAGCCTGCTGAAATTGACTATCTTTTTGCTGACATCCGTTTTGGCTCAATTTGTCGCGTCGGCTGCCTTGGCGGCAACCACTCAAGCTGGAGATAAGATCGTGGACATGACCATCACTTCAAGTACGTTCGAACACAACGGGTCAATCCCAAAGCTGTACACCTGCGAGGGCAAGGATATTTCTCCACCATTGGCATGGACTGGCATTCCTGCTGGTGCAAAGAGTCTAGCATTGATTGTGGACGATCCTGATGCGCCAGATCCCGCCGCGCCGCGCATGACCTGGGTTCATTGGGTGCTGTACAACCTGCCTGTTACCAGCATCGGGCTACCCGAGGCCGTTCAGTCGTTACCCGCAGGCACGCTGGATGGACTGAACGACTGGCAGCGCACTGGCTACGGTGGCCCCTGTCCTCCCATCGGTCGGCACCGTTACTTCCACAAGCTTTACGCCCTTGACGTTGTGCTGCCCGACTTGAAAAAACCGACCAAGAAAACCCTGGAGCAGGCTATGAAGGGGCATATCGTTGTGGAAGCGCAGTTGGTCGGTACCTATCAAAAGGGGCGTTGATCTCGTTTTGCACGGCAACGGCTATTGCGGACCGTCACGTTAGTGTAGACCAGGGCGTTTTTTGATGTCCGCTTTCCTACCTGTTGAATGCTCACTTTCGACCCGATGCGGACAATCGAGGTCTTGGAAAGCGGGCGCCCAATGGTGTCGCTAACCTGCGCGAGCGAAGCGAGCGTCAGGTTCAGCGACTTGGCGGCATGTTCAGACGCACCTTCCCGGATCCATTGAGGTAAGCCATTGATTAATTGTAAGAAATAATAAGTCGTGCGCTGGTTGAAACAGCACACGGTGGCCGATGTGTTGGACAAAGCTGCTACGCGGAGGATATACGGCCGAAGTCGATGGGCTGGCCCGAGAGGTATCATCTGGCCTTGATTGCGAGGAACCTCTTCTTGATCAACGCGGGAACGATCTTGCCTGGGAAGCAGCCAAGTACGAAGGCCGCTGCAGCGTTCACCGTCAATTAGGGAGACCTTTGGCCATGTAAGCGCCTCCCCCGTCCTCGACGAGGGATGGGAGAGTGATGTTCGCAAGCCGACGAAACGGTCTGTCTCGAATTCTGGCATAATCAATGCTTTGCCGCCAAGAAGGGACGCCAACGGCCGCAACGGCATCGGTGAAGTCCCCGGCAGGGCAGTTTATTATGCCAAGTATTTCTATTTGTCATATTCAAAAAATATATTTTCTATGGGCTGGCCCCGCGCCTCCCTGACCGGGCTTGTCCAACAAACGGTTCTGATCGTGGCTTCGCTTCGCTCGCACGATCTAACCTTATTCGTTGGGGGTGGAGGGCTTTGATGAGGATGACCTCTATGCCGCGCTGGACTGGCTGGCGAGCCAGCAGGAGCGCATCGAGCGAGAACTGTACCGGGCCTACGTCAAGGCGCAGGGCCAACCGCCCGTGCTGGTGCTGTACGACGTGACCTCAAGCTATTTCGAAGGGGAATGCAACGAACTGGGGCAATACGGCTACCACCGCGACGGCAAGCGAGGCAAGCCGCAAATCCTTGACGGACGCCCAGATACGCACCTTCTTCCAGGAGGGCGTGCTGCAGACGGATCTCTTCGATACGCCTCTGTGCGAGGTGGAGCACGACGACAAGCGCCTGATCGTGCGCCGCAACGAAACCGTGCGGGTGAGGGGCGGCGGCGAGAGGACAAGTGGGCGCAGTTGCAAGCGCAGGTCGCCGAACGTAATGCCTTCGTCCAGAGCTCCAGGCGCGCCAGCGCGGCGGCAGGCCTGGCCGCCTTGCAGCGCTGGGCCAAGAGCCACAAGCTCAGCGCGTTTGTCACCCTGACGCTGAAAGAATGCGTCCTGGTCTGTACCCTCGACAAGGAGGCCAAGGCGCAAGACGCCCTGCTCGACGGCTGCTATCTGCTGGAAACCGATGTGCCGCTGGCCTTGATGGACGCGAAGACGGTCGATGCGCGTTATCGCGATCTGCAAAAAGTCGAGCGCAACTTCCGTATCGTGAAAACCACCTTCCTGGAAATTCGCCCGATCTTCCTGCGCAAGGCCGAGCGTACCAAGGCGCATGTCTTCGTGGCGATGCTCGCGTTGAAGATCACGCGGCGATTTGAAGCCGATCTGCACCGGACCTTCGGCAGCACCGAAGACGACCCCGCCGCCATCACTCCGGACGACGCCCTGGTGGCCCTCGGACGATTGACCTATCTCTACACCACCGACCGCAACGGTCAGCGTCACACGCATCTGCCACGCCCGGACGATCAACAGGCCAAAATCCTCAGCGCCATCGGTCTGTCCTTCCCGCTCAAGGCCAAAGCCGACAAGCTCGCCGCGTAGGCAGGCGCCGCTTTCGCGGCATCGGCTATTTGTTTAACAAAAACAGATACTTAAAGCATAATTGCGCTTGCTGGCTGGAGGAAGATCCGTCAGACGCAGGCGCAGCACCCGATAGAGCAGTGCCAGGAAGCAGATCAAGGCATGCGCCTGGATTCGGTCCGGAAGGCGAGGGAAGACCGGCGCGATTTCGATCTCCGACTTCAGAATTCGGAATCCTCGTTCGATGTCGGCCAGCGCTTGGTAGCGCGTCACGATCTCGGACGGGGGACAATCCGGCACATTGGAAACGAGGATCCACTTCCCGTCCATCAGCCGTGCGCGCTTCAGCGCACGTTCATCGATCGCGTCGGTGAACACCTCGGAGGAGAGATCGACCTTGATGATGTGTGCCAGATGCGCCGCAGCGACCGCTTGGTAGAAACGGGCTGTCGTGCCGGGGTCCGATAGCTTCTTGCCCGGATGGGTCTGACCAGCCTCCTGGGCATCCAGTTGTCCAGTTTGGTATGGAATACACAGTAGCTCAGGTTCTTGCCAGTCCATCCAGAAGCGCCGCAAGCTCCTTCGTTCTTGCCTTGCGCGAGTGTCTCATGGCGAACTCCCTGGAAACGCCCGAATCGACTCCCTCGGACAGCTTCTTGACGAATAACCGAAGTGTACCAGCGATGTTTTCTGCGTCGGCAATATTGGCAATATGGTTCACCCTGGCCTCCGACAGCATACTTGCGGAAATGCCCTCGGGACCAACGAGCCCGAGAATCGGTCGTCCGGAGCGGTAGTATTCGTAAATCTTTGCCGGGATCTGATGGTTGCAGCATGCGCCTTGGAACAACAATAGCCCATCGGCTCGCAGCATTTCCTGAAGTGCCTCATGATAACTGACCACTGGCGCCAGCCTGACGATGTCGTCAATGCCCAGTTCGGCGATCATCGGCTTGTACAATTCGTCGTTGCCGGTTGCCCGAAGGACAACCTGAAGCTTCGAGCCATCAATGTCTCCCGAATGTTTCAGCATTGCCAATGCAGCGAAGAAAGGGCGCGGGTCTCTTTCCGTGGGGTAAAGGATGCCGCTGTGAAGGAGCGTGATCTGCCCAGGCCGTCCCAGGGGAGTGTTTGTGAAACCGGACTCGGCACTGCGGAAGTTGTCTTCGTCGAAGCCGTTTTCGATGACTGCCCAGCGCGATGCCGGAATCTCGGGGTAGCGTTCGGCATACATCTGTCGCGTCGGCTCGGTGGTGAACACCGCCTTTGAGCAGTGATGAACCGTTTCATGTTCGATCTTGCGATGAATTTTCCATGTTCTCGGGTCGCGCGGGTAGCCCGTCTCGGTCATCGAATCGCGAAAGTCTGCGATCCATGGTAGCCTGCTTCGCTTGCACAGGCTGAGCCCGATCAGGTGAGCCGTGACAATGGGGGACGTGGAAAATATGGCTGCAGGGCGGTAACGGCGAATCATTCGCATACCGGTCCAGACGGCCCCAGGCCACCAGCTGACCCAGCGATCGGGCTGCGCCATCCAGCGAAAATACCTGCCTCCGATCGAGAAATGGCGAGAGGTGTCCAGCCCGAAAGCACGTCGAACAATGGCATCCTCCGGGATCTCCTTGAGTTGATGAGGACTGGTCGCGTCGTAGGCCCTGGGAGAGACTGTAAGAACCAGTGGTTCCCAGCCGTACTCGCGAAGGTACGCAGAGAACTTCAATGTCCTCTGTATGCCACTACTGGCCTGGAATGGCGGGAAGTGGTAGGCGATCATGAGTAACTTTCTGTGGTCGGCCATTTGGGGTATTGCGGTTGTCAGAGTCATTTCTGCTGCTCCGGACCCGAGACAGGGGGGTCTTCGCCGTCATCCCGGGTGGCTGTCGCCTGTTCCGCGAGCTCTGGCGCAGCGGTCTCGCCGGCGCTTTCCGGAGCAGGTTTCTGGACAATCGGCACGATCTCGGATGGATTTCCACCAAGCAGGCGATATTGCTCACGCAGCACCCTTGAACCCGGACTATATTCCAGGCCTGATTTCACCAACTGCTTTGCTTCAGCTTTCTTTCCAGCCTTTATCAGAAACTCGGCCCAGTGTGAATAAGCCGGCCAGTATTCAGGCCGCAGGGCTCGGGCCTGGGCAAATGAATTGTTGGCCTCTTTGAAAAGGGACAGGCGCAGTTCCACCTCGCCGGTTCGAGTGAGGATTTCCGGAAGCAGGATGAAATCGCGCGTGGAGTTACGGAGAACGTATTGGTAATCCGCGCGTACGTTGGAGAGCATGGATTTTCTGGTGGCTTCCGGGGTACCGCTGCTCAGGGCGCGCAGCAGGTTGATCTGCCCCCAACAATAATGGTGCATGTGCGAGAACGACTTGCCCATCCGAGCTTCCCAGCTTTTGCTCTCGGGGCTCCCATACACCCAGCTCTGGGTATGGGGGCAGTAAGCCGGAATCAGGCGCATTTCCTCCACTGTGACGTTCTGAGGCTTTTCTGCCAGGGTGGTGGTCGCCGTGCTCATCAGCGCCAGAGCGAGTGCCAGATGTCGCGCGGCGATTCGAGACAGATATTTCCTCGGTTTCGTGTACCTGAACATTCGTGGGATTCCTATGTGCTGTTAGTCCAACTGCTGAATGAAGATCTGTCCTGTCATCGATGGAAGCGATCATGGCTCGAGGGATCATGGGCCAGTTCTTCTAACCGAAAATTCTTCGTGCCAATTGCTCTCCGTGACGCAGGAATGTCGAGGAAAGGCTCGCCTTTCCCGGATATGGATAGGATGGACAAAATGGATAATCCTGCCGCAGTTGGGTATCGATCGTTGGGGCAGGAGATAGCGTACTGACTTCAAATTTGTCCCGGTGTGCCGCCAGGAACGCGCAAAGCGCTTCGAAACGCCTGACCACGATACCGTCGGGCTCACTGCGCCCCTGCCGCAGCATTTCGAAATTGTGGGAAAGGATGACGAAGTGCCTGGTTCCATTGTCGGCCGCGGATTCCAGGGCATTGCGCATTTCAGGGAAGCTGCAGGCACCGAGCTGGGCTGGCCTCGGTTTACCGAAGCCGTCGCGAAAAATCGTCAAAGGCAGGATGCGCACTCCCTCGAATACCTGTGGCCGATAGAAATCCAGGGTGTTCCTAAGGTCAATTCCACAATCCGGATGCACCGCGTTGAGGCTGCTGTCCAGAGTGATCCCACATTGCCGGAGAGCGCGGTAGGTGTCGGTGTTACAGGCAAAGCTCCCAGCCCGGAAGGCAGTCACCTGGTCATGTCCGGCAGCGGCCAGAAGATTGCGGCCGTAGGCCAGCAGGGTGCACTGTTCCTCCAGGGTGTAGTAGGAAAGATGTTGGCGCTTCCGATTCGCTCCAGGAAAGAGCAAGGGACGGATTTCATCGGTCCATTCCGGATGCAAGTGCAACTGGATATCGTGATTCCCGGCACGAATCATGTCAACGATGACGGCCAGGTGCTCGATTCCGAAGCGTCCGGCAAACAGTGGCTCCACGAAAAAAACCCCCTTGAGCGCATTGCGATCAAGAATCTCGAGAGTTTTGGGCAGCGCATAGTCACCGCTTTGCGAGTGGCCATAGACATAACGGTGGAAACTGTGAGGAAAGCGGACGTCCAGTTCTTCCCAGTTGTTGCACCAGATCTCGATATCGAAGGTCAGATAGACTTTCATGGTCTCATGCATTGCTGTTGATTTGCTGGAGTTCGAAAACGGTTGCTGACTTTGCCGACTCGGGAAGGAGAAATACGTCCGGAAATACCGGTCCGACGACTGGAGGGGCCGAGACTGGTGCGGGCCCCCACTGGTCTGTCGCTCCAGTTCACCGTTCTTTGATCGCGAACAACACTGTCCAGGGAGTTAACACTTGTCCGGCAAAGCGCAGCGGCGGAATCATCCGCGCCATGTTGACGGTCAGCCTCTGCAGCGTCCCCATCTGATCGGTATCAATCAGATCGAAACGATCCAGGCAGCGAAAGCCGCGTGGTTTCAGATAGGCGGAGAGAGAATAGACGCTGAACCAATTCACCGCGGGGTACTTGGCATCGTTGGCGATCTCCGGTCTGGTAGTTACCGCAAGGTGCTCGAACCTGCGCTTCACGAAGCCGGGGTACCAACTGTACATTGGCAAGTCGAACTCCTCCTGAACCGGGCACAGGCAGTTGGTGGTGCTGAGATACAGCAGGCCGCCGGGTTTCAGCACACGTACCGCCTCATTGAGGCAACTTTGCCAGTCGCAGACATGTTCCAGAAGTTCTGGTACCAGGGCGACATCCATTGATTCGTTGGCATAGGGCAGATCTGTCGCTGATCCAATATTGAACTCGATTTCGAACTGTTCCTCGCGCCCTCGTTGCCTGGCCACTTCGATCAGTGACGCGTTGACATCCAGACCATGGACATGGTGTCCCAGTTGCGCCCAGAGGCGGCACTGAGTACCAGCACCACAGCCGATGTCCAATACCTCCAGTCTGCTCGTGCGGCCAGCCGTGGTAGCGAGGAGCGCCAAGGCCTGGTCACGTACCCGGGTGAAACGTTCTATGGTCGCAGGCGAAAGGCTTTGCTGAGAGTAGTAGTCAAAAAAACCGACGTTGGTCGAATGATCCCATGATCCTGGGGGCTGCGTTTCTCTTCTGTCGGTAGACATTTCTGCGCATTCCTTGAAAGGTGTGTGGCGGGGACGAGGTTACGACTCGAAGGAGCCTGTTCCGAGACGAAACCTTGGCGCTTACGGAGCAATAGGCTCACTATTGTAAGGTGGTCTGCTGAATGCTTTGGTGCAATTTCAAGCCTGCACATGACATTGGCTTGCCAAGTGTGTGCTTGCCGGTCGGTGTTCATTTTTCCCGCAATGGGCGGAAAAAGCCTGCTTGCGGCCAAGCCAGCTTGATCCTTGCGGCGATGGTTTTGACCACCCGACCCAGAACCTCCTTGACCAACAATGTGAAGCCAATGATCGTCCCGGGGTTGTAGGCGATGATTCCCCAGCGCTCGCGGCGGTCACTCATCCACTTCTGCTTGTAACTATCATCGCCGATCAGGTAGTCCACCTCGTGAACGTGATCACAGTCGATAACGTGCTGCATGAGATGTGCGGCAAGAACGGTTCCCGGTGCGTACGATGCGAAACTGTCATCGTACGCCACCTTGTAGATGCTGGCCTTATTGCCGTCTATGAACCAGAGTTGTGCCGCAATCGCGCGGTTTTGCAGCCGAGCAATTCCTAGACGGAGCGTGCCCATGCCAGCAAGCTTCCGGATCAGGGAGGGGACGAAATCCGGATAAGGTTCCGGTTTCTTCCAGCTTGCTGCGTAGACCTGCTGGAACTCGGCGATGGATGGTTCAATGTTCTCGGGCGTCATTACGATTTCAAGCGTTCCACCTGCAGCGGCGAACTTCTTGCAACTGCGACGGATTGAACTGCGCAGGTTGGCACTTCGGCTCTTAAGATAGTCTTGCCAGGTACCCCTCACAGTAAGAAACCAGTTGCCAAAGCAGAAGAACGGAAACGGGATCCAGTCGTTCGCTTTCAGCGCGTTGAACAGGGATTGGTATGCTGGGGTGTCCGGATCCATGGGGGCAAAACGCATCACATGGGCACCTCCATGGTCTCGATCGGCCGCTGCGAGCAGATCGTTCAAATCCAGCAAGTCGGCGTCTTTACTGAGCAGCGGAGCGTAGAGTGAGGTGTAGTAGTTGCTCAGGGATTCGACGCTCTTGACCGGTCCTTTCGCTCTCAACCTTACTGGAAGAAGCACTGCCGGGAATTGCTTCTCGGCAGTGAAGTAGTAACGAATACCCGGATCGCTCGGGAACACATTGCTTTCCAGGAGTTCGAACCAGGCGGCGGACGCTTCCAAACGGTCTGCGCTGGCGAACTCGCCGAGGTGGTACGGTGTATCCTTGAAGTTCCCGATGCGCTTGCAGTCCTTCACTTCGTCTTTCAGCCGGGCGTTTTCTGGCCTTTCAGCCCGGAGCTTCCGAAGATTCCGCCGGAAAGCTCTCAGCACAGAGAATGCAGCAGCGTACAGCGGACCCCTGAAAATCTGAATGTTCTGAAGAGTGCAGGCAAATGTCGCCCATTCCTTCTGATCGCTGGTGGCATTGGTGTAGAACTCGATCGTTTTTCTGGAGGGCATGGAGAATTGTTCCTCGATCAAGCGATAGAGCAGGAGTCGGCCTGGAGCAAAACGCGCCAGGGATTCGTCGTATGCCGTTTTCAGACAGATCAGCAGATGATCGTTTGCAATCACCAGGCGAGAGGATGCCAGATGCGCGCCGAGATGGAGTTCATAGACCGCTGCCTGGTGGCTCAGCGCAAAACGGTGCAGGATTTCCCGATAGAAGGCGCCTTGCGGGTTGCCGATCGAAATTGCAGTCCCTCGCTGTCCTTTCCAGCCAGCGGTTTCCAGTGCGCCGTACCTGCCAATGCAGGCTTCCATGTCTGCCGCCTCAACGAACGCCGCCAGTCCAGTAGGTCCGATCTCGGTCTCCGTGCGCCGGAAGTATCGGGCAAGGTTCCCCTGCAATTTTTTCGGGCGTTCTTGCCAGTAACTACGAAAATCATGATTCTCCTGCCGGATACCGATCGTGCGTGCCTGTGCGAGGACGATCCTGGGCAACGGTAGACGCGAGAAGTCAGGGAGATAGCGTGGATCTACTGCGTACAGTTCAATCGTCCACGCCAGACCCGGCAGTGCGGTCCATAGGGTTTCGAGCAGGCAGGCGTCATCGAGCAGGACGGCGCCTGTTTGTACCTGTGCAGGACGAAATGAGGACCACCGGCCAAAACCACCCGAGCAAAGGATCAGCGCACCCACAATGCCTGCATCCGTCCGGTGAATGCACAACTGTTCGCCACCGTCGCCGAAATGATCCAGCAAAGGTTCAATGAAACGACTGTCGAAAAAAGGGTGGCGATCGTACAGTCTGGCATTCAGGCGGTCCCATTCGTCGGCAAACTGTCGGAAGGCGGTCTTTGCATCATGGATTTCCCATCCCATTACTGAAAGCCTTTCGCGGAAGAACGGTTGAGCGTCTTGTCGAGGGCGGTGATCATCCACTCCAGTTGATTGCTGGTCAGCGCTTGATGGCAAGGCAAATGCAGGAGGTGAAGCCGATAGTCTTGCGAGATCCGGCAATTGGAGTCGGCCATCTCATCCCAGCGCCAGATCGGAACACCGAGATGCTTCAGCCAGTAGAAATGTGGGTCTGGATGGGCGATATACAGTGGGAACATGTATGGCGCAGTGTGTTCCGGCAAGTCAGAAAACAGCGTCTGGCAGTTCGATATGCGGGTGACGGCTTCCAGCCAGCGATGGTAGTTCTCGCGGCGGCGACGCATGTTGTCGGTGATGGAAGACTGGTCGACGATTAGGCGCGAGCAGCGCAGTGATTCCCTATGGGCCAAGGCTCCGGAAAAAAGGGCGGAGGGAGCCGAGCGTTCCTCGATCTCGTCATTGCCGGGGACTACTGGACAGGCACTGAGGGACTCCAGGCGCAAGTCGATCGAAGAGATGTCCCCAATCATGATCCGTGCCGATCGGCTTCTTTCCCAGGCGTGCTTGATGCCGCGCAACTCCTCGACTGGCGTGGCTGGTACGGTTTTCACACGATCGAGCAGGTGATCCTCTGGTGTGTAGAGCAAGCCTCCATCATCGCAAGCGAAGAATTTGTAAGGGCTGGATACGACAAAGTGACCATAGCTGCCGGTACCGGCTGCGCGAAAGTGCTCGGTGAACAGCACATGTGAACAGTCCTCGATCAAAGTGATTTCGCGATTGACGCAGAATGCTTTCAATCGGCTGAAATCCTTGGCGATACCGAAGTAATGCGTCGCCAGCAGCGCCTTGACCGGTTTCTCGATGCTGGCAAGAAGTTTCTCCAGAGCGTCGAGGTCGGGTGATAGATCGGCCTGGAGGCGATAGAGATGGACTTCCGCTTCCAGGGCCATGGCCGGGTCCAGCATGGTTACGCAGTGATACGCTGGAGCCAGCAGAGCACCCTCACGATTCAGACCAGCCAGCCGATAGGCCTCGCCCAGCGCGTATCGCCCGCGCGAGAAATGCCGGAAGTTCCTGCTTGCCCGACGCGGAATCGATCTGCAGAGCCAGGCCGAGGGCGATGGGAGGAGGGGTGTGTTTGGTAAGGGGGATATCCGGGGTTTTGGAAAACCACAGGGTTTCGGGTCAAAGCGTATGAACTTCATCTCTCAGTCGCAGCCATCCCTCGCGCTTTTTGGTCTCTCCTGGGCGCGCAGCCATTGTTCCAGGATGGTCAGGACCCACACCATCTCCCCGTAGTAGCCAGGGTGCTCGGGCAGATGTTCGCTCATCAGCTTCTGAATGAAGTCAGCACGTACGATTCCGCGCGTCGCGAGGGTGCTCAGTGAGTCCTCGACGAGTTGCATCAGGGCCGGGGTGCGTGTCGTCCACACGCCAAAGGGCAGTCCGAAGCCCTTTTTCTTCTTGGTCAGGATTTCGTCGGGAAGGAAACCGCGCAGCGCCTCCTTGAAGAACCAGCGCAGCTTGAAGCGGCGAAGTTTCCAGTCGGGCGGCAGGCCCATCGAGAAATCGGTCAGGCGGTCGGTCAGCAAGGGATAGGCGACCGGGATGCCGGCCATCTGGGTGGCGCCGCGAACTTTCGGCAGGTCGCTGTCGGCCAGCGTGTAGCGCCAGTCGTAAGCGAGCATGCGATTGATCAGGCTCGGCGCCTGACACTCGTTCCAGGTGCCCTGCATGTGCCTGGACGGTTCGCTCGAATCGATCTGGGCGAGAAAATCAGCAGTGAGTACTTTTTCCGGATCGAGTTGCGTGATCAGGTTGAAGCTCTGCAGGCGATCGGGCATCGGAACGCGTGAATGGCGAACATAGCCGGTTGCCTGCCTGAGGCCGGGGATTCGCCGCAAGGGGCTGCCGTCTGTGCAAATTGGCTCGATCAATCGCCTGAGGCGATGCGGCACGCGGTGGTAGAACTCAAACACTTGTTGCGTAGCGTAGCGGGTGTTGCCGCCGAACAGTTCGTCGCCGCCATCGCCGGCCAGCATTTTGGTGCAGCCGTCGGCCTGCGCGATCTTGGCGCAGTAATAGGCCGGCAGCGCCGAGGAGTTGCCGAAGGGCTGATCGTGATGCTGTGCGACCATTGGCATGCTGGCTACCAGGTCGGCCGGTGTCACATAGTATTCATGGTGTTCGCAGCCAAAGTGCCTGGCGGCGAGACGAGCGTATTCCATTTCGTCGTAGCCTTCGGCGTCGAAGCCGATCGAGTAGGCGGGTGCCGCTCTGCCGGTCACTTGGCAGAGCATGCCTGCCACCGTCGAGCTGTCGGTGCCGCCAGACAGGAAGGCGCCGACGCGTTCGTGGCCGGCGACCTCTTCGGCGATGCTGTCGCGGATCAGGTTGCGGAAGGTGTCGCGCGCTGCGGCGAAGGGCTGGCGGTGTTGCTCGTCGAAAAGCAGGGGCCAGTGGCGGGCTTCGTGTACCCCATTCCGGTCGATCAGCACGCCGTGTGCCGCCGGCAGCCGGCACACCTGGCGGAAAATCGTGCGTGGTGCCGGGATCATGTGGAAGTACAGGTAGTCGAAGATCGCCTGCGGGTCGAGTTCGTCGCCACGCCCCTGAACGCAGTCGGCACGATCCGAGAAAGCCAGCGTCTTGCCGTCGGTGCGATAACACAGCGTCTCGATCGCAAAGCGGTCAACGGCCAGGAATACGCAGGCACGCGTCGTATCCACAATCGCCAGAGCGTAGGATCCACGGATGCGCGCGGCGACTTCTGCCCCGCTCTTCCGCCAGGCTTCGAGAAGCGCAGTGGCAAATCCTGCCGATCGCGAAGCGCCGGCGACACTTTCGTCCCGGAAGGAGGGTGAGCCGATCACCACGCATGCGCTATCGGCGTCGCGGGCAACCTCGTCGCCCTGCAGGACAAGCGACTGGATCAGCATGGGCGCAGTGCTGGGATCCAGGAGGCTGGTCAGGTCAAGCTGGCCCGAAAGTCTGTCTTTCATAAAGTGTCTGGTTGATTGCAGGTTGATTGGCGGACGCGATGCTACGCTAAAGCCATGACTTCTACTGTGTGAAATTTCCTTTCAAGCCAACGGTCATGACTTTTCCAGGCACCTCCGATCATGAAAGTCATGACCGTTTCCCTCTCCCCCAACCCCTCCCCCGCGAGGGGGAGGGGAGATTCGTGAGTCGCATACGCGACTTTCACATTAAGATTGCAGGATCAGTACGCGTCTTATATCAGGCATACTTGACAACGAGTGGCAGCCACCAACAGGATCCTGAGCATGAGCAAGCATCGTATCGGTAGCCTTCACACACCTGTCCCCGCTGCCGACTCTGGCGCATTCCGTCTCGGCTGGCTTCTCTATCTCGTCTTCATTGTTTATGGCAGCCTGGTTCCCCTGGATTTCCATGCCCTGCCTCTCGATCAGGCTTGGGCACAGTTCAGACAACTGCCGATGCTGCAGATCGGTGCCGAGGGCCGGGCCGATTGGGTGGCCAACGGAGTCCTTTATGTTCCGGCGGGCTTTCTGACGGTAGTGGTGCTGGGGGGTGGGAAGGGTGGGCTGTGGCGGCGTTTTCCCCGGCTGGCGGGCGCCGCCCTCTTCTGCATCGCTCTTGCTCTGGCGGTGGAGTTTACCCAGTTGTTCTTCCCACAGCGAACATTTTCACGGAATGATGTGATTGCCGAGGTGATTGGCAGTCTTGTGGGTATCCTCCTGGCGGCGAACTGGTCCGACTGGTTCAGTCAATTGCTTGCCTCCTGGGTCGGGACGCTCGACCAGTTGCTGGTCCGGGCGTTGCAGGCCTACGCGGTCGGCTATCTGGTATTCAGCCTGTTTCCGTTCGATTTTATGATTTCTGCAGGCGAATTTGCCGGCAAGCTGAATGCGGATGGATGGGGCTGGTTTCTTGCGGGTCAGACCACGGAACGGGGAGCGATCGTGCTGGCTGCCAAGCTGCTGGCCGAAATGCTCGCCGTCGTACCTGTCGGTGTCATGCTCGGGCGCCGCAACCAGTTGCGAGGGCGGTCGGCGACCGGCAATGCGCTGCTCTATGGCGGACTGCTTGGGCTGGCCATCGAGGCCATCCAGTTCCTGATGTTCTCGGGCGTCAGCCAGGGAGCATCGTTGCTGACGCGCATTGGCGGCATGTATCTTGGTGCTCTTTTCTGGCAGGAGCGGCGGCGCTTTCGGGATTTGCCCAACTCCGGCGTCGGCAAACGGCTGGCGCCATGGCTCGGCCTGCTCTACCTGCCAGCCCTGGTCGCCGTCAATGGCTGGTTCGATCATTCGTGGCATGGCCTGGAACTGGCCGGCAAGACGGTTGCAGAGACTCGCTTCCTGCCCTTCTATTACCACTACTACACCACCGAGCAAGCGGCTTTGCTCAGTGTTGCTGCGGTGGCGTTGATGTATGCACCGATCGGAGGACTGGCCTGGTTGCGTCGACTGTCGCCGGCCGTCGCGTTCTGGCTTGCCCTGCTCGTTGCCGGCATGATCGAGACCAGCAAGCTTTTCCTCGCCGGCTTTCACCCGGATCCGACCAATCTGTTGATCGCTGCATTCGCCGCCTGGTCGCTTACGAGCTTGCTCCGGCAATTCTACTCCGCCGTGGCAGATGAAGTGCAGCAACCCGAAGAACGGCCTGTGAAGGTAGCCACGACGACCGCCGAGCCGGCACGGATCGCCGTTTCCTCCTGGTTTTCTCTGGCCGGAACCTTGGCACTTGCGGCCTGGGTAGCCGTTGATTTTCCCATTTACTCACTCCTGCTGGCAGTACTTTTGCTTGCCTATGCCGCGCTGCTCTGGTTTCGACCGCAACTGCTCTGGATGGTCATCCCGGCTGCCCTGCCGCTCCTTGACCTTGCCCCCTGGAGTGGACGCTTCTTCCTCGATGAATTCGATTTCCTGGTCATGGTCAGCCTCGCGCTGGGCTACGTCCGCACGCGCGCTCTCCAGCGAGGCGTGTACCGCGATTGGTGGGCTCTGGCGGTGACCGGACTGCTGGCGTTGACTTTGACTATCTCTGCCCTGCGGGGCGGGCTGCTTCCCTTGTCCTTGCCGGATGTCAACGCCTTCACCAACTACTACAGCCCCTACAATGCCCTGCGGGCCGGCAAGGGTGCTCTGTGGGCACTGCTGCTGTTCGGTTTGATCCGACGCTTCGAGGCCGACGGACGCGATATCCGCGGCTTGTTCGCCGGCGGCATGGTGGTCGGGCTTGCCGGGATCGTTGCTGTCGTGGTCTGGGAGCGCGCCGTTTTTCCCGGATTGTTCAATTTTGCAGATGTCTACCGTGTGACCGGGCCGTTTTCTCAGATGCATACCGGCGGGGCGGACATCGAGGTTTACCTGACCGCCGCTGTGCCTTTTGTCGTGCTGCTGGTAATGATCCGTACGCTTTGGGCCCGGCTCGTCGGTATCCTGCTTTTCCCCGCTGCGACCTACGCGCTAATGGTGACCTTCTCCCGCGCCGGCTATGCTGGCTATGGCATTGCCCTGGCAGGTGCCTGTCTGGTGATCCTGCTGTCGCCGCGCAAGGGACCCGAGCCGGGTGCGCCGCCAGTCCATGCAAACCACGCCAAGGGGCTTGGAGTCTTCGCGCTGAGTCGCTGGGCGCTGCCGGTGGGTTTGCTTGCGCTGGCAGTGGTGGTGGCGCTACCGATCTACAGCGGTTCGTTTGCCCAGGAGCGCCTCTCCCAGGTGCGTGCGGACCTGGCGGTTCGACAGGCCCACTGGGCAGATACCTTGGCCATGCGCGACTCCGGACTGGCTTCTACGCTGTTCGGCATGGGGTTTGGCCGCTTTCCGGAAAGGCACTACTGGCGCAGCAGCGAACCCAGGGCGGCAAGCTACCGCCTGGAAAGCGAGGCCGGCAATGTCTTCCTGCGGCTTGGTGCCGGCCTGTCGCTGTATATGGAGCAGTTGGTCACGGTGCAGCCGCATCGGGACTACGTGCTGCACTTGGCGCTGCGAAGTTCTCAACCGGTGACGCTCTCGGCATCCCTGTGCGAGAAATGGCTGCTCACTTCCGGGCGCTGCGTATTCGGTACTGCGGCCAGCGAGGGAAGACAATGGGAGGAACACCAAATTCGTTTGGCCAGCGGCGAGGTCGGTGCTGGATCGGGGCTGTTGCACGCACCGGTCAAGTTGTCCCTGCAAAACACCTCTGCGGCCAGCCTGGACCTCGACAACGTACGCCTGCTGAACGAGGATGGCGCAGATCTGACGGATAACGGTGGCTTTTCTCGTGCTCTGGATCGCTGGTTTTTCAGTGTTGACGATGACTTGCCCTGGCATGTGTGGAGCATGCCGGTGGCCATTCTGTTCGAGCAGGGCGTGATCGGCCTGTTGGCATTTGCGGTCATGTTGTTGCTGGGAGTCTGGCGGACCGGGCGTCGGGCTCGACAAGGCGACATCATGGCCGGGTGCTTTCTGGCATCACTGCTTGGGGTATTGTTCATCGGCAGTGTCGATAGCATCATAGACTCCCCGCGCTTCCTGTTGCTCTTGCTCTTGCTTTGTCGAGTCGGATGGATGTGGAGCGAGACCGTCGGAGTGCCGGCAATGCGCTTATCGACTCCGCAAACCAGTCGTTATTAAGGGGGCTCCTATCCTTGCAGCCATTTTTTCTTCAAGCAGAGAGGGGATATCGCTTCTGCGTCTATCACCCGACAGTCAACCGTGCAGCGCGTGGCGCGATCATTTATGTGCATCCATTTGCCGAGGAAATGAACAAATCTCGCCGTATGGCCGCCCTGCAGGCGAGGGAAATGGCCAAACTTGGCTACGATGTCCTGCAGATCGATCTGCTGGGCTGTGGAGATAGCTCCGGGGATTTCGCAGAAGCCGGCTGGCGAGACTGGCAAGACGATGTTCATAGGGCCTGTCGTTGGCTGCGCACCAGGAGCGATGCGCCTTTGATCCTCTGGGGCTTGCGTGCTGGCTGTCTGCTGGCGGCGAGTGCGGCAGTCACGCTCAAGGAAGCAGCCAATTTCATTTATTGGCAGCCGGTGGTCTCCGGAAAACAACATTGGCAACAGTTCATACGCCTGAAGATGGCCTCAGAGCTGGCTTCAGGGCAGGCGAAAACCGTCTCCGAGCAATTGCGGCGGCAATTGTCGAACGGCCAGTCTGTTGAAATCGCCGGCTATACCTTTTCTCCGGCGCTTGTCGAGAGTCTGGAGGCTGCGGAGCTCAACCCTCCCATCGATCTGGGCGGACGCGTAGCGTGGCTGGAACTCTCGACTCGCGAGGGTGCAAGCCCTTCTCCGGTTTCCAGGAAATGCATCGGGCAATGGGAAGCGGCGGGTGGGTACAGACTGGATGCCCGGATGATTCATGGCCCAGGCTTCTGGCAGAGCAGCGAAATCGAAGATGCACCCGAACTGATCGAGGCGACGGTAGCGGTACTGGAGTCCTGGCAATGAATTACACAGAACAGGTCTTGCTCTTCTCTTGTGCCGGCGAGAGCCTGGTCGGCATCGTTGCCTCTCCTGCCGGGGAGCCCGCAAGGAAAGGGGTGCTCATTATTGTGGGTGGACCGCAATATCGCGTCGGTAGCCATCGCCAGTTCGTGCTCTTGTCGCGTACTTTGGCGGAGGCTGGCTTCCCGGTGATGCGTTTCGACTGCCGGGGAATGGGTGACAGCACCGGTGGGATTCGCGATTTCGAGCACATCAATGCGGATATTGCTGCGGCAATCGATGCCTTTGGCACTTCCTGTCCTCAGCTTGAGCAGATTGTCCTCTGGGGATTGTGCGATGCGGCGTCGGCTAGCCTGTTGTATTGGGATGCGACGCAGGATGCGCGGGTGACCGGGGTGGTGATGCTCAACCCGTGGGTCCGTACCGAGGCTGGACTGGCCAAGACCCACCTCAAGCACTACTACGGTCAACGGCTCCTGCAGGCAGACTTCTGGCGTAAGTTGCTCACGGGAAACCTTGGATTGGGCCGGTCACTCAAGGATCTCATGGCCAACATTCGAAGCGCAGGTCAGAACAGTCGCTCGACAAGCAGCGATCAGATGCTTCCATTCCAGAAAAGAATGGCACGTGGCCTCGAGAGCTTTGGCGGTGCTGCATTACTGATCCTCAGTGGCAACGATTTGACTGCGAAGGAATTTTCCGAGGCCTTGAAAACCGATCGCGCCTGGCATGCATCCTTGCAGCGCGGGCATGTGGCATTCGTGGATATCGAGGACGCCGACCACACCTTTTCATCGGCAGTCTGGCGCAATTCGGTGGCCACTGCGGTTACGGATTGGCTCCAGAAAGTGGAATCCGGGGCCGGGCCTCCACGAAGCGCTTGGTCGCGCGCTCCATAAGGGAATTCCCGGCCCTCCCGAAGGGTCTGCGGCAGGTCTACTTGCGGGTTTCGATCATGACCAGCGGCTCATCGGGAACGACCACGCTAGCCCGTCTGCGACGTGGCGGCCTGGACGCGGTAATCGGGCTGCTCTGCTGCGGCGACCCCTGAACCTGGTTTTTGCTGGTTTCCACCATGATCAGGCCACTGCCGGCGATCGCTTCCTGGATGGTGGGTGCGAGTGGGATGGCGGCAAGCGGCTCGATCGATGCAAGCGCATCCGCTGCAGGAGGCAAGTCGATGTTTGCAGCGGCCAAGACGACCGACGGTGCTTCGATGCCGAGCGGCGCCACGACCACCGGCTGGGCTTCGCTCGCTGCTGGCGTGGCGACCACCGCGGCTGCTTCCAGGGTTGCCGGGACTACCGCGACCATCGGGGACTCGACGTTTGCTGGCGCCTCGCCGGTGCCGGGTACATCGACCAGGGCTGCGGGAACTGCCTCGGCAATGGGTGCCTCGCGGGATGCCACAGGTGCTGAAACGGTTTCGGCAATTGCCGGAGGAGTCTCGGCAAGGGGAGCAGATGGCTGCGCGGTGTCTGGCATAACCCGCGTTGCAACTGCCTCGCCAGGAGCCACTGGCTCGACGGTCAGGCTTGCCATTTCAGTGCTGCTGCTTGCAGCACTCGCGGCAGCGATTCCCGGTGCTTCGACCGTACTCTCGGTTCGTTCGCTGCGCTCGCGGCGTCCGCCACGCCGACCACGGCGACGCGCGGCGCTGCCGGGGTCGTCGCTGGCTTGCTCTGGAACTGGAGTGGCAAGCGCCGGCGGCGTGACCGGCGCCACTTCGTTGCCTGCCGTGACCGCTGCAGGCGTTTGTGGCCTGCGTTCGCTGCGCTGGCGGCGCGGTTCGCGTGCCAGCGTCGGATCCCGCGGTTCGCGCGGCTTCTGCGCTTCGCTTCGTGCTGGCGCGGGCGATTGCGGCAGGGTTTCCCTCGCATCCCGATTGACGCGTGTCTCGGGGAGTTCGCGTGCCTCGTCACGGCGAGGTCCGCGAACACCGCTCCGGCGATTGTCGCGCGGTCCCTCGCGCGCAGGGGTGCTGACGCGTGTCGGTTGCGGAGGTTCCGGAACGGCAGCAGGCTGGTGGCGGAACCAGGAAATGATCTTTTTCCAGAAATGCTGGCCTGCCGTGACGGGTTTTTCGACATTCCCCGATGCCCTTTCGGCAAGGTTCGGTGCCGGCTGCGATGAGGTCACTCCCTTGATTGCCGCTTCCGCTCGGGGCGCTTTGCTTTCACCGGTCACGGCGACGTTCTTGCTGTCGTCCTCGGTCGGCAGGGCAACCATGCGGTACGAGGCCTGTTGCAGCAGTTCCGGGCCTGCTTCATCCTGACGCAGGCGCGTGAACGTGTGCTGTGGCGTTTCGAGATGAATGTTGGGAATCAGCAGGATGGTGACCTTGTGCCGCTGTTCGATGGCCTGGACGTCGGCCCGTTTTTCGTTGAGCAGGAAGGTGGCGACATCGACCGGCACCTGCGCATGCACGGCGGCAGTGTTGTCCTTCATCGCTTCCTCTTCGAGAATACGCAGGATGTGCAGGGCTGCAGATTCCGTGCTGCGGATGTGGCCCGTCCCCGAACAACGCGGGCAGGGGATGTAGCTGGTTTCGGCGAGTGCTGGGCGCAGGCGCTGGCGCGACAGCTCGAGCAGGCCGAAGCGGCTGATCTTGCCGGTCTGCACGCGGGCGCGATCGAAGCGCAGCGCCTCGCGGACGCGATTTTCAACCTCGCGTTGATTGCGCTGATTCTCCATGTCAATGAAGTCGATGATGATCAGACCGCCGAGATCGCGCAGGCGCAGTTGGCGGGCCATTTCTTCGGCGGCTTCGAGGTTGGTCTTCAGCGCCGTTTCCTCGATGTCGGCACCACGGGTCGAGCGGCCAGAGTTCACATCGACGGAAACCAGCGCTTCGGTATGGTCGATGACGATCGCGCCACCCGACGGCAGGGTGACCTGGCGGGAGTAGGCGGATTCGATCTGATGCTCGATCTGGAAGCGGGAGAACAGCGGCACATCGTCGCGATAGCGCTTGATGCGATTGACGGTTCCCGGCATCACATGTTCCATGAATTGCTGTGCCTGTTCGAAAACATCGTCGGTATCGATCAGGATTTCGCCGATTTCGGGCTGAAAGTAGTCACGGATGGCGCGGATGACCAGGCTGCCCTCCTGGTAGATCAGGAAGGCACCCTTCTGCTGCTGGGCGGCGGCTTCAATGGCTTTCCACAACTGCAGCAGGTAATTGAGATCCCATTGCAGTTCTTCGGCGTTGCGGCCGATCGCGGCAGTGCGGGCGATCAGACTCATTCCCGGTGCGACCTGTAGCTGATCCATCACTTCCCGCAGTTCCGTACGCTCGTCGCCTTCGACGCGGCGCGAGACGCCGCCACCGCGCGGATTGTTCGGCATCAGCACCAGGTATCGGCCGGCGAGACTGACAAAGGTCGTCAGCGCGGCACCCTTGTTGCCGCGTTCGTCCTTGTCCACCTGGACGATCAGTTCCTGGCCTTCGCGCAGCGCTTCTCTGATACTGGCGCGGCCCGCGTCGACTCCGGGCTGGAAGAAGGCGCGGGAGACTTCCTTGAAGGGAAGAAAGCCGTGTCGTTCCGATCCGTAGTCGACGAACGCCGCCTCGAGGCTGGGCTCGATGCGGGTAATGACTGCTTTATAAATGTTGCTCTTTTTCTGTTCCTTGTTCGCCGATTCGATGTCCAGGTCAATGAGCTTCTGACCGTCGACAATGGCAACACGGAGTTCCTCGGCCTGTGTGGCGTTAAACAGCATGCGTTTCATGATTTGGGCTCCCGCGCGCTTTGCCGGGGGCAAGGGCCTTGTGCAGGCAGTAACGGATTAGTTGTGGGGGGAATGCTTGAGAGACTTTCCAGTAGTGCAACTAATAGGGGTATCTCGCCGACTCGATTTCTCGTCGGGCCTTGAAAGCCAAGGACTCGGGAATCTGCCAGGGCCGCTCCACAGGTGCTAGGCGCGCGCAGTTCAAGTAGTATCGCTACTTCGTGGTGAGCGTACTTAACCAGGTGATTGGCGTTGAGTGATCTTGCGCAGCTTGGCGCAAGAGAGGCGGCTGAGGCCTGCCGGAAAGTGCGTCGCAATGGCTTTACAATCGGCGCTGCTCGACGGTCTCACGGGTCAGCGCCTCTTTCAACCCAAAACGCAAATCAAGTCAAGTATATTCAAAATGGCCGAAGTTAGCAAAAACTCCGTTTCCCAGACGCTGATTACCGAGAATGAGCATGGACAGCGCCTCGATAACTTGCTGCTGAAGAAGTGCAAAGGGGTGCCCAAGAGCCACGTCTACAGCATCGTGCGCAGCGGACAGGTGCGAGTCAACGGCCGGCGAGCGGAGGTTTCCTACCGTCTGCAGAGTGGCGATGTGCTGCGTATCCCGCCGTTGCGAATCGCCAGCATCGAACAGGAAGTGGTCGCCGGCGCCGAATTCAAGGTGCACCTGCCCATTGTTTTCGAAGACGAGGGCTTGTTGGTCGTCGACAAGCCAGCCGGCATCGCCGTGCATGGTGGCAGTGGCGAGAGCTTCGGGGTCATCGAGGCGCTGCGACGGCAGCGGCCACAGGCGCGTTTTCTCGAACTTGCGCATCGGCTTGACCGCGAAACCTCGGGAATCCTCTTGCTGGGCAAGAAACGCTCGGTGCTCCTGGCCTTGCACCAGATGTTCCGTAGCGGCGGTCTCGGTGGGGGGGGGCAGGGAGCCGACAAACGTTACCTGGTCCTGGTCTGCGGTCGCTGGATGGATCCGCTGCGCAATGTTCGGCTACCCTTGCTCAAGTATCTGCAGGCATCGGGTGAGCGTCGAGTGCGCGTTTCCGAGGAGGGCAAGACTGCGCATACCCTCTTCCGCCTCGTGGCGCGCTGGGAACGTTTCAGCCTGCTGGAAGCCGAGCTGAAAACCGGGCGAACGCACCAGATCCGAGTCCATCTCGCGCATCTGGGCTTTCCGATCGCCGGTGACGAAAAATATGGCGACTTTGCGCTGAACAAGGCGTTGTCCAGGGAAGGGCTGAAGCGCATGTTTCTGCACGCTTGGCGGATGCGCCTGCCACACCCGCTGGAGGAGCGGGAATTGGTGGTGGAAGCGGCGCTGCCGGCGGCGCTGAAGAGCTTCGTGCACAGCATTTCGGCGAAGGAAAAGCAGGATTATGGCGAGAAGGTCTGAGTGGACGGGACTGTCCGAGTGGCCATGGCTGCACGCCTGATCTGTCTTTCCGGTGATTTGCTGGACGGCGGGCCGGGGGTACGCTTCACGGTCAGGCGCTATGGCACCGAAGAGCCGGCATTTGCGGTGCGATTTCAGGGTCGTGTCTTTGCCTACTGCAATCGTTGTGCGCATGTTCCCGTTGAACTCGACTGGCAGCCCAAGGAATTCTTCGATCATTCCAAGTTATACTTGATCTGCGCAACGCATGGCGCGCTCTACTCGCCGGAAGACGGCCGCTGCCTGGGCGGTCGTTGTAACGGCAGAGGGCTGACGCCGCTACCCGTCGAAGAACGGGATGGCGCGATCTATTTCACCCCCAGCGAGCAGATATCTTGAGTACCCCTGAAAACGAACCACCCTGGGAACGGCAGTTACTGGAGAAGGTTGCCTTCGCGTCGCTGCACGAGCAGCGGGCGAAGCGGCGCTGGGGTATTTTTTTCAAGCTGGCTGGCCTGGCCTACCTGGTCGCAGTCCTGGTGCTGGTCGTTGATTGGGGCGGCTCCGAGCAGCTTGCCGATGGCAGGCATACGGCGGTCATCCATCTGCATGGCACGATCGAGGCACAGGGCGAAGCCAGTGCGCAGAATGTCAACGACGCGCTGGAAGCCGCTTTCGCGGACAAGGGAACGGCGGGCGTCATCCTGCGGGTCAACAGCCCGGGTGGCAGCCCTGTTCAGGCAGGTATCGTCCACGACGAAATTCGTCGCTTGCGTACCAAGCACCCGCAGATTCCGCTGTATGCCGTGGTCGAAGACCTCTGCGCTTCCGGCGGCTACTACGTTGCTGTGGCGGCTGACAAGATTTTCGTAGACAAGGCCAGCATCGTCGGGTCGATCGGTGTGCTGATGGACGGTTTCGGTTTCACCGGGACGATGGAAAAGCTTGGCGTCGAACGTCGGCTGCTGACCGCCGGGGAGAACAAGGGTTTCCTCGATCCTTTCTCGCCGCAGGACGCGAAGCAGAAGGAACACGCGCGGGTGTTGCTGCGCGAGATCCACAAGCAGTTCATCGAGGTCGTCCGGCGAGGGCGCGGCACGCGGCTCAAGGAAACGCCGGAGATGTTCAGCGGCCTGATGTGGACCGGCAGTCAAAGTGTCGGTCTGGGTCTCGCCGATGGCTTTGGCACCGTCGGTTCGGTGGCGCGTGACGTGATCAAGGCGGAGCGGATCGTCGAGTTCACCATCAAGGAAAATATCGCCGAACGTTTTGCCAAGCGCCTGCGTGCCGATGCCGTGCAGGGTGTGGCGGGCTCGCTGCTTGGCGCCGGCAGGCCACTGTTTCATTGACCGCGTAGGTGTTCACTAGGCCTGCAAAAGGAATACCGTCGGTCGGCGACTGATCTCGGGGTGCTGTTGGCGCCGCCATTCGGAAACCGTTCGAGTCGTGATCTGCTCCTCATCGAGCGAGAGGTCGGTCGCGACACAGACGCGCGTGCTCGGCGCACAGGTCTGGACGAGTGCTGCGAGCATCTGGCGGTTGCGGTAGGGCGTTTCGATGAAGATTTGGGTTCGCTGTTGCTGCCGTGATTCTCTTTCCAGCTCGCGCAAGCGTGTTCCGAGTTCCTGGGGGCCGCTTGGCAGGTAGCCGTGAAACGCGAAACTTTGGCCGCTCAGTCCTGAAGCCATCAAGGCGAGCAGGATCGACGAGGGACCGATCATGGGAACGACCTGGACGCCTCGCTGATGGGCCAGCGCAACCAGAGCGGCACCAGGGTCGGCCACTGCGGGGCAGCCGGCCTCGGAGATCAGTCCAAGGTCATTGCCAGCCAGTGCCGGCGCCAGAAGTTGTGGTAGCGCGCTGGCCGCGGTATGTTCGTTGAGTTCCAGTATCTCGATCTGTTGCAGCGGCGTCTCGGAAGGCAGCGACTTGAGGAAGGCGCGCGCCGTCTTGGCATTCTCGGCAACGAAATGCACGAGTCTTTGCGCACAGGCCAGAACGGGCCCTGGCAGTACGTCCGCTACCGGAGTTTGGCCGAGTGGCACCGGAATCAGATAAAGCCGGCCGGTTTTCATGCAGTGCCTGGCCTCCGAACGATCCCCTGACGATCAGAATACCGAGACGTTCTCGATTCGCAGCAGGTCGCAGAGCGCGATCAGCGGCAGTCCGATCAGTGCATTCGGGTCTTCGCCGTCGATTCTGGCAATCAGGGCGATTCCCAGCCCTTCCGATTTGGCACTGCCGGCACAGTGGTACGGTTGTTCCTTGCGCAGGTAGCTTTCGATTTCCTCGTCTTGCAGGTTTCTGAAAGTGACCAGCGTCGCTACGCCGCGCCGATGTGCTTTGCCGGTTCTTGCGTTCAGAAGGCAGAGACCGGTGAAGAAGTTCACGCGGTGGCCACGCATGGCCTGCAACTGGCGCAGTGCATTGTCATGGGTTCCCGGTTTCCCGAAAATCTGGCCGTCCAGACAGGCCACCTGGTCGCTGCCAATGATCAGGGCGTCGCCGTGCGAACCGGCGACGGCGCGGGCCTTGGCTTCCGAAAGGCGCAGGGCGCCAGCTTCAGGGGTTTCGCCTAGCAGCAGGGCTTCGTCAACGGCGGGATTGGCGGTCTCGAACGGCAAACCAAGGCGAGCCAGCAGTTCACGGCGATACGGCGAGGTCGAGGCGAGAATGAGCGGTGGCATGGGCATCGGAGGGTCAACTTCTGCGCAAAGACCGGGGCAAAGCGGAAAAAACCAGGGAATGCCGCAATTTGCCGCGTCGCTGCTTTGACTTCAAAAGCCGAAGATAATATCATGCGCCCCTTGTGTCGTGACGAGTCGTGATGGACGTGATTGACAGCCAGGTATTTGCACGTGAAGGAGGTTCGCTGCAAGGCGAGCTGCCCGTCGCAGCACTGACTCGATTGCTTGATCTGTTGACTGCTTCAGATGGCTCTCTGACGTACCGGATCCAGGGACGAATGGGGCCTTGCAAGCGCCCACAGTTACTGGTGGAGGTGGATGGTGTCTTGTCCCTGTGCTGTCAACGCTGCCTCGAGGCGATCGACTACCCGATCGAGGTGCGTAGTCTGCTGGAATTTGTCGATAGCGACGGTGACCTGACACAGGAGGAACTGGAGGATGACTCCAGGGACTTTCTTCCCGATCAGAAGGAACTGGATGTTGCCGTACTGATCGAGGATGAAATTCTGCTTGCGCTTCCCCTCGCTCCGCGCCACGATCATTGCGCCCTGCCCGGGGTTGCTCCGGGGTCGGCAAATGTGTCACCGTTTTCAGTGTTGGCCGGCCTTCAGGGCAAGGCTGAGCAAGTTTGATTCTAGGAGTTCGTGATGGCTGTGCAACAGAACAAGAAATCCCCTTCCAAGCGTGGCATGCATCGTGCGCACGATTCCCTGAGCGGCATGCCGCTGGCGATCGAGCCGACGACCGGCGAGGTCCACCTGCGTCACCACGTCAGCCCGTCGGGTTATTATCGGGGCAAGAAGGTCGTCAAAAGCGCCGGCGAGTGATTCTGCTGGCTTGGGTGAGCGCCTTTCCGTGATGGTGAGTTGCCAGTCCTGGTCTGTCATCGGATGACCATTACCGTCGCCATCGACTGCATGGGAGGGGACCACGGTCCCTGCGTGACCGTTCCGGCAGCACTCCAGTTTGTACGCGATCGTTCTGACGTGCGCGTCATTCTGGTGGGTCTCGCCGAGAGCATTCGCCCTTTTCTGGGCGACGCTGCGATCGGCCGGGTTGCCGTACGTCATGCCACGGAAGTGGTGGCGATGGATGAGTCGCCGGCACTGACGCTGCGCACCAAGAAAGACTCGTCGATGCGTGTCGCCATCAACCTGGTCAAGCAGGGCGAGGCGGATGCCTGTGTTTCGGCCGGGAACACCGGCGCGCTGATGGCCATTTCCCGATTCGTCCTGAAGATGCTGCCGGGGATCGATCGACCGGCGATCTGTGCGGTGCTGCCCACGCTCACCGGGCACACGCATGTGCTCGATCTCGGCGCCAATGTCGATTGCAGCCCAGGGCATCTGCTGCAGTTCGGAATCATGGGCGCTTCGCTGGTTTCTGCCATCGAGCATCGAGATCGACCAACGGTCGGGATGCTGAACATCGGCGAAGAGGACATCAAGGGCAATGATGTCGCCAAGCGGGCTGCCGAGTTGCTTTGGGAGTCGGGTTTGAATTTCGTCGGTAATATCGAAGGTGACGGGCTCTACAAAGGCGAGGCAGACGTCATTGTTTGCGATGGCTTTGTCGGCAATGTCGCGCTCAAGGCTTCGGAAGGTCTGGCACAACTGCTGGCTACTTTCCTGCGGCAGGAATTCCGGCGCAATCTGTTTACCAGGCTGGCGGCTGTGGTCGCCATGCCGGTGCTCAATAGGTTCAAGAAGCGGGTTGACCATCGCCAGTACAACGGCGCCACCCTGCTCGGCTTGAAGGGTATCGTCGTCAAGAGCCATGGCTCGGCCGATGTCATTGCTTTTACGCGCGCGCTGCAGCGTGCTGCAGATGAGGCCAGTAGTGGCGTTCTCGCACGCATCAGCGAACGCGTTGCGCAGCAACAACCGCTTCAGGAGACCGCCTAGCATGTTCTCCCGCATTACCGGGACCGGCAGTTTTCTGCCCGGCCCCCCAGTCAGCAACGATGATCTCGTGCACCGTGGCATCGAAACCAACGATGACTGGATCGTCAGTCGTACCGGCATTCGCTGCCGTCATCTCGCGGACCAGGGCGAGACTTCCAGTGATCTGGGCCTGGAGGCGAGCCGTCGGGCACTGAACGCCGCTGGTCTTGAGGCGTCCGATCTGGATCTGATCATTGTGGCGACCTCGACCCCGGATTTCATTTTTCCGAGTACCGCCTGCTTGCTGCAGGCCAAACTCGGGAATCATGGAGCTACGGCGTTTGACGTGCAGGCGGTTTGCAGCGGCTTCGTCTACGCGCTGGCGATTGCCGACAAGTTCCTCCGTTCGGGGAGTCATCGGCGCGCTTTGGTGGTCGGAGCCGAAGTCTTCTCGCATATTCTCGACTGGAATGATCGAGCCACCTGTGTGCTGTTCGGCGATGGTGCCGGTGCAGTCGTTCTGGAGACGTCCGATCAGCCGGGAATCCTGGCAACCGCCCTGCACGCCGACGGTGCGCACCACGCTATCCTGTCGGTGCCGGGTGGTGTCAGCGGCGGTCGGGTGACGGGCGATCCTTTCCTGCGTATGGATGGGCAGGCGGTGTTCAAGTTTGCTGTGCGCGTCCTCGCGGAAGTTGGCGAGGAGTGCTGCCAGGCGGCCGGCATCGCATCTTCCGATATCGACTGGCTGATTCCGCACCAGGCCAATATTCGCATCCTGGAAGCCACGGCCAGAAGAATGAAAATGCCGATGGACAAGCTGGTTGTCACCGTCGACCGGCATGGCAACACGTCGGCTGCCTCGGTTCCTCTGGCTCTGGATGAGGCCATTCGCGATCGACGCATGCAGGCCGGACAGAAGATCATGCTCGAAGGCGTTGGTGGTGGTTTCACCTGGGGCGCAGTTCTGTTCGAATTCTAAAGGAAGTATGCATGGCGTTCGCTTTTGTTTTTCCCGGTCAGGGCTCGCAAGCGGTGGGAATGATGGCGGCCTACGGCGATTCCGCGGTGGTGCGTGCCACTTTCGCCGAGGCTTCGGCGGCACTCGACCAGGATCTCTGGAAATTGCTTGCCGATGGCCCGGCCGAAGCCCTGGCACAGACCGTCAATACCCAGCCCGTGATGCTGAGCGCCGGGATTGCGGTCTATCGCCTATGGCTCGACATGGGTGGCGAGGTGCCGACGCTCCTCGCCGGTCACAGCCTCGGCGAGTACACCGCGCTGGTGGTCGCCGGCGTCATTGCCTTCAAGGATGCGGTGCCGCTGGTTCGCCTGCGTGCGGCGGCGATGCAGGAAGCGGTCCCCGCGGGCGCGGGGGCGATGGCCGCCATTCTCGGGATCGATGACGATAGAATTGCCGCGGCCTGTGCCGAAGCCAGGGTGGCCGGCAGCACTGCCGAGGTGGTTGAACCGGTCAATTACAACGGGCCCGGGCAGACCGTCATTGCTGGCAGCAAGGCGGCAGTGGAACGTGCCTGTGCCGTGTGCAAGGCGAATGGCGCCAAGCGCGCGCTGCTGCTGCCGGTTTCCGCACCCTTTCACTCCTCGCTGATGCGGCCGGCGGCTGCCAAACTGGCAGCCCGTCTGGACGAGTTGAGCTTTGCCGCAGCCCAGATACCGGTGATCAACAATGTGGATGTGGCCATCGAGTCGGACCCCGCTCGGATCAAGGACGCTCTGGTTCGGCAGGCGTACTCTCCGGTGCGCTGGGTCGAGACGATCCGGAAAATGGCTGCCATGGACATCACGACGATCGCCGAATGCGGACCCGGCAAGGTTCTGGCAGGCCTCAGCAAGCGCTGTGCAGAGCCGTTGACGAGTATCGCGCTGGCTGATCGGGCGGCGATCGAAGCTGCCGTAGCGAACCTGGAGTAAGGATCATGCTCGAAGGGCAAGTGGCACTCGTGACCGGTGCCTCGCGTGGTATCGGTCAGGCGATCGCACGCGAACTGGGCCGCCTGGGAGCAACCGTGATCGGGACCGCAACGAGTCCCGAGGGTGCTGCGAATATCGCGGCGTACCTGAATGATGCAGACAGCAAGGGTGAGGGGGCGCTGCTCGAAGTGCGCGATGCCGGACAGGTGGATGCGCTGGTCAGCCATATCGAGAAGACCTACGGTGCGGTATCGATCCTGATCAACAACGCCGGTATCACCCGCGATAACCTCGCGCTGCGTCTCAAGGACGACGAGTGGGAGACGGTCCTCGATACCAACCTGAAAGCCGTTTTCCGACTCTCCAGAGCGGTCATGCGCGGCATGATCAAGGCCAGGTATGGGCGGATCATCAACGTGACCTCGGTGGTCGCTCATGCAGGCAATTCCGGTCAGGTGAATTACTGCGCGGCCAAGGCTGGCGTCGCCGGCATGAGCCGGGCGCTGGCCCGAGAACTCGCCAGTCGCAATATCACCGTCAATTGTGTGGCGCCCGGGCTGATCGATACGGATATGACGAAGGCCCTCGACGACAAGCAGAAGGCCGCGCTGCTCGGGAATATTCCACTCGGTCGCTTCGGATCTGCTCAGGATGTCGCTGCTGCAGTTGCTTTTCTGGCATCCGCGGGGGCTGCTTATGTCACCGGTACGACACTGCATGTCAACGGTGGCATGTTCATGGGCTGAGCAATGCCGGCCGCCGGAGACTTGCAGCCGGCTGCTGTGAGCATTGGTAACTTGCGGCCATTTTGTTAGAATGGCGCGTTTTGTTTTACATTTGAACCTTGAGAAGGAAGACCTTGATGGAAAATATTGAACAGCGTGTCAAGAAGATTGTCGCAGAACAGCTTGGTGTCAATGAAGCGGACATCAAGAACGAATCGTCGTTTGTCGATGATCTTGGCGCTGATTCGCTGGACACGGTGGAGTTGGTGATGGCTCTGGAAGAGGAGTTCGAGTGCGAGATTCCGGATGATGAAGCCGAGAAGATCACCACCGTGCAGCAGGCCATCGACTACGTGACCGCTCACAAGAAGTAATCGACCAGGAGCCTTGCCGACAGTTCGCGGTAGCGGCTGTCTTCGGCAGTGCGTTTGAGGGTAAAGGAAATCCGTTTCCGAATGTTTCAATCGTCGGAGTCCAAGTTGGCACGTCGCAGAGTCGTCATCACAGGCCTAGGCATCGTTTCTCCGGTTGGAAATTCCGTCGAAGAAGCCTGGCAGAACATTCTTGCCGGGCGTTCGGGTATTGGCCGGGTGACCCGTTTCGATGTGTCCGGCTTTCCCGTGCACATCGCTGGCGAGGTTCGGAATTTTGATATTGGCCAGTATCTCTCGTCGAAAGAAGCGCGCCGGATGGATGTCTTCATCCATTACGGAATGGCGGCGGGACTGCAAGCCATACGGGACGCCGGTCTGGATGCGCAGCCGGTGGCGCCGGAGCGGGTTGGCGTGTCGATTGGTTCGGGGATTGGCGGTCTGCCGATGATTGAAAACACCTGTGACGACTTCGCTGCGGGTGGCGTTCGCAAGGTATCGCCGTTTTTTGTTCCCGGCTCGATCATCAACATGATCTCCGGTAACCTGTCGATCATGTGCGGTTACAAAGGTCCCAACATCTCGCTGGTCAGTGCCTGTTCGACGGGTACGCACAGCATCGGTGACGCCGGGCGTCTGATCGAATACGGTGATGTGGACATCATGATCGCCGGAGGGTCCGAAGGCTGTATCTCGAAACTCGGCCTGGGAGGTTTCTGTGCGCCGCGCGCCCTCTCGACGCGCAACGATGATCCGCAGACGGCAAGCCGCCCGTGGGACCGGGACCGCGATGGCTTTGTGCTCAGTGAAGGGGCTGGTGTCGTGGTGCTTGAGGAATACGAGCATGCGAAAGCGCGTGGCGCCCGGATATACTGTGAACTCGCCGGCTTCGGCATGAGTGCCGACGCCCACCACATGACTGCGCCATGCGAGGACGGTGAAGGTGCGGCGCGTTGCATGACAAACGCCTTGCGCAACGCCGGGCTGAATATGGATGAGGTGCAGTACGTCAATGCGCACGGCACGTCGACCCCGCTGGGTGACAAGGCCGAGACCATTGCCGTCAAGCGGGCTTTCGGCGAGCATGCGCGCAAATTGGTGGTCAATTCGACCAAGTCGATGACCGGCCATCTGTTGGGCGCCGCGGGCGGCATCGAGGCCCTGTTTACTGTACTGGCGGTCTATCATCAGGTTTCGCCGCCGACGATCAACATTTTCAACCAGGATGAATCCTGCGATCTCGATTATTGCGCCAACACCGCGCGTCCGATGAAGATCGAGGTCGGAATCTCGAACTCTTTCGGCTTCGGCGGTACCAATGCCACCGTCGCCTTCAAACGCATCTAGTCCCGGAATCAGCGCGCGCTACCCGGGTAGTGCGGCAGTGCCGTGCAATTCCCGATCACTATCGAGCTGCGCCGCTCGCGTCTGCTGTCCTTCCTGACGGTCCTGTTGCACGCTCTGGCGGCGGGCTGCCTGTGGGTGCTGCCCTGGCCAGAGGAGGCGCGCCTGCTGCTGCTGATCGTTGCGCTGTCCTTGGCGGACGCGCTGCGACCGTCGACAATCGTCGGGCTGCGCCTCGGTGAGCGCGGCGAACTGACGCTTCTGTTTGCCGCCGGCGATGTCCTTTTCGGATCGGTGCAGGCCGACACCGCAGTATTCAGTCAGTTGATCGTCCTGCGCGTGCGCGATGACGAGAACGCTGGGCGGCTCTCGAGCCTGGTCCTGCTGACCGACAGCATGCCGCCAGAGCAGTTTCGTCTACTGCGTCTATGGCTGCGTTGGCGAGTCAATCCTGGCGATTCGGCCGTGGGCGGCGTCTGACCACGGTATTGCGCGCGCGCGGCAGCGTTTCCGGATAATTGCGACTGAAGTGCAGTCCCCGACTTTCGTGGCGCCGCAGCGCGCAGCGGATGATCAGGTCTGCGGTGACCACGAGGTTGCGCAGTTCGATCAAATCGTGACTGACCCGGAACTGCGAGTAGAAATCATCGATTTCACGCATCAGCAGGTGAATCCGGTTCTGCGCGCGCTGCAGGCGCTTGGTGGTGCGGACGATGCCGACATAGTCCCACATGAAGCGGCGCAGTTCATCCCAGTTGTGGGAAATGACGATTTCTTCATCCGGGTCGCTGACACGGCTGGCGTCCCAGGAAGGTAGCTGCGGGAAATCCCCTGCAGGCTGTTCGAGAATGTCCTTGGCTGCGGCTTCGGCGAAAACCAGGCATTCGAGCAGCGAATTGCTGGCCAGACGATTGGCGCCGTGCAAGCCGGTGCACGAAGCCTCGCCGGCGACATAGAGGCCTGGGATGTCGGTGCGCGCCCGCAGGTCGGTGACGACGCCACCACAGGTGTAGTGCGCGGCGGGAACGACCGGGATCGCCTGGCGGGTCATGTCGATTCCCAGATCAAGGCAGCGCGCCAGAATATTCGGGAAATGCTCGCCGAGAAACTCGGCTGACTTGTGCGAGATGTCCAGATAAACGCAGTCCAGGCCGCGCTTTTTCATCTCGAAGTCGATTGCTCTGGCGACCACGTCGCGGGGTGCAAGTTCGGCGCGCGCGTCGTGCCTGGGCATGAAGCGGGTACCGTCAGGCAGCAGCAGGCGCCCGCCTTCGCCTCGCACCGCTTCGGAAATCAGAAAGGACTTGGCCTGTGGATGGTAGAGGCAGGTCGGATGAAACTGGATGAACTCCATGTTCGCCACGCGGCAGCCGGCACGCCAGGCCATGGCGATGCCGTCGCCGGTCGAGGTGTCCGGATTGGTCGTGTAGAGATAGACTTTACCGGCGCCGCCGGCAGCGATCAGGGTGTTCCTGGCGCCCACGGTCAGGACTTCACCGCTGGTGCTGTCGAGTACATAGGCACCGTGACAGCGCTGCTCTCCGAGTCGCAACTTGTCGCCGGTAATCAGATCGATGGCGATGTGCTGTTCGAGGACGGTAATGTTCGGCTGCCGGCGAATCAGGCTGGTCAGCGTGTTCTGAACCGCGAGGCCGGTCGCATCAGCGACGTGGATCACGCGCCGGGCGCTGTGACCTCCCTCGCGGGTCAGGTGGTAGCCTTCGTCATCACGAGTGAAGGGAACACCCTGCGCAATCAGCCAATCGACCGCGCGCCGACCGTTTTCGATGACGAAGCGAGTCGCCCGCGGGTCATTGAGAAAAGCGCCAGCGGTGATCGTGTCGCGAATGTGCGCTTCGATCGAATCGCGGTTATCGAGCACGGCCGCAATGCCGCCCTGCGCCCAACTCGAAGCGCTGTCTTCGAGGCTGCGCTTGCTGACCAGGGCCACTCTGCGGGTTGGTGCCAGCCGGAGTGCTGCGGCTTGTCCGGCCAGACCACTGCCAATGATGAGAACGTCGAAGCGAAGCGGCAAAAGGGGGAATCCTGTCGAAAAGGGCTGCAACTATAGCACGGGCAGAGGCTATGACAAGCCTGCTGCCTGGGTTGATTCCTGGATCCCGGCCATCATTGGCAACGCCAATTCCTGCCGGTTCTTCAGCCAGGCCGAGAACTCGTGCCCGAGTTCAGGGTGGCTTTCCCCGAGGACGACGCTGGCCTGCATCAGGCCGAGTTTGCTGCCACAGTCGTAACGCTGGCCATGGTAGCGGTAGGCCAGCACTGGTTCACTGGCCAGCAGTGCGGCGATGCCATCGGTGAGCTGAATTTCGCCACCCGCACCGCGCGGCTGTTTGCGGATCAGTTCAAATACCGCCGGGGTCAGGATATAACGGCCCGCCACCGCCAGATTCGATGGCGCAGCGCTTGGGTGCGGTTTCTCGATCAGGCCCTTGATGTTCATCAGATCGGACGATAGTGGCTCACCCTCGACGATCCCGTAGCGGTTGGTCTGATCCTCAGGCACCTCCTGCACGGCAAGGATGCTGCAATGGTGCTCGGCGAACAATTTGGTCATTTGTTGCATGATCGGTGGCGTGCCGATCATCAGGTCGTCGGCCAGCAGGACGGCAAAGGCCTCACCCTGGATCAGGCGCTCGGCGCAGAGTATCGCGTGCCCGAGGCCCAGCGCCCGCGGCTGGCGTACATAGACGCAATCCATGTCGTCCGGCTTGATCGAGTGCACCAGCGCGATCAACTCGTCCTTGCCGGTAGCGGCGAGTTCCGCCTCCAGCTCGTAGGCGGTGTCGAAGTGGTCTTCGATCGAGCGCTTGTTGCGGCCGGTGACGAAGATCATTTGCCGAATCCCGGCCGCGTAGGCTTCTTCAACCGCGTACTGAATCAGGGGCTTGTCCACCACGGCGAGCATTTCCTTCGGGCTGGCCTTGGTGGCCGGCAGGAAGCGCGTGCCGAGACCCGCGACCGGGAAGATCGCTTTCTTTACCACGAAATCAATTTTCAGACTGGTCATGATGAAATCCGGATGGGTATGGTTGACTGATCATTCTATCGCTTTCGCACCCCCGAACGCCTCTGGCCTCTGACAATCATCGCAGTTCTTCCCACTGCGGGCCGCTTGCCCAAGGCCAATCGGCGAGCCTGGGTCAGGGGAGGCGCGCTGCGGTCCACGACATGCCGCCGGATACTGCCAGCAACGACGCGATCAGCAGTGCGACGCAGAGCGCGCGGTACAAGCCGGGGCTGCCGGTACGGTCTGCCATCGCGAGGATGTGCAGGGCACCCCAGGCGACGGCCAGACCGGCGATCAGCGGGATCACCAGTACTTGCAATTCGATCCTGTTGAGCGAGAGCATGCGGCTTTCCCGCCAGGGTACGCAGAGGAATATGCCGAAGGTCCAGAACAGGGCGGTACTTCCGGCGGCGCAGATGGCGGCAACGGTGCGGATAATCCATTTTTCCATTGACAGTCCTTGAGTGGTGGCAGTGGCTGACCAGCAGACGCTTGCCTGCTGCTATCCTCAGTAGATGAAACGCGCACGCAACTCGTCGAGGTTCAGTTGCTGCAGGATCTGTTCGAGCCGCGTCGTGGCGTTGCTGCGCGCGACACCAGTGTGCCTGGCGATGATCAGCTCGTTCTTCAGTGAGTGTTCCCAGCCGACGAGCTCGGTCACCGTCAGCTGATAGCCCTGCGCTTCGAGCTGCAGGCAGCGCAGGGCATTGGTCAGCTGGCTGCCGAATTCGCGGGTGTGGATGGGATGCCGCCAGAGTTCCGACAGCGGCGTCTGCGCCAGGGATTCGCCTTTCCTGCGGCGCAGCACGCCGGCGACTTCGGCCTGACAGCAGGGGACGAGAACGATGAATTTCGCCTGCTTGTGGAGGGCGAAGCGAATCGCGTCGTCAGTGGCGGTGTCACAGGCGTGCAGAGCGGTGACGATGTCCACCCGCGCGGGCAGCCCAGACGACTCGATGGCGTTCTCGACATGCAGGTTCAGGAAGGACATGCGCGTGAAAGCGAGTCGGCTGGCAAGGCTGCGCGCGTGCTCGACGAGTTCTGCGCGCGCCTCGACACCGTAAATGTGGCCATCGTCCCGGGTGTGGAAGAACAGATCGTAGAGGAGGAAGCCGAGGTAGGATTTACCCGCACCGTGATCGACCAGCGTCAGGCCCTTGCCACTGGCGACGATCTCGGTGAGCAGCGGTTCGATGAAATGGCAGAGGTGATGGACCTGCTTGAGCTTGCGCCGGCTGTCCTGGTTGAGCTTGCCGTCGCGGGTCAGGATGTGCAACGCCTTGAGCAGTTCGATCGACTGCCCGGGCCTGATTTCGGGGATCGCCGACAAGCGGTTTCCTGACGAGGGATGGGAAAGATCTCATTTTAGCGGTTTACGCTGCTGCCAGCGCCGCGGAAGCGCCAGCCTGGCCGAAGCGGTGGGATAATGACACTCTTTCAGATTGTTGGACTCTGCATGGCCATCCAGTGGTATCCCGGTCACATGACCTCGGCGCGCAAGAAAGCGGCCGAGACGATGGCGTCGATCGACGTGGTCATCGAGGTGCTCGATGCGCGCCTGCCCGAGGCGAGCACCAATCCTCTGGTCCGCGAGCTTCGCCTGCATCGCCAGCGTCCATGCCTGAAGGTCCTGAACAAGGCCGACCTGGCCGACCCGCAGGTGACGCAGGCGTGGATCGCCTATTACAACCGGCAGGAGGGCGTGCGCGCGGTGGCACTGTCGTGCAAGAAACCCGGCGACGTGGCCCGCCTTCCCGGACTGTGCGAGGCTCTGGCGCCACATCGCAGCGAAAACACCAAGCCGCTGCGGATGATGATCATGGGCATCCCGAACGTCGGCAAATCGACGCTGATGAATGTCGTTCTCCAGCGCAAACTGGCCAAGGTCGGTGACGAACCGGCAGTGACCCGCGCGCAGCAGACCTCGCAGCTCGATGTTCGGCATTCGATTACCGATACGCCCGGACTGCTGTGGCCGAAAATCGAACATCCAAGCGACGGTCTGATGCTCGCTGCGAGCCATGCCGTCGGTCGCAATGCGATGATCGACGAGGAAGTGGCGACCTTTCTCGCCGGGCTGTTGCTGGCGCGTTACCCGACTTTGCTGGCGAAGCGCTACGGCTTCCCGGCCGATGCAATCGAGCATCTCGATGCCGTGGCGGTCATCGAAGAGATCGCCAGACGCCGTAGCCTGCGCGTCCGTGGCGGCGAAGCCGATCTCGAGAAGGCAGCGAAGATGCTGCTGCAGGATTACCGGGACGGTGTTCTCGGCCGCATCAGCCTGGAGACTCCGTTGACGCGCAGCGCCATGCTGGCGGCTGAGCAGACGCAGACGGTGATCCGTGGAACGGCACTGGACGACGATCTGCCAGCCGCGCACGCTTGACCGATGCTGAATTTCCTGCCGGCGCCGTTGATCGGCCTGATCGCTTTCTCACTGCTGGCGCTCAACTCGTTCTTCTGGGTGCCGATCCTGGTGTTCGTGGCCGGTTGCAAGCTGCTCCTGCCGTTCCGGGTGGTTCGCCTGCGCCTCGACCCGGTTCTGGTGCATATCGCCGAGGCCTGGATCGCGTGCAACAGCGGCTGGATGGCGCTGACCCAGCAGGCGCAGTGGGATGTCCAGGGGATCGATGGGCTCGACCCACGCGGCTGGTACCTGGTCAACTGCAATCATCAATCGTGGGCCGATATCCTCGTCCTGCAACATCTGCTGACGCGGCGCATTCCCTTGCTCAAATTCTTCCTCAAGCAGCAATTGCTTTGGGTGCCGGTGATGGGATTGGCCTGGTGGGCCCTCGATTTTCCGTTCATGCGCCGCCATAGTGAAGAAGTTCTCAAGGCGCGCCCGGAATTGCGCGCCCGCGATCAGGAGGCGACCCGCCTGGCCTGCGAGAAGTTTTCGCTGATTCCGACCAGCGTGATGAACTTTTGCGAGGGGACGCGCTTCACGCCGGACAAACATCAGCGGCAGCAGTCACCGTATCGACACCTCCTGAAGCCGAAAGCCGGAGGAATTGCGCTGGCACTGAATGTGATGGGCGACAAGTTTCGCGCGATTCTCGATGTAACCATCGTTTATCCCGCCGGCGCTCCGAATTTCTGGGAGTTCCTTTGCGGTCGGATGCATCGCGTGCAGGTTCGCGTACAGACACTGCCGGTGCCGAGGCATCTGGCGAGCGGAGACTACGCCAATGACCCGGCGATTCGAGAAGCTTTCCAGCAGTGGATGCAGCAGATCTGGCAGGACAAGGACGCGCAGATCGAAGGATTGCTCGCCGACCAATGAGCCCCGACCCTGGGCTTGTGCCTCCGTCAGGCAGTGGCCGCCGCTCTCGGTGGCCGCGAAATGAGTGCACAGTTCCCGCAGCGCCGAGCGCCTGACGTATCATCATATTCTTTCGTTTCAGGTCAGAAATGCCATTGCTTCAGATCGTCCGTAGCAAGCTGCAGCGTCCCCGGGCTAGCGCCGACTTCGTCGCGCGCAGCGAGTTGCTGGCAAGGCTCGAAGCCGGCAGCAACCGGCCACTGACCCTGCTGGTGGCGCCGGCGGGTTATGGCAAGACGGCGCTGGTCACGCACTGGCTCGCTGGCCGTGACGGCCTGGCTGCCTGGCTCTCGCTCGACCACGAAGACAGCGATCCGATCGTGTTCATCCGCTACTTCGCTGCCGCATTGCGCACGGCGATTCCCGATGCCTGCGCCGAGACGCTGGCGTATCTCGATGCCGGGCAGCAAACCTCGCTGACGGTGCTTGCCGGCAGTCTGAGCAACGATCTGGCAGCGCTGCCGGTGCCGCTGGTGATGGTTCTTGACGATTATCACCGCATCGACTCGCCGCCGATCCATGCCCTGCTCGATCGCCTGCTGGTGCATCCGGCGAGTGCTCTGCATCTGCTGGTGATCGCCCGCCATGATCCTCCCTTGTCGCTGGGCGCGCTGCGCGTTCGCGAGGAGATGAACGAAATCCGGATGCGCGACCTGCAATTTGGCGAGCGTGAAGCGGCGATCCTGCTCGAACGCTGCGTCGGACGTACCGTTTCGGCAGCCGCATTGGCCAGACTGCAGGCCTGTAGCGAGGGCTGGCCGGTTGGTGTTCGCCTGGCGGCACTGGCGCTGCGAAACAAGGATGCGGCTGACGCGCTAGGCACGCTCGAGCACTGCTTCAGCGGCAGTACGCGCGAGGTCGAGCAGTATTTCTGCGAGGAAGTGCTGGCCCAACAGAGCGTGCTCGCGCGTGACTGCCTGCTCAGGACCTCGATTCTCGACCGTTTCTGCGCGTCCTTGTGCGACGCCGTTCTCGGGGACGCTTGCAACGGGCATGCCTTGATGCAATTGGTGTCGAGCGGCGCGCTGCTCTGCATTCCCATCGACGATCGCCTGGAGTGGTATCGCCATCAGCGTCTGTTCCGGGAGTTTCTGCAGCGGCAGCTCGAACTGCAGTATCCGGCGAGCGAGATTGCCGCACTGCATCGACGCGCGGCCGCCTGGTTCGAAACGCAGGATTTTCTCGAAGAAGCGATTCCGCATGCGCTGGCCGCAAGCGGCGCGGTAGCGGCGGGACATCTCCTGGCGCGCAATCGCCAGCGACTTCTCAACCAGGAGCAGCGACAACGGCTCGAACGCTGTCTGCGTCTGTTGCCGCCCGATAGCGTCGCGGAAGACCCCGAATTGCTGCTGCTGAAGGCCTGGCTGATGTATCACCAGGGGCGGCATGTCGAGACCCCGGCGGTTCTCGACCGGATCGAGGTGTTGCTCGAAAGCGCTGCCAGCGGTCTGCCCGCTGTCTCTGCGCTCTGTGGCAGTGTGTCGGCGCTGCGCAGTCTGCAGTATTACCTCGAAGGGCGGGCCGACATGGCTATCCGCTCTGCCGAGCAGGCGCTGCAGGGCTTACCGATCGACTGCGCGCAAGCCCGCGTGCTGGCCCAGGCGGTCATCGCCGGAACCCGGCAAATGCGCGGTGACCTGGTCGGCGCGCGCCAGAGTCTGCATGCAGCGCTGGCGCGGGCGTCGGGACCGATCGACGTTTCCCAGGCGCCGCTGCTCGCGACCTTGTGCTTCATCGACTGGATGGCTGCCGATCTGTCGGCATTGCAGTGGACGGCCAACCAGCACTACCCGCTCGGCGAGGATCGTTTGCGCAGCGCAGGCAGCCCGGTACTCGGGCGCTACTTTCATGGTCTGGTCCAGTATCAGCGCAACGATCTGGCGCTGGCGGAGGCCACGCTGCTGCCGGCGCTCGCCCCGCAGCCGGTGCCGCGCCCCGGCTACCGAACCGAAGTCACCTTCGTTCTGGCGGCAGTCTATCAGGCGCTCGGCCAGACCAACCTGGCACGCGAGATCGTCGATACGGTCTGCGAGCACTTGCAGCGCAATGGCGATTCGCCGGCCTTGTTTCGTGCGCAAGCCTGCCAGGCCGACCTGGCGCTGCGCCAGGGGCGCTCCGACGCGGCTCGGGAATGGGCGCGCAACTTCGATCCCGGTCCGGTCCAGTTCGTCTACCGCTTCAGCAACGCTCCCCACCTGACGCTGGCCCGCGTGTGGATTGCCGAGGGAAGCGTCGACAGCCACGAGCAGGCGGCTCGCCTCCTGCAGTTGCTGGAAACCGAGATGATGGCCAGGCACAACGTCCGTTTCCTGATCGAGGTCGTGGCGCTGCAGGCGCTGCTGCGGCATCTCCAGGGCGAGGAGACGGTCGCGTGCGAACTGCTGGGCCGTGCCGTCGCGCTGGCGCAACCTGGTGGCTTCATCCGGCTGTTCGTCGATCTTGGGCAAGATCTCGTGCCGCCGCTGAAACGACTGCAAACCGGCCAGAGCATTGTCGGCAACGCGGCCAATGCCCGCTACGTCGGGCAGATTCTCGCCGCGTTCAACGACGACTGGCTGGTCAGTGCGGGTCGCCAGCAGGTGGGTGCAGACCTTACCCGCCGTGAACTGAAGATCCTCAAACTGCTCGCAGTCCGGTTGAGCAACATCGAGATTTCGGAGGAGTTGTGCATTTCACGGGCGACGGTCAAGCGGCATACCCAGAACATCTATCGCAAGCTGCGCGCATCGAGCCGCCGCGAAGCCGTCTTCAGAGCCAGAACACTCAACCTACTCGCAGACGCTTGACCACCTTCTTGCCGAGGCTGCCGACATCGGGTTTTGCAAGTGCAGCTCGCCCGCCATGGCTGCTGGTGAGTGAATTTTCCTTGATCGTAATCAAGGACAGCGGGCCATTTTGCAAAAAATGGCCCATTTCATGGCCCATTGCGGGCCCATTTCGGCTTGTCCGTTTTTCTCGCGATGGCATAATCGTGGGTTATGCGGATCACCATAAGAATGTTCCTTCAAAGGTACGATAAATGTCTTTGTCATTAGGTCGGGTGATTGCTGTGGTTTCACAAAAGGGGGGGGCTGGCAAAACCACGGTCGCCATGCAGCTCGGGGGGGGGTTTCATGCCATTGGCGCTTCGGTGCTGCTGGTCGACCTGGACCCGCAGGAAAGCGCGCTGCGCTGGGCAGAATCGGCGCCCTTGCTCGACTCGGACCTGCAACTCGATGTCCGCAAGATGTCTGGCCTGGAATTGATCAAGCATGTCGTGGAACTGCAGAGCGAGGCCGATTATGTCGTTCTCGACACCCCACCGTCGATCTACCATCCGTCTACGCTGGCCGCGCTGGCGGTGGCGCATCTGGCGATCGTACCGGCAGTACCGAGTCCAACCGACCTGTGGTCGACACGGGCGGTCGAGCGGCTGATTCTCAATCGCATGGAGCAAAGCCATCGCCTGCACGGCTGCATTCTCCCCAACCGTGTGCAAAACACCGCTCTGGCTACGGATGTACTTGAACTGTTGCATGAATTTACCTTACCCATCCTCGATGCTATGCTCTGCCAGCGCAACGCGTATGCGCAAAGTGCGGTGGTCGGCGCGTCGGTTTTTCAACTGGCCTCTGGCGCCGACGCAGCGCAGGATGAAGTTCGCAAGCTGATCGCAGCCGTTCTTAAACAATTGGGAGAAAACTGATGACTACACCCACACGTACTACCAGCAGCAACAAGACCGCTTTGCGCGCCAGTCTCAAGAAGGAAGACGAATCGCTCGCCGAGCGTCTGGTGGCAACCGACGTTGCGCTGGTCGTCCCGCCGGAGCCCGAAGCCGCTGTTGCGCCAGTAAGCCAGGCCGCAGCGGCGCCGCTGAGCAAGCCTGCAGACGAGGGGAAGCCGGCGGCCGTTGTGGAAGCTCCCGGCAAAGCCGCGAAAAATACGGCACCGGCAAAAACCAAGTCGGCAAAAGGAGCCGCTGCGGCGGCAAAGGCCAAGCCGGGCAGCAAGAAAGCCGCCGCCGCGGCCAAGCCGCAGGCCAAGGTCGAGGCCGCCGCCGAGGCAGGCAAGAAGACTGCCGGGCTGGAGGAAGCGCTGGAAAAGATCGAAAAGACGGCCAAGGAAAAGGGCGACAAACTCGTCCGTTACACGGTGGAATTGCTCAAGAGCGAAGAGGCGGCCATCGAGGCTGTGCGTGCCGAGTTGTCGAAGGCCGCGGGTTGGGCGGCCAGCAAGTCGGACATCCTGCGCGCCGCGGTGCGTCTGTTTGCCGAGCAGAAGATGGAGCAGATGAAAGCCTTGCTCGCCGCGGTGAGCGTTCCCGAGAAAGGCAAGAAGAAGGACTGATCGACTGATCGAGCGTGGGGGGAATGGATCGTCCGAAGTTCCTTTCCCGCTGCGGCCAGCCTGCGCGATGCTGAGCCATTGCCCGAGTGGGTTTGTGAATAAGTGAATAAGTGGTGCCGACAATCGATCGGCGTGTTTTGACTGAGAACTGCTCCGACGAGCAGATAACCAAGGGAGGTCGTATGTTTAGTAGTCTGATGCCGCAACGCCGGGAATTTTTTGAACTTCTCGCGGCGCATTCCGAAAAGGTCGCTGCCGGGGCCAATGCAACCTTGCGCCTGATCAATGGCCTGGGCGATGGCAGTGGCAACGCTGCGGCGCTGATCGCGGAAGTCAATCTCAACGAAAAAAATGCCGATGAGATCAAGGCCAAGGTGATTGGTCGCCTGCACCAATCCTTTACCACGCCGATCAACCGGGATCAGATCCATTCGCTGATCAGCGATCTCGACATGACGCTCAATGTCCTGCAATCGGTGGCCAACGCCATCGACATGTACGGCATCAAGCAGTCGACGGTCGAAGCCCGCGAAATGGCTTCCTTGAGTGCCGATGCCTGTATGCGCCTCAACCGTGCAGTCGCGGCTTTGGGCGACAAGGCGCGTGGTGAGGAAACACTGAACCTGTGCAAGGAAATCGAGGAAATCGAAACCAAGGCCGACCGGGTACAGCAGAAGGCGATCACCGAGCTTTTCAAGGAGGGGGCCAACGTCTGGCAGACGATGAAGATGCGGGAGTTCTACTCTCTGCAGGAATCCGTCCTCGATTGCTGCCAGGACGCGGCCAAAATGATCGAAGAGATCCTGATCGAGAACTCCTGAGAGGTAGCGCAAAATGGAAGGCCTAAATATGAGCATCTGGACGCTGGGGCTGCTGATTGCAGTGGCTCTGGCGTTCGACTTCATGAACGGGTTTCATGACGGTGCCAACTCGATCTCGACGATTGTCGCCACCGGTGCCCTGACCCCCAAGCAGGCGGTGCTGTTCGCCGCATTCTTCAACTTCGCCGCACTGTGGGTATTCCAGCTCAAGGTGGCGGCGACGATCGGCAAGGGCACCGTCGACCCGAGTTTCGTCGATTATTACGTGATCTTCGGGGCTCTGGTCGGGGCGCTCGCCTGGAACATCATCACCTGGTATTACGGCATTCCGTCCTCGTCCTCGCACGCGCTGGTCGGTGGCCTGGTCGGTGCAACGGTTGCCAAGGCCGGTTCGGGCGCGCCGATCGTCTGGGAGGGTTTCGGCAAGATCCTTGCCTTCATCATCATTTCGCCGCTGGTCGGGGTGATCATCGGCGGTCTGCTGATGGTGCTGGTATCGTGGATCTTCCGCAACAAGTCGCCGTATCAGGCCGGGAAATACTTCAAGAGCGGGCAATTGATCGCCGCCGCCGCGTACAGCCTGGGCCACGGCGGCAACGATGCGCAAAAGACGATCGGCATCATCTGGCTGTTGCTGATCACTGCCGGCGTGGCAACCAAGGACGTGGCGACGTTGCCGACCTGGGTGATCTACTCGTGCTACTTCGCGATCGCCTGGGGAACCTATCTGGGTGGCTGGCGCATCGTCAAGACGATGGGCACCAAGATCACCAAGCTCAATGCGGTCAGCGGTTCGTGCGCCTCGATGGGTGGTGCGATCACGCTCGGGCTGGCGACGCTCGGCGGCATTCCGGTGTCGACGACGCATACCATCACCGGCGCGATCATCGGTGTCGGGGCAGCCACCGACGTCAAGGCGGTGCGCTGGGCGATCACCATGAACCTGCTCGTCGCCTGGGTGCTGACGATTCCTGCCGCCGGGCTGATTGCGGCGATCTTCTGGTACATAGGGACCAAGTTCCTGTAACCCACACAGGTGGGTGCTTGACGGAACGGGCGCCCCGGCAACGGGGCGTCGCAGAACAACAGATGATTATCAAGGGAGTTATATATGTTACCCAAGCGAACCCAGTTTTTTGAGCTCCTCGAGGCACACAGCGAGCGGGTTCTGGCCGGTGCCAATTCCATGCTGCGCCTGATCAACGACCTCGGGGTCAGCGGGCAGGAGGTTGCCGCGCTGATCCAGGAAGTCAACATGAACGAAGCGAGTGCGGACCAGATCAAGGCCGACCTGCTGCTGATGCTGCACAAGTCCTTCGTCACCCCGCTCAACCGTGACCAGGTCTACGAGCTGACGCTGGACATCGACCGGATCATGAATGCGGTGCAGGATGTCGCGCAGGCGGTCGGCATCTACCACATCCATGAGGCCAATGCCGAGTCACGTGAACTCGCGTCGATGGCCGTCGATGCCTGCTCACGCCTGACGCGCGCCATCGCCGCCCTGAAGAAGAATGAGCGTAGCGAAGAGACCGTCAACCTCTGTGTCGAAATCGAGCGTATCGAAGAGAAATCCGATGGGGTCATGCAGCGGGCGATCAAGGCCTTGTATGCGAACGAAGGAAATGAGCAGGCGGCCTTGCGGGCGCTGGCCTTGCAAGAATTCTATGCCTTGCAGGAAAAAGTGCTTCGCACTTGCAAGGCCTCGGCCCAGATGGTCGAAGAGATCCTGCTCCAGAATGCCTGAGACCTGACCTGCTCCGCGCGCGCAACGCCCCGGCAACGGGGCGTTTCCTTTGGCAATCGCCAGATTTCTTCACCTGCTTCAGCCGAGAACGCGGAGAACGCCCATGTTACCCAGCAACCCGATGGCCGCCTTGTTCGGCAAGTCGCCGTTCAAACCGCTGCCGCAACACATGCGCATCGTGATCGAATGCGTCGAAGAAGTGCAGCCCTTGTTTCAGGCCCTGATTGACGACGATCAGGAGCAGCTTGAAGAACGCAAGAACCGCATCTTTGTCAAGGAGCGTGAGGCGGACGCGATGCGGAACGAGCTCTGTGAGCATTTGCCGAGAAGCATGCGCCAGGCGGCGGGCCGGCAGGATCTGCTCGAACTCCTGGCGGCGCAGGATGCCATTGCCGACACTGCGCAGGACATCGCCGGTTTGCTGGTGGAACGTAGGATGGAGGTATACCCGGGCATGGCCGAACCGCTGATGCGACTCGTGGCCCGCTGCATCGATACCTGCCGGCAGGCGCACATCGTCGTCGAGAAGCTTGGCGAGCTGCAGGAGGCCGGATTCCGTGGTCGCGAGGCCAGCCAGGTGGATGAGATGCTTGCTGAACTGGGGAACATGGAATCCGACACCGATTTGATGGGAATGGCGCTGGCCCGAGCCTTGTTCTCGGAGGAGGACAAGCTCAAGCCGGTGTCGGTGATGTTCTGGTACCAGTTGATCCAGTGGGTTGGCAATCTGGCCGATTACGCGGAGAAGGTCGGAGATCGGCTGCGTTTGCTGATCACCCGCTGACGATCACAATTCAAGGAAGATTCCAGGAAGAAGGCCTGCCCGTTTTCGACTTCAACCATCCGAATTCCGGCTGCTCCGTTCGCATGTTCTGCAAGGGGGGATTCGCCAGCTAAGGCGGTAGTATGGAAATCATCGATCAGTATCAAACCTTGTTTTATGTCCTGGCCCTCGCCGGTGGTCTGTACATGACCTGGGGAATCGGCGCCAACGGCGTCGCCAGTGCCATGGGCACTTCAGTTGGTTCGGGTGCGATCACCGTCAGGCAGGCGCTCGTCCTGGCCGCGATCATGGAGTTCTGCGGTGCTTATCTGGCCGGCGGAGAGGTGGCCGACACGATTTCGACAGGCATCATCGACGGCAGGCTCTTCGAACCGGTGCCGCATCTGTTGGTGCTCGGCATGATCGGGGCGCTGCTGGCGGCGGGGGTCTGGCTGATGGTCGCCAGCATGCGCGGCTGGCCAGTGGCGACGACGCATGCCCTCGTCGGCGCCGTGTGCGGGGTTGGCGTTGCGGCCCTCGGCGTGCATGCGGTGCATTGGGAAATGATGGGCGAAATCGTTGCTAGCTGGTTCATCTCGCCGGTCCTGGGCGGTACGGTCGCCCTGCTGCTGACCATGAGCATCCGCAAGCTGATTTTCAATACCGTCAACCCGATCGCCCGGGCGCGCAAGTGGGGTCCGATGTATGTCTTCCTGGTCGGCTGGATGGTTTCTCTGGTCACCATCAGCAAGGGCCTCAAGCATCTGGACATTCATTTCGGCCTGTTCTCGGGTCAGATCCTTGCGATCGTGATCGGCGTCGTCCTGGCTCTTGCCGCCCGGCTGATGATGAACCGCATGCAATTCGATGAGCATCTCGACAGGGCTTTTCAGCACGCCAGCGTCGAGAGGCTGTTCATTCCGCAGATGGTGTTCACCGGCGCGGCGATGGCCTACGCGCATGGTTCAAACGAAGTGGCCATTGGGATTGGCCCGATGGCTGCGGTGATTCAGATCCTGGTGACCAGGGAGGTGTCTGCCATCTCGCCAATCACGCCCTTCCTGTTGTTGATCGGCAGCTTCGGCATGGTTGCCGGTCTGGCCACCTACGGTTACAAGGTGATGGCCACCCTGGGCCACAAGATTACCGAGTTGACGCCAACCCGAGCCTATTGCGCCACCGTTGCCACTGCGTTCGTGACGGTGGCCGCTTCCGGCCTGGGCCTGCCGGTGTCCAGCACGCATATCGCGGTTGGTGCGGTGATGGGTGTCGGCATTGCCCGCGGTATCGGCGCCCTGGACCTGCGTGTGGTCGGTGGCATCATCGTTTCCTGGTTCATTACCGTTCCGGTCGGGGCTCTTCTGGGGGCCAGCATTTTCCATCTCCTGAGAGCAGTATTTTCCATAGAATGATCATGCCTCTTCCTGCTGGATATTTCCACTGAAACTGCAGCCATGACGGAACTGCCTACCCTGCCCATCGAATCGCTGCAGCACTTCAAGGGGATCGACTTCCCGGAGGACATTCGCTTTGGCCAGATTCTGGTGACTGGCCCGCCCGGTGCCGGCAAAAGCACCTTGATCGTGCGTCTCGGCGGCTGGTCGGAGGAGGGCTATCTGGATTTGGGCCGCAAGCATTGGTGGCGATCGGAAATTCTGTCGGTGCGACCGCGCGAGATCCATCTGGGACTTCCGTTTCAGGGCCTGGCCAACGCGGTGTCGGTCTTTGATGCCGAGTTCCTCGATCGCGACCCATTGCCACCCGTCGATTTCGATCGCATCGTCCTGCCGCCTCGCAAGCGTTATTTTTTTTCGGTCGACTGGTATCGGCGCTATGTGTTTGAATTCCTGCTGCCACCTCCCGATCTGGTCTTTGAGCGCCGTGTCGAGCGGGCTCGCCACAGCACCCATCCGGTCGATGCGCAACTGAGCCTCGAGATTTGTACTGCCCAGCTTGCAGTTTTCCGCAGCGTTGCCGAGTTTCTGCACCGCAAGGGCTTCAAGGTGTATCTCCGTGAGGGGGCAGATGGCCACCCGAGACGTTTCCATGAGCCGCAGTCGCAGCCGTGAGAACGATGGCCGCCCGGCGCTCGTTCAAGCTGTCGAGCTTGTTGGCGTGGCTAAAAGGAGTTGCGGCGAGACTGGGCTTCGGCTGGGGGCGCGACCTCAGACTGGGCGACTCCTACCGACTGGGCAGCAGCAAGGTGCGGGTTCCTCTTGGTGGTCTGCCGATCGAGATCTCGCTCGGTCTCAACGACAAACGCCTGCATCTCTACCCGGAGACGCGACTCAATGCGCGCGGTGAACCGCTCAGGCTGGGTAGCTTCATCATCGTCGATCCCAGCGCTCATCGTCGCCGCATCAGCGGTTTTCTGCGCCTGACCCCGAAGAGCTGGCTGTCGCTGGGTTCGGCGGACATGCTCCAACAGGCCCTGTTCAATTACCCCGCAGCCATCGATGAGGAGCACCTGGTGGTGATCCATGGCCGCGACGCGCTGGTGTTTCGCAATTTGAGCGACGCCGGTACGGCGATCGGACCGGCACCTGCGGAAGATGGCTGGCTTCGCGAGAAACTCTGGCGGCGGTTGCGTGCGCTTTTCGGTGGTTCGATTGCGCTGTTGCCCAGGGATGAGGCGATGCAACTCATCGAAGACGTCAATCGGCTGCTGCAGAAGGAGATCCATCGACCAATCGATGAGCGGGGCATGCCGGGTGGATTGCTGCGGCTACCGTCGACGCTCACCCCGATTATCGTTGCCGACCTGCATGCCCGGATCGATAACCTGCTGACGGTTTTGAGCCAGAACGCTTTTCTCGACGCGCTGGAGCAGGGTACGGCGGCGCTGGTGATTATTGGCGATGCCGTGCATTCCGAAATGGATGGGCAGTTGCGGGAGATGGAGAGTTCGATGCTGATGATGGATCTCATTTTCCGGCTCAAACTGCGCTTTCCGGAGCAGGTGTTCTATCTTCGCGGCAACCACGATTCGTTTTCCGAGGACATGTCCAAGGACGGAATTCCGCAGGGACTGCTGTGGGCCAGGGAACTCGGCGAGCGACGCGGTACGGCCTACCTGAAAGCCATGCAAGAGTTCTACCAGCTGTTGCCTTACGTGGTGGCTTCCGAGAATTTCGTGGCCTGCCATGCGGCGGCGCCGATAAGCAAGATCAGCATCGAGATGCTGGTGCAAATCCACCGTCACCCGAAGCTGGTCATGGAGTTGATCAGCAACCGCCTGCAGCGGCCGAACCGGCCACAGGGCTATCACCGGCGCGATGTCAAACGCTTTCGCCAATGCCTGCAAGTGAAACCGGAAACGCCCTTGATCGTTGGCCACACGCCGATCGACCGGGAGAACACCCTGTGGCTCGACGTCGATGGCATCGCCAATCATCATGTGCTGTTCAGCGCCAATCCCGAGCAGGTCGGCGTTTTCACCCGTGTTGGCGGTACCATGATCCCCCTGGTCTACCCGGTAGACGCGTTGACGCCGATCATCAACGCTCTCGATCAGGCGCCGGGCTGAGCCGCGAAGACTCTCCGCGGCAGCAACAGCATCCGGAGCTGAATATGATCATGATCGGGGTGCCTGGAAAAGTCATGACCGTTACCATGAAAGTCGCGTCAGCGACTCACGAACCTCCCCTCCCCACTCGCGGGGGAGGGGTTGGGGGAGAGGGAAACGGTCATGACTTCCATGATCGGGGGTGCCTGGAAAAGTCATGACCGTTAGGCACTGCGCAGAAATGACTTGAAATGTTTGGCTTCCCACTTAAGCCGGGACAATCTCTAACTTCAATGGGTTATGCACAACCCGGTGGCGGGACTTCCTCGGTAAGGGAAGTTCCCCCATCTGGTTGAGCAGCCAATCGAAAAGATCAGGGAAAGAGGTGCTAAACAGACGTTCGGCTGCGATAGTGCCGTCACTACGTCTCACCCCATAGTTGTGGATAACCGTTAGCGCAGCCAGGCGGCATTTCGTCAGACCTCGCCCGTTATGATACAACTGGGACAAGCGGCCATTGCGCCCTTCGACGGCGGAGGAGCTGCGATGGAACTGTCGCACCATCCATTCCCCCCATTCTAGCCAGCGCTGCAACTCACTCTCGGAGAATCCCGAATGGAACGGGTCTGCTTTCCAGGCCTCTAATGCTCGCTGCCAAGCCTCCTGATACCGTTTCCGGTGAACCCTGTTTTGCGTTTTCCGCATTTGGTAGTGCCAATAGAGTACGGGCAACAGCTTGCTCGTCAGCCATTGCCGAGTCGCTTCATCCAGAGACCAGCCCAGCAGGATTTCTTCTACCCAAAGCCACCAAAAGCTGACGTGACTCGATAAGGCGCCGATCTGGGCACGGAACTTCTTCAGGGCGGAACGGGTATCCTGGATCCCTTGTTGCGCCGCCAGAGTTTCCAGGGCCTGTGCTCGCGTTTCCAGTCCTGCCACTACGCTCTCCGCCGTCGTGCGAGTATTCTCCTCCAGGGAGAAGGGATGGATTTCCTCGGCGATTCCCAGCAACTGCTTCTGGTACTCTTGCTGCGCCTGTTCCACTTGCGCGCGGGCTTCCCAGGCACAGGCCTGTTGTGCCGCCAAAGCCGCCTTTTCCTCGGTACTGGCTCCGCGCGACGGCTGATCAAGGGCCTTCTGGGCCAGTTCGCAGCACTGATCCGCCTTGGCTTTTCGACGTCCCAAGGCCGGTGACAACCAGCGACTGAGGCCATATTGCTCGTGGAACGTATCCGCGCCCGAGGTACACTCAAAGCCTGTGACCGCTAATTTGATCAGGGCCTTCGCCCGGTCACTGATGGCGTGGTTGACTTCGATACCCAGTGCTTCCAGGCGCGGGGTCACCTGGGCAAACCAGGTATCGAAACCCCGGTCCTTCTGAATCGACTCCAGCAATAGGTAGCCCGAGGACAAATCCATCAGCACCAAGATCAGAATCTCCCCAAAGAACGTCTCATCCGCGGCCACCACCGCTTGGCGTGTCCGCGTCGGTACCGAGGCTTCACACTGTTGCTGAAACAGGGGCAACAGCGCTTCCATCCGGCTGAGTTGGGTCTGCAAGGCGCTGGGAGACACCCCCACATGGGTATGAAGGCGGATCAATTGGAAGAAATCCGACAAGGCACCCGCCCCCACATGATGTTGCAGCCCGAACGTGTACAGCACAGCAAATACCAGCAATCTCAGCCATGCCTCCCCCTCTTCGGTTTCCCAAAACCCCGATTCAGGATGTCGGTTCCTACGGGCTTGCGCTTGCAGGTGGCGATGAACACTGCTTTTCGGGCGATGAATTAATTCCCCCACTGCACGCAGGCTTCGTTTTCCCTGGTCTGTAAGTGCGGCAAAAATGACGCGGCTGGTTGTCCGTATGGCTTGAGTCGTAGAGTTTTTTTGTCATAAAACTGATGATACAGGAGATGCGGCAACCAGTTCCCATCTCCTCAGCTCCCTTCATCCTCAGACTCTATCGGTAGCATGACTGTCCCGCTTTAAGTGGGAAGCCAAATGTGTTTCACTCCCGTTCAGGCTGCAGTTCAATGGCGTAGCGGGCGCCTTCCTCGTTCCAGAACATCTCGTCAGCCTGCCGGATCCGTTTCGCCGCGTTGAGCATGTGTATCCGCCCTGCCCGCCGCGCCGCTGCCGCGTCCCTGCTCTCAATCGCAGACAGAATGGCTTCATGCTCGGTACGTACCTGTTGCGCGAAGTTGGCGCGCCGGGCCTCGTTGGCACGGGTGATGCGGGTAACCTTGCGCAATAGCTGGTCGAGAAAGCCCAGTACTGCGACGTAATGACGATTACCGGTCGCCGCGGCAATCTGCTGGTGGAAACTCACGTCTTCCTCGACACCATCGCGACCGTCAGCAACCGCTGCACTGAGTGCGGCCAGCGTCATGCGCAGTCCTTGTACCTGTTCCGGAGTGGCGCGTTCGGCCGCGAGCCCGGCCGCCTCGGTTTCGATGGCCCGCCGCAGATCGAGCATTTCGATCACTGCACGAACCGAATCCACACCATGCGTATTCACCCGTACTGAGGCAAAACCGGTCTGGCTGAGCACGAACACCCCGCTGCCCTGGCGCGATTCGAGCAAACCATCGGATTTCAGCCGCGATACTGCCTCGCGCACGACGGTGCGGCTGACACCAAGCTGCTGCGCCATCTTGCCCTCCGCTGGCAGCTTCGTGCCGACCGCAAAATCGCCGCGGTCGACCTTCTCGCGTAGCAACTGCGCTACCCGTTCGGTGAGATTGAGCGAAGTGTCCAGCGTCTGTAGAACCTCGTCAGCAAGCATGCGGTAGCGCCTCAAGTCAATGGGAAAGTTATCCTGTCGGTAACATCCGGATTGGCAGTGCCGATTCAAATCTCCCCGAGCGATTGCGGATTATCCTCCATATAGCTGCGGATGATGCTTGCAAAGTCAGAATCGGGGGAAAGACCGAGGGCCAGCGCGCGGGCAGAAGTCATTCCTGCCGGCCAACTCCCGACGATGCGCTGGATGTTGGCGTCGGCTTGGTGGTGGATGCGGTTTGCCACCCGCTCACCGGCGACGCTGCGCAGTGCCTCGATCATGACACCGACACTGACTGTCAGCGCCGGCAGGTTCATCGCGATACGAGTTCCCCACTGTTCGCTACTGGCGTTCATCGCGGTCAGCAAACCGCGCACGGCAGCGCGTGGCGACAGCAGAGAGACCTGCATTTCCACGGGCACCGGGCATACCGCCGCGTGTCCGGCGAGCGGTTCGCGAACGATGCCGCTGAGAAAACTGGATGCCGCCGCATTGGGCTTGCCTGGTCGCACCGAAATCGTCGGCAGGCGCAGGCTGCGGCCATCAATGAAACCCTTGCGGCTATAGTCGGCGATCAACTGTTCGCACATGAACTTCTGAATGCCGTAGGAGTTTTGCGGTTGCGGCAGAGTGAAATCGTCCACGACCGTGGGTAACTCGCCGCCGAACACGGCCACCGAACTGGCGAACACCAGGCGTGGGCGGCTGGCGACGTGCCGGCAGGCTTCCAGCAAGGCGCGTGTGCTGTCGAAGTTGACCCGCAGGCCAAGGTCGAAGTCTGCTTCGCACTCGCCGGAAACCGCCGCTGCGAGATGGAAGACGTTGGACGTATGCGGGGCGATCACTGCTCCGCCGGCGGCGAGCAGTGTCGCCAGATCGCCGCTCACGACCCGACGGATCTTCCCCCAGCCAGCAAGCGCAGTTATGCTGTAACTATCGGTTTTTGTTAAAAAAATAGCCGATGCCGCAAAAGCGGCGCCTGCCTACGCGGCGAGCTTGTCGGCTTTGGCCTTGAGCGGGAAGGACAGACCGATGGCGCTGAGGATTTTGGCCTGTTGATCGTCCGGGCGTGGCAGATGCGTGTGACGCTGACCGTTGCGGTCGGTGGTGTAGAGATAGGTCAATCGTCCGAGGGCCACCAGGGCGTCGTCCGGGGTGATGGCGGCGGGGTCGTCTTCGGTGCTGCCGAAGGTCTGCCGCAGAGCCGCTTCAAACCGCCGCGTGATTTTTAAGGCCAGCATCGCCACGAAGACATGCGCCTTGGTCCGCTCGGCCTTGCGCAGGAAGATCGGGCGAATTTCCAGAAAGGTGGTTTTCACGGTGCGGAAGTTGCGCTCGACTTTTTGCAGATCGCGATAACGCGCATCGACCGTCTTCGCGTCCATCAAGGTGAGCGGCACATTGGTTTCCAGCAGATAGCAGCCGTCGAGCAGAGCGTCTTGCTCTTTGGCCTCCTCGTCGATGGTACAGACAATGACGCGTTCTTTCAGCGTCAGGGTGACAAACGCGCTGAGCTTGTGGCTCTTGGTCCAGCGCTGCAAGGCGGCCAGGCCTGCTGCCGCGCTGGCGCGCTTGGAGTCCTTGACGAAGGCATTACGTTCGGCGACCTTCGCTTGCAACTGCGCCAGCTTGTCCTCCCGCCGACGCTCCTCGCGCACCCGCACAGTCTCGTTGCGGCGCACGATCAGGCGTTTATCGTTGTGCTCCACCTCGCACAGATGCGCATCGAAGAGATCCGTCTGCAGCACCCCCTCCTTGAGGAAGGTGCGTATCTGCGCGTCCGTCAACGCCGTGATATAACGGAAGCCCTGTACCGACAGCGCGGCTTTCCCCTTGGCCTTGATCATTCCCCGATCGCCGACCATCACCACCTCGGCAATGCCGAATTGTTCCTTCAGGATCGTGATCTGGCTGGCCACCGTCGTCGGGTCCGCGGTATTCCCTTCGAAGACCCGCACGGCCAGAGGCTCCCCGTCCTCCGCGGTCAACAAACCGATGACGATTTGCGGCTTGCCGCGCTTGCCGTCGCGGTTGTAACCATATTGCCCCAGCTCGTTGCATTCCCCTTCAAAGTAGCTCGAAGTGACGTCGTAAAGCACCAGCACGGGCGGTTGGCCCTGCGCCTTGACATAGGCCTGGTAAAGCTCCCGCTCGATGCGTTCCTGCTGGCTCGCCAGCCAGTCCAGCGCGGCATAGAGGTCGTCCTCATCGAACGCCTCCACCGCCAACACATCGGCCACCGTGTGCTGTTTCGCCCAGCGTACCGCCGACAACCGCGAGCCACCATGCGCGATACGCGCGAGAATCAGGAACAGGTTGAGCTTGCTTTCCGCAGCGCTGCCCAGCACCCGCGTGAGGCCCACCTGGTCGGCCAACTGCTTGAGGGCAAACAGCACCCCAAAAATCTCGCCGCTGGTCATCTCTCCCGACCAGTCGTCGAATTCGCCCTTCACCAGACGTTCCATGGCGACGATTCGTTCCGGTGCCCAGTTCGTCAGATTGGCGATGGTTCGTGTGCAGACTTTGCCTCCCTCGCGATAGGACTCGCGAAGCAGGATGGCCGGCCTGGACTTTCGGTTGGGGACGCGGGCGATGTACATGCCGACAATAATAGCCAATAGCACATTGTTTGTAAATAGCTATTATTATATTTACATGCCTACATTTTTGCCGATTTTCTGGTTTCTTGCCATGAATCAACGACTTACCTCAAGGGCTCCGGGAAGGTCCGCCCGAACGCGCGGGTCGGCCAGCAGAATTGGATCGCTCGGGGTAAACAGGTCGAGCAGCGTCAGACTGGTCAACGGCAGCAGGCGACCCTCTGCATCCGGCAAGGTCTCCTGCGCGAGCAGCGCCCGCGCCAGACGGACACCCAGAAAACCGGCAGCGCCGGTGATGATGACGTTCATGTGGTGGCTCCTTATCATTCATGCGAGAGTCGCGTCAGCGACTCGCCAATATCAGTGCCGTTCGCGCCAGGCACGCAGCCAGCCCAGACCGGCCGAAGTGCCAGCGCGCGGCCGGTACTCGCAGCCGACCCAGCCTTGGTAGCCACTGGCGTCGAGCATTTCGAACAGGTAGGGATAATTGATTTCGCCGCCATCGGGCTCGTTGCGATCGGGGACGCTGGCGATCTGCACATGGCCGATACCCGCCTGGTACTGGCGATATTTCATGGCGATGTCGCCCTCGACGATTTGCAGGTGATAGAAATCCATCTGTACCTTGAGATTGCCGGCGCCGACCGCTGCGACGATGGCGTGTGCCTGGTCCTGTCGATTCAGGAAATAGCCTGGAATATCGCGCGTATTGATCGGCTCGATCAGAACCGTGCGGCCCTGTTCGCTGGCCAGTGCACAGGCGAGTCGCAAATTGCTGATGTAGGTATCGCGGCAGGCCTCTGGACTCATTCCCGACTTGGGAATGCCGGCCATCACATGGATGCGCTCGTTGCCGAGTACTTCTGCATAGCGCAGAGCCTGCGCGACGCCCGCAGCGAATTCGAGGTGGCGGCCGGGCAGGCAGGCGATGCCGCGTTCGCCGGCCGACCAGTCGCCCGGCGGCAGGTTGAACAAGGCCTGTTCGAGGCCATGCGCCTGTAGCTGGGCGGCGATCTCCTCGGCCGGGTAGTCGTACGGAAAAAGGTATTCGACACCTTCAAAGCCATCCGCGGCAGCGGCGGCGAAGCGCTCAAGGAAGGGCAAATCCTGGTACATGAAGCTCAGGTTGGCGGCAAAACGGGGCATCTTGAATCTCCTTCGGGGATGGTGGGTCTGGCCACGCCGGCCGACCCACCGGGTTGATCAGTTGCCGATGCATCGGCTCAGCGGTTGACCTTGTCGGCCGGTGTGGTGAGTACCAGCGCGCTGCCGATGACCAGTGACAGTGCAATCACGTACATCGCGACCTCCGTGTTGCCGGTGGCGTCACTGAGCATGCCGATCAAGTTCGGGCTGGCATAACCAGCCAGATTTCCCACCGAGTTGATCAGTGCGATACCAGCGGCGGCGACGGTACCGCTCATCAGCGCCGTCGGCAGCGACCAGAACAGGGGAGCGCAGGTGATCGCACCGGCAGCGGCGAAAGAGAGCGCGATGATACCCAGCATCGGGTTGCTGGCGCCAATCGCCGCCGCTGCACTGAAACCGACGGCACCGACCATCGCCGGCACGACGAGGTGCCAACGGCGTTCCTGCATGCGGTCGGCACTACGTCCGACGAGGATCATGACGATCACCGTCAGGATGTTCGGGATCGCTGCATACACGCCGATCATCAGTTTGTCGCTGATGCCGCTTGCCTTGACCAGCGTTGGCAGCCAGAAAGTGATGGCGTACTGGCCCATGACGAAGCAGAAGTAGATCGCGCAGCACAGCCAGACGAAACCGCTCCTGAATACGGCACGCACCGCCTCGCCGGAAGTATGCGATTCGGGGGGCGCCTGATGAAGGGCAATATCCTTCTCGATCAGGACCTTCTCTTCTTCGCTCAGCCACTTGGCCTTGCGGATGCCGTTGTCGAGATAGAAGATCACCGCAATACCGACGAGTACCGCCGGCACGGCTTCGATCATGAACATCCACTGCCAGCCGGCCCAGCCGTGTGTATTTTCCAGGGCTTTCATGATCCAGCCCGACAGCGGGTTACCGAAGATACCCGATACCGGGATGGCGGCCATGAACACGGCAACCATCTTGGCGCGCCGGTGCGACGGGAACCAGTAGGTGAGGTAGAGGATGACCCCAGGATAAAATCCGGCTTCTGCCGCACCGAGCAGGAAACGCATGGCGTAGAAGGCACCCGATTACCCACAACTCATCCGTCATTGAAATAGGCGGCACGGCCAGCCTCCAGGGCAATGGCAAATGCCCTGACCTTCTGCATCCCTTCCCAGATCGCCTTGGGGCCGGGATGCCCGTCGTGTTTTCGCCCGAGAAAGCCGCCAAAGCCGGCAATCAGCCGCACCATCTGACCCAGGGGCGGGGGAGCATCCGGCGGTGGTGAGCGATGGGCGACGATCCAGGCGGCTTGCCATTCCTCGATATCAAACACCACGTCACAGGGCAAATCGGGGCAGTCCCGGCCCCAGGTAACCAAGGACAGGATGCGCCAGGCGATAATCAGGTAAATGACCAAGGCGCGTTCCAGTCGCTCCATGCTGCCCAACTGCAGGGATTCTATCTTGCAGCCTGATTTCCAAATGCGGAAAAGAATTTCTATCAGCCAGCGGCGGCGATACCAATCAATGAGTTGTACGATGTCTTCGAGCGTTTCCGCCGTCCGATTGGTCAGCAATTTCCATTCAATGGGCTCCTCCCCAACCGGCGGGTTTTCTTCTCGCGCCAGGATCGCGGTCACGGTCACGACCGGCGCACCCTTGCGTACGGGCAAGGTGACCCGCTCCCGGTAAAGCGTTTGCCGCACCAGTCGGGCCGGGCGGTCTGGCGCTGCGGGCATGGTGAATTCCAGTTCTCCTTCCGCTTCGCCACCGCCCACACGGTCCCACAGCTTGTCGCCCATGCTCGTCTTGCGGTTATGCTTGGACCGGATCAGGTAGTCCGCCGGATAGTCCCGCTCGGCGGCCGTGTTCATCACCGCTCGAATGTCGCCTTCCCTATCCGTTATGTATACCAGCCGGCTACCAGGCACGGTCTCGGCCAGATCGGCCACGATGGTATAGCCTTCCACCCAGCGGATACTTTCCTTGATGTCGGGCTGACCTTTTGGCTTTCGCGCCCACATCCAGCAGTCGGTCGCGCCCAACACCAACCCGCTCGGCGTCATCGCCAGGGTCGGATGCGCAAACATCCCATGCTGGGCGTCGTAGCTCAACCGTCCCAGCCCGGCAATCCCCGGCTGCGAGGTAAAATCCGCTTCGGTGGTATCCTGAACACACAAGACAACCGGCTGGCCCTGCATCCGCTTTATCGTTTGCTGGGTATGAACCTCCAGGATTTCACGCCAGTCCGTCGCGGGATTGTCCAGCAGCCGGTAGGCCGCTTTGGTTTCCGCCCAACCCCCGCAAGCCACCGGGATGCTTCCGGTCGGTTGTGCCGACAGATCATCCACCAGCTTGATCAAGCGCCGCGTCCGCCGCGCATCCCCCAAATCCAGATCCTTGAACTCCTCCGCTGCCCAACCCATGCCATACCTCCGCAAGATTACGAAATATACGTTTTAACAACAGCTTGAAAACTGTTGCCGTTTGCATATATGGGGTGGGTAAGCGGAAATGCAACAGCGTTTGCTATCGCGTTGGAGTCAAGCCACGCCGCGCGCTCCTATGTCAAGTGAGTTGTGGGTAATCGGGTGCGTAGAAGGCGTAGCGATTGTCCACCCAGGCAAATGCGCCCGAGATCAGGCCCCAGGTAATCATGATGCGGGCGATCCACAGCTTGGCGCCGACACGGTGCAGAATCAGATTACTCGGTATCTCGAACAGGAAATAGCCGACGAAGAAGAGGCCCGCGCCCAGGCCATATACGGCTTCGGCCGTCCCGGGATTGAAGTCGGTGAAGGATCTCATCATGTCGAGCTTGGCGAAGCCGACATTCACGCGGTCCAGGTAGGCGACCACGTAACACAGCATCAGAAACGGCATGATTCGCCAGGCGATCTTGCGATAGGTCGCGTCGAGATCGACGGTGGCGCTGGGTGATATGTTGACGCTGGATAGCGTCGTAGCAGCAGAAGGTATTGCCATGGTCATTTCCTCATTTGGTGGATGCGTGTCGGTCCACTCCGTTGTCCCCACGCCCCTGTTTTTAAGCTGTGGAGCGGTCTCGTCGCATCCCCAGGGGCGATGCTTCGGGATCCCTCCGGACGGAGAGCAGCCCTTACCAGACCGCGCCGAAAGCCCGGCGCAACTCCTCGATCTGTTCTTCGTTCAGCGGCGGCGGTTTGTCCGTTGCGGCGAGCCAGAGCTTCGCCGTCTCTTCGAGTTCTTCGAGCAGACAAGCTGCGGCGGCGACGCTTTGCTGCCAGACCACCGGGCCGAGGCGCTCCAGGAGCACGGCCCGGACCCCGCGCGCTGCCGCCAGCCGCACCTTTTCGGCGGCAGCCGGATCGCCGGGGCGGTGGTAGGGGATCAGCGGCACATGCCCGACCTTCATCACGTAATAGGGTGTGATGGGTGGCAGGATGTCATCGCTTGCCCAGACGCCGGCCAGACTCAGGCGCACCAGGTGCGTCGAGTGCGTGTGCAGCACCGCACAACTGCCGGCGCTTTCACCATAGATCAGGCGATGCAGCGTCAGCGTCTTCGATGGACGATCGCCGGAGACCTGTCTGCCTTCCCGGTCGACCCTGGCGATTGCCGTCGGGTCGAGAAAGCCGAGGCAGGCATCCCTTGGGGTGATCAGCCAGCCATCTTCGAGACGCACGCTGATGTTTCCCGCCGAACTGTGCACATAGCCGCGCTGGTAGAGGCTGGCGCCGATGCGGCAGATTTCTTCGCGCGCGCGCGTCTCGGCGCTCATGCCAGGGTTCTCGCCGAAGCCACTTGGCGCAGGGCTTTTTCGAAGAAGTCCGGGGTACCAAAATTGCCGCTCTTGAGCGCCAGCAGCAGCGGTTCGGCGGCCAGTGTCGCCGTCCACGGTACACCGGGGTCGATTTGTGGACCGATCTGCAGCGCGCTCACCCGGAGAGCACCGACCACGGCGCCGGAGGTTTCGCCACCGGCGACGACGAGTTTGCGCACACCCTGTTCAACCAGTGCCAGAGCCACCCGTGCCAGCGCCAGTTCGATCAGATGACCGGCGTGCTCGGCGCCCAATTCAGCCTGCACCTGGTGCACCGCATCCGGCTCACTGGTCGCGTAGATCAGTACCGGGCCAGCCGCGAGCTGTGGCGCAGCCCAGGCCAGTGCGGCGCCGACCGCATCCTCGCCGCGCGCGAGCGCGAAGGGATCGAGCTGGAATGCCGGTCTTCCGGCGGCCTGCCAGGTCTGCACCTGCACATTGCTGGCCCGCGAGCACGAACCCGAGAGCACTGCGGCGAAACCGTCGACGACCGGTAGAGCAGCGGCTACCGGATTCGACACGAGCAGACCCTGGCGGCGGAAGTTCTCCGGCAGGCCGAGGGCGACGCCGGAACCGGCGGTGATCAGCGGATGCTCGGTACAGGCTTCGGCGATCTGGTAGAGGTCGGCGTCGCTCAGTGCATCGACGATCGCAAGTCGAACCCCCGCGGCCTTGAGTGCGGCGAAGCGAGCGCGGATCGCCGCTGCGCCAGCCTGGACGCTGTCGTAACGGACCAGTCCCACCTGGCCGCGGCTCTGGCTTTGCAGCACGCGCACCAGGTTGGGGTCGGTCATTGGCGTCAAGGGATGCTGTTGCATGCCGGATTCGTTGAGCAGCACATCGCCGACGAACAGGTAGCCGCGACAGATGGTGCGGCCGTTCTCGGGAAATGCCGGGCAGGCGATCGCGAAATCTGCCCCCAGGCGTGCCAGCAGGGCCTCGCTGACCGGACCGATATTGCCGGTCGCGGTCGAATCGAAGGTCGAGCAATACTTGAAGTAGAACTGCCGGCAGCCGGCAGCCTGCAGCCAGTCCAGTGCTGCCAGCGATTGCTGCACGGCTGCAGCGGCCGGGATCGTGCGCGACTTCAATGCGACCACGATGGCATCGACCTCCGGCCCCAGCGGTACGGACGGCAGACCGATCGTCTGGACGGTACGCATGCCGCTGCGCACCAGCATGTTGGCCAGATCGGTGGCGCCGGTAAAGTCGTCGGCGATACAACCGAGCAGCGCGCTCATCGTCCGGCTCCCGCCGGCAGATCGATGCCGGTGAGCGCCTGAAACATCTTGATCACCGCCGAATCGTCTTCAGCACCATAGCCGCGGGCGCTAGTAGCGAGGTACATCTGGTGAGCAGCCGAGGTCAACGGCAGCGGAAACGGGTATTTTCGTGCCGTGTCGAGGACGATACCGAGATCCTTGATGAAGATGTTCACTGCCGATAGTGGCGTGTAGTCACCGGCGAGAATGTGCGGCACGCGGTTCTGGAACATCCACGAACTGCCGGCGCTGTTGCTGATGACTTCGAACAGTGCCTGCGGATCGGCGCCGGCCTTGATCCCCAGAGCCATCGCCTCGGCCGCCGCCGCGATATGCACACCGGCGAGCAACTGATTGATCATCTTGACCTTGGAGCCCTGCCCCGGTGCGTCGCCCAGGCGATACACGCGCGCCGCGATGGCCGTGAGCACCGCTTCGCAGGCGGCGAAAGCGGCCGGCGTGCCGGACGCCATGATCGTCATCTCGCCACTCGCCGCCTTGGCGGCACCGCCAGAAACCGGTGCATCGAGCATCAGGATGCCCAGTTCACCCAGGCGTTCACCAAAGCGCTCGGCCACGTCGGGAGCGATCGTCGCGCTGAGAATGGCCACCGCACCCGGCGGCAACGCTGCCGCCGCACCGTCCTGCCCGAAGAGCGCGGCTTCGGTCTGATCGGCATTGACCACCAGCACGATCAGGACCTGACTGCCCGCGGCGACCTGTGCCGGCGTCGAACAGGGCAGCGCACCCAGAGCCGCAAAATCCGCAAGCACGCCTGGCCGCACATCGCAAACACGAGTGCTAAAGCCCTCCCGCAGCAGCGAGCGCGCCACACCTCCCCCCATTGATCCCAGACCGATCACCCCGACGACGGGTCGTACGGCCACTGCTTCTTCCGTGGTAAGCGCAGACATGGTTTTCACTTCTCCTCTGACGAATAAACTTAGCATGTAATCATCTTATAGTACAACTTTAGGCATTGCAAGTGTTTTTTGAGGAGCTGCGGGCACTCGTCAACAGGTCATCGCTACCCGGATCGCCGCCAGGAAGGAAAAGCAGGTGGCCATCGCGTCGATGAAAGTACAATACCGCGCCGGCGCTCCTTGCGCGCCGGACCCATCCACTGCTGCCTGACCTGCCACGGCATGAGAAACCTAGATCAAGGCTCCATCCTCGCCATCACTGACTGCCGGCGCCTGCGTCGATGCTGAGCCGCCTGCTGATTGCCTCGGTGTGGATCCTGCATCTCCTGCCGCTGCCGGTGCTGGCGTGCCTCGGCAATGCGCTGGGCGTCGTGATCTACGGCCTGGCGCGCCGGCGCCGACACATTGTGCTGGTGAATCTTGGTCTGTGCTTCCCGGAATTCGACGAAAATCGGCGCCGTCGGTTGGCGAAAGCGCATTTCCAGGTGTTGACGCGCAGCGTCCTGGAACGCACGCTGCTGTGGTGGGCGAGCCGGCAGCGGCTGTCGCGCCTGATCCGGGTCGAGGGCGAGGAACGGATGCGGGCGCTGCTCGATGCCGGCCGTCCGGTGCTGATGCTGGCACCGCACTTCGTTGGGCTCGACGCCGGCGGCGTGGCGATTGCCATGCGCTTCGACAGCGCGAGCATCTACGCGGTGCAGTCCAACCCGGTTTTCGATCGCCTGCTGCTGCGCGGACGCCAACGTTTTGGCGACCAGTTGCTGCTCTCGCGCCAGGAAAGCGTGCGTGCCAGCGTGCGGGCGATGAAGGCCGGGCGGCCGCTGTACTACCTGCCGGACATGGATTTCGGGAAACGGGATTCGATCTTTGTCCCCTTTTTCGGAGTGCAGACGGCAACCGTTCCCGGTCTGTCACGGCTGGCGCGGCTGGCTGGCGCTGTCGTCGTTCCCTGTGTGACCCGTCTGCTGCCTGGTGGTGCGGGCTATGCGGTGACGGTTGGCGAGCCTTGGCAGGATTTTCCCTCCACCGATGTCGAGGCCGATACCCGCCGCATGAATGCCTGGATCGAGGACGCAGTGCGCAGCATGCCCGAGCAGTACTACTGGGTGCATCGTCGTTTCAAGACGCGGCCGCCGGGCGAAGCACGCCCGTATTGATCCTTCTCTCTGGGTTCGGTCTGTCCCGCTTGTCGGCAAGCGAACGGTCATGACTTTGCAAGACACCCCCGATGATGAAAGTCATGACCGTTTCCCTCTCCCCCGACCCCTCCCCCGCAAGTGGGGAGGGGGGATTCGTGCGTCGCTGACGCGACTTTAACATTAACAGACGCCGGCGCAGGTATACTCGACGAATTCGTCGGCCCGCACTCCTTGCTGCAGCGGCCGAAAATGTGATCCTCTGAGAACTCGACCTTGGCACTGACTCTACTCGGGCTGTCCGGCGCGCTGACCCACGACCCTTCGGCGGCGCTCTACATCGACGGCAAACTCGTCGCAGCGGCAGAGGAGGAGCGCTTCGTTCGCGACAAGCACGCCAAGAACCGCATGCCCTACGAGGCTGCGAAGTTCTGCCTGGAGTTTGCCGGCATCCAGCCCGCCGAGGTCGATGCGGTGGCCATTCCCTTTGCCCCGATCAGCCTCTCCGAAGCGGCACGCTGGCACTATGCAAAACGCTACTGGTATGCACCCGAGCGTTCGCTCGACGCCATCCTGACCGGCAACCGGCGTTTTTACCGTTACCGCAAGCGCATCGAGTGGTGCCTGCTGCAACTCGGCTTCGATCTCGGGAAGACCGAGATCGTGCCGGTCGAACACCATCTCGCGCATGCGGCGAGCGCCTACCATTGCTCTGGATTCAAGGAGAAGACCGCGATTCTCGGTATCGACGGCAAGGGCGAATACGCCACCACCTTCTTCGGCTACGGCGAGAACGGCAAAATCCACAAGATCAGGGAATTCTACGACCCCGATTCTCTGGGAGGGCTGTATGGCGCATTGACCGAGTATCTGGGTTTCGAAATGCTCGATGGCGAGTACAAGGTGATGGGAATGGCGCCTTACGGCGACCCGAACCGCTACGATTTCTCGCGCCTGGCGAAGTTCGAGAACGGCAAACTGACGGTCAACACCGACTACGCCAACGTGATCGGTTTCCGCCGCTACAAGGAAAATGGCAAGGGCTACTATTTTTCTCCGAAGCTGGTCGACTGGCTCGGTCCCCGTCGCTCGGGAGACATTGCCGACGACCCCTACATCCACTACGCGGCGAGTATGCAGAAGCTCTTCGAGGATCTGTCGCTGCAGATGATCGAGCATTACCTCGGCGACATTCTGCGCGAGACCGGCCGACTCGCTTTTTCGGGAGGTGGTGCGCTCAACGTCAAACTCAATCAGAAGATCATCGCCCGCCCGCATGTGCGCGAACTCTTCGTCCAGCCGGCTTCCGGCGATGCCGGAACGGCCGTTGGCGCAGCCGCCTACGTTTCGGTAGAGCGCGGTGTTCCGGTAGAAAAAATGGAGCATGTCTACCTCGGCCCGGCGTACAGCAATGAAGATGTCATCGCCGCCTGTGCCCGGCATCCGGCCTGCCCATCATGGCAGCGGCTCGAGGATGTGCCGCAGCAGATCGCCCGACTGCTTGCCGAAGGTCAGCCGGTGGCGTGGTTCCAGGGGCGAATGGAATTTGGTCCGCGCGCGCTGGGCGGCCGCTCGATCCTCGGTTGCCCGAGTGTTCCAGGCGTCGCCGACCGGATCAACGCGCAGATCAAGTTCCGCGAGCGCTGGCGCCCGTTCTGCCCGAGCATGCTCGACCGCGTCGGCCCGCAGATGCTCGGCAGCGCCCATCCGGCGCCGTTCATGACTTTTACCTTCGAGGTGGCGAAAGGCTGGAAGGAACGCGTCCCCGAAGTCGTGCACGAAGACGGCAGTTCGCGCGCACAGGTACTGCGGCGCGAATTCAACCCACGCTATTACGATCTGATGGTCGAGTTGGAAAAACTGACCGGTAACGGAGTCGTTCTCAATACCTCGCTGAACCGCCGTGGCGAAGCGATGATCTGTTCGCCGACCGACGCGCTGAACATGTTCTTTGGTTGCGACCTGCAGTATCTGGTGATGGAAGACCTGCTGGTGGTCAAGGCCGCAGCAGAGACGGACGCGTAGCGGATTTGACGAGGCAGTAGTGCTCGGGCGATACTTCGTGTCGTGCGTTGAGCCGCCCGGCGCTGGCGCGAACAGGGGAGGGTGCGCGTTGCTGCTTGCGGTGGCATCCGGCTGTTCCGACGCTTTCTCGAAGCATTTTCTACGCATTTTTGTATTTCCAGTGCCGACCGACAGGCAGCATCGGGGCGCTGAGGTGGGGACCAATGGAAAAAATCAATCTACTCTGCGCAAAAAACCTGATCAGCAGAAAAACGGCAGAGCAGGAGCTGTCGTTTCTGATGTTGGTGGAGAACCTTGCCTTCGACAAGCAGGTCGATGTCGCCTGGGCCGGAGAAGACGGCGTGTGGCATACCCTCGCTGCTTCGTATCACGGTCGCGTTGATCAGGACAGGGAGTACTGGTTCGCCAGGATCACCTTCGCATTGGCCGCCGATGCATCGCTACCCGGAAATGTCGAGTTCGCCTTGCGCTATCGTGTGTTGGGCACGGAATACTGGGATAACCATCACGGCAAGAACCACGCCATTCAGGCCGATTCGGGAATCCGGCTGGCGGATCAGTACCCGCTGCTGAACGTCGGCTGCGAGCGTGCTCTGGTCGATGGCCAAAGCTTTCTGCCCGTCGTTGTGGCAACGAAGAAAGACCTGCAGGCCACGAGCGTCACGGTGCACTGGACCACCGACAACTGGCAGAGCACGCACAAAGAGCCCTGCCGTTACAAGCGCAAGTACTGGGACAGCGAGTTTCTCAGCAATGCGAGAAATCCCAATCAATACGGCTGTCAGATCTGGAATGCCATGCTGAAGGTGGACGATGCCTGGCAGGTGCAATACCGGATTTCCTGCGAAACCCGCCAGCGCATTCTCTGGGACGACAACTTCGGCAAGAACTACACGATCCAGCGTCTGCCGCTCAAGGTGTTGATCCTGAACCTGCATTGCCGGCAGGAAGAGAATCAGGATGACAAGCTCTCGCAAATCGCCAAGGCAATTGGCGCTCTCGATGCCGACATCGTCTGTCTGCAGGAAGTGGCGGAACTCTGGAACGACGGCGAGGGCGACTGGGAAACCAATACGGCGAGAATCATCAATGAACGCCTCGTCCTCCCCTATCACCTGGTGACCGATTGGTCGCATCTGGGCTTCGAGCATTTTCGGGAAGGGGTAGCCCTCCTGAGCCGGTATCCGATCGAGAAGCATGCATCGAAATACGTCTCGGAGAGTAGCGACCCCTACAGCATTCACTCCAGAAAGGTCGTCATGGCCCAGGTCCGGGTGCCGTATTACGGTCTGCTGAACGTCTTCTCATCGCACCTGAGTTGGTGGGAGGATGGTTTCGCTGAGCAGTTCGACAATCTGCGGCAGTGGGCCAGCGATGAAAATGGCGACCAACTCACGGCCACGATGCTTTGCGGGGATTTCAACATCAAGGCTGGTTCCAGGGGCTATCAATATGTCGTCGATTCGAACGAATACGAGGACCAGTATCTGTTGGCCAACTCGCCGAAAATTTTTCGAAAGGTTTTCGAAGTCAGGGAGTCAGCCTGGGAGAGTGCGCTGGAAGACGATCATCGTATCGATTATGTCTTTCTTCGCAAGGGGAGCAAGCTGCGCGCGACCTCGGGTCGGGTCGTGTTCACGGATCAGGATTATGGGCGAGTGTCCGATCACTTTGGCTACCTGGTGACATTCGAGCCGACGTGAGCTGCGGGCGCAACAGAGTCGTTCGCTCGCCACGGATTCTGGCGAGCGGACATTACACAGCATAGGGCAGTGCAGTCTCGATATTATGAAAACAGCAGAGCAATACGCGGTACCCGTACACGGCAATCTGGGCGGATCCTTCGTGCGGGTTAACGACTTCAACGAGAAATTCTATCTGCGTTGGGGAAAAATCAGCTTCGATGTGTTCTTCGGCACACAGGTGAACGTGAAAGTCATCCTGAAGGTCTATCGGGATAATAATATTTGCGAAACCTACATTGTCGATACCGATCCCTACGACATCGAGTGGAACCATCACAAGCGGCGCACCCGGGATTTCTATATCCACCCCTCGTCGAGCAGTTTCGGGCATGCAAACTGCGTCAAGTTTGCCTTTGTGGTGCACCTCGACGAGCACTCGATTGCCTCGCAACTCGAGTACATTTTCATGGACTGGTCGCAGTTGCGCGAGGAACAGCCGCAATATCGCAGAATTACCCCGGAATGGGCGACCAGCAATTCCTATCGCACACATGAGCTGAATGCCTGGACGTTGCAATGCGACGTCGATTGGTACAACCACCATTTCGAATCATTGCGCCTGATTCCCAAGTTCACCAAGGGTCAGCAGTATCACCCCTACCATCCCAAACGCTTCATTCACGATCACATCGACAAGGTCATTCGCAGCAAGCACGATCATCCCAATCGGTTCTGCACCATCAAGGTCAGCGTCGACTGCATCGACGACTACGACTTCACTTGCCACCTGGTGCATGCCAGTGAAAACGGCGTCTGTGTGCAGTGCATCGTCGACTGGCGGAAGATGACGCTCACCAACAGTCCGAACTATGCGCGCCTGAAGCGCGCCGGCATCGAACTGGTGGGTGTCTTCTGTACGCCACACCATCATCTGATCGAGGTCGATCCCGACATGCATACCAAGTTCGTCCTCTTCAACGATGAGGATTGCATCCTGGGTTCGTTCAACATCACCTTCGATCGCTGGTGGGCGAATTGGGAATCGGGGATGACCTTTCATTCGAAAGGCGTCTGTCGTCTGCTCGACAACATCTTCCAGAGCGAGCGTGGCGGCGTCAACCAAAAATATGGCATCGACCCGCTCAGCCATTTCAACCTGCTCTACACCTTCGGCCGGCACTCTCTGCTCAACGGCAAGCATTACCTTCCGCACCACGCCATCCTGAGCGAGATTCACCGTGCCAGGCACTCGATCAAATTGACGCTGTTCCTGATCGGCAACCTGCTGGGCGAACACGGCGACAGCGTCATCGATGCGCTGATCAACGCCAAACACCGCGGCGTGCATGTGCATATCCTGCTCAACGGGCATCTCGCGCGGCAGGGTAAGGTTGGCGTCGAACGTTCGATGCACGATGAGCTGAATCGCCCCCTATTGCCGGCAGCGCAGGGACTGCGGACGGCGGGGATTGCGGTCGGCCTGGTGTACGGCCAGGATGATCACCCGGTGCCTTATTCGCCGATCCACTCCAAGTACTGCATCATCGACGAGGCGACGGTCATCGAAGGCAGTTTCAACTGGTACAACACTTCGGTGTTTTCCCATGACCTGACGGTGGTGGCCACCAATCGCGAAATGGCGAGATCGTATCTGCACGAGTTCGAGCAGATCCAGCAGGTTTTCCGGATCTATTACTGAAACTGAAGCTGCGCTTCCGGATGCGATGCCGGGTGCGCAGCGGTCGGCGAACGACCCTTCCCGATCGGAAGAAAGGCCGTCCTCGACAACAACGACACGATGCACAACCCTCTTGACAACAGACAATTGACTCTGCTAACCGTGCCAAGGATACTTCGTCTGCGTGTCTGAAACGCTTTCCCGCAGCTTGCATTTGCGCAACGCAGTGGCGTCAAAGGTGCTCCGTTGGCGAATCGTTCTGCCGCTCACAGACACCTTGCCGCTTTTGAACCTGCTTTGCTTCCATCCAATTCTGCTTGCCGCTTTTTTCCACATCCAGCCTTTTTCAACACCCACTCACTGTCGAGGAAATCATGTCCAAACTGTTCATCGAAGATCTCGCCCTCGAAGGCAAACGCGCGCTGATTCGCGTCGATTTCAACGTCCCTCAGGACAAGACCACCGGCGCCATCACCAATACCAAGCGGATCGAGGCGGCCTTGCCGACGATCCAGTATGCTCTGGACCATGGTGCAGCCGTCATTCTCATGTCTCACCTTGGTCGTCCCGACGGCAAGGTCATGCCGCAATACAGTCTTGCGCCGGTGGCCACCGCTCTCTCGTGGCTGCTCGGACGCCAGGTGCAGTTCCTGTCCGATTGCGTTGGCCCGGAAGTCGAGGCCGCCTGCGCCGCGATCAAGCCTGGTGAAGTCATCCTGCTCGAAAACCTTCGCTTCCATCTCGAAGAAGAGGGTAAGGGCACCGTCACCAGCGCCGATGGCACGGTTACCAAGGTCAAGGCCAATCCGGAAGACGTCAAGGCCTTCCGCGCTTCTCTGACCCGGCTCGCCGACGTCTACATCAACGATGCCTTTGGCACCGCCCACCGCGACCACTCGTCGATGACCGGCGTGCAACTGCCCGAGCGCGCTGCCGGCTACCTGATGAACAAGGAACTGGCTGCCTTCTCGGCCGTTCTCGAATCGCCGCAGCGGCCGTTGCTGGCGATCCTCGGCGGCGCCAAGGTTGCCGACAAGATCCAGTTGATCAACAACCTGCTCGACAAGGCCGACCAGATCATCATCGGTGGCGGCATGGCCTTCACCTTCAAGAAAGTCCTCTCGGGAATGCCGATCGGCAACTCGCTGTACGACGAAGAGGGCGCCAAGCTGGTCCCGGACCTGATGAAGAAGGCCGAGGAAAAAGGCAAGGAGATCCTGCTGCCGGTCGACTTCGTGATCGCCGACAAGTTTGACGCCGGCGCCAACACCGGCACCGCCAACGATGTCGATGGCGTTCCCGACGGCTGGCTGGGGCTCGACTGCGGTCCTCAATCGACGAAGATCTTCACCGATGCGATCCTGAAGGCCAAGACCATCATCTGGAACGGCCCGGCCGGCGTTTTCGAATTCGAGAAGTTCGAAGCCGGCACCAAGGCCATGGCTGACGCAGTCGTCCAGGCTACGGCTGCGGGTGCGATCACCGTCATCGGCGGCGGCGACACCGCCACCGCTGCCAAGAAATACGGCGCCGACAAGAAAGTCACGCACAGTTCGACCGGCGGAGGCGCTTCGCTCGAATACCTGGAAGGCAAGGTCCTGCCGGGCGTCGCCGCACTTTCCGAAAAGTAAGGCTGCCGGCGGCCCCGCGCGGGGCCGCTGCTGCCCAGTCATCGCAAGCCATCCAGCAATATCACAACGTCACATCGAGGAATACCATGCGCAAGATCGTTATCGCCGGCAACTGGAAAATGAACAAGACCGTCGCCGAGTCAGTGAAGCTCGCCGCCGACGTCGTCGCTGCTGCCAAGGACATCAAGAATGTCGTTGTCGCCATCGCCCCGACCTACCTGGCTCTTGCCAAGGTGGCCGAGGTGGTCAAGGGAAGCAACGTCAAGCTGGCGGCGCAGGACGTGCACTGGGAAAACCAGGGCGCCTTCACCGGTAAGGTCAGCGCCGACATGCTCAAGGAAATCGGCGTCGATTTCGTGATCATCGGCCACTCCGAGCAGCGCAGCTACTTCGGCGAGACCGACGAAACCGTCAACAAGAAAGTCAAGAAGGCCCAGTCGCTCGACATGACGCCGATCATCTGTATCGGCGAGACGCTCGCCGAGCGGCAGGGCGGCCAGCTCGAAAGTGTTCTCACCACACAGGTCAATGGCGCTTACGCGGGTCTTTCCGCCGCCGACGCGCTACGCACGGTAATCGCCTACGAACCGGTCTGGGCGATCGGCACCGGCGTCACCGCCAGCGACGACGAAGCGCAGCAGGCACATGCCTTCGTCCGCGGCCTGCTGGCGCAACTCTACGGCAAGGACGTCGCCGAGTCGATCTCGATCCAGTATGGTGGTTCGATGAAGCCCGAGAATGCCGCCGGCCTGCTGGCCCAGAAGGATATCGACGGTGGCCTGATCGGCGGCGCGGCGCTGAAGGCCGACAGCTTCCTCGGCATCATCACCCCGGGCGAGTCGATCAGCAAGTAGTCTGTTTGAAGGCGGGGCTGCGTAGCGGCCCCGTATGGCACTGCGCAGGATTCGTGAGTCGCTGACGCGACTTTCACATCAAACGCCGTTCTGCTTGAACCAGGCCTGCAGGCGACGCCAGCCATCCTCGGCAGCGTCCTTGCGGTAACTCGGTCGGTAATCGGCATGGAAAGCGTGCGGCGCCTGCGCATAGACATGGATCGCCGACGCCTTGCTGGCCGGATTGACCGAGTCGGCGAGAGCCTTGCGCATCTTCTCTACGCTGTCGATCGGGATCCCCTGATCGAGCCCGCCATAGAGTCCCAGCACCGGTGCAAACAGCTTGCCGGCGATGTCGATCGGGTGCCGCGGGCTGAGTTCGCTGGGCACGCCGACGATCCTGCCATACCAGGCGACGCCGGCCTTGAGCTGCGGATTGTGCGCCGCATACAGCCAGGTGATTCGACCGCCCCAGCAGAAACCGGTGATGCCGAGGCGTGCGGTATTGCCGCCATGCGCCCCGGCCCAGGCCACGCAGGCATCGAGGTCGGCCATTACCTGCGCATCGGGAACCTTGCTGACCACCTTGCCGAGCAGTTCCTCGATATTGCTGTACTGGCGTGGATCCCCCTGGCGTGCGTAGAGTTCGGGGGCGATGGCGAGGTAGCCGAGCTTGGCCAGACGGCGGCAGACATCCTTGATGTGATCATGGACGCCGAATATCTCCTGCACCACCAGGATCACTGGCCAGTTGCCGCCGCTGGCGGGCTGCGCGCGATACGCCGGCATTTCGCCATCGCCTGTCGTCACCTGGATCTCGCCGGCGCTGAGGCCGACGCTGTCGGTCGTGATCATCGTCTGTGCGACGACTGGCTGCACCGCCAGCGCGAAACCAGCGCCGATGGCGCTGACCATGAACTGCCGGCGGCTGAAGGGAACGGCGGGAACCAGGCTGTCGAAATCACTGCGGTCGCTCATTGCTTTTCTCTCCTCTGATGGATGCAAATCTTGTGTATCATGCCATGATCTGCAACCCTCGGAGCATGGAGAAAATGATGAATCCCCCGATCAGTCGATTCCCTGTTCCGGCACTCGATCAATTGCCGGAAGACATGCGTAAGCGCATCCTCGAAGTGCAGGAAAAGTCCGGGTTCGTCCCCAACGTCTTTCTCACTCTGGCGCATCGTCCCGACGAGTTCCGTGCCTTTTTTGCCTACCACGATGCGCTGATGGAGAAGCCGAGCGGCCTCAGCAAGGCTGAGCGCGAAATGATCGTCGTCGCCACCAGTGGCGCCAACCAATGCCAGTATTGCGTCGTTGCGCACGGCGCGATCCTGCGCCTGCGCGCCAGGAATCCGCTGATCGCCGACCAGGTTGCGGTCAACTACCGCAAGGCCGACCTGACGGCGCGGCAGCGCGCGATGCTCGACTTTGCGCTGAAGACCTCGCTACATTCGGCCGAGATTGGCGACGCTGATTTTGCCGTGCTGCGTGAGCATGGCTTCTCGGACGAAGACATCTGGGACATCGGCGCCGTCGCCGCATTTTTCGCGATGTCGAATCGGCTGGCGAACCTGAGCTCGATGCGGCCGAACGACGAATTCTTCCTGCTCGGTCGCCTGCCGAAGGCCTAGTCTCAACAAGCACCCATGAAAATCCTGCAGATCAATGCCGGCGCCCGCCGTGAAGGCGCCAATGTTTCCCATCCCGAGCAGATCAACAGAACACGCACTGTCGAGCGACAACTAATGGGCAATGCGACCTCCGACGGTGCTGGCGTGAAACTGACGCGTGTGCTGGACCAGCAGTTGCAGCATCGGCTCGATCCCTTCCTGATGCTCGATGCTTTTGGCAGCGACAATCCGGATGACTATATCGCTGGTTTTCCCGACCATCCCCATCGCGGCTTCGAGACCATCACCTACATGATTGCCGGCCGCATGCTGCACCGTGACAGTGCAGGTCACCAAGGATTACTCGAGAGCGGCGGCGTCCAGTGGATGACGGCGGGTCGCGGCGTGATTCATTCCGAGATTCCACAGCAGGAAGAAGGCGTCATGGAGGGCTTTCAGCTCTGGCTGAACCTGCCCGCAAAAGACAAGATGAGCGAGCCTTGGTATCGCGATTTCACCGCTGCAGACTTGCCACGTTTCACCAACGACGCAGGTACTAAGGTGACGGTGATTGCCGGCACGAGTCATGGCCTGCCCGGGGCGGTGACTCGAGAGGCCACGATGCCGCTCTACCTCGACTTGCACCTGCCGGCTGGATCGCAATTCACTCAAGCGCTACCGGCAGGTCACAACGCGTTCGTCTACGTGTATCGTGGCACGGTCAGCATTGCCGGCAGCAGCGTGCCACTGCAACACCTGGCCATCCTTGCCAATGATCCCCAGGCCGACGGCGTGCTGATCAAATCAATGCAGGGTGCAAGGGCATTGCTGATTGCTGGCAGGCCACTGAATGAATCGATCGTGCAATACGGACCCTTCGTGATGAACACCGAAGAGGAAGTTTACCAAGCGATGAGCGACTACCGGGATGGCCGTTTGGCCTGACTGGGGATTTGCTGGGTCAGCGTGACCACCCGTGGATGGGTAAGGGTAAAGGCTTCATCCTTGCCGCTGTGATGGCGGCACTACTCGTTGCCTGTGCACCACTGCAGCAGAAAACGGTGGTGAGGACAAACTGGGTGGCATCCCCCAACTTCGACGAGCGCAGGCCAAATCTGGTGATCATTCACCACACCAGCAACCATACGCTGGAGCAGGCACTGCACACGCTCACTTCTCCAGAACGTAAGGTCAGTTCGCATTATCTGATCGGCCGCAACGGCACGATCGTCCAACTCGTCGAAGAGAACGCTCGCGCCTGGCATGCCGGTAAATCGTGGTGGGGCGGCTTTACCGATATCAATTCGGTGTCGCTCGGCATCGAACTCGATAACAATGGCCGCGAACCCTTTGCCGACGCTCAGATAGAAGCGTTGCTCGTCCTGTTGGCCGATATCCGGCAGCGCTACCACATTCCTCCGGCAAATTTCATTGCTCACGCCGACGTTGCACCGACGCGCAAGGACGACCCCAGTGCCTGGTTTCCCTGGCAAATCCTGGCCGGACAGGGTTTTGGCCTGTGGTGTGAGGCGCCGCTGCCGCCAGCTCCGGTCGGCTTCGATCTGGCGCTTGCACTCACCGCGATAGGCTATGACCCTGGCACCCCGGAAGCTTCACGAAAGGCCTTCCGCTTGCATTTCCTCCGTGGTGATCAGGAACCTTCTGTTGAGCATGAAAATGCACTGGCTTTCTGTTTGTTGCAAAAGAAGAAGTCGCCGAGCCCGTAATGGAGGGGTACGATGCATCGCCACCCGCTACCAGCGGATCTGCACTTCCTGGATGACCTGCGGCGTCGCGCGCTGGATGGTGAACTTGATGCCTTCGACTTCGATCGTCGTGCCGGGTGCAGGAATCTCGCGCGCATACTCGAGGAGGAACCCCGAGAGCGTGTCGTAGCTGCCATGGCCGGGCAGCTTCAGTCCCAGTTTTTCGTTGAGCATCGCCGGGTCGGCGCGGGCGCTGACCAGGTAGTCATGGTGGCCAAGTTTCTTCAGCCATTCGGCAGGTTTTTCCTGCCGGTCGTATTCGTCCTGGATGTCCTCGACCACGTCCTCGATGATGTCCTCGATGGTGACGATCCCCTCGGCACCGCCAAACTCGTCCATCACCACGGCCATCGCATCACCATCCTTGCGCAGCTCGACGAGCATCGTCTCGGCGCTCTTGCTGGCTGGCACATAGCGCGCCGGGCTGATGAAGGGCTCGATCGACGCTGATTCGTCTACACCCAGCAGATCCATGCTGTTCAGCACGCCAATCACCCGGTCGATACGTCCGTCATAGACCGGCAGGCGGACATGCGAGCACTGCACTGCCAGACGAACCGCTTCTCCGACCGTTGATCGCTTCTCGATGGCGTTCACGTCGATCAGCGGCACCATCACCTTGTAGACCGTCGTTTCGGAAAAATTGAACATGCGCCGGATCATCGTCTTTTCGATGGCCTGGATGTCGCCCCCTTCCTGCGGTGGCATCTGTACCATGCTCTGGATCTGCTCGCGCAGGGTGAAAGGGTTGTGCTCTGCACGCGCGCCCGCGAGACGCGAAAGGAACTTCGACAAGGTGACAAAGATGATGAGGATTGGCCAGAAGAGGATCGAAAAGAAGCGCAGGATGTAAATCACGTAAGGCGTGATCGTATCGGCGCGCTGCTGGCAGACACTTTTCGGGACGATCTCGCCAAACACCCAGATCAGCGGTGCGACCAGGACCACCGCCAGCCAGCTGCCATGTTCCCCGAACAGATCGATCATCAGCGCGGTCGCGATCGTCGAGTTGGTCACCACCGCGATATTGGTGCCGACCAGCGTCGTAGACAGCAACCATTCCGGCCGCTTCTCGAGCATTTCGAGCGCCAGACGCGCGCCACGCGAGCCTTTGGCGGCATCGTGACGCAGCTTCATTCGGTCGGCGCTGACGATGCCGAGTTCTGAACCCGAGAAGAAGCCCTCGGCGACCAGGCAAACGATCATCAGCAGGACAGTGATCCAGATCTCCACCATCTATGCATCCTTCCGCTTGCCGAACACAGGAGCCGGCGCCCCGGCACTCGCTGGACCGCCCTCGCCAGCCGGCGGCATGGCTTGTGCCGTTGCCGATGCGCCGTGTACAAACTCGTCACCGGCATCCGTTTCCGGTCGTGCGACCACTTCCGGCAGGCGTTCGACCAGGGCGTGCGTGATGCGGTTATGCTCGATCATTTCCACGGTGAACTTCAGGCCGCAGAGATCGATCACTGCGCCTGCGGCCGGCAGTTCACCAAAGGCGTCCAGCAGCACGCCGGCCAGGGTTTCGGCCTCCTCGCGCTCGATCGCGACGCCAAACTCCTGATGGAAGTCTTCGACCGACATGCTGGCATCGATCAGACGGCGGCCATCGGCCAGTTCGCGCACCGGGTGTCTACTTACCGCTTCTCTGTCGGAAGGGCTGGCAATCTCGCCGAAGACGCACTCGAGCAGATCTTCCATCGTTACCAGCCCGGTAACGCCCCCGTACTCATCGACGATCAGCGCGAAGGAGAGCTTGCGCTGGCGGAAGGTATGGAACAGCTCCACCGCCGGTTTCGATTCGGGAAAGAAGTTTGCCTGGCGCAGCAGTTTGCGAACCCCCTGCGGATCGCGTTCGAGGCGTGCAAGATCGACGCCGAGCAGATCGCGCGCGTGCAGGATGCCGACGATGCTGTCACGGTGTCCCTTGAATACCGGATAACGGGACTGGCGGCTTGCCTTGATCTGTGCCAGTAATTCCGCCAGCGGCAGATCGGCCGACAGAAAATGGATGTCCGAGCGCGGGCGCATGAGATCGCGCAGGGTCTTGCTGCCGAAGTCGAAGATCTTCTCGATGTACTGCGCTTCCTGACTGTCGAGGGCGCCTTCGCCAACGGCATCATGTACCAGCGTGCGAATCATGTCTTCGGTGACCAGATTGCCCTGTGAGCGCTGTCTGCCGACGATCAGGGTGATGAAGAAATCGGCGATATACCGGATCACTTCGCGCAGCGGCGTAATCAGGCGAGCGACGAGATCAATCGGACGGCATTCGACGTTGGCAAATGCGACGTTGTTGCGAATCGCCAGCACTTTCGGCGTGATCTCGCCGAACAACAACAGGATCGGCACCATTACCAGCAGGTTGATCATCTCGTTCTCGGCGCCGAACAGGTGGATGATCATCGCCGCCGAGATCACCGACGCCGAGACATTGACGAACTCGTTACCGATCAGGATGGTGACGATCAGTCGCCGCGGCTCGCTGCGCAGCCGTTCGATCAGCTCGATGCGCGGATTCCGGGCAGCGCGCATCTGATCGAGCTGGAAAGAACTCAGCGAGAACAGCGAGGTCTCGGTGCTCGAAAAGAAGCCCGAGAATCCCAGCAGGACGACAAAAACGACCAGTTCAATCCAAAGTGATGGGTCCACCCCAAAGCTCCCGAATCAATGTGTGCATACTTTACGACAAAAGTTAGACGCCGGCCATGGCCTGCCAATGCAAACTCGTTCAGTTTCAGCCAATTTGATGCCAAGGTCAAATACTGTGCATTTCAGTCTGTGGAGGGCACTGGCCGCTGCTGCCTATCACGAAAAGTATATTGCTGCGACGCAGCATATTCTGCTATATTGTATGCGTTCGCTACTTGCGTACGCACGCTGCTGCAGGACATGTATGTACATCGTAGATGACCCCACCCTTGCGCTGATTACCCGATTTGTGGGTGATTCCCCGAATCCGGATCTCGCGGATGCCGAGTTCTTTCGCCAGCAGCTTTCGGCCATCGAAGCGTATGTCGAAAGCTTTCCTGACGCTGACAGGGAGTTGCGTGCACTGGAGTGGATTGAGGCCAATGCCAGGCAATATCGCCAGCAGTGGCAAAAACAGGCGGCGATCAGTACCCTGGCCAGTACGCGTTGCCCGGATTGCCCGATCGCGGGCGGCGACAAGCACACGCCTTGTGCCATTCACACACGCTGGTTGGCTCTCCTGCGACGCTACGCCGCGAGCGAGTTGTCTTCAAATGCTTATGTGGAACAAAGCCTGGCGCTATTGACTGCACACAAGGACTGGCTGAAGGTCGGCCATGCCCGTCAGTCTCTGCTGCGCGCAGGTGCGCTGCGTGACGTTTTCACGGACGCTCAGCGAGAGCCGCAGCGGCTTCAATGAAGCAAGTTTCCATTTGTCCTTGCAAGGCGAGATGCCGCATTCCTGATCGGCAGCCTGATGGCTGACACATCGGCCATTTGACGGTATTGGCCAGGCGGCCACTGCGGAACCGACCCACAGTGCTGCCGAACGACTCGGTGGTCGGAAAGGGGGAAGTGCAATGCAAATCGCGGTTCTGGGTGCCGGCGCCTGGGGTACTGCCCTGGCGATCTCCTTTGCCCACCGTCATTCCGTCAGCTTGTGGGCACGCGATCCCGAAAAGGCTGCACGCATGCAGGCGGCCGGTGAAAACAGCCGCTACCTGCCGGGCCATCGCTTTCCTGCTTCGCTGCGGGCGACTGCTGATTTTTCGGCGGCCTGCAAGAATGCCGAGCTGATGCTCATCGCTGCGCCCCTGGCTGGTTTGCGTACTGCGCTGCAGCATCTGCGCGATGCCGAGGTCGAAACGCCCTTCCTCTGGGTCTGCAAGGGCCTTGAAAAGGGGACCGGACTGCTGCCGCACCAGGTCGTTCGGGAGGTGCTCGGCGAACGCATGTGCGGCGTACTCACGGGGCCGAGCTTTGCCGATGAACTGGCTCGCGATTTGCCGACGGTGGTGACGATCGCGTCGACCGACGCGAACTTCGCGCTGCGCTGTGCCGAAGCCTTGCGTGGGCCGCGACTGCGCATCTATGCCAGCGATGACGTGATCGGCGCCGAAGTGGGCGGTGCCGTCAAGAACGTCATGGCCATTGCCACCGGTGTTTGTGATGGTCTCGGGCTGGGGATGAATGCCCGCGCCGCCTTGATGACGCGGGGGTTGCACGAAATCGCCCGTTTTGGCAAGGCGCTGGGGGGACACGCCGACACCTTCATGGGCTTGTCCGGCATGGGCGACCTGTTTCTGACCTGTACTGGCGACCTCTCACGCAACCGGCGCGTGGGCCTGTTGCTGGCCACCGGCAAGCCCCTCGATCAGATTACCCGCGAACTGGGCCAGGTTGCCGAAGGCGTACCCGCCGCGCACGAGGTACAGCGCCGTGCCGCTGCGCTTGGCGTCAAAATGCCGATTACCGACTGGGTTTGTACGTTGCTCGACGGCAGCGTGACGCCAATCGAAGGTGTCGCCGCGCTGATGGAGCGGGACATTGGTTTCGAGGGCAGGTAGCGCTCGATGCTCCGGCACTTCGCCCGCCAGACTCATGCGGCGCCAGCGTAGCCGATCTGCCGCCAGGCTTCATATACCGTAATGGCGACGGCGTTGGAGAGGTTGATGCTGCGATTGTTTGGCCGCATCGGCAGGCACAGGCGTTGCTCGGCGGCAAACTCGGCGAGAATTTCTGCCGGCAGTCCGCGCGTTTCACAACCGAAGACCAGCACATCCCCGGCCCGGAAGTCGGCAACAGCGGGACGCAGAGTTCCTTTGGTGGTCAGCGCAAAACGCCGCCCCTGCGGCGAAAGTGCCGTCAGTGCCGCACAGCAGTGGGTCCAGTCGGGGTGAATCTGCACGCTCGCCAACTCCGCGTAGTCCATGCCGGCGCGCCGCAGCCGGGCTTCGGTCAGCGCGAATCCGAGCGGTTCGACGAGGTGCAGGCGTGTGCCGGTATTGGCACACAGGCGAATCACATTGCCGGTATTGGGCGGGATTTCCGGGTGGATCAGTACGACCTCGAACATCTGCCCGCCTGCACGCTGCTTGATCGGGCGGCGACTCAGCGCAGACCGAGTACGTCCTGCATGTCGAACAGGCCGGATTTGCGCTGCACCAGAAAATGCGCCGCGCGCAGGCTTCCCAATGCATATGGCATGCGACTGCTCGCCTTGTGGCCGATTTCGATGCGTTCACCAACGCCGCAGAACATCACGTTGTGATCGCCGACGATGTCGCCGCCGCGGATGGTGGCAAAGCCGATGCTCGACTGCGGCCGCTCACCGGTGACTCCCTCGCGCGTGTAGATGGCGCACTGCCTGAGTTCACGCCCGAGCGCCTGCGCCACCACCTCACCCATGCGCAGCGCGGTTCCCGAGGGCGCGTCGACCTTGTGCCGGTGGTGCGCCTCGAAGACCTCGACATCGTAGCCTTCGCCGAGAATCCGGGCCGCCACGTCGAGCAGTTTGAAAACCACGTTGACGCCGACGCTCATGTTCGGCGCCAGGACCACCGCAATGTCCTCTGCTGCGGCAGCAATCGCTGCCTTGCCCGCGGCGTCGAAACCGGTGGTACCGATGACCATCGCCACGCCATGGCGGCGGCAGATTTCGAGGTGCTGGAGAGTTGCTGCGGGGCGTGTAAAGTCGATCAGGCAGGTGGCACGGGCAATGCCGGCGTCGCGGTCGCTGCTGACCAGGACACCGCAGGGCATCCCTACCAGTTCGCCAGCATCCTTGCCCTGTTCGGGGACGCCAGGCTGGTCAATCGCGGCCACCAGCGTCGCTGCCACATCTTTCAGCGTGACTTCGAGCAGCATGCGTCCCATGCGTCCGCCAGCACCGGCGATCGCGATCCTCAATCCATCCATGTCAGAATCCCATGCTTTCCATAATCGTGCCGAAGAAACCCGGTCCATCCGGAGGCGGCAGCACCGTACTGCCATCTGCCGGCAGCGAGCCCAGATCGATTTCCCGGTTGCGCGCCTCGAAGACCACTGCGGCGTCGGTGGATTGCACCGGGGCCACATCACCGGCCACGTTTCGCAGTTTGCCGTCGGCGTCAAAAAAGACCGTAAACCGGCGCGTTTCGATCTCGCCCGAATTCCCTTTCTTCAGCCAATAAAAGTAATCCCAGCGGTTGGCGTGAAACATGTCCGTCAACACCGGCGTGCCGAGGATGAAGCGCACCTGATCCTTGGTCAGGCCGGGGCGCAACTGGGAAACCATTTCCTGAGACAGGACGTTACCCTGCTGCACGTCGATCCGGTATTCGTTGACGATGCGCGGTACCGTCGAGCAAGCGGCAAGCGTGCAGAGAACCATGACAGGATAGGCGAAACGTGGAAAGATCATGTTCAGGTCGGATCGTGGTGTGTGATCAGTGCGAGCCAGGGCAAGTGAAGCGACCCCGCCGGGAGCCGGATCATGTTCGATCCGAACGAAAGCTTGGCGGCAGTGCCGCACGGCTGCCATCGCAGGGTATATCATAACCGAAACCCTCCTTTCATAGCCGATCAAGGTAAGCCGATGAGCAACTCCGACGACCTCAAGAACATGGGGCTGAAAGCCACCATTCCACGCCTCAAGATCCTCGCCCTGTTCGAGAAGACCGAGATCCGCCATCTCACCGCCGAGGATGTCTACCGACTGCTGCTCGCCGAGAATCTGGACATCGGCCTGGCCACCGTCTATCGTGTCCTGACCCAGTTCGAACAGGCAGGGCTGATTGAGCGCCACTATTTCGAATCGGGCAAGGCGGTCTTCGAGTTGAGCCCCGGACAGCACCATGATCACCTGGTCTGTGTCGACTGCGGCCGGGTCGAGGAATTCTACGATGCCGAGATCGAACGCCGGCAAACGAAGATTGCCAAGGATCGCGGTTTCGTCATTCGCGAGCACTCGCTTTATCTGTATGCCGAATGCACCAAGCCGGACTGTCCGCATCGCGGCACTGCGCTCCGGCATCCCGGCGAGCGCAACAGGACGCCCTCCTGAGCAGCGCTTACCAGAGGGGCGCTGCAAAAGCCCTGGCGAATAGCTCGGCGATTGCATCCCGGCTTGGACGATGATTCTGGCCACCCCGATGGGCGATCTTGACAGCGCCCATCACCGCTGCAAGCTGACCAATCTTTTTCCAGCCCCAGCCGGCGGCAATTCCGTAGAGCAGGCCCGCGCGGTAAGCGTCACCGCATCCAGTAGGGTCAACGACCGCCTCGGCCTGAACGCAGGGAATCTCATGGCAATGGCCGCCGGCATAGATTCGTGAACCGGCACCACCCAGGGTGACGACCAGCGCTTCCACTTCGCCAGCGAGTTGCTCAAGCGATCGGCCAGTTCGGTCGCACAGCAGCTTCGCTTCATAATCGTTGAAACAGGCGTAATTGGCGAGGCGCATGAAATTCATCAGTTCGTCGCCAGAAAACATCGGCAAGCCCTGACCAGGGTCGAAGATAAAGGGCACGGCCGTCGCCGCGAGATCCTGCGCGTGTTGCAGCATGCCGTCACGACCATCGGGAGCGACGATGCCGAGTGTTGCCCCTTCGACGTCGGCGACCCGATTGAGATGCGAGTACATCATCGCGCCGGGGTGGAAGGCGGTGATCTGGTTGTCGTCGAGGTCGGTGGTGATGAAGGCCTGCGCGGTAAAGCTGCCGGCAATCCGGCGCACATGTGCGCGCTTGATGCCGTAGTCATCGAGTCGCAACAGATAGGGGTCGGCATCGTCGCCCACCGTGGCCATGATCAAGGGTTCGCCACCGAGCAGTTTGAGGTTGTAAGCGATATTGCCTGCGCAACCGCCAAACTCCCGACGCATCTCGGGTACCAGAAAAGCAACATTGAGAATGTGAATCTGCTCGGGCAGGATGTGATTCTTGAAACGATCATGGAAGACCATGATGTTGTCGAAGGCGATGGAGCCGCAAATGAGCGTAGACATGGACTTTCCGGGGTTTTAGGGTCTGAGGTGGAATGGGAAGGAATGGCGGCAAGGCCTGCTCGGCACCCGCAGCCCTCTGGAACACGCAATCAAGGGTAGAAGACGTAAAGCCGGTAACCGGCAGCTTTGATCCCGCCGGCCTCGATCCATAGCCTGATCTCGACGTCGGCATTGGCTGCGAATGATTCCTCTGGCAGCAGCGAAGGTAACAGATACTCATCAGGCTGCAAAACGCGGCGTGCGATCACCCTGTCATTGCTGTCGGTGAGCGTCAGTTCGAGCGCCGGGTAGGCCTGCGCATATGCTGCCCGATTGCGCAGCGTAGCTTGCAGGGCGAGCAGTTTGTTGCGTCCCGGATCGATCTGCAATTCCGAGTTCTCGATGCTCACCCACTCTGAATGGCGCGGTAGCGGCATGCCGGTTCCCAAGGCATCACTCAGCGCCGTCAGCGCTGGTCGCAGGCCGGGTATGCCGATCGCGATGGCCGTACGAAAATGAAACACCAACTGGCAGGCAAGCATCACGGCAAGCAGTGCAGCGACGGTCGCGAATGTCCTGCTGGTCATGGCCTTGTCGGCCGGCCGCGCCGGCCTGCCCACCACCCCTTCGAGCCAGCCGCCGTAGCCTGGCATTGCGCGCGTTTCATGAGGCCGCACCGGACTTTCTGCCAGGGGCTTCTCGGCACTGGTGATGCCTGGTTCAGAAGAGCATGGCGCAGACTCGATGGGAATGTCGGCAGGCTGCATATCGGTCGGCTCGGGAACTGGCGGCAATAACAGGCCGGTGGCGGGGGCAGGGCGATGGGTTGGCTCCTCCCAGGTTTGCACGGCTGCCGTCGCGGGATCCGAAGAAGCCGCTACCGTCGCCTGATCCGGGGGGATCGGGGTCAGCAGCGGCGCGTCGTCGTCGAGCAGGCTGTCGATGGCATTGAACACTGTGCGGCATTGCCCGCAGCGGACTTTTCCGGCACGCGCGCGGATCTGCTCGGAAGTGACACGGAAGATCGTTTGGCAGCTCGGGCAGCAGGTTTTCACGGCTTATGCCTTGACGCCCGCCAGGCAGACCCAGCCGTCGCGAGTGTCAGCAACGCCAAGCGGCAGGTAGGGCGCGTAGGCTGCAATCAGCTCGTCCGCCTGCGAGAAGAGAATTCCCGACAGCGCGAGCCTACCACCTGAGCGGACGTGCGCGCTGATCAACGGTGCCAGGACCTTGAGCGGATTGGCAAGGATGTTCGCTACCACGATGTCGAACTGAGAATGCAACTCTTGTGCCGAATCCTGGAAGCGGGCGTTGACCCCGTTCCCCTCGGCATTTTGCCTGGCTGAGATCACCGCCTGCGGGTCGATATCGACGCCGACCACCTCGCCTGCACCGAGTCTGGCCGCGGCGATGGCGAGAATCCCGGAGCCGCAGCCGTAATCGAGCATCGACATCCCAGGGAGCGCACAGCGCTCAAGCCATTCCAGGCAAAGCCGGGTCGTCGGATGCGAGCCCGTTCCGAACGCCATGCCGGGATCGAGCACCAGGACGATTGCTTGTGGATCCGGGGCCTGGTGCCATGAGGGAACGATCCACAAGCGCTTCGAGACACGAATCGGCTCGAACTGCGATTGCGTCAGTCGCACCCAGTCCTGATCGGCCACCTCTTCCTGTGTGAAGGCCGGCAAATCATCGAGACCGGCCAGCGCCGCGCAGCTTGCCAGAAGCTGCCTGGCATCGCTGTCCGGCTTGAGCAGCGCAATGACCCGTGAACGATTCCAGCCCGGCCGGCTGATTGAATCGGGCTCGCCAAACTGCGGCTGTTCATCGGGTGTGCCAGCATCCGCATCCTCGATGCTGGCTGCCAGTGCGCCTGCATCGAGGAGGGCGTCAGCAAGCGCCTCGGCGTGTTGGCAGTCGGTCTGGATGCTCAGAGATAGCCAGGCCATCGTGATTCGGCGACGATCAGCCGCCCTTGTTGACCTCGTCCTTGGCGGCGAGTCTTTGCTCCAGATAGTGGATGCTGGTGCCGCCCTCCATGAAACGGGCATCCTGCATGAGATCCTGATGCAGTGCGATGTTCGTCTTGATGCCTTCGATGCTCATTTCGGAGAGGGCAATGCGCATGCGACGAATCGCCTGGTCGCGACTGTCGCCATAGGCGATCACCTTGGCGACCATCGAGTCATAGTGTGACGGAATGGTATAGCCCTGATAGATATGCGAGTCCACGCGAATTCCGGGCCCTCCCGGCGGATGATAGAAACTGATCTTGCCTGGCGACGGAACGAAAGTGAAGGGATCTTCGGCGTTGATCCGGCATTCGATGGCGTGGCCGCGGAAAGTCAGATCACGCTGCCTGAAGCGCAGTTTTTCACCGGCAGCAATGCGGATCTGCTCGGCAACGAGATCGACCCCAGAGATCTGCTCGGTGACCGGGTGTTCAACCTGGATGCGGGTGTTCATCTCGATGAAGTAGAACTCGTTATTCTCGAACAGGAATTCGAAGGTGCCTGCACCACGATAGTTGATGCGCCGGCACGCTTCGGCACAACGCTCACCGATGCGCACGATATACCGGCTGGGGATGCCGGGGGCCGGCGCTTCCTCGATGATCTTCTGGTGACGGCGCTGCATCGAGCAATCGCGTTCGCCAAGGTAGACTGCATTCCTGAAACTGTCGGCCAGGACCTGGATCTCGACATGGCGCGGATTTTCCAGGTATTTCTCCAGATAGACGTTGGGATTTCCGAAAAAGCTTTGTGCCTCCGAACGGGTCATGTTCACGGCGTTGATCAGCGCTGCTTCGGTATGGACGACGCGCATCCCGCGTCCACCCCCTCCACCCGCGGCCTTGATGATCACCGGGTAGCCGACGGCCTTGGCAATCAGCACGATCTCCCTGGGGTCGTCGGGTAACGCACCTTCCGAACCGGGCACACAGGGGACTCCGGTGATGCGCATGGCCTCCTTCGCGGAGACCTTGTCGCCCATCAGCCGAATGGTCTCCGGTCTGGGCCCGATGAATACGAACCCGGAGGATTCGACCCGCTCGGCAAAGTCGGCGTTCTCGGAGAGGAAGCCATAGCCTGGGTGAATGGCCTGCGCGTCAGTGACCTCGGCCGCCGAGATGATTGCCGGTACGTTGAGATAGCTCTGGGCGGAAGGCGCCGGACCAATGCAGACCGACTCGTCGGCCAATCTGACGTACTTGGCTTCTCGGTCCGCCTCCGAATGAACGACCACTGTCTTGATCCCGAGTTCGCGGCAGGCGCGCTGGATGCGAAGGGCAATTTCTCCGCGATTGGCAATGAGGACTTTTCCGAACATGGCGGACGGTTCTCCTAATGCGCGAGTCGCGTCAGCGACTCACGAATCTCTCCTCCACACTCGCGGGGGATGGGTTGGTGGAGAGGGAAACGGCCGTGACTTTCCTGATTGGGGGTGCCTGGAAAAGTCATGACGGTTAGCCGATGATGAACAAGGGTTCACCATATTCGACCGGTTGACCGTTCTCGATCAGAATCGCCTTGATCGTTCCCCCCCGCTCGGCTTCGATCTCGTTGAGCAGCTTCATGGCTTCGATGATGCAGAGCGTATCTCCGACCTTGACCATACTGCCTACCTCGACAAAGGGTTCAGCACCGGGACTCGATGCACGATAGAAGGTGCCGACCATCGGCGCCTTGATGATATCTCCTTCCGGAAGATCGGTTTCCTCCGCTGCGGCAAGCGTGGCAGTTGGCCCCGCTACTGGCGGGGCAAGCGGCAATGCGGCCGGCGGCGCGTAGGCATGCTGCGCCATGCCGCCGCCCTGCTTGACGATGCGGACCCGTTCCTCGGCATCGTTGATCTCGAGTTCGGTGATGCTCGAATCCTCGACAAGGTCGATGAGTTTCTTCAGTTTTCGCAGATCCATGGATTCACTCCAGATAGTCGTTCTTGTTTGTGGCCAAGCCTGGAGCATGCGCCAGGACAAGCCCGCAGGCGATCAAAGGTTTCGCTCTGCAGCGATCCTGCCCAGGAGATATTCCAGCGCCAGCAGATAACCCTCGCTACCCAGGCCGCTAATGACGCCAATCGCCAGCTCAGAAAAATACGAGTGCTGGCGAAACGGCTCACGGGCATGTACGTTGGACAGGTGCACTTCGACGAAGGGAATGCCGGTGCCGGCGAGAGCATCGCGTAAGGCGATGCTGGTATGCGTGTAGGCCGCAGGATTGATGATCAGAAAACGGACACCCTGGGCGCGGGCGGCATGAACGCGCTCGATCAATGCGCCCTCGTGATTGCTCTGGAAGGTTTCGAGATGCACGCCGGCGGACTCGGCACGGTGAGCAAGTGCCAGATTGATCTCGGCAAGCGTGCTTGAACCGTAGTATGCGGGTTCGCGAGTGCCCAGCAGATTGAGATTGGGCCCATGCAGGACGAGCAGTCGGGGGACATCCGGCGTGGCGTCGGTTTTCGACGAAGTTTGCTTCTTCATGGCCGTCAGTTTGCCGCAAATGGCGGCATTTTGTCCAGCAAGACGTCTTCAGCGCGTCACCGCCTGCTGCAGGATACGCTCCAGTTCACTCTCGGACAAGGGGCCGAGTCGGAGCAGCAGGAGTTCACGCTGCGGACTGATCACCAGAGTATAGGGGAGGCTTAGCTGAGTGTTCCCGAGTTGCCGGGCGAGTTCGACGCCTGTTGCGCCGCCGATCAGCAAAGGGTAGCTGACCGGATAGGTTTCGGCAAAAGTTCGGATACTGTCTTCGGTGTCGAGAGCAATGCCGACAAACTGCACGTCTTGCAGCAAATGGCGGTCCTGCAGTCGCGAAAACGCAGGCATTTCGTCCCGGCAGGGTGGGCACCAGGTGGCCCAGAAATTGACGACCAGCGTTTTTCCTTGCCAACGCGAGAACGGATGCGACTTCCCGTGCACGTCATCGAGACGACTGGCGAACAGGCGCGCCAGAGCCTCGGTGGTGACGGCCGGCAAAGCCTGCTGCGGCGTACCGGAAAGTTGCGATGCGGCGTAGATAGCGGCCAGCAGGGTAGCGGCCAGCAGGCCGATCAGCACGGCGCTTCTCATGGGGCAGGGGGGCAGCTGGCGGCCAGCAGCCTGTTGACGACGTCCAGTCGGGCGCGCTCCCGAATCTTGCCGTCACGCGTCCTGAAGCTCACACGCTCCTCGTCACGCGGGTAGATGACGAGGTTGGCAACGGCGTCATCACCAACGATCGTCAGAACTGCCTCGGCACGATCGGTACGCGGAAGGCTATGGCGGAAAGCCATGCCCTCGTTGAGCAGGAAGATTTCAACGTCTTTGGCACTATCCGGGAACAATTGGATATCGATCTCGGCATGGCGGCCAGCGCTGCCATCGAGCACCGACCCGGTCAGATAGGGATGGAAGCGTTGCATCGTCGCCATCAGCCGGGCTGCGGTGCGCAGCAGATGCCGGCTTCTCGCCTGCTGTTCCTGGTCCTGGAACAAGCGCTGATAGATCCGCAGTTCAGCCTCGACTTCACTGTCGTCAGGCATGGCTACGCTCTCCGGCAAGCCGAGGCCGCGTGCCGCCTTGCGTTTGGCCAGGGTGAGATCGCTGATACCGTCCTGGGCCATCAGGCGGGCGGCGAGCGCAGCCAAATGGCTGCGCTGCTGTGAATTACGCTGGCGATCCTGTCGGCCGCTCATTGGTGAATCCCGAAGTGGTCTGGCGATGGCAGAGTGCTCGTCCGGGCGCGCAAAGACTCTGGCAAGGGTACAATCGCGCCTCTTCAGCCTGATTTTAACTTGGATTCGGGACATGCATATTCACATCCTCGGCATCGGCGGCACTTTCATGGCGGGCCTTGCACAGCTGGCGCGCGCCGCGGGGCACCACGTCACAGGTTGTGACAGTGGCGTTTACCCACCGATGAGTACGCAGCTTGAAGCTGCCGAGATCGAAGTCATCGAAGGCTACGATAGCGCGCAGACGGCTTTCGAACCCGATTGCTACGTGGTCGGCAATGCCATTACGCGTGGCAACGCCCTGCTCGAGGAAATCCTTGACCGCGGTCTGCCTTACCTTTCGGGTCCGCAATGGCTGGCCGAGAATATTCTCAAGGAACACTGGGTGATGGCAGTGGCTGGAACGCACGGCAAGACAACGGCTTCCGCGATGCTGGCGTGGATCCTTGAAGACGCCGGGCTGAGTCCAGGTTTCCTGGTTGGTGGCGTGCCGGTGAATTTCGGAGTTTCGGCGCGTCTGTCCGGCAGCAACACGGACACTCCGTTCTTCGTGATCGAAGCCGACGAATACGATACCGCTTTCTGCGACAAGCGCTCCAAGTTCATTCACTACCGCCCACGCACGCTCGTCCTGAACAATCTCGAATTCGACCATGCCGACATTTTCTCTGATCTGGCAGCGATCGAGACACAATTTCACCATTTCGTTCGCACTTTGCCGCGCCATGGACTGATTGTGTCGAACGCCGCCGACGGCAACCTGGAACGAGTTCTGGCCAGGGGCTGCTGGACTCCGGTGAAGCGCTTCAACGACACCGCTGGCTGGCGGGCGGAAGGGAACGATGTCGATGGGTCGCTGCAGCTGTTGCACGGCGACGAACTGCTTGGCAGTACGAACTGGGGCTTGACCGGTACGCACAACCGCAGCAACGCGGTTGCCGTCCTGCTCGCTGCCAGGCATGCCGGGGTATCTATTGCCAGAAGCCTGGCGGCGTTGTCACGCTTCAAGAATGTCAAGCGTCGTCTGGAGTTGCGGGGGGCCGTTGGCGATGTCCATGTTTACGACGATTTTGCCCATCACCCGACGGCAATTGCGACGACGCTGGCGGGTTTGCGCAGCAAGGTGGGCAGCAACCGCATTCTGGCGGTCCTGGAGCCGCGCTCGAATACCATGAAGCTCGGAGTGATGAAAGCCTCGCTGCCCGCCAGCCTCGGCGACGCCGATCTGGTTTTCTGCTATGCCGCGAATCTCGGATGGAGCGCCGCCGAAGCGCTCGCTCCGCTGGGCGAGAGGGTAATCATCGAAGATGATCTCGGCCGCCTGGTGGCTCGCATCGCCAGTACCGCATGCGCTGGTGACCAGGTGCTGGTGATGAGCAACGGCGACTTTGGCGGTATCCACGAGAAGCTGCTGGCAGCACTCGCCGCCGACGTTTCAGCGCAGGAAATGGTCAGCCAGCAGGGCCGCGAAGAGCAGCGTCAGATAGATGATTGAATAGCGAAAAGTCAGTCTCGCCAGCTTGTCGCTGTAATCACGCCACAGCGTGACGCTGTAGACGAGAAAAATCACATCGAGGACCAGTGCGCCAAGCAGATACCAGGGGCCGCTCATTCCCAGCGTGTAAGGCAGTACCGTCGCGGCGGTCAGCATGACCACGTAGAGCAGACTGTGCAGGCAGGTGAAGCGGATGCCGTGCGTCACCGGCAGCATCGGCAAGCCCGACTTGGCGTAGTCGGCACAACGGTAACAAGCGAGCGCCCAGAAATGCGGCGGTGTCCAGATGAAAACAATCAGGAAAAGGACCAGAGCCTCGGGGCCCACCTGACCGGTGATCGCCGTCCAGCCCAGGAGCGGTGGCATCGCGCCAGAAGCACCACCGATGACAATGTTCATCGGTGTCGCCGGCTTCAGCAGCACCGTGTAAACCAGGGCGTAACCGAGAAAGGTGGCCAGCGTCAGCCACATCGTCAGGGGATTGACAAAGCTGTACAGGATCCATAAGCCGAAGCCGCCGACGAGAGTTGCCAGGGTCAGGGTTTCCGTGTACGAGACTTCTCCACGCGCCGTCGGGCGTGCGCGCGTACGCGCCATCAACGAATCAATGTGTTTTTCGATCAGGCAATTGATCGCTGCCGCAGCGCCGGCGACCAGAGCAATACCGACTGATGCCGCAACAAACAGTCCGAACGGCGGGAATGACGGCGTGGCGAGAAACATCCCGATCATTGCGGTGAACACGATCAGGCTGTTAACCCGCGGCTTGCACAACTCGAAGAAAGCTCCCAGGCGTTGTCCGGTCGAACGACGGGAGCTTGTGCTGATAGCGGCCATATCTTACTGTTTTCTCCGACCCGTGATAGTTCGGCAGAGCCCGTGCGACTTGGTGGGGCCTCTTTGCCTGTGGAAGCTGCGTGTTGCGATTCAGCCGGTAAAGTGGATGCCGATCAGGATGTAGTCGATGAACAGCAGAATGGCGAACGGCACCATTGCCCACAGCCACTGTACCGTTCCGGTCGGCCCTGCAAACTTGGCCGGTTGCTGGCCGGCACTCTTGCGGTGCTTGAACATCGAGTAGATCGTGATGCCAAGCACCACGACGAACAGAATGGTGATGATGATCATGAAATAGCTGTGTATCTGGAGCGTATTGCGGCTGACCGCGCCTACTGGTGTGGGGAAGTCCCAGCTGTACTGAGCAAGGGCCAGCGATGGAAGCAGCGCCGCAAGCAGAGTCGATAGCGAAACGCCCGCTCGTGGACAGAAACGATGAAGTGCCTTCAATTTGTCTCCTTAGATATCTTGTCGGGCCAGGCAGCACCGAGGCTTTGTTTCAGTTCTGAGGCGAGTGCCTTTTTCTGCTCTTCTGTCAGCATACGGCCGACTTCGACTTCCCGTCCATGCGAGCGGATCAACAAGCGATGACTGCTTTGTCCCTGCGGCTTCACATACTGCAGGCGCACCCAGTACGGCTGAAATGCGTGCCGCTCAGCCAGGGCGCCACGGCGGGTTTCGATCGTCAGTTGCCCTGATTCAAGCGCAATTCTCTCGAAATCCTCTGCTGTTTCCTCGCTATGTCGCAGTGCCCACCAAAGCAGGGCAAGCTCGATGCCGGTAAAAGGCAGCACCGGCCAGGCGCCGAAATACAAAAAAACGATTGCAATCGTACTCGAAGCTGCGGCCATGGCGACAAACACCCAGTTGCGCTCGGTCACCGAAAGCGACTGGTTCGGGCGAGCCACCCAAGTTCGTCCTGTCAGTGTCCGGGCTGCAACCAGGCTCATTAATCCTCTCCACAATGGCCAGCCTCCCCGAGTAAACTGGCTGGACTTGATACAAATCAAGGTATCGGCCGGGAAATTCTAGCACGGGGCTACACTTCGTTGGCAACAAGTCCCCCCAACATTGTGATTGTATTCGCTTTCGTGACGAATCATGGCGCAGCGCCACCGGCAGCCAATGCATCCCTTGGACGCAACATCCGGACAAGATGTTCCTGTAATTCTGAGATGCCGCGAAGGAGCTCCGGTGTGGCGCACCACCGTCGGGGTGCCCGCAGCCCGCTGGCACAGGATCATGCTTGCGATCACCGCGACCTTTGCTTCCTTGATTTTTTTGCCTGCGAATTGATCCATATCAATTATATTGTGTTAGCCTTTGCGGCTGGTGAGAAACTGGAACGGGGTTCGCACGAGCCCTTTTTGGTAGATTTTCAAAAACGTCAGGTGCTTGCGCCAATGCTGCTCTGCGTGGTGAATGCACTTGGTGGGGGAGAGGGAGAACATGGCACGATACTCAAACAAGAACCGCTACCTGAATCGTTTGCGACTGGGTAAGGCCGGGCTGCTCGGGTTGCTCGGTATGCTCAGTGGCGCCGCAAACGCCGCCTGGCAACTCAATCTGCAGGAACCCGTGACCGCTACAGCCCGGCGTGTTTACGACCTCCATACGCTCTTGACGGTGGTGATCGTCGTCATTTTCGTCGGCGTCTTTGCGGTCGTCACCTATTCGCTAATTTTTCATCGCAAGTCCAGGGGCCACAAGCCGGCTGATTTCCACGACAACACGACCGTGGAACTGGCCTGGACCATCGTGCCGGCGCTGATCCTGATCGCGATAGCCTTCCCGGCTACGTCGGCACTGGTAAACATGCGCGATACCTCGCAGCCCGATCTTACGATCAAGGTCACTGGATATCAGTGGAAGTGGGGTTACGAATACCTCACCGGCGACGCTGCCGGAGTCAAGTACATGAGTGTGCTCGCCACGCCACGCGACCAGATCGAAAACAAGGCACCCAAGGGCGAACATTATCTGCTGGAGGTCGATCGCCCGCTGGTGGTGCCGGTTGGAAAAAAGGTGCGCATTCTCACGACGGCGACCGATGTGATTCATAACTGGTCGGTCCCGGCATTCGCCGTGAAGACCGATGCAGTCCCCGGTTTCCTGCGCGATACCTGGTTCCGTGCTGACAAGGAAGGCACTTACCGCGGCCAGTGCTCGGAACTCTGCGGCAAGGACCACGGCTTCATGCCGGTGGTGGTCGAGGTCGTCTCCGATGAAAAGTACGCCGCCTGGGTTGCCGAGCAGAAGCAGCAAATGGCTTCGGCTGCGGACGATCCGAACAAGGTCTGGAAGCTCGATGAACTGCTTGCCCGCGGCGAGAAGGTCTACGCGGCCAACTGTGCTTCCTGCCACCAGGCGAACGGACAGGGATTGCCGCCCGTTTTCCCCGCTCTGGACGGATCGAAGATTGTCAAGGGTCCGAAAGAAGGACATCTCGACATCGTCATCAACGGCAAGCCGGGTACCGCAATGGCGGCCTTCGGTGCACAGTTGAGTGATACGGATATCGCGGCCGTTGTCGCCTACGAACGGAACGCATGGACCAACAAGCTCGGCGAAGTCATTCAACCCGCCGAAGTCAAGGCGCGTCGCGGCAAGTGATCGCGCTGCCGGCCCTCAGGAGAAACTGATTATGCAAGCCACGCACACTGCCGGACATGCCGGCGACCACCATCATGACGACCACGCCCACTATCCGAGCGGCTGGAAGCGCTGGGTGACCACCACCAACCATAAGGACATCGGTTCGATGTACCTGTGGTTCAGCTTCGTGATGTTCCTCGTCGGCGGTGCGATGTCGCTCATCATTCGCGCGGAGCTCTTCTCCCCTGGACTGCAGTACGTGTCCCCGGAGTTCTACAACCAGATGCTGACCCTGCATGCCCTGATCATGGTCTTCGGCGCGATCATGCCGGCATTCGTCGGCTTCGCCAACTGGATGATCCCGATGATGATCGGCGCCTCCGACATGGCGTTTGCGCGGATGAATAACTGGAGTTTCTGGTTGTTACCGCCAGCCGCCATTCTCCTGACGGTGTCGATCTTCGTGCCCGGCGGCGCTGCCGGAACCGGTTGGACCCTCTACCCCCCACTGTCGGTACAAATGGGGATAGGGATGGACATGACCATCTTTGCCGTCCATATCCTGGGCATGTCATCGATCATGGGTTCGATCAATATCGTCACCACCATACTCAACCTGCGTACACCCGGCATGACTCTGATGAAAATGCCGCTGTTCTGCTGGACGTGGCTGGTCACGGGTTTTCTGCTGATTGCTTCGATGCCGATCCTGGCCGGTGCGGTGACCATGCTGCTGACCGACCGCCATTTCGGGACTACTTTCTTCAATGCAGCCGGTGGTGGTGATCCGGTGCTGTTCCAGCACATCTTCTGGTTTTTCGGCCACCCTGAGGTCTATATCATCGCCTTGCCGGCCTTCGGCGTCGTTTCCCATGTGATCCCGGCATTCTCGCGCAAGCATCTCTTCGGCTATACCTCGATGGTCTATGCGATTGCCGCGATCGGTCTGATCTCCTTCTTTGTCTGGGCGCACCACATGTATGTAACGGGCATCCCGCTCACAGGCCAGCTCTACTTCATGTATGCGACGATGCTCATCGCGGTGCCGACAGGGGTGAAAGTCTTCAATTGGGTCACCACCATGTGGCGCGGGTCGCTGACCTTTGAAACGCCGATGTTGTTTGCACTCGGTTTCCTCGTTCTGTTTACCATCGGTGGGCTTACTGGCCTGGTGCTGGCCATGACAGCGGTGGACATCCAGTTGCAGGATACCTATTATGTCGTTGCCCACTTCCACTACGTCATGGTCGCAGGAGCGCTTTTCTCTGCCTATTCCGGCCTCTATTTCTGGCTGCCGAAATGGACCGGTCACATGTACAACGAAGGTCTGGGGAAACTGCACTTCTGGCTGTCGATCATCTTCTTCAACATCGCCTTTTTCCCGCAACACTTCCTCGGCCTGGCAGGCATGCCGCGACGGATTCCTGACTATTCGCAACAGTTCGCGGACTTCAACGTGGTTTCCAGCGTTGGTGCCTTTGGCTTCGGTTTGAGCCAGTTGCTGGTCTTGATCGTCGTCTTTCAGGCAGTGAAAGGCGGTGCCAAGGCGGACAGCCGGCCATGGGATGGCGCGCACGGACTGGAGTGGACTGTTCCCTCACCCGCACCGTACCATACGTTTGAAGATCCGCCAGCGTTTGATGCGGCCGAGGCACACGCATGACCCACGACGATACATCATCGCGCGAGCAGGGCAGCCGTCGCATCGCGGTCGGCCTTGCCCTGTTCGCAGCAGCCGTATTTCTGAGTTTCATCATTCGCCAGTGGATGGCCAGCTCTTGAATCCTGAGCTCAGCCCGGTTGGATCGACCACTGCCGACTCGCGCCCGCGGGTCGGCAGTAACGTCCGCATCGCATCGATTCTCGTGATCGTGGTCGTTGGCAGCTTGCTGTTCGTGGCCGCACAACCGCGCCTGTACCGGGCATTTTGCGAATGGACTGGCCTGTACGACATCGACCGTGCGGAGCAGGTCGCTGTGTCGTCTCTCCCGGGACGTCCCGTGACGCTGGAGTTCGATGCCAACAGTCATGACGGAGGCTTGCTCTTTCGTCCTCAGACCAACAGCCTTGCGGTCAAGACCGGAGAAATCGTGCACGTGATCTATCGCGTCGAGAATACGCGCGACAGCACCGTGATCGGGCAGGCTGTTCCCAGCTACGGGCCGCAGCATGCAGGTGGCTACGTAAAGAAGCTGGAGTGCTTTTGCTTCAAGCAGCAAACGTTTGCGCCGCACGAGGTGCGCGAGATGGACGTCGTGTTCCTGATTGATCCGAAGCTGCCTGATGACGTTGCTACGCTTACCCTTTCGTATACGTTTTTCGAAGTGCCGGCAGGTGGCGCGAAGGCATTGGCGACGTCTGCGGAAGTCCGGACTTGAACGATGTGTTGGTGAATCCACAATCGCCGAAGAACGGCCTGTTTCGTACCATTCGTACCGTTGCCTGGGCGCTTTTGGGGGTGCGTGGGCACAAACCGTACGAGCAAGATGCACCACCGTTGTCGCCGTTGAAGCTGTTGATCACAGCACTGGCTTTCATGCTGGTTTTTGTACTTACGCTGGTAACTGTGGCAATTTACAGCAGTCGTCATTGATGGACACATGAACAAGGTAACAGGGCCATAACGACAATATGATTTGGAGGGAATCAAGATGAGTCACCCCGCATCCGCAAGCCGCTATTTCGTTCCCGAGCCTTCGCACTGGCCGGTGGTTGGGTCGTTTGCGTTGCTCTTGCTGGCAACCGGCGCCATTCTGACGTTTAATTCGATTGCCTACGGCGGATACTTTTTGCTCGGCGGGTTCGCCGTTCTGACGGTCATGCTGTTCGGCTGGTTTGGACGTGTGATCGGTGAATCGGAAGGCCAGCGCTACAATCTGCAGGTAGATCGTTCCTTCCGTTGGTCAATGGCCTGGTTCATCTTCTCCGAGGTCATGTTCTTCGCGGCTTTCTTTGGCGCGTTGTTCTATGTCCGCGTATTGTCCATTCCTGACTTGGCGAGTGCGGAGCAGGCTGCGCTTTGGGAAGGCTTCAAAAATCAATGGCCAACTGCCGGTCCTGCGGCCAAGGACGCTTTTACTCCGATGCACGCATGGGGAATCCCGGCCATCAATACCCTGCTGCTGCTGAGTTCGGGCGCCACGGTGACCTGGGCGCACTGGGGATTGGTCGCCAACAAACGGCAGCAGTTGATCGTCGGCCTGATCTTGACGGTGCTGCTCGGTCTGTTGTTCCTGGGCCTGCAGGTGTACGAATACCGCGAAGCCTATAGCCACTTCAATCTCAAGCTGACCACTGGGGTGTACGGTTCAACCTTTTATATGTTGACCGGTTTCCATGGTTTTCACGTGACGCTCGGCGTGACGATGTTGACCGTGATTCTCCTGCGGGCGTTGAAGGGACACTTCACCGGGGAGCGACACTTTGCCTTTGAAGCGGTTGCTTGGTACTGGCACTTTGTGGACGTCGTCTGGCTCGGCCTGTTCGTCGTTGTCTATTGGCTGTAACTTCCTGACGCGTGGCGCACCAAGATGTGCGCCACCGCTAACGGTCATGACTTTTCCAGGCACCCCGATCATGAAGTCATGACCGTTTCCCTCTCCCCCGACCCCTCCCCCGCGAGGGGGGAGGGGAGATTCGTGAGTCGCATACGCGACTTTCACATTAACCTCGCAATCACAGGCGTTCAACGATCCAGCCAAGCCAGTGGGCAGCCATCAATAGCAGAAACAGCCCAAACGATAGGCCGACACGGAAGGAAAGTGCCTTCACCGCTCTGGTTTTGTCCGGGCCTTGATCGCGATAGATAAACACCAGGGCGCTGCCGAGACTGGCAATGATGGCAATCAGCATCAGTACGACGAAGATGCGCATGAATTTCCCTCCTGAAAGATCACAGTCTACCGTAGTCTAGGACTTTCGGTTCGCATACGACAACAACCCGGGAACAGCGTTCTGCAGATGTCGATCTTCTCCCTCAAGCGCGGGCCTCTGCACCTGCTTGTGGTCCTTCTGGTGGTTCTGACCTGTCTCGCCATGTCCCGCCTGCAACTCTGGCGTGCGGAAACACGCGGCGAGCGCTTTGCGCGCGAGCAGTCCGCCCTTGTCTCGACACCAATCAAATTGTCCGCGCAGCAGCGCGATCGCGAGAGCCTGATCGACAGGGCGGCAACCGCACGCGGTCACTGGCTGGAGGAGAAAACCATCTTTCTGGACAACAAGATCTATCGTAGTCGCCCCGGCTATCATGTACTCACGCCTTTGCAGTTGTCGGGCAGTGCATCCGTCGTATTGGTCAACCGCGGCTGGATACCTGCGCCGCGACTACGTTCTGACATCCCGTCGTTGGCATCGCCAGTAGGTGAAATCGAGATTGCCGGCGTGACTCACAGCTTTGAAACCAGGACATTCGAATTGCAGAAAACCCCACCGGAGGGAGCCATCTGGCAGCATGTGCGGGAAGAGGACTACCGTCAGCGCAGTGGCCTGGACGCGTTACCGGTAATTCTGATGCAAACCGGTGCGGAAGGCGATGGTCTGGTACGCGATTGGGGTACTCCTGACAATCCGGCGGTGAAACATTACGGCTATGCGGCCATGTGGCTGATTTTTGCGCTCATGGCCGTGGCCTATGGACTCCTTGCATGGCGAAAGAAATGACCTCAGAGAAACAGGCGGGCCAGGACGTCCCTGTCAGCTGGGCTCCGGCCAGCGTTTTGAAAGCTTCGAGTCAGACCAGGGGCAGATGGACGCTGCTGGCGATCGTTGCGATAGGCCTGTTGCCGCTTCTTGTTGCGTTGTACTTTCGCTATGTCTCACCGCCGCAGGTCAAGGCGACCGTTGGTCTGCCGCTTGACCCTGTGCCACTTCCGTTTGAATTCCTGCAACGTCCGGATGGCACCCGACTGGAGCATCCAGAAGTCAGTGGCAAGTGGCTGGTGATTTTTGCGGCGCCCGGCGCCTGCGATGCGCGCTGCCAGCACACGCTTTATCTGACACGGCAGGCACGTACCGCGCAGGGACGCAATATGGAGCGTATCGACCGCCTTTGGGTGATCACCGATGCCACGACACCAGCGCCTGGTCTGATGGCATCACACCCCGACCTGGTCCTGGTTAGAGCGACAGACGCCAAACTGATGGATATTCTCGGAGGAAGTGAAAGCCGCCATATCCATCTGGTAGATCGACGAGGTCTTGTGGTCTTCCGCTACCCAGAAAACCCTGATCCAACGGCCTTCATCCGCGAACTCGGCAAACTGGTCAGACTTTGACTACAGGAACGGCGTGCAGCCATACTGCAACAGATGGGCCTGTAGAGCCGCGCTTTGCTGAGGACGGCAGTCTGGTCCCTTCGGTTCACGTTTGCTCCACCAGGGGCGCCAGAATTGCACGCATTTTCTGCATCGCCTTGACTTCAATCTGGCGAATCCGCTCGGCGGATACACCGAATTCCGCCGCCAGTTCGTGCAGGGTCGCCGGGTTGTCATCGGTCAGCCAGCGCGCTTCGACAATCCGGCGGCTACGCGCATCCAGACCTGTCAGGGCACTTTGCAGACCATCGTTCTGTAAGTACGCACGCGCGCGTGCTTCAAGCACACGTAACGGTTCACTCGAATGGTCCGACAGATAGGCAATCGGAGCAAACGCGTCTTCCTCTTCATTATCGCCTTCGAGCGCCAGATCATGACCCGATAGACGAGTATCCATCTCGATCACTTCGTCCGGCTTGACGCTCAGGCGCTGCGCGATATCCGCCACCTGCAAGGAACTCAAGCCATTGCTGTTCGCTTTCATGCCGCGCAGGTTAAAGAACAGTTTGCGCTGCGCCTTGGTCGTAGCCACTTTGACCATTCGCCAGTTCTTGAGGACGTACTCGTGAATCTCGGCCTTGATCCAGTGGATGGCGAACGAAATCAGACGTACTCCGTGCCTGGGGTCGAAATGCTTCACCGCTTTCATCAGGCCGATATTTCCCTCCTGGATCAGGTCGGCGTGTGGCAGACCGTATCCGAGGTATCCGCGCGCGATGGCAATCACCAAGCGGAGATGCGAAAGCACCAACTGCCGTGCCGCATCGAGATCTTCCTCATCACGAAAGCGGGTGGCCAGACGAAATTCTTCTTCCTTGCTCAGCAGCGGAAACTGCCTGGCCGCCTGGATATAAGCGTCAATACTGCCGACGGCAGAAACCGTCGGAAATGCCAAGGCCTGGGTCATGTGGATGATTCCTCCTGCACGTTACTGATGACAAGTTTCATTTTAGCACTCGTTGCCTGAGAGTGCTAATGGACAGAAAAGTTCGTCCAACTAACGGTCATGACTTTTCCAGACACCCCCGATCATGAAAGTCATGACCGTTTCCCTCTCCCCCGACCCCTCCCACGGCCCGCGCTGCATCGCGGGCCGGCTGCGGCGGCGCGGAGCAGTGCTCCGCGAAACCCCGCCTTCGCCCCCGCGAGGGGGGAGGGGAGATTCGTGAATCGCATACGCGACTTCCACATCAAACCCAAGCTCCAGAATGGCGGTGAAAAAATATTTGCCTTTGGTGTAAGTAATTCCAGCCTGCATGCGTCTAAGCAATGTCAGAGAACTGGTTTCAGAACGGCCAGCTTTGACCCAATCCATCCACTAAAGAGGAGAAAGAAATGTCGAATCAACTGTCTGGTGTCGCTATCGCCGCCGCTGCGGCTGCCCTTCTTGCCACTGGCGGCATGCTGGCGCCGACCGTCCACGCTGCGGAAGGAGGCCCGGTACACTGTGCCGGCATCAACTCGTGCAAGGGCCATTCCGAATGCAAGACGGCCAAGAGCGAGTGCAAGGGGACCAATGCCTGCAAGGGCCAGGGCTGGGTGACCAAAGCCAGCGCCAAGGAATGCACCGATGCGGGTGGCAAGGTGGTCAAGTAAGCTCGATGCAGGGGGGCGTGACCGGGCTGCCGACCGGCAGGTGGTCACCCCCGGCGCCAACCTGAAGGAGACGCCATGCGCGAGACCATCAAAGGCTTCGGCCTGGGCCTGCGTACCGAACATTACCGGGATTTTGTCGAGTCACCACGAGGGGTGGACTGGCTCGAGATCATATCCGAGAACTATCTCGTCGCGGGTGGTAAACCGCTTTACTATCTCGATCGCATCCGCCGCGACTATCCGATGGTGATGCACGGTGTTTCGCTCTCGATCGGTGGCAGCGATGCCCTGGATCCGGAGTACTTGCGGCAGTTGCGGGCGCTGGTCGACCGCGTTGAGCCTGCCTGGGTTTCGGACCATCTGTGCTGGACCGGAACCGGATCGTTGAACCTCCACGACCTGCTGCCACTGCCTTACACCGAGGCGGCACTGCGGCAACTCGAGCCACGCGTGGCACAGGTCCAGGAGGCTCTCGGCCAGCCGCTGTTGCTCGAGAACGTTTCCAGCTATGTGCGCTACCGGGTTGACGAGATGAGCGAATGGGAGTTCATTCGCGAGTTGGTCAGGCATACCGGCTGTGAGTTGCTGCTCGACGTGAATAATGTCTACGTGAGCAGCGTCAATCACCATTTCAATCCGCACACCTTCATCGATGCCATACCGCCTGCGGTGGTTCGCCAGATCCATCTGGCCGGACACGAGGAGCATGGCAGCTACCTCATCGATACTCACGATCAGCCGATTTGTGAGGCCGTCTGGGATCTGTACGCCTATACCGTTGGGCGACTTGGTCCAATACCGACGATGATCGAGCGCGACGACAACATGCCGCCGCTTGCGGTGCTCATCGCCGAACTCGATTATGCTCGCACGCGGGCACAACACACCCAGATCGAACAGGCCGCATGAGTACCCTGGCAGAGTTGCAGCAGCGTTTCCAGAAAGCCATTCTGCTGGAAAATTTCACCCCGGATTTGTTTGCTGCGGAGGGAGCACTGCTGGCGGGTGGTATCGGCGTTTACCTGCAGGCTTACCGTGCCCGTCTGACGGCGGCCCTGCGCGACAATTTCCCGGTTCTGCAGCGGGCGCTCGGCGATGACGCTTTTGATCTTCTGGCGCGCGCGTATATCGATGAACATCCATCACATTTCCGTTCGATTCGCTGGTTCGGCCACAGGCTGGTGGAGTTTCTCGACGCTGCGCCAGGGCGCTTGCCACACCCCGCGCTGCTCGACCTGGCGCGGATGGACTGGGCGATGCGTACGGCGTTCGACGCTGCAGATGCTGCCGCTCTCACCCGTGACGACCTCGCTGCGTTGCCGCTGCAAGACTGGCCTCTGCGGCGATTCAGACCCCTGCCTTCCTTGCAGTTGATCGATCTGGCGTGGCGTGTCGAGCCGGTCTGGAAAGCGCTCAATGCGAATAGCGAAGTCGCCAGCGAGGAACCGCAACGATTGCCGCATGTGCTGCTGATCTGGCGACCGGCGCTCGATTGCTGCTGGCGATCTGCCGAAGCCTGCGAAGCGGCGGCCCTGCAAGCCTTGACCCAAGCGGCCAGTTTCGCCGACTGTTGCACGTTGATCGCCGAGTCCGGTGTGCCGGAACCGGCGCAGACGGCCGCCGGTTTTCTCCAGCGCTGGATCACCGAAGGCCTGCTGGCTAAGGATTGAGAGGAGGACATGCCAATACTCCCGGAAAACACCATGACGACGCGGTGTACGGACTGCGGCACCGCCTTTGTCTGCGGTGCGGTGGTCGGCCACTCCACTTGCTGGTGTATGGAAAAGCCGACGCTTACCCTGGAACCGGGCGCTGCTGCTGTCGGCTGTTACTGCTCAACTTGCCTGGAGCAGCGGCTCAGCGCACAGACATCCGCTCCGGCAGCATGAGAATTGCGTCGCGGTTGCTCCACGAAAAACATTTCGCGGCCGCTTCGCGCCACGGCAACCAGCAGTAACGCAAATGCTCTTCGGCAGCGACGGTGACCGGCTGTGCTGCCGGAAGCAGCAGCGAGAAGACGTGCTCGGTATTGTGCAGGACCCCCGGAGCGTAACGATGACGCCACTCGGCAAAAATCTCGTAGCAGTTGCTGAGCCGCCAATCCAGCAGATCCTCGGCGCGCACCTGGATCCCGGTTTCCTCGCCGACTTCCCGGATGGCAGTTGTCAGCAATGGCTCATCGTTTTCCTGGCTGCCGGTGACCGATTGCCAGTAGCCTGCATGGGCAGCACGTTCGAGCAGCAGCACCTGCAGATCCCGGGTATGGATCACGACCAGCACCGACACCGGTCGCTTGTATTGCTTCATGCCAGGGTCGGGAGAACCGCCAGTCCGTCAGCACGAAGATCGTAAAACACCCACATCGGTAAACCCTGCAAGCGCCATTCGGCAATGGCCGCGGCAAATACCTCGTTTATGGCATGAAAAGCCGCCGGGTCCTGGGCTCCCAGGATTTCAGCCCGGGTGATGATCAGTACATAACCTGCGGCTTCACACCACGAAAAATCGGTCAGACAATCCTTCAGGGCATCGAGGTTGTGTCCGTACCACTCGGGAAAGTCGAGATCTCGTCCGAGTTTAGCGAGTACGATGTCGACACGGTCGGAGTCGCCAAAACTGAGGTCAAAGCAGGCGAAGCCGGCGGCTTCCGCAGCGGCTTTGACGACTCTGTGAGCACTCCAGGGCAAGTGGTAGATCCCGGCTTGTGTTGCATCTTCGAGCAGGTTCTGCAAGTCGTTCTGGCTCATGGCTATTCGCGTATGCGGCGGAAACTGCGGTAATGATCATCCGTGTAATAGAACTCGCTGGAGTTGGCGACATCACCGCCGCGCCCATCGCCGGCGATGATTCGGCGCGCTCCACGGTCTCGGCTACCCGGTGTCGGTACCGTGTACTCCCGATAGTAGCCGTGTGCCTGCAAGGGCAGGCGTTTCTCGAAATTGCCAAAAGTACTCCCATCCTTGCGCGGGTAGGGAAAGGGTCCACCCTGCCGGATCAGAAGCAGGGTCTGCATTACCTCCGGTGGCAAGTCGGCCAACGCGACCCTCGCCAGGGATCTGGGTTCACGTGCATGGGCCGCGCCAAGCAGACCACCGAGCAGCGCGGCCAGCAGCAGCAGCCGCAGAAAGGTCACGATTTTCAGCACCTGCAATTAGCCTTTGCCAATCTCGATCTGCGTTTCGACTCTCTGGCGCAGGCGGATGTGCAGTTCCCGTAGCTGCTTTTCGTCCACACCGCTCGGTGCGTCGGTGAGCAGGCACTGCGCACGCTGGGTTTTCGGGAAGGCGATCACATCCCGGATCGACTCGGCTCCGGCCATCATCGTCACGATGCGATCCAGACCAAAAGCCAGTCCGCCGTGCGGTGGAGCGCCATACTTGAGGGCATCGAGCAGGAAGCCGAACTTGAGCTTCGCCTCTTCCTCACCGATGCCGAGCGCCCTGAAGACCTGTTCCTGGACTGCCGCCCGGTGAATCCGCACCGATCCTCCACCGAGCTCGGAACCGTTGAGTGCCAGGTCGTAGGCCTTGGCCAGACAAGCGCCAGGGTCACTTTCCAGCAGCGCCAGATGCTCGTCTTTCGGACTGGTGAAGGGGTGGTGGCAAGCTGTCCAACGCTTCTCCTGCGCGTCATGCTCGAACATCGGAAAGTCGACAACCCATACCGGCTCCCAGGCATGGCCATTGACGAAGCCCTTTTCGTGTCCGATCTTGGCGCGCAGGGCGCCGAGCGCGTCGTTGACCACCTTGCATCTGTCGGCACCAAAGAAAATCAGATCTCCCGACTGCGCGCCAGTCCGCTCGACGATCGTCTGCAGCGCGCGCGCGTGCAGGTTCTTGACGATCGGTGATTGCAGGCCAGCCTCGTTGAGTTGCGTGACATCATTGACCTTGATATAGGCCAGCCCTCTGGCGCCATAGATGCCGACAAACTGGGTGTAGGCGTCGATCTCGCCACGCGTCAGGCTCGCCCCTCCGGGAATGCGCAAGGCGGCGATACGACCCCCTTCGCTATTGGCGACACTGGCGAAGACCTTGAAGGAAACATCCTTCAGCGCGTCGGCGACTTCGACGAGTTCGAGAGTCACGCGCAGATCGGGTTTGTCTGAGCCATAGCGATGCATGGCTTCAGAATGGCTCAGGCGCGGGAAGGGATTGGGCAGATCGGCGGCGATCGCTTCCTTGAAAACCGCCCGGATCAGTTCTTCCATCAACCCGATGATTTCGCCCTCGCTCATGAACGAGGTCTCGATATCGACCTGGGTGAATTCCGGTTGGCGGTCTGCGCGCAGATCCTCGTCGCGAAAGCACTTGGTGATCTGATAGTACCGGTCAAACCCGGAAATCATCAGTAACTGCTTGAAAAGTTGCGGCGACTGGGGAAGCGCGAAGAAGTGGCCGGGATGCACCCGCGAGGGAACCAGATAGTCGCGCGCGCCCTCCGGAGTGCTCTTGGTGAGCATCGGGGTTTCAATGTCGATGAAACCGGCATCGTCCAGGAAGCGGCGGAAGGCCCGCGCCGTGCGGTAACGAAGTTGCATGTTGTTCTGCATCTGCGGACGCCGCAGGTCAAGCACCCGGTGCAACAGGCGAATGTTCTCCGAAAGATTCTCTTCGTCGAGCTGAAACGGCGGTGTCACCGACGGATTGAGGACTTCCATCTCGTGGCAAAGAATCTCGATCGCACCGCTGGCGATGTTGGGGTTGACCGTGCCCTCAGGTCGAGCGCGGACTTTGCCGGTAATCCGCAGGCAGAACTCGTTGCGGACCGACTCGGCAGTCTTGAACATCAGCGGCCGATCGGGGTCGCATACAATCTGTGCCAGACCCTCGCGATCACGTAGATCGACGAAGATCACGCCACCATGGTCGCGGCGCCGATGCGCCCAGCCGCAGAGCGTAACCTCCTGGCCAATAAGCTGTGAATCGACTTGTCCACAATAATGAGTACGCATGCTGTTGTCCGGGTAACTTGTTTCAGTTTATGGTCGGCTGGGAGTGTTCGCGGCCTGTGGTCGTAGCTGTGGGGCCACCACGCCCATCGAGATCACGTACTTGAGTGCGGTATCCACGCTCATGTCGAGTTCGATGACATCCGTTATCGGCAGCATCAGAAAGAAGCCCGAGGTCGGATTCGGCGTCGTCGGAACGTAGACACTGACATGCTCGCCATCGAGATGCCGAAGTACTTCACCGCCCGGTTTACCGGTAAGAAAGGCGATGGTCCAGGTGCCGCGCCGCGGATATTCGATCAGCAAGGCTTTGCGAAAAGCGTTTCCGGATGATGAAAAAAGCGTGTCTGAAACCTGCTTGACGCTGTGATAGATCGAATTGACGACTGGAATGCGCGCCAGCAACAACTCCCACCAGACGACCAGCCGCTGCCCGATGAAATTGGTAGCCAGAAGCCCGGTGAGAACGATGATCAGCAAGGTCAGGATCGCCCCGACCCCCGGGATGTCGAAACCAAGAACCGTGTGCGGATGTATCACTTCCGGCAACAAGCGCAAGGACTGATCCATGGTCCCGACGATCAGCATCAGCACCCAGGCGGTGATCGCCATGGGAACCCAGATCAGCAAGCCGGTGATGAAGTAGCGTTTGATCAGTGGTCGGCGCACGCCGTCGCTCCGGTCGGGGATGCGGGCGCTTTTTCGGTGGTTTTGGCGCCGGCTTCCGGCTTTTCGGTCGGGGCAGAGGGCTGGCCACCCTTGAAGTCTGTCGCGTACCAGCCACTGCCTTTCAACTGAAAACCGGCAGCAGTCAGCTGCTTGGTATAGCTGGCCTGACCGCATTGGGGACAGATGCGCAATGCCGAGTCGCTCAGTTTTTGCAGATGATCTTTCTCGAAACCACAGGAAGTACAGCGATAGGCGTAGATCGGCATGACTAACCCCCAGAAAACGCTTCAAAACCTGCAATTATACGCGAACTGCGAACTCGTGAGGGAAGCGCGGCCGGCCATCAGGCAGACGGCTGGCAGGCAAAGCGCATGATGTAAGTGGTAAGATGCTGCGCCGCACAGGCTGCGCCGCACAGGCTGCGGCGGGCGAGTGGCGGAGCGCCCAAAAGAATTTCCCGGAAGCACAAAAATGGAAGGTTCGACAACAAGGCAATGGCCGAACAACAGGCAGAGAAAGGTTCCATTCAGGTCATCGAGCGGATGATGTCACTCCTCGACGTGCTGGCCGACATGCCGGGACCGGTGAGTCTCAAGATCCTGGCCCAGCGTACCGGCCTGCATCCCTCCACCGCGCATCGCATCCTTGCAGTGATGACCGGCGCCGCGCTCGTCGAACGCCAAGACGCCGGTACCTACGCGCTCGGCATCCGGCTGCTCGAACTGGGCAACATCGTCAAGTCGCGGATCAACATTCGCCAGGTGGCGCTGCCCTACATGCAGCAATTGCACGAGCTGATCGGCGAAGCGGTGAATCTCGGCATTCGCCACGAAGACGAGATCATCTACGTCGAGCGAACCTCGAGCGGTAGCTCGCTGGTGCGCGTGGTTTACCTGGTCGGCGGACGCGCGCCGCTACATCTCACCTCGGTCGGCAAGCTGTTTCTGGCGGCTGACGGGCTGGCCGATGTGCGAGCCTACGCCAGGCGTACCGGCTTGCCGGGCAAGACTCCGCATTCTTTGACTCGCCTCGATGCACTCGAAAAGGAACTCGACAAGATCCGCCGCCACGAATTGGCCTACGACAACGAAGAAGCCGAGATCGGCTTGCGCTGCATCGCCGCGCCGGTCCGCAACGATGAAGGTCAGTTGGTCGCCGGGCTCTCGGTATCAGCACCCAGCGATCGCCATAACCCGGACTGGGTGAGGCCGATCAAGGCGACAGCCAATGAAATATCGCAGGCTCTGGGCTTTCGCCAGCCATTGCGCACCTAACCTTGACGACCGCGACGCACCGCCGTGAGAATGCCGCGCAGGATCTCGATTGGCTCTGGCGGGCAGCCGGGTACTGCGACATCGACCGGAATCACGTTGGCCACCCGACCGCAGCTCGCGTAACCCTCACCGAAAATGCCTCCATCGCAGCCGCAGTCGCCGACGGCAACCACCAGCTTGGGTGCCGGCGTCGCCTCATAGGTGCGACGCAAAGCCAGCTCCATGTTCCGTGCAACGGGTCCGGTCACCAGCAGCATGTCGGCATGGCGCGGGCTGGCAACGAATCGAATGCCGAGGCCCTCGATGTTGTAGTAGGGGTTATTGAGGGCGTTGATTTCGAGTTCGCAAGCGTTGCAGGAACCGGCATCGACTTCGCGAATGCTCAGAGCCTGGCCGAGAATTGCGAGGATTTCGCGCTGAATCTGCTCGCCGTCGACGCGCAGGGCATCGTTGCCCGCGGGCGGGGCTTCGCTGCGGATGCCGTTGCGTGCGATCTGTCTGAGGATGCGCCACATCAGAGGTCGTGTCCTGAATAGCTGAGGTTGAAGGACTTGTTGATCAGCGGAAAGTCGGGAACGATGTTGCCGATCACCGCATGCACGAGTACCGGCCAGTTTTGCCATGAGGGATCGTGGATGTGGCAGCGACGGATGCCGTTGCTGCCGTTCTCGCCATCCCATTCGAGTGCCACGAAGACTTCGCCGCGCCAGCCTTCGACCCAGCCGGCACCGAGCGCTGCCTTCGCCGGCAAGCGTAGTTCACGGCGCGTCTCGCCCGCGCCCTCGCTAAGCCGGCAAAGAATCACGCGCAGCAAGCGCAGCGATTCGCTGATCTCCGCAAAACGCACCATCACGCGTGCAGCGACATCGCCGTCGCTGCACGTCGCGATCTTCACCTGCAATCGGTCGTAAGGTGCCCAGGGCTGGTCGCAACGCAGATCGACCGCCTGGCCGCTGGCCCGACCCGCGAGGCCGGTCAGGCCGAGTTGAGAGGCGAGTTCAGGCGTCACGCGGCCAGTGGTCATGAAGCGATCCTGCAGGCCGGAATGCTCGTCGTACACCTGCTGCAGTTGCAGTACTTCGCGCTCGACGCTGTCGCATTGACGGAAAAGCCGGTCGGCGCTGGAGCGGTCGATGTCCGAGGCGACGCCACCGGGGACGATACCGTCCATCATCAGGCGGTGGCCAAAGGCTTCTTTTGCGAGTCGCAGCCAGTCTTCCCGGAGCCGTGAGAACTGCGCGAGTCCGAAGGCGAACGCTGCGTCGTTACCGAGTGCACCGAGGTCGCCGAGGTGGTTGGCGACGCGTTCACGTTCTAGCAGCAAGGCGCGCAGCCAGCACGCACGCTCGGGAATCTCGCAGCTCGCGAGTGACTCCAGTGCCATACAGTAGCTCCAGGCGTAAGCCACCGTAGAATCGCCCGAAATCCTGCCGGCCAGGCGATTCGCTGCGAGTGGCGGCAGCTCGGTGAAACGCTTTTCAATTCCCTTGTGCTTGTAGCCCAGGCGTTGCTCCAGGCGCAGCACTTTCTCGCCGACGACCGAAAAACGGAAGTGCCCAGGTTCGATGATTCCGGCGTGCACGGGTCCTACCGGGATTTCGTGCACGCCATCGCCTGCGACGCGAACGAACGCGTAGTCGGTAACTTCCTGTGCCGCAGGCAGGCCTGGATGCGGATCCTGCCGGCGTAGCGGATGCCAGTTCGCTGGCCAGGCACCATGGTTGAGCCATGCTCGCCGGTCAGTCGCCCCTTCGGCAACGACGCCGAGCAGATCGGCAGCCGCCCGCTGCAGGTGCGCCGCGCAGGGAAAGAACGGGACCAAGTCAGGATAGCTCGGATGCTGCGGATCGATCACACTTCGCTCGCCAAGCGGCAGGTCGAGCCAGAGCAAGCCTTCGCGAACCACATAAGCCGCCGAGATCACCAGACTGCCGGATGCGCCGCGCGTGCGATCGGACCCCCACAACGACAGCAGCCTTCCTCCTGCCTCGGACACCGCCTGTGCAACCCGCCGCCAGGTATCGGCGCGAACTGTCCGGTAGTGCATCGGCAGTGGCCCCGGCAAGTGTTCAAGATCCTCGATGAATTGTGCAATCAGCATCGCATTAACCGCCAATCATCCGGGCCGCATGGCGATACCAGGCATCCAGATACGGCGGGATATACAAGCCCAGCATCAGGCCCAGACCAAGGTGGACAAAGACCGGGATGAGCGCCGGCGGGTGCCGCAACGGCTTGACCGAGGTTTCACCGAAAACCATCGGCTGCACCCGGCTGAAAACCGAGGCGAAAGCAACGCCGAGCGCCAGCAGCAGAAACGGCGTCGCCCATGGTTGCTCACGCATGGCAGTGGTGAGAATCAGGAATTCGCTGGCGAAGACGCCGAAAGGGGGCATCCCGAGGATCGCCAGCGAGCCGAGCATCATACCCCAGCCGACCGTCGGGCTGACCTTGATGAGGCCGCGGATATCTTCCATCACCTGCGTTCCCGCCTTCTGCGTCGCATGCCCAACGGCGAAGAAAATGCCCGACTTGATCAGCGAATGCACGCTCATGTGCAGCAGGCCGGCGTAGTTGGCAATCGGTCCACCCATGCCGAAGGCGAAAGTGATCAGCCCCATGTGCTCGATCGATGAATAGGCGAACATGCGCTTGACGTCCTTCTGTCGCGACAGGAAGAATGCCGCCACGAGTACCGACAGCAGGCCGAAACCCATCATCAACTGCCCGGCAAGGGGATTCTGCAGCGCCCCGTCGGTCAGTACCTTGCAGCGCAGCAGGGCATACACGGCGACGTTCAGCAGCAGACCCGAGAGCACGGCCGAAACCGGTGTCGGTCCTTCGGCGTGGGCATCTGGCAGCCAGTTATGCATTGGCACCAGACCGACCTTGGTGCCATAGCCGATGAACAGGAAGGCGAAGGCCAAAGTGATGATGCCCGGATCGAGCTGCGCCTTGACCGCGTCGAGATTGGTCCATAACAGGGCGCCGCCCTCGGTGCCGATCACCTTTTCCGCTGCCATGTAGAGCAGCACGGTGCCGAACAGCGCCTGGGCAATGCCAACGCCGCAGAGGATGAAGTATTTCCAGGCCGCCTCGAGGCTCGCAGGCGTCCGATACACGCTGACCAGCACGACGGTGGTCAGCGTCGCTGCCTCCATGGCAACCCACAGGATCCCGAGGTTGTTGGTCATCAGCGCGATCAGCATGGTGAAGTTGAACAATTGATACATACTATGGTAGAGACGCATGCGATTCGGCGTCATCTTGCCGTGGTCACGTTCGACGCGCATGTAGGGGCGCGAGAAAATGGCGGTGGTTAGGCCGACGAAGGCGGTCAGGGTGAGCAGAAAGACATTCAGCGGATCGATATAGAACTCGCGGTTCCAGGCGAACAGCGGGCCACCTGAGATCACTTCCGCGGTCAGCGCGCAGGTGGCGAGGAAAGTCCCCAGGCTGAAGGCGACGTTGATCTCGCGCGCGCCGTCGTGCTGCCCGGTGAAGGCCAGAACGACGCTGCCGAGCAGGGGTATGGCGAGGACCAAATACAGCATTTGCAAGTCAGTCTTCCCTGAGCTTTTCGAGGTGGCTGATGTCGAGGCTATCGAACTCTTCGCGGATATGGAACATGAATACGCCGAGAATCAGGATCCCGACCAGCACGTCCAGGGCGATGCCGAGTTCGACGACCATCGGCATGCCGTAGGTCGCCGAGGTGGCGGCGAAGAACAGGCCGTTTTCCATCGACAGAAAACCGATCACCTGTGGCACCGCTTTTGAGCGGGTAATCATCATCATGAACGAGAGCAGTACGCAAGCGAGCGCGATGCCGAGCGTGCCGCGGGCGATACTGACCGACAACTTGGAAATCGGCAGTGCCAGGTTGAATGCGAAAATGACGAGCGCAATGCCGATGATCATTGTCATCGGGATGTTGATCAGCGTCTCGACGTCCCAGCGCACGTCGAGACGATTGATCACCCGATGCAGCAACAGCGGGATTAGGATCACCTTTAACACCAGCGTGATTCCTGCCGAGACGTAGAGGTGTGGCTGGTGGGTGGCGTAGCCGACCAGCAGCGTTGCGGCGACCAGGATCGCGCCCTGCGCGGTGAACAGGTGAATCAGCGACAGAATCCGCCGCTGCGATATCATCGCGAACGACAGCATCAGCAGGATTGCCGCGAGGAGATTGATCAACTGGCCGACGAGTTCGCTCATCATCTCACTGCCCCAGGAGAATCGAGACGAGCATGCCGATCACCGCCAGCAGAAAAGCGGTAGCGAGGAATTCCGGCACGCGAAAGATGCGCATTTTGGCGCTCAGCGTTTCGAGTAGCGCGAGCAGGACGCCGCCGATCGCCAGTTTGAGAATCAGCACCGGCATCGCCAGCAGCAGCGCCAGCGGCGCCTCGGCCTCGGCCACTCCCCAGGGGAAAAACAGCGCCAGCCCGATACACGAGTAGGCAAACAGCTTCAAGCTGGCGGCCCATTCGAGCAGCGCCAGATGACGGCCCGAATATTCGAGGATCAGCGCCTCGTGGATCATCGTCAGTTCGAGATGAGTCGCCGGGTTGTCCACTGGAACTCGGGCATTTTCGGCCAGTGAAACCATGGTGAAGGCCACGCCGGCCAGGGCAAGGCTCGGATAGATCGCCAGATGGCGATGTGCCAGCGTCTCGACGATGGTGGTCAGCGAGGTCGACTTCGAGATCAGTGACGCCGAGAACAGCACCATCAGCAGCGCCGGTTCGGCAAGAAAGCCGATCAGCATTTCGCGCCGGGCGCCGAACGTTCCGAACGAAGTGCCGACGTCCATCGCCGCCAGCGAAATGAACACCCGTGCGACGGCGAACAGGCCGACCAGGGCAATCGCGTCGGCCGCCGGTGACAAGGGCAGATCGGTCGACAGCGTTGGAATGATCGCACTGGCCAGCGCCATGCAGCCGAAAACGATATACGGCGCACCCCGGAACAGCGGCGATGCGTGCTCGGAGATCAGCGATTCCTTGTTGAACAGTTTGTGCAGCATGCGGTACGGCTGCAGCAAGCCGGCGCCCGACTTGTTCTGCAGCCAGGCGCGACACTGGTTGATCCAACCGCTGAGCAAGGGCGCCAGCAGCAGAGCCATGACGATCTCGAGCAGTTGCGAAGCGACACCGAGCCCCGTCATTGTTTCACCACCGTCAGCACCAGCAGCAGGGTCACGAAGCTGTAGAGCAGGTACACCGCAATCCGCCCCTGCTGCAAGCGGCCGATCAGGCGCGCCAAACGCTCGACGACGCTGGCCAGCGGCAGGTAGAGCCAGTGCCAGATGGGGTCGCCAACGCTGACGTGATAGCGGGGTTGGCGATCAAACGGCGTCGGAAGTTCGCGCTCTATCCGGAAAAAAGGCTCGAAAATCTGCCGGATCGGTTGCCCAAAACCCTCTGCCGTATCCTGCATGCGGGCGTTCTGCCAGGGGTAGCCGCAGTCCCAGGGCGGCGCGCGGCGCAGACGACCGTGGTAAAAAATGCGGACCAGCAGGAAAGCGATCGCGAAGCTGGCCGCAACGCCGAGCAGGAAGATCGCCGGCCCATAACTCGCACGTTCCATCGCCACCGGCACCAGCAGCCAGCCACCGGCAGCCACCGTATTGCCCATCCCGGCGCCGACCATTGTGCGCGTCACTGGATCGATGAGGGCAATGAACTGCACCGGAAACAAGCCCAGCGCAACGCAGCCGCTGACCAGCCAGAGCATGCCGACGCGCTCCCAGCCGCCGGCGTCGTGCGCCTGCGCGAGTTTGTCCTCACGCGGCTGGCCGAGGAAGATGATGCCGAAGAACTTGACCATGGTGTAGCCGGCGAGGGCGGCGATCAGCGCAATCAGCGCTGCCACTACCGGGATCAGCATGTTCAGGAATGGACTCGGCAGGCTCGGTGAGAAAAGGAAGCTTTGCAGCAGCAACCATTCCGAGACGAAGCCCCCGAACGGCGGCAGACCGGCGCTGGCCAGCACCGCAAGCAAGGTAATCCAAGCCACCCAGGGCATGTAGCGGATCAGGCCACCGAGTTTGCCCAGGTTGCGTTCGCTGGTGGCATGCAGTACCGCACCGGTGCCGACAAAGAGCAGGCTCTTGAAGAAGGCGTGGCTGGTGACGTGGTAGAGCACCGCGGTCAGCGCCAGTGACGCCATCGGCTGCATGCCGTAGGCGGAAAACAGCACGGCCAGACCAATACCCGTAAACATCAGACCGATGTTCTCGATTGACGAGTAGGCCAGCATGCGTTTCATATCCACCTGTACCGCGGCGAAGACGACGCCGAACAGCGCGGTCGCCAAGCCAAGCACCAGGAGCAACAGGCCCCACCACCAGACCTGGGTGTGCAGCAGATCGAAAAGTATCCGCAGCACGCCGTAGATGGCGGTCTTCAACATCACTCCGCTCATCAGTGCCGAAACCGGCGAGGGAGCGGCCGGATGCGCCTCGGGGAGCCACACATGTAGCGGCAGAATGCCGGCCTTGGCGCCAAAACCGAAGAGCGCGAGCAGGAAGGCGATCGACGCCGACAACGGCGAAAGCGCCTGGGCGCGCATATTGGCAAAGGTGTAGTCGCCGGTATTCGCTTGCAGCACGCCGAAGCAGAGCAGGATGCCGATGGAGCCAATATGCGCGACCAGCAGATAGAGATAGCCGGCACGCTGGATCTCGACGATACGATGGTTTGCGGTGACCAGAAAGAACGACGACAGGGCCATCGTTTCCCACATCACCATGAACACATAGGCATCGTCGGCGAGGACCACCAGCGCCATGCTCGCGAGAAAGAGGTGGTACTCGAAAGCCAGCAGACCGGGCGGCGTTCCTTCGCCCTGGCGGAAATAGCCGGCGGCGAATGCCGACACGCCCGCCGAGATGCAGCCGATGAGCATCAGGAAGAAAGCCGACAGGCTGTCGAGGCGAAAATGGAAGGGCAGGCTCGGCAGGCCGATCGGCAGCACCGCGACTTCGGGCGAACTCAGCGCTGCACTCAGGGCAATGCCGAATAGGGCCAGTCCGCAAGCACCACCGACGGGAAACAGCACCTTCGCCACCAGCGTCAGGTGGCGCAAGGCAAAGATGCCCGCCACGCCAAGTAGCAGCCACGCGGCCACCACCAGCAGAACCCAGTCCAGATGCACCCACTGCGCCGCCGCGTGCAGCCCGCTGGTGGTCACGATCGGTTGTCACCGCGGCTGTCGCGTGCAGCAAGTGGACGATCAGCAGTAATAGCGAAGATCATACCGTTCAGGCATTTCGGAAAAACTCGTCTGGATTCAACGGAAGGGGCACTTTAAAGTGTTCAGAACGGGGCGAAACCTACCCTGTCGAGCATGCTACTATCTTGATTCGAGAACCATTATATTCGCTTCTGATACTATTGCAATGATAATTTAATTAACACGCAAAGTGCTCCTATGGAAAATCGTACCTCACGCCTCACCATCCTAATCGACCCGCGCAAGAAGCAGATTTTCGAAGAGATCTGCGCATCGCATGACCTGACGCCTTCGCAGGTGGTGCGCAAGTTGATTCGGCAATACATCATCGACAACGCCGGCGACCGGGATCTGCCGGACTGGCTACGGGGGCGGTCTTCACCCGAGCGGGAGAGTTGATCCTGGCCAGCAGTGCCTGGCCATCGTCGGCCCCTGAGCGCGTGCACCCGTACCAGCAAGGCTACTGCCTCGGCCTTGATCGGAGGTGCCTGGAAAAGTCATGACCTTTTGGTCAACGTAAAGCTCTTGTGGAGCGTTAAGCAATGCTGCAGGACGCCAGGCGGACAGAGGCTTGGTGATTTGCGACCCCAATCTCACCAGGAGGAACGCCATGCACAAGCTGATTACCCTGTTGCTCACTTTGCTGATGATCACGATGAATGCCTTTGCTGCGGTCAATGTGAATACCGCCAACAAGGACGAACTGCAAATGCTCACCGGTATCGGTCCGGCCAAGGCCCAGGCAATTATCGATTATCGCACCAAGAATGGTGACTTCAAGACGGTGGACGATCTCACCAAGGTGCCCGGCATTGGACCGGCAGTCCTCGGCAAGATGAAGAGTGACGTGACCTTGACCGGGGCGACAACGGCCAAGCCGGCAGCTACAGCAACACCGGCGGCGGCCAAGGCTGCACCCGCGAAGGCCGAGCCTGCCAAGGCCGCACCCCCGGCAGGCGCCGCTGCACCAGCAAGTGCGCCCACGGCTGCTCCGAAAACTCCGGCGACTCCCGCAGCGGCTGCGGCCACCAAGCCTGTCACTACTCCCGCTGCCGCGGCAGGCGCTCCAGCACCGGCAACCACCAAACCGGCAGCGACTCCTGTCGCACCCGCCGCCAAGGCCGAGCCAGCGAAACCCGTTGAGAGCAAAGATGCAGCCAAACCGGCGACCAGGAAAGACGCCCCGAGCGATGCCAAGAGCACGGATGCCGCTGCAGCGAAGAAGTAATCTCCAACCGCCTTTCTCGGCAAGATGCAATGACAAACCCCGCCTTTGCGGGGTTTGTCATTGCTGCCCTGCGCAGACCAGGGCCTGCCGTTCCGACCGCGGGCCGCCATCGCTGCCGCGATGCTTGCTACACTCCTGTCCTGCGTCCATAAGCCGAGCCCATGCGTCCCCTGCCATCGCTGCTGCCTTTTCTCTTTGTATTCCTGTGGAGCACCGGCTTCATCGGCGCCAAGTTCGGGCTGCCGTACGCCGAGCCGCTGACTTTCCTGCTCGCCCGCTACCTCCTGGTGCTCGTGCTGATGACGCTGTTTGCCCTGGCGACGCGTGCGCCATGGCCCGCCGACGGGCGTCAGCTTGTCCACATCGGCATTTCCGGGCTGTTGGTGCACGCGCTCTACCTGGGCGGGGTGTTCACGGCCATCAAGCATGGTCTGCCGGCTGGCGTAACGGCGCTGGTGGTCGGCATGCAGCCGCTGCTGACCGCTTGTGGTGCCGGTTTTCTGCTCGGTGAACGCGTATCGCCACGGCAATGGCTGGGCCTGGTGCTGGGCTTTGCCGGCGTGGCGCTGGTGGTTGCCAATAAACTCGGCGACCTGCCGCTGGCGGCGATGCTGCTGCCGGCGTTCGCCGCCTTGCTCGGAATCACGCTCGGCACGCTTTACCAGAAGCGTTTTTGCCCGCACTTCGACCTGCGTACCGGTTCGGTCATTCAATTCCTGCCGACCGCGGTGCTTACGGCGCTCGCCGCCTGGACCAGCGAAAGCATGCACATCGAGTGGACGCCGCAGTTTGCCTTTGCCCTGCTGTGGCTGGTGCTGGTACTCTCGTTTGGTGCGATCAGCCTGCTCAATGTGTTGATTCGCAGCGGCAGCGCGGTCAACGTCGCCAGCCTTTTCTACCTGACTCCCCCCAGCACGGCGGTGATCGCCTGGCTGGTGTTCGGCGAAACGCTCGGCGGACTGGCGCTGGCCGGGATGCTGCTGGCGGTCGGCGGGGTCTATCTGGCACGGGCGCAAAACCGATGAGCGCCGCTGCGAGACCGGTGCTGCGCATTCTCGGCATCGACCCTGGTTTGCGCATCACCGGCTTCGGATTGATCGAGAAAACCGGCAACCACCTGGCCTACCTCGCCAGCGGCTGTATCCGCACAGACGTCCGGGATTCGCTGCCTGGCCGTCTGGGAACGATCTACGCCGGCCTGCGCGAACTGCTGGCACAGCACCGACCGGACCAGGCGGCGGTGGAGATCGTGTTTGTCAACGTCAATCCACAATCGACGCTGCTGCTCGGCCAGGCGCGTGGCGCGGCGATCACGGCGCTGGTCGCCAGCGGCCTCGAAGTTGCCGAATATACGGCCTTGCAGGTCAAGCAGGCGGTGGTCGGCAACGGCCATGCCGACAAGGTGCAGGTGCAGCACATGGTGCGCCGCCTGTTGTCCTTGTCGGCAGACCCCCGCCCGGACGCTGCCGATGCGCTGGCTTGCGCCATCGCGCACGCGCACGCTGGGCAGGGGTTCGGGCAACTGGCCAGCAGCGGCCTGCATGTACGCAACGGCCGCCTGAGGGTGGCCAGGGAGAACAAGCGATGATCAGCCGACTGACCGGAATCCTGCTGGAAAAAAATCCGCCACAGGTGGTGGTCGACGTGCACGGCGTCGCTTACGAGCTCGATGTTCCGATGAGCACTTTTTACAATCTGCCGGCAAATGGCGAGAAGATCAGTTTGCTGACCCACTATGTGGTACGTGAAGATGGACATTTTCTCTACGGATTCGCCAGCGAAGGTGAACGCTTTGCCTTTCGCCAGTTGCTGAAAATTTCGGGTGTCGGTGCACGTCTGGCACTGTCGGTGCTATCCGGGCTATCGGTGAGCGATCTCGCGCAGGTCGTGGCGCGGCAGGAGGTCGGCCGCCTGACCAAGGTGCCCGGCATTGGCACCAAGACCGCCGAACGCCTGCTGCTCGAACTCAAGGGGAAATTCGCAGATGCGCTGCCGGCAAGCGCCGTTCCTGCCGCTGCCGCGCACAATGACATTCTCAATGCGCTGCTGGCTCTGGGTTACAATGACCGCGAAGCAGGGGCAGCGATGAAACAGCTAGCGGCCGACGTCACCACCTCCGACGGCATTCGGCAGGCGCTCAAGCTGCTGTCAAGAGTCTGAATCGACCATGAATCCCGGCCACAAACAACTTATCCAGATCGCGCTCGTCGCCTTGCTGCTGATCGGCTGCATTGCCGTCTTGTTGCCGTTCACCGGGACGCTGCTCTTCGCCATCGTCATCTGTGTCACCACCCTGCCAATCCGCAATCGCCTGCTCACCCTCTGCGGCGGGCGTAGCAATCTGGCGGCGCTGCTGGTGTCGATTCTGCTGCTGCTGGTGCTGGTAGCGCCCGTGGCACTGCTGTCGGGATCGCTTGCCGACGGCGTCGAGATTGCGATTCGCTACCTCAAGCCATTGATGGAAAAAGGGCTGCCCGCCGATCCGCCAGCCTGGCTGGCGAGACTGCCGATCGTCGGTCGCGATGCCGCTGCCTATTGGCATGAACTGATCGAGAGTCGCGAGGAAATGAATGCCCTGCTGCATCAGTTCGTGGATCCGACGCGCCGGCTGGCCTTGGCTACCGCCGCGCTCCTGGCACAGGGACTGTTGCAACTGGTGCTGGTGATTTTCTTCGTATTTTTCATCTTTCGTGACGCACATCTCTATGCGGACGCACTGCACACCGGCAGTCGCGCACTCGCCGGCGATCTCGGCGAGCGCATGCTGGCGCTGGCGGAAGGGACGGTCACCGGGGTCATGGTCGGCATCGTCGGGACGGCGGCCGCACAGGCGCTGGTGGCGATGATCGGTTTCATCATCGCGGGTGTGCCGGGGATCATCATCCTGACCGTGGCCACCTTCTTCTTCTCGATGGTGCCGGTGATCGGGGCCACGCTGATCTGGCTGGGCGCTGCCGTCTGGCTCTACAACGAGGGCCAGACCGGCTGGGCGGTGTTCATGGTGGTGTGGGGGATGTTCGGCATCAGCAGCGTCGATAACTTCATCAAACCGATTCTGATTTCACGGACCGCCAGCCTGCCACTGTTGTTGATCGTCGTCGGTGTCTTTGGCGGCGTGCTGGTCTTCGGCTTCATCGGCCTGTTCCTTGGGCCGACCTTGCTGGCACTCGGGCAGGTGCTGGTTCGCGAGTGGCTGGCGCATGCCGATTCGGAATCGTTGCTGTCAGAGGAGATTTCGCAGCGATGATCGAAACCGACGATCTTGGCAACTCCGCCGTCGACCGGCTGATCTCGGCCGAGGCGAAATCCACCCAGGAAGAAGCGATCGAACGCGCCCTGCGGCCTCGCCGTCTCGCCGATTACGTCGGTCAGGCCAAGATTCGCGAGCAACTGACGATCTTCATCGAAGCGGCCAGGCGGCGCAACGACACGCTCGATCACGTTCTCCTGTTTGGTCCGCCAGGTCTCGGAAAGACCACACTGGCACACATCATTGCCACCGAGATGGGCGTCAACCTGCGCTCGACCTCGGGCCCGGTCCTCGAACGCGCCGGTGATCTGGCTGCCATTCTGACCAATCTCGAACCCCGCGACGTCCTCTTCATCGACGAGATTCACCGCCTCTCGCCGGTCGTCGAAGAAATCCTGTATCCGGCGCTGGAGGACTTCCAGATCGATATCATGATCGGCGAGGGTCCGGCAGCACGTTCGGTCAAGCTCGATCTGCCCCCGTTCACGTTGGTGGGTGCGACCACTCGCGCCGGCATGCTGACCAATCCCTTGCGCGATCGCTTCGGGATTGTCTCGCGACTCGAGTTTTACACGCCCGAGGAACTGATGCTGATTGTCACACGCTCGTCGCAACTGCTCAAGGTGCCTGCCGATCCCGGCGGCGCCCTGGAAATTGCGCGCCGTTCGCGGGGCACGCCACGCATTGCCAACCGACTGTTGCGGCGCGTCCGCGATTTCGCCGAGGTCCGGGCAAACGGCCACATCACGCAGGAAGTTGCTGATCAGGCATTGCTGATGCTCGATGTCGATCATGGTGGCCTTGACGTCATGGACCGCAAGCTGCTGTCCGCGGTGATCGACAAGTTTGCCGGTGGCCCGGTCGGTGTCGACAATCTCGCTGCCGCGATCGGCGAAGCGCGCGACACCATCGAAGATGTTCTCGAACCGTATCTGATCCAGCAAGGCTTCCTGCAGCGCACGCCACGCGGTCGGGTGGCAACCGCGGCGGTTTACCGTCATCTCGGCCTTATGGCGATGCTCGGCGAAGCGCAGGGTGCTCTCTGGCGGGCGCCCTGAGAGGACGCAGCCTGATCACAAACCCTTACATTCGCCAGCAGAATGCTGCCCTAGAATCGGCGTTAGCCATGAAACATCCACAAAAACCCAACGCGTTCACCATCCCAGTTCGCATTTACTACGAAGACACCGATGCCGGTGGCGTCGTGTATTACGCCAATTACCTGAAGTTTTTCGAACGCTGCCGCAGCGAATGGCTGCGCGCGATCGGTCACCAGCAGGCCGAACTGCTGCGCGATCCGGGGATTGCCTTCGTCGTTCGCAGCGTCAGCATCGACTACCTGAAACCGGCGCGACTCGACGATCAACTCGTCGTCGGTCTCGAAGTGGAGAAAATCGGCCGCGCACAGATCTTCTTTCGCCAGCATATCCGGCGCGCCGATGCGACTGTCGAAGGGCACTGGCAGGAACTGGTCAGCGGCACCGTGCACATCGTTTGCGTCAACTCGATGCAGATGAAAGCAACTTCGATTCCCGCAATTCTGCGTACCAAACTGGAAGCCCTGCAATGAATGTCTCGCAAGACCTCTCGATCCTGCATCTGATCCTCAATGCCAGCGCCGTGGTGCAGGCCGTGATGCTGCTGCTGGCCGGCGTCTCTTTCATGTCCTGGTACTACATTTTCCGCAAGTGGTTCACGGTGAAAGCGGCGCGTGCGCAGACCGAGCAGTTCGAGCGTGACTTCTGGAGCGGTGGCGACCTCAACAGTCTCTACCAGAGTGCGATCAATGACCGCCATAGCACCGGCAGCATGGAACGTATCTTCGAAGCAGGTTTTCGTGAATTCACCAAGCTGCGCAGCCAGAAGAACCTCGATCCGAAAGACGTCATCGACGGCTCGCGTCGCGCCATGCGCGCCACCTACCAGCGCGAGATGGACAGCATCGACTCGCACCTCGCCTTTCTCGCTTCGGTTGGTTCGGTAAGCCCGTATGTCGGCCTGTTCGGCACTGTCTGGGGAATCATGCATTCCTTCCGTGGTCTCTCGAATGTCGGTCAGGCAACGCTCGCTGCGGTCGCGCCGGGCATTGCTGAAGCACTGGTGGCGACCGCCATCGGCCTCTTCGCGGCGATCCCGGCGGTGGTCGCCTACAATCGTTTTGCGCACGAGATCGATCGCTTGTCTTCGCGCTTCGAGTCCTTCATGGAAGAGTTCTCGAACATCCTGCAACGGCAGATGAGGTAAGGCCATGCGTCCACGCCGTCTGAAAAACGAAATCAACGTCGTTCCCTATATCGATGTCATGCTCGTGCTGCTGGTCATCTTCATGGTGACGGCGCCGATGATGACTACCGCCAGTATCGACGTACCGTCGGTCGGCAAGGCCGCGCAGCCACCAGCCGAAGCGCTGCAGGTGATCGTCCGCGCCGACCGGACGCTGGCGCTGCTTGCCCCCGGCAAGTCCGAACGCCCGCTCAGCCGCAACGAGCTATCGGAAGCGATTGTCGCCGCGCAGCGCAAGAACCCCGAGCAGGCGGTAGTCATCGCCGGCGACAGGAATGTCAAGTATCAGGCGGTGCTTGAGGTCATGGACGATCTTCAGCAGAAACAGGTCAAACGCATCGGCCTTCTCGTGCAACCCACCGGCAAGTGAGTCCCTGATCGGTGGAAGCTGTCGAAGCCCTCCCGCGGCCGCCGCAGGACGACCCAGCCAAATGGCCGTCGCTGGCTCTTTCCGCGACCGTCCATTTGCTGCTGCTCGGCGCGCTGTTCGTGGGCATGCAATGGAAGAGCCAGCCGCCATCTGCGGTCGAGGTCGAAGTCTGGCGTGCCGCGCCAGCTCCGACGGTGGCCAGTCAGCCCGAGCCGAGAATGGAGCCAAGGCCCGAACCCAAGCCCGAACCCAGGCCGGAGCCAAAGCCCGAACCCAGGCCGGAGCCAAAGCCTGAACCCAAACCGGTAGCCAAGGCAATCGCGAAGCCTGAGCCCAAACCGGAGGCGAAGCCGAAACCGGAGCCGAAACCGGAGCCGAAACCGGAGCCGAAACCGGAGCCGAAACCGGAGCCGAAACCGGAGCCGAAACCCGTTGCCAAGGCAGTCGCAAAACCGGAATCGAAACCCGAAGCCAAGCCTCCTCTCAAGCCGGACATCCCTCTGAAGGAGGAGAAAAAGCCCAAGGAACCACCAAAGGAAGCCAAGGTCAAGGAAACTCTCAAGGAGCCCAAACCGACGGAAGCGCCCAAAGAAACCAAGGCGAAGGAAACGCCCCGGAAGGAAGAACCCAAACCGAAAGAACCCCCGCGCAAGGAAGAGCCCAAGGCCAAGGAACCATCCCGAAAGGAGGAACCCAAGGCAAAGGAACCCGTGCGCAAGGAAGAACCCAAACCCCGGGAGCCTGAACGAAAAGACGAGCCGAAGGCAAAGGAACCGCCCCGGAAGGATGATCCGCGTAAACCGGAAACGGATCCGAGGCCAAACCCGCGAGATGCCGTGGACCGTGAACTAAAGGAACTCAAACAGCAGAAGGCTGAGCAGAAAGCCGCCGAGGATAGGCGCGCGCGCGATGAAGCTCAGGAGCGTCTACGGAAGCAGTTGCAGACCGAGCAGGCGTCGGCCGAGAAAGCGCGTACGCAGTCGCTCGACGAGGAGGCGTACAAGCACAGAATTCGCCTCAAGGTTCGCAATAACGTGTCGTTGCCACCCGGCATCCAGGGCAATCCGAAGGCGGAGTTCGAAGTGACTCAGCTTCCCACCGGCGATGTGCTCGATGTCAGGCTGCTCCGGTCGAGCGGCAACCCGGCGCTCGATGCTGCGGTCGAGCGAGCGATCCGCAAGTCGTCGCCGTTGCCCAAGCCGGCCCAACCCGAACTCTTCAAGCGTGTTCTGAACCTGTACTATAGACCACATGACGACTAGCAAAGCACTGCGGTTGCGCATGCAAGATCACGTTTGGTTACAAATCAAGAGCATTCAGAGACGATATAATCGCGCATTCTGTATTGGACTGTCCCATGTCTGGAATCGGACTCAAACTGCGCCGGATTGGCCTGCTTGCCGTCAGCGCACTGGCCTTTCTGCAGCCTCCTGCACACGCCCAACTGACCATCGAGATCACCGGCGCCGGCGCCAACCGTATCCCGGTGGCAATCGCCGATTTTGGCGGCGAGGCGAGCGCCTCGCGGGTGGTGACTTCGGTGGTGCGTGGCGACCTGGAACGGAGCGGTGTGTTCAAGATGATTGACACGAGCGGGGTGGCCATGACCGAGACGTCCAACCCGGCCTACCCGGAGTGGCGAGGCCGTGGTGCCGACGCACTGGCCGCCGGCAGTATCGGCGGCAGTGACGACGGCCGGCAGGAGGCACGTTTCCGTCTTTACGACGTCAACAAGCAGGCCGTTCTTGGCGGCTCTGCTTTCGTGACCTCCAAAGCCATGCTGCGTGCTGCCGGCCATCGCATCGCCGACATGATCTACGAAAAACTGACCGGTGAGCCCGGCGTCTTCTCGACTCGTGTCGCTTATGTGGTCAGGGTCAGCGCTGCTCGCTACGAGCTGCATATTTCCGACGCGGATGGCCAGAATGCACAGGTCGCGCTGATCTCCAAGGAACCCATCATCTCGCCTTCCTGGTCACCAGATGGTGGCCGTCTGGCCTATGTTTCCTTTGAAAACAAGAAGCCGGTGGTCTACGTTCACTCGCTGGCTTCAGGCAAGCGGGTCGTCGTCGCCAACTTCAAGGGTTCCAACTCGGCGCCAGCGTGGTCGCCTGATGGCCGCAAGCTGGCGGTGGTGCTGAGCAAGGAGGGTGGCTCGCAGATCTTTATCGTCAACGCGGATGGTTCCGGTGCACAGCGTCTGACGACCGACAACGCGATCAATACCGAGCCCAACTTCTCGCCTGACGGGCAATTCGTCTATTTCACCTCGGATCGTGGCGGTAGCCCGCAGATTTACCGGGTCAGTGTCGGTGGTGGCGAAGCCCAGAGAGTGAGCTTCGAAGGCAGCTACAATGTGACCCCGCGTCTTTCTCCTGATGGCAAGACGATGGCGTTCATCAGTCGGCGGGATGGCAGTTTCCGTCTTTCGGTGATGGACCTTGCCAGCCGGCAGGTGCAGGTCCTGACCGACTCGCACAAGGATGAATCACCGACTTTTTCCCCGAACGGCCGGATGATCCTGATTGCCACCGAGATGGGCGGTCGCGGGGTGCTCTCGGCGGTTTCCATTGATGGCCGTATCAAGCAACGCCTTTCCATTACGGCGGGTGATGTTCGCGAACCGGCGTGGGGTCCCTTCAACAAATGAAAATCGATTTTCCCTTTAGCCTCTTGCGCAGGAGAAACCGCATGAAACCACTCGTCCTTCCGGCCGTCTTGGCCCTCCTGATAGCCGCTTGCAGTTCAACCCCCGAGAGCGGTGATCAGGCTGCCGGTGCGCCCGTCGAGACACGCGCAGCCGGGCCGGGGGTGGCAACGGTGACGACCGGCGGTGTGGATAGTCGAGGCCTGCCGGCGGCACTCACCGATCCGAAGAGCGTCCTGTCGAAGCGTAGCGTGTACTTTGACTACGACAGTTACGAAGTCAAGGCCGAGTACAAGGATCTGGTGACCGCACATGCCAAGTTTCTTACCGAAAACCGCCAGTTCAAGATGCTGATCCAGGGGAATACCGACGAGCGCGGCAGCCGTGAGTACAACCTGGCGCTGGGCCAGAAACGCGCTGACGCGATCCGGAAGATGTTGTCCTTGCTCGGTGCTCGCGAAGATCAGCTCGAATCGGTGAGCCTTGGCGAAGAAAAACCGAAGAACGAGGGCCATAACGAGAGTGCCTGGGCAGAGAACCGGCGCGGCGACATGCTCTACAACGGCGAGTTCTAGCATGCCGGGGCTGTCGATGCGGCGCTGCTCCGGCCAGGCGCGCGTTCTGACGATGGCTTTGTTGCTTGCTGTGCCGGGAGTATTCGGGGTGCGCCACGCGCATGCCGGACTCTTCGATGACGAGGAGGCTCGCCGTCAAATCAGGGACATTTCGACCAAGACCAACGAGCGCCTAGACACTTTTGCCAAGGGACAAATCGAGCTGGCCAATCAGATTCAGGCGCTACGCGAAGAGAACTCGCGTCTTCGTGGCCAGGTCGAGACGCTGATCTATGAACTCGATGCGGCCAGGAAGCGGCAACAGGACTTCTACGTCGATCTCGACGGTCGCCTGCGCAAGCTCGAACCACAGGCTGCGCCTAGCACCGAGGCAAAACCTGCGGACGAGGGCAAGCCGCCGCTTGATACCCCCCCCAGGAAAGCTGCCAGCGATCCAGCCGCTGAAACGCGTGAATACGAGGTGGCGCTCAACCTGTTCCGGGCCAACAAGCTCAAGGAGGCGGCTGCGGCTTTCGAGGCTTTTGCCAGGGCACATCCGGACAGCAACCTGACTCCCAGCGCACAGTACTGGCTTGGCAATGTCCATTATTCGATGCGTGACTGCAAGAAGGCAATCGATGCACACCGGGTGGTAGCCAGCAAATGGCCAACTCACGCCAAGGCACCAGACGCGCTGCTCAACCTCGCCACCTGCCAGCAGGAACTTGCAGATGCCAAGGGTGCGAAGATGACGCTCGAAACCCTGGTCGCCAAGTACCCAGACAGCGCCGCTGCTACCACCGCCAGGCAGCGCCTGAAGAAATAGGGCAGTGAAGGCCTCTGTCCGCCCGCTTTCGCTGAAGATCAGCGAAATTTTCCTGTCTCTGCAAGGTGAGAGTTCACGCGTCGGATTGCCGTCGGTTTTTGTCCGCCTGACCGGCTGCCCGCTCCGTTGTGTCTGGTGCGACACCGCTTACGCCTTCAGCGGTGGCCAGACCATGTCGCTGCCGGACATCCTTGCCGAGGTGGCGCGTCATGGGGTAGCTCACGTTTGCGTGACCGGCGGCGAACCGCTCGCGCAGCCGGCGTGCCTGCCGCTGTTGAGCAAGTTGAGCGACGCCGGCTATGCAGTATCGCTGGAAACCTCTGGCGCTCTCGACATCAGCGGCGTCGATGTCCGGGTTTCGCGAATCGTTGATCTCAAGGCTCCGGGCTCCGGCGAGTTCGACCGAAATCGCTGGCAGAACCTGGCCCTGCTGACCAGCAACGATGAACTCAAGCTGGTTCTCAAGGACCGTGCCGACTACGAGTGGGCACGCCAGTTGATCGTCGACTGCCAGCTTGCTGCGCTCTGTCCGGTGCTCCTCTCACCGGTCGAGGGAGAGCTGGCGGCGACGACGCTGGCGGACTGGATACTCGTCGATCGGCTACCGGTGCGCTTTCAGTTGCAACTCCACAAAGTGCTTTGGGGTAAGATGCGTGGCAGGTAGCTTGAGAGAGACCCCTGTCATGAGCGAAGAACGCCGCCAGTATTCCCGAATCTCCTTTGCATCACCAGCGCAACTGCTGTTGGGCAAGCTAATATTCGAGGTGCAGGTGCTGGACCTTTCATTGAAGGGCGCGCTGCTGTGTCTGTCGGACGATACCGCGGTGGCGATCGGGGCGGCTGCCGTCCTGGACGTTCCCCTCGATGAGCTCGGCAACCGGATTCGCATGCAGACCACTGTCGCCCATTGCGAAGGCAGACAGGCGGGCCTGGTGTGCCAGCTCATCGACATCGACAGCGTTACCCACCTGCGACGCCTGGTTGAACTCAATCTTGGCGACGCCGATCTGCTACAGCGGGAGCTTGCAGCGCTGCTTTCCGGGTAGAACTTCGTATTTCCGGAGTATTCATGCTCTGTGCATGGTCGCGACGCGGTGCGCAAGCGGTCTTCCGGCGGTTCCTGTCTGCTGCCAGCACGCTTCACACCGCACTGGCTGCCAAGCTGTCGCGCCACGGTTCGTCAGGCTTGAACACCATGACGCGGCCCTGATTCTTGTTGACGATCAGGATGTCACCGGCCGCGACCAGTTCGCCGTTCTGCCTGGCCACCGCCACCGCGCAGGGTTTGGAGAGATCCGGGTGCTTGAGTACCCCAAGCTGCCTTCCCCGTGTTGAGACGAAGCGCAGAGAACCCGGTTGCAAGCCCAGGTGATCGCCAAACTCGGCAATCAGAAAGCCCTGCTTGACAGTCTCGAAATCATCGAAGACCTGCAGCGCGGCGGTATCGATGACCTGCGGTTCGCTGGCGCTGCCGTCATGGTTGATCTTTACACTTCCGAATACGGCTGCTGGAATACCGTTGCCGGTGTAGTACAGGGTGTCGTCCCGGATCTTCAGGCCATTGGGTTTGCAGCCCGGCGGGCGGCACCAAGGGATATCCTGAACACTGACGCCAGCAGCTTCAAGGGGCACGCGGTAGATGCCGGGCGTGAGGCTCGGCCCGCTGTTGGCGACATAGAGGCAGCGGCGCTGCGTGTCAATGGCGATTCCATTGGCCAGGACATTGTCGGGGAGGCTGCCGAGCACATCGGTGAAGGCCGCTGGTGTCTTTCTCAGGTCACAACGGACGATCCAGGATTCGGCGTGAAAGGTGAATGCCGCAAGGTAGATCTGCAGCAAGCCCATACTCGTCTGCTCTACATTGTTGACATCGTCCATGATCGCCTTGAGCAGCGGATTATCACTTTGATGGACATGTGCGCAGGCCAGGTACAGGTAATTGCCGTGCGCGGCGATGCCGTTTTTCAGGAAGCTTCTGGGTAAGTCATTGACGCGAACGGGGATGAGCTTTTTCTCACAGACGCCGCCGGAGCCACCCAGCAGCTCGTAGACCCCCTCGCGGGCGGTGACGAACAGGCGCTGCTCCTCGCTGATCACGAGATTTTCGGCATTTGACACGTCGCGACATAGCGTTCTAAGAGACCCGCTCACTGCCTGCGGTGGTGATACCAGGGAAGTGTACAGGGACATCATCATCGGATCTCCGATTAGTAATTGTGCCAACTGCCTGGCTGGACAGGTGGAAGCGATTCTCCTGATTCCCGCTGCCGCTGGAAAGCGGTATATTTGTCAGGCCATGAATATACCACTTCCACTGCCCGGCAGGCGTGCAGTCGTTCTCCTCTCAGGCGGACTCGATTCGGCAACCACGCTGGCGATCGCCCGCGCGAGTGGTTTCGCGTGCTACTGCCTGTCGGTCGACTACGGTCAGCGCCATCGAGCCGAGCTGCGCGCGGCAGCGGCTGTTGCCGGCTCTCTCGGGGTCTGTGAGCATCGGGTGCTGCTCCTGCGACTGGATGTCTTCGGGGGTTCGGCTCTGACCGACACCCGCATCGCTGTTCCCGTCGACGGTCTGCAGCCGGGAATTCCTGTCACTTACGTACCGGCACGTAATACCATCATGCTCTCGCTGGCCCTGGCCTGGGCCGAGGTGCTGGGTAGTCGCGATATTTTCGTCGGTGTCAACGCAGTCGACTACTCGGGTTATCCCGATTGCCGGCCGGAGTACATCGCGGCCTTCGAAAGCATGGCCAATCTCGCCACCAGGGCTGCCGTCGAAGGCGCGACGCTGCGCATTCACGCACCACTGCTCCATCTTGGCAAGGCCGAGATCATTGCTCGCGGCAATGATCTGGGCGTGGACTATGGTCTGACGGTTTCCTGTTATCAGGCTGACCAGGACGGACGTGCCTGCGGCGTTTGCGATTCTTGCCGATTGCGACGAGCTGGTTTTGCTGCGGCCGGTCTCGCCGACCCTGGCGCTTATCGGGTATTCTGACCGCGGTCAGTGCGATCATTCGCTGGCATCGACCGCCGCCTCGCTGAAGCGCAGCCTGCGCGCGACCAGCACCTTGTCCACTCGATTGCGGTCCATGTCGACCACTTCGAAACGCCACTCGGCCCATTCAAAGTGATCCGATGCCACCGGAACGCGCCCGAGCACGTACATGATGAAGCCACCCAGCGTGTTGAAGGCGTTCTCGTCTTCCCCCGGCAGCACCGCGTTGATCTCGAGAACGGTCTTCAGGCGTTCGATGGTGACGCTGCCATCCGCCAGCCATGAACCATCCGTGCGGATGACGATATCCTGTTCCTCGGCAGTATCCCAGCTCGGGAGATCGCCGACGATCGAAGCCAGCACGTCGCTGAGGGTGACCAGACCCTGCAGGTCGCCGTATTCGTCGATCATCAGCGCGCACTGCTGGCGCGCCCTGCGGAAGGTTTCGAGCAGTTGGGTGGTCGTGACGCTGGCCGGTACATAGAGCGCTGGCCGGACAAATGGCTCGACTGTGAGAGGCTCGCCGAAGAGGGCGCCCTTGAGGAGATCGCCGGTGCGCAGGATGCCGACGACGTTCTCCAGGCCGTCGCGGCAGACGACAATCCGCTTGTACGGACTCTCGGCGAGATGCTTGCGAATTTCCGCTTCGCTCGCATTCAGGTCGAGCAGGTAGATATCCTTGCGCGGGGTCATGATCGCGCCAATGTGCTGCTCGTCGAGGCGCAGCACATTGGCGACGATGGCCTGCTCGCTTTCGTGGAAGACGCCTGCCTTGGCGCCCTGGCTCATCAGGACCTTGATCTCGTCGTTGCTCACCGAGGACTCCTGCGTGTGGCGCGCTCCAAGCAGGCGCAGGAGCAGGTTGGATGACGAAGCGAGCAGCCATACCAGGGGACGCGCCAGTCGCGAAAGCAGGTTCATTGGTGGCGCAATCAGCGCGGCGATACGCTCCGGGGCCAACAAGCCGAGACGTTTGGGCACCAGTTCGCCGACCACGACCGAGAAATAGGTCAGCACGGCGACGACCAGCGTCAGTGCGATCGCGCTGGCGTGGTCCGCGAGGACTGAGAACTTTCCCAGCCATTCGGCGAGTGGAATGGCCAGTGTCGCCTCGCCGATGGCGCCGCTGAGGATACCTACCGTGGTGATGCCGACCTGGACGGTGGATAGAAAAATCGATGGCTCGAGACTCAATGTCAGAGCTGAGCGTGCGCCCGCATTACCGTCTTCAGCCAGCTTCAGCAGGCGTGACTGCCGCGAAGAGACGACAGCGATTTCCGACATGGCCAGAACGCCGTTGAGCAGGATCAGAAAGAGTAGCAGGGCAATGTCCACGATGGCTAGGTTGTTGCGAAATACCAACAAAAATGACACGGCGACATCGCCGTCGAACGGCATTATAAGGTTCTCTGGCGATGTAGGGAGGCATTGCCAAGGCCTGCTCCGTTCAATGCGAAAGGCATTTCCGGAGCTGCCGGTATGGGTATTTCACCGGTGCATTTCCAAGGCAGGTTGACAAAATCGATACTTATCAATAGACTGCAATTTCTGCAGTAGCAAACAAACGCATCGCAGTCAGTCCGCTGCATATTTGCCGCTCTGTTCGCAGGCCATCAAGGCACACAGAGTTCCGGCCTCAGGGGAAGTGTCCCCCTAGTATTCGAGGCTTTGCACCCGCCTGTAACCGTTCATCGTCAAGCCATTTTGTAGCGAGACGACCACAGTGAAGGAGAGAGCATGTCCGCAACAATTTCACTCGGAAGTATCACGGGGCGTCGTATTGACGCCACTTTGAGTTTGATTCAACACAGCCTGATCATCGTTGGGCTGATGGTCGTACTGGGCACCTTCAAGCTTCCAGTCGCCGACAGTGCGGCTACCGACAGTCAGCCAGCCGTCGAGTCCTCGAATGCCGCCGAAGCATCCGAAACGGAAGCCGTCAAGCCCGCTGTCGAAGTGCTGCCGCTGCGTTTGCAACGCGCCCTGGATTTCGTATCGCGGCGCTACCGGGTGGCGCCTGAAGCGCTGATCCCGATCTTTGAGGCGGCGCAGGCAGTTGGCCGGGAACGTCGCCTCGATCCCCTGCTGATCATCGCCATCATCGGGATCGAGTCGCGTTTCAATCCCTTTGCCGAAAGCGCGAGTGGTGCCAAAGGCTTGATGCAGGTGATTCCGGGCTATCATCTGGACAAGGTGCCGCAAGGTGCCGGGTTGCAGCCGTTTCTCGACCCAGTGACCAATATCCAGGTCGGCGTGCATGTCCTGGAGGAGGCAATCCGCTGGCGTGGCAGCCTGACTGCCGGCCTGCAGCACTACGGCGGCGCCTCGGAGGATCCGGAGAGCGGCTACGCGAGCAAGGTACTTGCCGAGAAGGAGCGGATCGAGCAGGCTGCGCGGCGGGGTTCTGGCGCGCGTGTCTGAGTTTCGTGTTGCCTTACCGGGAAAGTCGCGGAGCGACTTTCCGATTAACGGCTCACCCCGGCGCGTGCGATGCGCCGGATGGCTCGCCTGGCCTCGACCGAGAGGACGAGTTCGGAATGGGTCAGCGGGGTCATCAGACGCTCGTCAAAATGCAGCAGTTCATTTTCGTCCTCGCGCAGGAATTCCGCTTCGATCAGGTTGGCGATGAAGGCAGAGAAGGTCGCCTTCTCAGGAAACTCCGGCGTATTGAACTCGTAGAGCAGGGATAGCCGCTGCGCCAGCAGATGGCAGTGGTTTTCGAGTGCCTGGCGAGTCAATTGGCCCGTCCCATGCCGTTGCAGCAGCGACAGCGTAAGGAAGTGACGTTCCAGCAATGGGCGAATGGTTTCTCCGAGCAGGTGTAGTTCGGCAAATTCCTGACTGACGGGCTCCGGCGCAACGAGCCTTCCCGAGACTTCCGAGCGACCCAGCAGGCCGCGCCTGACGAGCACGCCAATGACCTCTTCGGTGGCTGTCGCCAGGTCGTCGAGAGGCCAGCGCAGAAACAGTTCTGCTCGCATCAGGGTGCAAATGCCGCCCACTGCCCGTGCCACGCGCGCGCCATCGAGGTGGCGGTTATGGCTCAGCAGGCAGGCGAGAACTGCTGGCAAGGCAAACAGGTGCAGGACGTTGTTGCGAAAATAGGCGAGCAGGGGTGCCTGTTCGTTGCCAACCCGGATCAGATCTCCTAGCGGATCGGCAAAGCGTTCGACGACGGCAAGTCGCTCGGCGTAGGCCACGATTTCTTGTGCTGCAAGTCCGCAGGCGATGGTTGTCGGCGCATACGGGGCATCTCTGGCGAGCGCCTGGTAGTGCTCGATCATCCGCAGCAGGGCGCGCTCGTCCGCGGTATGCTTGGGTGTCGCCAGCAGCGCGAGAGCAATCAGGTTGATTGGATTGAGAACTGCCGCGGCGTTGATCCGTTTGGCGAGTTCGGCTGCCGCGGCGCGCGTGGCGGTGCGCGACCATGACGATTCGCTGGTGGAGTCTTCCTCTCTCCAGCCCGGGTGATGGGCATCCAGAAAACCGGCTAGCGGCAGCGGTTCGCCAACGTTCACATGCACCTGGCCAAAAACCCGCTTGATACTGCGCACGCTCTTCAGGATGCCCCACAGTGATTCACCTTGCTTGGGTTTGCCTGCCAGTTCACCGAGATAGGTGTGCCCCTCCATCAGCTTCTCGTAACCAATGTATACCGGTACGAACACCAGCGGTCGCGCGTGTTCGCGGATGAAGCTCTGCACGGTCATGCCGAGGATGCCTGCCTTGGGCGTCAACATCCTGCCGCTGCGGCTGCGCCCGCCTTCGATGAAGTACTCGATCGGGAAGCCGCGCGCGAGCATCAGGTGCAGGTATTCGTGGAATACGGCAGCATACAACGGCTCACCCTTGAAGCTGCGGCGCAGGAAGAAGGCGCCGCCGCGGCGTAGCAGCGATCCGACGATCGGCAGATTGAGGTTGGCACCGGCGGCGATGTGAGGTGGCGTCAACCCCTGGCGGACGATGATGTAGGACAGCAGCAGGTAATCGATGTGGCTGCGGTGGCAGGGGACATAAACGATTTCATGTCCGGAGGCGATGCGGGTGACGACGTCGAAGTGATGCAGCTGGATGCCGTCGTAGAGACGAGTCCACAACCAGGAAAGGAATAGTTCCAGGGCGCGCAGAACCCCGTAGGAGTAATCGGAAGCGATCTCCAGCGCGAAGTGGACGGCCCTTGCTTTAGCCTCGCCGAGCGGGATGCCTTGTGTCGCGGCTTCGCTAATGATCGCCGCGCGAACCTGTTCGCCGGCGAGCACCGCATCCACCTGGGTGTTGCGGTGCGAGAGGTCGGGTCCGATGGCCATCTGGCGCTGGCGGCGAAAATGTACCCGCAAGACGCGCGACAGCTTGCGTAGTGCCTGCTCCTCACCCAGTCCTCCCTGCAGCAGATTGCGCAGCGAAATGGGCGTGTTGTAGCGCACCAGGACATTGCGACCATGCAGCAGAATTGCCAGCAATTGCCGCCATGCGCCAGGCGGACGCCAGGTTTCGGAGAACAGCGCTTTGAGGACGGAATCCTGGGTGTCAGGACTGCGTCCCCAGAGGATGACCACCGGTACCAGCTGGACGTCGAGCGTCGGGTCGGCGACTGCCTGGTGCATCAGGCTCGCCAGCAATGGGGAGTAATTGTTGCCGTCGCGTGCTCTGCCGGCGAGGCTGCGGTCACGGTTGAGAAAGAAGAATGAGCGGGGCAGCCGCTGTCCGCCCAGCGCCATCGGCACCTCTGCGCGCGGCAAGCCGGCTCGGCGCGATTCCTCGAAGAGCACCAGCAGGTTCGAGAGATGCCTGTCCTGCAGGACGTAACAGACCGGCATCGTCGGGTCGAGTCCCACAGCCTGCAGATTTTCCGGAAAAACCGAGGTTCGTACCCAGGCGTAGAGCAGGCGTCGCGCCAGCGGAATGAACCAGTTGGAGACCTTGAAGACCTCGCCCACGACGACGCTGCTCGTCCTGATTTCTTGCCTACTCCTCCTCGACGACCTTGTGCTGCGCCGCCAGTTGCTGTTGTGTCGCCGGCGGTACCTGGGCGTAGTGCGAGAAGGCGATGCTGTACGAGCCCTGTCCGCCGGTCAGTGACTTGAGGCGCGACTGGTAGCTCTCGAGTTCGGCCAGCGGTGCCTGACCGGTAATCGCCATGACGCCCGGAGCACGTGGTTGGGTGCCGGTGAGATGACCGCGTTTGCTGGAAAGGTCGCCAGTGACGTCACCGGTGACCGCTTCCGGTGCGAGGATTTCGATGTCGACGACTGGTTCGAGGATGATCGGTCTGGCGGCACGAATCGCCTCGACCGTTGCCTTCTTGGCGGCCATGAAAAAGGCGATGTCCTTGCCGTCAACCGGATGTGTCTTGCCGTCGTACACGGTGACGCGCAGATCCTCCACCGGGAAGCCGGCAACGACGCCATCGGCAAGCGCCTGGCGAACGCCTTTCTCGACTGCCGCCATGAAGACACCAGGGATCACCCCGCCTTTGACGATATCGACGAACTCGAAGCCGGCCCCCCGTTCGAGTGGCTCGATTCGCAGCATTACTTCGCCGAACTGGCCCGCGCCACCACTCTGTTTCTTGTGCCGGCAGTGCCCTTCGGCCGAACCGGTAATCGCTTCACGATAAGCAATCTGCGGCGGCTTGGTGTCGAGTTCCAGCTTGTACTGCTGTGCCAGGCGCGTCAGTTTGGCGCGCAGATGCATTTCGCCGATGCCGCGAATCACCGTCTCGTTGGTCGTCGGATGCCGTTCGATCCGGAAGCAGGGGTCCTCGACTTCGAGTTTGTGCAGGATCTCGAACAGCCGCTGTTCGTCGGCCTTGCGCCGCGCATGCACGGCCAGACCGTGCATCGGCAGCGGGAACTCGAGTGGCTGCAGATGAATGTGGTCTTCGTCATGCGAGTCGTGCAGTACGCAGTCGAACTCGATTTCCTCGACCTTGGCAATTGCACCCAGGTCGCCAGGTACCAGTGTTTCGACCTCGACATAATCCTTCCCCTGCAGGCGATAGATGTGGCCGACCTTGAACGGACGCTTGCCATCGCCGACGAAGAGCTGCGAATCTTTCCTGATCGTTCCCTGATGCACGCGGAATACCCCTACTTTGCCGATGAAGGGGTCGCTGACGATCTTGAAGACGTGCGCCAACACGTGCTTCTGCGGATCGGGTTCGGCTGCGAAGGGCACGACCGGCCCGCCTGGTTCGCCGCGATAAAAGGGCGGCGGGTTACCCTCCGCCGGATTGGGCGCGAGTCTGGCGAGAACGTCGAGCAATTGCGGGATTCCGGCTCCGGTCTTTGCCGAAACGAAGAGAATCGGAATCAGGTGGCCGGCACGCAGAGCCCTCTCGAATGGCAGGTGCAATTCGTCCGGAGTCGGATCGACACCGTCGTCGAGGTACTTTGCCAGCAGATCCTCGTCTTCCTCGACGATCTGGTCGATCAGCGCACGGTGCGCTGCTGCCACGGATTCGAAATCGCTTTCGCCATCGTCATGGCCGAGCAGCTCGACGACTTCACTGCCCTGTCTGGCTGGCAGGTCAAGCAACATGCATTCACGACCGAAACGCTCACGGATCTCGCCGACCAGTGCCGGAAGATTGACGTTCTCCGCGTCGATCTTGTTGATCACGATCATCCGGCAAACGCTGCGAGCTGCGGCCAGCTTCATCATACGTTCGCTCGAGAGCTCGATGCCGTTTTGTGCATTGATCACCACCAGTGCCGTGTCCACGGCGGCGAGCGCGGCAATCGCCTGTCCGGCGAAGTCGGGAAAGCCCGGCGTATCGAGCAAATGGATCAACACTCCTTGCCAGGAAAAACTCGCCAGCGCTGAATTCAGCGAGTGGCCAAACTCCTTCTCTTGCGCATCGAAATCACAAACCGTGTTGCCCTTTTCGACGGCGCCCCGGCTGCTGATGGCGCCGGCTGCGGCGAGCAGGCTTTCGGCAAGCGTCGTTTTGCCGGCGGCACCGTGGCCGACGAGAGCAACAGTGCGAAGGTTACTGGTGGCGGTCTGGCCCATTCATCATCTCCCATTCAAGTCGAACGCAAGCCGCAGCTGCAGAAATAACCCCATGGTATGTTGGCTGCGCGTGCGTTCAGCATTTTACCCCCGCGACAGCCGCAGCGCTTGCTCGTCGTGGTGTCGCTTCCGAACTCTGGCGCACAAAACCGGTCGACATCGCCATTGCAGATCACATCAGTTTTGTGTTCTCCGGTTGAGTCGGCTAAAGTAGCGGGCTTTTACGTCGACGAACACCGTGTCAGGAGGCAACATGGAAAAGAATAATCCCCCAAAAGCTGATCTTTGCGAGGCTGCCCTCGAATATCACCGCTATCCGACTCCAGGCAAGATCGCCGTCCAGCCCACCAAGGGCTTGAGTAATCAGCTCGACCTGGCACTCGCCTATTCTCCAGGTGTTGCCTATGCCTGCCATGCCATCGTTGATGACCCGGCTGCGGTCAGCTGGTACACCTCGCGAGCCAATCTGGTGGGCGTCATTACCAATGGTACTGCCGTGCTCGGCCTGGGGAATATCGGTCCTCTGGCGGCCAAACCGGTGATGGAGGGCAAGGGTTGTCTATTCAAGAAATTCGCCGGGATTGATGTCTTTGACATTGAACTGGCCGAGAGCGACCCGGACAAGCTGATCGACATGATCGCTGCGATGGAGCCGACGCTGGGGGGCATCAATCTCGAAGACATCAAGGCCCCTGAGTGCTTCTACATCGAAGCCAAGCTCAAGGAGAGGATGTCGATTCCGGTCTTTCACGACGACCAGCACGGCACGGCAATCATTTCATCGGCAGCGATCCTGAACGCACTCAAGGTGACCGGCAAGGCGATCGGCGAAGTGAAAGTGGTCTGCTCCGGAGCGGGTGCTGCCGCGATCTCCTGCCTCAATCTCTGGTGCGATCTGGGCGTACGGCACGAGAACATCACCGTTTGCGACTCGAAAGGGGTGATCTACGCCGGCCGCGACCCCGACATGGAACCGACAAAAGCGGCCTATGCGCGCGAAACCGAGGCCCGCACGCTCTACGAGGCGATCGACGGTGCCGACGTCTTCCTCGGACTCTCTGCCGCGGGCGCACTCGAACCGGAGATGCTCGCCCGCATGGCCAAGCAGCCGATCGTTTTCGCTCTGGCCAACCCGACGCCGGAAATCATGCCCGAGCTTGCCCGCGAGGTTCGTCCCGACGTGATCATGGCGACCGGTCGATCGGACTATGCCAACCAGGTCAATAATGTCCTGTGTTTCCCGTTCATTTTCCGCGGCGCACTCGATGTGGGCGCAACACGCATCAATGAGCAGATGAAAATGGCCTGTGTCAGGGCCCTGGCGGCGATGGCCGAGGAAGAGGTGAGTGCCGAAGTGGGGATGGCCTATCCCGGTGAGGAACTCTCGTTCGGTCCGGAATACCTGATCCCCAAGCCCTTCGATCCGCGCCTGATCACCATCATCGCGCCGGCCGTGGCGCAGGCGGCGATGGATTCCGGTATTGCGACCAGGCCAATTGCGGATATGGCCGCTTACCGGGAAAAGCTCAAGGAGTTCGTCTACCAGACCGGGGTTGGCATGCGCGCAGTGTTCTCGGCCGCCAAGCGGGGACGAAGGACGCGCATCGTCTATCCCGATGGTGAGGAGGAACGCCTGTTGCGCGCCGTGCAGATCATTCTCGATGAAGGCTTGACACGCCCCATATTGATTGGCCGTCCCGATGTCATCATGGCACGACTGGAAAGGATTGGCTCGAAATTGCGGGTAGGCACAGATTTCGAGGTCGTCGACCCGAACAGTGATCATCGCTACAAGGAATGCTGGACGGCCTATCATCAGCTCAGAAAGCGCCAGGGCGTGACGATCGACATTGCCAAGACACGCCTGCGCAGCGATAACACGATCATCGGCGCCATGTTGCTCAAGCTCGGCTACGCCGATGGAATGATCTGCGGCCTTACCGGCCGTTTTCTGCATCATCTGCGACACGTTGACGAGATCATCGGCAAAGCGCCGGGCTGCAAGACGATGGCGGCAATGGCGCATCTCTTGCTGCCTGGTCGCGCCATGTTCATCTGCGACACGCATGTCAACGAAAATCCTGATGCCGAGCAACTGGCCGAAATCGCCTTCATGGCCGTGGAAGAAGTGCGCCGTTTCAAGATCCGGCCCAAGCTGGCGATGCTGTCGCATTCCAACTTCGGATCGTCGCGGAGCACTTCAGCCCGCAAGGTGGCCGAGGCTGTGGCGATTGTGCGTGCCAAGGCGCCTGATCTGGAAGTTGACGGAGAAATGCGCGGTGACAGCGCTCTCTCAGCGGAGATACGCAAGCAATTTGACCCACAATCGCCACTTACCGGTGAGGCCAACGTACTGGTGATGCCAAACCTGGACGCTGCCAACATCTCCTTCAACCTGCTCAAAATGACCGGCAGTGACGGTATGGCTGTCGGCCCGATCCTGCTTGGAGCGGCACGGCCAGTACATGTGCTTGGGCCCACCTCGACCGTTCGCCGGGTGGTGAACATGACCGCCCTGGTCGTGGTGGACGCAGCCAGCAAGTAGGGACGCACACTCCCTTCTTTACAAACACGCTCAGCCAATGCATCATCAGGTTGGCAAACTCGGTATGGTCGGGACCTGATGGTTAACCAAGCATAGTAGAGTCCTATCGCGAACAATGGCAGCCAATCCGCAACAATCACCGCTCAGCGGGCTTGCCCGTGCGCTGGTACAAGCTGGCCGAATCAAGGAAGCCGAGGCAGAGTCCCTGCTTGCGCAAGCCACTGCCAAGAAGACTTCGTTAATCGAACAGCTGGTCGGCGCGAAGAAGGCGACCTTCCTTGAATTGGCGCGTTTTGCGTCGGACAAGTTCGGTTTTCCGCTGCTTGATCTGTCTGCCTTCGACGACGCGAACATCCAGAAAAATGCGATTGACCGAAAGCTGATCGCGACCCACCAGGTCGTACCACTGCACAAGCGCGGCAATCGCCTGGCGGTTGCCATCGCGGACCCGACCAATCTGCGTGCGCTGGACGAGATACGCTTTCAGACCGGGTTGACGGTTGACCCGGTGATCGTTGAGGAAAACAAGCTCATTCCTCTGGTCACGAAGATAGCCGAAACGGCCGACGAAGCCCTGAAGGGTTTAAGTAACGAGGACATCAATCTCGAGTTCACCGACGAGCAAAGCCAGGAGAAGGAAGAGGTCGCAAACCTTGAGGTCGATGACGCTCCGGTCGTCCGGTTCATTCAAAAAATGATGCTCGATGCTATCAATGAAGGTGCATCAGACATTCATTTTGAACCCTACGAGAAAAACTATCGCATCCGCTTTCGCTCTGACGGCATTTTGCGGGAAGTGGCCGCGCCGCCACTGGTCATCAAGGAGAAGATTGCTTCCCGTATCAAGGTGATTTCGCGCCTGAACATTGCCGAAAAACGTGTGCCCCAGGACGGCCGCATGCGGCTGGTACTTTCGAAGAATCGATCGATCGACTTCCGTGTCAGTACCCTGCCGACGATGTACGGCGAGAAGATCGTTTTGCGGATTCTCGACCCGGCTAGTGCCACCATGGGGATTGATGCCCTGGGGTATGAACCCGAGCAGAGAGCGGTGTTGCTTGACGCCATTCATCGCCCTTACGGGATGATCCTGGTGACCGGTCCCACGGGTTCAGGGAAAACGGTCTCGCTGTACACCTGTCTGAACATCCTGAACAAACCGGGGGTCAACATCTCGACAGCTGAAGACCCTGCCGAAATTCCCTTGCCGGGAGTCAATCAGGTGAACGTCGATGACAAGGCCGGGCTGACTTTTCCGATAGCCCTCAAGGCTTTTCTCCGTCAGGATCCGGACATCATCATGGTCGGCGAAATCCGTGACATCGAAACCGCAGAGATCGCGATCAAGGCAGCGCAAACCGGGCACATGGTTCTGTCGACCCTGCACACCAATGATGCGCCGGCAACCCTGACTCGCCTGATGAACATGGGTATTCCGACTTTCAATCTGGCCGCGAGCATCCTGCTGATCACTGCCCAAAGGCTGGTTCGTCGGCTCTGTACGTCCAAGAAACCTCTCGATGCGCCGATCGAGACACTGCTCAATGCCGGGTTCCTGGAAAGTGATCTTGATGGGAGCTGGACCTTATACGGCCCGGGAGAATGCGAACGCTGCAAGGGAAGCGGTTATAAGGGACGCGTCGGACTCTACGAGGTGATGCCGGTGACCGAGGCAATTCAGCGCATCATCATGGCCAATGGAACCGAACTGGATATTGCGGCCCAGGCCCGAAGGGAAGGTGTCAATGATCTGCGTCGTTCCGGCTTGCTGAAGGTCATGCAAGGGCTGACCTCTCTTGATGAGGTTCTCGGCAGCACCAACGCTTGAAAAAGAGGTAAGCATGGCGACCGCAGCAAAATCCACCAAGAAGATCGCGTCGGAAGTCAAGGAATATGTTTTTCTCTGGGAGGGGAAGAACAAGCTTGGAAAGGTTGTCCGTGGAGAGCAACGTGCTTCCAGCCAGACTGTGGTTCAGGCGACGCTGCGGCGGCAGGGGATTCTGGTCAGCAAGATTTCGAAGCAGCGTTTCAAGGGTGGACGGCAGATTTCCGAAAAGGATATCACGCTGTTTACCCGCCAATTGGCGACGATGATGAAAGCCGGCGTGCCGCTGCTCCAGACTTTCGAGATCGTCGGTCGGGGGCACGATAATCCGGCGGTTGGCAAGCTGCTGCTGGATATCAAGTCGGATGTCGAAACCGGCAGTTCGCTTTCGCAAGCATTCCGGAAGTATCCCCTACAATTCGACAACTTGTATTGCAACCTGGTGGCTGCCGGCGAACAGGCGGGTATTCTCGAAACCCTTCTGGATCGTCTGGCCACCTACAAGGAAAAAATGATCGCCATCAAGGCGAAAATCAAGGCCGCTCTGTTCTATCCGGTGGCCATCATCCTCGTCGCCTTCATTATTACCGCGGTGATCATGATCTTCGTGATTCCCGCATTCAAGGAGGTCTTCAAGAGTTTCGGTGCCGACCTCCCGGCGCCAACTCTGGTGGTGATCGCCATGTCGGATTTTGTCATTGCCTGGTGGTGGGCGATCTTTGGGGGTATCGGCGGCTCGATCTATGCTTTTTTTTATACCTGGAAGCGATCGGAAGTCATGCAGATCGCTTTCGACCGCATGTTTCTGCGCATACCTGTTTTTGGCGACATCATTCGCAAGTCGGTCATCGCCCGCTGGACACGCACGCTGGCCACCATGTTCGCGGCCGGCGTCCCCTTGGTCGAATCGCTCGACTCGGTCGGCGGTGCTGCTGGAAACTATGTTTACAAGGTGGCGACCAGGAAGATCCAGAGCGAGGTGAGTATCGGCACCAGTCTCACCGCAGCGATGCAGAGCAGCGAACTCTTTCCGAACATGGTGAATCAGATGGTGGCCATTGGCGAGGAATCCGGCGCCCTCGATTCCATGCTCGGCAAGGTTGCCGATTTCTTCGAGGCAGAGGTGGATGACGCGGTCGAGGCGCTGTCCAGCCTCATGGAACCCATCATCATGGTCGTTCTGGGGGTGTTGATCGGCGGTATGGTGATCGCCATGTATCTGCCGATCTTCAAACTGGGCGCTGTGGTCGGATAATGCTGTCCGCATTGACTTCCGATTTGGAGCCGACCCTGTTCATCTTCCTCTGTGGTGTTCTCGGACTGCTGGTCGGCAGCTTTCTCAACGTCGTCATTCATCGTTTGCCCAAGATGATGGAGGTCGAGTGGCGTACCCACTGTGCAGAACTCAGAGGCGAAAAGCCTGCCGACAATGAAACGCTCTCGCTGCTCAAGCCTCGCTCGCGTTGCCCGGCCTGTGGGCATGCAATTACCGTTATCGAGAATATTCCAGTCCTGAGCTGGTTGTTCTTGCGCGGTCGCTGTTCAGCCTGCCATGCGCCGATCTCTCCGCGTTACCCGCTGGTCGAGATAGCCAGCAGCCTGTTGTGTGCATTTGCCGCGTTTCATTTTGGCTACGCCTGGGCTGCAGCAGGTGCGATGCTGCTGATCTGGTGCCTGCTCGCGCTGACCGGTATCGATGTGGATACCCAGTTGCTGCCGGACTCGATTACCTTGCCCTTGCTCTGGGCTGGCTTGCTGTTCAATCTGTCTGCTACCTTCGTCGACCTGCCATCGGCAGTGATCGGCGCGGCCGCCGGTTATCTCTCGCTCTGGCTGGTTTACTGGACATTCAAACTGACGACGGGCAAGGAGGGTATGGGCTACGGTGATTTCAAGCTGCTTGCGGCGCTGGGTGCCTGGCTCGGATGGCAGATGCTGCCCTTGACCATTCTGCTTTCGTCACTGCTCGGTGCCGTGGTCGGCATTACCCTGATGGTGGTGAACAAACGTGGCCGAAGCGTACCGATTCCCTTCGGCCCGTACCTGGCGGTAGCGGGGATGCTGGCGCTGTTTTACGGAAAACCTCTGACTCGGGCCTACATTGGTCTGTTGTAGTCTTTCGACGGAGCTTTCTCGGAACGAATAGGGGGGAAATCACCGATGAAGACAAACCCCAAGGTTGCAGTGGTGATACCCAGTTACAAGGTAATCCATGGCATACTCGGTGTAATTGCGGCAATTGGTCCAGAAGTAAGCCGAATCTATGTGGTTGATGATTGCTGTCCCGATGGTTCTGGTGATCTTGTAGAAAAGAATTGTAATGATGCGCGTATTATGGTCATCCGTCACCGTGAAAATCAAGGGGTGGGTGGCGCGGTAATGACGGGCTACCGGGCGGCGATTGCTGATGAAATGGATGTCATCGTCAAGCTGGATGGTGATGGCCAGATGGATCCGGCGCTGATTCCTGATTTTGTTTCGCCCATTCTGGAGGGTGAGGCGGACTACACCAAGGGGAATCGTTTTTTTGACCTGGAAGAGATCGGTGCAATGCCGAAAATCCGCTTGCTCGGTAACGCGACCTTGTCTTTCATGACCAAGATTTCTTCCGGATACTGGGATGTGTTTGATCCAACCAATGGCTACACCGCGATCCATCGAGATGTGCTTCGACATCTGCCATTAAACAAGATAAGCCGTCGCTATTTTTTCGAAACCGACATGCTTTTTCGGCTCAATATCCTGCGTGCCGTGGTTGTGGACATTCCGATGAAGGCCAGATATGGTGAGGAGGTGAGCAATCTTCAGATATCCAGAGTGATTGGAGAATTTTTTGTCAAGCACTGCCGTAATTTTGCCAAGAGAATTTTTTACAGCTATTATCTCAGAGGGATGTCGATTGCATCGATCGAGCTTCCTCTCGGGGTCGCCATGTTCTTGTTTGGAAGCATATTCGGTTCCTGTCAATGGATGAATTCCATAAGCTCGGGTCAGCCTTCGTCAGCAGGAACAGTAATGCTCTCGGCTCTGCCGGTAATTGTCGGGCTGCAACTGGTATTGGCTTTTCTGGGCTACGACATCCGGTCGGTTCCGAGCAAGCCCTTTCACCTGCTAAAAAGAAATCGATACCTGGATGCGAAGGCAAGTGGAGTACAGGATGCAAAGTGAGGATAAGGAATGGATCGAATACAGGGAAAGATTTTCGGAAGTTTATGATGACGCAAACTATTCGAGCCCGCTCCAGTCTGCGGTGATGCGGGCAAGTCACAAGCTTGTAGAAAACGAATATAATGAGTGCACGAATTTTAGTCGCATTATTGAAATTGGCGCAGGTACCGGCGAACATCTTCCCTACGTACGTCACGGATTTGATGAATACATACTTTCCGATCCGGACCAGAAAACACTGGAAGTTGCCAGGAATAAACTTGCCGGAATGCACGCGGGGAAATTGGGATTCGTGGCTCAAACAGGCAGCAAGCTGGATTATCCGGAGCACACTTTTGACCGGCTGGTGGCCACGCATGTCCTGGAGCATATCTACCATCCCCACCTCGTACTGAAAGAGTGGCGCAGGGTTCTCAAACCCGGAGGTGTTCTGTCGATTCTGATTCCCACGGATCCGGGGCTGGCCTGGCGGCTGGGAAGGCATCTGGGACCTCGCAGGAATGCGCTTGCACAGGGAATTCCATACGACTATATCATGGCCAGGGAGCATGTAAATCCATGCAATAATCTCGTCGCGCTCTTGCGCCACTATTTCCCAGATGCCAAGGAAGCATGGTGGCCATTCCCTGTCCCATCCATTGATTTGAATCTGTTTTTTGCATTTCATGCAGTCATCAATAATCAGGAGGTCGCTCAATGACCGTATATGCGATTGCCGTCCTGTGCGTCGTAGCTCTGGCGGTCGGGCAGATCTTGTTCAAGGTTAGCGCTGCCGCATTGAGCGCAAGCAGTTCCCTGTTTTCACCCAAAGCAGCCACCGCGCTTGTTGCCGCGATGTGTCTTTATGGAATCACATCCGTCGCCTGGGTATGGATTCTGCAGAAAGTCGAACTCGGGCGTGTATATCCGCTGATGGCACTGGCATTCGTTCTGGTCCCGATCGGTAGCCACCTTGTTTTCGGTGAACGATTCCAGGCACAATATTTCATCGGTGTTGCACTGATCATGCTGGGGATCATCATTGCGGTGAGAGCATGAAATGCTCTTCTCCTGTTTCTGCGAATGTTCCTGCGCATGGAGGGTGGCTGCTGTTCCCCGTCGCATTATTTCTGGCCTGTTTCCTGTCATCCGTAATCATCCCGCCATTTCAGTCGCCGGACGAGTTTGATCATGTCAAGCGCGCTTATTTATTGACGCAGGGCCGGATCGTTCTTGATTCGCCAGAGGGCAATTCATCGGGCGGCATGATCGACACCGGCTTGTTGGCCTACATGCGCTCCTATGGCAATGTTCCGTTTCATCCGGATAGAAAACTCTCTGCTGACGAGATCGATGAGGCAAAATCTATTCAATGGGCGGGAGCCAAGGAATTCAGTCCAGCTCCGGGTACTGGTTATTATTTTCCACTGATTTATGCACCACAGGCAACCGGTTTGATCATTGGAGAAATGCTTGGTGTTTCGGTTGAGCAATCCTATAGGCTTGCGCGATTTTTCGTATTGGTGTTTGCCTCCCTAATCATTGCCATTGCCTTCCTGATTCATCCCCCGTCTCCATTGGTGGCTGCGCTTCTGGTCATCCCGATGAGTTTGTTCCAGTTCTCGTCAGCCAGTCTGGATGGCCTGTCCACTGCCGTCTCGATATTGGCCATTTCCGTATTCATGCGGATAGCCGTGGAAAAGAAGCAGGCAAGACCCTGGCTCCTGCCCGTATTGACCGGCAGTGTGATCCTTGTCGTTGGCTGCCGGGTACATTTGTTGCCATTGATACTTCTGATATTTGGAACCTTTTTTTTTACCAAGAGCCACAAAAGCCTGATTGCAGGTGGTGTTGCCGCGATCCTTGTCGTTCTGTGGCTGGCCGTTGCATTCAAAAGCACGGTCGATCACAGATTCGCCGCCGGCCTGCCTGTTTCAAGAATACTGTTTTATTATCTTGCGAATCCCTCCTCTTTTGTCAGGGTTTTAATTGCAACACTCACCAGTGCGGATCTCGCAAGATTTTACGTGCAATCCTTCTTCGGTATTTTGGGTTGGCTCGATGCACGATTCCCGGATGACATTTACACATGGCTGTACGCCCTGTTTTTTCTGGTGGCGATTTTTTCCACCTCATTCAGAAGAATCGAGGCTGAATGGCTGGTGAGCTTGCTCCTGGTTATTTGTGCTTTCTGTTCAATCTTGCTGATTTTTCTTGCACTTCTCGTCACCTGGAATGCACACCCGGCAAGCGTCATTAATGGTGTTCAGGGTCGTTATTTCATCGTTCCCGCTCTTCTGATTGCATATTCCCTGGACTGCGGTTCAGGGGGCGAGTCACCTGTTGGTCCCGCTCTGCTGGCCGCATTTTCCCTGTTTTCCCTATTCAATACAGGCAATTTGTTGCTGGACAGATATTATCTCTTTGCCGAACAGCCGCAGATGGCAAAGCTTGAAATGCGTGCCACTCCTCCCCTGGCAAGAGGTGTATCAATTACACTGAGCATGCATCAAATACAAAAGGAAAAGCCATCTCCATTGAAAAGAATCGCCGTCATGTTTGGCACCCATATGCGAAAGAATTCGGGTTCGGCCGAGTTGCGGATGACCACCAAGGAGGGCGATGGCCTGACAGTCTCTTTTGATTTGTCCGATCTTGCGGATAATCAGTACAGATGGTTTGATCTGGATGATCGTTCGTATGTCGCCGGCGAGATTCTTTTCTCGACTGGTGGTGGTATAAGCATCTGGGAAGTTCATGACGATAAAGGCCCTGTATCTTCCTGTCTGATATATGAATTCAGCAATGGCAGCAAACGGTACACGCAAGCATGCCCGCGTTTTTGATCCGCTCATCGGGCCGACCGGAGCCGGGGTTGATGGCGTCAGCGTTTTTCGACGCGCCTCACGCGATCAATGTCCACTTGCGACTGGTGCGATATAATCCGGCCCTTCGATGCTGAAGAGACCGCCGATGGCCCGCGCCTGAGTCGGCCAAAATTCCCTGATGACACAGAAATTGACCGAGTATTTCTGGCCCGTGCGCCATGTGGATCTGATCCATCAATTCGCGAAGCGCGAAGTTCTTGTTCGTTATCAGGAGTCGGTACTGGGCTCCATTTGGGCTGTAGTAACGCCGTTGCTGTCTCTCCTGGTTTACACGCTGGTTTTTCGGCATGTGTTCAAGGCACAATGGGGAAACGCTGGAGAGTCGGGCCTGGATTTTGCGCTCAATATCTACGCGGGTCTGTCAGTATTCAATTTTTTTTCGGAATGCCTGCTGCGTGCGCCTCGCCTGGTGGCGGAGCAGCCCAATCTTGTCCGGAAGGTGGTGTTTCCGTTGGAAATCCTGCCTTGGGTTCTGGCATTTTCGGCGCTGTTTCACCTCGGCATCGCCCTGGTCATTCTGATCGCCGTGAGCGGCTGGATGCACCATGGCTGGCCAGTAAGCCTGCTTTGTCTACCCTTGGTATGGTTGCCGCTGCTGCCGCTGGTTCTTGGTGTTGGCTGGCTGTTCTCGGCGCTGGGGGTTTTCCTGAAAGACATCAATCAGTTGCTGGGAGTGGTCGTGAGCCTGTTGATGTTTCTCAGCCCGGTATTCTACCCACTCGAATCCTTGCCTGCGTTGTGGCGCCCCTGGATGCATCTGAATCCCCTGGCATTGGTCATGGAAGCCACCCGGGACGTGGTGCTGAATGGTCGCTGGCCGGACTGGTCTTCCCTGACCCTGGTCATGGGCGAAAGCCTGGCCGTGGCGCTGCTGGGGGCCATGTTTTTCCGCGCGGCGCGACATGAGTTCGCTGATGTCCTCTGAACTCATCATTCAGGCGCAGGGAATCGGCAAGCGCTACGCTTTGTTCGAGCGTCCGGCGGATCGTCTGAAACAACTGCTTTTCGGCCGTTTTCGTTCCTACCACCAGGAGTTCTGGGCGTTGCGGGGTGTCGATCTTGCCATCCGGGCGGGGGAAGTGGTGGGTCTGGTGGGCCGTAACGGTGCCGGAAAATCCACCCTGCTACAGATGATCTGCGGTACGCTGGAGCCGACGGAGGGAAGCTTGGCGGTGCGCGGGCGGGTCGCAGCGCTGCTGGAACTGGGCGCCGGTTTCAATCCCAATTTCACTGGCAGGGAAAACGTCTATTTCAACGCCGCCATCCTCGGGCTGAACAGCGACGAAGTGCATAAGCGCATGGACGACATTCTGTCCTTTGCGGACATCGGCGATTTCGTCGACCAACCGGTCAGAACCTATTCCAGCGGGATGTTCGTTCGCCTGGCTTTCGCTGTGGCGACCAGTGTGGATCCGGACATTCTGGTGATAGACGAGGCGCTCTCCGTGGGGGATGGCGCCTTCGCACGCAAGTCCTTCGATCGCATCATGGGCATGAAGGAGGCCGGCAAAACCATCCTGTTCTGCTCGCACTCGATCTACTCGGTGGAGGTGCTGTGCCACCGGGCCTTGTGGATCGAACACGGCCGCTTGCGCATGCAAGGCCCTGCGGCAGAAGTGACCTCGGCCTACGCTGCCAGCCTCGAAAGTCCCGCCGGAGGCGAGGAGACCGGGCGCGCCAGACCCGTGGCTCACGCTGGCGGAGGGCGCATCATTCGGGCCACTGCCTGTGCGGAAGGCGTATGCGGCACCAGGGTCAGCACCGTATCCGGGGTGAGCGAGCTTTCGGTCACCATCGAGTTCGCCATCGACCCGAGCCTGCTTCCTCCCAGTGTGGCGGTCGTCTTCGGTGATGCCGCGCACAGGGTCGTAGCCAGCGCCAGTTCGCATAACGACGGGGTGACGCTGTCGATGGATGCGCAGGGGCATGGCCGCTGCGTGGTGGTCTTCCCGGCCTTGCCGTTGCTCAAGGGGCGCTATTCGATCACTTCCTACCTGTTCTGTGAGAAGGGATTACACATCTATGACCTGGCGGACCAGAGCATCAGCCTCGACGTGACGCAGCAAGGCGTTGAGCAGGGGGTGGTCACCTTGAAGCACGCATGGCTCACGGCATGATGAATTTTGACCAAAGCATGCGCATTGGCGAATTGTCCTTCAGCCGTCGGGATATCGTTCTCGAAGACCAGGCCGACGTATTGGCGCTGCACAACCGGGTGTTCAGCGCGGGCGCCACTCCCGCCTGGTTCCGCTGGAAGTATGGCGATGGCGGTGCGGAGGCGACGGGCCTCTGGGACGAGCATGGCCACCTGGTGGCACTCTGCGGAGGAACGCCACGTACCCTGCTGCACGAAGGAAAAGCCGTGGCCGCGATACAGCTTGGCGATGTCATGGTCGCGCCCGAAGTCCGAGGCCTGTTGACCCGTCGCGGACCGTTCTTTCAGGTCTCCAGTCATTTTTACGAGTCGCGCATCGGCAGCGGTCGACCCTACCGAATCGGCTTCGGTTTTGCCAGCAAGCGTCATGTACGGCTGGCTGTCGCCCTGCGGCTGGCCTGGAATGAGGGGACTCTACAGTCACTGCAGTGGTCTGATCTGGCGGGCAAGCTACCTTGGGGCTGGCGCTGCACGCCCCTCGAACCGGAGCATCTGGAACAGGCTGCGACCGAGGCCTGGCAGCTCATGCAGGAGGGCCTGACTGGTCTGAGCGCCGGCTGCCGGGATGCGGATTACCTGCGACACCGTTTCCTGGATCGGCCCAAATATGTCTATCACCTGTACCGGATTCAGCGCATCTGGTCGCGGCGAACATTCGGTATTCTCGTTCTGCGCATCCAGGGCGAACTCGCTCATTGGCTGGACTGGATCGGACCTCCGGAGGAAATCGGCCTGGCTGCACGTGTTGCGCAAACCCGGGCGGCGGCAGCCGGCGCCCGTACGATGACCCTATGGGCCTCCGCAGCGGTCTGCGAATCCCTGGGAATCTGCTCGCCGGAAGAGTCGACTGTCGCCTGGGTGGGAATCCCCTGCGCTTCCACGCTTCTTGAGGAGGACGGTATCCGGCGGAAATGGTGGTGGATGGGGGGAGACACGGATTTCCTGTGACGACGTGAGGGCAACGGAAAGCGACATGCTGCCTTACCGGGCGCAGCAGTTGATTCCCGCGACCGGGGTGCTGGTGCTCGCACCCCATCCTGACGATGAGGTGTTCGGCTGTGGGGGTGCGCTTGCGGCGCATGTCGCCGCGGGCGTTCCTGTGCGCGTCGTCATCCTCACCAACGGCGCGCTGTTCGGCGACCCGCACACGCGGCTGAACGAAAGCTGTACCGCGGGCCGTTTGCTGGGCTATGGCAAGCCGGAAAGCTGGAATTTCCCGGATCGCGGCCTCGAGTATGGCGAGCCTCTGGTGGCGCGTTTGCTGGCGGCCATCACCGCCAGCGCTGCCGATCTGGTCTATGCGCCGTCACTCCGGGAAATCCATCCGGATCACCGACAACTGGCGATGGCCGCTGCCGAGGCCGTGCGCCGAGTCGGCGGAGCGCTTCGCCTCGCCCAGTATGAGGTGGGCGTCCCACTGCGTCCCAATCTGTTGCTCGACATCACCCCGTTCGCGGATCTCAAGCAACAGGCCATGGCATGTTTCGTTTCCCAACTGCGGCATCAGCGCTATGATGAGCACATCCTGGCGCTGAATCGCTACCGTACCTATACACTGACGGCGGAGGTCCGCTTGGCCGAGGCCTATGCCCTCGTTTCGGCACAAGCACTGCGCGAGAATGCGCTGCTCGATCTGGTTGAGCCGGAATACGTCTTCCAGGCGCGACTGGGATTCCCATGCTCCAGCCAGGACGTGCCACTCGTTTCGGTGGTCATCCGCCGCCCCGCCGGGTCGGACCTGCGCCTGAGCCTGGACAGCCTGGCTTTGCAGACCTACCCGAACATCGAGGTGCTCCTCGTGGATGGTGACCCTGGGCTGCCGGCGCTGCCCGGCAATTGCGGTCGTCATCTCCTGCGCCAGATCAGGACGAACCGTTGCCTGTCTGCAGCCGCGGCTAGCAATGCCGGATTCGACGAGGCCAGTGGTACGTACTGCCTGGTTCTCGATGCGGGCAAGTCGATTCCGCCGGAGCACGCCAGCAGCCTGGTGTTCGCGCTGCGCAAGCAATCGTCCTGCCATGTCGCTTATGCCAGCGCACCGCAACGAGAGGGGCATGCCTGCCAGGCGAGCGGGGAGGGTATCGACTGCGACGCGGTACGCCTCCTGTGCCGACCCGATATCCCTTTGCGGGCCGTACTGTTCGATCTTTGCCTGGTGAACAAGGGCTGTCGCTTCGACGAGTCCCTTGAAGGCGAGCAGGATTGGGATTTTCTGTTGCAGTTGAGCCTTGCCAGCGCATTTCTCCTGGTGGCTTGCGCGGACCCATTCCCGGAAGAACCGGCCAATGCGCGGGAAACTCCTGACCCCACTTCCCTGCTGGCGATGTGCGAACGCTGGAGGACGCGCTGCTCGTCGGCGCAACTCGCGTCGCTGATGCGGCGAGCCTGCGACCCTCCGCAGTTGGCGGTACTGCGCCGCCAGATGGCCGAACTACGGCTGACCATGGAAGAGGAAAGACAGTTCCTCGCCGTGAGGGATCGCGAGTTGCTAGAGTGCCGGAGCACCGTCGAGAGTCTGCGCATCGAACTCGACGAGAGGGACTTGCGGATTGCGGAACTGCGCCTGCAAGTCCAGGAGCACGAACGACAGCGAGCAGAAATGCTCGCCAGCCATAGCTGGAGGATCACCCGTCTGCTGCGCTGCCTGTCCGCCGCCTGGCGGGAATGGCGCAGGAAATAGGCCGGGACAGCATTGACTAACAGTCATGACCGTTTGTTCGGTCAGTTCGATCCTGATCCGCGAGAAGATGCGACCATCGAAGGCGCACGCGGACTGGCGGCCCTGATGGTCCTGGCGGCTCACTATGCACACCTGTTCGCGGCCCAGAGCTGGCTGCTTCGCTTAGCCACCACGGGCGTCGATCTGTTTTTCGTCCTCAGTGGCTTTGTCTTTGCTCCTTACCTGTTGGGCAAACCCTTGCCGCTCCTGCCCCACCTGGTGCGTCGATTCTTCCGGCTGTATCCGCTCTATCTTGCCGCACTGATCGCTTACGTACTGCTGCATGATCCACCCGCCCAGGCCTGGGAGCACTTCCCTGTCCACCTGTTGATGCTCCACTCTCTCTCGAAGGAGACCGCCTTCTACTACAACCCGGCGTTCTGGAGCCTGCCGCCGGAGGTGGAGTTCTACCTGCTCCTGCCACTGCTCGCCATCTTGGGCAGAAAAGGGAGATTTGCCGCGGTGCTGGGGATCTCGCTCGTGGTCCACATGACGCTGGCCCTGTCTCCGGGCAGCGCCGACTTTACCTCCTGGCGCCAGATCGCCGGCGTTCATCTGCCCGGCCTGCTGCCGGAATTCCTGTTGGGTGGGGTGGCTTATGCCATCAGCCAGCGCCGCCTGTCGGTACGCCTGCAGTGCTTGCTGCTTCTCGCCGGAACCAGTTGCCTCGGGCTGGTCGCCTGCGTCTTCAAGGCCTTCGTCGTCGATGCCGAGGCGGGAAGCGTGGTGCCGCCGTGGATCGGCGGCAATATCGGTCTGCTGGCCGCATTGGGCTATGCCCTGGTGCTGGCGGCCCTGTCGAAGCTGCTGGCGCAAGCCAGGGGGCCGGCCACGCCTCTCCTGCTCGTGGCCGGCTCACTGAGTTACGGCATCTATCTCTTCCACAACCTGATGCCGGTCCTGCTGCGCCGGATCTGGCCAAGCCTGGATGGCGCCTGGCTGGCACTTGCCGCCCTTGCCTTCACCCTGGGACTGGCGACGCTGGCTCACTACGTGCTGGAACGGCCCTTGCGGAATTATGGTCGGCAGATCAGCCGCTCCCTGCAGCCCGCTCGAAGCTGAGATAGCGCAGTTTTCCCGGCAAGGCCGGATGCGCAAGTGCCAGCATATAGCGGCCGGGCTCAAGCAACTGCCAATCCTCCAGTGTGAACGATACGGCGCTGGCCGATAGCGGCCGGAAAGCGGCGGGGATCATCATTGGCGATGGGCTCCAGGCGACGATGCGCGCACCATCGAGATGCGCATCGAGTTCGGCCGCGTCGCGGATCGAGGCACCGAGGCAATCCCCCCATTCCTCCCAGCGTAGCGGCTGGCGGAGTCGCTCCAGCAGAGCCAGCTGACGCGTCCAGCGGTGGAATAGCGGGTGGCGCTTGCGGAAATAAATGATCCGGGTTTGCGCCATCAGCGGCGCCTTCAATCCCTTGTGGCGATATGCATGCACTGCCGTGGCAGCGGGGACCACTGCCAGCCGGTATCCGGTCTGTCGCAGACGCCAGGCAAGGTCCGTGTCTTCATAGAACATGAAGTAGTCCGGATCGAACAGGCTTCCCGTCGCCAGGACGGCTTCCCGCCGGAGCAACAGCAATGCGCCGGCCAGGAATGGCGTTTCCACCGGCCGAGGGCTGGCCATCTGCCGCTGCATGCGCGCGAGGTAGAGCCGGAAAGCCGCTCGGCAAAGCCGGGGATACCTGCTGGCCAGCGCCAGGGAGATTTCCGCCAGAGGCGATTGAGGAAAGGCCGGGGGCAGCAGAAAACGATGGTCGCGATCCCAGAAAGTCCTGGGAGAAACCGCAGCCAGCCGGGGATCGGCTCCGAGGGCATCGACAAGGGTCTCCAGATCCCTGGGCGAGAGCAGTGCGTCCGGATTCAGCAGCAGGCAATAGGGCGCGCCCGATTCGGTAAACGCCAGGTTGCACCCCCGGCCAAACCCCAGATTCTTTCCCGGCAGCAACAGCCTTGCCCAGGGCATCTGGCGGATGCCCTGCGCCAGTGTCCCGGCTTCCTCAGGATCATCGCTGTTGTCCACCAGCCAGAGTGTGCCGAAGCGCCACGGCATGAGGGATTGCACGGCTTGCAGCGTGTCCGCGGAAGACCGGTAGTTGACGATGATGACATCAACGTGCCTGGATGAGGACATGGAAGCTATCGGTGCCGAGGCTCTGAAAAGCAACAATCTGCCCGAAACCGGCGGCCTGGTCCAGAAAGGCCTGGAGGTTTGCGGGCAGGGGGGAAAGACAATCCCGCCACCGGGCCACCTGAAAGCCCGCGTCCTCGATCAGTTTCTCGAGGCCCCTGCGCGTGAAGAAACGCAGGTGCCCGACGCAGAGAATGCCCACTGGTTGATAGTCGAATTCTCCCTGCAGCAGATCCTGGACAACCGACCAGTGACCGACGTTGGGCACGGCAAGCAGCACGTGCCCCCCCGGCTTGAGTAGGCTGTGTGCCTTGCGGAGGGCAGCCAGGGGGTCGGCGAGGTGTTCCAGCACGTCCAGGAATGCGATGCAGTCGAAGGTGGTGATGTTCCGCAGTTGCTCGAAGGGCCCGCAATGGACGGTCAATCCCCTCGCCATTGCCCGTTCTCCTGCTGCCGGGTTCAACTCGGCCACGCTGGCCTGGCCGCCGAAGCGCTCGACGAATGCCGCCGCGAATCCCCCTTCACCACCCCCCACATCCAGCAGCGAGTTTGTTCCGGCAGGCAGCAGGTCGAGCATTTCCGCGCGCGTGTTCTGCTGGTAGTCGGACCAGGAATGAATGAATGTTCGCTGCGCCAGCAGGGCACGGGGACCCAGGATCTCCGGGATACGCTCCCAGGTGACGGCCTCGTCCTGGGCGACGACCTGACGCAAAGCTTCAATGGTGATCATGTACAGCCACGGGGCCTGACCGGTATACGCTCCGGCGGCCGGAAGCCTCGAGCGACGGGCGACATGGCGGTCGAAACCGGGGCGGCTGGCATAGTCGACGGCAACCGCTCCGGCGCTTCTCGGATCGGCAGGCAGAGCGCAGGCGACCTGGCCGCCAGGGGTCAGGCCGAGCAGTTCATCGACCAGGTTGTCCGCAACGAGCACGGCCGGGTCGAGAATGACCAGGATCCGATCGGCGTGGCAGAATTTCAGAAAATGGGCCGGCGGGATCGGCCGATTGCCGGCGCCCGCATGCCACCAGCGATCGGCATGAATCCGCCGCCGCAGTTCCCTGTGACCCAGAGCGAACTCCTCGGACAGGCGCAGGGTGCCGCCATCGAACAGCAATACCTCGAACACGGGCCTACTCCTGATGAAGCGCTTGTGGTCCACCGGTGCAGGAAATACCCTTGTTTGGTCCGGACAAGTGGACATCAGGCAGTCTGGCGTCCGGTGCCACGGGAAAATGGGCCTGCACAAAACGCTCCACATCGCCAGGTTCGCTGATGTGGAAACAGGGGGTGGCCAGCGGGAGATGGTGACGCCACTTCGTTTCAAAGATACGGGCATCGGCGATGAGACGATCAGCGAATTCCCTCGTCACCGGGCCGCTCGTCGGCGTATCCGACCAGTGTTCGCAACAGCAATCCACGACAGCCGCTGTCCAGCCCCCTTGCCTGGCAGCAAGTACCAGATCCGTGGCATAGAAATGGTATCGTAGTGCGGGATCGAGGATCAGCCGGCTATCTGTTCGCACCGCCACGAGCACTTCGTCCAGGCTGGCTGCTTCGCACGGCAGTGCTTGCGGCTCCCGGAGAATCCTGCCCCGGTCCAGGACATGTCCGGCCCGTCGGCCCAGCAGGTCGATCCCGTAGACTCCGACGACAGCCAGCTTGGGGATCACCATTTCTGCCTGTGCAAGTGCCGCCAGAAATCGACGATCCCAGCCTTCCGGCAGGAAGACATCCTGATGCACCCAGACCAGCCAGCCTTCGCCGCTGCTGTGGTCCATCTCCTCGTTGAAAGCCCTGGCAGCGGAAGGGCTGTCGAAATGGATCGCCAGCCGGTAGCGCCGCGACTTCAAGCACTCGGATGCCAGCAAACGCTGCTGTAACACCTCCGGATCGGATGCGCACACCACGAAGGCCAGCGGCCGGGGAACCATGGGCATCTTCTGCATTTCGGCCGTCTTCCCGCATCTCTTCAAAGGATCGATTGTACCGCCTCCGTCCGAGCGATGGCGAAAGTACTCAGCAGTGTGCGCTGCGCCGCGAGAAAACCGCGCAGAATGCGCACTACTCGTTAAAATGCGCTCATGCTGGCCATCGCGCCTGCCACCTCAGCATGTCGCACATGAGCCCGTCGCCCGAACAAGAACGCTTTTCCCCTCTGGTTTCCATCCTGATACGCAGCATCCAGCGGATGCCTCTGCTGCAGCAAGCACTGGCGTCGCTTGCCGGGCAAAGTTACTCCCGGATCGAAATTCTGGTCGTGGCGGCGGTGCCCGAGCATCCGGACATGCCAGCAGCCTGCGGCCCGCATCCGCTGCGCCTGCTGCCCACCGACCGACCCCTGCATCGCTGTCGCGCCGCCAACGCGGCGCTTGAAGCGGCAAACGGCGCCTACCTGCTCTTCCTGGACGATGACGACTGGCTCCTTCCCGATCATCTGGAGAAGCTGGCGGCGGCGCTGACCGATTCGCCCGAATTGCTGGCCGCCTATACCGGTGTACAGCCTACCGATGAGGATGGCCAAGCCAAGGGCGCCCCTTTCGATCTGCCTTTCGACGAACTGCGCCTGCTTGCGGGCAACTTGATGCCACTGCACGCGGTACTTTTCAGGCGCCAGGTCATCGATCTGGGTTGCCGTTTCGACGAAAACCTGGATCTGTTCGAGGACTGGGATTTCTGGCTCCAGATTGCCCGTCACTCCCGCTTCGTCCATGTCCCCGGCGTTTCCGCCTGTTATCGCATGCACGCCAGTTCCGGGGTGCATGCGATTGCGCCATCTATCGGCCCGGCCTATGCACGCGTCTATGAAAAGTGGCGGCACCTGTGGAGCGAAGGGCAGATTGCGGGAATCATGGCGCAGGTGTGGAACTACCCCGAGCTGCAAAAACGCATCACCGGGCAAGAAGAGTGCATCACCGGGCAGCAAGAGCGCATCACCAGGCAGGAAGAGCGCATCATCGCGCAGCAAGAACGCATTACCGAGCAGCAACGCCTCATCATTCAACTGGAAGAGCAAATCTCGGCGCTGCAATGGCAAGTCCGGACACAAGGCCAACTGCTCGATGAAAGGCAACAACATATCGAGGCAATCTGGCGGAGCAGCAGTTGGCGAATCACCAGGCCGCTGCGCGGGGTGCGCAAGGCGATCACCTACCTGCCGCTATTGAACCAGGCTGTGCGCAACCCGACGCGTGCCTGGCGATTTCTCCAGCGCGCAGCGTTGCGGACGCGCGACTGGCAGGAGTTGCAGCAAAGACTCGACGGAAAAGTCCGCGCCGGCACCGACTACCACACCTGGATCAGCCGCTTCGAACCCGCTCCCGAATCCTATCCGCGGCTTCGGCAGATCGCCGACTCATGGCAGCAGCCTCCGATCATTTCCGTGCTGATGCCCACCTACAACTCTGATGTGGCCCTGCTCGCAGCGGCCATCGACAGCGTTCTGGGCCAGGTCTATCCGCATTGGCAACTGTGCGTCGCCGACGACGCATCCGACTCACCGGCGGTCAAGGCCTTGCTCGAACGTCATGCCGCGGCGGATCCGCGCATCCATGTGATCTTCCGCCCGGTCAACGGGCACATCTCTGCCGCCAGCAACTCGGCGCTGGCGCTGGCGAGCGGCGACTTCGTCGCTCTTCTCGACCACGACGACCTGTTGCATCCGCTGGCCCTGTGGTTCGTCGCTCAGTGCGCTATCGAGCATCCCGAGGCGGGCTTGATCTACACCGATGAAGACAAGCTTGCAGCCGACGGCCAGCGCTGCGGTCCCTATTTCAAATGTGATTTCAATTACGAACTGTTTCTGGCGCAGAACATGCTCTCTCACCTGGGGTGCTACCGGCGCTCCCTGCTGAACGAGATCGGAGGCTTTCGCGAAGGCTTCGAAGGCTCCCAGGACTACGATCTTGCCTTGCGCAGCATGGAGCGCCTGCGGCCGGATCAGATGCTCCATATTCCGCGCGTGCTCTACCACTGGCGAATCGTTACCGGGAGCACGGCAAGTGACATCGGCGAAAAACCGTACGCACTGACCGCCGCCCAGCGGGCGCTGAGCGAGCATTTGCAGCGTCGAGGGATTGCCGCGGAAGTCATGCCCGCACCGGAGATTCACCTCCACACCAGGGTTCGCTTCCCGGTGCCAACGCCGGCGCCGCTGCTGAGCATCCTCATTCCCACGCGGGACCGGGCAAATCTGCTGCGTCTGTGCATCGAATCCATCCGCATGCGCAGCACGTACGTGCCTTACGAAATCATCGTCATCGACAACGGCAGCGAAGACGCGGACACCCGCCAACTGCTCGATCGCTTGCGCCAGAGCGGCATCGGGGTGCTGCAGGCCGATGGGGAGTGCAACTTTTCACGCTTCAACAACCAGGCGGCGGCGCAGGCGCGGGGCGGCTTGCTCTGCCTGATGCACGACGACATCGAAATCATCACGCCGGGCTGGCTGGAGGAAATGGTTTCCTTCGCCGTGCAGGACGGCGTCGGTGCCGTCGGCGCCCGCTTGTGGAACCCCGGGCAGCGGCTGCAACATGGCGGAGTGATCCTGGGTATCGGCGGCGTCGCCGGAAATTCCTTCCTGAATTTCGAGCGGGGAAATGTCGGCTATTTCGGCAGGGCGGCCTTGCATCAATCCCTGAGTGCGGTCAGCTCGGCCTGCATGGTCGTACGGAAATCTGTTTTCGAGGAAGTAGGCGGATTCGACGAGCGGCTCGCGCTGACATTCCATGACATCGACTTCTGCCTGAGGATTCGGCGGGCGGGTTATCGCAACGTCTGGACGCCTTATGCGGAAATGCTCCATTACGAGTCGGCCAGCCAGAAGCAGGAAACGAGGCCCGAAGCACGCTTTGCCTCGGAAGTGGCGTTCATGCGGGACCGGTGGGCAGACGAACTGGCCGCCGATCCGGCCTACTCGCCCAATCTGACCCTCGAAGCCAATGATTTCAGCCTGGCGTGGCCGCCACGCATTGCTGATCCGTGCTGACTCGGCGTATGGTATCGTTAAAATTCCGGAGATGAACCATGACTACTGTGGAATCCCTTGAACAAGCGATTGAACAACTATCCCCAGCAGAACTTGCCAGTTTCCGTCGCTGGTTTTCCCGATTCGACGCGGATGCTTGGGACGCGCAGATTGAAGCAGATGCCGCCGCTGGAAAGCTGGACGCTCTTGCCGAGGAAGCTCTTGCTGAATACCGTAATGGTCAGGCACGCGAGATTTGAAGCATTTTACGTCGCGCCGCTTCTGGCAATGTTTTGATGCGTTACCCGAGGACATTCAAGAGCTTGCACGTTGTGGCTTTGCTTTGCTCAAGCAAAATCCAGCGCATTCATCGCTTCAATTCAAACCTGTCTGCTCAAGGCGTTTCAGGAGTGTCCGCGTAGGGCTATCGGGCACTCGGCGTACCCGTTCCCGAGGGTGTTCAATGGTTCTGGATCGGAAGGGTGTGAATGAAAGTGTTGCTCGAAGTGCCATGTTCAATGGAGATGCGTTGACATCGGTGATCACCCCTCCCCCTTGTGGGGGAGGGGTTGGGGGAGAGGGGGCCATCGTTGCACACGAATTCGTCAAATCCTTGCGAAAGCACATGGCCAGAGCCGTAAGTCTGCTCTGCTGGCATCTGCGAGGGCATGGATGCCCCCTCTCCCCCAACCCCTCCCCCGCGAGGGGGGAGGGGAGCATATCGGTACCTCCCAACACTTTCATTCACACCCGGATCGGAAGCCATTCGGAGTATGACCAGATGATGGACTAAAGGTCAAGGCGCTACCCCGTGTGTGATTCAATGTGATGCACGAGTTGGATGGCCAAGCCACTTCGTCACTCGTGATGTCTCCGAGGTGGCTTCGGGGAGCGCAGTGGAAGTGGCTTGGAATTCCCAAGTTCAACCCAAGCTACGACTGGCGTGGCCGCCACGCATTGCCGATCCGTGCTGATTCGGCCAGCAGCGGTGCCTTGTTTTTGAGCAGGACCATCCGGCGCTCCGTGATCAGGCTATACTGTCAATTGTCGACAGGCAATTGACGTTTATGGGTAATTGCCGTCCTGACGATGGCCGGGAAGAGTGCTTTGGGAGGGTTCGGATCCTCCGGGCATGGAAACTGCTTGGAGTGAGGCCAGGGGTTGTCCGTCGCATTCAAATTTCATCGTAAAGTTTTGGGTCCCATGAATAGATGGCAAGGCGGTTTTACGCTGATCGAGCTGATGATCGTGGTGGCGATCATCGGGATTCTTGCGGCCATTGCGATTCCCCAGTTCACCGAGTACGTGCAAAAGGGGGAGGACAAAGCCGCACAGGCCGACGCTCGTCACCTCTTGTTGCAGGCCACTGCTGCGAGCTTCAGCCCATAGCCTTGATCTTCAAGTCAACTTTGCATCAGCATCGAGTCCCGTTGTTCTGACTCGCGCAAGCGGGGCCGTGAGGGACTCGGTCAGAACTTGTAGCTCCGGGTGAAGCGATCCATTGCGCACCACGAATTACTTGCCACCTGCGAGTCTCATCTTCGAGTGTGTACTGCTTCCCTTTGCGCAGAAAAAGATTCGCTATGACTCATGTCTTCGGCCAGAACAAGCCAAGCGTATCCGTGGCCATCAGGACTCGTATTTCATCTTTTTATATCATGCGGTAAGATGCTATGGCCAAGTGGAGACACCTCGCCTGACAATTTTCGTCAGACATGTGACGCGAAAAGATCATCCTGAGCGATTGTACAAGCGGGAAAGGACAATTTTGCGTGGCTTCACAGCCTGGCATGGAAAATGCTGGACGTAATCCAACGGGTTGTCCGTTGCACTCACCGGAAGGAGTTCAAGACCATGAAGAAGCTGCAAAAAGGTTTTACCCTGATCGAGTTGATGATCGTCGTGGCGATCATCGGTATTCTTGCCGCAATCGCGATCCCTCAGTTCACCGAGTACACCAAGAAAGGTGAAGACAAGTCTGCACAGTCAGACGCACGCAACCTGCTGACGGCAGCTATCGCCAACTCGACCTTGTAGCCTGACGTTTTATTCGGAGATTTCGTATGAAAAATATCATTTTAGGTTCGGTTCTCGCCGTCGCAGCCGTGACATCTCTGTCTGCCAATGCAGTAACCATTTGTGCTGGAGCTGAGGCAAAAAATGGCGCTTCGGTCGCGACGGGTTCTTTCGTGAAGGTTGGGTTCACGCCCAAGTGCTCGGCGAACGTATTTCTTGATGGAAATGATAAATCGAGCACTGTTTATAATGTGTCGGCAGGTTCAGCAAAAGGGAAGAAGATATTTGCCGGTTCAACTGTTGGTGGTGCCGTTGGCGTGGTTGGGGATTGCACGTCTACCGGATGTACAGCAGGTGATGTCACAACTAAGGTAGACGCGGCTGAAGTTTCCTAAGGCTCGCTTCTCCTGAGAAAGCGGGCGCTCCGCAAGGAGCGCCCCTTTTTTGTGGCCGATCCTCATGTTCGAGTTCACCCTTTCCGGCCTACGTTCCGGCCTGCGCGGAAGAAGCTTCCACGCGGTCTTCCTGCTGGGCGTGCTGCTGATCGGCATTGCCTATCTTTCGGGATTCTTCTCGCCACGGCAGCCGCAGACCGTGGCCCTCGATGTCGGCTTCTCGGGGGTCCGTTTTTCGCTCGTCCTGCTCAACCTGTTCTGGGTTCAGGAACTGGTCGCCCGCGAGATCGACCGGCGGGTCATCCTCTTCTCGCTGGCCTATCCGGTTTCGCGCGGCGCATTCCTGGCCGGGCGTCTGGCGGCCGTGCTGATCCTGTCGGCGCTGGCGGCGACGGCGCTGGGCCTGCTGCTGCTCCTGGCGGTGACGATGGTCGGCGGGGGCTATAGTCAGGAATTTCCACCGGCGCTCGGGCTTCCCTTCTGGTGCACGGTTGCCGGATTGGCGATCGACGCGGCGATGGTGGCGGCCTTCGCCCTGTGCATCGCTGCGCTGTCCACCGTTTCGGTCCTGCCGCTCGCGCTGGGGGCGGCTTTCGCCGTCGCCGGCAAGGCCCTGGGGGCGACCGTCGCCTACCTTTCGCAGGGGGCCGACGGCGACGAGAAATTGTTCGCGAGCTATGATCCGCTGATCCGGCTGATCCAGTGGGTGCTGCCGGATCTCTCCCGCCTCGACTGGCGCGAGTGGTCGATGTATCAGTTGGCGCCGGGCGCCGAGATGGTTTTCTGGTCGGTGACGATGGCCGTTGCGTACATCGTTCTGTTACTGCTCGCCGCCAGCCTGCTGTTCGCGAGGCGAGAGTTTTCCTGATGCGGCGTTTACCGATGGCGATGATCGTGCTCGCCGGCGTCCTGTCGGCATTCGTCTATGCCTGGGCGCAGCAGCGTTTGTCCGGCCTGTCCCGTGCAACGGCTGCCCCCGAGCTGCTGATTTCGCTGCCACGTTTTGCGCAGGTCCTGATGGCCGGGGGCGATCGTTACCTGGCGGCCAATCTGGCGGGATTCCGCGTGCTGGTCGCCGACACCGGCCGGATGGATGCCAGGGATTATGCGGTGCAGGGCAGGCTGCAGCGCGACATCGCCTGGTTCAACCCGGCGCACGAAGACAATTACTACATCGCCGCGGCGATTCTGCCCTGGAACGGCCAACTGGATGCGGCGCAATACGTCCTGCGCCAGGCTTCGGAGGCGCGGACCTTTGACTGGTACCCGTTGTTTCAGTACGGTTTCCTGTTCTATCATTTTCGCAAGGACCCGGCGACCGGCGCGCAGTGGCTGCTCCAGGCCGTCCCGCGCGTCAAGATCCAGCAGGACGAGTGGGCGCTGCAGAATGTCGCTGCCCTGTGGATCGAGAAGGGTTATCAGACCGCCAATGCGGCGGGAATGGTCGAGGCGATGGCCGCAGGCTCTCCGCCGGGGGCTTTCCGCAACTACCTGCAGGTCAGGGCCAGGCGGCTGCGTGATCTGGCGGCACTGCAGAACGCCGTCACGCTTTTTCGCGAGCGTTACGGCAGGGGCGTGGAAAAATTGCAGGACCTGGTGAGCAGCGGCTTGCTCGCCGAGCTTCCCAAAGACCCGCTGGGGTATGGCTTCGGCCTGGACGCTTCGGGCTGGCCGATGTTGAATGCAACGCTTTCGAGTACCCAATGATGCTGCCCGCGATTGCCATCGATGATCTGGAAAAAAAATATCCGAGAAAGTGGCGATCGGCGCCGGTGGTCGCGCTCGGCGGCGTGTCGCTGACCGTCGAGCCGGGCGAGGCCTTTGGTTTCATCGGGGCCAATGGCGCCGGCAAGACGACGGCGATCAAGATCCTGATGGGGCTGATCCGGGCGACGCGCGGAAGCGCGCGCATCTTCGGGACTTCCGTTGCGCAGCCGGAGGCTCGCCGGGGCCTGGGCTATGTTCCCGAGAACCCCTATCTCTACGACTATCTGACGCCACTCGAAATCCTCTCGATGGGCATGCGGCTGCATCGGGTGCAGGTCAGCGCGCCGCAAAGCCACTGCCTGAACTGGCTCGACCGCCTGGGTCTGGCGCAGGTGGCGGGCAAGGCGATTCGTTCCTTTTCCAAGGGGATGACGCAGCGGGTGGCGATCGCCCAGGCGCTGTGCATCCATCCGCGGCTGTTGATTCTCGACGAGCCGCTGTCGGGTCTCGACCCGATCGGCCGCCGCGACGTGGTGGATATCCTCACCGAGTACAAGCGCGGCGGCGGAACCCTCTTTCTGACCTCGCATGTCCTGCACGACGTCGAACGGCTGGCCGATCGCTTCGGCCTGATCCACCAGGGGGTCCTGCGCGCGGTCCGGTCGCCGGCCGAACTCACCGGGGACCAGGAGATGGTCCTGGTGCGCACCTTCGGCCAGACGCCGGTGGCCGGGATGCGTGAGGATTTTTCCGGGCGCTGGATCGGCGAAGTGCCGCGCGCAGATCTCTGGGAACGCCTCGAAGCCTTGCGGAATGCCGGGCATGTGGTCCTGGAACTGCGTCCTAGCCTGTCCCTGGAAGTGGCTTTCATGCGTGCGGTCGGACAGCAATGAAGGGTTCCCGGAAGAAATCACCGCCAGTCGGTGGCAGACGTACGCCGCTGGACCCGGCGTGCCTGGCGCTGATGCGCCTGGTCGAAGCGGCCAGGTATCCGGAAGTGGAAGCGGCGGCACGCCGCATCCTCGACGGCCGCCCGAGTCATCCACTGGCCTTGAAGGCGCTGGGCTTTGCCCTGATCGGGCAGGGACTTTTCGAGGAAGCCTGGCCGATCGTCCGTTTTTCTCTCGATCGCAATCCCGATGACCCGGAAGCGCACAACAATCTCGGCATCGTCCTCTCCGCGCTGATGCGCTGGGACGAATCGATCCAGTGCTTCGCCCGCTCGCTCGAAATCAAGCCCCGCGACCCTGAAGTCCTCAAGAACTACGGCGTCGCCCTGTCGAGGATGCGCAAGTGGGACGAAGCCGTCCCGTATTTCCTCAAGGCCATCGAGTACCACCCTGGGGACTATGTGGAGGCGATCGAGCAGCTTGCCGGCGCCTTGCTCAACAGCAATCGCAATGATGAAGCCTGGACCTGTTTCAACGAACTATGGAAAAACGACCAGAGCAACGCCGCCATTCTGTCCCAACTCCTTTCCGCCAGCCTCAAGAGATGCGACTGGGACGAACTGGAAGCCCGGCTGCTCACGCTCCGCTCCTTGACTGCAGACTATCGCTTACCGACGTGCAACCCCTTTGTCGTCTTGTCGTTCCCCAACGTCAGTGCCGAAGAACAGCGCAGGGTCGCCGAAAATTTCGCTCGCCACAACCTCCCGGCGAGCGTGCTCGATGCCCCGGAACATCGCTTGTCCGTGAGCCGGGGCGGGCCGGGCTCGCGACTGCGGATCGGCTATCTGTCCGCCGATTACAAGACGCATCCGGTCGGGCAGATCATGCCGCAGGTCATCGAGCTGCACGATCGATCGAAGGTCGAGGTGTTCGGGTATTCGATCGGTATCGATGATCACAGCGAGATCCGGACGCGCCTGAGCGCGGCCTTCGATCATTTCGTCGATTTGCGGGACTGCAGCGTGATCGAGACCGCACAGCGCGTCCGTGCAGATGAGATCGACATCCTGATCGATCTCAATGGCTGGACTGCCGACGGACGCCTCGAGGCGCTGGCGCTTCGCGGTGCGCCGGTGCAGGTCACCTGGCTGGGTTATGCCGGCACCACCGGGCACCCGAAACTGGCCGACTATCTGCTCGGCGATCCGGTGGTGACGCCCTTGCAGCACGCGCATTGCTACACCGAGACGCTCGCCCATCTGCCGAACTGCTATCTGCCGGCGGACACCTCGATCGCCCTGAATCCGCCGCCGTCACGGCGTGCCGCCGGGTTGCCGGACGAGGGTTTTGTTTTCTGTTCGTTCAACAACAGCTACAAGTTCAACCCGCAGGTCTTCGACCTCTGGTGCCGGCTCCTGTCGGACACGGGGGAGAGCTGCCTGTGGTTGAGCCAGCCGGGAGGCCCGGCGCAGGACCGCCTGCGCAAGGAAATTGCAGTTCGCGGCATCGACCCGGCGAGGCTGATCTTTGCACCGCGAGTCGAGGCTCGGGCGGACCATCTGTCGCGCCTGCAGCTGGCCGATCTGGCGCTCGATCCGTTTCCGTACAATTCGCATTCGACGGGGCTCGATGTCCTGTGGGCGGGGGTCCCGATGGTCGCACTGCTCGGGGACACTTTTCCTGGACGAGTGGGGGCCAGTCTGCTGCGCGCCGCCGGCCTCGAAGAGTTGATCGCTGGCTCAAGTGACGAGTATTACCAGCTTGCCCGGTCTCTGGTTCTCGACCCGCAGCGCCTGCGTGAGCTGCGTGCGAGGTGGTGTGCAAGCAGAAGCCATAGCCCGCTCTTCGACATGCCACGCTTCGTCAGCTCGCTGGAAGAAGTGTATTTCCGGATGTGGGACCATCATTTGCAGGGCTCCAGGACAGCCGTGGCCTGATCGCAGGCGGCGCTCTGGCCGAGCGATCCAGTAAGGGCAGTGACAAACAGCGTTCGCCCTGAACTGGTCGGAGGCTCCTGTTCCCCGGCATGTTCGATGCCGATATGTCGTGAATCTGCAGCGATGGCTACGACGTGCGGGGTGTCGGCCGCTATAATCCTGTGTTCTCCCCATTGCTTGCCAGATTTCGCCATGTCCCCGAGCCCTGTCCTGTCGAAGTTGTCCGCGGCGCTGTCCTGGCTGCTTTGCTGTCTTCTCCTGGTCAGTGCTGGGGCGCCGGTTCTCGCCGCCGACTCGGCGCATCTGCGGGAAGCGACCCTCCACTACCACTTCCGGCCGATCGTCACCTTCCGAACGACCGTGGTGGGAATTACGCCCGAGACGCGCGTCCACAGGGCGCTGGCCCGCCTCGATGCCCTGACGGAGAACCAGGTGGAACAGCCGGTCGAAGTGACGCCGTTCACGGTTGACGGCAAGCGTGGAATCAGTGTGCGGATTGGGCAAGCGGTTCTCTTCAACGTCCTGGAAGGGGACCTGGACCCCGAAGAGAAACTCTCGCTCGAAGAAGCGGGGCAGCGTGCAGCAAGCGAGATGCGGGCAGCGCTGCAGGCGGCAAGCGAGCAACATCGTCCGATGGTGCTGCTGAAGGGAGCCGGACTGTCGGTACTGGCCACCGCCATTGCGCTGCTTCTGCTGTGGCTGATTCGCCGCGCGACGGCGCTGATGGTGCACCATTTGCAGGCAGTCATCGAAGCCGAGAATGCCTCCAGCCGGCTTCGCTGGGCGCGTCATGGCTGGTTGTTGGTGCAGCGGCTCGCGCAATTGCTGATGGGCTTCCTGTGGTTGAGCATCGCCTATCTCTGGCTGACCTACGTGCTGGCGCGCTTTCCGCTCACCGAGCCGCTCGGCGACCGCCTGACCGACTTTCTGTTCGGGTTGCTCGAAACTCTCGGTGTCGGCCTGCTCGACGCCATGCCGGCACTCACCACGGCACTGGTCATCCTGTTTCTGACCAAGGCCTTCAACGATGCGCTTGGCAACTTCTTCAAGGCCGCCAGGGAAGGCCGCGTGCAGGTACCCGGCCTGCACCCGGAGACGGTCACCGCAACCCACCGGATCGTCAGCATCATCGTCTGGGGTCTGGGGATCGCCATTGCCTACCCGTTCATTCCGATGTCCGACAGCGACGCCTTCAAGGGCTTGTCGGTGATGTTCGGCTTCATGCTGACGCTCGGCTCGGCCGGGATCGTCAACCAGTTGATGAGTGGTCTGGTGCTGGTTTATTCGCGCGCGCTGTCGGTCGGGGATTTCGTCGACATCGGCGACAATGTCGGCGTGGTCAGCGAGGTCGGTGCGCTGTCGACCAAGATCATCAACATGCGCAACGAGGAAGTGACGATCCCCAACGCGGTTCTCGTCGGCAATCCGATCCGGAACTACTCGCGGCTGGCCGGCGCGCGTGGCACGCTGGTGTCGACCCAGGTGACGATCGGCTATGATACGCCGTGGCGGCAGGTGCATGCGATGCTGATCGCCGCCGCCGAGCAGACGCCGGGTTTACGGGCGGTCCCCAAGCCCTTCGTCTATCAGCGTAGCCTCGCCGACTGGTATGTCGAATACGAACTGTTCGCGCATATGGACAAGCCGCTCGAACGGGTTCCGGTATTGTCGGCGCTGCATGCCAACATCCAGGACCAGTTCAACACCTACGGAGTGCAGATCATGTCGCCACACTTCGTCAGCCAGCCCCGCAACAATGTCGTCGTGCCTCCCGAGGGGTGGCACGCGCCGCCGGCAGCGCCGGAAGCCCCGCCACCGCAGTCCTGACCGCCGCGAGCAAGCCTGGAAAAACTCGATGATCAGCTTCGCCACCACCGTTTTCCTCTCGGCCTTCCTGCTTTTCCAGATTCAGCCGATCATCGCCAAGATGATCCTGCCGTGGTTCGGCGGTTCGTCGTCGGTGTGGAGTACCTGCCTGGTCTTCTTCCAGGCCGAACTGCTGCTCGGCTACCTGTACGTTCACCTCCTTCACGAGTGGCTTTCCCCCCGCCGCCAGAATGTCGTGCATGCTGTCCTGCTGCTCCGTAACCGTTTAGCCCCCTACGACATATACCAACTATGCTGCAGTGGTTGCAAGCGAGGGATGGTTTGGCTATGGTATCTCACCAGTGAGCGGGTAATCGTGTTCGTGAGGCAAGTGAGTGTACCTGAGCGACTTTGATCTTCAGCAGTGGGATGAGCAGAAGCTGATGGCGTTACCGGCGAAGCAGAAAGATGGCTTGCTGGTGAAGTTGCTGTGGGATTTGAAAGAGGCGCGGGAGCGGCTCAAGGCGAACTCCCAGACCAGTTCTCGGCCACCCCGCAGTGACCCTCCGTGGCACAGCACAAACTCTGGGGATGAGGATTCGGAAGCGGCCGGGGAGGCAGATGGTGCGGTTGATCCCGAAGCGCAGGGCAGCGGCAGCGCCGCGAACGCGGCGGCGAATGCAGAGCCGAACGGCGTCGGGGCACCGGCTGAGGGGAAGAAGCCTTTGAGTGCGACGGCCGGGAAGCCCAAGAAAGCCGGTCGGCGTCCGGGGGCAGCGGGCCATAGCCGGCAGGTGAGTTTGCCGGTGAGCGACACCGTGATCCACGCGCCGGAATTCTGCGCGGGCTGCGATGAGGCGCTGGATCCGGCCGGGTTCATCGCGTGCAACGGCTTGTATGTCCTGGATATCGAGGCCGAGCCGAGTGCGGGGCTACGTGGCTTACGGGTACGCCACGACAAGCATGTCTACGGTGAGATAAGCTGTGGCCACTGTGGGCATGTCAACCGCAGCGAACCCGGCCGCTGTCCCGCCGAACCCGGGTGGACCGTAGGACTGAGCGAATGGCATCTCGTCGGACCGCTGTTAGTGAGCCTGCTGGTGTGCCTATCGCACCGTATGCACCTGTCGCGGCGGCGGACGCAAGAATTTTTGCGGGACTGGCTGGGCATCGCGCTCTCCACCAGCACGATCAACCAGTGTATTCATGAAGCCGGTCGGGCGGTCGAGCCGATCGAAGCGCAGTGGGTGGAAGAACTGCAGCAGGAAGTGCTGGCCTATGCCGATGAAACGCCGTGGAAGGAATGGGGCCAGTTACTATGGCTGTGGGTGATCATCACGCCGACGATCTGCCTGTACTTCATTGGCTACCGCAGCAAGGAGATTCTGGCGAACGTCCTAGGCGAGGGGTTTGTCGGCTGGCTGATGAGCGATGGCTACTGCGTCTATCGCCGATTCCAGAAGCGGCTGCGCTGTTGGGCGCACCTGTTGCGCAAGGCCGAGGGACTCAAAGAAAGCCTGAGCACCGAGGCGCGGGCCTTTGGAGAGGCCACCCACGGCCTGCTCAGCGACCTGATCACTGCGATTTACCAAGCACGTGAAGGCCCTCCGGTCGATCTCACGCCTCGCTTCCGCGACCGCTTGGACGCCTTCCGTCGGCTATGCGAAGAGCACCGGGATTCGGCTCATGAGAAAACCCGTGCGCTGGCGCGCGAATTTCTCTACGACTGGGAGGCGGTCTGGATCGTCGTCGCCCATCCCTATCTGCCGTTCACCAACAACGAGGCCGAACGGGCCTTGCGGCACTGGGTCATCGCCCGGCTCATCAGCCAAGGCACCCGTACCGAGCAGGGTACCCGTGCCTTTGCCCTGTTGGCCAGTGTCATCGACACCTGCCGGCGTCGCCACATCTTGCCCTGGCCCTACCTGGCCAAGGTGGTCGCCGAGCGGCGTAAAGGCAACGCAGCGCCCCTGCTACCGGCTGCTGCCTGATTTTTGGTAGTGGTCGTCGGGGAGGCTAAACGGTTACGCTGCTCCTGAGTCTGGCGACCCTGCCGGTGATTGCCGACCCGGCGTGGAAGGAAGCGGCGTTTGCCCATCCGACCTGGAATGTGCTCGTCGTTCTGGCTTCTGCGGTCGGCATGCCCTATTTGCTGCTGTCGACCACCGGGCCGCTGATGCAGGCCTGGTATGCACGATCGTTCACGAGCCTGATGCCCTACCGGCTGTACGCGCTCTCGAACCTGGCATCGATGCTCGCCCTGCTGAGCTACCCGCTGCTCGTCGAACCGTACTTCCCGGTTTTCGAACAAGCCTGGGCCTGGTCGGTGGCATATGCCCTCTTCGTCCTGGCGTGTCTGGGCAGCGCCTGGCAGTCATGGAATGGAGTGTCAAGCGAAGTCGAACGCTCCCACGCTGCGGCGGCGCCGCGCCCGGCATGGAGCGAGTGTCTGTTGTGGGTTGGCCTGGCGATGACCGCCTCGATCCTGCTGCTGGCGATGACCCGCCATCTGACGCAGGATGTCGCGCCAGTCCCTTTCCTGTGGGTATTGCCGCTGAGCCTCTACCTCCTGAGTTTCATCCTCTGCTTCGATGCCCCACGCTATTACTACCGGCCCGGATTCCTGGTGGCGCTGCCGATCGCCTTGCTGGCCATTGACCGGGTTCTCGACGGCGGCAGCCTGCCGGTACCGATCCTCATTGCCGTGATGTCGCTGTCCCTGTTCGTCTTCTGCATGGTCTGTCACGGCGAGCTGGTCAGACGCCGGCCAGCGGTCCGCCACCTGACGCTGTTCTACCTGATGCTCTCGATTGGCGGTGCGCTCGGCGGGAGCTTTGTCGGCCTGCTGGCGCCGGCGCTGTTCGAGGCCTACTTCGAACTGCCGACCGGCCTGTTCCTCTGCGCTCTGCTGGTAGTCATCGTTCTCTGGCGCGAACTCAAGCCGGCGTGGCGCTGGCTGCTGCTGGTCGCGCTGCTTGCCTACGGTTACCGTCTGGCAGCGATCTCGGTCGACTACGTCGAAAACTACCGGCGCGTGCTGCGCAACTTCTACGGCCAGTTGCGTGTGCTCGACAGGAACGACGAAGGGCTGGGGCTGGCTTCCCACTTAAGCCGGGACAATCTCTAACTTCAATGGGTTATGCACAACCCGGTGGCGGGACTTCCTCGGTAAGGGAAGTTCCCCCATCTGGTTGAGCAGCCAATCGAAAAGATCAGGGAAAGAGGTGCTAAACAGACGTTCGGCTGCGATAGTGCCGTCACTACGTCTCACCCCATAGTTGTGGATAACCGTTAGCGCAGCCAGGCGGCATTTCGTCAGACCTCGCCCGTTATGATACAACTGGGACAAGCGGCCATTGCGCCCTTCGACGGCGGAGGAGCTGCGATGGAACTGTCGCACCATCCATTCCCCCCATTCTAGCCAGCGCTGCAACTCACTCTCGGAGAATCCCGAATGGAACGGGTCTGCTTTCCAGGCCTCTAATGCTCGCTGCCAAGCCTCCTGATACCGTTTCCGGTGAACCCTGTTTTGCGTTTTCCGCATTTGGTAGTGCCAATAGAGTACGGGCAACAGCTTGCTCGTCAGCCATTGCCGAGTCGCTTCATCCAGAGACCAGCCCAGCAGGATTTCTTCTACCCAAAGCCACCAAAAGCTGACGTGACTCGATAAGGCGCCGATCTGGGCACGGAACTTCTTCAGGGCGGAACGGGTATCCTGGATCCCTTGTTGCGCCGCCAGAGTTTCCAGGGCCTGTGCTCGCGTTTCCAGTCCTGCCACTACGCTCTCCGCCGTCGTGCGAGTATTCTCCTCCAGGGAGAAGGGATGGATTTCCTCGGCGATTCCCAGCAACTGCTTCTGGTACTCTTGCTGCGCCTGTTCCACTTGCGCGCGGGCTTCCCAGGCACAGGCCTGTTGTGCCGCCAAAGCCGCCTTTTCCTCGGTACTGGCTCCGCGCGACGGCTGATCAAGGGCCTTCTGGGCCAGTTCGCAGCACTGATCCGCCTTGGCTTTTCGACGTCCCAAGGCCGGTGACAACCAGCGACTGAGGCCATATTGCTCGTGGAACGTATCCGCGCCCGAGGTACACTCAAAGCCTGTGACCGCTAATTTGATCAGGGCCTTCGCCCGGTCACTGATGGCGTGGTTGACTTCGATACCCAGTGCTTCCAGGCGCGGGGTCACCTGGGCAAACCAGGTATCGAAACCCCGGTCCTTCTGAATCGACTCCAGCAATAGGTAGCCCGAGGACAAATCCATCAGCACCAAGATCAGAATCTCCCCAAAGAACGTCTCATCCGCGGCCACCACCGCTTGGCGTGTCCGCGTCGGTACCGAGGCTTCACACTGTTGCTGAAACAGGGGCAACAGCGCTTCCATCCGGCTGAGTTGGGTCTGCAAGGCGCTGGGAGACACCCCCACATGGGTATGAAGGCGGATCAATTGGAAGAAATCCGACAAGGCACCCGCCCCCACATGATGTTGCAGCCCGAACGTGTACAGCACAGCAAATACCAGCAATCTCAGCCATGCCTCCCCCTCTTCGGTTTCCCAAAACCCCGATTCAGGATGTCGGTTCCTACGGGCTTGCGCTTGCAGGTGGCGATGAACACTGCTTTTCGGGCGATGAATTAATTCCCCCACTGCACGCAGGCTTCGTTTTCCCTGGTCTGTAAGTGCGGCAAAAATGACGCGGCTGGTTGTCCGTATGGCTTGAGTCGTAGAGTTTTTTTGTCATAAAACTGATGATACAGGAGATGCGGCAACCAGTTCCCATCTCCTCAGCTCCCTTCATCCTCAGACTCTATCGGTAGCATGACTGTCCCGCTTTAAGTGGGAAGCCCTGGGGCTGAAGCGCACGATGTTGCACGGGGAGATTTACCACGGCGAACAGTTCCTCTCCCCCGCCTATAGCCGGCGACCCACGGCCTACTATTGCGAGAAATCGGGGATTGGCCAAGCGCTGCTCAGCCTCGCCACCGGCCAGCCGCGGAAGATCGGGGTGCTTGGTTTAGGCGCCGGAACCCTCGCCAGCTACGGCCGGCCGGGCGACGAAATGCGTATCTACGAAATCAACGAACAGGTGCTCGACCTGGCCCGCAAGGACTTCAGCTACCTTGCGGATAGCGCAGCACAGATCGTTCCGGTGCTCGGCGATGGACGCCTGATGCTCGAAGGCGAAGCGGTCCAGCACTTCGACCTGCTGGCGATCGACGCTTTCTCCGGCGACTCGATCCCGACGCATCTGCTGACCATCGAAGCCATGCGGACCTATCTGCGCCACCTCAAGAGCGATGCTGTGCTGGCCGTGCATATCACCAACCGCTATCTCGACCTGCGACCGGTCGTCGCCGCAGCCGCCCAGCAGCTCGGCATGCGCGCCCTGATCGTCGAACTCGACGCGGATGCGGACGATGCCTTCTGCCGTGATTCGGTCTGGGTGATGATTGCCCGACCCGAACCTGCGGCGGGCCTGCTGGAGAAGATCAAGGGGGCCGTCCCGCTTGCGCCGCGACCGGGCTTCGCGGTGTGGACCGATGGTTTTTCCAACCTGCTGAAAATTCTGAAATGAGCGCCGGGTATTGCGCAGTGGCGCAGTGAATTGGGAGAAGGCACATGGACGGGCAAGGGATCTCTTCCGGAGCGAAACTGACACCAGTGACGGTGCTGGTGGTCGACGACCACCCGGCCTTGCGTGCCGGCCTGCGCAGCCTGATCGATTCCGATCCTGCTCTGCGTGTGCTGGCGGAAGTGGATAGTGGCGAGGCGGCCTACGCCGCTTACCGCAAGCACGTTCCGGACACCGTGGTCATGGACCTCAGCATGGAAGGCTTCGGCGGCATCGAAGCCATCCGACGCATTCGCGAGCTTGATCCACAGGCCGCCATCCTGGTCTATAGCGTGCACAATTCGCAGGTGCTGCTCGAACGAGCGCTCGAGGCCGGCGCCATGGGTTTCGTCACCAAGGGCAGCAAGGTCGAGACGCTGTTGCAGGGGCTCAAGCAAGTGGCGAAGGGCGAATCCTTCGTCAGCGCCGACCTGTTGCCGGCGCTGCTCGACCGTCACCGCCCGTCCGGTGCCGCGCAGTTCAACCGCCTGACGCAGCGCGAATTCCAGGTCTTCAGGCTGCTCAGCGAGGGTCACACGCTGTCCGAATGCGCGAGTATTCTCAATTTGAGCAGCAAGACGGTCAGCAACCATTTCACCCAGATCCGGGCCAAGCTCGGCGTTTCCAGTCTCGCAGAAATGGCACGCATGGCCATTCGTCAGGGTCTGGTCGAACCCTGATGCGAACCGGCCGCCATTTCAGCAGGGGTATCCGCGGTCGGCAGAATCACCCGCACGCGCGTGCCACCGTCGTGCCAACTGCGGATCTGCAGCGAGCCGCCGAGACTGAGGACGCGTTCGCGCATGCCGAGCAGACCGAAGCCCGCATGCGCTGCGTCCACGTCCATGCCGACGCCATCGTCCCGGATGAGCAGACGCAGCGACTCGCCGTGCTGCCGTCTGGCGAGGACGAACCGCAGCCGCTCGGCGTGCGCATGTTGCGTGACATTGTTCAGGCACTCCTGGACGATGCGATAGATGGCCACTCGCACCGGCGCTGCCGGGCAGACCAGCTCCCGATCCAGTGAGGCTCGCCACTCGATCTCCGGATGCTGTTGTCCCCAGACCTCGAGCAGGCTGGCAATCGCCTCGACGATGCCGGCGGCGTCGAGAATGCTGGGATGCAGACCTTCCATCAGGCGGTGCGACACCTGGTAGATGGCGCGCGCGGAATCCTCGATCGCCTGCGCGGCGGCCTTGATCCATTCGTGATCGTGTGCGCCATTGCGCAGAATGGCCCCGGCAAAGGCACGAATCGCCGTCAGGTGCTGGGAAAGTTCATCGTGCAGTTCACGGGCCAGCTCCGCTCGCTCACGCTCCTGCACCGAGATCAGTTCGCGCACCAGGCGAGTGTTCTCGTCAAGCAGGAGCTGCGTCGCCTCCTCGGCCAGCTTGCGCTCGGTGATGTCCTGGACGGTGCCGACCATGCGCAGGGCTTCTCCGTTCGCTGCGCACTCGACCTGACCGAGGCCATGCATCCAGCGCAGCGCGCCGTCGCTGGGTCGAACGATCCGGTACTGGCGGTCGAATATCCCTCGCTCGGCGATGACCTGGTGGAAGTAATCGAGCGTCGCCTGCCGGTCCGCCGCATGGAGCAACTCTCCCCAGCCGCTGACGGTATGTTCACATGCCGGGCCGATGCCGAATATCCGCTCCAGCATCGGACTGCCGATCCAGGATTCCGAGGGTAGTTCGATCAGGTAACTGCCGAGCCGGCCAAGCTCCTGGGCGCACTGCAGGGCCTGCTCGCTGCGCTTGATCAGGGTCACGTCCACAATCTCGACGAAGAACCCCTGCACCTCGCCGTTGATGATGTCGGGGATGTAACGGGCCAGTGCATGGTTCACCGAACGGCCATCCGGAGACGGAATGGCGCGCTCGAATTGCTGTGCTGCGCCACCCAGTACGGCTTCGATGTAGGGCAGGTTGAGACGGTAGCGTTCCTCGCCGATCACCTCGCGGATATGCTTGCCCGGGATCGTCGCCGGATCGATGCCGAACCAGTCGCGATAAGCGTGATTGGCGAAGCGGTTGCGCAGATTGCGGTCCCAGTAGCCGATCATCGACGAGACGCTGTTCAGCACCGCGTTCAGGTCGCGCTCATTCTGGCGCCGCTCGAAGCGATGCTCCTCGGGCACACTCTCGGCCAGCTTGTGTGCGCTGATGTCCCGATGACCGACGACCATTCCCTTGATGGCACCCAGCAAGGGGGTGGCGTAACATTCGAACCAGCGTTCGCGATCCGGAGAAGGGCAGGGGTACTCGAGCGTGAACAGCGTCTGTCGTCCCGCCAGAACCTGTTCACAGCCGCGCAGGGCAGCCGCTGCCAGCGAATCGGTAGCGGCTGCCCTGCGCACTGCCGCCAGGTAGTCGATGCCGACCCCGGCCGCCAGTGCCGCGCTGCCGCCGTTGCTTTCGGCAAAGCTGCACCATGCCTGGTTGACGCTGATGATCACGCCGAATTCGTCGAGCACGGCGATCGAATCGCACTGCGAGTCGGTCAGCGAGTGCATACGGCCCCCCGGCTGCGGGTGCATGTCTGCAGCGGTCGCCTTTGCGAGTCCCGCAGGCGGCTGGGCGGGGCCGTGTAGCAGGCTTCCTGTCGATCCTGGCGCCGGCCGCGTTCGGCGAAATCGCCATATGCCTTGCCGAAGACCGCAAGGGGAAGAGCGAACGGCACGTCCGCAAGCTGGCTGGTGTGCAGTGTGATCACAGGCGGATTATTACGCAAACGTACACCAACAGCGACCCTTGGCGTCGAATTCTCGCATTCTCGCATTCTCGCCTGGCCAGAGACGGGCACGCCGGTCGGGAAATTTTCCTGCCGGAAACGGGAGTATTACCACTAGCCGCAGCCTGCACCGCACGGGAGAATCCATACCGGGAGTCCAGGGATGGAATCGGGTGCGCCCGGTCATGACTGAAGAGACTTGGCTTCGGCTTCGAGCCTTGACAAGTACTCGGAAAGGAGTTGCGAATGAACGACATGAGACAGCCGTGGACGGCGGATGACGAACGGATCCAGACCTTTGTTTCGTGTGCATGCGCGGGAGACATCGGTGCGATGCGTGCCCAGGTCGCTGCGGGCTTTGACTTGAATGGCACCGATCGATTCGGCGATACGATCCTCGAACGGGTGATCAGCGACCTGGAATTCTGCTCCGAAACGCCGAAGTACGAGGTGGTCAAGGAATTGTTGCGGCTGGGTGCTGATCCACGTGCGCTCAGCAAGGATGGTTCCAGCCCACTGATCGTTGCGGTTCTGAACATGGACACCGAAATGTTGCGCATCCTGCTGGACGCCGGTGCTGATCCCAACGCCGTGAGAATGCACTCCAGTGATGAGTTGCTGTATGACTGGGCGGTCTTTGTTTATCGCTACGAGGTCTGGAATGTCAAACTGCCCGAAGAGGCCAAAGCGGTAGACCCGGCCGACAAGGATGCCTGGCTTCTCTATCTGGACAGCCTGGCGGTGAAGTACGGCAAACCGCGCCCCGAATATCTGCGTTTGTTGCGCGCGCGCGGTGCGCTTTCCATCTCCGAATTGCGGCAAGGCAGCAAGCCGGGGCAGGCGCGCAGCAAGCGCCTTGCCCCGCTGTGGGGAACAGAACCCGCTGAACCCCCGGCAAAACGAGTGCACTGAATCAGGCGACCCGGTTCTGCGGCTCGCCGCGGGCGAAGGCTTCGAGGTTGGCCGTCAATTGGTCGGTGAGAGCCTGCATCGCCGGCCGGCTGGCCCAGGCTACATGGGGGGTCAGCAGGAAATTCGGTAGCGCGAGCACTTGCGGTGCCAGCAGGACGTTGCCGGTGCTTGGCGGCTCGACGCTCAGGACGTCGAAACCGGCACCGGCGATCCAGCCCTGCTGCAGCGCCCTGACCAAGGCCGCTTCATCGACCAGGCCGCCGCGCGCCGTATTGATCAGCAATGCCGAAGGCCGCATGGTCCGCAACTCGGGTTCGCCGAGCAGGTGCTTCGTTTCGGGGGTCAGCGGGCAGTGCAGCGAGACCGCGTCGGCCTCGCGCAAGGCCTGCTCGAAAGCGGTGTAGCCGGGACGCACGCTCGGCGCACCCTTGCGCTCGCTGCGCAGCACACGCATGCCAAAGGCTTCGGCGAGCCGGATGACGCCGCCGCCGAGACTGCCGCTGCCGATCACCGTGAGTGTTGCGCCGTGCAGGTCGCGGATCGGATAATCGATACAACAGAACTGCCCGGAACGCTGCCAGTTGCCGGCAGCCACTGCCTGCCGATAGGCAACGACATTGCGCGACAACGCCAGCAATAGCGCGAAGACATGCTCGGGAACGGTATGCACGGCATAGCCGCGGATGTTCGAGACGACGATGCCGCGTCGGCGGCAGGCGTCGAGGTCGATGTTGTTGGTGCCGGTCGCCGCGACTGCGACCATCTGCAAATCCGGTAGCGCGGCGATCAGTCCTGCGTCGACCGGCAGCTTGTTGACAATCGCAATCGTCGCCCCGGCGAGCCGCTCTGCGACCTGCGGCGGCAGCGTTGTCGCATGTTCGACCCAGCAATGGGGAAAATCCGGCCGGCGTACGTCGGCGATGATCGACTCGCCTTCGAGGTAGACAATTCGGTGCATGGCATTCCTCTGAAAGTCGCGTCAGTGACTCACGAATCTCCCCTCCCCACTTGCGGGGGAGGGGTCGGGGGAGAGGGAAACGGTCATGACTTTCATGATCGGGGTGTCTGGAACAGTCATGACCGTTAGTCCACAAAAGGCTTGCCGTGGCGGGTGGCAATGGCCGCCACCTTGCTGCCGAGTGCAGGATCACCGGCAAACAGCAGCAGCCCCACTTCGGCGGCGCTACAAAGGCCTTCGATTGCCGCCAGATCACCGTGCAGGATGTTGAACACGCCGCCGGGAAAAGCACTGCGTGCCGTCAGCTCGGCCAGCGCAAATGCCGCCGAAGGGGCTTTCGGACTCGGCTTGACGACTACCGTCGCTCCCGCCAGCAGTGCCGGAACGGCTCTCTGCAGGGGCCCGAGCAGGGGCGCGCGGTCATCGCTGACCACTGCCACGACGCCGCTGTCGCCGGTCGCTGGGCTGCCGGCTGCGGCCGCCTGCAGCAGGTGTAGCGCCTGCTCGACCTCGGTCGACGCCGACGCAGCATCCCTGCCGGTTTCCTCGGAGATCAGGCCGGCAAAGTGTTCTGCATATCCCGCCAGCGCCTTGGCCAGCGCCGTCAGCAGCGCTGCCCTGGCCGCGACCGTCAGCGCCGCCCAGGCGGGCAGTGCGGCGTTTGCCGATGCGACGGCGGTTAGCGCCTGATCCGTGCCGCACAGCGGCGTACGGCGCCTGATCTGGCCAGTGCACGGATCACGGACATCGAAAAAGGCCGGCGCCATCGTCAGATAGGCGTGGCCGTTGATCCACAGCGGAATGGCGAGGATTTCGTCGTTTTCGGTCATGGGATGCCTTGGCATTGCAGGGAGATAAAGAAAATGGTCGCAAGCGACCTAACAGGGGTAATCATAACTGGTCGCGAGCGGTAGCGCTTCAAACGCGCGTAAGGCACAAGCGGTCAGGACTTTTCTCCCTATGTCGCAGGCTGCCGACGGCGATGCAGTGTATCCGACGGGTATTCAGGCTTCTTGAGGGAGCGTTTCCCCCAGTTCTCGGATCCCCGCAGTAACCCGAGAACTGTCGGAAATTCTTACAGTTGAACCGGATCTGACGTTCAGAGTTGCTGTGACTACGTCGATGGACGATCATAATCCAATGTATTATTGGAACATTCTCTCTATCATAGACTTCTGGTACGAAACGTGCTTTGGAAAGGCTGACGAAGTGCTCATCATTGTGTTGGGCAGTGGAAGATTTCTTCGTGGGCGTGGCAAGCACCACTCTGGCTCGTAAATTCTGATGCAATCATTTTGGGAGAATAGTGGATGAACCTTAAGAACCACCTAAGTCAAAATCGGGCGCTGACTCTATTGGTGCTGCTGGGTCTGGGATGGAGCACTACTGCCATCGGCGCCTCGGTGACCTTGACCGGTACGATCCGGGACTTTTGCGCACCCAGTATCGGCTCCACCTGTACGCATTTGTCGGACTTCGAAGGTGCTGTGCCGGGTGTGGTCACTGGCATGGTAGGGAGCACATTGACGGCAGGCCTGCCGACAGCGGCTGGGTCAATCGTGGCCGGTGCGTCCACCGCGGCAAATTTTGCCAAGTGGTATGTCGACTCCCCCGGTTTCAATCTCTCGACCCCCACTTCACTCACCTTGACCGAAGGTCCGCCGGGAACTTTCACCTACAGCAGCGGGGCCTTTTTTCCGATTGACGGATTACTCTACGGCAATCAGGGCAACCCGCACAATTACCACTTCACGATGCATCTGGAGGGGCTGCTGTCGTTCAGCGATCCTACCCTCGGTGCGGACAAGCTCTTTACATTCACTGGCGACGACGACCTATGGATTTTCGTCGACGGAAAACTTGTGATCGATCTCGGCGGCGTGCATGGCGCGGCAAGCGCCAGCTTCACCGAGGAAGACTTGAAAACTTTGGGGCTGACAGCCGGTACACCATACGATCTCGACATCTTCTTCGCGGAGCGGCACACGGTGGCCTCGACTTTTGCGATCACCACAACCCTGGATATTGCTGCCCCTCCAGGGCTGCCCGAGCCGGGAACCTTGCTGCTTGCTTTCCCTGCGCTGGCCGCCCTGTTGTCACGCCGTCGGGGTGCGTCCTAAGGCAAAGGCACGACTCTAGCCCTTCAGGGCCAGGGCCCGCTGATACAGGACATTCTTTCCGACGCCGGTAATCGCGTGCGCTAGCCGGCTGGCCTGACGGATCGACAGGCCATCGTCAAGCAGCAGCTGCAACACGCGTTCGCCCTCGGCGCTTTGTTCGACCGGTGCTGCGCCGGAAACGAGCAGCACGAACTCGCCGCGCTGGCGATTGGCATCGGCCAGCAGCCAGGTCTGCGCTTCACCGAGTGCGCAGCAATGAATGCTTTCGAACAGCTTCGTCAATTCGCGAGCCAGGACCAGTGTACGTTCCGGTCCGAAGGCGACGAGCAAGGCGGCGACGGCTTCGAGAATGCGATGCGGCGCCTCGTAGAAGACCAGCGCATAGGGTAGTGGCGCGAGTTCCCGCAAGGCCTCGGCGCGCTGCCCGGCCTTGCTCGGCAGGAAACCGTAAAAGAGAAAATGGGCTTCGCCGAGCCCTGCCGCAGAGAGTGCGACCACCGCCGCGCAAGCCCCTGGCAAGGGGATGACGCGATGGCCGGCGGCGCGCACGCGCGCCACCAGCCGAGCGCCTGGATCGGACACCGCCGGCGTGCCGGCGTCCACCACCAGTGCGACCGACTCACCGGCGGCAAGGCGTGTGATCACCTGTTGAGCTGCGCCTTCCTCGTTGTGTCGGTGCGCCGGCAGCAGGCGCGCATTGCAGCCGAAGTGGCGCAGCAGTGGCGCACTGTGACGGGTATCCTCGGCGGCCACCCAGGGCACTTGCCGCAGGACTTCGATCGCGCGCTGCGTCATGTCGCCAAGGTGGCCGAGCGGCGTGGGAACGACATATAATGCGGGCGATTCTTTCGTCATGGGAGTCGGCTTGCAGGTGAGCGCTAAAGATAACACGAGCGGGCCGGCAGGACACCCCGCCATGCCATCCCTTCCCGCAGCTCCCGGTGCGATCGCCGAGGAACTGGCTGCGCGCTTCCTCGAACGGCAGGGTCTGAACGTGCTGACGCGCAATTATCGCTGTCGGGGTGGCGAGGTGGACCTGATTTGCCGAGAGCGGCGGGTACTCGTCTTCGTCGAGGTGCGCCTGCGCCGCAACGCGAGCTACGGCGGTGCGGCCGCCAGTATCACCACCGCCAAGCAGCGGCGTATCGTTCTTGCCGCGAAGCATTTCCTGAGCACCCATCCGGGCCGGGAATCCGATTGCCGCTTCGACTGCGTCCTGTTCGACGAACTCTCCGAAAAGGCCATCGAATGGATTCGCGATGCGTTTTTTGCGGTGTAGTACGCTCACGCTCCTCTGGCTGAGCCTGTGCTGGCACGCCGGTGCCGGCGAGACGGTCAGGGTGCTCGTGCAAAGCTCGCCGCTGGCCGGCAGCCAGTATTACGCCGTCGCTGAACTGTGGTCGCAGATCAAGCCCGGCGACCGTCTGACGCTGGTCCGCGAACCGGACAACCGTCATGACCGCAAGGCCATCCGCGTCGAATGGAACGGCCGCCCCCTCGGTTACGTGCCGCGCGCCGAGAACCGTGCCGTTGCCCAGGCGATCGATGCCGGCGAAAAACTCGAGGCGCGCGTTTCCCGCATGCGCGAAGACCCGAATCCCTGGCGCCGCGTCGAGTTCGAGGTGTTCCTGGTGCTCTGATGTTAGAATGGTCTTTCTTTCTTGCCCCAGAACACATTCACAGCCCATGGATTTGATCAGCCGTATCAGCGGGCACTTCACAGAGAGCGCGCAAACCAAGCTCGAAGCCGTCGAGTTGCTGGCAGCGCCAATTGCCGAAGCGATCGAGGCCATGGTCAGCGGTCTCCTGAACAACGGCAAGATCCTCGCCTGCGGCAACGGCGGTTCGGCAGCCGACGCCCAGCACCTGGCGGCCGAACTGGTCGGCCGCTTCGAGCTGGAGCGCCACGAACTCGCGGCGATTGCGCTGACCACCGACACCTCGGTCATTTCGGCGATTGCCAACGACTATGGCTACAAGGTCATCTTCGCCAAGCAGGTGCGCGCCCTCGGCCAGCCGGGCGACATCCTCGTGGCCATCTCCACTTCGGGCGATTCCGCCAACGTGATCGAGGCGATCAATGCCGCACACGAGAACGATCTGCGCATCGTCGCACTGACCGGCAAGGGCGGTGGCACCATCGGTGAGATCCTGCGCGATGGCGACGTGCACATCTGCGTTCCTGCGGAACGTACGGCACGCATTCAGGAAATACATCTATTGATCATCCACTGCCTTTGCGATGGCATTGATTGTCTGCTCATGGGAGTTGAAGAATGAAGAAATTTCTCGCCACCAGCCTGCTGCTCGGCGCGGTACTGCTGCCGATGCTGCAGGGCTGCCTGCCGATGCTCGCCGCCGGTGCTGGCGGCGGCGCCCTGGCGGCCTTCGACCGGCGATCGCTGGGCACCCAAACCGACGACGAAAGCATCGAATGGAAGGCCAGCGCACGCGTCAGCGAAACGGCTGGCGACCACTCGCATATCAACTTCACCAGCTTCAACCGCAAGGTCCTGATCTCCGGAGAGGTGCCCTCCGAGCAGATGAAGGCAGAAGTCGAGCACATCGTCACCGGCGTGCCACAGGTACAAGGGGTTTACAATGAGCTCGCTGTCGGCCCGGTCAGCTCTTTCTCGGCGCGCAGCAACGATTCGTATGTGACGACCCGGGTCAAGAGCCGCTTCGTCGACGCAGGCAAATTCAACGCCGTGCATGTCAAGGTGGTGACCGAGGCAGGGGTTGTCTATCTCCTGGGTCTGGTCAGCCAGCGCGAGGCCGACGCAGCGATCCAGGTGGCGCGAACCACCAGCGGTGTCAAGAAGGTAGTGACGCTGATGGAGATCATTCCCGATGCCAAGGTCAAAGAACTGGACATCAGCATGCCTGCGCCCAAGCCGCAGGCGAGCCCGCCGGCCAGCAGCGGCTAGGCAGGGCAGGACTTGCCGTGTTCACCAAGCTGGCACAAGGATGCCAAAAACCGAACCAGGATTCGCGGCAAGGCGAAAGCCGTCAGGACGCCGCCCCGCGCTCGATGACCACGCCGACGCGCTGCACGCCGCGCATCATGCCAAGTTTGGCAATCGAGACGCGCACCCAGGTGGCACCGAAGTCCTCCAGCAGCAGGGTGGCCACATACTCGGCAAGCCTTTCGAGGAGGTTGAAATGGCGGGTTGCGAGTTCGCTGCGCAGACGCTCGACCACCAGCGCGTAATCGATGGTGTCGCCGATGTCGTCGCTGGCGCCGGCGCTGGCGGTCGAGGTGCCGATCTGCAGGGAGATTTCCACCATCTGCGGCATTGCCTTTTCGCGCGGGTAGATGCCGATCAGCGTCGAGGCGCGAAGGTCGTTGATGAAGATGATGTCCATGAGGCCATGCGCCAGGTCGGTGTAGAATTGCCTGTCGGGCGAGCAGTCCGCAGCGCAGCGACAGCGCGCGCATTCTAACACTCTAACGGTCATGACTTTTCCAGGCACCCCCGATCATGAAAGTCATGACCGTTTCCCTCTCCCCCGACCCCTCCCCCCGCGAGGGGGGGAGGGGAGATTTGTGAGTCGCTGACGCGTTTCACATTAACCCAGAGCCCCCCGACACATGCCGCCTTACCTGATCACCTTTCTTGCGGTTCTTGCCGCTTATCTGCTGGGTTCCGTCTCCTTCGCACTGGTCGCCAGCCGACTTTTCGGTCTTGCCGATCCGCGCAGCTATGGCTCGAAGAACCCTGGAGCGACCAATGTGCTGCGCAGCGGTCACAAGGGCGCCGCCATCTTCACCCTGATTGGCGACGCCGCCAAGGGTTGGCTGGCGGTTTTTCTCGCCGATCAGCATGCGGCCGACTACGGCCTCTCCGGCTACACCGTCGGACTCGTTGCACTGGCGGTCTTTTTCGGCCATCTCTACCCGGTTTTTCTCGGGTTCAAGGGCGGCAAGGGCGTGGCGACTGCCGCCGGCGTGTTGCTGGCGATCAACCCCTGGTTGGGCCTGGCAACGCTTGGCACCTGGTTGCTGATTGCCTTCACCCTGCGCTATTCGTCACTGGCGGCACTGGTTGCGGCAACGGCAGCACCCATTTACGGCTTTCTCCTGTGGGGGCGCGATTCCCTGCTGCTGGTGATCGGCATCATTGCGATGGCGCTGATCGGCAAACACTGGCAGAACCTGCAACGCCTGATGGCCGGCAGCGAGCCGAAAATCGGCAACAGGAAGTAGCATCGTGCGGCGTTTCAGGTGCTGATTTCCCCCTGGCTGATTCTCCCGGTGGGCTCGGGTCAGTCCTCCGCATCCCGGTCATTCACTCCGTACTCCCGGTCGAGATGGTTCATGTAGCGGGCGTACCACCAGATGATCAGCACGTAGATCACCGGTGCCCCCTGGGCAGCCATGTAGAAACCGAGAGGAAGCCCCAGCAGGGTGATGTTCGCCAGGTCGCGGGCAAAGTAACTGACGACAAAGGTCACGACAAACCAGATTGCCAGCAGCAAGGCCGTCATCCTGAGGTTGCGCCGCCAGTAGTCCTGCTGCTTTCGCCTGCGTTGCACGCACTGCTCCCTGGCTACGGAAAACTGCGCCAGACCCCGGCGGCGGCGATGCTGCTCGCCCTCGGAGCAGCGATCACCAATGGTCAAACTCCGGGTAACGGACACTTTCGACAAAATTCTGTGTTTCCTGGCTGGGCGGCCTGTCGAACAGGCTGACCACGATGATCGTCAGAAAGCCGGCAGCGACGCCCCACACCCCGGCCGCAGTGGACTGAATCCCCAGCCAGGGTTCCATACCGAACCCGTGGATTCCCAGCCACGGAATGGCATCGAAATGGACGCGCACCATGTAATATATGGTCACCAGCAGGCCAATCAGCATGCCACTGACGGCACCTCTGGGCGTGGCCCGCTTCCAGAAGATGCCGAGAATCAATGCCGGAAAAAAAGCCGATCCCGCCAGTGAAAAAGCCCAGGCGACCATGAACAGGATGGTCGCCGGCTTCTGCGAGGCGACGCTGGCCGCCAGTACGGCAACCACCAGCAGCAGTGATTTGGAAACCACCAGCCGCCATTGCGTGCTCGCGTTGGGACGAAAAATCTTGTAATAGACGTCGTGCGCCAGAGCACTGGCAATCGTCAACAGCAGCCCGTCAGCAGTGGACAGGGCAGCGGCGAGCGCACCGGCCGCCACCAGGCCGGAAATAACGTAAGGCAGGCCGGCAATTTCCGGGGTTGCCAGCAGGATCACATCGGGGTTGAGCGACAGTTCGGCGAGTTGCAGGATGCCGTCGCCGTTGATGTCCTCGATCGAGACCATGCCGATCTTGCCCCACGAATTGACCCAGACCGGCAATTGCGCCATCGATGATCCGACCAGACTCGTGTACACCTCGTACTTGGCAAAAGCCGCATAGGCCGGTGCCGTCAGATACAGTGCCAGGATGAACAACAGCGACCAGAACACCGAGTTACGCGCTTCGCGTACGCTGGGCGTGGTGTAATAACGCATCAGCACATGCGGCAGGGCAGCGGTTCCGACCATCAGGCAGAACACCAGGCTCAGAAAGTTCAGGCGAGCGTCGTCATTGACCGCCTCGCCTTTCCCCGGATACGGGGTCAGATGGTGATCGGGTGCTGCGCCGCGCTGCGCTGCCTGACGCATCAAACCATCCCAATGGCTGCGTGCCTCTTCGCTGCTCTTGGGCAGATCCCGGCGCTGCCGCTCGAGGCTAACCACATCACGCATTTGCGCGTTGCTGCTCTTCAGATCGTCGATTCGTCCGCTCAGGCTGCGCCGCTCTTCCTCCAGTGAGTCCGGCAGCGTCAGGATGCGGTCGTAGTAGCCATCCGCACGCTCGCGAAAGAGGCGGCGGGCGTCAAGTTCGGATGGGTCATCGAAGATTCTTTCCTCGAGAAGCTGCACGGTTTGCAGTACCTGTCCGTAGGTCAGCTGCGGAACCGGAATGCCGGTGACCTGGTACGAGAGAATGGTCACTGGCACCAGATAGGCGACAATCAGGATGGCGTACTGGGCCACCTGTGTCCAGGTGACCGCGCGCATGCCACCCAGGAAGGAACACACCAGGATGCCGGCGAGTCCGACAAATACCCCGACCTCGAATTGCAGGCCAACAAAGCGGCTGGTAATCAGCCCGACACCATAGATCTGTGCAACCACATAAACGAAGGACGCCAGGACGGTCGCAAAGACACCGACCAGCCTGGCCAGATTGCCACCATAACGAGCGGCGAGGAAGTCCGGAATCGTATATTGGCCAAAGCGGCGCAGGTAAGGCGCCAGCAGCAGGGCAACCAGAACGTAGCCACCGGTCCAGCCCATCACGTAGGCCAGGCCCTGATACCCCGACAGGTAGAGCGTTCCGGCCAGACCCATGAACGAGGCCGAACTCATCCAGTCGGCGCCGGTGGCCATGCCGTTGAATACCGCCGGCACGCGCCGGCCGGCGACGTAGTACTCCGAAACGCTGGCAGTTCGCGCCAGCACGCCGATCGTTGCGTACAGGAAGATGGTCAGAAATAGAAAGGAATAACCGATCCAGCGTGGTGGCATGCCATGCCGCTCGAGCACCGCCAGTGTACCGATGAAAATGAAGAAACCGGCAGTGTAGTAGGCGTAATAGCGACGCAGCGGGACAGTGTAGTCGGCCATTGCGCAGTGCCCGCCTAGCCGCTCTGATGCATGTGGCGACGCGCCTTCTCAAGGTCGAGCAGGCTGGCAGGAGTCGTAAAGCCTTTGCGCGCGCCACTGGCGATCGTGATCTGCAACAACTGGGCGGTGGCGTAAGCGTCTGAAACAGCGTGATGACGGCGGATACTGGTGATGGCAAAGTGGTTCAGCCAGGCGTCGAGCCCCGTCTCGGTATGCTCGACATCACGAAACAGATCGGGCATCACCCACGCCAGGTCGATCCATGGTAGCCCCAAGTCGATACCGAGGTTTTCTGCCAGAGTGCGTTCGATCATCGCGGCAACAAACGGAACGTTGTACGCAAGCAGTGGTGCCTTGCCGACAAAGTGCAGAAAGGAGATCAGTGCGTCGATCGAAGGTGCGCCGGCCACCGGCTCCGGATGTTCCGCAGGATCGTCTGCCGGCGCTGCAGGTTCCAGGACGAGATGAAAGGCATCCTTGAAGTCGATCTGCCCGTTGACCACCGCCAGCGCACCAATCGCGCAGAGGCGATCCGTTTTGACGTTGATTCCCGTCGTTTCGACGTCGACCACCACGTAGCGGCAGCGATAGTGCGAGCGCCGCATGTCTTGATCGGGCAATTGGCGCCAGGCGGCGAGCAACTGCTGCTGTCTGGCGGTCAACGCCGGGCCAGTGGTTTCCTGGCCACCGAATAGTCTGGAATACCAGGCCATGATCAGATCTGGTAATCGAGTTTCAGGCGCGCCTGCAGTTTGCGTGCCTGTCGGAAAGCTTCTTTGAGAATCCGCCGTTCAATTTCGTTCAGTTCGTCCGGTCGGATCAGATTGTCACCGGCGCGCCCGTGCTCCTGCTCAAAATGCTGGTGCCGCAAGCGCAACAACTGGATGAAGTTGAAACCTTCGAGGCTCGCGGCTACGTCCTCTGGAGAAATATTCATCAAGGCGCCGGCGCGTTTGATGCGCGCGACCGTGTTCGTCGCCTCGACCTGACGCGCCAGCGCAAAAACCCGTGCTGCGTCGGTGAACAGGCGGACGCCGTACTTTTTCAGGTCGATGGTCCCGGGATGCTCGCGATCAGCGCCAGTCACGAAGTCACGTATCCTCCCCAGCGGCGGTGACACACTGAGCGCGTTCTGCGCCAGCATGCGCAGGAACAGGGGATTGCCGTTGGTCTGTCGGAACAGCGAAATACGCATCCGGTGCGCCAGATTGAAGCGGCCGTAGAGCGGGCGAAAGTCGAAGAAAATCGTGGCGTTGAGCAAAGCCTGTGGCTCCGGTGTGCGTACCCACTGGGCGAATTTCTCCTCCCACTCCTCGAGCGTCAGGCACAGGCTGGGGTTGCTCGCCATGATGTTGCCCTTGCACAGCGGGAAGCCGCAGGTGTCGAGATCGGCATTGACATCACGGGCGAAATCGAGAAAACGCAATTGCGTCTGCTCGCGATCCATGATGTCGGTACAGATATAGACAATTCCGTTATCCTGATCGGTAGTGAAGGTCTGTTCATCGCGCCCCTCCGACCCGAACGACAGCCAGGTCCAGTCGATGCCGTAGAGGTCATGCCGATCCAGGTTCAGTTCGATGATGCGGCGAGTCACGGTATCGTTGAGGGTCGAAATGAATTGCGTGATTTCCTGTCCGCCGACCCCTTCGGCGAGCATCGTCAGCGACAATTGGCGGACATCCTCACGGGCATGCTGCAGCACTTCGAGACTGCTTGCTGCGTCGATCGCGTGCCGGATCTGCCGCAGACCGGCACCCTGCAGCTTGAACAGATCACGCTCTGAAACCACACCCCTGAGGCGCCCACCCTCATCCACCGCGAGCACATGGCGGATGCCGTGCATGGCCATGGTCAGCGCTGCATCGTGGGCGTTTGCGGCCAGTGGCAAGGTCTGCGGCAAGTCCGACATGACCGAGGAGATCGGTTGCTCCAGCGAGGTACCCGGCAAGACGATTCGCTTCAGCACGTCCGAAAGCGTAAAGATGCCAAGCGGTTGCTCTCCGGCATCGACGATCACCATCGACCCCAGGTGGCGGTCGGCCATCAAGGCAACGACCTGGCGAATCGATGTCTCCGGCGCCACGGAAACCGGTTCCCGCTTGACAATCGCGGCGAGTGGCGAATTCATCGTTCTCTGCTCGGCAGCGCGCTGGGCAAACTGCAGTTGCAACTGCTGTTGCGAGTGCTTGAGCAGGCCGGCGATGTGCTGGCTGCAGAAGAGATTGAAAACCGTGCTCTTCTGGGTCAGGGTAAAGAAGTCGTCGACCGGCAATTCGTAGCAGAAAACCTCCTCGCGTGCCACGTAGACACTCGAAGCGGGGTGCTGCGCCATCAGCGCCCCGATCGCGAAGGCCTGACCAGGGCCGAGCGTGCTCGGTGCAGAGTCGGCGTTACTGGCGCCGCCGCTGGAGCGGACTCGCACCCTGCCGTGCTGCAGAATGTAGAGGGCGCGCGCAACCCCCATCTCACTCGAGAGAATCCGCGCACCTTTGGGGTAATGGGCAAGGGTGACATGTTCTGCAAGAAAGCAGAGTGCCTCCGCCTCCATACGATCAAAAGGCGGGTGGGCCTGCAGGAACCGGATGCATGCCGAAACCAGCATTTCCGTCGCGCTGTTGCTCATACCAGTTCCTCTATCGCCACCACAGGCCGGTACATGGATGGCGCCGGCCTGAAACCTGCTTTTGCGGCCGGGCGTGCAAGCGCAGCGCCCGGTCGCCTGGGAGGTCTAGATCAGCCGCGTAGTTGCTCCAGAATCGCCGGGTTTTCCAGCGTCGAGACATCCTGCGCAGCCGTTTCTCCCCTGGCGAGGGAGCGCAACAGACGACGCATGATCTTGCCGGAACGCGTTTTGGGCAGGTTTTCGCCGAAGCGCAGATCTTTCGGTTTGGCAATTGGACCGATCTCGCGTCCGACGTGGTCCTGCAACTCCTTGACCATCTTCTTCGCCGTTTCGCCGGTCGGCCGCGGACCCTTCAGAACCACAAAGGCACAGATCGCTTCGCCGGTCAGATCATCCGGGCGACCAACGACGGCAGCTTCCGCCACCATCGGGTGTGAGACCAGCGCAGACTCGATCTCCATGGTTCCCATGCGGTGACCGGAAACATTCAGCACATCGTCGATACGGCCGGTGATCGTGAAATAGCCGGTGTGAATGTCGCGGATCGAACCGTCGCCAGCGAGGTAGAGCTTGCCGGCGAAATCATCGGGGTAATAGGATTTGTGGAAACGCTCGGGATCACCCCAGATGTTGCGAATCATCGCCGGCCAGGGCTTCTTCACGACCAGCAGACCCCCCTTGCCCCAGTCGAGTTCGGTGCCGGTTTCGTCGACGACAGCCGCCTCGATACCGGGGAAAGGCAAGGTGCAGGAACCCGGCACCAGCGGGGTCGCCCCCGGCAGCGGGGTGATCATGTGGCCGCCGGTCTCGGTCTGCCAGAAGGTGTCGACGATCGGGCAGCGACCGCCACCGACGCTGTCGTAATACCATTGCCAGGCGGCCGGGTTGATCGGTTCGCCAACCGTACCGAGCAGGCGCAGCGACGACAGGTCGTACTGGGTCGGCGCGACCGACGGATTGGTATCGGCCGCCTTGATCAGCGAGCGGATGGCGGTCGGCGCGGTGTAGAAGATGCTGACCTTGTGGTCCTGGATCATCTTCCAGAAACGGCCGGCATCCGGATAGGTCGGGATGCCTTCGAAAACCATCTCGGTGCCGCCGCAGGCCAGCGGCCCGTAGGTGATGTAGGTGTGACCGGTGACCCAGCCAATGTCTGCGGTGCACCAGAAGAGATCGTTCGGCTTGAGGTCGAAGGTCCACTTCATGGTCAGGATGGCATGCAGCAGGTAGCCGCCTGTCGAGTGCTGCACGCCTTTCGGTTTGCCGGTCGAACCCGAGGTGTACAGGAGGAACAGGGGGTGCTCGGCGCCGACCCATTCCGGCTCGCAAACCTCGGACTGGCCGGCGATGACGTCGTGCCACCAGAGGTCCCGACCGGCAAGCATGTGGCAGGCACCGCCGGTACGCTGAAAGACGATCACGTCCTTGACCGACTCGCAGCCGCCGAGCGCAATGCCCTCGTCGACGGCCGGCTTGAGCGGGATCTTCTTGCCACCACGGCATTGTTCGTCGGCAGTAATCACCGCCACGGCACCGGCATCGTTGATCCGGTCACGCACCGACTGCGCCGAGAAACCGCCAAATACGACCGAGTGAATGGCGCCGATACGCGCGCAGGCCTGCATCGCGACAATGCCCTCGATGCCCATCGACATATAGATCAACACCCGGTCGCCCTTTTTGATGCCACGCGCCCGCAGGCCGTTGGCAAACTGGCAGACGCGGGCCAGCAGTTCCTGGTAAGTGATCCGCTTGACTTCGCCATCATCGGCTTCGAAGACGAGCGCCACTTTGTCGCCGAGACCGGCTTCGATGTTACGGTCCAGACAGTTATACGAAACATTCAGCGTACCGTCGGCAAACCATTTGAAGAAGGGCGCCTTGGACTCGTCAAGTACCTGCGTAAACGGCTGTTTCCAGGTGACGTGTTCGCGGGCCAGGCGGGCCCAGTACCCCGTGTAATCGTTTGCTGCCTCGGCACACAGCGCCCGGTAGGCGTCCATGCCCGAAATGGTGGCCTGCTTGACAAATTCGGCAGAGGGCTCAAAAAATTTTACGGCCTCGTTCAATGACATGTCCCATCTCCTGTTTGGTATTGGTAGAGAATTCAAGAAATCGATGCTGCAATTAACGAAAAGAACCCGTCGCTCGCGACCTCCGTCTAACGTTTAACGCCTAGCGGAAGGCAAATCATACGCTGCTAGCCCTGCCCCGTGTCACGCCAAGTGGGTCAGATTAAACGCCGCCAATCTTACACACCACTTACGGCATGTCCGGCAACGCAACGCAAACAGGCCTTGATGCTAAAATCCCGCATCCAATCTGTTGACCCTGAAGAAAATGGCCTCCTTGAAACCTGCCGTAGACAAACTCGAAATGTTCATCTTCTGGAGCCGCTGGCTGCAGGCGCCGCTGTATCTGGGGCTGATCATCGCCCAGGGCGCCTATGTCTATCTGTTCATGATCGAACTGTCGCACCTGATTCAGAACCTCTTTTTCAGCAGCACGCGGATCAGCGAGACCGATGTGATGCTCGTCGTCCTCGGCCTGATCGATGTGGTGATGATCGCCAACCTGCTGATCATGGTGATCATCGGCGGCTACGAAACCTTTGTCTCCCGACTCGACCTCGAAGGCCACCCCGATCAGCCGGAATGGCTTTCGCATGTCAATGCCGGGGTGCTCAAGATCAAGCTGTCTACGGCGATCATCGGCATCTCGTCGATCCATCTGCTGAAGACCTTCATCAATGCAGCGAATATGAGCGAGCACACGATCATGTGGCAGGTCATCATCCACGCCCTCTTTCTGTGCTCGGCGCTGGCCATGGCCTGGGTCGACCGCATGATGACCCAGACCATCCTGCTCGGAAAAATGCCGCACGCTGCAGCACACTGAACAGACACCCGCCGCGGGGAGGTGCCCCGCGGCCACCCACGAGAGAGAGCCTGAAATGACCACGATCAAGCAGGAAGACTTCATCCAGAGCGTTGCCGACGCATTCCAGTACATCAGCTACTATCATCCGCTCGACTACATCCAGGCGCTCGGCGCCGCTTACGAGCGCGAGCAGAGCCCAGCAGCCAGGGATGCGATCGCCCAGATTCTCACCAACAGCCGCATGTGTGCCGAAGGCCATCGCCCGATCTGCCAGGATACCGGCATCGCGGTGATCTTCCTCAAGGTCGGCATGGACGTCAGATGGGACGCCAGCCTGTCGGTCCAGGAAATGTGCGACGAGGGCGTGCGCCGCGCCTACAACAACCCGGACAACAAGTTGCGGGCCTCGGTGCTGCTCGACCCGGCCGGCGCGCGCAAGAACTCGCGCGACAATACGCCCGCAGTCGTGCATTACGAGATCGTTCCCGGCCATCACCTCGAAGTCATCTGCGCCGCCAAGGGGGGAGGCTCGGAAAACAAGTCCAAGTTCTACGCGCTCAACCCATCGGACTCGATCGTCGATTGGGTTCTCAAGACGGTACCGACGATGGGCGCCGGCTGGTGTCCACCGGGAATCCTTGGCATCGGCATTGGCGGTACGCCCGAGAAGGCCATGCTGCTGGCCAAGGAATCACTGATGGCGCCGGTCGACATCCACGAATTGATCGCCCGCGGCGCGAGCAACCGCGTCGAGGAACTGCGTCTGGAGCTTTACGAAAAGGTCAACGCACTGGGAATCGGTGCGCAGGGCCTCGGCGGACTGACGACCGTCCTCGACGTCAAGATCCTCGACTACCCGACGCATGCGGCCAGCTTGCCGGTGGCGATGATTCCCAACTGTGCTGCGACGCGGCACGCGCACTTCCATCTCGACGGTTCAGGGCCGGCCATTCTGACACCACCGGACCTTCGTGAATGGCCCCAGGTCAACTGGACGCCGAACACCGAGACCTCGACGCAGGTCAACCTCGACACGCTGACACCGGCCGAGGTCGCCTCCTGGAAACCCGGTCAAACGCTGCTGCTCAACGGCAAGATGCTGACCGGCCGCGACGCCGCCCACAAACGCATCCAGGACATGCTGGCGAAAGGCGAAAAGCTGCCGGTCGACTTCACCAACCGCGTCATTTATTACGTCGGTCCGGTTGATCCGGTTCGCGACGAGGCCGTTGGCCCGGCCGGCCCAACGACCGCCACGCGGATGGACAAATTCACCGAGATGATGCTGGCCCAGACCGGGCTGATCTCGATGGTTGGCAAGGCCGAGCGTGGCCCGGCCGCGATCGAAGCGATCCGGAAACACCAGTCGGCGTATCTGATGGCTGTCGGCGGTGCAGCGTACCTGGTCGCCAAAGCGATCAAGACTGCCAGGGTGGTCGGTTTCGCCGATCTCGGAATGGAGGCAATTTACGAATTCGACGTCAGGGACATGCCGGTGACCGTCGCGGTGGATTCGACCGGAACATCGGTACACAACACCGGACCGAAGGAATGGCAGGCCAGGATCGGCAAGATCCCGGTCGCCGTCGTCTGAGTTTCCGGGAGTCACAGGCGGGGAGCCGGCTCCAGGCCGGCTTTGCGGGAGGGAAAAGGCATGGCGATAGAGCGGCACGGAACGACACAGCGGTATTCAGACATTTGCGCGTACGGGAACACCATCTATCTCGTCGAAACGCCGCAAACGCTGGACAGCAACGTCGCCACCCAAACACGCGAGGTTCTGGCCAGCATCGAAAAGCTGCTCGAAAAAGCGGGGAGCGACAAGACACGCCTGCTGATGGTCACCATTTATCTGCGCGACATCGACGATTCGATCGCGGTCAATGCGGTCTGGGACCGGTGGATTCCGCGCGGCACCGCGCCGGTGCGGGTCTGCGTCGAAGCCAAGCTGGCCCATCACGACTTCCTCATTGAAGTTGCCGTCGTTGCCGCTCGCTAGCTGCCTGGCGGCGCCAGCGGCGCAAACCTCTGCCTGAGCCGATGATTGGCATTTTCGACAGCGGTATCGGCGGACTTTCGGTATTGGCCGCCATTGCACGTGCGCTGCCGCGCGCGGATCTGGTGTACCTTGCCGATACGGCTCACCTTCCCTATGGGGACAAGGATGACGCCTACATTCGCCGGCGCGTGCTGACGATCGGCAATCATCTGGTCGATCAGGGCTGCGGGGTCATCGTCGTCGCCTGCAACACCGCCACCGCGGCAGCGGTTGCGGCCTTTCGCGAACACTTTCCCAAGCTTCCCGTGGTCGGCGTCGAGCCCGGCGTCAAACCTGCAGCGGCCATGTCGCGCAGTGGTCGAATCGCTGTCCTGGCGACGCTGTCGACGGCGCGCAGCGAGCGCTTGGCACAGTTGATCCGGCAACACGCAGGCAGCGTCCAGGTCGAGATCGAGGCCTGTCCCGGCTGGGCCACCCGCGTCGAAACCCTGTACCTCGACGACCCGGATTTCGTCGAGGACGCGCGTCGTCATCTGGCGCCCCTGCTCGCTGCCGGCGTCGATCAGATTGTTCTTGGTTGTACCCATTACGCCTTCCTCTGTCCGGTGCTGGAACCGATTGTCGCCAAGCAGGCAACGCTGGTTGACGTTGCCGACGCCGTTGCCCGCCAGTGCGTTCGCCTGGCCGGCGCCGACGCACTCGGGCAAGGCCGACTGACGCTGCTGGCTACCGCCCAGCCGGAAAGACTGCAGGCCGCTTTGCCCGCACTCGGCCTGCGCTGGCTGGACGACCGCCTGTACAGCGCCGCGCGTCTGGTCGTCGCCTGAGCTTGACGGACACGACCGCCAGCCAACCTCACATTCATTGCCGCCATGGACCCACTCAAGAAAACGACCGTCAGCGAGTACGTTTCCTGGAGCATTGCCTTGCTGGCGATGCTGCTGGTCATCGAGGTGCACCTCTTGCCGGCGCTGATTGCCGGGTTGCTGGTGTATGAACTGGTGCATGTACTGGCGCCGTTCTTTGCACGCCATCTCTCGAGCACGCGCGCCAAGGCCATGGCTGTTGGTCTGGTCGTGTTATTGGTCCTCGGCGCGGTGGCTGCGGCAGTGCTCGGGCTGATTGTCTTCATGAACAGCGAGGGCGGCAGTTTCGCTGCGCTGCTCGCCAAGATGGCCGAGATCATCGAGACTTCCCGCTCGACGCTGCCGAACTGGCTCGCCGACTTGCTGCCGCGAGGCGGCGAGGCCATTCGCGAACGAGCTGGCCACTGGCTACGGGAACATTCGGCCGAACTGCAGATGATCGGCAAGGAAACCGGTCGCCTGCTCGCACACCTGCTGATCGGCATGATCATCGGTGGCATGGTGTCCTTATGCGAGGCGGACGCCGGCGAAAGCATGAGGCCGCTGACGCGCGCGCTGGCCGAGCGGGTTTTTCGCCTCGGCGAGGCCTTCCGCCGGGTCGTCTTCGCCCAGGTCCGGATCTCGGCGCTGAATACCGCCTTCACCACACTCTACCTCGTCGTCGTGCTACCGCTCTTTGGTGTGCACCTGCCGCTCACCAAGACCATGATCGTCGTCACCTTCATTGTCGGCCTGCTGCCGGTAGTCGGCAACCTGATCTCCAATACCGTGATCTTCGTCGTCAGCCTGGCACACTCGCCCGGCGTGGCGATCTCGTCACTGGTTTTCCTGGTATTCATCCACAAGCTCGAGTATTTTCTCAACGCGCGTATCGTCGGTGCCCAGATCCGGGCCAAGGCCTGGGAACTGCTGACTGCGATGCTGCTCATGGAGAGCAGCTTCGGTCTCGCTGGTCTGGTGGCTGCGCCGATCTGTTATGCCTGGCTCAAGGACGAACTGTCGAGTCGGGAGCTGATCTGAACGCGCAGCGGAATGATTGGAGCAGCGGGCAGGGGAGGGCGGCCTGCCCTTACCGGGGTAGGTTTTCCAGCAGCCTGTCGGACTGGGAGTAGGGAAAAGGGAAAAGGGAAAAGGGAAAACCGCAAAACTTCACGATGCGGAATGAGCGGGCCGGATTTCGTCGACTTTGCGGACTTTCGGACGGCTTTCCCCTCGTTTTCCCCTACTGCGGGCGAAAAAAGCTTTTCTGTACCAGCGCACCTAGGTGCCCGGCTGCAGCTCAACACGCACCTCGCGAGCCTTCCCCTCTCGTTCAACAGACAAGACGACGATGTCACCCACCCGACGGTCATCCATTTGTGCCAGGAGGCCAGTAACACCGTCAATGGACTTCCCGTCTATCGCTGTGATGAGGTCGCCCGGAACAATCCCCTCCTGCGTAGCGCGAATGCCCAGCAAACCGGCTCGTTGAGAAGCGGAGCCAGGCTGTACCAACAGGACAAATACGCCACGGCGGCCGGTAATCATCTGCAGCCGCAAATTGAGTTGCTCGTCCACTTCGATCCCCAAAGCCGGGCGCACATACTTGCCTGACTTGATGAGTTGCGGGACCACTCGCATCACCGTGTCGACCGGCACCGCGAAGCCGATGCCGGCCGACGCGCCAGAAGGGCTGTAGATGGCGGTGTTGATGCCGATGAGGCGCCCTGCGGAATCGAGCAGTGGCCCACCGGAGTTGCCGGGGTTGATGGCGGCGTCGGTCTGAATCAGGTGCTCGATTGAGGGACTACCGGCATCGCCCGGCAACGATCTGTCGAGCGCCGAAATGATGCCTGTGGTCAAGGTCCAATCGAGTCCGAACGGGTTGCCGATGGCGAAGAGCTTCTGGCCGACCTTCAGGTCGGTACTGGTGCCGATGGGCACAGCCGGGGGACGCTTGAAGCCAACGCCAATCTTGAGCACCGCGATGTCGTGGGCCGGACTCGCACCGACCAGGGCAGCCTGATAGTCGCGGCCGTCGGCAAGCTTCACCGTCGCTTGAGAGGCTCCCTGGATGACATGAAAGTTGGTGACGACGTGCCCCGCATCATCCCAAATGAAGCCGGAGCCGGTACCGCGCGGTACGGAAAAGACGTTGCGTGTCCAGACATCGCGAACCAGCTGGGTCGTAGAGATGTAAACCACCGAATCGCGCGATTTCTCGAAGAGCTCAATGGTTGCCCGTTCATCGGCCGCGAGGTCTCCCCGGGGCGTGACCGTTCTCTCGGCGGCCTGTTGGGGGCTGAACCACGCTTCGATGGCGGGCAGAAACTGCCAGAGCAGCATGAGCGCCGCAATGCAAGCGGTAATGACCAGCCAGCGCCGGAGAAAGCGGTCCGGAGCTGCGTGACCGTAGGGATCGTGGTAAGCCATCGCAAGGTCTCCTTGGTTCGAATCAGCGCCAGAGGCCGCCGGGGTGCCAGCGCGGCGAGCGCATCGCCTTGACGGGTTCCGGGGCGGTGTAGAAGGGATGGGGCCGCAGCGTCACGGGATGCTGGGGTACGAGTTCAAGCAGTCGGGCGATGCGATCCGGCGTGGCTGGATGCGTGCGTAACCAGGATGGCTCCGGATTTCCCCAACCCGGCATTAGCCAGGCTCGCCAGGAGCGGCTCACCCGTTCAATCTTCGCCAAGGCCGATGCCAGACCATGCGGGTCGCCGGTCAGCTGCGCCGCCAAATGATCGGCATCGAACTCGCGTACCCGAGACAGGCCGAGTTGAGCAAGCAATGCCAGTTGTGGAGACACCGCCAGCAGGAACAGGCCGAACCAATTGACTTCCGCCGCCCCGACAAGCAGCGCGGGCAGGCTGAGAATAATCGCAATCTGCCCCAGCATGGCCAGGAGGCTGGTGAGCCGGCTGATGTAATCCGCCAGCCCCATGACACGCAAATCTTCATTGGCGATATGCGCAACCTCATGACCAATGACACCCGCCAGCTCGCGCGGCGTCAGGCTGCGCAAGATGCCATCGGTCAGCGCAATGGCCGAATGACGCTTCGAGCCTGTCGCAAATGCATTGACCACGGCACTGGGGATGTAGTGCGGAATCGGGACGGCGGGCAGGCCGGCACGGGTGGCCAGATCGCGCACGATCTCCCACAGTTCGGGCGCGTCGCCCGGATGAATGGGACGTGCACGGTACAACCTCAGCGTCAGCGTGGAGGTTGCCGCCGGTTCGAACAGCAGTGCGAAGATGCTCGCACCCAGTGCCATCCAGAGGCCACCTTCGCCGAAAAGCAGACCACTTGCCAGCGCAGCGATACCGATCAATGTCAAGACCAGCAGCGCCGTCTGGAGGCGGTTGATCGAACGATGCCGCGGCCAAATTTGCGGCCCATCCCGTGGATCACTTCCTGTCATAGCGGATTGAATGCGTCGAGGATCAGCAGCGTGAAGACGATCTGGATCAGTTTGAGCAGCGACACCACGCTGATCACGGTGATCACCGCTGAAAGGATCAGGGCAACGACCTGATCGAAGCGTTCGTGAAACGTCATCACCGACCATTGGTGGGAAATCACCGCAGTTCGCCGTTGCCGGATCAACCCCATTGGCAGCCCTTCAGAGCCAGCCTTCCACCTTGCCGCGTGTGGGCACGCCACCGGCATGCACCACCTGCCCGTCAATGACTACGCCAGGTGTGGACATCACGCCATAGCTCATGATGTCCGGCAGGCTTTCAACTTTTTCGAGCGTGATCTCCACTCCTTTTTCCTTGGCCACCGCCTCGACGAGGGCGATGGTTGTGCGACATTTGGCGCAGCCGGTGCCGAGGACTTTGATGCTCTTCATGGAGTTTCCTTTCGTTGGGTCAAGAAGATGAAGCGAGGCCGAAGAACTCGACCACCGTAGGCAGTCCTGAAGCGGTGGCATTCTGTACCAGGCGCATGCCGGGAGAAGCGCTCGTAAAGGGGTCGCCCCGGTCGCAGGCAGGCATCGGCAAGACGGCGATGGCCAGGAGAAGAGCCCGAAGCCAAGGCGAGGTATCCATCATAGCAGCCAGTTGAAAATGTAGCCCACCAGCAGAATGCCGGTCGCCACGACACCGACAAAGGTCGCGATCAAGGTCGGCTTCAGCGCCTTCCGTAGAATGATCATCTCCGGTGCCGAAAGCGCGATCACCGCCATCATGAACGCGAGGACCGTACCCAGGGCGGCTCCTTTTCCGATCAGGGCTTCGACAATCGGAATGATTCCCGCCGCGTTGGTATACATCGGTACCCCGAGCAGAACGGCGGCCGGGACTGCCCACCACACATCCTTGCCCATGAACGAGGCCATGAAGTCCTGCGGCACATAGCCGTGGATGGCGGCACCCAGCGCAATGCCCGCCAGAATGTAGGGCCACACCTTGCCGACAATCTCGCGCATGTGCGCGCCGCCGGCCTCAAGACGTTCCAGCCAGGAAAGGCGCTCGCCGTCTGCTTGGGCGACTTGGCCAGCGAGGATTTTCTGTACCCAATCCTCAAGGTGTCGTTCCATCTTCAGCTTGCCGATCACCAGGCCGGCGATGATGGCCACCAGCAGCCCCAGTCCAAGGTAGAGGCCGGCAACTTTCCAGCCGAACATGCCAAACAGCAGCACCAAGGCCACCTCATTGACCATTGGTGCCGAGATCAGGAAGGAGAAGGTCACTCCCAGCGGTACCCCGGCGGAGAGAAGGCCGATGAACAGCGGCACGGCCGAGCAGGAGCAGAACGGCGTCACAATTCCCAGCGTAGCCGCCAGCACATTGCCGACACCTTCCCGCTTGCCGGAAAGTAGCGCCCGCGTACGTTCCGGCGAGAAAAAGGTCTGGATGATGCCCATGACGAAGACGATGCCGGTCAGCAGCAGCAATACCTTGAGGGTATCGTAGAAGAAGAAATGGACGGCTTCGCCGAAGTGGGTCTCACGGGAAAGGCTGAGCAGTCCGACGACCCAGTTGGCAAAGGCGGTGAGTTGGCTGTAGGCCAAAACCCAGGCAACCGTTGCGATGAAAAGGCTGAGCAACCATTTGGCCAGTCTCCTCTGGGAAGACTCTTCGATGTGCACTACACGCATTGCGCTACTCCGGGTTCGGCTGAAAAAAGAGCGACGGATCGTTATTGTTCATCTAACTTTTCACATTAAAAGTGACGACTGCTGCAATGGCAATCATGAAGAATGTTGCCCCTCAAACTGTTGTTGCGCGCTAGTCTGCCGCAATCTGGGATGGTTGCTCAAGACCCCCCTTACCCTAGTCGACGCGAACTCCGCCAACGCAGAGAGGAAACCGCGAAAACCGTGCGCCGCATTCAACCGTGTTCGGCTTCGCTCAGCATGTCGGCCGAGAGCAGGATCAGCTCGATTTCCTCGGTAATTTCCTCCTGGCGCTGGCTGTTGTAGCGGAGTCTGAGCCGCTCGCTGTCTTCATCGAGTCGCTGCAGGGCACGATCCATGTGTGCCTGCCGTTGCCGGTTCTCGGCCATCAGCGAGCTGTACAGCAGCTCGTTCAGTACCGCGTGCAGATAATGCCCGGTCAGCCCGCGCAGGAACTCGATGGGACGCAGATTCATTTCCGCCGGGTACGCATACGCCCGCTCGGGAGCGGGCAGATCGCGCAAGGGCAGCAGATGACGCATGCGCATATCGCCACTGGCATCACAATGAGAGAGGGCCGAGAGCCCGTAACCGGCGTACACCTCGCGGGCCAGCAAGCCGCCGAGCTCGCGCGTCAAGCGCAGCAGAACGGCTGGAACTTCGTCGGCGACAATGGCGCCCGGCAGCGCCAGGGCAACGCAGTCGCGTTCGCCGATTCGAGCTGCCAGACGGCTACCGACGACCAGCCAACGAACCGGCGCCTCCTTTTCCTCACACAGTGCCGCCATCCGCGCCAACAGCGCTTCGTTGAAATCGCCGCAGAAGCCCTGTTCCGAGCCCACCAGCACGCAGAGTTCCCGTCCCGCAACCGGCTCGCTGCTGAATTCGGCGTGCCAGGCCAGGAAATCGGCGGCGGCCGTTTCGATCCCTGCCACCATGCGCTGCTGGCTGACGAGGAAATTGCCCAGGATGCGGGTCTCCATCAGAGCCAATCCCTTCATCGCCGACAGGATGCCACCGATATCGGACAGCGCTTCCAGCCGCCTGGCGATCTCACGCCGGCGGCTCATCGGCTGGCTCCTACGACCCTGTGCATGCGATGGTCATATCTGGCCGTACGTGAATACGCTATTCCCGGCACCCGTCGGCGCCATCTGGGCGAGAAGACGATTCAAGGGTGGTACACCTACCGAGCCCAAGGCCTCGATGGCCTGATGCCGAAGGCGCGCGCCGACCGCGGGCAATCGAAGCTTTCCGAGGCCATCCAGGCCGCGATTCTGGCGGCCAAACGGGATAATCCCCGGCGCTCGATTCGCCAGATTCGGCAGTTGCTCGAAACCGCTGGAACCGTCGCCCGCGGGAGTCTGTCGCGATCGACGATCCATCGTCTGCTCCAGCAACACGGTCTTTCCCGCCTCACCGGCTCGGCCAGCCTGCCCGAGGAGAGGCGCAGTTTCGTCGCCGCTTCGGCCGGCGCGATCTGGTACAGCGACGTGATGCACGCTCCGCAGGTCCCCATCGGCGGCAAGCTCGCCAAAGGGTATTGTTCGATGATGCCTCACGTTTGCTCGCCCACGGCGCCTTCTGCCCCGGGGAGACGGCGCTGGACATCGAGGGCGTGCTCAAGCAGGCGATCCTGAAACGCGGCATCCCGCTCAAGCTGGTCGTCGATCACGGTGCCGCCTACCGCGCCCACATCTGGCAAGGGATCTGCGCCCGCCTGGGCATTCAGTTGATCTATTGCCGGCCATATGCGCCCGAAGGCAAGGGGAAGCTGGAGCGCTGGCACCGCACCTGTCGCGATCAGTTTCTTTCTGAACTCGACGAGCGCCACATCACCGGTCTGGCGGACATCAATGCGCGCCTGTGGGCGTGGGTCGAACGGGTCTATCACCACAGCCCCCATGACGGACTGGAAGGAATCACGCCGCTGGCGCGTTACCAGCAGGATTTGCCGAACGTTCAAATTCAGCGGTGAGCGAAGCGAGTCCGCTGCAATGCAGAGTTAGGCGTAGGAAGTTCAGATGGAGGAGAAACAAAGGGATGGCCGGCGGCAATACGCTCAGCCTCCGACCTTTTCAGGTCTGCATAAATCGCGCGCAGGTCGTAAGCAAATCTAGCGGCATGGGCGTCACGAATGGCCCGCACTTCATCGATCACTTCGTCATTCAGCATTGGCTTCTCCAAGAAGTTCTTCCGGTGTACAAATGAAGGGTAGAAATAGACCAATCTGCTCAAAGTACTCCGCAATGCATCTTTGTAGCTCCGGGTTTGCGATATGCCGACAGTTCCATGTCAGCAAATAATCCATACCGCTGACCGTGGCGACCGCGATGTGCAGCGCATCTTCCGCAACCTTGACCGGCACAATTCCATGTCCTACCAACGACTCCGCGATATGGAGTGCCTGCTCAGTGATTAAGAGCAAAGGCACATCATTCAACACAGCCAGCCGTTTCTCGGCTGCATCTGGGTCACCAGAGCCACACTCACGCAATACCGCCTCCGACACCAGCAGTTCGTACTGGTTGCGGGTTTCCCACCAAGCAAGAGTAATTTGCTGATGGGCTGCCCCGAGAATGGTCTTGCTGGGACGAGCCGTCAGGTAGCTGATGACCGAGGTTTCAACGTATACCTTGCGCTTCATGACTTCAACCCTCGTTCAGAAAACCGTGGTTTGTCCCCTATTAGTTCGATTAGACGTTTAATTGACCCTGGCCCCTTTACTTCTGCTTTACTTCTGATGCTTTACTTTCTGATGGGTTGGGCGAACCCTTCCTACTTAGCTTTCCTCGCAACAGCCAAAGCTGACGCATTTCAAGTCTAGGTGATTTCCACCGTCAGCAACGGATCGAATGCCTGATTCTCGTTCAGCCCGCCCTTCGCATAGCCCCTGGGGTTACACAGCACCCGCGTGCCATTGATCTCGTAGTTTGAGCTGTCGTGCAAGTGGCCGTGCACCCACAGGCAAGCGCGCTCGTGGCCCACCAGGTGTTCGGCGTCAGAGACGAAGTTGACGTTGAGTGCAGAGCCAGCAAAACGAGGGGGGATACTGCGCAACGAAGGAGCGTGGTGCGTGACTACTACCGTTGAACCGCCAAAGGGCTGGCGTAGCACGGTGTCTAACCAGCTAGCATTGCGCGCAAACAGCGCAGCCGAGTCTTGTGGTGTGAACAGCCGTCTGTCGGGCGGCTCATCGGTGTAGATACGACTAAAGTCGCGGTTGAACGCCATCGATTGCACTATGGCACCGGTTTGTTCGGTTCCAGTTCCTGCGGCGAGAAAATCCGTCCACAGCGTGCTACCCACAAAACGAACGCCATGCCACTCCAGTACCTGGTTGTCGAGGACGTGGATGTTTGTGCCTGCTGTCAAACGCTGCAGTTCTTGTACCGTGGCCTGGAGGCTGGAGCCGTAAAACTCATGGTTGCCCGGTACGTATACGACGGGTTTGTCAGTGAATGCCAGAATCCACGCGATAGCCTCTACCGGACGAGCAATGTCGCCTGCGAGAATGACCACATCTGCGTCGGTGCGTGGCGGTGACATGTCGTACACACTCAAGTGTAGGTCCGAAAGGATGTGGAGCTTCATTGTTACTTCCCTTTCTCATGGCAACTGCCTTGAAGCTTAGGGGGACTAATTGTTTTCCAGCCTAGTGCGCCCAACGTTCGAGTTCAGGGGAGCGGCGCAGCTTTATTGCGGTTAGATTGCCGTGGCCGCGTTCCAGATGACTTCATAGATCTGAATCTTCTGCGCCGCGACATCGGCGGAGAGCGGGGTCAAGTACGTTGGCTTCTTGGTGGCGGCATCCTTTGTGGAAGCGCCCAGAACCCAGCACTGCGCCCCATCGACAAACATGACCCGATCATGAATGGAGTTGCTCTTTCGCGCCTCAACTCTGCACTTGTGTTGGAGCGCGAACTTCTCGGCCGCCACGCGCACGTCGTCTGCATACCTCGCTAGGAGTAACCGAACATCCCGTCCGGAGCCTAGGGAACGTTCAAGAAACAACTTGTGTAAATTCAATATCTGACTGCGGAGAAACGGTGTAATTCCATTTAGGAAGAATGGAATCGGCAATAATCTTCAGGGTTGACTTGAGTTGCTCTGAAGCTTTGCGCCCAGTTTCGTAGACTTTGTTGAGGATGTCGACGGAGACACACAGGCCAGTTTTCGTGTGTGTGCGTTCAATCAATTCCTTCACCAATGGAACGTTCTTGAAGACTACGCCTTCGCAAGCACGCGTGACATGAGGGAAAAGACGGTGTTCGATCGGGTTGTGTTTGGAGCAGTACGGTGGATAGTGGGCAATACGAATTTCCAGTCCGATGCGGTTGGCCAAGGTCTGCAAGTCCTGTCGAAACAAAGAGGAATTGGAGGGATTGCTGCCTCCGCCATCGCACGTCAGCAGGAGTTGGGTGGCGTGAGCATAGTCGTACTTGCCCACCTTTTCCCACCAGTGCGCGACGCTGTCGCACGCAAATTCCGTCGTATCGCGGCTCGTTCCTAGGTTCACGTGCCCCTTGTTTAGCCCTACGTCATAAAGTCCGTGCGGCACAATTTTTCCCTCGCCGTAGCTGGCAAAATCATGGTCCAAGACTTCAATGGATTCTCGTGCGTACAATTTTCCCGCGCGATAGAAGTTGCCTATCATCTCCTTTTTCTTCGTATCCATGCTGATCACAGGCTGGTTCCGTGCAAGATACTTCGCTTTGATTTCTGTGATGTTCTGAAACTGGGGGTTACGTTCTGGATGTTGCTTGAACGACTTCTTTTTCTGGGCTTGGCGACTTGCAAATTTATTCTTTTTCAACAACTTGCAGGCAACGTAGCGACTTACAGGAATGCCATTCGTCGTGATTCGCTCGGCAATAGCTTGCGGTTTGAGGTTCGTCCAGACGATGTCGTGTTGCGGACTTCCTGCCGTATGTTCAGAGATGACTTCAAAAAAAAATGCTTTCCAATTCAGGCATGGCGTTGATGATGGATTTGCGGCCGCCCCCTGGTCTGCGGATCCGACCGGGCGCCAATTCTTGCATTTCTTTCAAATCCACCAAGCCTTGGCAGATCGTCCTGGAGTCTATACCCAACAATTTCGAAATATATTCCTTTCCACCCCACCCTAATTTATGGGCTTCGACTGCCGCATACCGTCGCCGATCTTTTTCGGACAACCTGCAAAACATTGTCGTCATCAGACGTTCTATTTCTTCAGTGTAAGGCTTCATGCGATGAAGGAAATCATAGCCATGGGAGAATCTGTCATCTTAACAAATACTCAAATTCCGCAACTTGTTTTTTGAACGTTCCTTAGGAACGTTTCAAAAACAATTTGCGAAAGCTGATCAATGGAATCCCACCGTTTTTCCAGTCCAGCAATGAATTTCCGCAGGTTGTTTTTTGAACGTTCCTAGGGCGCTCAGATAGCCGTCGAAGGTTTCGGCGTCCATGTAAGGATCGACTAACAAGACGCTCTTCTCGGCGGAGGAAGCAAGTTCACGGAGCGCCTTGAAGAAGTCGTACGCTGCACCCGGCCCGAAGGCCTGCCCACTGGGGCGTGGCAGTTGGTCTTCGAGTGATGCGATTGCCTTATGGATCGTAGTGAAAACGATCCTGTGATTTGCAAAACTGCTCTTGCCCGAATAGCGTTTATCTGCCGCGCCGAAAGCGTCCGGCCTTGCCGCTGGCGTATCCGCGGCAGATAAACCTCGTTGGACTGAAGCGCCTCGACGGCGGTACTTATGGGGATTGTAAGCGTCCCGTGCCGCGGGTCAAGCCACGGGCAGGGGTCAGACGGGTTGGCCAGAGGCAGACGAGCGGCTTCCTGCTGTTCGCGAGGAGGTGACAGGAACGAACAGGGCGCTCTGGCAAACAGAAAGCCAGCGCCAGAATCGTGACTTCGGCACGCTGCCGACGAGGCATCTCCTGGCGGCCGGAACTGCCATTGAGCACACGGGAAAGCCCCTCGCCAAGCGCTGGCCGTTTTCATGGGGGTCCGCGAACCGATGCGCTCTGCGGCGTCGCCTGACGCAGGGGCGGAATCGCCGCCGTCGGCACGAACCGTCCCTCGTGGCAGTGGGGACAGCGCGCCCACTCCGCGCGGCCGACGCGCTGCAGGAAGTCCTCCACCGTCGCCGTGATCACCGGATCGGGTCCGGGTACCGACAAGGCCTGCCGTGCCAGCGCCAGCCTCGTCGCCTTCGCCGCCGGGGCCAGCAGGCCGTAGTGCCGAATCCGCTTGAAGCCGCTCGGCAACACGTGCAGCAGGAAGCGCTCGATGAATTCCTCCGCCGGCACGCTGAGCACGCGTTTGCCCGGCGTGGCGCGCACGCGGAAACGGACCGTCGTCTCGTCCATCCCGACCAGACGCTCGTTCGAGATCGCCACCCGATGCGTGTAGCGACCCAGGTATTCGAGGACCTGCTCCGGGCCGCCGAGCGGCTGTTTCGCATAGACCACCCAGTCGTGCGCCAGCACTGCTGGCGCAGGGCCCGCCAGACCTTCTCGTCGGCCAGCTCTGCCACCAGCGGCCGCCCGAGCCTCGGGCTTCACTCAGTGCCGCGAGGAACTTGCCGCGAAAGACCGGTGACAGCGCGCGGACCGGAAACAGGAAGCCGCGTTTGGGCGACTTCCCTTCGCCCTCGGGAGACAACGCCCCGCCGGCGACCAGGGCGTGCACAGGCACAGGCCGCCCGAGGTCCTGCTTCCCGGTGTGCAGAATCAACGAGAACGCCAGCTTGCCACCCAGCCAGCGGGGATTGGCGGCGAATTCGGTGAGCGTGGCCGATGCCGCGCCAAAGAGCAGCTCGTAGATCACCCGCGGGCGTTGTCCGATCAGCGCATGGAGGGCATGCGGCAGGGTGAACACCGATGGAAATACGGCACCGGCAACAGCTCCTGGCGCCGTTTCGCCAGCCAGTGCTCCTTGGCTCGGGTCTGGCACTGCGGGCAGTGGCGGTTGCGGCACGAGTGATCGACGGGTCGCGTCACCCCGCAGCAGTCACCGGTCTCGACGTGGGCGCCGAGGAGGGCCGTGCGACAGGCGACGATGGCCCGCCAGACTTTGGCCTTGGCTGACGACAAGACCTGCTTGGCGAGGTACGCCGGCCCGTGCCGGCGGAAGACCTCGGCCAGAGTCACTGGCGGTGGCCCAACGGTGCGGGTCGAGCAGTTCCAGCGGCGAGGGGTTGCCGGTCAGCTTTGAGCGTGCCAGATGCAGATCGCGCGAGGTCGTCGACAGAGGACCCTGGCCGAGGAGCCGGCCGATGCGGTAAAGATCGACGCCGGCTTCGAGCAGGTGCGTGGCGAAGGCGTGGCGAAGACCGTGGATGCCGCCCTCGGGGGCGATGCCCGCCGCGTGGCGCGCTGCGTAGTCAATCCGCTGCGCGGTCTGGATCTCGATCGGATCCGTGCCTGCCCGGTTCGGAAACCACCACAGCCGCGGCCGGGTGTCGCGCCAGTAGGCCCGCAAGGCGGCGAGCAGACGCGGCGACAGCAGCGTGTAGCGATCCTTGCCGCCTTTGCCCTGGCGTACCTTGAGGCACATGCGATCGGCGGCGCTCTCGATGTCCCCCACCTGCAGGGCGCAGACTTCCGACACCCGCAAGCCGGCGGCGTAGGTGGTCATCAACAGCGTTCGCCCGCGCAGGGTTCTCGCCGAGTCGATCAGGCGCGCGACTTCTTCACGCGAGAGGATCTGCGGCAGACGCTTGGGCACCTTGGCCATCGGGATGTCGAGACCGGCTTCCGGGCGACCGAGCACCCGCCGATAAAGAAAGCGGAAGGCGCACGAGGCTTGATTGACGCTCGCGTAGGCGAGCTTCTTGTCGCGAATCCAGTGCAGCAGGTAGGCTTGCACTTCCTCGACACGCAAATCCGCCGGCGAGCGGTGGGAATACTTCGCCAGTTCGACCAGCGCTCCGATGTAGGCTTCCTGGGTCCGTGCCGCCATTCCCCGCAGGCACATGGTGTTGCTCATTCGTTCACGCAGCTCACTCATGATCCTCTCCTCGATTGCTGCGGGGACGTCCCCCGCAGCGAGGAGGATCGAGGATTTGCGAGTGAGTTGGGGAACGAGGCGTCGAGGACTCGACTGCGAGAACGAACGCTCGAAGCGGAAGAGGGAGGAGACCGAGGCGCCGGGGTGCCTACTCCAGCGCGCAGCGCTTTAGTTCAACGTTTATTAGGCGCCCTTACTGCGGGCCTGCTGAAGCTCTCGCGCCTTCTGCACGAGGGTTGCTGCGTCCCAGTCTGGAAGCAGGGCTTGGCGCTCCTCGGTGTAATTGCCAGAGCCTGGGTCGTACTGACGAATGAACCGCACAGCGTTCACCCACCCAAGCGCCTCGACGAGTGCTCGGAAACCTGCTTGGCGAAGCTCTGTGGGGTTTGTGATTACGGCTTCCATTGCGAGAGCTCCTCGACGAGTTGAATGGGATCGATTACGCGCGTCTTGAGCGCGGCAGCGTGGCGGGTGCCCGTGCGTAGAAGCCGCTGGTCGACTGTAACAAAGGCCGTAGCACGCGTAAGCTCAGCAGAGGCAACATGGAACGAATCGAAGTTCTTGAAGCCCAGCGCCTGAAGCTCCTGAATGCGAAGCTGCACCTCAGCCTCGGGAAGTTGGACTACTGAACCCTGGGAGAGCCATAGGTCGACTGCCTCGCGGCGGCTTTGGACTGGATTGAGGCTGTTCTCAAGGTACTGGGCTTCGCTCCGAACGAGGTCGACCGTGCCAGGGGGTAGAGCCTGAATGCTCAGGACCGCTTCCGTCTGGAGGCGGACGATGGGCTGGTCCTGGAAGTCGAATTGTCGCTTAAGGCAGCACAGATCAAGGTACACGCGCATGGCTAAGTGTAAAGCCTCTTGGACCTGCTCACCGCGCTTCCGTAGCTCCTCATTCTAGTGCGCGTTCAAGTTGATACTAACAATCCAAGGCCAGGCAGTGAGGCTCCGGATGCTAGCTCTATTTGCTGCCAACCTCGGCAGACCGTCCTCAAGCTGCCGGCGAACCGATTCAAGATCATTGAATACTCGATTGGGGAATTCTTTCTCTCGTAACTCGTCCCAGACATGCTCCTGCGGGTTCAGCTCCGGCGAGTACGGCGGCAGTCGAAGCAGCCGCATGTTCTCCGGCACCACCAGGTCATGTGCCTTGTGCGAACTCGCTCCGTCCACCACCATGACGATGAAGTCTCGCCGATGAGCCGAGCTGACTTGGGCGAGGAACTCACTCATGTGGGTGGTGTTCATGATGTGGGTGATCATCCTGTCGAACTGTCCCTGCAGCGGGCTGACGGCGCCGTAGACGTACAAGAACTCGCGCTCGTAGCCGTTGCCGACCATCGGGCGTGCCGGTTTCGGAGCCCAGCAGCGCCGGATGCGCACCATGCGGCCGAAGCGGGCCTCGTCCTGGAACATCAGCCGCACCTTTCGGCCGCGAACATCCTGCGGCTTCAGCAAGGCTGCCAGCTCGCCAGGAAGTTTTTTTCCAGTCCTCCTGGACAGAAGGGTCGTTCTTGGGGTGTCGGGTGTCCGGAGCTCCCTTGCGCCAGCCGTGGCGAGCGAGCATGCGGTACACCACCGAAGGCGCAATCGGATGCCCCAATCGCTGCGCCAGCGCTGCGCGGATTGGGGAGACAACCAACACGCCGCCTTGGGCAGACCGTTGCCGCCATGGCTCAAGGAACGACTTTTCCTCCTCCAGGCTCATGGCTGCATGGCGCCGGCCACCCCACTGAGGCGCTGCAGTGGCCGGCCGCGCGACGCGATCTCGCAGCCGCGACTGGTATCGCGCCACCGTTGCCCGACCCACACCCAGCACGGCAGCCGTCTGCTCCAGCGTGGTCCCCAGCAGCGCCGGCATCAGCACCGCCTGCGCGCAGCGCTTCGAGGGTATTGGCCTGCAGCGCCAGCTCCTGCGCTTTGGCCACCAATTCCGTATCTACCCGCCTCGGTCTGGCCATGCGATGCCTCCGTCGATGTCGACAGATTCAAGCATGCCATAGTTCGTCTCATCTTGAAAGCTACTTGGAATCAGCCACGTTGATCGATCTCGTTCTTCCTTGTTCTGGCTCAGTTTCCACTTGCCGACCATCCTGGTTACCTCAACCTCAATGCCAACGATGGCCGATAGCATCTGGTCGATGTATTCAGGTGAAGAATCCGTCATCTTCCAAGGCCGCGGTGATCCGGTCTGCGCTTCATGAGTTCGCGTAAGTCGCGCCACCACGCCACGCACGAACCGTTCGTTGTCCCTGATGTAGAGCTTGCCGTGCACGTGCACCACGCGGTAGTTCCAAGTCGGGACTTTTGTGGAAATCGTGCTTGCTGGGATACCAGTTCGGCGAGACATACACGTCTTCGGCACGGAAGATCACCAACACCTCATCCCCGTCCTTGGTTTCCTTCCACAACGGATTCGCGCGAGCAACGTGCGCCAACAGCCTTTTCGGACTCTTGCCCGCCTCATCGGTGGTGTCCATCAAGTGTATAATAACCTCTAATATATTGATTATAATACACTATATTAGTCTCATATCCACGTCTGGACCAGGCCTTGATCATCGTTCCGGCCACCCCCTACGCCGCCACCTGCATCAGATAGGGCGGCTTGGGTGGTCGAGGTCGTCGGCGCGCCGGTCGTGGGGGTAGCGGCATGCGCTGGAGCACCTGCGCGAACAGCGTTTCGTGTGCACGGCCAAAGAAGCGCTCGGCGGCGGTTGTGCCGTCGGCGCGACGGATGTGGTAGTTGTGCACGGCGGTGAGCGCCGCGAGCTTGCGGTCGCTCAGGCGATGGCGGCCCTGGTGATGCAGGGCCAGTTGTCCGTTACGGCCCTCCACCCCGGAACTGCTGCGCTGGAAGCGATCGGCGCATTCGCCGGCCACCTGTTCCAGGCGCGCGATCTCGGTGGACGGTAAGGCCTGGATCGGATGCGCGCCGTGACGCAGCGGTTCGAGCAACTGGCGGCTCAGCGCGCGTAGTCGGTGACGCGGCTCGGCGAGGGTGCTGCGCTCGGCGACGCGCTCCAGATACAGAGCGGGAATCAGTTCTTCGACGAGGGCGCGCTCCAGCTCGGGGGGCAGCGCGAGGGCCTCGACCTGCACCTGCAGGGTGGCGAAGAAAAAGGTGAGGGTGGCCAGCAGTTGGGTAGTCAGACGTTGCGCTTTGGCCAGGCGCTCACGGGCGCGCGTCGGCAGATCAGCGGCCTGGGCGATACGCCCGAGCCGCGCCCAGACGTCGTTGAAGCGCTGCGCGACGGGTTCGACGGGTTGTGCCTGTCCACACTCCAGGTCATACGGGTGATACCCGATGCCCAGCTCCCGCACCAGTTCGCGGGCTTCGCTCTGACGCGCCTGCGCCTGGGTGTGCGCGACTTCGGCCTGCACCACCTCGCTCACGGCGGCCTGGAGGCGGGCGGCGAACGCGGGTGGGCGACCGCGGGGACGAGGCGACTGGTTCTCGTACGCCTGCTGGGCCGCCCGCTCGACCGCCCAAGCCTGCTGAGCGGCCACCACCGTCGCGGCGGCCTGCCGGACCTGGCGGGCCAGGTGTAGGCTGGTGGCCTTCGATACCTCGTGCTGACCATGGAAGAGGTCCGGCGAATGATGCGCATCCAGGTCCACCTCGACCTGCCGATGCAACGCCGTGGCCTCGTCGCTGGTGCCTTGGATCACGGCAACATTCAACCCGACCAGGGCCGCCTGGAGCGCCTGCGTCCAGGTCGCCGCCTTGCGATCCGCCGCGTACTGCTCCAGAAGAAGAAAGCCCGACACCGGCTCCAGCGCCACCAAACCCATCTGCGGATGGAAGGTCTCATCCTCACATACCGTGAGATCCCGGTGCGGCATGCCCCGCGCCAGCGCCGCGCGCTGCTCATGTGCGACAGCGACCAGCGCCTCCTCCAGGGCCGCATTGAGGCCCTGGTGGGTGCCGTAGCTGGCACCGACGAATGCCGACAGCCCGCTCAACTCCAGAAATTGGCACACCACCCGAACTCCGGCACCCCCCTGCAGGGTGATGCTGAAGTGCGCCGCCAACACCAGTGGATGCAGCCACCGCACGCCCTCAGCGGTCTCCACCCACGCCGCCAAGGCCGCTGGGGCTGCGCCGACCACAACCGGCTGGCACCACTCCTGCAAGGTGCTGTGGGCCAGGCCGAGGTCGGCGGCTACCTGCCGTTGCGGCTGTCCCGCCGCCAGGCGCGCGTTGACCGTCTCAAGCTGCTCCGCCCGCTCCAGGCGCGAGCGGCGCTTCACGACCCACCCACCATCGACGACCGTGCAGCGCACAGTGGCACCGGCCTCGTCTCTGAGCTATAGTCAATCCCGGCAGGACCTTCGAGCATCTTCCTTCTCCCTCGGTGAGTTTGCACTTCCAAGGGTACGAGATTTCGAGGGTTCTGCCACTCCTTTCTCCAAGCGCCGCACTCGGCGTTGGCCGGAATGATGATCAAGGCCGGGCTTACCGTTGGCGGGCTGGACAAGGTAGTGCACGCTGAACGTCGGGAGCTGGCGGCGAAGGCTCGGGCAGACGACGAAGAGGGCGACAGCGAGCGAGGGCGAATCTTTGAGATCATCGCTCCTTGGGACGCGCACATCACCGGGGCGGATGCCCTCGATGACGCGCTTGCCTTACTGCGCAAGTATGTTGTGGCTGACGAGGCGACGCTACACTGTGGTCAGCGCTCACATGGTTTGTGGATCATGCAACAGTGCTCCCGCTGGCAGTCATCAATTCCCCGGAGAAGAACTGTGGAAAATCTACGCTCCTGGGTGTGGTTCAAAGGTTGGCGCTTCGTCCGGTCCCGGCATCGAACATCACAGGGCCAGCGCTCTTTCGCACAATCGAGGCGTGGCAACCAACGCTACTGCTTGACGAGGCCGACACCTTCGCCAAGGACAACGAGGAACTACGCGGCATCCTGAACTCCGGGCACACTCGGAAATCCGCCTATGTCATCCGCGTTGTCGAAGTCGACGGCGAGTTCGAGCCGCAGCAGTTCTGTACCTGGGGAGCGAAAGCACTCGCTGGTATTGGCAACCTTCCTGCAACCCTCATGAGCCGCGCGGTTGTGCTCAAGATGAGGCGCAAGCTGGCCGGTGAAGTTGTTGCGAATCTGCGACATGCGCACGACGAGGAGTTCATCCCCACCAAACGCAAGTTCTTGCGCTGGGCAACAGAACGGGGTGCCGATTTCGCCAAGCTACGGCCAGAACATCCTGCCCTTGCCAACAGGGACGCAGACAACTGGGAACCTTTGCTCGCGCTCGCCCATTTGGCCGGCGGGGAATGGCCGGACAAGGCGAACCTTGCCGCGGTTGCGCTGACCGAGGGCACCGAGGATTCGCAGGGAGTATCGGAGGAATTGTTGACGGACATCCAGACAGCGCTGGCGTCGCACGAGGGAAAGAACATCACGACCACCGAGCTACTGAACCAACTTTGCAACGACGATGAGGCCCCGTGGGCGACGTACAACAGAGGCCATCCGTTGTCACCCCGACAGTTAGCGAAGCGCTTGGGTTCTTTCGGTCTCAAGCCGCGAACGATACGTGACGGCCTTGTAAACGCGAAAGGCTACGTCAAGTCGGCTTTCGATGAGGTATTCTCCCGTTACCTGCCTGCAGGGGGGTAATTTATCCGTCACACCGTCACAACCCAGTGATAGCAAGGCTTTCAGCCGTTTTCTATCCGTCACATCGTTTTTGAGTGTGACGGATAGAAAAACCCCGCAAACCCTTGCCGTTGCTGGGTTGTGACGGTGTGACGGTGTGACGGATAAAAAAGGGGGATATGGGCAAAAAAGAAGAAGGGGGTCTTGCAGATTCGACTTCTGCAGATTGAGTGCTTGCCCCTAAACGACATTCGGTGCATCATTTTCCAAGCGCCGAGTTGAAGCCACAGCTTGCAGGGCGCTTTACAAATTCTCGCTAAGGAACGTTCAAGAAACAACTTGTGTAAATTCAATATCTGACTGCGGAGAAACGGTGTAATTCCATTTAGGAAGAATGGAATCGGCAATAATCTTCAGGGTTGACTTGAGTTGCTCTGAAGCTTTGCGCCCAGTTTCGTAGACTTTGTTGAGGATGTCGACGGAGACACACAGGCCAGTTTTCGTGTGTGTGCGTTCAATCAATTCCTTCACCAATGGAACGTTCTTGAAGACTACGCCTTCGCAAGCACGCGTGACATGAGGGAAAAGACGGTGTTCGATCGGGTTGTGTTTGGAGCAGTACGGTGGATAGTGGGCAATACGAATTTCCAGTCCGATGCGGTTGGCCAAGGTCTGCAAGTCCTGTCGAAACAAAGAGGAATTGGAGGGATTGCTGCCTCCGCCATCGCACGTCAGCAGGAGTTGGGTGGCGTGAGCATAGTCGTACTTGCCCACCTTTTCCCACCAGTGCGCGACGCTGTCGCACGCAAATTCCGTCGTATCGCGGCTCGTTCCTAGGTTCACGTGCCCCTTGTTTAGCCCTACGTCATAAAGTCCGTGCGGCACAATTTTTCCCTCGCCGTAGCTGGCAAAATCATGGTCCAAGACTTCAATGGATTCTCGTGCGTACAATTTTCCCGCGCGATAGAAGTTGCCTATCATCTCCTTTTTCTTCGTATCCATGCTGATCACAGGCTGGTTCCGTGCAAGATACTTCGCTTTGATTTCTGTGATGTTCTGAAACTGGGGGTTACGTTCTGGATGTTGCTTGAACGACTTCTTTTTCTGGGCTTGGCGACTTGCAAATTTTTTCAACAACTTGCAGGCAACGTAGCGACTTACAGGAATGCCATTCGTCGTGATTCGCTCGGCAATAGCTTGCGGTTTGAGGTTCGTCCAGACGATGTCGTGTTGCGGACTTCCTGCCGTATGTTCAGAGATGACTTCAAAAAAAAATGCTTTCCAATTCAGGCATGGCGTTGATGATGGATTTGCGGCCGCCCCCTGGTCTGCGGATCCGACCGGGCGCCAATTCTTGCATTTCTTTCAAATCCACCAAGCCTTGGCAGATCGTCCTGGAGTCTATACCCAACAATTTCGAAATATATTCCTTTCCACCCCACCCTAATTTATGGGCTTCGACTGCCGCATACCGTCGCCGATCTTTTTCGGACAACCTGCAAAACATTGTCGTCATCAGACGTTCTATTTCTTCAGTGTAAGGCTTCATGCGATGAAGGAAATCATAGCCATGGGAGAATCTGTCATCTTAACAAATACTCAAATTCCGCAACTTGTTTTTTGAACGTTCCTAAAGCGTCGTTCGGTTCGTCAAGGCCCGCTTTAGCCCCCACGCTGACGCGGGTTTTTTCATTCGACGAACAGGAGCACACCATGAGCATTCGCATCGTTTTCTCGACTGCGGTCGTCAAGAAGAGCGCAGTACGAAGGAACTATCAGGGCGGAGAAGCTGCATTTCGGGCCGCCTTTCCCTACGCGTCCGAGGACCGGCAACTGTTCGGAATCTCCAGCATGTCCACCGGCGAGATGGGGGAGATTATCGACGAACTAACCGCAGGGGGGCTAAAGCTGTCATCTTGCTTCGCGCTTGGTGGCAGCGGAGAAGTCTATCCCTGCCCCGATATCCTTATTGAGCAGGTTTCAGGGGGGATATTCCCGCGGTGGGAAGCACGTGCTCTAGTCGACGAGCCTGAAGTCATGTCCGCCGAAGGGGAAAAGCTCGTCCGATGGATGCTGGCTAAGGGCTGGACGTTTGATCTGCCCGAAGCGCAGTGAAACCCAATCGCACAACCACCAGGAGAACACGCCATGAGCTTACCAGATGGAAAAATGACGGGCAGGGAGTTAATCACGAAGTATGGGGGAACGGCGATCCCGCCGGACGACCCAATCTTCAAGCCCGGCTTCACGATTGGCGCGACGGTGCCGTACAGGCAGCGGCCGGCTGGCTCGACGAGCGAGGCATCAAGTACAGCCCCAACCGAAGCGCAGACACCCCAGGAGGGGGATATGTCGGATCCGAAAGTGGCCGGGCGGATGCAGGACCGGATAGACCAATTCATGATCGACGAGGACCGGAAGGCCGGGTTGACCTAGTCGGGGTTCACTTCTCCAAAGAGCCACGCATGTGGCTGTCTGGCGTCTATTTCGACAAGGGAACCGGCGCCAAATCGCAAGAAGCGGTACGCATCCGCGCAGCTACCGACGACGCCACCATTCCCCGACGATCTGCGCGGCCTGTGTTGTGATGCCAAGACCGGGGGGGGCGGCTGCTGCGCGCGCCGGCGGCAAAAAGGCTACTTCTGGGCATATTGCAACTAAGCGCCTAACCGAATATGCTCCCCCTCGCACGCGCACACAGAGGGGCGACACTTGACCACTGCACGAGACGAGTACAGAGCCGGCGTCGAGGCATTGGCACTCGATTCACTACAATCCCTGGATCGGCCCTGGGCAAGCGCCCGTGAAGTGTCCGCGCTCGCCGGGCGTTGCTGGCGATCGATCGCCCGTGCCCTGCTGAGGATGGCATCGCGCGGCATTGTCGAGGTGCAGATAGTCACCTGGCGCGATCGACAAGGTAGGTGCCGTCACTCCCGGCGCTACCGGGCTGCCACCGCGCTGGACATCGATGTGTTCCCGGCATGGCTGATGCCCCGCGCAGTACCGTCGCCCTCACACGTCACACCCAAGGGGGGCGCAGCGGGTTCGCCGGGGCTGCCAGTCGAGCGTTTCGAATCGCACCGCACCATGCCAGGAGCAACGCCAAGCATGAACTGTTCCTCACCATGCGCTACCTGATGTTCATCAGGTAGCAGTCACTACTGGCGCGATATTTGCTAACGCTGCACTGCGCAATGCTGCCGGCAACCCCCCGTGCGTGCGTGGCGAACGGGATGGTGTCCGGCAAAGTGGCAGGCAAGGTGGCAGGCAAGGTGTCAGTCGATGAGAAAGAAACCATGGCGGGCACAGCGACGCTCAGGGGCGTTTCTGTGGCAAAGTTGTATCGGCTTGGGGTAGATCGCCCCGCCAGCGTCGATTGTGCAAGTCCTTGACGTACTGCTGGCGCGTGGCCTATGCTGGTGCTGTCGTTGCACATCAGCGATGCGGGTGTGGAAGCCCGGACACTTGGCGGACAAGCCGCCTGCATCGCGGCTTTTTTCATGTCCGTTGGCATGGCCCCCAGTTATGGGCGACCGTGCGGGGAGCCTTCGCGCTCGCCGGTTCCAAGTGCCGGTCTTCCACACCCGCACGGTCTGCCCTCCTCATGTGGAAGTGGGGAAGGCGGAACACACAACCGCTACTTGGAATCACCCCATGCCCAACACCCCCGGCGCTACCACTCGCCAACAATCCCCCTACTCCTCAAAACTCGCCAGCCTCGAACCCGAAGGCGATTCCAACGCGCTGCCGCCGGCCCTGGCCGTGTTCCTCTCGACGGTGGAGGGGGCGAGTCATGGCTGAGAAAAGCGGCTACACCTTCGGCGCTGATCTTTGCGCGCCTTTTGCCGTTACCCTGACGATTGACGTCAGCCAGGTGACGGTCGAGCAGTTCCGCACCGACCTGCCGCGTATCGTCGCCAAGCTGGAACACTACCTCGCCGTTACCCGCGCAGAGGCGCTGCGCTGAACCAGACCCCCGGACGTGCGCCGGGTTTTCTTTGGCCTGACGTTGCTCTGGATTGCTCAAATTGTGAGGGAGGGGGATAGTTGGCACAGAGCGGGGGCGGGGGAATTGTGAGGCGGGGGGGATGAAAGGCTTGCTGTGCAAGGGTTTGAGGGGTGGGGGGCAAAAATGGCCGGCGGTTTTGGGTTTGGCACAAAATGGCTGGATTTCCGGTCCGAATGCCCGGCGTTAAGGTGGTATTTGGCACAAACTGCACAGCGTTCGGGCCTTTGATCTGGAGCAGGCGGGGCGGGGGGCGTTCTGCGTGGGGCGGCGTTACATCGGGGTCCAGGTTAGCGTCGCGAGGGATGGCGACGATGGGCCGCAACGATCCAAGGTCGCGGCGGTTGCTTTCGGTCAGGCGCTGTTCGGCCCTGCGGAGCGCCTCTATTCTGGCTTCGAGCCAGCGCATCAGGTCGGCGTAGCGGGCGGCGGGAATGAGGCGGTGCGCCGTGACCTTGGCCTTGGCGTTGAGGGCTTTCCTGGCATCGCTGCGGGTGATCTGGCGGGCCTTCAGGGTGTTGTGCAGATCGACCCATTGGTCGCGCCGTTCGACCAGGTCGGCCTTCTGGGCCTTCGAGATGAGCACGACCGACGGCGGCGCGAGCAGCACCACCTTGAGCTGCATCTGCCCCCCGCCGAGGTGGTTGATGCCGCCCTTGATGACCACCTTCTTTTCCTTGATTGGCAAGGGTTTGAGGCTGGTTGACGCTGTTTCGGTTTGCTTCATCAGGCCGATGACCTTGGCTATTTTTTCTTCTTCTTTCACCACGTTCCTCCTGGAAATGCGGCGCTACGCCGCGAGTTTGACGATATTCATGACTTTCTCCTCGGTGACGCTGGAGTCCTCCAGCAGGTCATAGACCGCCAGCAGTAACTCGGCTTTTGCGGCGGGCGCCATGACGCGCTCGGTCGCCTTCAATCCCATTTCGATGGCCTTCAGGGAGATGCGCATGCGCTCCCGATCGAGCGCGCCGGGCGTTTCCGCGCCGGCCAAGTCCTCGATCCGCATGGGACCTTCCCCCGTCATCAGCCAGTTGGCGTTGATCCCCGCCCGAACGAACGCCGCCCCAAGGGTGATCCCCGCCTCGTTACGCCCCTCCTCATTTCGTTGGTAGGTACGCACGTTGTAGCCACTTTGTACGCAAAAATTGGCTTGGCTAAGGCCGAGATACGTCCTGGCTGTCTTCATCCGAGTGCCAATTTGCTGCCTTTCAGTGGGCGATTCGACAACAGTGGAAGTGTCAACGAAAGTGTCAACGAAAGTGTCAACTTGGGCAGTGTCGTTGACACTTTCATTACCCGTTGATTTGTCTATGTTTTTCACTGTTTTGGCCGAATATAAGCAAACTCTAAAGTGTCAACGACAAACGTGTCTGTAAACGGTGTTGACTAACGACAAATTTGCGTATCTAATACCATCCATTCCAACACAAACCGATGCCGACACCAGATGACAATCCAGACCCCAAAAAAAGCCAGTCAAGAGGACTGGCACCCGGCGGACATCGTAGCCGCTTTGCATAAGCGCGGCATCACCCTGCGCGCCCTCGCCAAGCAGTGCGGGCTGACCAGCCCGACGACTCTTTCCAAGGCGATGACGCACTCCTATCCGGCCAGCGAGAAGCGGCTGGCCGATGCGGTTGGCGTCCCTGTTCAGGTGATGTTCGCCGCTCGCTACCACCCGGACGGGACGCCCAAAGGGCGCGGTATCCGGGGGGCTCACGTGCTTCATTCTAGCCATTCTGGTTGCTAACACAATGGCAATAACGCACGACGGAGTAAACACCATGAAAACGAGTTTTGATCCTCTGACCCGCGACCTTTTCGAGGTGCCTGTGGAGGTGGTTCCGGTACCCGGTTCGCTCGATTGCGGACGGGCGATCCGGCACGTGTTGACCGACCTGATGAAGCGCTCGACGCACTCTCGGCAGGCCGTTGCAGAGCAGATGAGCGCGCTGACCGGGGCGCCGATCAGCAAGCATCAACTGGACTCCTGGACGGCCGAGAGTCGCGACGGCTGGCGCTTTCCGCTGGAGTACGTGCCGGCCTTCGAGGTGGCGGTGGAGACGCGGAAGCTGACCACCTGGCTTGCCGATTTGCGCGGCTGCAAGGTGCTGGTGGGCAAGGAAGCGCTCGATGCCGAGATCGGCAAGCTGGAGCGGATCAAGGAGGACGCGGGCCGGCGCATCCGGCGGATCAAGGACGTGATGGGGACGATGCAATGAGCACATTGAAAGCCCTGTGGGCAAACGCGCTGCTGTGGTTGATTCGGCCGGCGCTGGAGGAGCAGCAGCGCCGGGAAGATGCGTATGACGAGGCGCTCATGGAGCTTCTGGAAGAGAAGGTCCACAAGCCTCATCGGGAGCGGCAGTTTCTGGAGATGCAGGCGGCGCATGAGGAGCGGGTGCGGGAGCAGCAGGCGTTTGAGGCCCGCCATGCAGCACGGAGAGCCGCTTTCGCCGCTCGCTCCGCGACAACGGGCGCAACTTAGCCCCGTCGGCCGTGATGATCGTCACCGAAAGCGCGTCATGCGCGTCCCGCATCCGTTCGATGAAGCTGCGCAGCCAGGGAAGCGCGAAATCGTTCTCGTCGAACAGTTCGCGCTTCGCGGCAATCTCTTCGAGGGTTTTGGCCCAATGCAAATTCGCTTTCGGGTGCCTCAAGAGCATAGCGCTCAGTGCTTCCAGAACCTGCTGCTGGGCTTCGCTGCGCTGCCACAAGGCCTCTGTCTTGCGGCGCAGTTCGTGGAGTTCTTCGTTGATTTCGTCGAGCGGCGATTCATTTTCCATGAGGGGTCTCCAGTGAAGTGGTTGGGTTTGCAGATTGGATGCCTGCCTGCCCATTTTAACGACGCCGGCTGACCCCTCACCCCTTTCCAGAATGCCCCCCATGAACGCCCCTTTGCCCGCTGTTTCCGTGACCGCCACAATGGTTGATATCGCCCAGGCGCTGGGCGTGACCAAGCAAGCCGTTGCACAACGAGCGAACCGCGAAGCCTGGCCGTTCGAGGAGATCACCCTCCGCGGGGGCAAGCGCCGCCTCTACCCCCTCGCCACCCTCCCGGCCGATGTTTCACGGGCCGTGACGCATCACCGAAACGTCGTCGTTACAGTGAACCGGGGCGCGCGGATGAAGGCCCTGACCACCATGCTGGCCCAGTTTGAGGAAGAACAGGAAGCCGCCCGCGCGCGCCGCCAGCAGACCGCCGAGGCGGTGCTGCGCGACCTCGCCGGCGGGCTGTCGGCGCGCGAAGCGCTGACGCTTTCCGCGCACAGCGAGATCGCGCAGGGCTGGCAGGTGTGGTTCGTGAAAGCGCAGCCCCTCAAAAAATCCGCGAGCTGGGACCCCTACGCGCAGGCCTACAACGGCTTGGAAATCCCGGTCTCGAGGGCCGTTCGCGAGGCGTATCCGGCGGTCTCCGGGCGCTCGGTACAGCGCTGGGTGGCCGCCTACGAGGCGCAGAACCTCGCCGCCCTGGTCGATCGGCGCAACGGCGCCAAACTCGCCGGCCAGACGGTGTTTTCCGCCGTGCCGCTCCTGGCCGCAGCCGCCAAGAAACTGATGCTCGACCGCCCCGGCATCCGCACCGGGCAGTTACACCTGCTGCTGCACACCGCGTCGATCGACGCCAAGACCGGCGAGAAGCTCTTCCAGGCGCCGAGCTACGACCAGGTGATGCGCTTCCAGAAAACCTGGATCGCGGAGCACCGCGAACTCTACCTGCAGGCGACGAATCCGGACGCCTGGAAGAACCAGTGCATGCTGGCGTACGGCTCGTGCAGCGAGGACGTGCACGGCCTCAACGACCGCTGGGAGATGGACGCGACGCCGGCGGACTGGCTGCTGCTCGACACCGACGGCCAGCATAAACGGCACACGGTGAGCGTGATCATCGATGTGTGGAGCCGGCGAATGCTGGTGGTGGTGGCGAGGACGCCGCGCACGGTGACGCACTGCACGGCGCTACGCCTGGCGCTGCTCCTCTGGGGCGTGCCCACGGAAATCCTGACCGACAACGGGCAGGACTACCAATCCACACATTTCAAGCGCGCGCTGCTGGCGCTGGGTATTCAGCACCGGACGACGAACCCTTTCTCTCCCGAGGAGAAACCGCACGTCGAGCGCGCCATCGGCACCCTGAACCACTCGATTCTGGAGCTGCTGCCGCATTTCGTGGGCCATTCGGTGGCCGAGCGCAAGGCGATCGAGGCGCGGCGGACTTTCGCGGACCGGCTAGCGCGCAAGGGCGAGCTGGTGGACTTCGGCGAACTGGGCATCGAGGCGATGACGGCGGAAGCGATGCAGGCGCGGATCAATACCTGGATCGCCGGGGTGTATGAGCAACGGACCCATGCCGGCCTCGGCAGGAGCCCGTTCGCCCAGGCGGCGTCGTGGAGCGGCGAAGTTCGGCGGATCGCTGACGAGCGCAGTCTGGACCTGCTGCTCGCCAGGCCGGCCGACGGCGGGCAACGGACGCTGCAGAAGAAGGGCATCCGGCTCGACGGCACGTGGTTCCAGGCGCCTGAACTCGCGCGGATCGACGTCGGCAGCGTGGTGGACGTCTATGAAACGCCGGATCTCGGGCGGATCGTCGTCTATTTCCGCAAGAACTTCGTGTGCATCGCCGAAGCGGCCGAGCGCACCGGGGCGGACCGACAGCAGATCGCCCGGAAGGCGAGCGAGATCAAGCGCGAATTCCTGGCCGAGCAAAGACGACGCCAGAAAGCCGAAACCAAGGGTCTGGCGCCGACGGCCGAGGTGCTCGAACGGCATCTCGCCGACCAGGCGGCGGCCGCCGGCAAGCTGGTGGTGGGCGATTTCGGCAAGACGGCGACCGCGCACACCAGCCACGGGCTTACCGAGGCGGGCAAAGCGGCTGCCGCACTGGCCGGGCCGCAGCCTTCCGCCCGCGCGGCGGCGCTGCTGGCGCAAGCCGAGCAAGCGATGGCGGAAGCGCCGAGCAACGTCACCGAACTGCCGGCGGCCAAGGCGCACGCGACGCCGCTGGAAGGGCTTTCGAATCGCGAAAAATATGAGTTGTGGCTGCAGTACGACGCCCTGGTGACAGCGCACGGCGGCGAGGTGGAGGTGCTGGAGGAAGCCTGGCAACGGCGGTTCTGGCTGCATTTCCCCGGCACCGCGATTTTCCGGACCGAGGCGAGCATGGCCGCGGCGAGGCAAGAGGCGGACGCCCGTTAGCGGCGGGCGTCCTGGGATGACCGAGCGGGCAGGAACCCGCTCTGACTACAGAGAGGTGTGATTATGACGGAAAACAGGGTTCACGGGGTGGCGGGGGTCAGCAGCGTGCCGGATGGTGGGCACATCGCCCCGCTGACGAACATCGCGGTGATCGAGCAGGCGATTTATCAGCTCGCCGACCGCGGCGCGACCGACCCCGGCATGATGGTCGTCAGCGGGCCGTCGGGCTACGGCAAATCGGTGGCGGCGGCGTGGGCGAAAGCCCGGCACCGCGCGTACTACCTGCAGCTCGACGATTTTGTGAGCAAGAAGAGCCTGCTGGTGCAGCTCTGCCTGGTGCTGGGATTGTCGGTCGACGGCAAGCCGCCGAAGGGCACGATTCAGCAGCTCGCCGAGCGGGTGGCGGCGCAACTGCACCAGTCGAGGCGGCCCTTGATCATCGACGAGTTCGACTTCGCGATCGACAAGTCCCTGGTGATGGCAGTGTTCTCGATCTACGAGATGAGCCGGGCGAGCATCATTCTGATCGGCGAAGAAGCGATGCCGGCGAAGCTCAAGAAATGGGAAAAGTTCGACGGGCGCGTGCTCGATACGCTCTACGCCGAGCCGGTCAGCCTGGAAGACGCACGCCGCCTGGCGCGCGCCAAGAACGCCGGCCTGACGCTGGCCGATGACCTGCTGGCGCACCTGGTGACGATCGCCAAGGGCAGCGTGCGGCGGGTCTCCAACAACCTGCGGAAGATCTTCGAGACCGGCGCCGCCGAGGGCTGGGACCACTGTGACCTGGCGCGCTGGGGGGATCGGCCGCTGCAGCAGGCGGACGTGAAGCGGAGGGGGTCGTGATGTCGCGATTGCCTGTCGTGATGGAGCTGGCGGGTGGCAAGAGCCAGCGGCAACGGGTGTGGGAGGCGATCCGCAGCCTGTCCGCCTGCGCCCTCGGCGGCGGCGAAGAATCCCGGTGGTTCGCGGCAGACGACCTCTCGCGCCAGGCCAAGATCGAGATGCCGGTCGTTCGCGAATATTGCAAGTGCCTGGTGGCTGCCGGCTATCTGCGCAGCGCGACTTCTGCTGCCGGTCGAGGCGTTAAAACCTCCTTCGCCCTGGATAAAGATAACGGCATCGAAGCGCCTCGTGTACGCCGCGATGGCTCGCCAGTGACGCAGGGAAGCGGCACCCAGGCCATGTGGGACGCGATCACCGTACTCGATTCCTTCACGCCCGCATTTTTGGCCGAGCTGGCGATGGTCAAGCCGGCGACGGCGGCCAATTACTGCGGGTATCTCTATCGTGCCGGGTATCTCACCCTCCTGAAGCCAGGGCACGGCACCGGCCGCGGCGGCGTCGCCAGCGTCTGGAGCTGCGCGCGAGCGCATCGGAAAAAACCCCGCGCGCCGATGATTACCCGCCTCAAGGCAGTCTACGACCCGAACATTCACGAAATTGTCTGGCGGGAGGACGCGGGCACCGCGGCGGACCAGTGGGATGCGGGCGAGGTGATCGAATGAGCGTCCCGACCCCTCGCGAGTACATGGTCGAGCGCTGGTTCAGCGTGCTCGTCGCGGCGGTCGCGGCCGACCCGCGCGGCATCCAGGGCGTGGCGGATCGCCTCGGCCGCGGCTGTGGCCGGACGGCGCTCTCGCTGATCCTATCCGGCGCGTACCCGGCGTGGCCGGGCAAGGCCTCGCGCCGCGTGCTGGAGGTGTACGACGCCTACCGTTGCCCGTATCTGGGCCGCGACGTGCAGGCGAGTTTCTGCGCCGAGACCAACAGCGGCCCGGTGCCGACCTGGGACCCTGCCGCGCTCGATTTGCGCCGCTGCTGCCAGAAATGTCCACACCAACCCCCTTCTTCTCCATCCGGAGAAACGCCATGACCCACCCTCTGCTGAAACCCCTCCCTGTCCGCTCCGGCGTGGCGTCCCAGGACACCGTCGAAGCGCTGCACGATCTGGTCGAAGTGCTTTCAATCCTCCTGCTGGAGTTCACCGACGCCATCGACAAGGCCGCGGTGCGCGACGCCATGCAGCATCTCCTCGATGTGGCCCTGGTGCATGACGCGCTGGGCGGCTATGGCGTCTATCCGGCGCTCGACGCCGAGGAGGTGGCCGAGACTCCCGCCACGGAGGTGCGCACATGAGCACGACCACCCCCGAAGCCCGCAAGCCGGGCAGCACGCGCGGCCAATTGCTGGCCCGGCTGCACTGCATCAAGCACGAACGCACCTGGTCGGATGACGAATACCGCGACATCCTGCAGGGCGTCAGCGGCAAGCGCAGCGCCGCCGATCTGGATTTCGCCGGGCTCGCCCGCGCCGTCGCCGTGCTCGGCGGCAAACCGGTGCGCGTCGCCGCGGCGGACGTCGCCGGCGGCCACGCGGACGATCCGCGTTTCCGGACCGTCATCGCCCAGGCCAGCGCCGACAAGAAGCCGCTGCTGCGCAAGATCGCGGCCGTCTGCGGCGCGCTCGGCGCAAACGCCGCCTACGCCGAAGGGATCGCAAAACGTCACTCTGGTGGCGTCGATCGCCGTCTGGAGATGTGCAGCTACGAGGAGCTGTACAAGATCGCTCAGGCGCTGGTCAACACCCAGCGAGCGCGGCAGAAAGGCCGGGAGGTGCCGGCATGAACGCGCAAGTTTTCGGTTTCCCGGTCGGTGGCGGGACCTCCCCGGCGCTCTCCGAGCGGCGCGCCCTGCAGGGCGCACGTGTGCAGATGGATTTCACGACGCAGCTCGGCAAGCTCGAACGCACCCTGCGCTGGCTCGATCGGCACCAAATCGAAGTGGTGGCGTTCGCCTGCTCGACGCTCAAGGGAGCGCGCATCCACGCGCGCGGCGCCGGGCCGTTGCGGCGGATTCTCCGCGAGGAAATGTGCTCGCGCGGCCATTACGTCACTGGCGCTACACGGATCGAGCAGATGGAAGCGCGCGATCCGTCGACCGGCGTGCTGATCTGCTGGGAAGAGGAGGCGAGCGCATGAAACTGATCCTGCTCGCCTACCTGGTGCTGGCCCTATTCAGCCTCCCCCTGCGCAGCGCGCCGGTGCTGTGGTTCTGCCGCTGCAGCCGCGCCATCCGCCTGTGGCGAGTCCTGCACCATCCCTGGCGCGTGGCGTGGCAGCGGGCCTGCCGGGAGATCGCCCCATGATCACCACCGATGCCCGGACGGGCGCATCCGCCCCCGTGGATGGGCGGATTACCTGGCGATTCGAGATCGCTCTGCTGGCGCAGCATGCCGAGCGCCTGAGACAAACCAGCCCTATCACGTGGAAACGAATTCTGGAGTGCCTTCCTGTGTGCTCCGAGCGGGCGATGCGGCCCCTCGAGCTGAACCAAATCCTGCCGGACGTGGATCTGCGAACGCTCAGCAGCTACCTGTCTATGATGGTTGCCAGAGGCAAAATCCAGCGCATCGGGCGACCGAACCAATCCCGTTACTACCGTGAATCCTGAAAGGACCCCCATGCCTTCCCCCCGCAAGACCCGGATCAAAACCGGAACCGCTCACGAGGCGGTGCCGCAAAACCGCGACGAAGCCAATCACTCGGTCGCCGAGATCGGCACCGCCACGCGCGAAATCGCGCGCATCGAAGCGGAGATGAACGACCTCCTGGCCAAGATCAAGGACGAGTACGAAAATCATGCCGCTCCCTATCGCGAGCGCATCCTCACGATGACCCGTGGCGTGCAGATCTGGGCCGAGGCCAACCGGGACGAACTGACCCAGCATGGCAAGGTCAAGACGCACGACCTGCCCGCCGGTCAGGTCCTCTGGCGCACCCGCCCGCCATCGGTGCGCGTCACCGGCGCCGAAGCCGTGCTCGACCTGCTGCGGCGGATGCATCTCGATCGGTTCATCCGCCACAAACAGGAAGTCAACCGCGAAGCGATCCTCAACGAACCCGCGGCGGTCGCCCACGTCCCCGGCATCACGATCAGCCAGGCGGAAGATTTTGTGGTGGTCCCGTTCGAAGTCGAACTGGCCAACGCCATCGCTTAATCACCCCCTACCAGGAAAAATCATGACTAAGCAGGAAACCATCGCCGTTTGCCGGCAATGTTTTGGGACCGGCCCGGTGACCGCCGGCCAGAGCAGCGAAATCGCCTGGGCGCGCTGGAATGCCCGGCACGCGGCGACGCCCGATCCCGAGGACGCCGACGCCCCGGGAATCGGCGAGTGACCGACTTTGTTTGACTTTGATCTGACCGACATTCACTGAAAGAACTCGCCGGGAGGCGACCTCGCCCCTACCGATCCAACCCCCTGAAAGGAGCCACCACCATGCAACAGAAAGAACTCATCCAGACCGTCTCGAACATCACCTCCGTGAGCCGGAGCATCGTTGCCGAGATCCTCAAAACGACCGCCTGCGTAGTCGCGGAAACCCTGGCCGAGGGGGAGGAGACCGAAGTCAAGGTACCCGGATTCGGGATCTTCAGCACGCATGTCAGCGCGACCCGCGTCATGCGGCTCAATCTCCAGGAGAGCAATGAGATCCGCACGGTCGGCGGCCGCAAGCGCCCCCGGTTCCGCCCCAGCAAACCGTTTGCCGAGTGCATCGATGGCCGAGGGAAAATCTGATGGGCGCGATCCCCCGTCTCGACGATCTGAAAACCGCCGAACTCCACGACACCGCCATCGCGCGCGCCGCGCGCGCCGAAATCGCGCGGCGCGCCGCGCGTTTATCGGAGCGGCCGCCGACCGTTCGGCAGCCGCTGAACATTCGCCCGCCGAACGATGTGGCGATCGAACGCCTGGTCTTTCAGATCTGCCACTTCACGCTGGCGCCGCTGCGCCTCGTCTCGGCGTTCGTCAGCGCCGACCGGCGGCGGCGGGGCGTCGGTTGACCCTGCGCGCGCCGCGCTGATGGACAATCTGCCGCGATCGGTGCGCGAGATCCTCGCCCTGATCGGCCTTGCGCCGGCGCTGGCGCTGGTGCAGGCCTATGGCGGCTGCATCCTGCGCGTGCCGACCGGCGCGCACGCGGACGGGCAGGTGCGCGCGCGCCTGATCGGCCTGCTCGGCGGCGACGCGGCAGAGGTGTTCATCGCCCACTACGGCGGCGAGCGAATCTCGATTCCCCGCTGCGCGGCGGCGCTGCGCGACGAACGCGACGCGCGCATCATCGCCGCCTACACGGCCGGCCGGGCGGTGCCGACGCTGGCCAGGGAACACGCCCTCACCGAGCGCCAGATCCGCAACATCCTGAAGCGCGTGCCCGGTGGCGGATTCGGGAGCCGCGGCGCGGACGAGTTACAGATCCCGCTGTTTTAACGGGCGCGGTCCTCAATCCCGGCGCGCGGGCGCAGGTTCGGCAGGAAGCGCTTCCTACCTTAATAAACCTACGCGCGCGCGTATGCTGGAATTCTTAACCATCCTTCGGAGTTGCGCTCATGCCCGCTTCCCTCTTTCTTCGATTCTTTCTTTTCCTGTGGGCGCTTCTGACGTGCTTCGTCCAGCCCGCGGTCGCAGGTTCTTTTACGGACTATGCCGAGAACAAGCTGGTCGACTACCTGTTCCGCGGCCAGGCGAGCGGCATCCCGGCAAGCTGGTACATCGGTCTGGATACGGTCGCCTGCGGCGAGACCGGCAGCGGCACCGAAGTGACCGGCGGCTCGTATGCGCGCGTCGCAGTCACCTCCTCACTGGCGAACTGGGCCGGCACGCAGTCTGCCGGCAGCACGACGGCCAGCAGCGGCACCGGCGGCACGACCAGCAACAATAACGCGATCACGTTTTCGGCGCCCACGGCTAACTGGGGTTCCGTCACCAGCGTGCGCGTCTGGGATGCCAGCTCCGCCGGAAATGCCTGGCTGTGCTTCAACCTGACGACCGCCAAGACCATCAACAACGGCGACGCAGCGCCCTCTTTTTCTGCGGGCGCGCTGACCATACAGGTCGACAACTAAGGAGTCCCAAATCCATGCTCACCGAAACCCAAATCGCCACGCTACGCACCGCCGTGATGGCAGAGCCGACCCTCGATACCGCTCGGGTGACGGGCGACGATTACGCGATTGCCGCCTGGTGCAATGCCGTCGCCTCGCCGGACTACAAAGTCTGGAACACGACCACGCCGACGGCGACGATCGGCGACGCGATTACCTGGGGGAACCTGACGCCCGTGGATACGCCGGATGGCACGGCGACGTTCACCAACCGTGCCTTGGCGGCGCAGGCCAAGCAATTGAATCTGCAGATCCTGATCCAGGGCCGGGAAACGCTGTCGAGCGGCCGGTCGAATATCCGCGCCGGTCTGCAGGATGCGCTCACCGACCTGCCGACTGGGACCAGTGGCGCGCTGCGGAGTGGCGGCTGGCCGGCGGTCAAATCGATCATCCAGCGCAATGCCACGAATGCGGAAAAAATCCTGACCAGCGGCGCCGGAACAGCGACCACGCCGAGTACCCTGGTCTTCGAAGGTCAGGTCACGCCGAACGAAGCGTCGCTGTTGCGATAACGCCATGACCACCACCACCCTGACCAAAACCGCCGGGACCGTCCTGCTGGCGCATACCCAATGCGCCACGGCGACGATTACCGTCGGCAGCGCAGTGGACGTCTCCACCAAGCTGGGTCCCGCCACGGCGTATGTCAAGATGGGCCGGACCATCGCCAACGTGCTGACCAATAATGTCAAATTCCGGATGGACGGGTCCGCAAAAACGAGCGGGAACGACGAATGGGTGCCGTTGTATGAATGGCAGTCGGCCAATGGGGGCACCCTAGCCAGCAAGACCACGTTGAACGACGCCGCGTGCGACCCCGGCGATACCTCATTCACCCTGACTAGCGCCACCGGATTTACTGCGGGCGATCTGGTCTATCTGCGCGAGACGGGCACCCCGGCGAACAGCGAGTGGTGCCGTGGCAAGTCGACGTCTTCGAATACGCTGATCCTCGAGGAAGCGCTGACGCGTGGGCACACCAACGGGATCGATGTCACCGATCTGGCCGAGGTATTCGCCATCCCGTTCGATGTGTCCGGGCAAGTGCGCGTCCGGCTGGTCGTCGATACCGCCAGCGCCGCGTCCGGGCAGACGGTGGACTGCATCGCCTGGCTGGTGACGGCAGACAGCGCCAATACCGCCTAGCATGCCGCTGATTCTCTCCCGTCCTCGCATCGTCCAGCCGATAGGACCGGTTGGGGTCAATCGCCGGCATCCGCTGACGCGAGGGCTAGTGTCGCTGATCTGTCCCGGCAGCGGTCTCGAGGATTGGGCCAGCGGACGGGTCGGGGCGTCGGCCGGGCTTCGTCATGCACTGACCGCCACCGGGAAAACCTGGAGCCTGGACGGCACCGCTTCCACGGTCATCGACCTAGGCGGAATGCCGCCCGGTCTTCCCGACCTGAGCGGTACGTATACCCTGGCCGCAATCGTGATCCCGGACGGCACATCCGCGGTCGGGCCGTTCATCCGTTTGTACGACGGCGCCAGGAGCATCCAGGTCGGCTATGTCGTGAATAATGGATGGATGGGGCTGCAGTCGTCGGTCAGCAATAGTTCCCGAGCAGTTTCCGTCAGTTCCGCATGGGGCAAATTTCATACGATCATTGGCAGCCACGCCAACGGCGCCGACCTCGACACCTATGTGAATGGGAGCAGCCTCGGAAAAGCGGGCGCCATGGGGGCCTCTCTCACCACTGCCGGGTATTTCCTCAACAATCCGGATATCACGGCGACTACTGCGAAAGTGCAGATGGTGGCGATCTGGAACCGGTTTCTGACGGTCGAGGAGAAGCAGCAATTCACGCGCAATCCGTGGGCGCTGTTCGAGAGTGCTCGTCTGTGGATCGATCAGCCGACCGAAGCATCCGCCGGACTGGCGGGATCCGCCACCGGGCAGGCTACGGGCAGCGGCACGCTGACTACCGGCATCTCACTGGCTGGAGCCGCCACCGGACAGGCATCCGCCTCTGGATCGTTGACCACCGGCATCCCACTGGCCGGCGCCGCGGTCGTGCAAGCCACGGGCAGCGGCTCGCTGACCACCCAGATCCCGTTATCGGGCAGCGCCGCTTCGGTATCGGTCGCGTCCGGTGTGTTGACCACCACCATTCGGCTTTCCGGCGCCGCTCTCGCGCAGGCCGGCGCCACGGGCGCGCTGACCACGCAGATCCGACTGTCCGGCGCCGCCGTGATGCAGGCGCTGGCCAGTGCTGGGCTCACCACGTCTCCGCAGGGATTATCTGGCGGAGCGATCGCATCCGCGACTGCCACCGGTACGCTGACCACCGGAATTCCGCTCGCCGGCAACGCCACCGCACTGGTGACCGGAGCGGGCGGTCTGACGACGGCTATCCGGCTTTCCGGCGCCGCCGTGGCCGTCTGCAACGCCACCGGCAACCTGATCGTCAGCGGGGGCCTGTCCGCCGTCGCCGTCGCGCAGGTGATCGCTACCGGCACACTGTCCACGCAGATCCGATTATCGGCGGCGGCGGTCCTGTCGGCGCTGGCGAGCGCCTCGCTGATGAGTGACTCGGGAATGGGGTGGATCGCCGACCCCCGATACCGCGCATCGGGCAGCGCGCGAGGATATCGGGCGCCGGGATTTTCCAGGAGCTATCGGGCATGACTTCCCTGAGATCGGTCTGGCCGGCGAAAGACCCGGAAGAAGCCCTCGTCGCCGAGTTTTCGTACGCGAACGAGATCCAGGAAGGCGAGACTATCGTGAGCGTGAGTGTGAGCTGCAGCGTGCTCGCCGGCGCCGACAGTAATCCGGCCGCGGTGCTCAACGGCACCCCGACCCTCAGCGGCAGCTCGGTGCTGCTGCCGTTCCACGCTGGCCTGGATGGCGTGAACTACCGGCTGCGCTGCGTCGCGACGTTATCGAGCGGGCGCATCCTGGTGCGCGCGGCGAATCTCCCGGTGCGCACGGCATGACCGACTTCGCCGACCTCGCCGCCGAACGGGAAGCCGAGATCCGCGCCGATGCCCTGGCCGAGCACGCGCGCCGCTCCAGTTGGCCGGACCGGCTCTCCGCGGTGCTCTGCGGCGTCTGTGACGAACCCATCCCCGAAGCGCGCCGGCGGGCGGTGCCGGGCGTGCAGACCTGCATCGATTGTGAACGAGAACTCGAACAAACACTGAACCGCACCGCCAGGAGGCGCCCCCATGGATACTGAATCGATCAAGTTCGCGATCACCCTCGCCCAATTCGTGATGCTGATTGCGCTCGCCGCCTACACGTACCTGGGCGACCAGAACAAGGCAACGACGGCCCGCGTCTCGACGCTGGAAACCGACCTCACCGACAAATATGAAGAGCACGGCGAACGGATCAGCAAACTCGAAGTTTCCGTGGACGGACAACTGACCCATAAAGATTTGGCCGAGCTATACGACTCGATCAACAAGCTGGCCGCGACCGTGAATCAACTGGTCGGCGAGACAAAACTACAGAGCGACTGCCTGCGCATGATGATCCACAACATGGTCAATCGACGGGCCGGAGAGAGCCAATGACCCCAGAGGACAAGAAGCGCGCCAACAGCCTGCTGGTTTCCCTGCTGTTCGCCGGCGGCGCGAGCCAGGCGCGGACCTTGCGCACCGATCTGGAAAGTGTGCACGGCATGGCCGTCACCCTGGATCGCGTACGCCAGGACCTCGCCTGGCTCGCCGATGTCGGCCTGGTCCAGCGCATCAACGACACCGTTGCACTGACCGAGGAGGGCCGCGAGACCGCTGGTGGCCTGCGGCAACTTCCCTAATGGCCCACCCCCCCGAAAAGCGCATGGAGCTGCGCGCCGCGTACATCGGCGGCCTGCCGCTCGAACAGGCCGCGGAAAAGGTCGGCATCCCTCCCGGCACGGCGCGCAACTGGTATCGAGAGGCGCGCGAAACGCAGGATGATTGGGACAAGTTCCGCGCCGCTTCCCTGATCGTCGCCGGCGGCGGCATCGAGCAAGCCCTGGGCCGCATCATCGCCGCCGGTCTGATGCGCTGCGAATCCCTGCTCGAAAAGACCGCCGACGCGGACGACCCTTTCGAGGGCGTTCGCGCCATGGCGACGCTCGGCGACACCATCGCCAAGCTGCGCTCGGCGGCCAAGAGCTTCATGCCCGAGGTCAGCGCCGATGCCGCGGCGTCCGACACGCTCAAGGCGCTCGCAAGCTGGACCGCCGAGGTCGCCCCGGCACGCGGCATCCTGCTCGCGGACCTGCTCGAACCCTTCGCCGCGGCCCGCAAGCTCCCCATCGCCGCGGCGGTGGAAGAGCTACGCGCGCGCGCCAGAGCGGCCGGCGCCGCCGACACCGCGCGCAGCGGCGAGCGCGCGCAGATTTCGTCCGAGGCCCTCGCCGAGATCAGCGAGCGCATCTATGGCATCGACGCGTAAGCCCCGCGCACCGGCTGTCCCGCTCTACCCCTATCAGCAGCGCTGGCTGGCCGATACCGCACGCTTCAAGATCGGCATGTTCGCCCGCCAGACCGGCAAGAGCTTCACCACCACCCTGGAAATCGTCCTCGACTGCCTGCATGCCGAAGCCGCCGGCCGGCGCGCCAAGTGGATCATCCTCTCGCGCGGCGAACGCCAGGCGCGCGAGGCGATGAACGAGGGCGTTAAAAAACACCTCGAAGCGTTCAAGATCGCCAGCCAGAGCAACGAATTTGCCTTCTCCCCGGACGTGCGCGCGCTCGATGTCACGCTGCCCGGCGGATCGGAGATCATCGCCTTGCCGGCCAATCCGGACACTGCGCGCGGATTCTCCGCCAACGTCTTTCTCGACGAATTCGCGATTCACAAGGATTCGCGCGCGATCTGGGGCGCGCTCTTCCCGGTCATTTCCGCCGGCTACAAGATCCGCGTCACCTCGACGCCGAAAGGCAAGGGCAACAAGTTCTACGAGCTGATGACCGGCGAAGACCAGCTCTGGAGCCGGCACCGCGTCGATATCCACCAGGCCGTGGCCGATGGGCTGCCGCGCGACATCGACATGCTGCGCAGCGGCCTGAATGACCCCGACCTGTGGGCGCAGGAATACGAACTCGCCTGGCTCGACGAAGCCAGCAACTGGCTGTCCTTCGACCTGATCAACGCCGCCGAGGCGACGGGCGCCGGCGACCCCGCCCACTACCAAGGTGGCCCCTGCTTCGCCGGCGTCGACATCGCCGCGCGTAACGACCTCTTTGTCATCTGGGTGATTGAAGTGGTCGGCGACGTGCTGTGGACGCGCGACGTGATCGTCCGCCGGCGCATTTCCTTCGCCGAGCAGGACGCCCTGCTCGACGGCGTCTTCGCCCGCTACCGCGTCGTCCGCGTCGCCATGGACCAGACCGGCATGGGAGAAAAGCCCGTCGAAGACGCGCAGCGCCGGCATGGAACAACGCGCGTTGAAGGGGTGCTATTCACCGCCGCTCACAAGCAACTGCTCGCCGGCATCGGCAAACAGGCCTTCGAAGATCGCCGCATCCGCATTCCGGAAGGCGACTACGCGCTCCGGGCCGACCTGCACAGCCTCAAGAAAGCCGCCTCGGCGACCGGCGCGCCGCGCTTTCTCGTCGATGGCGAAGGCGACGGCCACGCCGACCGCGCCTGGGCGTGTTTCCTCGCCTGCCACGCCGCCGGCAGCGGCGAGGCGTTCACCTGCACCGGATTTCAATCGGCGCCGCGCAATGGCGGACGCTCCAGGAGATTGCTCTGATGGCCACGCTACTCGATCAATTCGGCCGCCCGCTCGACCGCACCGTGCTGGCCGCGCCGCAGACCGCCTCGGTGGCGCAGCTCGCGCGCCAGGCGCTGCAGCCGATGCTCGAAGGCCTCTCGCCGGCGCGCCTGGCGCAGGTGCTGCGGCGCGCCGACGACGGCTGGCTGACCGATCAACACCGGCTGTTCGCCGACATGGAAGACCGCGACGGGCATCTGCTGGCGGAAATCAACAAGCGCAAGCTCGCGCTGCTCGACCTCGACTGGCGCATCGATCCGCCGCGGCACGCCAGCGCCGCCGAGGAACAGGCCGCGGCCTGGGCGCAGGAGGTGGTGGAGGACCTGGTCGACTCGCTCGAAGACCTGATCCTGGCGGCGATGGACGGCCCAGGGCACGGCTTTGCGGCGATCGAAATCGAATGGCGACGAGACGGCGGCGAGTGGTTGCCGACTTTTCACCCACGACCGCAGGAATGGTTTCAGATGGACGCCAGCCGGCGGCGCCTGTGCCTCATCGATGGCACGCGCGAGGGGCGGGAACTGCTGCCGTTCGGCTGGGTGCTGCATACGCACGGCAAGGCCAAGACCGGCTACCTGGGGCGCATGGGCCTGTATCGCGCGCTGGTGTGGCCGTTTCTGTGCAAGCATTTCTCGATCAGCGACCTGGCAGAATTCCTCGAAACGTATGGCCTGCCGATCATCTCCGGCAAGTTCCGCAGCGGCGCCAGCCCGGAAGAACAGGCCAGCCTGCTGCAGGCGGTGATCGATCTGGGGCACGACGCGCGCGCGATCCTGCCGCAGGACATGAGCCTGGAGATTGCCAAGGTGAGCACCAGCGGCGACGCCGATTCGCACCTGGCGATGGTGCACTGGGCCGAAGGCGCGATGTCCAAGGTGATCCTTGGGCAGCGTGGCGACGAAGCCCGATCAGCCGGGATCGGCTCGGGGCAGGCGGATTTTCAGCGGGAAGTCCGGCGCGACATCCGCAACGCCGACGCCCGCCAGGTCGCGGCGACGCTCACCAGCGATGTCGTCTATCCGCTGCTGGCGCTCAACCGCGGCGTCGACAGCCTGCGCCGCTGCCCGCGTTTTCAGTTCGACACCGGCGAGCCGGAAGACCTGACGACCTACGCCCAGGCGCTGCCCGAGCTGGTCGGCGTCGGCATGCGCATCCCCGTCGCCTGGGCGCACGAGCGACTGCGCGTGCCGCTGCCGGAAGGCGATGAGGCGGTGCTCGGCGCGCCGGTACCGGCGCCCGCCGGCGAACCGGCGACCCCCCCGGCGCCAGGCAGCAAGTCGACGCCGGCGCCGGCGCCGGCGGCGCTGTCCGCCGTCGTCGCCCTCGGGGCGGGCGCGCCGAGGGCGACGGATTCGGCCGCGGCCGACCAGGCGGTGCTCGACGCCGCGCTGGCGCAGTTGCCGGGCGCGGACATCCATGCCGCCATGCAGGCCCTGCTGGCGCCGGCGATCGCCGCGCTGCAGGCCGGCGAAACGCCCGACCAGGCGGGCGACGCGCTGTTGGCGGCCTTCCCGAGCCTCGACAGCGGCGCGCTGGAGACGCTGCTCGCGCGCGCCATTTTCGTGGCCGATGTCTGGGGGCGCCTGAGTGCCGCAAGCGCCTGACCTCGCCTATGCGTGCCGGCTGCCGCCGCAGGACGCCATCGCCTACCTGGAAAGCAAGGGCTATGCGATCGGCTTTTCCTGGACGGACGTCTGGCAGGAAGCGCACGCCAAGGCCTTCACCGCCGCCGGGGTGATGAAGGTCGATGTGCTCGCCGATCTCAAGAGCGGCCTCGTCGACGCGTTACAAAACGGCACGACGCGGCAGGACTATCTCCGGAATGTAACGCCGCTGCTGCAGCGCAAGGGCTGGTGGGGCGCCGACGCGCAGGTGGACGAAATCACCGGGGAGATGGCCGGCAAGGGGCTGACGCCGCGACGCCTGGCGACGATCTTCGACACCAACCTGCAGTCGGCCTACATGGCCGGGCGCTATAAGGCCTTCCTGGCCAACGTCGCCGACCGGCCCTACTGGCAGTATGTGGCGGTGATGGACAGCCGCACGCGGCCGGCGCACGCCGCCCTGAACGGGCGCACGTTCCGCTACGATGATCCGTTCTGGCAGAGCGGTTTCCCGCCGAATGGGTTTCGCTGCCGCTGCGGCGTGCGCGCCCTCGATCGCGAAGACCTGCAAGCGCGCGGCATCGATCTGTCGAGCAGCGAAGGCCGGCTGTCGGAGATCGAAGTCCCGACCAGCCGCCAGCCGGACGGGCCGACGGCGACGGTGACGCGCTTCGAGTACGCGCCAGGCAAGTTTTTCGCGCCCGACGCCGGGTGGAACTACAACCCTGGCGCCGCGGCGCTCAAGCCCTTTGCGCCGCCGCCGCTGGACGACTTGCCGCGCACCTTCCGCCCCGGCGTTTCCCTGCCCGATCTGCCGGCGCCGACGCGAGTCGCCGCCGATCGCCTGCTGGCGCCCGGCTTGCCGCCAGCGGACTACGCGCAGGCCTTCCTGGCCGAGTTCGGCGCCGAGGTGGACCAGGGCGTGGTGTTCACGGACGTGACTGGCGCGCCACTGGCGATCGACGCGGCGCTGTTTCAGGACGGGGCGGGGAACTGGAAGGCGGACAAGAACGGCCGCGGCCCATTCATGCGCTTGCTCGCCGAGACCGTCCAGACGCCCGACGAGATCTGGCTGCGCTGGGAGGAGTCGCGCGACAGGCCGGGCCAGTGGCTGCTCAAGCGGCGTTATGTCCGTGGCTTCGAGGTGGCTGGCGACGATGGCCCGCAATATGGGCTGTCGGTGTTCGAGTACGGCAAGGATGGCTGGACAGGATCAACGACCATGATTGCTCAGCCTGAGCGAAGCGCTGAAGCCCGGCGCCGGTACATCGAGCGCCAGCGGGACGGCTTTCTGCTCTACCAGAAATGAGAAACCCCCTGTCGCCGACTCGATCAGGGGGCACTGTGCGGTTCCTTTGGGCGCGTCAGTCGGAAGCTTTCATGACCGCAATCAGTTCACCCCAGTATAGCCCAACCAGAACATGATCACCATCCAGATCGAAGGCCCCGACATCGCTGCAGCGCTCCGGCGCCTGAGCAGCGGCATGGTGCAGCCGGGGCCGGTCATGCCGGTGGTGGCGGGCATCCTGCACGATGCGGTGATGGAGAACTTCGCGCAGTCCGGCCGGCCGCGCTGGCAAGCCCTGAAACCGGCGACGCTGGCCTACAAGCGCAAGCACGGCTACGGCGAGCAGATCCTGATCCGGCGCGGCGGCGGCCAGAGTCTGCTGTCGAGCATCACGCAGCAGGCGGACGATCACTCGGCGAGCGTCGGCACCAACCTGGTGTATGCCGCCATCCACCAGTTCGGCGGCCCGATCCATATGCCGGCGCGCAGTCAGCAGGCGTATTACCGGCAGGGCCGGGATGGCTCGGTCGGCAATCGTTTTGAGCGCCGGAGCCGATCCAACTTTGCGCAGTGGCACGAGCGCGGCGCGCACACCATCGAGATGCCGGCCCGCCCGTTTCTCAAACTCACCGACGCCGACGAGGCGAAGATCGTCCGGAAGCTGCTGGAGTACCTCGCCGGGCGGCTGTAGGTTGCTCTGCGCATAGGCAGCCCGGATGCGGACTAGCGGGGTAGCGTCTCCGTGACATCACTGGCCGGGGCAGACTTGATGCAGAACAGCTCCCAGAAAGCAGGGTGCATGCGCCGATCACCCGCTTCCCACTGCTGCCAGACCCGGCAGGTGGTATGCACCAGGGCGCCGGCGGCGGTTTGTGACAATCCGACGGCCTCTCGCCTCACGCGGATTTCTGCGGGGAGGGGATTGGACGAGGGGCCTTTCGGCCCCCGGTTGGGGTGGTTAGGCATCAGGCGCACTCCAAAAAAGCTTTGGCCGATGTTTTTCCGGCATGCAGGAGTCTATCGCGGCGGAAGCCATAGCGCGAAGCTCGGCGGAGTATTGCCGTTGCCGCTCCAGCCAAGGCCAGATAGAGGCAGCCTGATCGAGCCTTCCGGTCACTCTCAGAAAGGCCAGGCCGTTTTGTGGGTGCGGAACGCGAATCCACTTTTCGACATCGTCCCAAATATCCAGCGGCGCCGGCAGGGCGTGGCCGGTGCGCTGCCACTCGGTGACTGCGGCGGTGAGGTGAGCGGGCTTGGTGGCCTCGAAAGGCAGGGCGTCGAGCCCCGCCATGTCTGCACGAAGACGTAGGAACATGGCGGCACCGATTAGAAGACGCCTGCCGACTTGCCGGCGCGGTAGAAATCGCCGTTCGACTTGCAGACCGCGATAAAGGCGATCATTTCTCCGAAGGTAGCCTTGATCGTCTCGTGTCCGGCGTGCGTGCCGCGCTCTATAGTCGCTCCTCCGGCCTCGCACTCAGCCAAAAAATCGACGGTTTCGTTGTCAGTCATGTGCTCGCCGAATTTTCCGAGGGAACCGATTTTACCTTGTGTGACATAGGCGCTCATTTCTTGCTCCAGCCCCTGATCCCGAGGCGCGGTGCCAACTACCTGTTGACGGTTCTCATTATACGTTCATTGCGCGTATAGTCAACCCCTTTCATCAGCAAACAACAAAAAAAACCCCGGCGCCAGGCCGGGGCTCAGAATCGCGCTACAAGGCCTTGAACGGGCCGAGGGTTACTGGGGTACGGAGAAAAAAAGTTGACCCCATTTAACGCGGGTTTTAACGCGGCTCCTGGGGATTTTTGGGGCGCCCATTCCGCCCGCAGGCTTTAGACCGCCCCCAGTCGGGCCAGCCGCCGGTCGATGCGCCGCAACAGCTTGAGGATCTCCTCCTCGCGGCACAGCGCCGGCGGTGGGGCGCTCGGGGCCGGATCGGCGGCTTCGCTGTCGAGGATGGCCAGGAGGCGCTCCGTAAACAACGCATAGGGGTCGGCCTTCTGGCGACCCTGGTGCATGACCGGGAAGGGAATCACGCAGGCCATCATGCCCCCCCTTTCGTCAGCGTCTCGGCCAGCTTCGCCTGTTCGCGCTCGATCCAGCCTTCGAGGAGTTCGCCGGTGCTCGGCCGAGCCTCCTCCTCGTGCTCGGGGATCGCAATCGGGTACTTGTCGCGCACGACCATCGACGCGCTGGTGCGCGAGATGCGCAGCAGGCGCGCGATGTCGGCCATCGACATTCCTTCGGCGGCCAGCGTCTTGGCTTCGCGCACGACCTCGGCGGTGATCTTCCGTTTGCCCTGCTGGTTGGTTTCGAGCAGGCCGATGTATTTCGCGGTGACGTTGAGCTGCCGGCTCATCGTCTGCATGCCTTCGGCCATCGTCCCGACCTGCTGCGCCATCGTCTCGACGCTGGAGGCCATCCGTTCGAGGCTGGCGTCCAGGCGGGACGAGGGCGCCGGCACGGGCGCGGGGGCGACGGGGGCCGCGAGCTTCTTGCTCAAGACCTTCGACGCCCAGGTGCGGAATTCCTTGGCGCGCGCCGTGCGGGCGAAGAAACCGAGCTTCGAGCAACCGGTGGCGGAGAAGATGCGGCAGTCCTGAACACCGGAAGGTGTCATCAGTTTGAGCTGCGAGGTGTCATCATCCGTGAACTCGTCCGCATGCTTGTTGTACGCGTTGACGATGCACTGCCGGGCCTTGTCTTCGCTATAGCCCAGGCAGCGCCCGGCCTGTTCGGCAGTCAGCCATTGCTGGCCGTCGTGGTCGATGATCGAAACGGGATTGCCGAAGAACTCGGCGGTGATGAGGTGTTGCTCAGCCATGTTGGCCTCCAAAGGTTCAGTTTGAACCGCCGGGTAGTAGTCGGCGGGCGGTCGGGACTTAACTAGGCCCTTTGGAAGCCTGGCGCGCATTCCCCTGACGGGTCTTGTATTCGGCGCTCTCGTCCCGACCAGAAAAAGCAAACGCCCGCGAGAAGCGGGCGGCGATGGCAGCCAGTCGGAGCCGCTACCGCCAAAGGTTTAGTGCGAATCATCCTACGCCGATCATCGCAAAAGGACAAGTGCGGCGTTAAAATATAGCCTGTTTTTTCGGGGGGAAATTCGCATGAGCGCCAAGCCGCCACCACGTTTCAATCTGTTACCGATTCTGCTGGGCATCGTGGTGTTTCTTGTTGGCGCGGTGTGGTGGAAGGCCAATCAGAAACACGAGAGTGTCGAAGACCGTGAGCGCGCGGCCGCGGAGGCAAGACGGACGCGTGAGCAAGAAGTGACGACTAAAGCGGCACAACAGCAGCTCGACGAACAGCGGCGCGCGTTTGATGCCAAGCTGGAAAAGGAAAAGTCACGTACCGCGTACGACAAATCTGTAGACGCTCTAATCCAGCAACAGGACAAATGGGTGGATGCCATGAAGTTGGCAGGGAATTCCCCGCGGGCTTCCTTGGCAGGACCGATTGCCCGGTTGCAGGAAGTGCGTCGGGAAACGGCACAACTCGTTTTACCGGAATGCCTGAGTGGAGCCCGTCTGTACTTGGTCACTGGAATGGACCAGACCATCGATGGCTTCCTCTCGTTCCTGCGCAACGATCCAGCAAGGAAATACGATTACTACGATCTCTTTGCAGCAGGAGAAAAAGGGGTGTTGGCCTACCAAGACGCCATGAAACGATGCGGGATGGGCTCAGCTCCCGCAGGTCAACCCGCTGAACGCGAATGAGAAATCGCAAGGAACTGTAGGAACTGTACGCCAGCCGATCACTGATCACTGATCCGTATCGCGGGCATCGCCACCGGGTGGGCGCACAGTTGCTGCCAGCCGCCCAGCCGTTCGGCGCTCGTGCCGTAGAGGCGCAACCAGGTTCCGATGGGCAGGTCTCGGCAAATCGTTCGCTCCGCGCTGGCGACGGCGATCTGGGCGGCGTTTTCTTCGGTCTGGCTGACGGCGGCAGGCACCAGCGCACAGCCAGCAGTGGACAAGAGGGCGGCGCCCACGAGGAGGAGGAGAGGCTTTTTCCGGCAGGCGGAGAGGGCGGGCATGACGTTTCCTTTGGCAAGAGGCGGGTCGCCGAATGGTCGCACCCGCGCGAGCGCGCGCCGGACATGAAACGCTTCCAGTCCTTTCCCCGCCCCGCGCGCGCGCAAACTGCGACGCATGCCTTCCCTGTTCCCCGTTCTCCTCCCTCGCGCCGCTCCACGGACAGGTGGCGCTTTGCCCGGTCGCCCGCATGGTGGTGACCGGGCTTTTTCCGCCTGCGCCTTCGTCGGCGCAAAAGGCCGGCTGACGGCCAGCGCGCGGGTGCAGTTGCTGCCGGCCGGCGAGTTTCGCTCGCTCGACGGGCGGCCGACCGAGGTCAGCGCCTGGTTTATCGACGGCGCCATCGCCGCGACCCTGATCGCCGCTGCAGCGGCGCGCGAAACCCCCTACGTGCTCGACTATCACCACCAGTCGCTGCTCGCCGCCGAGCAGGGCCTCAAGGCGCCGGCCGCCGGCTGGTTCAAGACCCTGGAATGGGTCGAGGGCGTCGGGCTGTTCGCCACCGACGTGCAGTGGACCGACGCCGCGCGCCAGATGGTCGAGGCCGACGAGCTGCGCTACGTCTCGCCGGTGTTCGCCTGGGACCGCGAGACCGGCCAGGTGACGCACCTGATCAACGCCGCGCTGACCAATACCCCCGGCCTCGACGGCATGACGGCGGTCGCCGAGCGCGTCGCCGCCGCACTCAGCGGCCTTGTGATTTCTACCCTGGAGTCCACGATGGATGATCTGATCGACCGCTTGCGCTACTTCCTGAACTTACCCATTACGGCGACCGCCGAAGACTGTACGGCCGAACTGCAGAAGCTGATCGAGCAGATCGACACGCTGCCGCCGCCCGAATTCTCCGCGGCCAGCCTGACCCTCGGCGGTCGCCTGCTGGCGGCGCTGTCGGCGGCGTGGGTACCCGAACCCGAGACGCCGGACCCGGCGCAGTACGTGCCGATGGCGATGTATCTGGCGCTGCAGGGCGAACTGTCGGCCGCGCGCTTGGCCCTGGAAGGTGGGCAACACGCGGCCCTGATGCAGGCGGCGCTGGCCGATGGGCGCATTCTGCCGGCCACCGAGACGTACTGGCGCGGCCAGCCGCTCACGACGTTGTCGGCCTACCTCGAACAGGCGCAGCCGATCGCCGCGCTGACCGGCATGCAGTCCGCCGGGCAGCCGCCGAGTCGCCCCGCGGTCCTGACCCACTTTACCCCCATGGCCGGCTATGCCGTCGATGCCGAGCGACTGGCGCTGCATCAGCGCGCCCTGGCGCACGCCAGCGACCATCGCTGCAGTTACGCGCAGGCGCTGTCCGCCCTGCAATCCTGACCTGATCTGACAAGGAGTTTCCCGCATGGGCACCCAAAACAAAGCCATCCTGACCCTGACCGTGGCCGCGACCGGCACCATTGCCGCCAACCGCTTCATTACTCCCGCGGGCGCGCAGGCCGGCGCCGACGTCAATACGCTCGGCGTGGCCAATACCGCGGCCGTTTCGGGCGACAAGATCCCGGCCGACATTCTCGGCACCACCACCGTCGAATCCGGCGCCGCGGTGACCGCCGGGGCCACGGTCAAGTCCGACGCCTCCGGGCGCGCCATCAACTGGGTCACCTCGGGCGCCAAGATCGGCATTGCGCTGGAAGCGGCGACCGCCGCCGGCCAGTTCATCGAAGTGCTGTTGATCCCCAACGCCGTGTAAGCGCTTTTCCCCCTCTCCCCCAGCCCCTCCCCCGCCAGGGGGGAGGGGAGATTTCTACCTGAAAGGAAACCCCCATGCCGCAATTGACCCCCAGCCAGGCGCGTGTGATTGATCCGGTCCTGTCGACCGTCGCGCAGGGCTACAAGAACCCCGAACTGGTCGGGGGCGAGTTGTTCCCGTATGTGCCCGTCGATCAACGCGGCGGCAAGATCGTGACCTTCGGCAAGGAGGATTTCTACCTCTATTCGGGCGCGCGCGCTCCCGGCGCCGATACCAAGCGGGTGGTCTTCGGCTACAGCGGCAGTTCCTACGCGCTCAGCCAGTACGCCCTCGAGGGCGTGGTGCCGTGGGAGCTGCAGCAGGAATCGCAAGCGGTTCCGGGCATCGACCAGGCCAGCCTGGCGGTGATCCGCGTGCAGCGCATCGTGGCGCTGAACCTGGAAAAGGCACAGGCGGATCTCGCGACGACGGCGGCCAACTACGCCGCCGGCAACAAGAACGTCGGCCTGACCGGAACTACCCTGTGGTCCGACGCCAGCGCCTCGGACCCGATTGGCGACATCGAAACCGGCAAGGAGGCGATCCGCACGCAGACCGGCCGCTACCCGAACACCCTGGTGATTTCGGCGAAGACCGCGCGCGCTCTGCGCGTGCATAGCAAGATTATCGATCGGATCAAGTACACCGGCCGCGACATTCCGACCGTCGAACTGCTAGCCAGCCTGTTCGGCCTGCAGAAGGTGGTCATCGGCGGCGCGGTGTGGGCCGACGCTGCCGGCACGCTGACTGATGTCTGGGGCAAGACGGCGGTGCTGGCGGTGACCGAAATCGGTTCGGTTGCCGACCTGGGCGTGCCGAGCTACGGCTACACCTATCGCCTGCGCGGCGCGCCGATCGTCGAAGTGCCGTACGAGGACCGGCCCGCCAAGTCGTGGGTCTATCCGGTGACCGACGAAGTGGCGCCGGTCATTGCCGGGGCGACCGCAGGCTACCTGATTTCGCCGACGGTCGCCTGACATGCCCTACGCCACGCTCGCCGACCTGGTCACCCGCTTCGGCGAGCAGGAGCTGATCGACCAGACGGACCGCGCCAGCGGCACCAACGTGGACGCGACGGTGGTGGCGCGCGTGCTCGACGACGCCGGCGCGACCATCGACGGCTATCTGACGGGGCGCTATGCCTTGCCGCTGCCGAGCGTGCCGCCGTTGCTGGTCGGCCTGTGCTGCGACCTGGCGCGCTATGCGCTGTATCCGGACGCGGCGCCGGACATGGTCAAGGACCGCCATCAGAATGCGCTGCGGGTGCTGCGGGAAATCGCCGCCGGGACGCTGCAACTGGGGTTGGCGACCCCGGCCAGTTCGGGGTTGGCGCAGATGGTGAGCAACCCCCGCCTGTTCGCCCGGTCGTGAGCGGGGCATGTTGACGCTGGAAACGCCGCTGGTCGAGCGCCTCGGCGAGGTGCCCGGCCTGCTCGGGGTGTACCCGATGAGCGACCTCGAAGACATCGAGAAATCGGGCAAGCCGGCGCCGTGCGTGTTTGTGGCGTACGACGGCTATCAGGTGGTCGAGGCGAACCGAAGCCGGCGCGCGGTGCGGATCGAAACGCGCTGGCTGGTGATTCTGGCGGTGAAGTCTGCCGCCCGCACGGGCAGCGGCGCGCCGGCGCGGGCGGCGGCGGCACCGTTGGCCGAAGCGCTGTTGAAGAGTCTGTTGGGCTGGACGCCGCCGGCGAAATTCACGCCGATCTTGTTGGCCACGCCGCCCGCGCCGGTCTTTTTGTCCGGCACGCTGTTCTACCCGCTGGCGATCACCACGCAACAGGTGATCGAGTCCGACCGGTAAATCCTTTCTTAACCAGGAGACCACACCATGGCATCACGCGCTTTTTTGGGGTCCGGAGATTTGTACATCGACCGGGTCGACCCGGCCACCGGCCTTTCTCTCGGCCTCGCCGGGCCTTTCGAGGTCAGCAAGTTTGAAATCAAGCCGAACACCGAACTGAAGGAGAAGGTCTCCAAGGGCAAGACGACGTATGGCCAGGTGATTGAATCGGTCGCCATCCAGAAGCCGGCCGACCTGTCCGTGACCCTCTCCGAACTCAACAAGGATGGCGTCACGCTCGCGCTGCTCGGCACGCAGAGCGCGTTCACGCAGGGCAGCGGCTCGATCACCGCCGAGGCCATCGTCGCCAAGCGCGATTACTGGGTGCCGGTCAGCAAGGTGAATCTCGCGGTCGCCGGGCTTTCGGTCACGCATACCTCGGGCACGCCGACCTACGTGCTCGGCACCGATTACCTGATCAACTACCGGCTCGGTCTGGTCAAGGTGCTGAGCACCGGCGCGATCCTGGAAGGGGCGACGATCAAGGTCACGGCCAACTATCAGACCTCGGCGGGTACGCGCATCGCCGGCGCCACGCAGGCGCAGGTGCGGGCCAAGTTCATCCTCGACGGCATCAACTACGCCGACAGCCTGCCGTGTATCTGCACGGTCTGGGAAGCCGTTCTGGCTCCCGAATCGGGCTTCGACTTTACGCCGAACGACTTCGGCGACATCCAGTTGAAGGGCCGGCTCAAGACCCCGGCTGGTAAAACCGAGCCGTTCCAGGTCGATCTGCTCACCTCGTAAGACTTTCTACCCCCTATCCCCTAGCCCCTATCCCCGACCATGTCCGACGATCTGCGATTACGCGTCGATATTGCCGCCGGGGTCACCGGCCGGGAGGCGGTCGACCAACTCGCCGCGTCGGTAAACCAGCTCGGCGAGCAGGCGACCGACGCCGGCGGCGAGGCCCGGACCGCCGGTGCGGGGATCACCGCCTTGAGTGGCGCCGCGCAGGGCATGGCCTCCGAGGTCAACCAGGCCGGCAATGAACTCGACGCCCTGCAGTCCTTTGTGGACCATCTCACGGCCTCCGAGCAGGCGGCGGGGGCGCAAGCCCGGACCGCCGGCGCCGGCATTGCGGCGCTGGGGGCGGCGGCGCATTCGACCGGCGCGGGCGCCCGCAGTGCGGGCGATGGCCTGGGGAATCTGGCCGCGGCCGCGAACCGGGCCGGGGAACACGTTCGCGGTGCGTCGCAGTCCCTCGATGGCGTCAGCGCCGCCGGGCAGCGGGCGCGCAGCACCACCGACCAGGTACAGGCGGCCTTCGCCACCCTCGGGATTCGCTCGGCCGATCGCATCCAGGCGGAACTCCTCGAAATCAACCAGGCGCTACAGCGGCTGGCGCGCAGCAGCGACGTCACCGGCGAGCAGTTCGACCGCGCCTTTGCCGCCGGTCAGGCGCGCATCCGCACGCTACGCGCCGAGCTGGATGGCGTGCCGGGCAGCATCGGCCAGGTAGCGCGCCAGGCCGATGGGCTGACGAGCGTGATGGGCAAGCTCGGGCTGGCGTTTTCCGGGGTCGAGCTGGCGCGGGAGTTCCTCAAGGTCAACGTCGAACTCGAGAATTTATCGAGAACATTCACCGCCGTCGCCGGGTCGAGCCAGGCCTCCGCCAAAGAGATGGCCTATGTGCACGACGTCGCCGACCGGCTCGGGCTGCCGATCCTCGAGGTCGGCAAGGCGTATGCCGGGCTGACGGCCGCGACCAAAGGGTCGGCGGTCGAGGGCGCGGCGACGCGGGAGGTGTTTGAGGCGGTAGCGCACGCGATGTCGGTCGCCGGCAAAAGCTCGGCCGAAACGCAAAACGCATTGCTGGCGCTGTCGCAAATGGCGTCCAAGGGCGCGGTCTCGATGGAGGAACTGCGTGGGCAACTGGGCGAAGCGCTGCCGGGCGCCCTGAAGGCGGCCGCCGACGGATTCGGGATCACGACCGAGCAACTGATCAAGCTCGTCGAGACCGGAAAGCTGACTTCCGAAGAACTGTTTCCGGCGCTGGCCAAGGGATTGAATACCCTCTATGGCGCGTCCAGCGAGCTGGGCGCGCAGACCGAAACGCTGACGCAGCGCTGGAATCACTTCCGGAACGCGGTCGCCGAGATGTTCCAGACGATCGGCGACGCCGGCGTGGTGACTGGGCTCAAGACGGCGCTGTCCGCGCTGGAGGTGGTTCTGGTGTCCTCTTCGGCCATGATCGTGGCTGCAGGCAAGGACATCGGGATCTTCTTTGCGGCCCTGGCCAATGGCGACATCACCCTGTCCGGGTTCAGCCAGCGCGCCAAAGAAGCGTTTGCCGAGGTGGAAAAGGAGGCGCGCGACAAGCTCGTCAAGGCGGCATTGCACAACGAGCAAATGGCCGCGACTCTCGATCAGGCGGGGCAGTCCGCCCTCGCGGCGGCGCGGGCGCATACGGCGGCCGCCGCCGAGACCGCCAAACTGGGCACCGCGGCGCAGGGCGCGGGCACGCACCTGACCAAGATCAAGGTGACCTACGCCGAGCTGGGCGAGGCGGCCGAGAAGCTGACCAAGCAGACGATCGCCGACGCCGAGGCCACCAAAGCGCAAACGGCGGCCTCGGTCGAACTCGCCAATGCCTTCGGAACCGAAGTCGAGAAACTGGACGCCAAGGCCGAGGCCAGCCGGAAAAATGCCGAAGCGCTGCGGCAGGTGGCGACGCAGCGCGAAGCCGATTTAACGCTGGCGCAGCGGGAGCTGGCGGCGATCGAGGCCGAAATCGGCGCCAAAGGGAAGGCCACCGAGCAGCAGCAGAAGCAGATCGACGAACTCAAAAAGGTGGTCGACCTGCGGCAATCCGACGCGGACAAGGCGCAGGGGCAGGCGCGCGCTTCGGCGGCGGTCGCCGCGCAGGCCGAGAGTGAGGCCGCCGCCTGGGCCAATAACGCCGGGCGCGTCGACGAGCTGCGAACCGCCTACGAACGCGCGCAGGCTGCCCTGGAGGATCTGCGCCAGAAAAAGGCGGCGGGCATCGATGTCACCAAAGCGCTCGAAGCCGCCGATATCCAGGCCGGGCAGGCGAGCCGGCTGTATCGCGATGCCCTGTCCGACACGGTTCGACAGATTCAGGCCAAAAGCACGGCCGAGCAGGCGCAGTTCGGTATCGCGCAGGCCGGCGTCCGCCTGGCGATCGAACAGCAGCGAACGATTCTCGACGTGGCGCGCGCGCATGGCGATGAGCGCGGCGCCCTGAATGCCTTGCTCGAAATGAAACGCCTCGAAATCCAGCTCGCCGAACTGGTGGCCCGAGCAAAACACGCCCAAGCGGCGGCGGATCTGGCCGCAGTTCAGGCGACCCGGCAACAACTGATTGCGACCGGCCAACTGACCGACGCCAAAAAGCTCGAACTCGACGCCCTGGAAGCTAGCGCGCGCGTCAAGGAAGTGGAAGCGCAAATTGCCGACGAGGTGGCCAAACGCACGCGCGAGCTGGCCGAGAGCATGCGCTTTGCCGGGCAATCGGCGGGCGAGATGGGCGCCGGCGTTCGCGGCGCGACGCGGGACATGGAACAACTGGGGCAGGCCTCTGGGCTGACCGCGGACCAGATCAAGCGGCTGCGGGATCAACAGCAGCGGCCGTCGTCGCTGGGTGGCGGCGGTGGTGGGGGGCAGGAGTTATCCGTGCAGCAGCTCCAGGCGGCCAATTTCACGCAGGCGGAAATCAGCGATTACTACGCCAACCGACGGACCTCGCAAACCGACCAGGCGGCCGGCCTGATCAACCGCTCGGTCAGCACGCAGGGGATCGACAACGAAACCGTGGGGCGCTCGATGGGCCTCACCGGCGAAGCCGTGAAAGCCTTTGCCAGCGTCTACTCGGACCTCTTCGCCGAGGAAATGGCGAAGCTCAAGGACAAGCTCAAAGCCGTCTCGGCGATTTCGACCGAGGGCTATCTGACCGAGTACGCCGGATCGGTGGAGCGGGCCAAGGCGCGCGCCAAGGAATTGGCCGAGCAGTCCGGGTCGGCAGGATCGGCCAGCGTGGGGTCGGTCCATCAGGTCAATATCCAGATTGGCAGTGCCAGCGCCAGTGTCAACACCACCAGCCAGGCGTCGGCACAGGCGCTGGTCGGGGTGCTGACCCACCTGCGTGAACGGTATGTGTCCGGATGATGAGCGGCCCTGCGGATCCTCTGGGATGGGCCAAGCGCCCGCGCAGCCCGCTGGCGATCGCCTGGGTCCGGGATCTGGCCAAGAAAGACCGCCGTTTCCGCGCGATCTGGAAGGTCCTGATCGATACCGGCATCGCGCACGCCGACGGGCGGGCTCGGCAGCTCTGGACCGGCACACAATGGGAGGCGGTAAATGTCTGAGCATTTGCTGGGGTCGGTGTCGCTGCCGTCCGATCTGGTGTGGACCGACGAATTCACCTGGCCCACCGTCGTGCGCAAGACCGAATACGCCCTGACCGGCGCCTTGATCGTCGATGTCGGCCAGCGTCAGGCCGGGCGGCCGATCACGCTCGCCGGCGATGCCGGCACCTGGGTGCCGCGCGCCACGGTCGACGCGCTGCGCGTGCTGGCTTGCGAGGTGCCGGGGCAGTTCGTCCTGGCGCTGGCCGATGGGCGCAGCTTCAACGTGGTTTTCGCGCCGGAAGCGGCGATCGCGGCGGCGCCGCTGTATCCGATCGCCGATCCTGGCGCGGATTTTCCGTATGTGATCACGATTAAATTGATCGAGGTTTAACGCATGCCCATTCTGGATGGCGATATTGTGCTGCTCAAATCCTCGGTGCTCGACGACGTGCCCGAGGGCGGCGGCCGGGCGACGGGGATCGCGGTCGTCGACGGCGTCAGCAACAATCTGTTCCCGGATATTTCCGAGCTGGACCGGACCTATGGGCGGACGTCGCTGCGCAAGGTGTTTCCGGGGGTGCTCACGGATACCACCGACGCGTATTACGGCGCGCATGCGATCGTCGCGCAGGCGCCGGCCGATCCGCGCGTTTCGGCGGCGCTGTTCACGACCAAATCCTGGTCGGATGAGCGCACGAGTGCGCAGGGCAAACTCGAGGGCTATCTCGCGCTCGGCAGCGAATCGCGGTATGTGCTCTACAGCAATCACCTGGTCGGCCAGCGCAGCATCCAGGTGCACTGCGCGCGCTCGGTCGCCACTCCCGGCATCGGCGATGTGTTTGCGCTGGTGCAGCGCGACGCGGTCAGCAACCAGCAGTTCGTGCGCGTCACCCGGATCGCTTCGCGCGCGGTCGATACGGTGTTCACCGATCAGCACGGGGATTATCTGCGGGATCTGATGGTGCTGGAAATCTCCGACCCGTTGCGCCTGGCGTTCACCGGCGCGCCGGTCACCCGGTACACCTACGATTATTACAACCCGCCGACGCGCGTGCATGCCACCTTCCCTGCCGACTCGACGAGCTATTACGGGGTGGCGCCCCTGGCCCAGCCGGCCGCTCTCGGGGCGCTGACGTTGCGCGCCGAATCGGTCTACACGCAACTGGTGCCCTCGGCGCTCTCCGAAGCACCGATCATCGACGCGCGCTGCGTTGGCGATCGCGAGCTGATCGTGCCGATTACCGGGGCGCCGGGATTGACCTTCCAGACGACCGTCACGACGGCGCCGGGTGTGACCGCGGTGCGCTATTTCGGGCGCGCGGTGGCGCGCGGGTCGGTCAGCGTGGCCATTGGCGGGGTAACTCTGGTCGATGACAGCAACGGCAACCTGGTCGCGCAATCCGGATTCACCGGGACAGTGGACTATGGGAGCGGCGCCGTCAGCCTGGCCAAAAACGTCGGCACCAGCGGCAGCGCGACCTACAGCGCGGCGCAGGCGGTGGCGATCGCGGCAGCCGGGCATACCGAGAGCACGCTGGTCAGCATCGGCAACCGCGGCTACAACTACGTCAAGAACCTCAGCCCGGCGCCGGCGCCGGGGTCGGTCTCGGTCGATTACCTGGCACTCGGCAAGTGGTACCGGCTGCAGGACGACGGCGCCGGCGGCCTGACCGGCGATGATGGCGTCGGCTCCGGGCAGGTCAACTACGCGACGGGATCGCTGGTGGTGACCCTCGGGGCGCTGCCCGATACCAATACGCAGATCCTGTTTGCCTGGGGGACCCCGACCCATTACCGGCCGCAGGTGGGCGCCAGCGTCTTCCGGCCACCGGCGATTCCGATCAGCCTGCCGGAGGGCGCCATCGAGCCATCGAGCGTGCAGATCAGCTATTGGGCGGGCGGGGTGGCCCGTGCGGCGATAGACGACGGCGTGGGAGGATTCATCGGGGACGACGCCGCGGGGGGCTGGATCGATTATGCGACCGGCAAGGCCATCCTGCTGCCCCGCAGGCTGCCGGATGGCGATTCCGACCTGGTGATCCAGTACCGCCAGGGCGGCCTCGTCACCGAGATATTCCCGGCGGGCGGGGCCTCGAACAATTTCAGCCTCAGTCATGCGGTGCTGCCCAAAAGCTTGTCGCTCTCCTTCCTGGATACCCGCGAGACCGAGTATATCGTCTATGACGAAGGCACCGGGGTCCTGGCGATGCTCGAGGCCACACCGCGGATTGCGGTGGATCGCTCGGGGTCGAGCGCGGGGTCCAGTGCCAGTCGATCCTCGTCGATCAATTCGACCTCGGGCATCGGCGGCTCGATCAACTACAGTACCGGCGCCGTGGCGCTGGGGGTACAGGTGACCTACCACGACACCTCGCAGTCGCGCAGCGTGAGCGGGTCGGGGTCGGAGATCACCGAGCAGCACACCTGGGTCGAAACCTTTGCCACGGTCAACGCCGCCGGCACGATCACGGCGCGCTATCGCCCGGCGACCGATAGTGCCGGTGGCGTGCTGACACAGTCGCAAGCCATGGGTCCCTTGCGGATCGATCTGCTGCCGACCATCTCCAATACGCTGGTGCCGGGCAGCCTGCGCTTCACGCTGGCGGGCAGTGTCTATGTCGATCGAAACGGCCTGTTGCTGCGCGATGTCTCGGTGACGACCAACAGCGGTGTAGCCGCCGGGACAGTCGATTACACTACCGGCCGGGTCACGCTCAGCGATTATGCGGGCGCTGGAGGAGAGCCGGCGATCACGGTGGTCTGCCTGACGCGCAAGGGTTTCTGGGACGGTTGGCGGTTCCAGTTCCGGGTTTCCGGGGCGCCGCTGCAGCCGGCGAGCTTCGCGGTGCGCGTGGTGCGCGCGTCGGATAGCGTGCAGATCAGCGCCAGCAGCGATCTGACGGGGGACGTGGAAACGGCGCAGGTGGATGGCGTCGTGGACGTGCAGTTCGGCATCGTCACGCTGTCGTTCGGGAGCTGGGTCGCCGACTCCGGCCTGTCGCCGGCGGAGAAACTCGAGTGGTGGTATGCGCCCGAGCGGGTGGTGTCGGGGCAGGTTTTTCGGCCGCTGCTGGTGATGCCGGAGACCGCGCTGTTCAACGCGGTGGCGGTGTCGAATCTGCCGCTGTCGGCCGAGGTGCTGGGGCTCGATCCGGTGCGGCTGCCGGTCGATGGGCGGGTGCCGGTGTTGCGCAAGGGCGATGTGCTGGTGATCCACCACACCGCCACGACGGCGCCGGCGACCGTCAGCAATGGCCAGACGGTCAATTTGGGGCGCGTGCGGATTGCGCGGGTGCGCGTGATCGGAAACGATGGCGAGACCATCGTCGGCGGCTATAGCCACGACCTGGACGCCGGCACGGTGACGTTTGCCAATGTGACCGGCTACGCGCAGCCGGTCACGATCGAGCATCGCATCGAGGACATGGCGCTGTGTTCGGATGCGCAGATCAACGGCGAACTGACCCTGACCCGGCCGCTGACGCATGATTTCCCGCTCGGCTCGCTGGTCAGCTCGGCGTTGATTCTGGGCGATCTGCATGCGCGGGTCTCCCATTGGTTCGACCAGGCCACCTGGACCGGCGTCTGGTCGGATACGGTCATCGGCAGCGCGGCGAGTGCCAGCTACAACACCGTGCAGTACCCGGTCGTGGTGACCAACCGCGGTGCGATTCAGGAGCGCTGGCAGATCATTTTCACGAACACGACGACGGTCAATGTGATCGGCGAGACGGTCGGCCAGATCGTCACCGGGCATGCGATCGCCAACCCGCTGGCGCCGATCAACCCGGCCACCAGCGTGCCGTATTTCACCATCAGCCCCACCGGCTGGGGCGCCGGCTGGAGCGCCGGAAACCTGGTGCGGCTGAACACCGTCGCGGCCAATTACCCGGTCTGGGTGGCGCGCACCGTGCTGCAGGGTCCGCCGTCAGAGACCGACGACCAATTCATCATCGGCATCCGCGGCGATGTCGATACGCCCTAACGGTCATGACCGTTTCCCTCTCCCCCGACCCCACCCACGGCCCGCGCTGCATCGCGGGCCGGCTGCGGCGGCGCGGAGCAGTGCTCCGCGAAATCCCGCCTTCGCCCCCCGCGAGGGGGGAGGGGAGATTCGTGAGTCGCATACGCGACTTCCATATTGATGGAGGGGTAAATGCCCGATACCAGCGTTAAATATTTCCACTCCGGGCTGACCGGCGCGCCCGTTTTATCGGGCACCGCGGGGTCTCTGGTCGCGGTACTCGATGCCTGCCTGGTCAATGGTTTTGCCGTCTCCGCCGTGGCCAGCCTGGTGGTCGCCAGCAACATCGCCACAGCGACGATCAGCGGCGGCCACAGTGCCGAAGTGGGGAGCGTGGTGCTGGTGTCCGGCGCGACGCCCAGCGGCCTCAACAGCGAGAAGAAGGTGTTGAGCGTCGGCGCGGGCAATACCACGCTGACCTTCGACGCGCCCGGCATCAGCGATCAGACGGCCAGCGGGACGATTTCGCTGAAACTGGCGGGCGCCGGCTGGAGCAAGGAATTTACCGGCACCAATCTGGCGGCGTACAAGAGCAACAACGTCGCGGGCACGGGCTGCCGGCTGCGGGTCGACGATACCGCGGGCAAGACCGCACGCGTCGTCGGCTACGAGACGATGACCGCCATCAGTACCGGCAGCGGGCCGTTTCCGACGAGTACGCAGCGCAGCGGCGGGTCGTGGTGGACCAAGAGCACGGTGGCGGATGGCAGCTCGAGGACCTGGACGCTGGTCGCCGATGACCGGATGTTCTACCTGATCACTGGGTATCACCCGACCTATCCCGCGGGGGGAGCGTTCATGGGATTCGGGGATTTTCTTCCGGTCAAGTCGGGCGACGCCTGGGGCTGCGTGCTCTCGGGCTACGCCAGCGACAAGAGCGGGTCGGCGCCCGGCGATACCAACGATTTCGGCGTGCTGCGCAATGCCGCGGATGAGCTGTATTTCGCGCGGTCGTACGGCGGTGTCGGCAGCGCGGCGACGGCATACAAGGCCTTCAGCTTGCTGACGCCCTCGACCAGCACGGGCTTTGCCAGCGGTGCCGGGCCGATGCCCTATCCCAATGGGCCGGATCAGGGGCTGTACCTGTCCCAACTGAACCTGTTCGAATCGTTCGCGGGCGCTTTTCGGGGGGTGGCTCCTGGGGTCTACTGCTGTCCGCAGACGGTCCCGCTCGGGCTGTTCGCCGCGAACGCGGTAATCACCGATGTCGCCAATCTGATGGAGCGACAGGTGCGGGTCATGCCATTCGGCGCTGGAGTGACGACCGCGGCCTTCGCTTTTTTCGATACCACGGGGCCGTGGCGGTAATCGATGGGTGATCCGCTCTGGCCTCTCCTGAATGCCGGGCTGCACTTGTCCGGCAGCAACGGGTCGACATCCTTCCCGGATGTCAAAGGACACACCTTCACGCGATCCGGCGGGGTCGTCATCTCGACGGCGCAGAGCCGGTTTGCGGGCGAGGGGTCTGCCTACTTTCCGGGCGGGGCCAACGACCGGCTGAGCTGCGCGGCGTCTTCCGATTTTCTGTTCGATGGCTCGTCTCTCTCGATTTCGTTTTCTCTCTATTTGCTCGCCTATCCGGCCACGGGGACCGAGTGCAGGATGATCAATATCGGGACGAACGGGAGCAGCGCCGCCTTCTGTGTCGATATTAACCAATATCACGATATCGGCGCCTACGTGCAGATCAGCGGGAAGAATTCCCTCTTCACCGGCGGCGGGCCGGTGGCGCTGAATACGTGGCAGGATTTCCAGGTATCGGTCTTCAACCGCCAGGCGCTGATTTTCAAAAACGGGCTGATCATCGCATCACGCCCGGACCTGGACATGCCCAGCGGCGGCACGACCAATATCGTCCGCATCGGCGGCGATCAATCCGGGTACCCGTCGGTTGATGCACCCCTGTACGGGTATCTGAGCCAGCTTCGGATCATGTGCAAATCCGGGCGGAACGATAGCGCCTATGTCCCGGACAGCGGGCCGTTCGAGGAAGGGTTTTCGTTGGATTATGTACGGGCTGCGCCAGTCGTGCCGCTAGTGCGGCCCGCGCTGCCGGCCTGGAAGGCCGTCCGGTCACCGCCCGGAAGCCTGCTGCTCGATGCCGAGCACGGCGGCCGGGGGCGGATCGTGGGCACGGTGAAAAACAAGGGCGTCCCGGACTACCCGGTTTCTCGCCGTGTGCGCTTGCTGCGCAAGCGGGACGGCGTTCTGGCGCGCGAGACCTGGAGCGATGCCGCCGGCAACTACGTGTTTGACCACATCCGGCACGACCTCACGTATGTGGTGATGTCGCACGATCATACCGGGCTCTACAATGCGGTCATCGATGATGCGATCACCCCGGATCTGATCCCATGAGCCTGTTTTTTTCCGATTTCGTGCGCAACGCGCGCGCCAATGCCATCGTCGCTCAACTCGATCGGGCGGCGACGCCGGGGACGCTGGAGCTGTACTACACGACCCAGCCGGCTGCGGGAGCGGCTCCTGGCGGCAGCCCGGCAACGATCATCACCCTGCAAAAACCCTGCGGGACGGTGTCCGCGGGGGTGATTTCCTTCACGACGACGCAGCCGGCGCAGTTGCTGACGGGCGGTACCGTCCTGTGGGCACGCGCGCGCGACGGGGATGGCTACTGGATGCTGGATGGCAATGTGGCGGTCACCGGCACGCCCGGCGCGGCCTTTACACTGCCGGATGTGGTGATGTATGCCGGCGCTTTTGTCTTTCTGTTCAACGCCACGCTGACCGAGCCGTGACCTCGTCGTGAGCGCGGATCTGCTTTTTGCCGACGCGCGGCCGGGGGTCAACCTGGTTTTTGGCGATGTCGGCAACCCGCCGGAGGTTCGCCAGCTCGGCAGTGCGCTGGTGCTGCCTCTGCCGCTTTTCGATGGTCCCCTGGTGGCCGGCGCCGTGCCGGTGGGGATGTCCGTGCTGCTGGCCCGGCCTGGCCAGGCGATCGCCATTGCGCCCGTGCCCCCACTGGGGAGCGTCGCCACGCTCGCGGGGCCTCTCCCGGCGCTGTCGATCCACTACGACAATGCCGTCAACCGCGCGCCGTTCCGCTGGGCGGGAAGCTCCTGGAAGCGCGCAGCGGATCGCGATCAGTATGGTGCGCTGGCGCATCGTGCGCCTCGAGTCGGCCAGGTCGATGCCCGGATCGAGGGGGATCAGGCGGCCCGCAGTCTCTGGCAGGTCCGCAGTCTCTGGCAGATCCCGCGGCGGGATTTTCGCCCCCAGGTACGCATCCCCTGGGCCGAGGGACAGCGGCGCCGAACCGTTCTGGCCGAGAAATTCCGGCCGTTATCCATGGCCGTGCGGCCGGCACAGGCGATCCCGTTCGAGGACGCCTTGCCCAGGCCGCAGCGGACCGCGGCCGCGTGGGTCGAGCTGTTTCGCTGGGCGCGTCCGCCGCTGGCCGTGCCCTGGGAGGAGGGGGCGCCGCTGCCGGCAGACATCGATCTGGCCTCGGGCGTCGGCACCCAGCATCTGCTGATCGTGCATCACCCCTGGCAGATCGGGCGGGCGCCGGAGGCGGGTCGATCGCCCATCCCGCCAGGGCCGGATCCCGATCCTCCCTGGTATGTCGGCGATCCGGATCTACTCTTTCCGTGGCTGGGGTCTCGCGCGCATATTTCGATCCCCATTTTGAGGACGTATCTGGTGACCAATGAAGTAACCTTGACGCGGGTATCCAATTCGCTGGCTCTGCCGGCGCTATCGCTGTCGGTGTCGATTGATGCCAACTCTTGGGTATGGGGCTGGAGTGCGAGTCTGCCGGCCAGCTATCTCGACGATGTCCTGCCGGATGGACCAGGGCAGCCGGTCGAGCTGGAGGCGGTCGTGAACGACGTTAATTTTCGGCTGCTGGCGGAGAAAATAACGCGCGATCGACGGTTCGGCCATGCCCGTATCTCGGTCTCCGGGCGGGGCCTCGCCGCGGCACTGGGCGCGCCGTATGCGCCCACGATCAGCCGGATGAATGCCGAGGACCGCACCGCGCAGCAGTTGATGAACGACGCGCTGCTGCTCAACGGCGTGAGTATCGGCTGGGATATCGACTGGCATCTGACGGACTGGCTAGTCCCGGCGGGGGTCTGGTCTCACCGTGGCAGCGCGATCGAAGCCTGTGCGCGCATTGCCGCGGCCGCCGGCGGCTATCTCCAGGCCAGCCGTACCGACCGCACCTTGTCTGTCCTGCCGCGCTACCCGGTGGCCCCGTGGGACTGGTCCGGCGTGGTTCCCGACTACTCTCTGCCGTCCGCAGCCACCACGCGCGAGGCCGTCCAGTGGCTGCAAAAGCCCGCATACAACTCGGTGTATATCAGTGGCGAGGGGGCTGGGATTCTCGCGCACGTCACCCGTGCCGGGACGGCTGGCGACCTGCTTGCGCCGATGCTGGTCGACGCCCTGACCACCCACTCGGATGCCGCTCGCCAGCGAGGTATTTCGGTGCTGTCCGACACCGGCCCGCAGCAACTGATCACCCTCGAAACGCCGGTATTTTCAGGGGTCGGAATCTACCCCGTGGGGGCGTTCGTGGCGTTCTCTGACGGAGCCAATTCCAGGCGTGGAATGGTCCGATCCGTATCCATCAGTGCGGTCTTGCCGACCGTCCGCCAGACCATCGAGATCGAGTGTCATGAGTAACCTGCTGAGCGAATTTTTAAGCTTGTTCCCAAGCGATCCGCTGCTGGTTGGAGAGGTGTCCAGCATCACCAATGAGGTCCGTACCGTGACCCTTCCAGATGGCTCCACGATCACCGCCAAAGGCGTAGCGGAGCTTGGTCAAACGGTGTTTATTCGGGGCGGTGTAATTGACGGAATTGCGCCCTCGCTGACGGTCGTTGAAATTTCCGTTTAACGCCCGAAATATGCGCTTGTCCTGTGCCAAGTAGCGCGCGAATTTGTGCCAAGTAGCGCGCGAATTTACACAAATCTGGCTACATGGTGGCTACACAGAACCGGATACCTGAGAGCATGGCCGCTTGATGGTGCCAACTTCTTGATTTGTTGGGGCGATGTACGGGATTCGAACCCGTGACCACTGGAATCACAATCCAGTGCTCTACCAACTGAGCTAACACCGCCACTAGCTTGGCGCGCCCGGCGAGACTCGAACTCACGACCCCCGGCTTAGAAGGCCGGTGCTCTATCCGGTTGAGCTACGGGCGCGAGTACGACATGGCCTGGCAACTGTTTCCTGCTACCTCTTGATACATTTGCAACAGGCACTTGTTCAACTGGTCGGGGCGGTGGGATTCGAACTCACGACCCTCTGCTCCCAAAGCAGATGCGCTACCAGGCTGCGCTACGCCCCGAGAAAGCGTGCATTCTACAATCTGGCACCCCGATGGTCAATGACGCGTGCCTGCATTTTGGCAATCAGCAAACCGTGGCGCGACTGCTCCGCCTGCAAACAGCGCGCTGGCGGCCTCCGTCGTGACGATCGCGTAGGGAACGGGCAGACGGCGGTGGCGGGCGAGCTGCAGGAGCAGCCGGTCGCGGGTAATCAGCAGGTCGGCGCGGCAGCGTAGCGCGAGGATCAGGAACTTCTGGTCGTCGCTGTCGCGGCAGCGGGGCAGGGGGTAGGCTTCGATCTCGTCGCTATCGTCGCTATCGCAGGTGCTGGTGAAACTGCGGTAGCGCTCCAGAAGTGCCCCTTGCGCAGCGGCATCGAGTCCGAACTGCGGGTAGGCACTGACGCGCTTCAGTTCGGACAGGCAATGGCGATCGGTGAAGCAGCGCAGGGCGCCGCGCGTGATCGCGTACTGCAGCGCTTGCGTCTGCGGGTCGGCGAAGTGCAGGAGGTCCAGCACGATATTGGTATCGAGGACCGCGCGCATGTTCTCAGCCGGCATACCGTCCGGTCGCGACGTCAGCAACGTACTCGGCGATTGCCAGAGAGGCCGTCAGCCCCGGCGATTCGATGCCGAACAGGTTGATCAGGCCGGGGATGCCATGCTGCGCTGGCCCCTGGAGCAAGAAATCGCCGGGAGGATCCGAGCGACCAGCGATCTTCGGGCGGATGCCGGCATAAGCCGGTGCCAGCGCCGCTACGGGCAATCCTGGCCAGTAGCGGCGAATTTCGGCAGCGAAGGTGTCAGCGCGTGTCGGGTCGACACGGTAGTCCAGTGCGCCGATCGGCTGCCCTGGCGTGGGTGGCGGCAACCACTCGACGTCCGGGCCGAAGCGTGCCTGCCCGCCGAGATCGATCGTCAGATGAATCCCCAGGCCGCCGTTCCCGGGCAGCGGATAGATCAGCCGCGAGAAGGGCGAGCGGCCACTGAGGGCATAGTAGTTGCCTTTGGCATGATGGCTCACTGGCAGCAGCGCTGCCGGAAAACCGGCGAGCGAAGCGGCGACTTCGGGTGCCCAGAGGCCGGCGGCATTGATTACCGTGGCGGTTGTAAAGCGCAGACTGTCGCTGCCGCCACTTTCGAGGATGAAGCCGTGGGTCTCGATGGAGCCGCTGCAGAACGGGCTGCGCAGAGCCAGCCAGGCGCCGGCACGTTCGGCATCGCCGAGCAGCGCTCGCATCAGGGCGCGGCTGTCGATGATGCCGGTGGAGGGAGAGAGCAGGGCAGCGCTGCAGGTCAGTGCGGGTTCGAGGGCGCGTGCCTCGGCTGCGCTCAGCAGGCGCAGGTCGTCGACACCGTTCAGCTGACCCTGCTGCTGCAGCGCGGCAAGTTTGTCTTCCTGCGCTGTCGAGGTGGCGACGATCAGCTTGCCACAGCGCCGGTGGCTGATGCCGTGCGTAGCGCAGAATCCGTAGAGTTTCCGCTGGCCGACAACGCACAGCGCTGCCTTGAGCGAGCCCGTCGGGTAATACAGCCCGGCGTGGATCACTTCACTGTTGCGGGCGCTGGTTTCGCTGCCGAAAGTGTCGTTGCGTTCGAGAATCACGGTCTCGATGCCCCGCCGTGCCAGCGTGCGGGCGCAGGCCAGGCCGACCACCCCGGCGCCGATGACGACCGCTGCAACGCTTTCCATGGCGCACTCGCACGCGACAAAGCTGTATTGTAATCCCCTGGCCTGGTCGCCGATGAGATGCGCTGGCGATGGCTGCGCTTTGCCTCATCCGACGCGAATCGCTACACTGGCGCGCATCGTAGTACGACAGCCCGAGGAGCCAGTAGCGGACCATGTCCAAGATCCGACACCAGAACATCCCCAGCCACGATCAAGTCATCGCCGTCACTCGCCAGTGGCTCGAAAGGGCAGTGATTGGCCTCAACCTCTGTCCTTTTGCCAAGGGCGTTCATGTCAAGGGGCAGGTGCGTTACGTGGTCAGCGATGCGCGCGATGAGGAGAGCCTGCTTCTTGACATGGATCGCGAGTTGCACGCGCTCCAGGCGGCAGCGCCGGAAGAGGTGGATACGACACTACTGATTCACCCCGGTGTGCTTGATGCCTTCGAGGATTTCACCTGCTTTCTCGGTCTTGTCGATGTGCTGTTGAAAACGAAGCGTCTGCGCGGCGTGTTGCAGGTGGCCAGCTTTCATCCGGACTACGCCTTTGTCGACACCGATCATGACGACGTGACCAACTATACCAACCGTTCGCCCTTCCCGATCCTGCACCTGCTGCGTGAAGCCAGCATCGATCGCGCCGTCGCAGCCATTCCCGACGCGGCGGCAATCTACGAGCGCAATATGCAGACGCTCAGGGAACTCGGCCACGACGGCTGGCGCGAGTTGGGTGTCGGCGCGCCTGCTCGCGGAAAGGCATAGGCTGCCGATGGCCATCATCTGGCGTATGGGAACAGGAGTATGGCGATGACGCCCGCAGCCATTCTGCACTTCTGGTTCGAAGAGACGACGCCGGCGCAGTGGTGGGCGAAATCGGAGGACTTCGACCGGCTGGTCGAGGCACGTTTTGGCGCCCTGCATGCGGCGGCGCTACGCTGCGAACTGTACGCGTGGCGCCAGGGTGCCGATGCTGCCGATGGGCGGCTGGCCGAGATCATTGTCCTCGACCAGTTCTCCCGCAACCTCTTTCGCGATCGTCCCGAGGCTTTTGCTGCCGACGGCATGGCGCTGGTGCTCGCCCAGGAAGCGGTCGCCGCCGGCCTGGACCAGGCCCTTGCACCGACGCGCCGAGCTTTTCTCTATCTGCCGTACATGCACAGCGAGTCAGCGGCAATACACGCGCTGGCGGTCAGGCTGTTCGCTGCGCCGGGAATGGAACATAACCTCGACTTCGAACTCCGACACCAGGCGATCATCGAGCGCTTCGGGCGTTACCCGCACCGCAACGCGATTCTCGGCCGCACGTCGACGGATGCTGAAATTGAATTCCTCAAGACACCAGGTTCTGCCTTCTAGGCACCGGCTAAGGAGTGCTACATGGCTTATCAGGAAAGCTTTGATGTCCACACCCGCGGGCGCGGCAGCATCGAGATTACAGCCGAGGTGGCCCGCATCGTTCGCGCCGCCGGCTTGTCGATCGGCATTGCGCACGTCTTTGTCCAGCATACCAGCTGTTCGCTGGTGCTCACCGAGAACGCCGACCCCTCGGTGCGCCGTGACCTCGAAACCCTGGCCAGCCGCTGGGCACCCGACGGCGATCCGGCTTATCTGCACGATGACGAGGGCGATGACGACATGGCCGCGCATGCCCGCAACATCCTGGCCGGCAGCTCGGTGATGGTTCCGATCGGCAAGAGCGAGCTACGCCTCGGTACCTGGCAGGGAATCTATCTCTGGGAACACCGGACGTGGGCGCATCGGCGCAGTGTCGTGGTGACGGTCCTGGCCTGAAGGCGAAAGCCCTGGCCAGCCGTCACTGGATTATTGCTACACTGTTGCTACACTGCACAGCTCGATCTGGTCATCACAACAGGAGCAGCAATGAAAATCGGATTCATCGGTTTGGGTATCATGGGGCGTCCGATGGCGCTGAACCTCATGCACGGGGGGCACCCGCTCACGGTCTGGGCGCGGCGTGCCGAGTCGATGCAGCCCTTGCTGGACGCCGGTGCCGGTGCCGCGGTCAGCCCTGCGGGGGTGGCCGAGGTGGTCGATGTGGTGATCTCGATGGTCGCCGACGCGCCCGATGTCGAACAGGTGATGCTTGGCGAACGGGGGGTGGCGAGTGCCGGCAGAAGCGGCCTGATCGCTGTCGATATGAGTACCATTCGGCCGGCGGCCGCGCGCGACATCGGCGCGCGCCTGCTCGCGCAGGGCATCGATTTTCTCGACGCTCCGGTCTCCGGAGGCGAGGTGGGAGCCATCGCCGGCACGCTGTCGATCATGGTCGGCGGCCAGGTGACTGCTTTCGATCGCGCGCGACCGGCGTTCGCCTGCATGGGCAGGAACATCGTGCATGTGGGCGATGTGGGTGCCGGACAGGTGGCCAAGGCAGCCAACCAGATCGTTACCGGCGTCGGTGTGCTGACCGTCGCCGAGGCGCTCAATTTCGCGGCCAGGAGCGGCGTCGACCCGGCCAGGGTACGCGAAGCGCTGCTGGGTGGTTTCGCCTATTCGAAGATTCTCGAGAATCACGGCCAGCGCATGCTGGACCGCAACTTCAAACCGGGTTTCAAGTCCTGGATGCATCAGAAGGACATGAACATCGTCATGCAGAGTGCGCACGAGCTGGGCCTGTGCCTGCCGGTGTCGGCAGCGACGGCACAGATGTATAACGCGATGGTCGGTTCAGGACTTGGCGAGGAGGACTCGATTGCCATTCTCAAGCTGCTCGAGCGCCTGTCGGGTGGCGAGGGAGACACCTGATGCGGCTCGGTTTCATCGGCCTTGGTGTGATGGGCCGGCCGATGGCGCTGCATCTGTTGCATGCCGGGCATCAGGTCGCGCTCTGGGCACGGCGTCCCGCGTCCTGCCAGCCCTTGCTGGCTGCTGGAGCGTTGCACTGCGCATCGGCGGCGGCAGTCGCAGGGTGCTCCGAGGTGGTATTCACGATGGTCACCGCCGGTGCCGACGTCGAGCACCTGACGCTCGGCGAGGATGGCTTGCTGGCGGGATTCGCTCCGGGCTCGATCCTGGTGGACATGAGCACCATCGCGCCGCAAACGGCACGCTCGCTGGCCGAACGTCTGTCCCGGTCGGGCGTCGACATGCTCGATGCGCCGGTTTCCGGCGGCGAGCAGGGGGCGATCGCGGCGACGCTGGCGATCATGGTTGGCGGCAAGGCAGCGGTGCTCGAACGGGTGCGGCCCCTCCTCGCACTGCTCGGCAGGTCTGTCGTGCATGTCGGTGAGCACGGCGCCGGGCAGGTCGCCAAGCTGTGCAATCAGATGCTGATGGTCGCGGCAATTCAGGCGGTGGCCGAGGCGCTGCACCTGAGCCGTGCTGCCGGAGCTGATCCGGCCAGGGTGCGACAGGCGTTGCTCGGTGGTTCAGCCGGCAGCCGTGTGCTGGAAGTGATGGGTGGGAGAATGGTCGATCGGGACTTCGTTGCCGGGGTCGAGGCCCGCCTACATCACAAGGATTACCGCATCGTCATCGGCGAAGCCCATCGTCTCGGGGTTCCCCTGCCGGTTGCCGCGCAGGTCGATCAGCAACTCAATGCCCTGATGGCGCAGGGCTGGGGGCGTGCGGATACGGCGTCGTTGTTGCGGGTTCTGGAAGCCGCTGGCCAGTGCTCATGAGAAGCTGTCTGGCGATCGTGTCGATCGCTGTGTTGAGCGCTTGTGCCGGACTCGGAAGCTTTTCACAAAAGCCCGAGGTCAGCGTTGCCGGACTGAATCTGGTGCAACTGGGCCTGTTCGAACAACGTTTTTTGCTCAAATTGCGAATCCAGAATCCGAATGATGTGGAATTGCCGATCAATGGCCTGAACTTCGAGATCGAACTCAATGGACAAGCATTCATCAAGGGTCTGTCGGACAAGGCGGTCAGCGTCCCGCGATTTGGCGAAGCGGTCCTCGAGGTGATGGCCACCAGTACGCTGGGCAGCACCCTGAAACAGCTTCGCGATTTGCAGAAGGGCGGCCGGGAGCGGGTCGACTACCGGATCGTAGGACGCATCAATGTTTCCGGTTTGGGCAATGTTCCCTTCGAACGGCGCGGCGACCTGCAGATGCCGGCGGTCGACCATTCTCCTCGGAAATCGCTTCCTCCCGGTTCAGACCGGACCTGATGATTGGGTGGGTCTCAAAAAGTCATGACCGTTAGCTCAAGGAAATGATCACCTTGTCCCACCCCGAACCGTCGTCTTCACGGTTTTCGTCGCGCTGACATGCAAGCGCCGCCAGCCGCGCTTCGACTGCCGCGATGGATTCTCCTGTCAACTGAAACCTGCGCCGGTCACTGCCGCAGCGGCGTTCAGCCACTCCAGTCGGTGGACCGGAATTACATTGGCGGCGATCTCCGCCCCTGTTCGCGCGCATGGCTCACTCCTTGAAAACATCCCGGTGAAGGCTTCCGCTGCTTTTGCCAAGGCAGTCAGCGGGTTCCTCTGGTGGCCATTATCCGGAAAACGAGCGTTCGATGTCAATCCGGCGAGCGCCTCTCGGGAAGCTGCGAGTCGTTCGTAAGTGGCTAAGTTAATGATATTTATGCTCAGTGACCCCGGCGCGGGTGCGGGCTGATGGCGCCGGCGGGTGCTGCTGCACGAGCGGTTCGACGGCCTGTCGAAGCCTGCCCTCTGAATCGATTTGACTAGCTTGCCGGGTGCTCCGAAGTCGCTGCGGTGCTCACTGTTCGTGCGCTTCCGGCTCCCTGCAGCAGTCTCAATCCTGCTGGCAGGGACTCGCCGAAAGCGCGGCGTTCGTCGGCCTTGTCGAGTTCGACGACACTCTGCACCTGCCTGACCCAGGTAACACTGGCATTGATCGATAGCAGACGCGCGAGTACCGCTGCGCGGATGTCGTCTGGCAGGTCGCGAGCACGGTCGCCGGTCAGGCGGGCGATTTGCGTTGCCGCGAAAGCTGCGGGCTCGACCTTTTTCCAGTCCAGCGCCAGCAGGGCTTGCAGCCAGCGGCCGGCGACCTCGGCCGGGATTACCTGGTGGGTGCTGCCATAGAGCGACTGGCGGGCGCCGATGCGGCCGATCGCCCACCAGCCGAGTGTTTTCTCCGAGTTCTTGCGCAAGCGTTCGAGCAGCCATTCACCGACTTCGAGCTTGCGTTCGACAGGTAGTCGTTCGAGCGAGGCGACAAGGCGCAGCATGTCGTCGTGACTGCCGGCGATGGTTGCTGCCAGGCGGCTGCGGCTCTTCGTCGGCTCGGCACGCAGCCAGGGCCCGAGTTCGGCCAGGAGCTGCTCCTGAACGGCAGCCGGCAGACCGCCTGCAGCTCGTCGCCACAGGGTCCACCATTCCGACCAGTTCTGGCTCTCGTTCACATACTGGATTCCCTGTGGGAACAAGTCGCAGAGTTGCTCGATCCGCCACTCGTCGAGCGCGTAGCCGAGGCCGGGGCGCAGGCAGAAACCGGCCAGATTGAGCCACAGGCGTTCATGCTCCGGTGAACGCCGGCGGCGCCGCGCGCGCTGCAACAGGATGTCGAACAGCGCGCGCAGCAGCGGCATTTCCCAGTCCTCGCGTTTGCCGAGCAGATGCTCGATCTGGCCGCGCAGACGGCGCACTTCCTTGCTTTCGACCGGTTGCGAACTGGCCCCGAAAATACGCTCGATGCACTGCACGGCGTCAGCGAAACGTGCCGGCAGGACTGCCGACGATACCACCGTGCTGCCGTCGTCGCCACGCAACTGGAATTCGAGCAGCCAGCGACGGGCGGCATCTTCAACGCCGACGCAGTGAATTTCGAGGGTGCCGACTTCGGTCATGGCGGTGCTCAGTTGCACGCGCACTTCGCGCTGGCTGCTGCCGGCCTGCGTCTGCACGACGGTGGCGATCGGCGGCAGGCGAATGAAATCCTCGTCGTCGAGAGGGGCGATTTCGCCCGGCAGATAAGGGGTATCGGCCACCGACGAAGCAAGGTGAAAGCGTACCGGCTGGCCGAGGCGCAGGCTGAAGATGCGCTCGGGCAGCCGGATTTCGTGCCCTTCTTCCGTACCACGCGGCAGCAGGCAGATGCCGCGCCGCTGCTGGCCTTGATCTTCGAGAAGCAGGAAGTAGCTGCGTGCCGATCCGCCGCCGATTTGCCGCCCATGTTCCTGGCGGATCAGCGCGTAAGCGACTGCACCGCGGGCCACGGCGACATCAGGGTTATCATTGTGCAGGATGCGCAGCGCTGCACCGCGCCAGTCGCCCAGGGTGCACTGCAGACGTTCGGCAAGGGCATCAGCGCGGAAAACGCCGCCGTTGAACAGCAGCGTATCGGGTATTGGCAGGCGGCCTGGCTCGCCGCCTGGGTCGGCGGCGTCGCCGAGCGCCTGACGCGCAGCCTGCGCGTGTCTTCTGAGGAAGGCGGCGACGTGGCGTGTAATCGCCGGGTCGGCGGGGTAGGGCAGCCCGAACTCGACGATCGCGGCACGTCGCTGCTGAACGGGCGCATCGGGCGGCACGCGCGGGAAGAAGCCATCGACGATCACCTGCAGGACTTCATCGCGCTTCAGTTCGACCGTTCGCGCGCCGCCGATCAGCCGCGAACCGCCACCGAGCAGGGTCAGTTGCACCGCCTCGGGTGCGCCGGCGGCCAGCAGTTGTTCCTTGGCCATCCGGCAGCGCGCCGTCAGTTGCGAAAAGCGCGGCGCTGACAGGCGACCTTCGCTGGCCGGCAAGCGCGACTCGACGAGGTGCGCGAGCGCGAGATCCATATTGTCGCCACCGAGCATCAGGTGGTCGCCGACGCCAATGCGGGTGAGTACCGGCTCGCCGTCCTGGATTGCCACCTGGATCAGCGTCAGATCGGTGGTGCCGCCGCCGACGTCGCAGACCATCAGCAGCCGCGTTGCCGCGAGTTCATCGGCCAGGCTCTGCTGGTGGCGGAACAGCCAGTCGTAGAAAGCCGCTTGTGGTTCCTCGAGCAGGCGCAGATTGGCCAGGCCGGCTTGCCGCGCGGCTTCGAGTGTCAGCGCGCGTGCGCCTTCGTCGAAGGAGGCCGGGATGGTCAGGATCAGCTGTTGCTGCTCGAGTGGTGCTTTCGGAAAACGGTGCTGCCAGGCGGCGCGAACATGCGCGAGATAACTCGCGCTGGCCACTACTGGCGAGACCTTGGCGACCCCGTCTTCGGCGCCCCACGGCAGGATCGGCGCCAGGCGGTCGACTGCGGCGTGCGACAGCCAGCTCTTGGCGCTGGCGACCAGCCGACCGGGAACCTGTGCCCCGAGTTCGAGCGCCAGGCGGCCGGTGACCAGCGGCGCGTCGCCTTCCTCGGTTGCCCACGGCAATTGCAGATCACCCGGGCTGATCTCGCCGGGCGCCGGATGGAAACGCACCGAAGGCAGCAAGGGTCGCGCGGCCACCTGGCCAGGACCGACCAGTTGCTCGATTTCGAACAGTTCGACTTGCCGCTTGCCGGGCGCGCTGTAAGCGACGACCGTGTTGCTGGTCCCGAGATCGATGCCGACGATATATTGTTTTTTCATTGTACGGATGGCTTCTCTCAGGGCAGCACCCTGCCGTCGCGACCGATCACCCGTTGGTGGCTGTAATCGGCTGCGGCCGGTCGGCTGACGGTGCCGCGCGCCAGCAGGTAATCGACGAAGGTTTGCGTGTAGTTGAGATAGGTGTTCACGCTGTGGCCGGTCTGATGAATCCTGCCAAGCGTCGTATAACCGTCGCTGCCGGTCGCGAGGTAATCGCTGGTCACCACGGTATAACTGCCTTGTGGGTCGATTGCCTGCCAGATTCCGCTGTCCTTGCGCTGCACCTCGATGGCGCTGAAGCGGTGGCCACGCGGCTGCGACAGGTCGAGCTGCCAGCGCAGGCCGGCGGCGTAGGGGTGAGAGCCGTCCGATCCGCCCCGATCGAGATAATTGCCGACGGCGTCTTCGAGCACCTCGGCGACCTGGCTGCCACTGAGCTGCAGTTCGAAAAGCACGTTGCTGTAGGGCAGCACCGTGTACGCGGTGTTGAAACTGACTTCGCCCTGCGGCAGCGCGCTGCGGATGCCGCCGCCGTTCTGCAGGGCGATGTCGGCGAGCCTGCTCGCCTGCCGGTAAGCGATGGCGACGGCCTGCGCAATGTCGCTGCCGCGTGCCAGCGTGTTGGCCTGCTCGCAGCCGGCGACGCCACTGCTGCGGTTGGTCGATTCGCCGGGTACGCGCACCAGGCACAGCGATTCGCTGGCGATGCCGATCTGCTGCTTTTTCAGGTCTTCGAGGCGGCCGGCAAAGCGGGTGAGAGTCGCCTGCGCGAGCGGGTCGGCGGTGAGCACGCGCGCGCCGCCGGATTCCTGCAACGCTTGGACGATGCGCGCGCGCGTGGCCGCGTCGACGGCGACGAAAGCGCCGCTGGCATCCTTCTGCCGAAAATCGTCGCCGATCGGCAGGGTCACCTCGCCGCGGCAGCTCTCGACGCGGCCTTGCGCATCGAAGCGAACCTGCAGCAGGCCGAAAGCCTTGGCGTATTCCCAGGCCTGGCCGATACAGACGGGGTCGCCGTCGCGGTTGCGGACGACCGTCGGGTAGGGGCCAGAAGAAGCGTCGATCCCGATCGCTGAAAAATCGCCGAGCAGGGTATGCGAGTCGCCACCGATGATCACGTCTACGTCACTGAGCTGCGCGGCCATCGCCACGTCGGCTGCGTAGCCCTGGTGGGTGAGCAGGACGATGTGGCGGATGCCCTGCGCGCGCAGCCGCTCGATGTATTTCTGCGCGCTGGCGACCTCGTCTGCGAAGCGCGTGCTCGCTAGCGGTCGCGAGGAATTCATCGTCTTGCCGCGCACTTCGATGCCGATGATGCCGACGGTGACGTTGCCGAATGACTTGAGCAGATAGGGTTGCAGATAGTCATTGGCGGCGGCCGGCGCGAGCGGGCTGCCGATCGCCGCTTCGACGTTGGCGGCGAGAACGCTGGTCTGGCAGGGGCCGTTGCGCAAGTCATCGAGAAAGCGCCGCAGGCCGGCGTCGCCTTCGTCGAACTCGTGGTTGCCCAGTTCGAAAGCGTCGAAGCAGACGCTGTTCATCAGCGCCGCGTCGGCCTCGCCCTGATAGAGGGTATGGTAGAGGGTGCCGGTCATCGCGTCGCCGGCGTGCAGCTTCAACAGGTTCGGCAGACCCTGGCTGGCTTTGAACAGCGTCGTCAGGCGAGGAAAACCGCCGGCCTCGACGCGCGTCGGAACCCCCTTGATGCTGATCTCGAAGTCGGGAGTGGCTTCGAGGTGCGAATGGTGGTCGTTGATGTGCGCGATGTGGATTTCGAGGGCGCTCGCCGGGAGCGGGGCGGGGAGCGGCGCGGTTTGGCAGGCGCTTAAGGAAAGTGCCAGGGCGAGCAGGCTGGCCGAGCAGGAGATCAGCATTTGGCGCATGCGGGCGGATCCGGGGGCAGGTTGAGCGAGTTGGCGAGTGTCGCACACACCGGCGCACCGCAGCAATGCGCTCGCCATCGCTGGCTGGGCTGGCAGCGGGGGGCATGCACTGCCTTACTATGAAAGTCGCGAGCGACTCTCGAATCTCCCCTCCCCCCTCGCGGGGGAGGGGTTGGGGGAGAGCAACTGTGTTCCCAGTCAAGCTTTTTTAGGCGCATTTTGCATGCTCTGGATTCCACGGAATACCCGATTTGACTATGGCGTTCATGATCGTCAGCATCTTGTGCATGCAAGCGACCAGCGCGACTTTTTTGAGTTTTCCGTTAGCAAGCAAACGTTCATAAAAGGTCTTGATGACGGGGTTGTAACGTATGGCACTTAAGGCCGCCATGTATAAAGCGGTACGGACCGTCGCTCGACCACCCCAGGTGATGCGCTTACCCTTGTGGCGACCACTGTCCGCGTTTAATGGAGCGACTCCGACCAACTTGCCAATCTGCGCATGGGTGAGTTGGCCCAACTCAGGCAATGCCCCCATCAGACTCGCTTGCGTACACGGTCCGACCCCTTTGAAGCCTTTGAACAAAGCGAGCTTCTCGGCAAAATGCTCTTTCAGCATGCCAGCCATGCTTTTATCAACCGCCACGATCTGTCGATCCAGTATTTTGAGGACTGCCTTGATGCTCTTGTGTTGCGAACCATGGCTCAGGGCCAATCGGTTTCCTTCCGCCACGCGCATGCCAATGAGCTGGTTGTGGCGTACAAGCAAGGCTTCCAACGCCTCCTGGTTGGCATCGGGCAGTTTCATCAACAGCCGTTCCCGCTGCGCCGATTGGTGCAGTGTCCGCGCAAAGTGCGACAGGACTCGCGCATCAATGGCGTCCGTCTTGGAAAGGTATCCCATGGATTTGGCAAAGTCTCGCGCCTGCCTCGGATTGACCACCATCACCGGCAGCCCGGCCGCACAGAGTGCCGCCGCCACCTGGCGCTCGAAGCCTCCCGTGGCCTCCAATACGATCGCCCCAATCTCCTCAGAACGTGGAACGAGCTCTTTGACCAACGCCGCTATATCAGCGTCAGCATTGGCAATGCATTGGGTTTTTGATTGGTCGTCTAAAGCGATCTCCAGCGTGTCTTTGGAAACGTCAATACCCACAAACGTTGATTCAGAAGCGTTCATCTATAGCCATCCTTGCAAATACGTGGTCACGGCTTTCCGGCACGTGCCAACCAGCAACTGTTCGGTATTCAGACAAACGGCTGACAATGCACGCCAAGTGCTCTCCCACGGGCTTGATGTCCCAGAGGGGCGTCGGGCTGTGCGTCGCCTTCCGAACTCGTTTCCACCACACCTCCGTGGCACTCTACGACCTAAACCTTGGGGCTCTGCCCCAAACCCCGCACTCGCCGTGAGGCAGCGGCCGGGGATGATCAACCCCTCCCCAGCCCCTGCCTCAAGTGTACTTGGCTTACAGGATGTCAAGAGGCTTTCGCGGCATAAACGCAAGAGAAAAATACCTCTCTCGCATTTATTCCACGGTCCTCTTGACACCCTTCCAGCCATGACTTCATCTCCTCTCTTGAACGAACGAAAAACCACAAAACGAAGCATACAAGGGGAAACGGTCATGACTTTCATCATCGGGGGTGTCCTGCAAAGTCATGACCGTTTGAGAATGCTTTCAGAGCTGCTAGACTGGTTTGGGTCTGCCAACGAGGGTAGCCATCAATCGTGGTTTCCGGCGCCAGCATGCGCCGCTTTTTCAGGAGAGAAGGACATGGGTTTTTTTGATTTCGTCAAGGAAGCAGGCGAGAAGCTTTTTCATGCCAAAGATACCGAAGCGGCGTCGGCCGAACTGGCCAGTGCTCCCGATGACGAGGCGGCCAAGGCGCGCCTCGACGAGCTGAACCGTACCGCCGCGGACGCGATCGAGGCCTACATCAACACCCAGAACCTGCCGGTGACCGGCCTGACGGTGACTTTTGACGGTGCAAGCGGAACGGCGACGGTCTTCGGAGTCGCCGGCGACCAGGCCAGCAAGGAGAAAATCCTCCTCTGCTGCGGCAACGTCACCGGTGTATCGCAGGTCAACGACATGCTGTCGGTCGATCAGAGCGAACCTGAAGCGACCTTCTACACCGTCGTCGCCGGCGACAATCTGTCGAAGATCGCCAAACAGCACTACGACAACGCCAACAAGTACCCGCTGATCTTCGAAGCCAACAAGCCGATGTTGACTCACCCGGACAAAATCTATCCCGGCCAGGTGCTGCGCATTCCGCCGGAGTAATCGAGCCATCAACGAGGCACTCAATACCCTGTCTGCCGCACCGATCGATCTGCAAGTGCGCACCCTGTTGTTCCAGCATGCTGAGCAACCCTGACAGCGCGTCATCGAAGGCCGGGAGACCGTCATGAGCTATCTCGTCATCGGACTGATCATTTTCCTCGGCGCTCATTCGCTACGCATCGTCGCCGGCGACTGGCGCGATGCTCAACTCGCCCGGCTCGGCGAAATGCGCTGGAAAGGCGTTTTCTCGCTCGTCTCGGCGCTCGGGTTGGCGCTGATCATCTGGGGTTATGGCCTGGCACACGTGGATTCCCCGGTCCTCTGGCTGGCGCCGCGCGGGATTCGCCACCTGGCCGCCCTGCTGACCCTGCCGGCGTTCATTCTGCTGGTCGCCGCCTTCGTGCCCGGCAGCCACATCCAGGCAAAGGTCGGCCATCCGATGGTCGCCGGTGTCAAGCTCTGGGCATTGGCACATCTGCTGGCCAACGGCAGTCTGGCCGACGCGACCCTGTTCGGCGCCTTCCTCGTCTGGGCCGTGGCGAGTTTCGTCTCGTTGCGGCGCCGCGACCGGATTGCCGGACGGACCTACCCGGTGCGCGGCTGGGCCAGCGATGCGCTGGTGCTCGGCATTGGCCTCGTCAGCTGGCTGGGCTTTGCCTTCTACGGCCATGCCTGGCTGATCGGCGTAAAGCCTTTCGGCTAACGGTCATGACTTTTCCAGGCACCCCCGATCATGAAAGTCATGACCATTCCCCTCTCCCCCGACCCCTCCCCCACGAGTGGGGAGGGGAGATTCGTGAGTCGCTGACGCGACTTTCACATTAACGGAGGCTCACCCTGGTGGGTTTGATCCGCGCGCTCGCCGGTGTTGGCCTATGCCTGCTATTCTGCGTCGCTGGCCTGGCGGTGGAACTGCCTCGCGGCGCGGATTCCGCAGGTCCGCTGACCGACCCGAGCCATTGGCGGAAGTGGCTGCCCGAGATCTCCGACGCCGCTGACGTCAGCCTGCCGGTAATCGCCCCCTTGCCGCCGCTGACGATGGCGACCTCTGATCCGATCCGCCAGCGTTTCATGGATCAGGCGCTCGTGCAGCAGTGGGCAAGCGGGCCCGCGTCGCTGCCCTGGAACCGTCTTGCCCTCGAACTGATCGTCAAATATCAGCAGAACCCGCTGCGCGCGGCGCGCGTGCTCGCACACCTGCACGCGGCGGCCCATGACGCCATCGTCGGTCTGGCGGCGACGAGCAGCGAGGAAGCCGCCCAGGCGGTGGCCGTGCATGCAGCGGCGGCGGGCGTACTGGCGCATTTCTACCCGCGAGAATCGCCGGGGCGCCTGGAAGCGATCGGCATCGGCGCGATCCTGGCCGTCGCCGCCAGCGCACGGATGTCGCCGCAGACGCTCGATTTGGCGCGCGCAGCCGGCCGCCGCGCCGCCACCGCGGCGATCCGGCGGGCCCTCGACGATGGCGGCGATGCGACCTGGAACCCGGCGGACCGTCCGCCTCCCGCTCCACGTATCTGGCGCGCCGCACCACCGCTCAATCTCGCCAATCCGGGCGAGCCGCTGGCCGGTAAATGGCGAACCTGGGCGCTGGTTGACGGCAGGGAGATGCAGCCGCCACCGCCGCCGCCCTTCGGCAGCGAGCGCTACTGGGAAGAAGCGCGCGAGGTGCTGCGGGTAGCGCGCCGCTTGAGCGTCGAGCAGAAGCGCATCGCCGACGAGTGGAACCTCGACCGGGGTTCGGTGACGCCGCCGGGAGTCTGGAATCGCAAAGCGATGCAGTGGGTGTCCCAGCGCGCCCTGGGCACGGCCGAGACCGCGCGCGTGTTCGCCGCGCTCAATGTGGCGATGGCGGATGCGCTCATCGCCTGCTGGCAGGCGAAGTTCGAACACTGGAGCGTGCGGCCGGTCAACGTCATCCGCGAGAAGCTCGATCCGGACTTTCTGCCCTGGTTATTCACGCCACCGTTTCCGAGCTACGTCTCGGGTCATGCGGCAGTTTCCAGCGCGGCTGCCGAGGTGCTCGCCGCTTACTTTCCGGAGCAGGCCGACGAGTGGCGAGCCGCCGCCGACGAGGCGGCGATGTCGCGCCTGTACGGCGGCATCCACTTTCGTAGCGACAACGAGGAGGGGCTGCGACTCGGCCGCCGGGTCGGTCGACGCGTGCTCGAGCGCGGCCTCGGCCGTGACCGCCTCCCGGCAGGCGGCGAGCCGGTGCATCCCGCCGTTCAGTAGGCGAGGTAGCCGAGTTGTCCGAACACTTCGCCGCAGCGCGCGCGAACGGCGACGAGCACGGGACTGGCGATGACCGCTGGCGTCACGACGGTGGGTTCGCTCGTCTCCAGCCGGAAAAGCAGCCTGCCGTCGATCGCCTCGTAGCTGAATATCTCGTAGCCGCCGGCAGCGGGGGTCGGTGCCCAGCGGATGCGCTTTTCACCCGCATCAAGCGAATCAAGGGTCAGACCACTGACCGCGCAGGCAGAGCGCGCGTCGATCAGGAAGCGGTGCTCGCGGGCAGGCGATGGCGCCGGTGGCGCACCCTCCGGGCACAGGCTCGTGACGCGCACGCTGACCCGCGCCAAGCCATCGGCCAGCGCCTGTGGCGGCAGGAAACGGGTGTCGTTGACGAGGCTGTCGATGCTGGCCAGGGTCCGGCCTTCCGGTTCGCGGCTGACGAGCTGGAGGCGATAGCTTGACACACCGGCGGCCGCGCGCCACGCGATCATCGGTCTCGTCGAGGATTCGCGCGACCCCTGCGCCGGCGTGACGATCGCTGGATTGAGGCACGGCAGCCCGGCGAGCGCGGGCGACGCCAGCCCGACGCCGGCGAGGCATACCGCCGCCCGTGCCACAGGCCGTCGGGATAGGAAAACGTGCAGGCTTGCCATGACCTTCCGAGATCGGGGCCGTGCCCCCCTGATGCGGCCAATGCCCTGAAAAGGGTGTGAATGAAAGTGTTGGGAGGTACCGATGGCTCCCCTCCCCCTCGCGGGGGAGGGGTTGGGGGAGAGGGGGCGTCCATGCCCTCGCATGCCAGCAGAGCAGACTTACGGCTCTGGCTATGTGCTTTCGCAAGGATTTGACGAATTCGTGTGCAACGATGATCCCCTCTCCCCCAACCCATTCCACGGCCCGCGCTGCATCGCGGGCCGGCTGCGGCGGCGCGGAGCAGTGCTCCGCGAAACCCCGCCTTCGCCCCCACAAGGGGGGAGGGGTGATCACCGATGTGAACGCATCTCTATCGAACAAGGCACTTCGACCAACGCTTTCATTCGCACCCTCCTGAAAACGCTTGATCTGTTGGTGGTTTGGCGCTATGGTACCCCCAATGCCGATAAGGAAGGGAGTTCTTTCGGTATCCGTCACAACACAGTGCATCAAGCCTCGCGCGGCGTCGGCGGGGCGACGATAGAGACAAGGGGAGGGCGCCTTGCGGATTGTCGGCTGGATGAGGGTGGCTGCCATGCTGCTGTGGGCGGCGACCGGGATTGCGGGCACCGAGCGCTTCGACTACGACGCGCTTGGCCGCCTCGTCCGCCACATCGACTCTCCCGGCACGGTGACCGAATACGTCTACGATGGCGTCGGCAATATCCTTGAAGTGCGCCGCTCGCTTGAAGCGGGCCCGCCGGTGGTCAGCACGGTTCTGCCCGCCAGCGTGCGTCGTGGTCAGTCGGTGCGCATCGCCCTCACCGGCAGCCGGCTGTCCGGCGCACGCGTCGCCACTTCCGACCCCGAACTCGACATCAGTTCCCTGACGGCCGCGGCGACCGGCGTCAGCTTCACCTTGAGCGCGTCCGCCGCGGCAACGCTCGGTGCGCGGGTGTTCACCGTGTCCACCTCGACCGGCCACACGATCTTCTCGCTGCTGATCGCGCCGCAACTGCCGGCATTGAGCTTCGCGCCGTCGGCGGTGACGCTGCAGGCCGGGCAGACGCAGGAGGTGACGTTGACACTGTCGAACCCCGACAGCGTCGCGCACAGCCTGTCGCTGGCGATCGGCAACACCGCCGTCGCGTCGGTTTCGACCGCCAGCATCACCCTGTCGCCTGGCCAGACCAGCGCGGTGTTCAGTGTTTCGGGGATTGCCTCGGGTGTTACGGCGTTGAACATTGGCTCGCCAACGCTGGCGCCGACGGCGGTCGGCATTTATGTTTCTGCCCCGTTCACCGGCGAGAGCGCCGCCTACGCGCCGTTGGTGGGGATCTTCCGGGTTGAGGCGGCGGGCGGTGGAACGAGTCCGATCGGACCCTTCACCGCGCCCAATGTGGGAGTCTTCCGGCCCGAAGCTGTGGGTGGTGGGACGAGTGTGGCAGGACCGTTTGCGGCACCCAACGTGGGAGTCTTTCGGCCCGAGGTGCCGGGCGGAGGAGGCAGCCTGATCGGCCCGATCGTCGCGCCAGACGTGGGTGTGCAGCGTGAATGACGAAGCTCGGCATATTCGAGAGGAGAAGGTGAAATGAAACGGAGGATCATTGATTTTGCGGGTATCGCACTCGCGGTCGCACTGCTGCCTTGCACGGCTTTGGCATTCGATAGTGGCAGCACGGGTGTGGATGGCGATTTCAACCCGCCGGTGAACACGGAAGTCGTGTTGCCGCCGAATGGGATACTGAACTATCGGAGCGTCAATATACCGCTCGGTGTGACCGTCCGCTTCAAGAGAAACTCCGCAAACACACCAGTGACGATTCTCGTAGCCGGGGATGCGGTGATCGTGGGGACGATCAACTTGGATGGAGAGATCGCGCCAGTCTCCGGTCCTGGTACTGCCAACGACAATCCACTGGATGACGGGTTACCAGGAAAAGGCGGGCCGGGAGGGTTCGATGGTGGATTCGGAGGGCTTCCAACAACAAGTAGTGCTCGCGGTGGCAACGGCTTGGGTCCTGGCGGTGGTGGCGCGGGTGGAGAATTAGCCATCTGGGCGGGTGGCATTGTACCTGGACAAGGAGGCGGAGCTGGCTACGCGACGAGCGGCAATAGCCCCGTAGAGGTGACACTCAGCTATACAACCAGCGGCGGTACCGGGGGGGAAATTTATGGGTCAAAGTTTCTAGTGCCCTTGATTGGTGGCTCCGGTGGTGGGGGCGGAGGGAGAGGAAGCTCATCTCAAGGTGAGGGGGGTGGCGGGGGCGGAGGCGCATTGTTACTTGCTGCGACGGGCACCGTTACGCTTTCGGGGGTGATAAGCGCCAAAGGCGGCAGCGCGGGACGCTCAGCCGGCACTGCCTTTGGTGGCGCTGGAAGCGGGGGGGCAATCCGAATCGTTGCTACGACGATCACAGGCCGGGGAGCCATCAATGTTGATGGCGGAACGGGAAGGATAAATACCACCAGCGTTTTGGGGAAAGGCGGTCAAGGCCGTGTTCGACTGGAAGCAGAGAATTTCGTGGGCATTGGCGACTTCAACTCCGCACTCACCTTCGGTACCCCGGCACCTCTGTTCGTCGCCGGCCAGCCCGTACTGCACTTTGCCACAGTGGCCGGCATTCCGGTGCCGGCGAACCCAACCGGCTTCGGCGACGTGACGGTGCCGGCAGCAACGGCCAACCCTGTGACCATCGCCCTCGCCACATCAGGCATCCCGGTCGGCAGCACAGTGAAGGTCAGCGTCACTCCGCAATACGGCGCGCCGATCTCGGTCGACAGTCCGCCAACGGCCGGGTCTCTCGCCAACTCCACGACCAGTGTGTCGCTTGATATCCCATTCGGCAATAACGTCCTCTCTGCCCAGACATCGTTCACGGTCGTCGCGGCTGTCGGCGACGCGCTCTCGCGTTTTGCCCAAGGCGAGCGGGTCGAAAAAGTGACGCTGACGAGCACGCTCGGACAGGGCGAGAAGGCGACCTTGCACACGGTCGCCGGCAACCAGTTCGAAGTCGAACCGGCGCAGCTCAAACTCGCGGCCCTCCTGCAGTAAGCACATCACCACCGGAACCTACACCATGAAAAATCGCATCGCACTCAACGCAGCGGCATTCCTCTGCGCCGCCGCCTTCGCCAGCACCAACGCCTTGGCGCTCAGCATCGACTTCGAAACGCTGACCGACGAGGCGGCGGTGACCAACCAGTTCGCGGGCGTCACCTTCTCGAACGCCACCGCCCGCAAAGCCGGGTTCTCGCTCAACGAGGCGGACTTTCCGCCGCATTCTGGCAACTTCGTCGCCTCCGACGAGGGCGGCCCGATGACCTTGCTGTTTTCGAGCCCCGTCACGCAGGTGAGCGCTTTCTTCACCTATGCCGCGCCACTGACGTTGACCGCCTGGGATGCCTTCGACGCTTTCCTCGGTAGCACCCTGTCGGCGTTTTCGACCAATGCGGCGCTTTCGGGAGATCCGGGCTCTTCGCCCAATGAATTCCTGGAACTCGCGTCCGCGTCGGGGATCTCGAAGCTCACGATCAGCGGCGATGCCGGCGGCGGTTCGTTCGTGCTCGACGACCTTTCGTTCACCCCGAAGGCACTGCCCGTGCCGGAGCCGGCGACCGCCGCACTGACGGCCATCGCGCTGGCCGGCCTGCTGGCGCGGCGACGTTTCGCGGGTTCCGCGCTGGTGTGACAGCAGGAAGAGTGCGGGGAGCAGGCATGAGCATCCACGAGTGCGGCCGTCTGGCCGCGATGGCGTCATCGGCGCTCGCGCGCGTTCTTTTCACCACTCGCCTCGCGACCCTGCTGGCTCTGTCGTTGTTGGCCGGCCTGCTGCTGGCGCCGTCCGCCGCCTGGGCCGCGCCGAGCATCGGTACGGTGCAGCTCACGCCGACGAGCATCGCCTCGGGCGTGGCGACGACCGTTCGCGTGACCGCCGTGATCGACGATCCGGGCGTCATTCCCTCTACCGTCAACCTGCAGCGCCTGAACGACGCCGGCGCAGCGGTCGCGGTGCTCGGCGCGCTGCACGACGACGGAGCGAATGGCGACGCCGTCGCCGGCGATCACGTCTACACGCTCGACGCCGTGTTCACCGAAACGGTGGCGGTGCGGCTGCGCGTGTCGGCGGGCTTCAAGGGCCTGTTGAAGCGCCTGTTCTCGGCCGAAATGTTGCTCAACATCAATCGTCCGCCGGTGGCCGATGCCGGACGCGACCGCGACGTCGCCGCCGGCAGCGACGTCGAAGTCGACGGACGCCTCAGCAGCGATCCGGACGGCGACCGCCTGGCGTATCTGTGGACGCTCGAGGAACGCCCGGCCGGCAGCAGCAGCGCACTCGTCGGCGTCGACCGCGCGCGGCCGCTGTTTTTCGCCGACGAGGCCGGCGATTACCGGCTCAAGCTGGTCGTCAACGACGGCAAGGCCGACAGCCCGCCGGCCTTCGTCCGCATCCACGCCAGCGCGACCAATGCGCCGCCGACCGCCGATGCCGGGCCCGACCAGCACGTTCCCGCCGGCGCGTCGGTACGTCTCGACGGGCGCGGCAGCCGCGACCCCGAGGGCGCCCCGATCGGCTACGCCTGGGAACTCGTCGACAAACCGGCGTCGAGCACGGCCGCGCTCGACGACCCGACTTCCGTCACACCGGGCTTCCTCGCCGACCTGGGCGGCCGCTACGTGCTGCGCCTGACGGTGACCGACGGCAGCGCCACCGGAGTTCCCGACGAGATCGTCGTCACCGCGTATGCGACCAACACGCCGCCGACCGCCGTTCCGGGGCTGGATCAGAGCGTCATGCCGGGAAGTCGCGTCGACCTCGACGGTTCGGCCAGCTTCGACCCCGACCCGGGCGACGGCATTGTCCAGTACGCCTGGAGCTTCATCGCCGTTCCGCACGGCAGTACGGCGGCGCTGTCGCCGGCGATCCAGGTCTTCCCCAGTCCACCGCTGACTTCCTTTGTCGCCGACCTTGCCGGCGATTACGTGATCGAACTCGTCGTCACCGATCAGCGCGGCGCCCGCAGCGCGCCACGCCGCGTGCTGGTGCGCGCCGGTTCTCCGGATTCGCTCAAGCCGGCGCTGACCCGCCTCCAGCCGAACACGGCCGTCGCCGGCTCGGGTCCGCTGGTCCTTGCGGTCGAAGGCCTGCGCTTCGACCCGGCGGCCAGCGTCGTCTTCGGAACGACGCCGCTCGCTACGCGTTTCATCCATGCCACGAAACTCTCCGCCGACGTGCCGGCCGCGCTGCTCGCTTCGCCCGGATCTTTCCCCGTGCTGGTGCGCAACCCGGCGTCCGCTGGCGGCGATTCCAACAGCCGTCTGTTTACCGTCGGGCCGGCGACGCCGATCCTCAGCGCCGTCACGCCCTCGGTGCTGGAAGTCGGCAAGGCGGAAACCCTCGCTCTCGGCGGCGCCAATTTCACGCCGGCGTCCAAGGTGCGCTTCGGCGCCAGCACGCTGGCGACGACCTTCGGCAGCTCGGTGAACCTGACGGCGCTGGTTCCCGCGGCGCTGTTGACCGCGCCCGGAACCGTTCCGGTCAGCGTCGTCGATCCGGTCGCTGGCTTCTCGAACGCGATCGACGTGACCGTCGGCAGCAGACTCGCGATCAGCGGCATCTCGCCTGCCGAGGGTCCGCCGGGAACGCTGGTGACCATCGATGGCGCCGGTTTCGTCCCCACCGCCGGTGGCAACCAGGTCAGGATCGGCGGCGTCACGGCCGGGGTGGTGAGCGCCGACGCCAACCGGCTGACGGCGACGGTCTCCCTGGCCGCGCAGAGCGGTGCGGTGACGGTGACGACCGCGCGCGGAACGGCGAGCGGGCCGACCTTCACCGTCAGGCACGAACAGGATTTCCAGATTGTCGCCAGCCCGGCCGAACTGATCACGGCGCCGGGCGGCGCCGCGTCGCTGATGGTGCAGTTGGCCAGCACCGGTGTGAAGCCATTCACGGGTCTCGCGCAATTGTCGGTCGCCGGGCTTCCGGCCGGGGTCACCGCGAACTTCTCCAGCCCGTCGCTGGGCGCCGGCAAGACCGCGAGCCTGTCGCTGGCCGTGCCGGCGACGCTCGCCGCCGGCACCTACAACGCGCGTATCGACGGCGTCGCCACCATCGATGGCGCGACGCAAACGAAAAGCGGCGCTTTCAAGATCAAGGTGACGGGCCTTGGCGCGGCCAGCGGCGTGGCAGGACGTTTCGTCGACACGCAGGGTCGCGGCATCGCCGGCATCATCGTCCGCGCCGAGGACGCCGCGGCCGGCGGCACGAGTCTGGCCTTGACCACCAGCGACGCCGGCGGCAACTTCCTGCTCGCCGGTCTGCCGGCCGCGAAAATCACGCTGCGCATCGACGCCACGCCGGCCAATCCCGGCTTCCCGATCTGGCCCTACACGCTCGTTCTCGAAGCCGGCAAGATCACGCCGCTGTCCGACTGGGTGGTGCAGCCGCCGCCGCGCGACGACCTGTTCAGGCCGCTGATCGCCAACCACAGCGAGGATCAGGTGTTCACCAACCCGGAGACGCCGGGGCTGTCGGTGCGCGTGCCGGCCGGCGTCGCGATTCAGGGTTGGGATGGTGTCATCAAGTCGCGCATGGCCGTCGAGCGCGTCGCTCCCGACAAGCTGCCGACCGAAGCCGCGCCGAACGGCGCCCGCAGCTACTACCGGATCTCCTTCGGAACGCCGATGGGTGGCGTGCCGCTCAATTCCGGCAGCGGGCCGTCGGCGGTGTTCGTCACCGCGCCCAACGACATGGGCCTCAGTCCGGGTGAGAAGGCCGATCACTGGTACTACTACGGCACGCCGCTGGCCGGCGAAGGTGGCTGGCGCAAGGCCGGCACGGGAACCGTTTCTGCCGACGGCAAGACGATCAGCGCCGATCCGGGTTCGGGAATCGACCGCTTCTGCGGCGTCTGCGGCTTATCGTGCTTCACGCGCAACTGGGACATCCCGAGTCCGCCGTGCCCGGATTGCGAGGTCAACGGGCCGCCCGGCAAGGCCGGCAAGCCGGTAACGCTGGCACTCGGGATGGAACTCTCCAGCGAGGTGGATATGGTCATCGACGGCGTGATGCCGATCACCATCGGTCGCAGCTACTTCCCCTGGAACGCCTTCGTCAGGAGCGCAGCATTGTCGTCGAGCCTCGGCAATGGCTGGATGTTCAGCTACGACTGGATCGTTTACACCGATCCGGCTACCGGCGAAGTCCGGCTGGTGCTTCCCGGAAACGCTCGCGGCGTCACTTTCACTCCCAGTGGGTCCGGCACCTACGAGGCGCCGAACGACCTGCGCTTCGGCGGTGCCAAGCTGATCTCCGGCGACGGCTGGCAGCTCAAGTTCAAGGATGGCCGCACCTGGCGCTTCCGGCAGATCGGTTTCGTGAGCTGGCTCGTCGAGCAACGCGACGCCAACGGCAACGTGCTGCGCATCGAGCGCAATGACTCTGGACGGCCGACGACGATCACCGCGCCGGGCAGGGCGGTCTCGATCGGCGTCGCCAGCGGATTCGCCGTGGGCCCCGGCGGGGCACCGGTCGGCGAACTGATTCAGGTGGTGCGCGACGCCACCGGGCGCGAGGTGCGCTACGCCTACAACGCCGACGGCCGCTTGTCGACGGTGACCGGGCCGGATGGCGGGGTCACCAGCTACGGCTACATCAAGCCGCCCGAACCCAAAACCGTCTATACGGGTACCATGGCCAGCGGCAGTAGTGGTGGTTCGGGAACGATACCCGTGGTGTCATCGTATCCGAATCGCTCCGACGGGCCGTTCTACATTGGCTCGATCTCCCGGTCGGGGACGACGCAGCCGCTGACGTTCGACTACAGCGAAGGCATGCGCCTGGTCCGCCAGCACTCGGCCAACTGGGATCTGCGCTTCGCCTACGAGTTGAACGGAACTTGCGCGCTGCGCGGGACATCGCTGCCGGTCTGTACCGGCGCCGGCGTTCCCAATGAAGACTCGCTCGAAAACCGCTCGGCCGGTTGGCAGTTCTTCGGTGGCGAAGTCGTCGCCACCCGCGTCTATGACGCCAGCGGCCGCGGCTATACGGTCCGCTTCAATGCATCGCGACTCGGTATCGAGCTGATCGACGGCGACGGTCAGCGCACGCAATTCGAGCGGGATGCGCGCAACCGCATCACCAGGATCACCGATCCGCTCGGGCGCGTCACGCAGTACGCCTACGACGGCAACAGCAACATCACGCAGATCGTTGACGCCGCCGGACGCACCACCACCCTGTCTTACCATCCGATCTGGAACAAGGTGACGAGCATCACGCGCGGGCTGGCGGACGGCACCGCGGCCACCTACCGCTTCGAGTACGAGGACTCGGAGGCGAGCGGCGGCAAGCTGCTGCGCGCCATCGACCCGCTCGGCAACGTCACCCAGTACAGCTACACCGACGCCGGCGGCGCCAGGGGGCTGGTGCGGAAAGTGACCGACCCGCTCGGCAACGTCACCACGCTCGCCTACAGCCCGGCGGCCGATCTCGCGGCGGTGACCGACGCGCTCGGCAATTCGGTCGAGTTCCAGCGCGATCTGGTCGGCCGCCTGCAGCGGGTGACCGACGCGGTCGGCGCCAGCACCTTCAGCGAATACAACCGCGCCGACCAGGTGACCCGGATCACCGACGCCAACTCCGGCGTCACCAGTTTCAGTTACGACGCCAAGCGCGACCCGACGGTGGTGATCGATCCACTCGGCCGTGCCGTCGAGTCCTATGTCAGCGACGACATGCACCGCCTGACGCGCCGCAGCGACGCCAAGGGCGGCCTCGAGACCTACGACTACGACTCCGCCAGCCGCCTGCTCGCCGCCACCGACCGCAAGGGGCAGCGCGCGAGCCTCGAATACGACCGGCAGAACCGCGTCACGAGCATCACCTACGCCGGTGGCGGTACGGAGAGTCGCGACTACGACGCCGCCGGCCGCGTCGTTCGCATCCGCGACGGCGTGGGCACGATCGCCTTCGACTACGACGAACTCGATCGCGTCGTGCGCGAAACGACCGATGTCGACGGCCTGGTCAACACCGTCGAGTATCAGTACGACGGCCTCGACCGGCGAATCCGGCGGACGGTGAACGGCATCGACCCGACGACCTACACGTACGACCTCGCCTCGCGCCTGACGACGATCGGCTATCGCGGCAAGACGGTGGGCTACGAGTGGGACGCCGCCTCACGCCTGACCGCCAAGGTCCTGCCCAACGGCATCCGCCAGGAGTACGCCTACGACAAGGCCAGCCGACTCGTCGAGATCCGCTTCCGCAAGTCCGACGGCACGCTGATCGATTCGATCGCCTACGCCTACGACCCGAACGGCCGCCGCGTCGCGCGCACGATGAACCTGCCGACCAACGTCGAGACGCCGATGCAGGGCACCTACGACGAAGCCAACCGCATGACCAGCATCACCTTCCCGGCCACCGGGCAGACCTGCACGCTGGCCTACGACGCCAACGGCAACCTGGCGAGCAAGGCGTGTCCGGGCGGGACGACGACCTACACCTGGGACGCGCGCGACCGGCTGATCGCGATTGCCGGGCCGGGGCTGGCCGCCAGCTTCCGGTACGACGCATTGGGGCGACGGGTGCAGCGGGTGGTCAATGGGCTGAGCACCGGTTATCTCTACGACGGCGTGCAGGCGCTCGCCGAGTTCGGCGCCAACGAGGCGGCGCTGCTCACCGGGCTGGCGATCGACGAAGCGATCGGGCGTTTTGCGGCGAGTGGGGACAGGACGCTGCTGACCGATGCGCTGGGGAGCGTCGTGGCCGAAACGCGGGCGGATCAGAGCATTGCGACGGCGTATGGGTATAGCCCGTATGGGGAGACGGTGCGGAGTGGGGAGGATAGCGGGAACTCGACGCAGTATACGGGGAGGGAGAATGATGGGACGGGGATGTATTTTTATCGGGCGAGGTATTACGAGCCGGGCATCAAGAGATTCTTGGCTGAAGATCCAATTGGTCTGCAAGGAGGAAATAACTTCTATCGCTACGTATATGGGAACCCAGCGGGGTTGACTGACCCGTTTGGTTTGAAACCGCCTAAGCATGATCCAAACGGACAACGTTGTCAAAGTCTCCTTAAGAAGATCACAGATATCAAGGCGGACATTTACAAACGATGGATAGACCTACAAGAGGACAGAAAGAATTTGCCTTATGAAAAACCGGGTGGAAAGCGAAAAGAAAGCGTTCGCGGCCACCAGGAAATCATAGAAGAGCTCTTTGCTGACTTGGACACAGCGCTCAGGGAGTATCAAGAGAACTGCCAACCGAGGCCAGACGAATGCCCGAATCGCCAACGATCGAGTGATTCGCGTTTTACGGTCGACATCGATCCCGTCCTAGCCGGAAGGATCGCCATCCTCACTTTGCTAATCGGCGCATGTATGGCAGCGCCGGAAATCTGTATACCGGTGGGTTTGGCGGGTGCTCGCGCGGTGCAATGAGCGAGCAGGCGGGCAAAGGTGGGGTCAGGGCAAAGGTGGGGTCAAAAGGTGGGGTCAGGTCTTGTTTTTTGCCATCCACAAGAGCTGACAAGATCTGCGGCCACACCTTTTTCAGCACAGAGAATTGGGACGGACCACGATTCTTTGCCGAAGCGCTGGCCCAATGCTCCTCATCAAGGAGCCGCGGGCCGTCATTCAACAGGAGAGCATACCAGGAGAAGAACGATCATGTCAGACCTTCGCCGCAACCCGCTTCATCTCGCAACCTTCTGGTGGCTCGACCTATCGGCGTCAATGATGCCGCGGCGGCGGTGAGTCTCACCGTGCCCGCGTCATCGACATTCTGGCCCGCCTTGTTGGCGAAAGTGCTGGCGCTTGCCGGCCTGTTGCTGGCGGGATTTCCGGCCTCGGCTGCTCCGAGCATCGGGTCGGTGCAGATCACGCCGGACGCGATCACTGCCGGTGCCCCGACGACCGTCCGCGTGACTGCCGTGATTGCCGATCCGACGCTCATCCCGGCCACTGTCAACCTGCAGCGCGTCAATGAGGCCGGGGCAGCCGTCGCGGTGCTCGGCAGCCTGCACGATGACGGACGGAACGGCGACGCCGTCGCCGGCGATCAGGTCTACACCCTCGACGTGGTATTGACCGAGACCTCGCCGCTGCGGCTGCGGGTATCGGCGGGTTTCCAGGGCATGGTGAAGCGCGTGTTCTCGGCAGAAGTCCTGCTCCCGATCAATCGCCCCCCGCTGGCCGACGCCGGTCCCGACCAGAGTGTCGCCCGTGGCAAGCGGGTCAGCCTCGACGGCAGCGCTTCGCGGGATCCCGAAGGAGCGACGCTTAGCCATACCTGGTCGCTGATCGACCGACCGGCGGGAAGCGCTGCCACCCTCACCGACGCCAACCGCGTGCGTCCGACCTTCACCGCCGACGTGCCCGGTCAGTACATCGCGCAGTTGATCGTCCGTGACGGCCCACTCGCCAGCGCCCCGGACACGGTGAGGATCACGGTCACCGACCCCGGGCTGACGATCCTCTATCTGCACGCGGATCATCTCGGCACGCCGAGAGTGGCGACCAACGAAGCCAACGTCGTCGTCTGGCGCAACCTGCCGATCAGCGAACCGTTCGGGATGGCGCTGCCCGAGGAGGACCCGGACGGCGACGGGCAGCCGACGATCATCAACCTGCGCTTTCCGGGGCAGTACTTCGATCGGGAGACGCAGTTGCACTACAACTACTACCGCGATTACGATCCGGGGGTGGGGAGGTATGTGCAGAGCGATCCGATTGGGCTCGAGGGGGGCGTTAACACCTACCTCTACACACTCGGCAACCCGTTGAAATACTCGGACGCCAAAGGCTTGGATGTCTATATGGATATCGCCAATCGACGGGCTGGATTGCAACCAGATATCCCTCCAAACAAGTACGCATGCTTCATCATGTGCTTTGCAGCGAAAACCGCGATCGGTCTTGGCATCGTTGGAAAGGGCGGTAAAGCAGTAGCAAGATATATGGCCTCATCTCTGGAAGCGCCTGCAACAGGCGGGACTATCTCTTGGCTGACGGGTTCCAAACCATCGGCAACAATAGGAGAAATTCTGGGAATCACTGTTTGCTGGGAAGAGTGTTCAGACGCAGCGTGTAAGCCGCGGTAAATATGATCAATAAGTGCCCGGAGTGCGGCCATCTGTTGGCAAATCACTTACCAAATTTTCTTGTCCGAAGAGTCATTTGTGGACAGTGCGGAGCTTCCCTGAAAATAGATGCCTCAGTTTTCTATGCTGTAGTACTGGCGCTCTGGTTACCCATCGTTTATTGGCTGTACCACACTCACAAAGTGTTTCTTTTCTTTGTTGGTGATTGGCTTTCGTTCCTAATTCTCGGGCTGCTATGCAGTCCTCTGATTCGTGTTTCTGTCGAATCAAAGAATGCGAAATAGCGAGGGTACGTATAGAGTCCGCCAGCAATTCCCGGCATAAGTTGCCCAAGCCATTGATTACAAATAGTTCCCAAATTGCATGCACAGGTTTGGTGCGTTAATTGTCAATATAAATCAACATGTTAAATCAGGCCGGGAATTGCTGAGAGTCCGCAATTGATTAAGAGACATTACTAATGGTATATTATGTGTCTGGCATTTTGAAGAACGAAATAATACGCTTAGTATTTTTTTAACGAATCTAAAACTGAAACGAGTCGTTCTTTTAAGTCAGCCTTATTTTTTACAGGTTGCTTTCCGATGCGATAGCAGAATCGGGGACGGACCACGATTCCTTGCGGGAACACGCGTTGATAGCGCCTACTCCCGGCGCAATACGCTTCGCTTATTGCGCTCTACGCCGCTGTTTGGCACGCTGGCCGTCATTCAAAGGACAGGGAGAGAGAGATCATGCCAAGCCACTGCCAAAGCCTGCTCCGCCTCGGTATCTTCCCGCTACTCGCCCGGATCGGTATCGTCGAGGCCGCAGTGGTGGGGAGTCTCACCGCCCCCGCGTCATCGGCGTCCGGGCGGGCCTGGCTCGCCAGGGTGCTGGCGCTTGCCGGCCTGTTGCTGCCGGTGTTCTCAGCCTGGGCTGCCCCGAGCATTGGGTCGGTGCAGATCACGCCGGACGCGATCACTGCCGGTGCCCCGACGACCGTCCGCGTGATGGCCGTGATTGCCGATCCGACGCTCATCCCCGCCACCGTCAACCTGCAGCGTGTCAATGAGGCCGGGGCAGCCGTCGCGGTGCTCGGCAGCCTGCACGATGACGGACGGAACGGTGACGCCGTCGCCGGCGATCAGGTCTACACCCTCAACGTGGTATTGACCGAGACCGCAGCACTGCGGCTGCGGGTGTCGGCGGGTTTCCAGGGCATGGTGAAGCGCGTGTTCTCAAGCCGACGATCATCAACCTGCGCTTTCCGGGACAGTACTTCGATCGGGAGACGCAGTTGCACTACAACCACTACCGCGATTACGATCCGGGGGTGGGGAGGTATTTGCAGAGCGATCCCATTGGGCTCGAGGGGGGCATTAACACGTACGCCTACGTCGAGGGCAACCCTGTGAGCTACGCCGATCCGCTGGGACTGGAGACGTATCGGTGCATTCGCCCCCTTAGGGGTCATCCAGGACCAGATCTCAGGAACGGGCCAGACGTTTGGGGAAACGTCTCCTACCACCAATACAGCTGTGTCCGTGATCCTGATCCTCGCGGCGTTGGCTTCACTTGCGGTGGGCAAGGACCGGCGAGTTCAAGCCCTGGAAATTTCCTTTATGGACCAGGAAAACCAACCAATCCGAATCAAGACTATTTCCACCCAGCCGCGTGTGAGAAGACGCAGGACGACAATACTTGCTTCGAGAAATGTCTCTTGGATGAGTGGAGCAAGCCGCGTCCAAACTATGGGTGGCCAACTGTCGGCAAGGATTGCAAGGACTACGACAATGAGGCAAATGCCACGTGTCGCAGGAGGTGCGGCCTGAAATGATTCCCCGTCCTTCTGCGGTTCTGCTTATCCGCGTTGCATGGCTAATTGTGATGATCGTCGTGCTTGTGTTCTGGCTAACCGCTGGATTCGACGTTCGCGGTACCGCGCCGCAGACGACGCAAGGCGGTGAACACCACTTGCTCGCGTTGCTCGTCTTGTCTGCGCTCAGCTTTCCATCGGGACTTCTCTGGGCGGGCTTGCTGAATATCCTTGCCTACGTGCTTCATGCGGTTGGTTACAGCCTCGATCTGCCTGACGCGTTTCTTGTGCTGTTCGCGTGGCTTGGTTTCGTCGCCATCGGATACTTCCAGTGGTTCAAGCTTCTTCCGTGGCTTTGGCACAAGCGACGGAAGGACCACAGTATTAGCACACAGTATTAGAGAGAGGATGCGGGGTCAGGTCTTGTTTCTGGCAAGTCGGGGTCACATCCAAGTCGCACAAAAGTTGGGGTCACGCACAAAAGTTGGGTAGAGTAGAGGACAGGCTTTCGCCTGCCCTCCCTCATCAAACCGTGCATGCGATTTTCCCGCACACGGCTTTCCGATGCTCTTCACGCCACGGCATGCGCCGAGTTCCAGCCCGCCTTCGTAGGAACTTTGTATAGCCCGTAGCGCCCGTAGAGATGAGCACTTGGAAACCGGCGGAAACCAGTTCCTCGGTCCTTCACCTGATGACGCTTCATCAAATGGGTTCGCAACCGGTCTTCCGCGTGGTATCTGACTTTGCTCATCGCCAGACTTGAGTTTCGATAGTGGAAGTAGTTTGCCCAGCCTCGCAGGCTGCGGTTGACGTTTCCCACGATATCTCTCAAGGGGATGGGGGTCAGTTTCCGGCCCGTGAGTTCCGTCAGCCTCGCCTTGATTTTCTTCAGCGATTTGTCTGCTGGCCGGACATTCGGGTACGGTTTTCCAGTCTTGGCCCCTCGACTCATCTGAATCGTGAAACCCAGGAAGTTGAAGCTTGCTTGGGTGGCGTCCACGATGTGGGTCTTCGTCTCGTTGAGGCTGAGGTCCAGACGGTCCAGGACATGACGCACCACTTTCAGCGGTTCCTCTACCTCTTTTCGGCACAGGATGACAAAGTCGTCCGCGTAACGCACGAGATGTGCGGATAGCTTGCCCTTCAGGTGCTGCCGTTGCCATATTCGGTCGAGAATATGCAGGTAGCAGTTGGCCAAGAGCGGGGAGATCACGCCGCCCTGCGGCGTGCCTTTGCGATTGGCTTTTCCACCACCTACGGTCTTCTTCACTCCGTTGTCGTCTTCGCCGATGACCGGGGCTTTGAGCCATTGCTTGATGAGGTGCAGAATCCCCCCATCGACAACACGCTCGGCCACCACGGCCAGTAGCTTGGCATGCGGAATGCTATCGAAGTACTTTGATAGATCGGCGTCTATGACTTGAGTGTAGCCGGCCCATAACGTGTGGGCGATGTCATCCACGGCATCGTGGGCCGACCTCCTGGGCCGGAATCCGTACGAGTGCTCACAGAAGTCGGCTTCAAAGATCGGTTCGATGATGAGTTTCACCGCCATTTGTGCGACCCGATCGCGGAGCGTCGGTATCCCAAGCGGGCGCTGACTGCCATCCGCTTTGGGAATCATGACGCGCCTTACCGGCTGGGCGCGGTAGGTCTTGTCTTTCAGATCACGGGCCAGGTCCCGCAGAAACGTCTCTACCCCGATTCCGCTCTCGATGGCCTCGAAGCTGATCCCATCCATACCGGGACTGCCTCGGTTCGACCGGACAAGCCGCCAGGCATGACTGAGGATGTCTTCCCGGTAGAGCTTGTCGTAAAGCGCGTAAAAGCGATAGGCTGGTTCTTGCTTGGCCTTGGCATACAGCTTCCTCTGTAGCGTCCTGATCGTGTCCGGGGTGGTTAGCGACATGGCAATCCCTCGATCCTCCGCTCTTCGGTTGCACGAACAAAGTAGGGTCCCTTCCCTCGTCCGGGGTTATGTTGTCCCACGAACTCAGACGGTACTATGAACCCCTCCGACTCCCGCCTGCAGCCGCTGCGCTTTCGTTGCCTTATACGCAGCAGTCGGTGGTCTCCCCACCTCCGCAGACGGGCCTCCAGCACTGGGCAGTAAGTCTTCAAGAACATGCCATCCCTGCTACCCCGGGAGTCGATTGACGCCACTTCCGTTATTCCAGCGCCCATCCAACGGCCTTCCCCTTCTGACCACAGGGTCGGCTCCTCCACATAATTTACGAGGCTACTCATAGGTTCACTTGCGTTACGGCCTGCTCTCTTGCTGTTGGAAACTCACGACCCCGTGTCGCCACGGCGCCGCTTCCTCATGCTACCGGGGCGTACGGACAACTCCCCAGACGGGACTTAAACCCGCTAGACTTGCTGCTGTTACTGCGAACGGTCAGGTCTTGTTTTTTGCCAACGGGGTCAATCGGGGACGGACCACAATTCTTTGCCGAAGCGCTGGCCCAATGCTCCTCATCAAGGAGCCGCGGGCCGCATTCAACAGGAGAGCATACCAGGGGAAGAACGATCATGTCAGACCTTCGCCGCAACCCGCTCCATCTCGCTACCTTCTGGTGGCTCGACCTATCGGCGTCAGTGATGCCGCGGCGGCGGTGAGTCTCACCGTGCCCGCGTCATCGACGTTCTGGCCCGCCTTGTTGGCGAAAGTGCTGGCGCTTGCCGGTCTGTTGCTGGCGGGGTTCCCGGCCTCGGCTGCGCCGAGCATCGGATCGGTGCAGATCACGCCGGACGCGATCGCCGCCGGCGTGCCGACGACCGTCCGCGTGACTGCCGTGATTGCCGATCCGACGCTCCTCCCGGCCACCGTCAACCTGCAGCGCGTCAATGAGGCCGGGGCAGCCGTCGCGGTGCTCGGCAGCCTACACGATGACGGACGGAACGGCGACGCCGTCGCCGGCGACCGGGTCTACACCCTCGACGTGGTATTGACCGAGACCGCGCCGCTGCGGCTGCGGGTGTCGGCGGGTTTCCAGGGCATGGTGAAGCGCGTGTTCTCGGCAGAAGTCCTGCTCCCGCTCAATCGCCCCCCGCTGGCCGACGCCGGTCCCGACCAGAGCGTCGCCCGCGGCAAGCGGGTCAGCCTCGACGGCAGCGCTTCGCGGGATCCCGAAGGAGCGACGCTCAGCCACGCCTGGTCGCTGATCGACCGGCCGGCGGGAAGCGCTGCCACCCTCACCGACGCCAACCGCGTGCGTCCGACCTTCACCGCCGACATGCTCGGTCAGTACATCGCGCAGTTGATCGTCCGGGACGGCCCACTCGCCAGCGCCCCGGACACGGTGAGGATCACGGTCACCGACCCCGGGCTGACGATCCTCTATCTGCACGCGGATCATCTCGGCACGCCGAGAGTGGCGACCAACGAAGCCAACGTCGTCGTCTGGCGCAATCTACCGATCAGCGAACCGTTCGGAATGGCGCTGCCCGAGGAGGACCCGGACGGCGACGGGCAGCCGACGATCATCAACCTACGCTTTCCGGGGCAGTACTTCGATCGGGAGACGCAACTGCACTACAACTACTACCGCGATTACGATCCGGGGGTGGGGAGGTATGTGCAGCCGGATCCGATTGGGTTGGCGGGGGGCATTAATACTTAGTATCTGTCCAGAAATAACTTGTACAACTTATACGAGTAGGCGACGATCTCGTCATGAGTAATGACGAGCTAGTTGAAACGATCCGTAAGAAGTTCGAGCGCGTGTCCACGGTTTTGGATGAGCGGGGGCGTCGTGTGTGGGCGTTGGCGGAAGCCGAGGCGCTCGGTTACGGCGGACAAAGCATCGTCGCTAAAGCCACGGGGCTATCGCGAATGACGCTGTATTCGGAAAAATGCGGTCATGCCCAGGACGACCCGGCGGGTTCTCGTAGACACGTCCGAAAAGCAGGGGGTGGACGCAAGAAGCTGATCGAGCACGAGCCGACATTGCTCTCGGCGCTGGAAAGATTGGTGGAACCGACCACCCGGGGAGACCCTGAGAATCCTTTACGGTGGACCTGTCTGAGTACCCGTCAACTGGCGGCGGCCCTTGAACAACAAGGCCACCGGATTGGTCGTCAGACCGTAGCGGTTTTGCTGGATAAGTTGGGCTATAGCCTTCAGGGAAATCAAAAGACCAAGGAAGGCACCGTCCATCCGGACCGGGATGCTCAATTCCGTTACATTCACGGTCGAGTCGAGGATTTCCAACGACGGGGACAGCCTGTGGTTTCAGTCGATACCAAGAAAAAGGAACTCGTCGGGGACTTCAAAAATGGAGGCCGAGAGTGGCGCCCCAAAGGAAACCCCGAACCGGTTCGCGTTCATGACTTTATCGACAAGACCCTAGGCAAAGTGAATCCCTATGGCGTCTATGATCCAACGGCAAACACCGGTTGGGTTAGCGTTGGGGTCGATCATGACACCGCCGAGTTTGCGGTGGAAACGTTACGACGGTGGTGGGAAAAGATGGGACGAATTCGTTATCCCGGGGCTACCGAACTGTTGGTGACTGCGGATGGTGGTGGCAGCAATGGGGCGAGAGTACGGTTATGGAAGGTCGCTTTACAGCGTCTGGCCGACCAAACCGGCCTATGCATCTCGATCTGCCATTTTCCACCGGGAACTAGCAAATGGAATAAGATCGAACATCGGATGTTCAGCTACATCAGTATGAATTGGCGAGGAAAGCCTCTGGTCAGCCATGAGGTCATCGTCAATTTGATTGCTGCCACCACCACACAAGCAGGCCTAAAAATTGAGGCGGAGATGGATACCAACACCTACGCGAAAGGCATACACGTGACTGATGATGAACTCGATAAAGTTCACATAGAACGCTCCGAGTTTCATGGTGAATGGAACTACACCATCCGGCCATCGGTTTGAACTTGTACAACTTATTTCTGGACAGATACTTATCTCTACGCCAAGGCGGCGCCAACGATGTTTACCGATCCTGATGGTCTGTGTCCTCGTGGCTTCAAACCTATGGAGGGCAACCCTGGAGCCTGTGTAAAGGACGACCGAGTTGATCCGAATAAGTGTGCGACGGGCGAATGCACAGCCGGGCTCCCGCCTCCTAAAAATGATTGCAGAACTCAGTCTGAGATCGATGAAGAGACATGTGAAATGATTTGCGGATGGGTTTCACCAGGGCCGCCGTTGCCACTGAGTAAGACATCGGCAGGGAAGACAGGGGCTTCTTACGTTGGCTGTAAGGCGTTCTGCAAGAACGAGACTTTCCGACGCACCTTTACTCAAGGTCGATAATGATCGTCAAGATCGTTGTATTTGCCCTTATTGCGACGCCATTCCTATACGGCATTGGAGTCGCGCTTCTGCAAGTGGTGAACATATCTGCTGGCTATGGCGAAGGAAGAATCTTGTTGGCGTTCTCGTTCTTTTTTGCAGCCGCAGTTGGTCAGGAAGTTGGCTGTAAGGCGTTCTGCAAGAACGAGACTTTCCGACGCACCTTTACTCAAGGTCGATAATGATCGTCAAGATCGTTGTATTTGCCCTTATTGCGACGCCATTCCTATACGGCATTGGAGTCGCGCTTCTGCAAGTGGTGAACATATCTGCTGGCTATGGCGAAGGAAGAATCTTGTTGGCGTTCTCGTTCTTTTTTGCAGCCGCAGTTGGTCGGCTGATCTTCGGATCAGCGAAGAACGGCCAACGTGAAGACTAGTAAAAGTCGGCGCTGGTGCCACGCTTTACACGGTCACAACACGGCAAGTCGGGGTCAGGCAAGTCGAGCAAGTCGGGGTCCGAGCAAGTCGGGGTCACAAGTCGGAGTCAGATCTTGTTTTTTTGCCAACCACAAGATCTGACAAGATCTGCGGCCACACCTTTTTCAGCACAGAGAATCGGGACGGACCACGATTCTTTGCCGAAGCGCTGGCCCAATGCTCCTCATCAAGGAGCCGCGGGCCGTCATTCAACAGGAGAACATACAAGGGGAAGAACGATCATGTCAGACCTTCGCCGCAACCCGCTTCATCTCGCTACCTTCTGGTGGCTCGACCTATCGGCGTCAGTGATGCCGCGGCGGCGGTGAGTCTCACCGTGCCCGCGTCATCGACGTTCTGGCCCGCCTTGTTGGCGAAAGTGCTGGCGCTTGCCGGTCTGTTGCTGGCGGGGTTCCCGGCTTCGGCAGCGCCGAGCATCGGGTCGGTGCAGATCACACCGGACGCGATCGCCGCCGGTGCCCCGACGACCGTCCGCGTGACTGCCGTGATTGCCGATCCGACGCTCATCCCGGCCACTGTCAACCTGCAGCGCGTCAATGAGGCCGGGGCAGCCGTCGCGGTGCTCGGCAGCCTGCACGATGACGGACGGAACGGCGACGCCGTCGCCGGCGATCAGGTCTACACCCTCAATGTGGTATTGACCGAGACCGCACCACTGCGGCTGCGGGTGTCGGCGGGTTTCCAGGGCATGGTGAAGCGCGTGTTCTCGGCAGAAGTCCTGCTCCCGATCAATCGCCCACCGCTGGCCGACGCCGGTCCCGACCAGAGCGTCGCCCGTGGCAAGCGGGTCAGCCTCGACGGCAGCGCTTCGCGGGATCCCGAAGGAGCGACGCTTAGCCATACCTGGTCGCTGATCGACCGACCGGCGGGAAGCGCTGCCACCCTCACCGACGCCAACAGTGTGCGTCCGACCTTCACCGCCGACATGCCCGGTCAGTACATCGCGCAGTTGATCGTCCGGGACGGCCCACTCGCCAGCGCCCCGGACACGGTGAGGATCACGGTCACCGACCCCGGGCTGACGATCCTCTATCTGCACGCGGATCATCTCGGCACGCCGAGAGTGGCGACCAACGAAGCCAACGTCGTCGTCTGGCGCAACCTGCCGATCAGCGAACCGTTCGGGATGGCGCTGCCCGAGGAGGACCCGGACGGCGACGGGCAGCCGACGATCATCAACCTGCGCTTTCCGGGGCAGTACTTCGATCGGGAGACGCAACTGCACTACAACTTCTTCAGGGATTACGATCCTTCCACTGGGAGGTATGTGCAGTCGGATCCGATTGGGCTGGGCGGTGACGTTAATACATACGCGTACTCAAATCTGAACCCGGTTTCGAATGTTGATCCTGAAGGGCTGGCGTCTTGCACGTACTCAATCTCGGCACACACGATGATATGTACGCCGAATAGAGGCGGTAGGTCTTTGGCGCTTGGTCCATTAGGGGTCTTCTCGGGTGTGCCGGGGCAATGCCGCAACAACCCCGATTGCGCAGACAACAAGGATGAAGGACCAATTCCGCCCGGGAACTACAAGATGAATCAGGACGACCGGGAGGGTAACGAAGGCTTCTGGCGTTTGGAGCCTGATCCACCAATTCCTGGTTGGAAGTGTAGGCTCGGTGTGAACCGTTGCGGCTTCATGTTGCACCCTGGCACGGTTTCCCTGGGGTGCATTACCGCAGATCCGACGAACAAAAAAACCATGCGCCAGTACGACCGGGTTGACCGTTTGCTACAGCGAGAAAACGGAGCGAACACACTCACGGTGACGCAATGAGGCGCAAGCTGGTGATGGTCATTGCGGCAATCGTGTTGCTCATTGGTGGGGCGATAGCCGTTGTCTCTTCGACCTTTGACAATGCTGTTATGGCAATGAAGGGGGGGCACTATGAGACCGCAAGACCAAAGCTTGAATGGCTAGCGACGGTTGGGCACGCGCGTGCCCAGCATCTGTTGGGTGAAATGTACGCATACGGCTGGGGTGTGACCCGGGATCGTGAGGAAGCAGTAAAGTGGTTCCGGCGTGCGGCTTATCGCGCTGAAAGGTTGAAGGATCCGGCAGCCTACGCGGCTTACTACGTTGGCCAGAACTTCTCTCAGGGCTTGGTGGGGGTGCAGCAGGACTCGACTGAGGCCGCGTGGTGGGTTCTGTTCGCCAAAGACGGCGGCTACTCTGGCGATCCTCGGTAGCTGAAAAATCAAAGGAAACAACCGGAGAACAACCGGGGACAGACCAAGGAGGAGGCGGGGTCAGGTCTTGTTTTTTGCCAACTACAAGATCTGACAAGATCTGCGGCCACACCTTTTCAGCACGGAGAATCGGGACGGACCACGATTCTTTGCCGAAGCGCTGGCCCAATGCTCCTCATCAAGGAGCCGCGGGCCGCATTCCACAGGAGAGCATACCAGGGGAAGAACGATCATGTCAGACTTTCGCCGCAACCCGCTCCATCTCGCTACCTTCTGGTGGCTCGACCTATCGGCGTCAGTGATGCCGCGGCGGCGGTGAGTCTCACCGTGCCCGTGTCATCGACGTTCTGGCCCGCCTTGTTGGCGAAAGTGCTGGCGCTTGCCGGTCTGTTGCTGGCGGGGTTCCCGGCCTCGGCTGCGCCGAGCATCGGATCGGTGCAGATCACGCCGGACGCGATCGCCGCCGGCGTGCCGACGACCGTCCGCGTGACTGCCGTGATTGCCGATCCGACGCTCCTCCCGGCCACCGTCAACCTGCAGCGCGTCAATGAGGCCGGGGCAGCCGTCGCGGTGCTCGGCAGCCTACACGATGACGGACGGAACGGCGACGCCGTCGCCGGCGACCGGGTCTACACCCTCGACGTGGTATTGACCGAGACCGCGCCGCTGCGGCTGCGGGTGTCGGCGGGTTTCCAGGGCATGGTGAAGCGCGTGTTCTCGGCAGAAGTCCTGCTCCCGCTCAATCGCCCCCCGCTGGCCGACGCCGGTCCCGACCAGAGCGTCGCCCGCGGCAAGCGGGTCAGCCTCGACGGCAGCGCTTCGCGGGATCCCGAAGGAGCGACGCTCAGCCACGCCTGGTCGCTGATCGACCGGCCGGCGGGAAGCGCTGCCACCCTCACCGACGCCAACCGCGTGCGTCCGACCTTCACCGCCGACATGCTCGGTCAGTACATCGCGCAGTTGATCGTCCGGGACGGCCCACTCGCCAGCGCCCCGGACACGGTGAGGATCACGGTCACCGACCCCGGGCTGACGATCCTCTATCTGCACGCGGATCATCTCGGCACGCCGAGAGTGGCGACCAACGAAGCCAACGTCGTCGTCTGGCGCAATCTACCGATCAGCGAACCGTTCGGAATGGCGCTGCCCGAGGAGGACCCGGACGGCGACGGGCAGCCGACGATCATCAACCTACGCTTTCCGGGGCAGTACTTCGATCGGGAGACGCAACTGCACTACAACTACTACCGCGATTACGATCCGGGGGTGGGGAGGTATGTGCAGAGCGATCCGATCGGGCTCGAAGGTGGTATTAATACATACAGCTATGTCGGCGGGAATCCTGTTTCCCTTACAGACTCAAAGGGGTTGTGGACTCCTGGCTTGCATCGGGGAGCCTCTACTACTGCAGCGAATATTGTTGGGTGCAGAAAACTTGCTAAGGCGCTCGGTGAAGAGACAGCCAAAGTGGATGACTATCCAGGATCACAGCTTCCGCAAAACTCCTATTGGCACGGAATGGTTGATGGAAGTAGAGGAGCACCCGACAGGGAATACCAGATTCAAGACTTCAATGCGTACGTGAAGCGTTTCAGTTACAGCTGCGATGTCAAAGACCTCGCTCGAGCTTTGCACGCGGTACAAGACAGCCATTCTCCCGCGCATAGAGGTTTCCAGCCATGGCATGGGTTTGACAAGACTTCCAACCTGGATCTTCTTTGGCACGGCATTCAGGACTTCTTTGGTAGCAACAGCCCCTACTACAGCCAAGCCATCAATCAAAGCCGGCAAATTATTTGGGAGGCTATGCAGCGATGCCCATGCTTGTGCGATTAGTAATCCGTTCCTTCCTGCTCATAGCCACTGTTCTTGCCTTCGGCTATGCCACCGCTGACCAGGCATCAAACTCTAATGAGGCGTGTCAGATTCCCGAAGGTCGCATACGTGCGACAGTGACAGGTTCGGAGGAGTACTGGGTTTATGAATGGTATGGACGTCTAGTAAATCTAGTTCAGAACAATAAACAGCCGCTTTCAGTTTTGGGAACAGCTCCAGAGGGAGCTGTATATGGAGGGAAATGGAATCTTCAGAAAAGCTCAAACCCTCAAGAAATCATGGGAAGAGAGAGTCGGCTCGACACACCTTTTGCAGTTAGTGCGGATGGTGGCTGGTTGGTCGCGGCAATCTACCCACCTTCAGGCCAGTTAAGCCTTTCACCATCGCGTAAGGTGGCCCTTATTGAGAGAAAAACTAGCCGAGTGGCTCGTGTTGTCGATGCGCAACGGGAAATAATGTCATTGGCTTGGGCTCCATCAGGGAAGTACTTTGCGGCTCTGGTTAGCCGGAACGTAACCGATAGCAAACTGAAAACACCTAAGGATTGGTTTGCTAAAGGTATCGGCCATCCTATCCCATACTACTCTTTAGGTATTGCAATATTTGGCTTGGATGGCAGGTTGATTTGTGAGCAACACCTCAAACAGAAGTTGGCTTATGGCCAAGGTTATCTCTCGTGGATTACTGGCGCGCCCTAAGCAATCGCGCGGGGTCAGCAGGGGCGGTGAATGTCAAGGTATAGAGACGCTAATTGATTAGACGACATTGATTTTAATGGGGAAGTTGGGTAGAGTAGAGGACAGGCTTTCGCCTGCCCTCCCTCATCAAACCGTGCATGCGATTTTCCCGCACACGGCTTTCCGATGCTCTTCACGCCACGGCATGCGCCGAGTTCCAGCCCGCCTTCGTAGGAACTTTGTATAGCCCGTAGCGCCCGTAGAGATGAGCACTTGGAAACCGGCGGAAACCAGTTCCTCGGTCCTTCACCTGATGACGCTTCATCAAATGGGTTCGCAACCGGTCTTCCGCGTGGTATCTGACTTTGCTCATCGCCAGACTTGAGTTTCGATAGTGGAAGTAGTTTGCCCAGCCTCGCAGGCTGCGGTTGACGTTTCCCACGATATCTCTCAAGGGGATGGGGGTCAGTTTCCGGCCCGTGAGTTCCGTCAGCCTCGCCTTGATTTTCTTCAGCGATTTGTCTGCTGGCCGGACATTCGGGTACGGTTTTCCAGTCTTGGCCCCTCGACTCATCTGAATCGTGAAACCCAGGAAGTTGAAGCTTGCTTGGGTGGCGTCCACGATGTGGGTCTTCGTCTCGTTGAGGCTGAGGTCCAGACGGTCCAGGACATGACGCACCACTTTCAGCGGTTCCTCTACCTCTTTTCGGCACAGGATGACAAAGTCGTCCGCGTAACGCACGAGATGTGCGGATAGCTTGCCCTTCAGGTGCTGCCGTTGCCATATTCGGTCGAGAATATGCAGGTAGCAGTTGGCCAAGAGCGGGGAGATCACGCCGCCCTGCGGCGTGCCTTTGCGATTGGCTTTTCCACCACCTACGGTCTTCTTCACTCCGTTGTCGTCTTCGCCGATGACCGGGGCTTTGAGCCATTGCTTGATGAGGTGCAGAATCCCCCCATCGACAACACGCTCGGCCACCACGGCCAGTAGCTTGGCATGCGGAATGCTATCGAAGTACTTTGATAGATCGGCGTCTATGACTTGAGTGTAGCCGGCCCATAACGTGTGGGCGATGTCATCCACGGCATCGTGGGCCGACCTCCTGGGCCGGAATCCGTACGAGTGCTCACAGAAGTCGGCTTCAAAGATCGGTTCGATGATGAGTTTCACCGCCATTTGTGCGACCCGATCGCGGAGCGTCGGTATCCCAAGCGGGCGCTGACGTAACCGTTTAGCCTCCCCGACGACCACTACCAAAAATCAGGCAGCAGCCGGTAGCAGGGGCGCTGCGTTGCCTTTACGCCGCTCGGCGACCACCTTGGCCAGGTAGGGCCAGGGCAAGATGTGGCGACGCCGGCAGGTGTCGATGACACTGGCCAACAGGGCAAAGGCACGGGTACCCTGCTCGGTACGGGTGCCTTGGCTGATGAGCCGGGCGATGACCCAGTGCCGCAAGGCCCGTTCGGCCTCGTTGTTGGTGAACGGCAGATAGGGATGGGCGACGACGATCCAGACCGCCTCCCAGTCGTAGAGAAATTCGCGCGCCAGCGCACGGGTTTTCTCATGAGCCGAATCCCGGTGCTCTTCGCATAGCCGACGGAAGGCGTCCAAGCGGTCGCGGAAGCGAGGCGTGAGATCGACCGGAGGGCCTTCACGTGCTTGGTAAATCGCAGTGATCAGGTCGCTGAGCAGGCCGTGGGTGGCCTCTCCAAAGGCCCGCGCCTCGGTGCTCAGGCTTTCTTTGAGTCCCTCGGCCTTGCGCAACAGGTGCGCCCAACAGCGCAGCCGCTTCTGGAATCGGCGATAGACGCAGTAGCCATCGCTCATCAGCCAGCCGACAAACCCCTCGCCTAGGACGTTCGCCAGAATCTCCTTGCTGCGGTAGCCAATGAAGTACAGGCAGATCGTCGGCGTGATGATCACCCACAGCCATAGTAACTGGCCCCATTCCTTCCACGGCGTTTCATCGGCATAGGCCAGCACTTCCTGCTGCAGTTCTTCCACCCACTGCGCTTCGATCGGCTCGACCGCCCGACCGGCTTCATGAATACACTGGTTGATCGTGCTGGTGGAGAGCGCGATGCCCAGCCAGTCCCGCAAAAATTCTTGCGTCCGCCGCCGCGACAGGTGCATACGGTGCGATAGGCACACCAGCAGGCTCACTAACAGCGGTCCGACGAGATGCCATTCGCTCAGTCCTACGGTCCACCCGGGTTCGGCGGGACAGCGGCCGGGTTCGCTGCGGTTGACATGCCCACAGTGGCCACAGCTTATCTCACCGTAGACATGCTTGTCGTGGCGTACCCGTAAGCCACGTAGCCCCGCACTCGGCTCGGCCTCGATATCCAGGACATACAAGCCGTTGCACGCGATGAACCCGGCCGGATCCAGCGCCTCATCGCAGCCCGCGCAGAATTCCGGCGCGTGGATCACGGTGTCGCTCACCGGCAAACTCACCTGCCGGCTATGGCCCGCTGCCCCCGGACGCCGACCGGCTTTCTTGGGCTTCCCGGCCGTCGCACTCAAAGGCTTCTTCCCCTCAGCCGGTGCCCCGACGCCGTTCGGCTCTGCATTCGCCGCCGCGTTCGCGGCGCTGCCGCTGCCCTGCGCTTCGGGATCAACCGCACCATCTGCCTCCCCGGCCGCTTCCGAATCCTCATCCCCAGAGTTTGTGCTGTGCCACGGAGGGTCACTGCGGGGTGGCCGAGAACTGGTCTGGGAGTTCGCCTTGAGCCGCTCCCGCGCCTCTTTCAAATCCCACAGCAACTTCACCAGCAAGCCATCTTTCTGCTTCGCCGGTAACGCCATCAGCTTCTGCTCATCCCACTGCTGAAGATCAAAGTCGCTCAGGTACACTCACTTGCCTCACGAACACGATTACCCGCTCACTGGTGAGATACCATAGCCAAACCATCCCTCGCTTGCAACCACTGCAGCATAGTTGGTATATGTCGTAGGGGGCTAAACGGTTACGCGCTGACTGCCATCCGCTTTGGGAATCATGACGCGCCTTACCGGCTGGGCGCGGTAGGTCTTGTCTTTCAGATCACGGGCCAGGTCCCGCAGAAACGTCTCTACCCCGATTCCGCTCTCGATGGCCTCGAAGCTGATCCCATCCATACCGGGACTGCCTCGGTTCGACCGGACAAGCCGCCAGGCATGACTGAGGATGTCTTCCCGGTAGAGCTTGTCGTAAAGCGCGTAAAAGCGATAGGCTGGTTCTTGCTTGGCCTTGGCATACAGCTTCCTCTGTAGCGTCCTGATCGTGTCCGGGGTGGTTAGCGACATGGCAATCCCTCGATCCTCCGCTCTTCGGTTGCACGAACAAAGTAGGGTCCCTTCCCTCGTCCGGGGTTATGTTGTCCCACGAACTCAGACGGTACTATGAACCCCTCCGACTCCCGCCTGCAGCCGCTGCGCTTTCGTTGCCTTATACGCAGCAGTCGGTGGTCTCCCCACCTCCGCAGACGGGCCTCCAGCACTGGGCAGTAAGTCTTCAAGAACATGCCATCCCTGCTACCCCGGGAGTCGATTGACGCCACTTCCGTTATTCCAGCGCCCATCCAACGGCCTTCCCCTTCTGACCACAGGGTCGGCTCCTCCACATAATTTACGAGGCTACTCATAGGTTCACTTGCGTTACGGCCTGCTCTCTTGCTGTTGGAAACTCACGACCCCGTGTCGCCACGGCGCCGCTTCCTCATGCTACCGGGGCGTACGGACAACTCCCCAGACGGGACTTAAACCCGCTAGACTTGCTGCTGTTACTGCGAACGGTCAGGTCTTGTTTTTTGCCAACCACAAGAGCTGACAAGATCTGCAGCCACACCTTTTTCAGCACAGAGAATCGGGACGGACCACGATTCTTTGCCGAAGCGCTGGCCCAATGCTCCTCATCAAGGAGCCGCGGGCCGCATTCAACAGGAGAACATACCAGGGGAAGAACGATCATGTCAGACTTTCGCCGCAACCCGCTTCATCTCGCTACCTTCTGGTGGCTCGACCTATCGGCGTCAGTGATGCCGCGGCGGCGGTGAGTCTCACCGTGCCCGCGTCATCGACGTTCTGGCCCGCCTTGTTGGCGAAAGTGCTGGCGCTTGCCGGCCTGTTGCTGGCGGGGTTTCCGGCCTCGGCTGCGCCGAGCATCGGGTCGGTGCAGATCACGCCGGACGCGATCGCCGCCGGCATGCCGACGACCGTCCGCGTGACTGCCGTGATTGCCGATCCGACGCTCCTCCCGGCCACTGTCAACCTGCAGCGCGTCAATGAGGCCGGGGCAGCCGTCGCGGTGCTCGGCAGCCTGCACGATGACGGACGGAACGGCGACGCCGTCGCCGGCGATCAGGTCTACACCCTCGACGTGGTATTGACCGAGACCGCACCACTGCGGCTGCGGGTGTCGGCGGGTTTCCAGGGCATGGTGAAGCGCGTGTTCTCGGCAGAAGTCCTGCTCCCGATCAATCGCCCCCCGCTGGCCGACGCCGGTCCCGACCAGAGCGTCGCCCGTGGCAAGCGGGTCAGCCTCGACGGCAGCGCTTCGCGGGATCCCGAAGGAGCGACGCTCAGCCACACCTGGTCGCTGATCGACCGACCGGCGGGAAGCGCTGCCACCCTCACCGACGCCAACAGCGTGCGTCCGACCTTCACCGCCGACGTGCCCGGTCAGTACATCGCGCAGTTGATCGTCCGTGACGGCCCACTCGTCAGCGCCCCGGACACGGTCAGGATCACGGTCACCGACCCCGGGCTGACGATCCTCTATCTGCACGCGGATCATCTCGGCACGCCGAGAGTGGCGACCAACGAAGCCAACGTCGTCGTCTGGCGCAATCTACCGATCAGCGAACCGTTCGGGATGGCGCTGCCCGAGGAGGATCCGGATGGCGACGGGCAGCCGACGATCATCAACCTGCGCTTTCCGGGACAGTACTTCGATCGGGAGACGCAGTTGCACTACAACTACTACCGCGATTACGATCCGGGGACGGGGAGGTATGTGCAGCCGGATCTGATTGGGTTGGCCGGAGGCTTGAACCTGTACACCTATGTCCTTGGCAATCCGGTCTGGTATACGGATCCATCGGGTCTTATCTGCACGTATAGCCAAGCAACTGGCCTGATGGTCTGTCAGAACAACACAACTGGCGCCGTTTACTACAGCGAGCAAGGATATGCGGGTACGGGGTCTGGCAGGGACAATTCTTCCGCGCAGGGCCAGCAGAATGTTGGTCCTATACCTCGGGGCGACTGGCGCACAGGCAGCCCCTACAACAGCCCGAACACTGGCACCAATACCATTGCGCTTACGCCAATGCCAGGGAACTCCTGCCCGAGTACCGGACGCGATTGCAGCTCATTCAGAGCACACGGAAACAACGCGGCAAACGATGCTTCCCATGGTTGCATCATTCTGCCCCCCAATCGCACAAACATACCTCCGGGTGAAATCATTAGGGTTATCAGTGGGGATGATTAGAGAAATTGCCTTTGCGCTTCTGTTGTTGCTTAGTCTGTCAGTCGACGCTGCCGCAATCAGTTTGAATAGAGCGGGGGTTACGACCCTCAGCGACGGACTTGTGAAGGTCACGCTTGGTTTAGAGAGCGGTCGGACGACGGGGCCTTGCCCAAGTGCGGGTTCTTGGAGGTGGGGCAGCGAACAGGTTTGCCCAGAGCAGCGAATTTCCTCTCTTGAGGTTCGTTACCAGAGGCAGGCGGTCTTTATCCCGTATTCCGCCTTTGCTGACCTGGGAAACCCGTCTTCTGTAGCAATTGAACGGGGAAGTTCTGGCGGCACGTATTCAATAAAGATTGTCGGTGGAGAAGCGGCAACCTCATATGTCGCTGTTCTCAAGTTCAAGGGCGGTCTGTTGCTGGAGAAGGTCGTTCGCCACGGAGAATTCCCGGCAAGCGCCTGGGAGAAGACCCTCTATAATTTCAACGTCATGCAATAACCACAGGCGGAGCCTTTCAGGCAGCGGGGTCACAGGTGCAGGTACAGGTACAGGCAGCGAGGTCACCCATTAGCCGGCCCTTGTCAATAGTTCCACTGTACGCAAATTGCATACAATTCTGCTCAGAAAGTGTGAAGATTTGAGTCGTAAGAGACTAATGGCGGCTGGCGCTACTGCGGGCAAGTATGGACCGCCGCTGTTGGAAAGAATTGGATTGACCGGAGCGGCAGCAGTGGCTTCAGAGGCAGCGGCATTTTCGTCGTCACCGGTCGGGTGGGCGCTTGGTGGGATCGGGCTGATCGACTACGTTGATCAGAAGTGCCAATGCCAGCCCTCTCCATAAGTCGAGGTGTCCGATGACGTTATCAATGCTTAAGCTCCTGGTTGCTTTCCTGGTTTTCGGACTCATTGGATACCGCTTTATTGCCGCCTGGACGCCAGTCTGGTTGGATACATTGGTGCTGCTTCTAACGGCTGCGCTAGTTGCTTCATCAATTTACTTTGCTCATGGCCGGCGTTCAGGCGATGAGCATTCCGATAGCGGCAAGCACGATAAGGGGTAGGAGTGAAATAAGTACACTACCCGCCTGACCGTGAGCCGCATGCCGCGCACCGTCGGTTGACCACCCAACATCGCCGGATCCCTGGTGATATGATCGAACGTCTTCATCTCTGCCTCCTGTGACGAAGCCATTCTACCCGTGCGCGTCAGCTCTGGCTGCACATGAGCACACGCAACAACAAAGACGGGGTCAGCAAGGCGAGGCAAAGCGTTGTCGCTGCTGTCGCGATCGGGTCAGAAAGGCGGGATCACGGGTCGGCGCCCTGCGGTTTCCTGTTTCGTCTGTCCCGTAGGTTCCGAGCCAGCCGATTGACGATATGTATAATGTATGCATAATGCCTCGATGGACATCGAATTCGACCCATCCAAGGCCAGGTCCAACCTGGCCAAGCACCAGGTCAGTTTCGCCCACGCCGAACAAGCCCTCCGTGACCCGATGGCTATCACCATCGAGGATCCTGATGCAGAGGGAGAACAGCGCTTCGTCACGCTGGGCATGGACGCACTCGGACGGGTCCTGGTCATCGTCCATTCACCGCGCGAGAGCCGAATCCGGTTGATCTCTGCGCGTAAAGCCAGCAAAGGCGAAGCGGAGCAATACCATGCGTAAGGAATACGATTTCAGCAACGGCAAGCGGGGTGCAGTCATCCCATCCACGGGGAAGACCCGCATTACGATCATGCTTGACGACGAAGTCATCGAGTTTTTTCGAACACGGGCAGAGGCGCTTGGGGCGGGATACCAGACCATGATCAACGCGGCATTGCGCGCGGTAGTTGCCGATGCGGCGAGCCAAGACGCCGAGGACAAGCCCATTACCGTGGCGACGCTGCGCAAAGTGCTGCGCGAAGAACTGCACACCGCATAGCTGCGCATGCGCACAACGCCACCATGCCAGCGAGAGGCGGCCCCGCTTTTCTCGTCCTCCACTGGCTACGCTCACCAGCCCTAACCTCAGGGAGAATCGGACGACGATTCTTTGCCGGAGCGCTGGCCCAATGCTCCCCATCAAGGAGCCGTTGGCCGTCATTCAACCCGACAGGGAGAGAAAGATCATGCCAAGCCGCTGCCAAAGCCTGCTCCGCCTCGGTATCTTCCCGCTGCTCGCCCGGATCGGTATCGTCGAGGCCGCAGCGGCGGGGAGTCTCACCGCCCCCGCGTCATCGGCGTCCGGGCGGGCCTGGCTTGCCAGGGTGCTGGCGCTTGCCGGCCTGTTGCTGGCGGGATTTCCGGCCTCGGCTGCTCCGAGCATCGGGTCGGTGCAGATCACACCGGACGCGATCGCCGCCGGTGCCCCGACGACCGTCCGCGTGACTGCCGTGATTGCCGATCCGACGCTCCTCCCGGCCACTGTCAACCTGCAGCGCGTCAATGAGGCCGGGGCAGCCGTCGCGGTGCTCGGCAGCCTGCACGATGACGGACGGAACGGCGACGCCGTTGCCGGCGATCAGGTCTACACCCTCAATGTGGTATTGACCGAGACCGCACCACTGCGGCTGCGGGTGTCGGCGGGTTTCCAGGGCATGGTGAAGCGCGTGTTCTCGGCAGAAGTCCTGCTCCCGATCAATCGCCCACCGCTGGCCGACGCCGGTCCCGACCAGAGCGTCGCCCGTGGCAAGCGGGTCAGCCTCGACGGCAGCGCTTCGCGGGATCCCGAAGGAGCGACGCTTAGCCATACCTGGTCGCTGATCGACCGACCGGCGGGAAGCGCTGCCACCCTCACCGACGCCAACAGTGTGCGTCCGACCTTCACCGCCGACGTGCCTGGTCAGTACATCGCGCAGTTGATCGTCCGTGACGGCCCACTCGCCAGCGCCCCGGACACGGTGAGGATCACGGTCACCGACCCCGGGCTGACGATCCTCTATCTGCACGCGGATCATCTCGGCACGCCGAGAGTGGCGACCAACGAAGCCAACGTCGTCGTCTGGCGCAACCTGCCGATCAGCGAACCGTTCGGGATGGCGCTGCCCGAGGAGGACCCGGACGGCGACGGGCAGCCGACGATCATCAACCTGCGCTTTCCGGGGCAGTACTTCGATCGGGAGACGCAGTTGCACTACAACTACTACCGCGATTACGATCCGGGGGTGGGGAGGTATGTGCAGAGCGATCCCATCGGAATCGACGGCGGCATCAACACTTACAGCTATGTCGGAGGCAATCCGGTCAGCATTACCGATCCGCGAGGATTGGATAATCCTGGGATGGGGCCTTATGGAGGAAGTACGGGGGGGCGGCTGCCGATTGCGCCACCTGGGCACCCGGCATATGTGCCGGATCCGTCATGGCCAATGGGATCGATCAACATCCACTCGACGATTACCATTAATTGGATATACGAACATAAACCACCTGAGCCAGTCACATACGACGTGAAGTGTTTGGCCACGTTCGGCACAGCAAAAGTTGCGGTTGGTCAAGCAGCAGTCAGCTATGGGCCTGGAGCGGCGACGTGGCTGTTTGGAGAAGCGGCAGGAAGTGTCTATGCGGCCGGCGCAGCAGTGATGTCATTCCCACCTGTTGCCGTTACCAGCCTCCTGGTTACGGGAAGCCAAATTGGGAAGCACTGTCAATGCAAGTAATTAAGAACACGGCTAAGTACATTCTTGGCGGACTCTTGATTGTGGGACTTGTGTACCGATGGCTGCCTCCCTTTGACAACTTCTGGATCGACGTCCTGATCTGGCTACTTGTGCCTCTTGCCCTTTTCATTCCGATCGCCGCCAAGTATTGGCACTCCCGCAAATCAAGTGGGCCGGGGGCGGATTAATTTAAAATCAAACAGGTCGGAGTGAAATAGAAAACCTCCCCCACCCGCCGCGTAACCGTTTAGCCCCCCTCCCTGACTTGCGCGGAAGCTGGCGGGACAGAGATGGTAAGTTGTTGATTTCTGACCATAACGCTAACAATTTTACATCAAGAGAGAGGCAAAGATGGGTGGGGGGCTAAACGGTTACCCCGCCGCTGGCGGGTAGCTGCGAAAGAGAAGGGCCGCTTACTGCGGCCCTTCGTCTATTTGCCGATCCGCTGTGCCGCCTGGGCTGCCGTGACGATAGGCCCGCCCTGAAAGCTGCCCATCGACAGCAAGGCAGCGTGATTGCCGATCCGACGCTCATCCCCGCCACTGTCAACCTGCAGCGCGTCAATGACGCCGGGGCAGCCGTCGCGGTGCTCGGCAGCCTGTACGATGACGGACGGAACGGCGACGCCGTCGCCGGCGACCGGGTCTACACCCTCGACGTGGTATTGACCGAGACCTCGCCGCTGCGGCTGCGGGTGTCGGCGGGTTTCCAGGGCATGGTGAAGCGCGTGTTCTCGGCAGAAGTCCTGCTCCCGATCAATCGCCCCCCGCTGGCCGACGCCGGTCCCGACCAGAGCGTCGCCCGCGGCAAGCGGGTCAGCCTCGACGGCAGCGCTTCGCGGGATCCCGAAGGAGCGACGCTCAGCCACACCTGGTCGCTGATCGACCGACCAGCGGGAAGCGCTGCCACCCTCACCGACGCCAACCGCGTGCGTCCGACCTTCACCGCCGACGTGCCCGGTCAGTACATCGCGCAGTTGATCGTCCGGGACGGCCCACTCGCCAGCGCCCCGGACACGGTGAGGATCACGGTCACCGACCCCGGGCTGACGATCCTCTATCTGCACACGGATCATCTCGGCACGCCAAGAGTGGCGACCAACGAAGCCAACGTCGTCGTCTGGCGCAACCTGCCGATCAGCGAACCGTTCGGGATGGCGCTGCCCGAGGAGGACCCGGACGGCGACGGGCAGCCGACGATCATCAACCTGCGCTTTCCGGGGCAGTACTTCGATCGGGAGACGCAGTTGCACTACAACTACTACCGCGATTACGATCCGGGGGTGGGAAGGTATGTGCAGCCGGATCCGATTGGGTTGGCGGGGGGATTGAATACCCAATGCTCTCAACCTATCAGAACATAGTCATACCCCGTTTTTGTAATTCTACATTAACAGATTCTAATGGCATTTTTGGGTGCTGGCGGCTGCCTTCGGTAGGCGCTGTCGCGGGCGCTTTGTCGCCGTGCATGACGCTCGGCGATGATTCGCACGAGGTCTTCGCGACCGTGAATCTTCACCGGGAGCTGCGCCACGAGCATGTCGACGACATCGGCACAGGACAGTAACTCGGCGTAGGGTGAGTGTTGCCGCCGCTCCTTGACGAGAAAGAGTAGTGCAACGCAGACGAGCGCCATGTGGTTGTACCAAGCCCGCCACTTGCGTACCTGGTAGTCGGCCATCCCACAGCAACCTTTCGCATTCTCGAAGGCGCGCTCGATGAAGTGGCGCTGTGCCTGCATGCGTGCCAGCTCGCGAAGTGGCGTGTCGGGCGCCGCGTTGGAGAGCATGAACTTCACCTCCTTGCCATCGCGGCGTGCCAGGAGATGCCATTGGCGGGCCTGTGCGCTGTTCGGATGACTGATCCACACGCGGGTATGGGCAAACATCGCGCGCACTTCACCCTTCTCCCCGTCGCGCAGGATCACCGGGTGCCACTCCTTTCGTTTCAGGCGCGCGGCCCATTCGCGGGCTTCCCAGGCCGGTACCCACGCCTTTCCCGGATCGGTAAAGTAAAACTGCTGGTCGCTGTGCACCTCGGTGGCGAATACCTCACCTGCATCGTCCCAATCAAACAGCAGCCAAGTCGCGTGGCCATAGAGGCCGTCGGCACCGATGAAGCCAAAGCGCACCCCGGCGGCTCGTGCCCGCTTGACCATCTCGGCAGCCATCTGCGGCTTAGTCCGAAAGACCCGTGCCGATTCCGGAATCCCCGCTTCCTGGCAACGCTTGGCGTCTTCAACCCAACGCTCTGGAAGGAACAATTCGAAGTCGATGATCGCCGCCTGCGACCCTCGTGCCAAGGCGGCATACACTCCAACCTGCGAGTTCTCGACCTTACCCAGGCGACCGTTGTACTGCCTGGCGACGCCCGCTGAATGGTCGCCCTTCTTTTGGACCCCAGACTCATCGAGCAACAGTCCCGTCTCTGGCCCACCGATCCACTCGTCCGCTTGTCGCGCCGTCTCCCGACGCACATTCTCAAAGTCCCATGCAGCATCGCTCAACAGGTGGTGGAGGCTGTAATACTCGGTCTCCGCCACCGTCTCGCTCATCTGTTCCAGGTTCGCACGAGGGCTTTGAAAAAGGCCCCGCAAGTACTGTTCAGCTTGCTCGGCCGTGCTTCGCGTTTTACTGCGGAAACACTCCCGGAACGACTGAAAATGGCTGGTCAGATTCTCGCAGCAGCTGGCCACCGCACGCCCGATCCCAAATAAATAAATTTGGCGATTTCATCGTCATACTCCTTATGTGGTAGAGCATTAGATATGTAGCTCAATAGCCTGTATTTCAACCATTTTAGAAATGTGGCAAAGTAGAAGTAAGCATGTGATAAATGTGGTTTTTTGGTGAAATTTCTGGGAGATGACCTGTTTGGTTTTATCTGGACGAGGTTCTTGATGAGTTCGTCGAAGACGGAGGCGACATTGTCGAGAGCATTGATGCCCTGGAGGAGCCAGCGTCCGAGGGTGCGCTTGATGCGAGAGAAGGTGTCGCCGCGGTTGATGAAGTAGCGTGCGCGGGTATTGGGATCGAGGGATTCACTGGCGGCATGGACGGCCAGGGCATTGAGGTTGTCGCAGAGGATTTTTGCGCCGAAGTCTTGTTGTGCGGCCAGCCAGGACATGCCCGACAGGTGTTCGAGGGCCAGACGGTGCTTGAGCCGTTTGAAGGCTTCCTCGATATACCATCACGGATGCCGCTATAAATTTGGCGGGAACGACCACCGCACCGAAATTGAGTCGAGCCGCCCTCTTGGGGTTGGCACAATGGCTGGAGAGGCGAACTCGCCCTGAAATCTCGACTCGAAATACTGTGGGGACTGATGATGCCTGCGGATTGGCGCCGCGTGATCCGTCTGCTGAGCCCCCTGGCGCTACGCCAGTAGCCTTCAGTCCGCGGCACGGAAGCCCAAGGTGATGAACAGCAAGAGCGCCCCGTGGCCGTTGCTGAGCGAGAAGGTCCGGAACGATCATCGGGACCGTCTCGCGGTGGTGTACGTTCGCCAGTCCACCTTGCAGCAACTGGTTCGACATCAGGAGTCGACTCGTTTGCAGTACGGACTGGTAGAGCGGGCAGTGGAACTGGGCTGGCCGCGCTCTCGAGTCGAAGTGATCGACGATGATCAGGGTAAATCGGGGGCCACCGCGGAAGGCCGGGTGGGCTTTCAGCGGCTGGTGAGCGAGGTCAGCCTCAACCATGTCGGCATCGTGCTGGGCCTCGAGATGTCCCGCCTGGCGCGCTCATGCCGGGACTGGTATCAACTGCTGGAAGTCTGCGGACTGTTCGGGACCTTGATTGGCGATCTGGATGGCATTTATGATCCGACCGATTACAACGACCGACTGCTACTGGGTTTGAAGGGGACGATGTCGGAAGCGGAGTTGCACGTGTTGAAGCAGCGCCTGCTGGCCGGCAAGCGCGCCAAGGCCACCCGGGGTGAACTCGGAATGCAGGTGCCGATCGGCTATGTGCGCCGGCCGTCGGGTGAAGTAATCAAGGATCCCGATGAGCAGGCGCAGACGGTGATCGGGCTGATCTTCGATCAATTCGAGCGTTGCGGCACGCTCAACGGGATGCTCCAGTATCTGGTCCGCCACCAGATCCAGCTTCCCTGTCGCGTGCGTACCGGGGTGAATCGAGGCGAGCTGGAATGGCATGCGCCGAACCGGGTGACGCTCTCGAATCTGCTGCACAACCCGCTTTACGCCGGCGCCTACGCCTATGGTCGTCGGCCAACGGATATCCGGCGCAAGCAACCCGGACGGCCGGCGACGGGCCGACGGGTGGCGCCACGGGAGCAATGGGCCGTCCTGCTCAAGGATCACCTGCCGGCCTACATCAGCTGGGAACAATACGAGCGCCACCTGCGTCAGCTGGAAGCCAATGGCATCAAAGCTCAGGGCGCCATCCGGCATGGCCCGTCGCTCCTCTCGGGGCTGCTCGTGTGTGGGCGATGCGGACATCGCATGATGACCCGGTATAACAGCAGTGGCACCGGGCTGCGCTACGCCTGCGATACGATGGCGGCCAGCTACGGCCAGGCCCTTTGCCAATCGCTGGCTGGCCAGGCGCTCGATGACTTCATCACCGAGCAGGTCCTGGCAGCCCTGCAACCGGCCGCGCTGGAGATCAGCCTGCAGGCGCTCGAAGATCTCGAAAGCGAGCGCGAACCATTGCACCGGCATTGGCAGCAGCGCCTCGAACGAGCCCATTACCAGGCCGAGCGGGCATACCGGCAGTTCAATGCAGTCGAACCCGAGAACCGTTTGGTGGCCCGCACCCTGGAGCAGCAGTGGGAAGCCGCACTGACCGTCGAAGGCGAATTGCAGGCCGAGTATGCGCGCTTTGCCGCCGAACAACCGGCCACGCTCAGCGCGGCCGAACGTGAGGCCATCCGCCGACTCGCCTGCGACATTCCCGCCCTGTGGCACGCGCCCACGACGATGGCTACCGATCGGCAGGCCATCATTCGGCAACTCGTGACGCGGGTAGTGGTCACCGTCCAGGGCGAGAGCGAACGGGTCGATGTTCAGGTGCATTGGATCGGCGGCCACGACACGCAGGCGACCCTCATCCGGCCGGTGGCCCGTCTCGACCAACTGAGCTATTACCCGAAGTTGATGGCGCGCGTGGCCGAGTTGCACGCCCAGGGTGAAAATGCCGCCGCCATTGCCCGTCGGCTGAACGCCGAAGATTGGCGCCCGGCCAAGCGCTGCGACACCTTCAACGCGCCCATGGTGCTCACGTTGCTGTTGCGCCAGGGTCTGCGCAGCCGCCAGTCCGCTTACGCGGGCATGATCGAAGAGGCACAGGAAGAACTGACGCTGAATGAACTTGCCCGTCGTCTGAATGTCCCTCAGCCAACGCTGTATAGCTGGCTGCGCCGAGGTCTACTGCACGGCCGGCAGGTGATCCATGCCGACCATCCACTCTGGCTCATTCAGGCCGACGAAGCAGAACTGGCCAGGCTGAGCGCGCTGCGGGCAAGTGCGAAGTCATAACGAACTTCACTCTTATGGAGGTTTTATGTCTGGTAAATGTCGATCCGCCAGCGGCTGTGATACAAGGCCGCAAACGCGGCAGCGGGGAAGGCGATGGTGTCGAGGAGCGAAGTCATCACGACATGCACCCGGCCATTGGGCGTCACCACGCGGACCAAACGGACGGTGGTGGGCGTCATCGGGCATTCGTAGTCCTTGGCGTCGCGCGCATTTGGCGCGCGCAGTGTCACCACCCGCTCACTTTGGCCGGAGCGCAGGAACTCGCGTACCACCTTGAATCCGTGGGAACGATCGCAACGCATGCAGAAATGGATGCGGCGATCGGTCAGCGCGGCCACCAGCCAGCAACAGGGAAAACCACGGTCGAGGACCAGCAAGTCATCCGGCTGCAGGCGGTCGAACACTTCGAAGAGCATCTGGCGCTCGCCGCACGCCGCTCCATGCAGGAAGAAATCCAGGAACAACTCGATTCCCGGCAAGTACAAGCCGAAAGCCACCCCATGGACGATCGAACGGACACCGTTCTTCATCAACGTCAGGCGAACGTCACTGCCATCACCGGCCACCACGCGCAGGCCTTGCCATAAAGGGATGGGCAGATGTTGCGCCACCAGGTGTCAGTGGCGGTCAAAACCCGCCGATAGCTGGCGGAGAAGCGTAGGAGAGGCTCCCGGCGAGGGATGGTCCGTAGTCGAGACGGATTGGGGTTTCGGAGCGGCCGGGTCACCGATGATGCGGCAGGGGGGCGTGTTGGAAGGAGCCCGAAGGGCGACTGGAGACACGCCCCCCTGCCGCGCGCCGGCCATCGGGGAAGCTTGCCGCTCATCGGCGAAGGGGGCAACGCGGAGATGACAAGCCCGTTCGCGATGCGGTAAAAAGGGCCCGCCAAGAAGAACGAGCACGACACCGGCCAAACCCGCAAAGTTGACACCGATGCCGTGCCCCACACCGTGCTGGGCACGGGTGCAGGGAGAGTCTTTCACGATCGACATCTCCCTGTCGATCGCGCATTGGCATGCCGGAAACCGCCAATGGAAATCACGGGCCGACTCTTCCTTTGTCATGGCTGCCGAACCCAGGTCGTCGTCTGCCGCCGCTGCGACCGGGGCCAGATCTATTGTGCCAGAGGCTGCGCCCAAGCCGCACGCCGCGCTTCGGTCCAGGAAGCCGGCCACCGCTACCAGAAGAGCCGAAGAGGCCGCCTCAAGCATGCCGAAAGAAGCCGCCGTTACCGGCTGCGCCGGCAGAATGTGACGCATCAGGGTTCTATGCCAGCGGCACAAAGTGATCTACTGGCGGCGAACTCGGCGGTGGGCCGGGAACCGACGGCAGTCGGTCCGACCGACCCTTCCCGAACGGCGCGCTGCCATTTCTGCGGTACGCGCTGTTCGGGCTTGCTCAGGCAGGGCTTTCTGGGCAGCTGCCGGGTTCCATCCGCTGTCCCACCTGACCGAAGAGGAACCCCACTTGACCATTTCCCCTGAACTGGAAGCGCAAATCCTGCGCTACTTCCACGCCGAACACTGGCGCATCGGCACTATCGCCAGCCAACTGAAGGTGCACCACGGCACCGTCTCGCGCGTCATCACGCAGGCCGGCTTGCCACGGGTCGGCGCGCCGCGGCGCGCTTCCCGCATCGACCCCTACCTGCCCTTCATCCGCGAGACCCTGGAACAGTTTCCCCGCCTGACCGCGAGTCGGCTATACGTCATGGTGAAGGGCCGCGGCTACAGCGGGCAGCCCGATCATTTCCGGCACTTGGTCGCCTTGCACCGACCGCGGCCCACCGCCGAAGCCTACCTGCGGTTGCGCACGCTGCCCGGTGAACAAGGACAAATCGACTGGGCCCACTTTGGTCATCTCGATATCGGCCGCGCCCGCCGGCCTTTGATGGCTTTCGTGATGGTACTGTCGTGGTCGCGACAGATCTTCCTGCGCTTCTTTCTCGATGCCCGCATGGAGAATTTCCTGCGCGGTCACTCCGCTGCTTTCGAGACCTGGGTCGGCGTGCCGAGGGTCCTGCTCTATGACAACCTCAAGAGCGCCGTCCTGGAGCGACAAGGCCAGGCGATCCGATTCAACCCGACGCTGCTGCATTTCGCCGGTCATTACCGCTACGAACCACGGCCCGTGGCAGTGTACCGAGGAAATGAGAAAGGGCGCGTTGAGCGCGCCATCCGGTATATCCGAGAGGCCTTCTTTGCCGGCCGCAGCTTTGCCGATCTGGCCGATCTCAATGCTCAGGCCGATGCCTGGTGCGCCGGCGAAGCCGCCGACCGGCGCGGCCCGGAAGACGTGACCCTGACCGTACGCGAAGCCTTTGCGCTGGAATCGGCGCATCTCATGGCCCTGCCGGACAATCCCTATCCAACCGACGAGCAGGTGGCGGTAAAGGTCGCCAAGACGCCCTATGCGCGTTTCGACCTCAACGATTACTCGGTTCCCCATACCCACGTGCAACGCACGCTGAGCGTCGTCGCGGATCCCCGGCAGGTGCGCATCCTCGAGGGCCAGACGCTCCTGGCGACGCATGCGCGCAGCTATGATCGGGGGCAGTGCATCGAGAATCCCGCCCATCTCGAGACGCTCGCCGCACACAAGCACCAGGCCAGTCAGCACCGCGGTACTGACCGCCTGACCCAGGCGGTGCCGGAGAGCCGGGACCTCCTCGTGCGGGCTGCCGAGCGTGGCGGCCATCTCGGCGCGATCACCAGGGCTCTGTTGCGCCTGCTGGATCGTTATGGTGCGGCCGAATTGCGCGTCGGCGTCCTCGACGCACTGGCGCGCGAGGTGCCGCACGTGAACGCGGTGCGCCTGGCTCTGGAACGTCGGCGCGAAGCCCAAGATCAGCCGCCGCCGGTCGAAATCACCTTGTCCGAGCAGGTCCAGCGCCGCGACACGCCGGTCCAGCCACACCGCCTGGCAAGTTATGACCAACTCACGGAGGCCGACGATGACCCCGCTTGAGAGCCTGCGCCGGCGCGCAGAGACCTTGCACCTGCATGGCCTGCTCGCCCATTGGCCAGAATTGGCCGACAGCACCTGGGTTGAGCCGCTACTGGCCTGGGAGGAAGCCGAACGGGCACGGCGCAGCCTCGAACGCCGCCTCGGCTGCGCCCATATCGGCCGCTTCAAGCCGCTGGCCGATTTCGATTGGAACTGGCCCACGCAGTGTGACCGAACGGCGATCCGCGAATTGATGGGGCTCGATTTCCTGCACAGCGCCACCAACGTCATCCTGGTCGGCAGTAGCGGGCTGGGGAAGTCGACCATTGCCCAGAACATCGCCTATCAGGCCGTCCTGCACGGCCACACCGTGCTGTTCACGACCGCAGGCCAACTTCTCAATGATCTCGCCGCCCTCGATAGCGATTCGGCTCTGCGCCGTCGATTGCGCCACTACGCCGCACCGTCTCTCTTGGTCGTCGACGAGGTTGGCTACCTGTCCTATTCGAACCGCCATGCCGATCTGCTCTTCGAACTGATCAACCGCCGCCACGAAACCCGCAGCACCTTGATCACTACCAACCGCTCGTTCTCGGACTGGGCGGAGGTCTTCCCCAACGCCGCCTGCGTCGTCGCGCTCATCGATCGTCTCGTCCATCACGCCGAGATCATCGCCCTCAAGGGCGAATCCTATCGCCACAAAGAGGCCCGCGAGCACGCCGAGCAGCGCTCCCGAAAACGCAAGGCAACCGCCGGGAGCACCCCATGAAACCCTACCCCCAACCCTCCGGATTGAACCACGGCCTCGACTGCCTGATATCCGCCGAATGGACACCGGCCCAGGCTTTCGCCGTCGTCGAACTGCTCGACGACTTGCGGGACCGGATCTGCGCTCACTACCAGACCGCCCTCTTTGAACTGCTTCGTGACGAGCAATCCAGGGACAGCGACGCCAATCCCTACGACCCCTGGACCGAAGAGCCGCCGTTCTAACCGCTGCCAACCTTCCAATCCTCAAGGGGCCCTTACCGGCCCCTCCTTTGTCCACTCAATCAGTCCAGCATTCTCTGCCATTCTTCTGCGCCATTTATGCGCGCTTCCTTCCAGCCACTAACAGCAAGGCAGTCGTTCGCTACTTCGACCTCGATCCGGATTACTACGCTGGAGAAAATCTCTCCTGCATCGTCTCCGAAGGTCTGGCCGGTGTCTCGCTGCAGATCGATAGCCTCATCTCCGAAGCGGTCAAGAACCCACACTTCGACATGGAAGTGTTGCTCGAACGTCTGGGCTTCCCACTTAAGCCGGGACAATCTCTAACTTCAATGGGTTATGCACAACCCGGTGGCGGGACTTCCTCGGTAAGGGAAGTTCCCCCATCTGGTTGAGCAGCCAATCGAAAAGATCAGGGAAAGAGGTGCTAAACAGACGTTCGGCTGCGATAGTGCCGTCACTACGTCTCACCCCATAGTTGTGGATAACCGTTAGCGCAGCCAGGCGGCATTTCGTCAGACCTCGCCCGTTATGATACAACTGGGACAAGCGGCCATTGCGCCCTTCGACGGCGGAGGAGCTGCGATGGAACTGTCGCACCATCCATTCCCCCCATTCTAGCCAGCGCTGCAACTCACTCTCGGAGAATCCCGAATGGAACGGGTCTGCTTTCCAGGCCTCTAATGCTCGCTGCCAAGCCTCCTGATACCGTTTCCGGTGAACCCTGTTTTGCGTTTTCCGCATTTGGTAGTGCCAATAGAGTACGGGCAACAGCTTGCTCGTCAGCCATTGCCGAGTCGCTTCATCCAGAGACCAGCCCAGCAGGATTTCTTCTACCCAAAGCCACCAAAAGCTGACGTGACTCGATAAGGCGCCGATCTGGGCACGGAACTTCTTCAGGGCGGAACGGGTATCCTGGATCCCTTGTTGCGCCGCCAGAGTTTCCAGGGCCTGTGCTCGCGTTTCCAGTCCTGCCACTACGCTCTCCGCCGTCGTGCGAGTATTCTCCTCCAGGGAGAAGGGATGGATTTCCTCGGCGATTCCCAGCAACTGCTTCTGGTACTCTTGCTGCGCCTGTTCCACTTGCGCGCGGGCTTCCCAGGCACAGGCCTGTTGTGCCGCCAAAGCCGCCTTTTCCTCGGTACTGGCTCCGCGCGACGGCTGATCAAGGGCCTTCTGGGCCAGTTCGCAGCACTGATCCGCCTTGGCTTTTCGACGTCCCAAGGCCGGTGACAACCAGCGACTGAGGCCATATTGCTCGTGGAACGTATCCGCGCCCGAGGTACACTCAAAGCCTGTGACCGCTAATTTGATCAGGGCCTTCGCCCGGTCACTGATGGCGTGGTTGACTTCGATACCCAGTGCTTCCAGGCGCGGGGTCACCTGGGCAAACCAGGTATCGAAACCCCGGTCCTTCTGAATCGACTCCAGCAATAGGTAGCCCGAGGACAAATCCATCAGCACCAAGATCAGAATCTCCCCAAAGAACGTCTCATCCGCGGCCACCACCGCTTGGCGTGTCCGCGTCGGTACCGAGGCTTCACACTGTTGCTGAAACAGGGGCAACAGCGCTTCCATCCGGCTGAGTTGGGTCTGCAAGGCGCTGGGAGACACCCCCACATGGGTATGAAGGCGGATCAATTGGAAGAAATCCGACAAGGCACCCGCCCCCACATGATGTTGCAGCCCGAACGTGTACAGCACAGCAAATACCAGCAATCTCAGCCATGCCTCCCCCTCTTCGGTTTCCCAAAACCCCGATTCAGGATGTCGGTTCCTACGGGCTTGCGCTTGCAGGTGGCGATGAACACTGCTTTTCGGGCGATGAATTAATTCCCCCACTGCACGCAGGCTTCGTTTTCCCTGGTCTGTAATTCTACTTTGCCACATTTCTAAAATGGTTGAAATACAGGCTATTGAGCTACATATCTAATGCTCTACCACATAAGGAGTATGACGATGAAATCGCCAAATTTATTTATTTGGGATCGGGCGTGCGGTGGCCAGCTGCTGCGAGAATCTGACCAGCCATTTTCAGTCGTTCCGGGAGTGTTTCCGCAGTAAAACGCGAAGCACGGCCGAGCAAGCTGAACAGTACTTGCGGGGCCTTTTTCAAAGCCCTCGTGCGAACCTGGAACAGATGAGCGAGACGGTGGCGGAGACCGAGTATTACAGCCTCCACCACCTGTTGAGCGATGCTGCATGGGACTTTGAGAATGTGCGTCGGGAGACGGCGCGACAAGCGGACGAGTGGATCGGTGGGCCAGAGACGGGACTGTTGCTCGATGAGTCTGGGGTCCAAAAGAAGGGCGACCATTCAGCGGGCGTCGCCAGGCAGTACAACGGTCGCCTGGGTAAGGTCGAGAACTCGCAGGTTGGAGTGTATGCCGCCTTGGCACGAGGGTCGCAGGCGGCGATCATCGACTTCGAATTGTTCCTTCCAGAGCGTTGGGTTGAAGACGCCAAGCGTTGCCAGGAAGCGGGGATTCCGGAATCGGCACGGGTCTTTCGGACTAAGCCGCAGATGGCTGCCGAGATGGTCAAGCGGGCACGAGCCGCCGGGGTGCGCTTTGGCTTCATCGGTGCCGACGGCCTCTATGGCCACGCGACTTGGCTGCTGTTTGATTGGGACGATGCAGGTGAGGTATTCGCCACCGAGGTGCACAGCGACCAGCAGTTTTACTTTACCGATCCGGGAAAGGCGTGGGTACCGGCCTGGGAAGCCCGCGAATGGGCCGCGCGCCTGAAACGAAAGGAGTGGCACCCGGTGATCCTGCGCGACGGGGAGAAGGGTGAAGTGCGCGCGATGTTTGCCCATACCCGCGTGTGGATCAGTCATCCGAACAGCGCACAGGCCCGCCAATGGCATCTCCTGGCACGCCGCGATGGCAAGGAGGTGAAGTTCATGCTCTCCAACGCGGCGCCCGACACGCCACTTCGCGAGCTGGCACGCATGCAGGCACAGCGCCACTTCATCGAGCGCGCCTTCGAGAATGCGAAAGGTTGCTGTGGGATGGCCGACTACCAGGTACGCAAGTGGCGGGCTTGGTACAACCACATGGCGCTCGTCTGCGTTGCACTACTCTTTCTCGTCAAGGAGCGGCGGCAACACTCACCCTACGCCGAGTTACTGTCCTGTGCCGATGTCGTCGACATGCTCGTGGCGCAGCTCCCGGTGAAGATTCACGGTCGCGAAGACCTCGTGCGAATCATCGCCGAGCGTCATGCACGGCGACAAAGCGCCCGCGACAGCGCCTACCGAAGGCAGCCGCCAGCACCCAAAAATGCCATTAGAATCTGTTAATGTAGAAGTAAGTGCGGCAAAAATGACGCGGCTGGTTGTCCGTATGGCTTGAGTCGTAGAGTTTTTTTGTCATAAAACTGATGATACAGGAGATGCGGCAACCAGTTCCCATCTCCTCAGCTCCCTTCATCCTCAGACTCTATCGGTAGCATGACTGTCCCGCTTTAAGTGGGAAGCCAACGTCTGCAAGCGCTGGAAGCCTTTGTCGCCGCCGTGCTGCTGGGCACCAACACGGTCTACATGCCGGGACGGACGCTTAAGGATTACGTCTGGGAGCGTGCGGCGGCCGAAGCTGAGACTGACGAGGACGAGTGCGAGGAGTGCGCCGTTGATGAAGACGACCCGCGGGCGGATGAGCCCGAGCCGGAACCGGGGCTGCCCCTGCATCCTCGCCTGGACGAACATGGAAAGCCCGTGAAGATAAAGCACCCCAGCACCCCGACGAAGCTCGGCGCCTGGCATGACGCCCACCAATCCGCGACGGTCATCCCGGACGGACCGATGCCCACCCAACTCAACGGCGTATCGTTCGCGCCCTGGTCGGACGCGCCGACGACGCTGATAGGCTGGAAGAACGTGCCGGGCCAGATGGGGGATCTCGTCGAACCGGTCCTGCAGGTCGGCTCGGGCAAGCACGCTGCCGCTGGTGTCGTGGTCGAGGAAGTGGATGGCCGGGTGTGGATCGTTCATCCGAGCAACGGGTTCGGTGGCTACAGCGCGACGTTCCCCAAGGGCAGGGCCGATGCACTCGGCTCACACCTGCAGGCGGTGGCGATCAGGGAAGCCCACGAGGAAGCAGGGCTCCAGGTGCAGATCACCGGCTTCCTGGCAGATTCGCAGCGCACAATGACGACGACCCGCTACTATCTGGCCCGGCGCGTCGGCGGTAACCCGGCCGACATGGGATGGGAGTCGCAAGCGGTGTCGCTGGTGCCCCGAGCGGCACTGGCCAGCTTCCTGACCAACAGCAAGGATGCGCCGCTACTCAAGGCGCTGTTGATGTCACCGGATTGAGGACACGAACATGTGGATTTTTCTGACCGACTCATTTTTGAGCATCGTCGACAAGGGCGATCCGACCGGCAGCACGCTGTTGGTTCGCGCCAGGAGAAGCGGCGACATCGAGCGTGTATTCCCCGAGGCGCAGGTCATCGAAGGCGCAGGAACCGACTACCGATACCGGGCGCGCATCCTGCGCAGCCAGGTCGCGGATACGATCGCCGAATCGGTGCGGAAGATCGAATACGGGAACTTCAAGAACCAGGTGGCCGAGAACGACCGGCACGACGCCTACTTCGACGTGTGGCGAGCGATGAACAGGTTTCAGGAGGGCACACGCAGGAAGTAGCGCAACCAGGAATTCCTGTTTAACACCTTCGCGAGCATGATTTTTCTTTGGTGCCGCCAGGGTGATCGACCCATACGTCGAGCAGACCCTTGAGCAGCAGATTGCACGGGCGCTGCAGGGCGATGCACAGGCTGCCGGCAGCGTCCTGAACCTATACGCAGCCACACTGATACCCAGGCCGGAACGAGCAGCACACCAGGCTTGACCGGACACGCAGCGCCCGGTATGGTCACCTGACCAGGCCAGCAACTACCTCCCGAGGAAACCAAGGAAGGTGCCCCCCCGGACCCGAAAGGGCCGATCCGCGATGGGTCGCGCAAGCTGTGAAATGTGGAGGAAACCCCGGACGATTTACTCAATCGGTCCGGGGTTTCGACGTTTTGGACCTGCAGACGTGAAAAAAGCCGAGTCTTTCGACGCGGCTTCTTTCCGATCTCGCACCCTGTCTGCGGTGACACAGGAGGCATGGCTGGCTTCAGAAGGGATTCCCTTCGACTGGCTCTCGTATTTCTACGCGGGGCATAACCAGAATCTTGGTGGATCAGATCGGTTCCAAGAGAACGACTCGAATCATACCCGAAACGAACCCGAAAACCCCGGATTTGGCAGCCAAAACAGGCCGGAAATCCGACAAGTCACGCAAAAGTCACGCAGCATGATTTAGCACAACGGCCTGTTATTGGCCTGTAAGCCCCTGTTTAACACAGGGCAATCGCTTACGCAGATGTCGTAAGCAGCTGAGAATATTCTTTTACTATCATGCATTTATGCCATAGTATTGATTTGCAAATAGCAATGGGGTCTACTCTCTCCTTTTCGGGATTGCCGGACAAACGTCGAGGTCCGGCCAAGCGCTACGTCTTGATGGAAACGGTGGTGATGGCGGTTTGCGCGACTCTGTGTGGCGCCGACAACTGGGCGGAGGTCGCAGACTGGTGTCGAGATCGACAAGAGTGGTTGCGGGAGCAATTTGGTTGGGCTCTGAAAGGAGGTACGCCCTCCCATGACACGTTTGGCGATATCTTTCGGGTGCTGGATGGGAGCGTATTTGAGGAGCGCTTTCGGCAATGGGTCGCGGGATTGGTCGGTGTCGTGGAAGGAGTGGTCGCTTTCGACGGGAAGACCTTGCGTGGTTCGGGGAAGAAAGGAAGCAATGAACTCCTCCATAGGGTGACGGCCTACGCGGTAGGAAGTGGCCTTTGTCTGGCGCAGGAGGGAACTTGCGGCAAGGGACACGAGTTGGCGGGGCTCAAGAACTTGCTTGAGGTACTCATATTAAAAGGATGTATTGCCACAACAGATGCTCTGGGTTGCCAAACCGAGGTGGCGGAGAAGATCGTCGACCGGGGTGGGGATTACGTCCTGCAGGTCAAAGACAACCAGAAGAACTTGGCCGAAGCGATTCGGGAGTTTTTTGAGGAGGGCAACCAGGCCGGCTTTGGTCGCCTGAACGTTCAGCGTTTTGAGGAAATCGAGAAGGATCACGGCCGGATCGAGACACGCCGCTACACGTGGATCCATGACGTCTCCTGGATGGACAAGCCGATGCGCCAGGCGTGGAAGAAACTCGGGGGTGTGGGCATGATCGAGTCGGTGCGGGAAATCGGCAATACCGTCCATACCGAGCATCGTTACGCCATTGGTTCCAGCGGCGTCCAGACCGTCGCCATGTTCGCCAATGCGTCTCGCAACCATTGGGGCATCGAGAACGGTTTGCACTGGACACTCGATGTGGTCTTCCGCGAGGATCACTGCCGTGCCCGCAAAGGTCACTCAGCGCGGAACTTCTCCGTTCTGCGCAAGTTCGACTTGGCGACCTTGCGCAAGGATGAGGATTCGAAGATGGGTTTGCGCCGCCGACGCGTTCACGCCGACCGGCATCAGGATTACCGCGAATCCTTGATCAGTCTCGCTTTCTCGGCGACGGCGAGCGAAGACATCATGCTATCCGTGTAAGCGATTGCCCTGAGCCTTCTAACGACTCCGGTTTGTCGCCACCGTTTGCTGTATCGCCCTCAGAAAGTTCCGGAAAGGCGACCACGATCCCGTTTGGCCAAAGCCTGAAGCAAGCCACCGCGCCAAGCCCGCTTCACAAATCGTCGTGCTCAACTGTGCAGGGAGCGGCTACGGACGACGAAATGTACGCAGCCAATTGTGCCATGCATCGGCACGGTCAGCCACAGATTCGTAGAGGTGCCTGACCAGGCGGGCGATCCGGCCGATCAGGCGTGCAGGGATTTGAGCGCCACTTCTGGAGCAGATGAGACGATTTTCAAGAGTGCAGCGGCTGGGCCAGTTGGGTGGCGCCGATGTTGCTCCCAGTTCTGTAGGGTCTTGACGCTGACCTGCATCAAGCTGGCGAACTCGCTTTGAGACAAGCCGATCTGCTCCCTCACGGCCCTGGCATCCGGTGGCGTGACTTCAAAGCGACGAGATGCCGGCGCCTCGCCCTTGGAAATGGCGCGAGCCTCCTTCAGGCTTTGCACCAGGTCATCGAACAGTGTGGTTTCCATGCTCATAGCTCCTTGACGAAATCGCGCAGGATGGCGGTTTCCTTGTCGGTCAGATCATCCTTCTTCGATTTCGGATAGATCACCAGCAGATAGATCAAATGGTCATCCTTGACCCAGTAGTAAATCACCCGGACCCCGCCACTCTTGCCGCGCCCTTGAACCCCGTGGCGCAGCTTGCGGATGCCGCCCCCGCCTTTGATCAAGTCGCCTTTGGCAGGGTCATCGACGAGTTCATTTTGCAATTCCATGTACTCATCATCGGAGAGAACGCCCGTAATTCTACATTAACAGATTCTAATGGCATTTTTGGGTGCTGGCGGCTGCCTTCGGTAGGCGCTGTCGCGGGCGCTTTGTCGCCGTGCATGACGCTCGGCGATGATTCGCACGAGGTCTTCGCGACCGTGAATCTTCACCGGGAGCTGCGCCACGAGCATGTCGACGACATCGGCACAGGACAGTAACTCGGCGTAGGGTGAGTGTTGCCGCCGCTCCTTGACGAGAAAGAGTAGTGCAACGCAGACGAGCGCCATGTGGTTGTACCAAGCCCGCCACTTGCGTACCTGGTAGTCGGCCATCCCACAGCAACCTTTCGCATTCTCGAAGGCGCGCTCGATGAAGTGGCGCTGTGCCTGCATGCGTGCCAGCTCGCGAAGTGGCGTGTCGGGCGCCGCGTTGGAGAGCATGAACTTCACCTCCTTGCCATCGCGGCGTGCCAGGAGATGCCATTGGCGGGCCTGTGCGCTGTTCGGATGACTGATCCACACGCGGGTATGGGCAAACATCGCGCGCACTTCACCCTTCTCCCCGTCGCGCAGGATCACCGGGTGCCACTCCTTTCGTTTCAGGCGCGCGGCCCATTCGCGGGCTTCCCAGGCCGGTACCCACGCCTTTCCCGGATCGGTAAAGTAAAACTGCTGGTCGCTGTGCACCTCGGTGGCGAATACCTCACCTGCATCGTCCCAATCAAACAGCAGCCAAGTCGCGTGGCCATAGAGGCCGTCGGCACCGATGAAGCCAAAGCGCACCCCGGCGGCTCGTGCCCGCTTGACCATCTCGGCAGCCATCTGCGGCTTAGTCCGAAAGACCCGTGCCGATTCCGGAATCCCCGCTTCCTGGCAACGCTTGGCGTCTTCAACCCAACGCTCTGGAAGGAACAATTCGAAGTCGATGATCGCCGCCTGCGACCCTCGTGCCAAGGCGGCATACACTCCAACCTGCGAGTTCTCGACCTTACCCAGGCGACCGTTGTACTGCCTGGCGACGCCCGCTGAATGGTCGCCCTTCTTTTGGACCCCAGACTCATCGAGCAACAGTCCCGTCTCTGGCCCACCGATCCACTCGTCCGCTTGTCGCGCCGTCTCCCGACGCACATTCTCAAAGTCCCATGCAGCATCGCTCAACAGGTGGTGGAGGCTGTAATACTCGGTCTCCGCCACCGTCTCGCTCATCTGTTCCAGGTTCGCACGAGGGCTTTGAAAAAGGCCCCGCAAGTACTGTTCAGCTTGCTCGGCCGTGCTTCGCGTTTTACTGCGGAAACACTCCCGGAACGACTGAAAATGGCTGGTCAGATTCTCGCAGCAGCTGGCCACCGCACGCCCGATCCCAAATAAATAAATTTGGCGATTTCATCGTCATACTCCTTATGTGGTAGAGCATTAGATATGTAGCTCAATAGCCTGTATTTCAACCATTTTAGAAATGTGGCAAAGTAGAAGTAAGCAGGCGGGTAAAGGTTGGTGTCTCGATGAATTCCATAGGCGAACACTATACGCCAATGGCGGATGTTTCAAGAGCTTTGTTGCCGACCGTGAGTGTGGCATTGTCACGTCATCACCAACCGACGAGGAACGACATGACGATCTGCTATCACCCGAAGCTCAACGATCACGGCCAGAAGGTCAAACTGAGTCACCCGCACGCCGATGGCCCGCCCGAGGCATGGCTGGACGCCGAACACGTTGCTACGGTGACGCCGGACGGCTGGATGCCGAAGGCCATCAACGGGATCCCGTTCTCGCCGTGGAAGGACGCGCCGACCACCACCGCCGGCTGGGCGAACGCACCAGGTCAAGACGACAACCTGATCGAGCCCGCCTTTCACGCCAGCACCGGGATGAAAGCCGCGGCCGGCGTGGTCATCGAAGAGACGGACGGGCGGATATGGGTCATCCATCCGTCGAACGCCTTCGGCGGCTACAAGGCCACGTTCCCGAAGGGCACCACCGAGGGCGGGCTGCCAATGCAGGCGGTCGCCATCAAGGAAGCGTTCGAGGAATCTGGCCTGCAGGTAGCCATCACAGGGTTCCTGATGGACGTGGAGCGCACCACGTCGGTCTGCCGGTACTACCGCGCTCGCCGTGTCGGTGGCACCCCTGCAGCTTGCGGCTGGGAGTCGCAGGCGGTCTCGTTGGTTCCGAAGGCGAAGCTGCTCGGCATCCTCAATCGCACCGTTGATCACCCGCTGGCGAAGATGGTCGGCGCCAAATAACTTGCAGAGGTAACAGCATGTGGATTTTCCTGGCCGATTCATTTCTGAGCGTCGTCGACAAGGGCGATCCGACCGGCAGCACGTTGCTGGTTCGCGCCCGCAGGCAGGGCGACATCGAGCGTGCATTCCCGGACGCCAAGGTCGTTGATGGCGCGGCTTTGAAGGGGCTTCGCGCCCCACAGACCATTGGCTCTTTCTTGATCCAATGGTATGCCGCACCCGCGGGGAACTCCTGGTTAAAACACGCTCTTTGGCGTGATTTTGAAAGTTGCACCCGCACGCGCCGGGAACTCCTACCCGTCCAGGAGAAATATCCTTGACGGTCGGATGGCGCTCACAGGCGCATGGAGCGCCGGCGGTCTGTGAGGCACACTCACGCGCGTTGATCTGGATTGCTCGAATCTGGCTACATGGTGGCTACATGAAGGCCAGAAAGCAAAGAGCCCGACCTTGTGAGCCGGGATAAGTGCTTGATTTTCTGGTGCCGCTGGACGGAATCGAACTGTCGACCTTCGCATTACGAATGCGCTGCTCTACCGACTGAGCTACAGCGGCAAGGGCATCGATGCCACCCCATGCAGCCGTAAAATTATAACAGCGGACTCGTTTCTTGAAAACACCCGTGCGAAATTTTATCTGAGTCATGCTTATAGCATTTGACGATCTTGCCCTTGGTATTGGCGATCGTGGTGGCGAACAGGCACGGGCGGTGCAGATGGAGCCAAGGATTGAAGGTTTCCTGGTAGAAGGTCTTTCCCTCAGGCTCATCCCTGGTTGGAAATACTCGCCTCGTTCAGGCTCATATGCTACGCCATATGCGTCGTGATGATCGCGATGTTCCACCTTGCGGTCGTGTCTGAAGAAGGAAACGTCATGGGTCGTGGGGTGGGGGTATTCATGGCAGAGGACGGGCAGGCGAGCGGACCGCAGCCGCACGAGAGGTCAGCCGCTCTTAGATCAGCCGAATCGGACTCATGCTGTAGGCGGCCACCTGGACGTCATTGGTAAGCAGAGTGATGCCTTCGACTGTCGCCTGGGCAATCAGAAGTCGGTCGAAAGGATCTTTGTGATGACCAGGCAAGTTTGCCACACCTGCGGTGTGCTCGCTGTTGATGGGGTGCGAACGAAAGTGTTGGACGGGGAGTCTCGGTTTTAAGCCGCTCTGCGTAGAGGCTCCGCCCAGCGCTTTTCCCAATAGGTTTCCCACAGCTGGTTATGTCGCATGACACGCAGGTTGATCATGGCTTGAGCCATGTCCGCACGCCACCAAGCCCCTGGGCGCTTGAGGCGGGCCTGCACGAGGTAGCGATGAGAACTCTCGACCTCGCCAGAGCCGACGGGCAGATTCAGCGCAAGTGCGCGGGGGTAGTCCAACTGGTCGAGTCGGTTGGAGAAATAGCGCCAGGCGACGCGCACCGGAGCCTGCGGGTCATCGACCGATGCAGGTTCGAGGTGCAGTTTCATCTCTGCAACCACCTCGCGGGCCTGTCCCAGCAGGAATCGCGCCTTCTGGGAGGCCACCCAATCCTGGGCAGAATCCGGCGCGCAGACCTTGCTGGCTGGGGTCAGATATTCGCAGACGTGGAACAAGTCGACCAGGAAGGTCCCCTGAGTACCGAACAGTTCCTCGATTTGGCTGCTTATCCAAGCCGCCCCGTCGCCAACACAGTGAACCTGGGTCTTGGGGCCAAATCCCAGCGCATCGACCAGCCGCTTCAGGATGGCCCCCGCTTCCCGGGGACCCTCCATCGTCACGCCGGCCTTGGGAACGGCCTCGCCCTGCCGCTGTGCGATACAGACCTTCGCTTCTCGCCAGTGCGTGCGCTTCCCCTTGCGGGCGTCCGCAGCGCCCTCCACGGTCTCGACAAGGGGCACCATTCCGCCGTCCGTCTCCACAATCAGCCTCTTCGCGGTGTTCGATGGGCCCGCCACCGGCAGGCAATCTGCCTCCGTTAATTCACAGGCCACCCGTTCGGTGAGCGTCCGGGGCGCACTGACCGCCAAGTCAACACCGTAGTGCTCCTTGATTTTTGCCGCAACCTGTCCAAAGGGAAGGTCGGCGCCCAAGTCCGTCACGGCGCGCTCCAGTGGCAGAGAATGGCTCCGGCAACGGACACCGGCAGCTTCTGAAAAAGGACGAAGCAGCCGGTTTGTTTCTTTGTGGAGAAAGCATTCCTCCTCCACCATGACCGAGCCGTATGTCGTATACCAGAGAACTTTTTTTTCGCGTGTACCACGACCGGCTCAGCGGCCCGCACCTCGGCTGTCACCGCCTCAGCAACCTGCTCGGCCCATCCCGTCAGAATCTCCTGGCCCGTCCCGCGGAGAATTTCTATCACGCGGCGCTCGGCTTCATCGGCCCGACGCAGATCCCCTTCGGCGTTCTCCACCAACTCCAGCATCTCTAGCACTTTCGCCAGTATCTTTGGATTAGCCTCCAAACGGGCCACCAAGTCTCTGGAATCGCAAGGTTCGATGTGGGAAATCTTAGGCATGGCTTCTCTCCGTGGATGGGTTCCCTACTCTATCGCAACTCTCCGCTAATTTCCTTACGTTTGCTCACGTCGCTGACAATTATCAGAGCGGGACTCGCCCAACACTTTCGTTCGCACCCCTGTTGATGAGCAGCTCGATATAGCCGTTGTCGAGGAGCGCGCGCCGGAACAGGTGCGGGTCAACACGAAAGTCGGCCCTGCCGAGCGCATTCTTGATGGCGACCTCCCAAACGCTGGCGGGGCTGAAATACAAGGCATTCGTCTCGTCCTTGATCAGTGCGGACACCTCCGTCGGCAGAGATCCGTTCGCCGTATCGTTTCCCGACACCCCGGTCCAAAGCAGCAGATGGGTATCGAGCAGGAGCTTCATTCCTCACCGCCGAACATCGCTACGATTTCTTCGCTCCCCAGCGCATTGAATACCCTGGCTTCCGGCACAGTGACCTGACCGGCCAAGAAGCCGATCCGTTTCATTTGAGAGGACTCTGGTGCATTGAGCGCCATCACCTTGACCATAGGCTTACCGGCTTTGGCGATCACGAATGACTCGCCCTTGGCGGCTTGTTCGACCAGGCGCGATAGCTGGGTCTTGGCATCGTGAATGTTGAACGTTTGCATGAACGGCTCCTGCTCCTGTAAATCTAGTCCGCTTAGTATCTGTCCAGAAATAAGTTGTACAAGTTCAAACCGATGGCCGGATGGTGTAGTTCCATTCACCATGAAACTCGGAGCGTTCTATGTGAACTTTATCGAGTTCATCATCAGTCACGTGTATGCCTTTCGCGTAGGTGTTGGTATCCATCTCCGCCTCAATTTTTAGGCCTGCTTGTGTGGTGGTGGCAGCAATCAAATTGACGATGACCTCATGGCTGACCAGAGGCTTTCCTCGCCAATTCATACTGATGTAGCTGAACATCCGATGTTCGATCTTATTCCATTTGCTAGTTCCCGGTGGAAAATGGCAGATCGAGATGCATAGGCCGGTTTGGTCGGCCAGACGCTGTAAAGCGACCTTCCATAACCGTACTCTCGCCCCATTGCTGCCACCACCATCCGCAGTCACCAACAGTTCGGTAGCCCCGGGATAACGAATTCGTCCCATCTTTTCCCACCACCGTCGTAACGTTTCCACCGCAAACTCGGCGGTGTCATGATCGACCCCAACGCTAACCCAACCGGTGTTTGCCGTTGGATCATAGACGCCATAGGGATTCACTTTGCCTAGGGTCTTGTCGATAAAGTCATGAACGCGAACCGGTTCGGGGTTTCCTTTGGGGCGCCACTCTCGGCCTCCATTTTTGAAGTCCCCGACGAGTTCCTTTTTCTTGGTATCGACTGAAACCACAGGCTGTCCCCGTCGTTGGAAATCCTCGACTCGACCGTGAATGTAACGGAATTGAGCATCCCGGTCCGGATGGACGGTGCCTTCCTTGGTCTTTTGATTTCCCTGAAGGCTATAGCCCAACTTATCCAGCAAAACCGCTACGGTCTGACGACCAATCCGGTGGCCTTGTTGTTCAAGGGCCGCCGCCAGTTGACGGGTACTCAGACAGGTCCACCGTAAAGGATTCTCAGGGTCTCCCCGGGTGGTCGGTTCCACCAATCTTTCCAGCGCCGAGAGCAATGTCGGCTCGTGCTCGATCAGCTTCTTGCGTCCACCCCCTGCTTTTCGGACGTGTCTACGAGAACCCGCCGGGTCGTCCTGGGCATGACCGCATTTTTCCGAATACAGCGTCATTCGCGATAGCCCCGTGGCTTTAGCGACGATGCTTTGTCCGCCGTAACCGAGCGCCTCGGCTTCCGCCAACGCCCACACACGACGCCCCCGCTCATCCAAAACCGTGGACACGCGCTCGAACTTCTTACGGATCGTTTCAACTAGCTCGTCATTACTCATGACGAGATCGTCGCCTACTCGTATAAGTTGTACAAGTTATTTCTGGACAGATACTTAGTTTAGTTCATAAATAAAATTATGAGTAGCCGATTCCCGATACCGACGCCCGCTATCGGGGTGCCGACAGTCGGCAGTTGCTGCGCGCGACGCTTGCGCTGCTGGCGCAGGCCGGCTGGCAAATCGGCAATGTCGACGCGACGATCATCACAGAGCAGCCGAAGATGGCGCCAGACCTGCCGCAGATGGCCGCCCACATCGCTGCCTACCTGCAGGTGCCCGCAAGCTGCGGCAAGGCCAAGACCGTCGAACGGCTGGGCTTTGTCAGCCGTGGCGAGGGCATCGCCACCGAGGCGGTGGTGCTGATCTGTCAGGAAGCTGCCAGCTCGCAGGACCGGTGTCGGAAATTTTTACAGTGCTGTGCGATGGTCCTTCAGTCGAAACCGAATTTTTTTCTTTAAACCATAGCAGAAGAAAAGTTGGCACGATTTCTGCTTCAGGATGCGCGGCTGCCGCTCAACTGGTCGGTAGTAAAGGTCCTAATAATGATCAACTTTGCCAAGAGGAGTCTCCCCATGCGTTCTCTACTCTCTATCGCTGTTCTGATGTCTGCTGCCATGCCGGCTTTTGCCCGTGATCTACCCGAACCCACCAGCATTACGCTGATGGGTATTGGCGCCTTGGGGTTGCTTGTGGCGCTTCGCAAGCGGAAGTAATAAGGAAGTGAAGAAACCACCCAGCACACGTTTACAGCATGTGCTGGGTGCGCCGTTGTTGGAGGCTTAAGGTCGCTCAAGTCCAGTAGAAGTCCTGATAAGCTTTTCCCTGCATTTGTTTCCGTACTCTGATTCGAGGCAGTTCAGCAGCCTCGACTACTGCTTGTATTTTCCTTTCGGAATCAATGACCGGCAACGGCTTATGCAAGTGCAAACGCACTCGTTTGTTCTTGATTCTTGGTGAGTGTTTACAAGCCGACTCCTTGCTTAACACATACTGAATCATCTATATTTTGGAGACCAAGCCATGCCCCAGCCTACCATCACGATTAGTTCGCTCTGGAGTTATTGGAGAGAAAGCGCCCAGCAACGGCTCGATCACCTTCCGGCGAGCTATCTGGACTTGACCCTGTCCGGCAATTCTTATTACCAAGGGCTGGGATGGCTGGATGGCTGGTGTCTTAATCCAGACCTCAATATCACCGGCGACGGCTCCTCCTATGCGGCAACCATCTATTCCAGTTATGAGTTGAACTTGCTGCCAGGTGGCCTCGTCCTGACAAAGGGAAATCTGGATCTCGTCAATTGGGTGCTCAATCAGGATTACACGTCCGGCTCAACGTTCAATTACGGTGAGGTCCAGTCGGCAATCTGGGTACTGATGGGATTTCCCAAGTATATCACTGGCCAAGATATCGTGGCTGATGGGCCGGTAAGCTCCGCTGACGTTGACGCGATCGTCCTCGCGGCCAACAGTCACGATGGATTTGTTCCAGACAATAATCAGTATATTGGTGTCGTTCTGGATCTGGGAAGTGCTCGCCAACCAATCATCACGAAAGTTCATCCGGCCAGTCTGGGTGATTATGTCTGGGAAGACAAGAACACCAATGGCATTCAGGATGACGGTAACACCGGCATTAATGGGGTGACAGTCAATCTTTGGCGCGACCTCAATAGCAATGGCATCTTTGATGGTGGAAACGAGTTGCTCGCGACGACCAGCACGCATCAAAATGGCGGTGTTGATGGTTACTACGAATTCAAGGGCCTGACCCCGGGACTCGATTATCAAGTACAGTTCACCGCCCCTGCTGGCATGCTCTTCACCAGTCAGAACGTCGGCGACGACACGCAGGATTCCGACGTCAGCCCGACGGGCCTGAGCCAGATCGTCACGCTGACCGCGGGCGAGCACAACCCGACCATCGATGCCGGCGTCGTCCTGCAGTCCGCCAGCCTGGGCGACCGGCTGTGGGTGGATAGCAACGCCAACGGCCAGCAGGACGACGGCACGACCGGGATCAGCGGCAAGACCGTGACCCTGATCGGCGGCGGTACCGACGGCAAGATCGACGGCGTGGGCGACACCACGGCGACCACCACCACCGGCGCCGACGGTTTCTATCAATTCAAGGGCCTGACGCCGGGCGTCGAATATCAGGTGCAGTTCAGCGACCTGCCGGCCGGCTACCTGTTCACCAGCCAGAACGTCGGCAACGACGCTTCCGACTCCGACGCCGACACCACGACGGGCAAGACGCAGATCGTCACGCTAGCGCCGGGTGAGTACAACCCGACCCTCGATGCGGGCGTGGTGATTCCTCTCGCCAGCCTGGGCGACCGGCTGTGGGTGGATAGCAACGCCAACGGCCAGCAGGACGACGGCACGACCGGGATCAGCGGCAAGACCGTGACCCTGATCGGCGGCGGTACCGACGGCAAGATCGACGGCGTGGGCGACACCACGGCGACCACCACCACCGGCGCCGACGGTTTCTATCAATTCAAGGGCCTGACGCCGGGCGTCGAATATCAGGTGCAGTTCAGCGACCTGCCGGCCGGCTACCTGTTCACCAGCCAGAACGTCGGCAACGACGCTTCCGACTCCGACGCCGACACCACGACGGGCAAGACGCAGATCGTCACGCTAGCGCCGGGTGAGTACAACCCGACCCTCGATGCGGGCGTGGTGATTCCTCTCGCCAGCCTGGGCGACCGGCTGTGGGTGGATAGCAACGCCAACGGCCAGCAGGACGACGGCACGACCGGGATCAGCGGCAAGACCGTGACCCTGATCGGCGGCGGTACCGACGGCAAGATCGACGGCGTGGGCGACACCACGGCGACCACCACCACCGGCGCCGACGGTTTCTATCAATTCAAGGGCCTGACGCCGGGCGTCGAATATCAGGTGCAGTTCAGCGACCTGCCGGCCGGCTACCTGTTCACCAGCCAGAACGTCGGCAACGACGCTTCCGACTCCGACGCCGACACCACGACGGGCAAGACGCAGATCGTCACGCTAGCGCCGGGTGAGTACAACCCGACCCTCGATGCGGGCGTGGTGATCCCCCCCGCCAGCCTGGGCGACCGGCTGTGGGTGGATAGCAACGCCAACGGCCAGCAGGACGACGGCACGACCGGGATCAGCGGCAAGACCGTGACCCTGATCGGCGGCGGTACCGACGGCAAGATCGACGGCGTGGGCGACACCACGGCGACCACCACCACCGGCGCCGACGGTTTCTATCAATTCAAGGGCCTGACGCCGGGCGTCGAATATCAGGTGCAGTTCAGCGACCTGCCGGCCGGCTACCTGTTCACCAGCCAGAACGTCGGCAACGACGCTTCCGACTCCGACGCCGACACCACGACGGGCAAGACGCAGATCGTCACGCTAGCGCCGGGTGAGTACAACCCGACCCTCGATGCGGGCGTGGTGATTCCTCTCGCCAGCCTGGGCGACCGGCTGTGGGTGGATAGCAACGCCAACGGCCAGCAGGACGACGGCACGACCGGGATCAGCGGCAAGACCGTGACCCTGATCGGCGGCGGTACCGACGGCAAGATCGACGGCGTGGGCGACACCACGGCGACCACCACCACCGGCGCCGACGGTTTCTATCAATTCAAGGGCCTGACGCCGGGCGTCGAATATCAGGTGCAGTTCAGCGACCTGCCGGCCGGCTACCTGTTCACCAGCCAGAACGTCGGCAACGACGCTTCCGACTCCGACGCCGACACCACGACGGGCAAGACGCAGATCGTCACGCTAGCGCCGGGTGAGTACAACCCGACCCTCGATGCGGGCGTGGTGATCCCCCCCGCCAGCCTGGGCGACCGGCTGTGGGTGGATAGCAACGCCAACGGCCAGCAGGACGACGGCACGACCGGGATCAGCGGCAAGACCGTGACCCTGATCGGCGGCGGTACCGACGGCAAGATCGACGGCGTGGGCGACACCACGGCGACCACCACCACCGGCGCCGACGGTTTCTATCAATTCAAGGGCCTGACGCCGGGCGTCGAATATCAGGTGCAGTTCAGCGACCTGCCGGCCGGCTACCTGTTCACCAGCCAGAACGTCGGCAACGACGCTTCCGACTCCGACGCCGACACCACGACGGGCAAGACGCAGATCGTCACGCTAGCGCCGGGTGAGTACAACCCGACCCTCGATGCGGGCGTGGTGATCCCCCCCGCCAGCCTGGGCGACCGGCTGTGGGTGGATAGCAACGCCAACGGCCAGCAGGACGACGGCACGACCGGGATCAGCGGCAAGACCGTGACCCTGATCGGCGGCGGTACCGACGGCAAGATCGACGGCGTGGGCGACACCACGGCGACCACCACCACCGGCACGGACGGTTTCTATCAATTCAAGGGCCTGACGCCGGGCGTCGAATATCAGGTGCAGTTCAGCGACCTGCCGGCCGGCTACCTGTTCACCAGCCAGAACGTCGGCAACGACGCTTCCGACTCCGACGCCGACACCACGACGGGCAAGACGCAGATCGTCACGCTAGCGCCGGGTGAGTACAACCCGACCCTCGATGCGGGCGTGGTGATTCCTCTCGCCAGCCTGGGCGACCGGCTGTGGGTGGATAGCAACGGCGATGGCCAGCAGAATGACGGCGCGACCGGCATCACGGGGCAGACCATCACCCTGATCGGCGGCGGTACCGACGGCAAGATCGACGGCGTGGGCGACACCACGGCGACCACCACCACCGGCGCCGACGGTTTCTATCAATTCAAGGGCCTGACGCCGGGCGTCGAATATCAGGTGCAGTTCAGCGACCTGCCGGCCGGCTACCTGTTCACCAGCCAGAACGTCGGCAACGACGCTTCCGACTCCGACGCCGACACCACGACGGGCAAGACGCAGATCGTCACGCTAGCGCCGGGTGAGTACAACCCGACCCTCGATGCGGGCGTGGTGATTCCTCTCGCCAGCCTGGGCGACCGGCTGTGGGTGGATAGCAACGGCGATGGCCAGCAGAATGACGGCGCGACCGGCATCACGGGGCAGACCATCACCCTGATCGGCGGCGGTGCCGACGGCAAGATCGCCACGAGCGGCGACAACACCACGGCGACCACCACCACCGGCGCCGACGGTTTCTACAAATTCACGGGGCTGACCCCGGGCGTCGAATACCAGGTGCAGTTCAGCAAGCCCGCGGGGTACAACTACACCGGCCAGGATCTGGGCGGCGACGACACGAAGGACTCCGACGTCAGCCCGACGGGCCTGAGCCAGATCGTCACGCTGACCGCGGGCGAGCACAACCCGACCATCGATGCGGGTCTGGTAACGCCCAAGATCGACATCGAGAAGACCACCAATGGGCCGAGCAACAGCAATTCGACTGTGCCCGACTACGACAACGAGGACGCGGCCAACGGCGCCGGGGTTCCGATCCTGACACCAGGTACGAACGTCACCTGGACCTACCAGGTGACCAATACGGGCAGCGCAACATTTGAGAAAAACGCTGTGGCGATCGTCGACGACAATGGAACGACCAATACCGCGGACGACCTCTCGGTGGCCAACGGCAAGATTACGTTCCAGAGCGTACAGACCGGTGATGCCGATACTCTCCTGGAGCCTGGCGAGGTGTGGCTATACCAGGCGACCGGTACCGTCCAGAACCTGACGACTGCGGGCGCCGCGACCACCTTCGACTTCTCGGGCAGCAGCGCTACGGACGGGAGCGACGGCAACGTTCGCACCTTCACCTCCGGCGCACTGTCGGTCAAGACCAGCGCCTTCAGCCGCGATCAAAGCACCGGAGCCTGGGCGCAAGCCTACCTCGGCAGCTACGGCGGCGGACTCGGCGTGACCGACAGCAGCGAGAGCGGCAGTGGCGACACGCATACAGTGGACAATATGGGCGGCCGGGACAACTACGTGCTGTTCGAGTTCAATCAGAACGTGGTCGTCGACTCGGCCTTCCTGGGCTATGTCGTCGGCGACAGCGACCTGTCGGTGTGGATCGGCACGCGCAGCGACCCGTTCAACAACCATGACACCCTGCTCAGCGACGCCGATCTCACCGCGCTGGGGTTCACCGAGGTCAATCTGACCGACCTCAGTACGACCCGGCTGGCCGACCTGAACGCCGGTAACTTGTCCGGTAACGTGCTGGTGATTGCCGGCTGGACGGGCGATACCACGCCGGAGGATCGGTTCAAGATCGAGAAACTGACGGTCCAGCCGGTCTCGGGGGTCTATGAGAACAAGGCGACGGTGACGGCTCCGGGTGCACCTTCCGACTCCGACCTCAGCCACTACAAGAACCCCGTAGCGCCGACCCCGACGCCGAAGATCGACATCGAGAAGACCACCAACGGACCGAGCAACAGCAATTCGACTGCGCCGAACTACGACAACGAGGATGCGGCCAACGGCGCCGGGGTGCCGATCCTGACACCCGGTTCGAGCGTCACCTGGACCTACCAGGTGAGCAATACGGGCAACGTGGCCTTTGCGAAAAGCGCTGTGGCGATCGTCGACGACAACGGCACGACCGCAAGTACCGCGGACGACCTCTCGGTGGCCAATGGCAAGATCACCTACCAGTCGGGCGACAGCAACGCCAACAATCAGTTGGACCCGAACGAGGTTTGGCTGTACAAGGCCACCGGCATCGTCCAGGACCTGACGACTGCGGGCGCCGCGACCACCTTCGACTTCTCGGGCAGCAGCGCTACGGACGGGAGCGACGGCAACGTTCGCACCTTCACCTCCGGCGCACTGTCGGTCAAGACCAGCGCCTTCAGCCGCGATCAAAGCACCGGAGCCTGGGCGCAAGCCTACCTCGGCAGCTACGGCGGCGGACTCGGCGTGACCGACAGCAGCGAGAGCGGCAGTGGCGACACGCATACAGTGGACAATATGGGCGGCCGGGACAACTACGTGCTGTTCGAGTTCAATCAGAACGTGGTCGTCGACTCGGCCTTCCTGGGCTATGTCGTCGGCGACAGCGACATGTCGGTGTGGATCGGCACGCGTAACGACCCGTTCAACAACCATGACACGATGCTCAGCGACGCTGAACTCACCGCGCTGGGGTTCACCGAGGTCAATCTGACCGACCTCAGTACGACCCGGCTGGCCGACCTGAACGCCGGTAACTTGTCCGGCAACGTGCTGGTGATTGCCGGCTGGACGGGCGATACCACGCCGGAGGATCGGTTCAAGATCGAGAAACTGACGGTCAGGCAGTCCTCCTCGGGCGTTTATGAGAACAAGGCGACAGTGACGGTTCCGGGTGCCTCTTCCGACTCCGACCTCAGCCATTACAAGAATCCGGCTGCGCAACCCGTTCTCGCATCGCTCGGCGACCGCGTCTGGGAAGACCTCAATGCCAACGGGGTTCAGGATACGGGTGAGAAAGGGATCAGTGGAGTGACCGTCAAGTTGCTCAACTCGTCGGATGGCACCGTCGCTACCACCACCACCGATGCCAACGGCAATTACCTCTTCAGCAATCTCACTCCGGGTGACTACAAGGTGCAGGTGGTGGCGCCTACGGGTTACTACGTTTCGCCGAAGGATCAGAGTGGAAACGATGCGACCGACTCCGACATCGATCCGGCAACCGGGAAGACCGTTCTCACGACGCTGATCAACGGTGAAAACGACCTGAGCTGGGATGCGGGCCTCTACCGCAAGGCTTCGGTCGGCGACAAGGTCTGGGAAGACAAGAACCACAATTTCATCCAGGATAGCGGTGAACCCGGCATCGGCGGGATCAAGGTCAAGTTGATTGGCGCTGGAGCGGATGGGGTTTTCGGCAACGGCGACGACCCGGCGGTGCGCACCACCACCACGAATAGCAGCGGCAACTACAGCTTTACCAATCTCGATCCAGGTAAGTACAAGCTCGAGTTCGACAAGGGCAATATCATGTACAACGGTGTCAACATGAACACCTGGTATTGGGCCGGCAAGGATCAGGGCACGAACGACGCGATCGATAGCGATATTGGCACGTCGGGGGTGAGAACTTTGGTCAACATCAGCCAAACGGACGCCTTTTCGCTGGTTTCAAACCAGTACGACCCGACCCGCGACGCCGGCATCACGCCGATCGTCATCGACCTCGATGGCAACGGCATCCAGACCGTCAGCCGCGCCGCTTCCGGTGGCAGTTTCGACCTCTTCGGCAACGGCAGCGCAGTGGCTTCGGGCTGGATCTCGGGCGGCGATGGTTTCCTGGCGGTCGACAAGAACGGCAACGGCAAGGTCGACAGCATCAGCGAACTGTTCGGCGGCACGGCCAAGGGTGCGGGTTTTGCGCAACTGACCGAATATGACAGCAATGGCGATGGCCTGGTCAATGCTGGCGACACAGCCTTTGCCGATCTGAGGATCTGGCGGGACATCAACGGTAATCACCAGACCGACGACGGCGAACTGATGACACTTGCCGAGGCCGGCGTGAGTCAGTTGGTCACGGCTTACACCGAGTTGCCGTTCCTGGACCGTCAGGGTAACGTGCATCTCGAGCGCAGCAGCGCGACGATGTCCGACGGGCAGACGGTGGACATGACCGACGTGTACTTCAACGTGTCGGCTGAGGACGCTGCTGCTGCTGGCGTCACGCTGACCGGGATCGCCGAATTGCTGAACGCCGCCGGTAGTCAAACGTCGGTCGACGCTGGGTGGCTGTTCGCGTAAGCGGTTCCTGCATCAGTTGCCGGCGCGTACCCATCGCGCTGGCCGGCTGCTGCCTTCAAGCGGACACAAGCGCGGGAGAACACCGCGGGCGTTTTTCCTTCGGCTGAAGTCGATGGGTTGCAAGGGGGACACTGCAAGGTGTCCCCATTTTTTTAGCCGGCCTGGCTCTTGAGCACGTACACCTGCGGCTTGCCTTCGCAGATCTCTCCGATCACCGTGGCGTGGTCGAATCCTTCCTGCAGAAAAATCGCCAGGACTTCGGTGACCACTTCGGGGGCACAGGCGACCAGCAGGCCACCGCTGGTCTGCGGGTCGGTCAGCAGCGCTTGTTCGGGGTCGCCGAATTGTTTCTTCTGGAGACTGACGTGCTCGCCATAACTCGCCCAGTTGCGCCCGGAAGCGCCGGTGATACAGCCTTTTGCTGCGTAATCGAGCGCATTCGGCAGCAAGGGCAGGGCCGTGTAATCGATCTTTGCCGAAACGCCCGAGGCCTTGCAGATTTCAACCAGGTGGCCGAGCAGACCAAAACCGGTGACGTCGGTCATCGCGTGTACGCCGGACAGGCAGGCGAGCGCGCGGCCCGGCGTGTTGAGCTGCGTCGTTGCGGCGATCATCGCTGTGTAGCATGCGTGCGACAACAGCCCTTTCTTCAGCGCCGCGCTGAAGAAACCCACCCCGAGTGCCTTGCCGAGAATCAGCTGGTCGCCGGGGCGGGCGCCGGAATTGCGTTTGAGGTTGTCCGGATGCACCAGGCCGATGGCGACGAGGCCGTAGATCGGCTCGACCGAGTCGATGGTATGTCCGCCGGCAATCGGAATGCCTGCCCTGGTGCAGATGGACTCGCCGCCTTCGAGAATCCGTTTGATGGTGGCCAGCGGCAGCTTGTTGACCGGCATGCCGACGATCGCCAGGGCCAACAGCGGCACGCCTCCCATGGCATAGACATCGGAGAGCGCGTTGGTCGCGGCGATGCAGCCAAAGTCGAAAGGATCATCGACGATCGGCATGAAAAAATCGGTGGTCGCCACCAGCGCCTGCTCGGCGTTGAGTTGATAGACGGCAGCGTCATCGCTGGTCTCGATACCGACCAGCAGTTGTCGAGGCACGATCGCTGACGAGGTCTTGGCGAGGATCTGTTCGAGTACGCCGGGAGCGATCTTGCATCCGCAACCGCCGCCGTGCGAGAACTGCGTCAGTCTGATCGCTGCGGTCGAGGGGGCTTGCGGTGCAACAGCTTCGTTGGTTCCGGTTTTTTTTCTGGACATTTTTCTTGACCAAGCAGGGCGGGTGTGCGGTGTGTGACAGGTGATGGCGAAGATCGCTACGCGGAAACATTCGTGAGTCGCTGACGCGACTTGCACATTAACTGGCGTCGAATCCCGCTTCTTCGACCACCTGCCGCAACTCGGCGGCACTCACCAGTGCTGGGTCACAGGCGACGCTGGCCTGCCCAGAAGCGAGGGATACCTCCACCTGCTCGACACCGGGCAGCGCCCGGAGGGCGGCGGTGACACTCTGCACGCAGCCCTGGCAACTCATCCCGGCTACCGCAATCACGATTCTTTCCATCAGACCTTCCCATCAGAGAGTCTGGCGCCTGGCCTTACTTGCCACCGGCGCGCCAGCGTTTGAGGAGCAGCGAGTTGGACACCACCGAGACCGAACTCATTGCCATTGCGGCGCCTGCGATCACCGGATTGAGCATTCCCAGCGCCGCCAAGGGAATGCCGAGCACATTGTAGATGAACGCGCAGAACAGATTCTGCCTGATTTTCCGTAGCGTCGCACGCGAAAGCAGGATGGCATCGGCGATTCCGTTGAGATCGCCGCGCACCAGCGTCACGTCGGCTGCCGCAATGGCGGCATCGGATCCGGCCCCGATGGCGAAGCTGACGTCGGCGGCCGCCAGTGCCGGCGCATCGTTGATTCCGTCACCGACCATCGCCACCACCGCCTTGCCGGTCTTCAGCGCATTGACCGCCGCCGCCTTGTCCGCGGGCAGGATGCCGGCGTGGAAATCATCGATACCGGTCTCCTGGGCAATCGCCGTGGCGGTTTCGAGATGGTCACCGGTCAGCATCACGACGCGGATTCCCATGCCCTTGAGACGAGCCACGGCGGCACGCGAGGTTTCGCGCAGTGGGTCGGCGATGGCCAGGAGCGCCAGTGCAAGGAAGCCATCGTCTCCGGCAGATGGGGTGATGCGCTTCTCCATCAGGACCACGACGGTCTTGCCGGCGCGCTGCAGGGTATTGACCAACTCCTCCGGCAAGGCCAGGCCGTGGCAGCCGTCCAGCGCGGCCAGCCGCAGCCGGCGCCCGGCGACCCGGCCTTCGACGCCGCGACCGGGAATCGCCTGAAACTCGTCAAGTTCCGGCAAGACCGTCCCGGCGGCCTGTGCGTGCTGCAGGATGGCCCGCCCCAGCGGATGTTCCGATCCCTGTTCCAGGCCAGCAGCCAGCGCCAGCGCTTCCTCGGCCGACGCCGCCAAAGGGACAAGATCGGTGACGAGCGGTTCGCCGCGCGTCAGGGTGCCGGTCTTGTCGATCGCCAGTATGCTGACCTTCTCGGCGCGCTCGAGCGCTTCGGCATTCCTGACCAGGATGCCGGCTGCGGCGCCCTGACCGCTGGCGACCATGATCGCCGTCGGCGTGGCCAGCCCGAGGGCGCAGGGACAGGCAATCACCAGCACCGCCACGGCATTGACCAGCGCGCTGCTGAAAACGCCGGAAAAAGCCCACCAGGCGATCAAGGTAAGCAGGGCGATGGCGCAGACGACCGGTACAAATATTGCCGAAACCCGGTCAGCGAGTCTCTGCACCGGCGCTTTCGACCCCTGCGCTTCGGCCACCATGCAAATGATTCCGGCGAGCAGGGTGTGCTCGCCAACGCTGCTGGCCCGGCAACGCAGCATTCCCTCCCCGTTGGCGGTGGCGGCAAAGACGCGGTCGCCGCGGCGCTTGGCCAGCGGCATGCTTTCACCGGTGAGCATGGCTTCATTGACGTTCGACGAACCGTCGATCACCTCGCCGTCGACCGGCAGGCTTTCGCCGGGACGGACAATGAAGATGTCCCCTGGCACCAGCAGAGCGGCGTCGATGTCGAGCAGTCGTCCGTCGCGTTCGACACGGGCCGTTTTCGGTTGCAGGCGGATCAGCGCCTCGATGGCCTCGCTGGTCTTTGCCTTGGCGCGTGCCTCGAGCAGCTTGCCGAGCAGCACCAGCGTGATCACTGCCGCCGAGGCCTCGAAATAGACATGCAGGTCGGCAGCATGCGACAGGGTGACGACCAGGCTGAAGCCGTAAGCCATGCTGGTACCGAGCGCGACCAGCACGTCCATATTGGCACCGCCAGCGCGCAAGGCTTTCCAGGCGCCATCGTAAAAACGCCAGCCGATCCAGAATTGTACCGGTGTCGCCAGCAGCAGTTGCAGCCAGCGAGGCAGGAAATCCTGGTGAGCGTGAACGTCGGCATCGAACATGCTCAGCATTTGCGCGGTCAGCGGCAGCGTCAGCGCGGCCGAGATCCAGAAACGACGCAATTCGGCCCGCTCGCTGGCGCGTTTTCTTGCCTTTTCGTCCGCCTGAGAACGATCATCGGCCAAACGGCCAGTGAAGCCGGCGCGCTCGACGGTGGCGATCAGTAGCGCTGGCGCGACGACGCCGGGAAGGTAACGAACCGTCGCTCGCTCGGTCGCCAGATTGACTACCGCGTCTACCCCAGGCAGACGGTTGAGCATTTTTTCCAGCCGTGCCGAGCAGGCCGCGCAGCTCATGCCGGCGATGGCCAGCTCAAGAGTCTGCGGCGGCAGGTCGCTGGGCAGCCGAGAATCGGGGCCTGATTCGCTCATCCGCTGCGGAGCACCTGTGGCGCCAGTCCCAGCACCCCGAGCAGTCCCCAGATGCCAAAACCGAGAATCAGCAGGCCGCAAGCCAGCCGGACCCCTGGTTTCATGGCATAGGCCTGGAGGCGGGCGGCGAGCAGACCGGCGAGCAGCAGATTGGGCAGGGTGCCGACGCCGAAGGCCAGCATCAGGCCGGCCCCATGCACCGTAGAACCGCTGGTGAGGGCGGTTGCCAGGGCACTATAGACCAGCCCGCAGGGCAGCCAACCCCACAGCAGACCGAGCGGAAAGGCCTGCGCCACGGTGCGTGCAGGCAGATAGCGGCGGCTCAGCGGTTGCAGATGCCGCCACAGCTTCTGGCCGCAGCGCTCGCTGAATGCCAGCGCCCGGGTGACGCCCATCAGGTAGAGACCCAGCGCGATCAACATCGCGTTGGCGAGCAGGTAAAGGACGGTGCGAACCGGCCATTGACCGGACAGGGCCATGCCGGCTTCTCCGAGCGCACCGGCCATGGCGCCGGCGGTGGCATAGCTGACGATGCGGCCGCTGTTGTACGCCAGATGCAGGGCGATGCTTGCAGGGGCACCCATCGACAGCGCGCCGACGATGCCGCCGCACATCCCGACGCAGTGCGTACCCCCCAGCAGACCGATCAACAACAGGGCAAGATAGCTGGATTCAGGCATCAGTGTGAAAGTCGCGTCAGCGACTCATGACTTTCATGATCGGGGGTGCCCAAATAGGTCATGACCGTTCGTGGCAAGTGGTAGCGCCGGGCAGGCAGTACGCCGATTCTACTCCTTCCGGCTGATCGCCCGTTGTTCGGGTCATCGTTACGAGACTCGGCAGCGGTTCTGCCTGCCGCGTTCAGATCACCTTCGAGTAGCGGGTACGCTGTCGGTCGGCGCGCAGATAGCGGTCGAAGACCATCGAGATCGCTCTGACCAGCATACGGCCGCGCGGCAGCACGCTGATCCATTTGTCGTCGACACGAACCAGGCCGGCGTCGACCATTTCGTGGAGGTCGCCGAGTTCGGTGGCGAAATAGGTCTTGAAGTCGATCAGGTGGGCAATTTCGATCGACTCGATCGACAGTTCGAAATGGCACATCAGCGATTGAATGATCGAACGCCGCAGCAGGTCATCCGCGTTCAGCTCGATGCCGCGGTAGACCGGCAGGGTGCCGCTGTCCAGCCGGTCGTAGTATTCGTCGAGGGTCTTCACGTTCTGACTGTACGTGGGTCCGACCTTGCTGATCGACGAGATGCCGAAGGCCAGCAGATCGCAGTCCGAATGCGTCGAATATCCCTGGAAGTTGCGGTGCAGTCTGCCCTGCCGCTGCGCGACCGCGAGTTCATCGTCGGGTTTCGCGAAGTGGTCCATGCCGATGTAGACATAGCCCGCATCGGTCATCCTGCGAATCGCCAGGGCAAGAATCTGCAGACGCGCGTCGGCGGAGGGCATGTCCGACTCCAGGATGCGGCGTTGCGGCTTGAACAGGCTGGGCAGGTGGGCATAGTTATAGATCGAGACGCGATCCGGACCAAGTTCGATCACGCGCTCGAGGGTGCGGCCGAAGCCCATCACCGTCTGCTTCGGCAGGCCGTAGATCAGGTCGACGCTGATCGACTTGAAGCCGGTGGCGCGTGCTGCGTCGATGACGGCGCAGGTTTCTTCCTCGCTCTGCACACGGTTCACGGCCAACTGGACGCTCGCATCGAAATCCTGCACGCCGACGCTCATGCGATTGAAACCCAGGTCGCCGAGCAGTTCGACGGTGGCGCGATCCACCTTGCGCGGATCGACTTCGATCGAGTACTCGCCACCCTCGATCAGTCTGAAGTGCCTGCGTGTCGCGGCCATCAACTGACGCATCTCGTCGTGTGACAAAAAGGTCGGCGTACCGCCTCCCCAGTGCAACTGTGCCACTTCCTGATCGCCGCCTTCGAGATAGCTGCTCTGCAGTGCCAGTTCGCGTGCCAGGTATTTCAGGTATTTGGCGGAACGGCCGTGGTCCTTGGTGATGATCTTGTTACACGCGCAGTAATAGCAGATGGTGTTGCAGAAGGGAATGTGGAAGTACAATGACAGCTGCCGGCTGATGGCGCCAATATTGCGCTTGCCGAGCCAGAGTCTGGAGGCCTCCGCGCCAAAGGCTTCAACGAAGCGGTCTGCGGTCGGATACGACGTGTAGCGCGGACCGTTGATGTCGAAACGGCGGATGATCTGAGGATCAAAAACCAGGTTGCCTGCGGCAGAGTTCATGTTCCCACGACACTAATTGTTGTCTGCATTATCGGGCCGAGGCGATGCCGTCGGGTTGACGTGGATCAAACGCAGGGTTAATGTGAAAGTCGCGTATGCGACTCACGAAGAGAAAAAAGATCAGATGTCCAAAGATGCCGCGACTGCGAGGCTGGCCTTTGAAATCGTGAAAACCGCCTGTTCGAACTGTAACCTCCGCGAGCTGTGCCTCCCCATCGGCCTCGCTCCGGAGGAACTGAAAAAGCTCGACGAACTGGTTTCCGCGCGCCGGCGACTGAAACGAGGCGATTATCTCTATCGCGCCGGGCAGGTCTTCGAATCGATCTACGCGGTGCGCAGCGGTTTTTTCAAGACCGACGTGCTGATCGAGGATGGCCGTGATCAGGTCACAGGTTTTCAGATGACCGGCGAGTTGCTCGGCCTTGACGGCATCAGCAGCGAAATTCATACCTGTAATGCCATTGCCCTCGAAGACAGTGAAGTCTGCGCGATTCCCTTCTCGCATCTCGAAGGGCTGTCGAGACAAATCCACACCCTGCAGCATCACTTCCACAAGGTGATGAGCCGCGAGATCGTTCGCGACCACGGGGTGATGATGTTGCTCGGGACAATGCGCGCCGAGGAACGTCTGGCGGCATTTCTCCTCAATCTCTCGCAACGTTTCAAGGCCCGCGGCTACTCGCCTGCCGAATTCAATCTGCGCATGTCGCGCGACGAAATCGGCAGCTACCTCGGCCTCAAACTGGAAACCGTCAGTCGCACCTTTTCGCATTTCCAGGAAGAAGGGCTGCTCGCCGTGCATCAAAGAAAAATCCGGATTCTCCATACCGAAGGCCTGAAAAAACTGATGACTCACCAGCGTACTTAGGCAGTAGTCGCTTCAGGCCAGCTAGGCCATGAAGCCATAGGGGCTGCGCGTCAAGGCCACGGCAACGATGTAGGCAAATGCAGTGACTGCGGCGACCAGAAAGACGGCTCTCTGCGCCTTGCTGCGCGCGCGTTTGAGTGCCATCGTCCCACAGCCGATGTAGATCAGCAGACCGGCCAGCTTGGCGGTCAACCAGGCGGCGGCGAAGGGATATTGACCGCTGAGCACGGCCAGGGCGATCGCGCTGGTCAGCAGGACGGTGTCCACCAGATGAGGCAATACCCGTATTCCTGGTCGCTGCAGCCAGGAGGAGTCCGCCAGCATCCACAAACCACGCAGGAGGAAGCCGGCACCGCTGAGCACGACACAGCCAATGTGTAGATGTTTCAGGAACAGGTAGCTCATCGAGGGCCTTGCTCGGCGGGCGTGGACGCAGCTCGGATGGCGATCTTCAAGCGCTGCTGCCGATAACACGCACGGGCGGTCAGCAGGTTGCGCAGCAGCCAGGCGTTGGCGAGCAGCAGCGCGAGTCCGGCCGGATAACTGAAGTACCCGGGCCAGAACGCGGTGGCCAGCAGCAAGGCCAGCGCCAGGAAGTGGGCGTACATCTGCCGGTCGATCTGACGCGCGGCGATCACCTTGTTCATGTTCGGTGCCAGCACCCGTCCACCGCCCAGATTCTGCAGGTGCAACCAGACCAGAAAAGGAACGATCTTGTAGAGCATGCCGATCATCACCGACAGGCCACCGCCAAACAGTGCCAGCACACCGCAGAGCAGCGACCATTCCTGCTCCTCGGCGAGTACCGGCAGATGGTTTGCCGCCAGCGACAGCACGCAGCTGGCCAGCGTGCACCGCATCGCCAGTCGCCAGTAATGCTGGGTCGCGTCGAAGCGGGTGCGCTTGCTGCGGCTCTGGAGTTGCAGCGTCAGCACCGCCAGTGCGGCAACTGTCAGCAGCACTGCGTCTGCCAGCAGCGCTGCCGGCCATTCCCAGCCAGCGCCCGCAGCGATACTCCACAGGCACAACAGCGCCAGCAGGGAGCCGGCGAAGCGGCCCGTGAACCAGGCCGGATAGGGCGGCGTGATCTGGAACATCGGTACGACCACGAAGGCGACGCTCGCCAGCAAGAGGACGCTCCAGCCGACGAAGCCCCAGGCAAGGTGAATCGACGTCAATTGCAGCAGCGGCACGGTCAACGATCCGGCGAGCGCCATTGCCAGCAGCATTCCGAGGCCGACGGTCATGCCCAGACCGGGTAATGCCATTTTCATGCCGCGAATGGTGGGATTGCTCGATGCCACCCCGTACAGAGCATGGCCAGCGGCGCCAAGGAAGAGTGCCACGCCGCTGCCCAGCAGCAGCGCCGCCAGGCGGAATGCAAGTGGCTCGGAAGTCAGAAAGCCTGCGGCCAGCAGCAGCGCACCCGAGGTGAGCGCGACATGCACCAGGGTCGCCAGCAGCAGCGGTTGCGCGATGTTCGCTCCGGCCACTACCGGCAGAATCTGGATCATCGCCCCGAGCATCACCTGCAGCATGAATCCGGCGCTGATCAGATGCGTCAGTGCCAGCGCTGCGGGTGTCCAGCGCGAGGCCCACAGTTCCGGCCCGCTCCACAACAGAAGCATGCCGGCGAGCAGGGCGAACAGCGGAGCAGTGAGAAAAAAGCGGAACGGTGCGGCAAACGGCGGCGCCTGGTCAAACGACAGCAGCGCCTGCATTGAATATTTATGGTTTATGCTGGATCAGGACTTCCACCGTGCCGTCAGGCCGGTACGCCGTCTGCCAGGAGAAGCCATTGATCTCGAGCGCCCGGTAGAGCGGGTAAGGTTCGCGGGGGAGCAGCACCAGGAGTTTCTGGGTGGTGCCCAGTTGATCGAGCGCTTCCATGCTGCGCAGCATCGGCTCGGGCGGTTCGAGGCCGCGCGCGTCGATGACGATGTCGGCATCGATCCTGGTCATGTCGGGACTTTTTCGGATCCGGTGAGCTGCTTCTGCAGTTCCGGCAGCAAGGCTTCGACCTGATCGGCCAGATGTTGATCACACATCGGATAAAGCACGTTCTCTTCCTTGAGGTTATGTTGCTGCATCATGATCAACAGCGTTTCGGCAGTGCCAGTATAATCGTCTGCGTCCTGCTCGGCCAGCGCCGCTGCGGCGGCGGCGAGCAATTGTCGCATCTGCGCATGCTCGCCGCGCATCACCTGCGTAGGCCCCCGGTACATGCCGGTGCTCTGTTCAAAGAGCGGAAAGAGGAGCGATTCTTCGGCCGCGAAATGATCCTGCATCGCCTCCTGAAAACGACCGAATCCGGTCCTCGCCAGTTCCCAGTCGCCGCTGGCGACAGCCTGCTCGACCGCGACCATCAGATGGTCACAAGAGCGATGATCGTTGGCCATGAAATTCGTGATCGTGTGCATGCAGAAACCTCGCTGAATTAACACTATCATTGTCTGGCGGATGCTTGCCGCCAACCATGACCAATATCAACTAAAATGAATTCTCTGTGGAGGAAATGCCATGTTCAAACACATCCTTGTCCCTACCGACGGCTCCGAGCTTTCCCAAGACACTGCCCGTCGGGCAATTTCCTTCGCCAAGGAGACTGGCGCGCGCATTACGGCGTTCTTCGCCAAACCGGAATACCCGGTCACTTATTATGGTGAAGGGGCGCTGATCGACCCGACGACGCCCGAGAAGTTTGCCGAACTTGCTGAGCAACAAGCCCAGCAGACGCTGGATTTCGTCGTCGAACTCGGCGCGGCCGAGGGTGTCCAGGTCGCCAAGCTGTCGCTGACCAGTGACGTTCCCTATCAGGCGATCATCGACGCTGCGACCGAAGCCGGCTGCGACCTGATTTTCATGGCCTCGCATGGTCGTCGCGGTATCACCGCCCTGTTGCTCGGCAGCGAAACCAACAAGGTGCTGACGCACTCGAAGATTCCGGTGCTCGTTTACCGCTGATTCCGCCAGGCTTGCCTGCAGAGTACGTTATGGTCGAGCACTGCATTCGCCGGGGTGGCCGCTGGCGTTGCGGCTGGACGGCGATTCGGCAGATACTCTGCCTGTCATTGTGCACGCTCTACTGGCCTGCACTGGCGGCTGACGTCGGGCTGGCCGGTGTCTTTCCAGGAAAGGCTTTGCTGACCATCAATGGTGGGGCGCCGCGAACCGTGGCCGTCGGCGCGAAAACCGACGAAGGCGTCAAGGTGCTTTCGGTCGATAATGACACCGCCACTATCGAGATCGACGGAAAGAAGCGTATCCTGCGGGTTGGGCAGAACGTCGCGTCGCAACCCTCGGGCGATGGGGGTGGCAAGGCGGTCTTGACGGCTGACGGCAGTGGCCACTTTCTGACCACGGGAAACATCAACGGAACGACCATTCGCTTTCTTGTGGATACCGGTGCCACAATGATCTCGCTCGGTGCCGGCGATGCGCGGCGCATCGGGATTGACGCCAGCAAAGGACAGCGGGGGATCACCAATACGGCCAATGGCCCGGCGTCGGTGATTCATGTCAAGCTGGATACGGTACGGGTTGGCGAGATTGTCCTGAATAATGTCGATGCCCTGGTGCATCAGCAGGATCTGCCGTTTGCCCTGCTGGGCATGAGTTTCCTGAACCGGATGGAAATGCAGCGCGATGGTCAGACCATGACTCTCAGGAAGCGCTACTAGGAGAAGTCGAATATGCCTCACCGCGACGAAAAAGTATCGATGTTGGGCCACGAACTCGAACTCTTGATGGGCGAGCGGCAGAGGCTACTGCAGGTCGTCGGTGCAACTGCCGCACTGGTCGCCTCTCTGGACAGCAGTCTGCTGCCGCAGGGAGCCATCAAGTCCGCGAATCTGGTTTCGAGCTCGCTCAATGCCCTGCCCGAAGAAACCTTGCGCGACGCGCTGGCCGCGGTGCGTGCCGAGATCGAGAAGGAAGTGCGTGTCCGTACCTGAGGCCCTGCTCGAGCCTGCGATCGGGTCAGCGTTCGGGTCAACAGCCGGCAGCGGCGTCGTGGACCTCGACCGAGTACGCCAGGTTCTGCACCGCGAGCCTGCGCTGGCGACGATGGTGCTCGAAGACGGTGTCGGTGATGAGGAATTGCTGCCGGCCGCCGTGCTCTTCCCGATCGTTCGACGCATCGCTGGGCCGACGGTATTGCTGACGCAGCGCACCGCGCATCTGAAGGATCATCCCGGGCAGATCAGTTTCCCGGGCGGGCGGCGCGAGCCGACGGACACTTCGCCGGCGCATACGGCCTTGCGCGAGGCAGCCGAGGAGATCGGTCTGGCCGCCGAGCATGTCGAAGTCGCCGGCTACCTGCCGGAATACCTCACCAGTACCGGCTTTCGGGTCACCCCGGTGGTGGCTCTGGTGAACCCGCCCTTCGAGTTGCAGCTCGACGCGTTCGAGGTGGCCGAGGCATTCGAGGTGCCGCTGGCTTTTCTGCTGGATTCCGCCAACCACCAGCAGCATTCGCTCCACTACCGCGGCAGGCTTCGTCACTACACCGCGATACCATACCGAGAGTACTTCATCTGGGGAGCGACAGCAGGGATCATTCTGTCCCTCTGGAGGGCACTTGCCAAGGGGTGATCAATCGAGCACCAGCGCGAGTTTCACCAGAAACTGCTTCGCCTTGTTCTGGTCGGGTGCAGCGCGCAGCGCTGCACGGAGTTTTCCGACCTTCTTGCGGAGATCGTCGGCGGTCTCTGCCTGCTCGATCTCGGCGATCAGTGTGCCTGCCTGCGAACCCAGCAATTCCTGCAAAGATCGGACGGTGTAGCTTTTGGCGAGGCTGATGTCCTCGTCGGCTGGTGGTGGTGGTCGCCGAACGGCTGCTTTGCTCCCCAGCGCCTGTACCTGCACGAACCCGCCATCCAGCAGGGCAGCCAGTTGCTGTGCGCCCTCGGTGACGGAGGCGCCAAAGGCCAGCAACTGGTTTCCGGTACGCTGCCCATCGACCATGATCAACATGGCGCGCATGCGAAAAGGGAGGTGGCTCGCGCGGGTAGAGATCTCCTCGATGCCTTTGGGAGTTTTGCTGAAGACTGACGACAGATCCATTTCCGCCATTATACTGACATTCGGCTGGCGCTTCGCATGCGCGGAGCGACGCGGGAGTGATTTCCGAAGAGGGCAATTTCAGAAGCTTTGCACGGCGAACCTTTGCTATCATTGACTGGCTGCCGGCGCGGCTTGCTGCTGCGGATTTCGTGATGTCTGGCGTGCGCTGCTGCGGTGCTTGTTTTTGATGAGGCTTGCCAGTCTGGTAGGCGGTTGATCGATTATTTACAGGAGTTTCTTCATGAGCAGAGAAGTAGTTGTACTAAGCGCGGTCCGTTCAGCCATTGGCACCTTCGGTGGTTCGCTCGCCAATATGGAGCCGCATGAGCTGGCCGGCACCGTGATGAAGGAGTCGATCGCCCGTTCCGGTGTCGATCCGCAGCAAATCACTTACGTGACGGTCGGCAATTGCATTCCGACCGATTCGCGCTTTGCCTATGTGGCCCGCGTCGCCTCGATCCAGGCTGGTTTGTCGATGGATTCGGTGGCCATGGCCGTCAACCGTCTGTGCGCATCGGGCCTGCAGGGCATCGTGACGACTGCCCAGAACATCATGCTCGGCGACGCCGACTATGGTATCGGCGGTGGTGTCGAAGTCATGTCACGTGGTTCCTACATGTTGACGGCGATGCGCAGTGGTGCCCGCATGGGCGACACCAAGGCCATCGACATGATGGTCGCCACGCTCAACGACCCGTTCGGTGCGGGTCACATGGGCGTCACTGCAGAGAATCTCGCCAGCAAGTGGCATATCAGCCGTGAAGAGCAGGACGCCTTGTCCGCCGAGTCGCATCGCCGTGCTGCCGCTGCCATCGCCGAGGGCCGCTTCAAGTCGCAGATCGTTCCGATCGTCATGAAAACCCGCAAGGGCGATGTCGTGTTCGATACCGATGAACATGTCAAACCGGCGACGACGATCGAAACCCTGGCCAAGATGAAACCCGCTTTCAGCAAGGACGGGACAGTGACCGCCGGCAATGCCTCCGGAATCAATGACGGTGCCGCCTTTATGGTGCTCACCGCTGCCGACGTCGCCGCCAGTGCTGGTCAGAAGCCGATTGCCCGTCTCGTTGCCTACGCCGTTGCCGGTGTGCCGAACGAACTCATGGGCGAAGGTCCGATCCCGGCGACAAAAGCGGTGCTCAAGAAGGCCGGCCTGACGCTCGATCAGATGGACGTCATCGAGTCCAACGAAGCCTTTGCCGCGCAAGCCATTGCGGTCAACAAGGGGCTCGGCCTCGACCCGGTGAAAACCAATCCGAATGGTGGGGCAATCGCCCTCGGCCACCCGGTCGGCTGCTCGGGCGCTTTCATCGCGACGAAAGCGATCTACGAATTGCAACGTATCGGCGGCAAGTATGCGCTGGTCACCATGTGCATCGGTGGCGGGCAGGGCATTGCGGTGATTTTCGAACGCACCTGATCTTCGCTTTCTGAGTAGGTCGGGTTACGCTGCGCTAACCCGACCTACGTGCCCGGTCTTTAATGTGAAAGTCGCGTCAGCAACTCACGAAACTCCCCTCTCCACTTGCGGGGGAGGGGTCGGGGGAGAGGGAAACGGTCATGATTTTCATGATCGGGGGTGCCTGGAAAAGTCATGACCGTTAGACCGGCGATGGCGGCAAAGGCAGTCCCATAGCCGGTAACCGCAGACTGCGCGCGGCTTCTGCGGGTGTCGTGCCATGTGCGACGACGCCGAGCAGCGGCGCTGCCAGCCGTTGTTGCAGTGCCGCCAGGTTCTCGCTGAAATGGGACATCGCCGGATCGATGCGGTTGGCCACCCAGCCAGCCAGCGGCAGAGCGCAGGCAGCGATCGCCTGCTGGGTCAGCAGCGCATGGTTGATGCACCCGAGGCGCATGCCGACGACGAGAATCACCGGCAAGCGAAGCATGACCGCCAGATCGGCGGTGTCGCAGTCGGTGCCGAGCGGCACACGGAAACCGCCGACCCCCTCGACGAGAACCACGTCGGCGAGGGTCTGCAGCTTAGCAAAAGACGCGGCGATGTGCGGCAGCTCGATGCAACGGCCTTCCTCTGCGGCGGCGATGTGCGGCGCGATCGCAGCGCCGAATCCGTAGGGATTGACCAGCGAACGTGCGGGCTCGATCGACGAAGCCGCGAGCAGGCGTTCGACGTCCTCGTTGCGACCCTGCTCATCGAGACCGGCGGCGACCGGCTTCATCGCCACTGCGCTCAGCCCGGCCTGACGGCAGGCGTGCAGCAGCGCGCAGGCGACAAAAGTCTTGCCGATCTCGGTATCGGTGCCGGTGATGAACCAGCCGCGTGGGTCTGTCATTTTCTGGCGTAGGCAAGAATCACGTCGTAACGTGCCGGCAGACCGGCCGCCGTGCGGTGCGCTTCGTAGGCGGTCTGTACCCGCTGCCAGGCGGCACGCCCGAGCAGGCCGCTGCGCGCACCTTCGCCGACCGAGTTGGCGCCGATGTCCTTGACCGCACGCAACAGGGTTTTCAGGTCGGGGTAGTGCAGGCTGATGGTCTCGCGGTGCAGGCGGATTTCGCAGAAGCCGGCACCCGCCAGCGCTGCTTCGATCGTCGCTGGTTCGCTGAAAGTAAGGGTGTGGCGGTGGCGGTCGATGCCGCTGAAGGCCACGCGCAGTTCGTCGAAGGTGCCGGGACCGAGCGTACTCAGCGCCAGTTGTCCACCTGGGCGAAGGACGCGCCGCGCTTCCCGGAAAACGGGGCCGACAGCGCACCACTGCACGGTCAGGTTCGACCACCAGGTCGTATAACAGTCCGCCTGGCAGGGCAGGGCCTCGATGTCGGCAGCAAGGCAAAGGTCGGCGTCCTGGCGTGCCCGGGCCAGCATCGCTGGCGCGAAGTCTACCGCGGTAATCGTCGCATCTGGCCAGCGGTTGCGCAACAGGCGGGCGCCGTAGCCGGTACCGCAGCCGGCGTCGAGGATGCTGGTCGGTTCCGGAGTCGGTGTAAAACCTGCCAGCAGCGATTCGCAGACCTGTCGCTGCAGCACTGCAGCATCGTCATAGGAGGCTGCGGCGCGATCGAAGGATTCGCGGACACGCTGCCTAGGAGGCGGTTCGGGCATGGCAGAAATCGTCCAGCAGGGCTACGAAGCGATCGGGATCGGCAAGGAAGGGTGCGTGTGCGGCGCCGGCGAACACCTCCAGGCGGGCGTTCGGCATCGCTTTCGCCATGGACTTCGCCGCCGCGAGCGGGTTGAGCGTGTCCTGGTCACCATGGATGAGCAGGCTCGGTGTCGCAATCTTCGGCAGTAGCAAACGCAGGTCGAGGTCCCGAAGCCAGTCGAGGCCGCGGCGCAGCGTTTCCGGGTCAGGCAGTCGGCCGGCGCGCAGGCCGGCGCGCAGCGTGCGGCCAAGCGCCCGCGCCTGCTCGTCGCCCTGGTTCAGCAGCCCGACGAAACGCTGCAGGGTCTGTTCCGGTTGCTGCCGGATATTCTCCGAGAAGCTGTCGAGCAATTCCGGTGCCTGCGCCTGCTGCCAGTTGCCGCGCTGGACGAAACTGGCGCTGGCGCCGACCAGCACCAGGCCGGCGACGCGTTGCGGTGCGAGCAGGGCGGCGCGCATGGCCAGCATGGCACCGAGTGACCAGCCACAGAGGATCACCGAATCAGGGAGCGCATCGATCAGGCTCCGTGCCGTCTCGGTGAAATCTGCATCGCTGGCCGGTGACTGGCCGTAGCCGGGGAGATCGACGGGGTGCACCCGGCAGGATCGCGACAAGGACACGAGCAGCGGCTGCCAGACGGCGCTGCCGAGCCCCCAGCCGTGCACCAGCGCGAGTTCGGGATCCTTGCCGATGAGCACGCTCATGCCAGCGCTCGCAAGGCGTCGACCAGGCGGGCCAGATCGGCTTCGCTGTGGGCCGCGGTCAGCGACACGCGTAGACGCGCGCTTCCCCTGGGCACCGTCGGCGGCCGGATCGCCGGTACCCACAGGGCTCGCTCGAAAAGCGCGCTGGCGACCCGCAGGGCATCATGGTTGTCGCCGATGATCACCGGCTGGATCGCCGTCGGTGAAGGCAGTAGCTGCCAGCGCGTGTCTGCGAGTCCAGCGCGCAACTGCGCGACGAGTTGCCACAGATGCTGACGACGGGCATCGCCGGCAGCGATCAGGTCGAGACTGGCGGTCAGCGCGCAGGCGATGATCGGGCTGGCGGCGGTGGTAAAAATGTAGCTTCGCGCCCGCTGCTCCAGCCATTCGATCACCGTCGCGTCACCGGCGACGAAAGCACCGGCAGCGCCCGCTGCCTTGCCGAGGGTGCCCATATAGACGAGGCGCCTGGCCGCAGGAAGGTTGAAATGATCAAGGCTGCCGCGTCCCTGCCGACCGAGAACGCCGAAACCATGCGCGTCGTCGACCACCAGCCAGGCATCGAAGCGCTCGGCGAGCGCCAGCAGGCCGGGCAGGGGAGCGAGATCGCCGTCCATGCTGAACACCGCGTCGCTGAGGATCAGCTTGCGTCTGGCCGGGCTCGCGGCGAGCAGACGTTCGAGTACCGTCAGATCGCCGTGCGGGTAGCGCTGGCTGTCGGCGCGCGAGAGCTGCACGGCGTCGATCAGGGAGGCATGGTTGAGCCGGTCGGAGAACACCGCGTCGTGACGCCCGACCAGCGCCGGAACGATCCCCAGGTTGGCCAGGTAGCCAGTCGAGAAGAGCAGGGCGCGTGCAAAACCGGTGAACGCGGCGAGCTTCTCCTCGAGCACTGCGTGTGCGCCGAGATGGCCGCTGACCAGATGCGAAGCGCCGCTGCCGACGCCCCAGGCCCTGGCACCGGCGCAGGCGGCTTCGACCAGCGCCGGGTCATTGGCCAGGCCGAGGTAATCGTTGCTGCAGAAGCTGAGCAGTGAGCGGCCGTCAAGCCGGGCTAGCGGTCCGCAAGGGCATTCGAGAGTCCGGCGGTGGCGTTTGAGACCGTCACGCTGCAGAGTATCGAGTTCGCTTTGCAGTTCTTCCCAGATCATCTGCCGAGCGCCGCCTCGAGTGCAGCGCGGGCGCGATCCACGAGGAACGCGCATTGATCGCGGCTGATCACGTAGGGCGGCATGAAATAGACGGTATTGCCGATCGGTCGCAGCAGGATTTCGTTGGCCAGGGCCTGCCGGTAGAAACGTTGCGAGAACTCCGGATCGTCGGTGTGCACGTCGAACGCAGCGATCATGCCACGCTGGCGGAGGTGGCGCACCTGCGGGTGACCGGCCAGCGGTGCCAGGCAGTTGCCGAGATGCTCGGCGAGGCTGCGATTGGCGTCGATCACCTGCTCGTCGGCGAAGAGGTCGAGGGTTGCCAGGGCCGCCCGGCAGGCCAGCGCGTTGCCGGTGTAGGAGTGCGAGTGGAGAAAGCCGCGGCTGATCTGATCGTCATAAAAATCGGCGTAGACCGCATCGCTGGTCATGACGATCGACAGCGGCAGGTAGCCGCCGGAGATGCCTTTCGACAGGCAGAGGAAGTCCGGCTGGATCGCCGCCTGCTGATGGGCAAAGAAGGTGCCGGTACGCCCACAACCGACGGCGATCTCGTCACAGATCAGATGCACCTGGTAGCGGTCGCAGAGGGCACGCGCCAGGCGCAGGTATTCCGGATCGTACATCGCCATGCCGCTGGCACACTGGATCAGCGGCTCGACGATCAGCGCGGCAATGCGCGGATGGTGTCGTTCGAGATGGCTCTCGAGTGCGGCGGCCGCGCGGCGGGCGACCTCGACCGGGGTTTCCCCCGCCTCGGCGAGGCGTGCATCGGGCGTCGGCACGGTGCTGGCCGGGCGGATCAGCGGCGCGTAGGCGTCCTTGAACAAGGCGACGTCGGTGACCGCGAGCGCACCGATGGTCTCGCCGTGATAGCTGCCGGTCAGGCACAGGAATTCCTGCTTGTCCTGGCGACCGCGGTTCTGCCAGGAGTGGAAAGACATCTTGAGCGCGATTTCGGTTGCCGAAGCGCCGTCGGAAGCATAGAAACAATGGCCGAGCATGCCGCCGGCGAGTACCGACAGCCGCTCGGAAAGCTCGACCACCGGCCGGTGCGTGCAGCCGGCGAGGATGACATGTTCGAGTTCATCGAGCTGCTCGCGCAGCGCCGCATTGATGCGCGGATGGCAGTGGCCGAAGAGGTTGACCCACCACGAGCTGATGCCGTCGAGGTAGCGCCGGCCGTCGAAGTCATACAGCCAGACCCCCTTGCCGCTGGCGATCGGAAGCAGCGGCAGGGCCTCGGACGCGGCCGCATGCTGCTTCATCTGGGTGCACGGATGCCAGACGGCGTCGAGGCTGCGTTGCAGCAGATCGCGATTGCCCATCATCGGTTCAATGCAGGGTCTGTGATGGTGCGTTGTTCTGCTCCGGCATCTCGGCGTGTACGGTATCGCCGTCGATATTCGGATAGAGCGGCGCACCACAATCGTCACAGAACTCGTAGGGAAACTGCTGGTCGAGCGCGACCACGTCCCTGAGGCCGGATTTGCGCAAAGCGGTTTCGATCTCGCCGGCGACATCGGTGGTTTCATCCTCGATGCCCAGCAAGGGCCAGACGACGCCATGAAAAACCACGTCGCTGTCCTTCGGGCCGAAACCGATCCGGTATTCCTCGAGCCGCTTGTCGTGGAAGCCACCGATGACTGCCCGCAGGCTTTCGGCGGGCTGCCCGAGGGTGGCTTGCAGAAACGCCACCGAAGCGTTCAGCGAGTACGGGCGCGAGGCACTGTCGGCCGCCCGGCAGGCGGCGTGGTAGGCGTCAGCCAGCAAGGGCTCATAGGCACAGCCGGTGAGCAGAGCCTCGAAGCACGGTCCGCCCTGTTTCAGCCACTCCCTGAGGGAACTCTCGCGAGTGCTCTTGTCGGCCTCGTTCCAGCGAAAGAGTGGCTGCCCACGGCGAACCGCCAGCGCACCGACGAGGTAACGGGTATCGGAAAGAAAGCGATTGGTTTCGGGCATGCTCGACGCGTCGATACTGATGTCGCTGCCGGCCATCGCGGCGATCCCCAGTTGTTGCATCAGTTGCCAGGTATCGACGAAGCTGTGCGGCAGTTGATCCGGGCTATACAGATAATCGGCCAGCGCCAGCCGGGCACCCGCAGCAAAGACATGCGCGCCGAGGTGCACCTTCAGCGTCTGCAGGGTGCTCTTCGGGATCGCCACGGTGGGAATCGAAAATCGCGACCAGGCCAAGAGCGGTGCGGCAAAGAGCAGAATGTCGAACTCCTGCCCGAGATGCGACAGCACACACGACTCGGCGTGCGCCTCGATGGTGTCTGCAAGATCGTCATGCGCCATGGCATGCGTGTCGAACAGGCGGTCCAGCGAGCCGGTGAAGTCATCCTCGGCGCCGTCATGGAACAGCTTGTCGACGAGTTCGCCGAGACGGTTTTGCCAGAACAGGTCCTCAAGCTTGCTGCCGGATTCGGCAAGACCTATGGCCAGACGGCTCAACTCGGTGGCATCAGCCGAAATGCGCTTGCGGGAGGTAAAGCGGTTGCGTTTCATGGTCGGGAGCCTGCGGGACGGTCAATTCATCATTGTACCAAGCTGGCGGGCTTGACGTTGGCGTGCATGCATCTTGTTGGCGACGCGGCCGCATGCTGGAACTCTATTGCACGAAAGAGAGATACAGGAATGCCTCTTCAAGACATCAGGATTGTGGCATCCATGCAGGTCAGGAAACTCCAGCCGGTTGCGCAAGCGTGCCTGCCGGCTGGATAAGTGGATAAGTGGATAAGTGCTTCAGGCGATTCGCAGTTCTGCCAGCGAAGCGAGCGCGTGCTCGTTGCCGATATCCGGCGTAATGATCAACTCAAGCACCGTCACTCCGGAGAGATCGACCCGATGTTCCTCGGTTTGAGTCACTGAACCTTCCGGGCTGAAATTCCACTGTTGACGCACGATTTCGCGGAACGATTGCCCGGCGTCGCCAGACCAGCGCAGCAGATACTCCTGCGTACGCTGCATGGCGGTCTCGACAAAGCGGACGCGGATTCGGCGAAGCTGCTGCGGTTGTGCAAAAAGCAGGCGGATGGTCTGCTTGCCGGGAACGGCGGCACGCCAACCGCTGCCTGCTCCAGCCAAGAGTGCCGATTCGATCGGATGCCGGGCATCCTCCGAACTGATTTCGACCTCTGCCAGTTCGTCGAGCTTGAGCCAGTCTGCCGCAGCAGTGAGCTGCGGGTTTTCGTCAATCAGTCGCTTGTGCATGGTTTGGTCCCGACGTTAGTAGCATGCATTGCTGGAACTGCTGGAGAGGGTTGCGAGGCGTTCACGCTTCGCCAAGCTGTGCGGCAATTTCCCCTTCGGCCTGCGCCCAGTAATCGGTGTCAGCTCCCCGGAAACCGTCCCTCTCGGCAATGAAGTACGCCGCCGACTGGACCATGCGATAGCGGTCCTCGGGGCTTGGCTTCACCGGCATTGCAACGGGCGCCGCGCACTCGGTGGGTGCAGACTGCAGACTCTCGATTTCGGCAGCAATGGCCGTAGCGGCCGGCTTTGGCGAGGCCATCTTCTGCGGGGCAGGAGCAGCGGCGGTAGGTGCAGGTGCAGGTGCAGCGGTAGGTGCAGGAGCGGCAGGCGCAGGTGCAGCGGTAGGTGCAGGAGCGGCAGGTGCAGGTGCAGCGACGGCAGCCGGTTTCTTTACCGCCGCCGCCTTGACGGCCGGCGTTTTCCCTGCAGTACTGGCGGTTGCCGTCGCGGTCGTCGTCTTCCTGGCGGCGGGTGCTCTCTTGGTCGTGCTCTTTTCTTCAGTCATGATCATTCCTTGCTGTTGAGGTCGGTGGAGTGGGGTGAGTGGGGGCTGCAGGCGCGGATCAACCGTTCCTTGAGTACTCTCGCAGGATAGGAAAATAGCGCTTGGCGGTCAAGGCGAATCGAGCACTCCGGGCTCTCGAACTGGCGATTGCCCGTTCGCCGGGGTCTGCCCGGCAGACGAAGCGGTCAGGCCGTCTTTATTGGCGGCATGAAGAAATCCCTGGGTTGTCGACGCAGATGCGAGACGACCGATCGCGCCAGGTTTTTCCACTGCGGATCGGAAACCTGTCGCGAACGCAGGGCGACATTGAGCGCCAGCGCAAAGCTGACCATGAGATTCATGAAACCGATCGTGGCAACGCCAAGCACCGCCCAGGCGAGCAGCCACAGATCCGGGAGAAGGTCGAGGCCGACAAAAGCGATGCCAATGAATGCCGACGAAAATGCGACATGGCGGATGTCGATCGGCAGCCCGACCAGCAGGCCGAAGAAGGTCGTTCCTCCGAGCAGAAAACCGAACAGCAGATTGCCGGCGAGCGCTCCGAGGTTGTCGCCGATGTAGGCCGCGCCACGGCGCATGCGCGCTTCGCCGAACAGGCGCTGCGGCCAGCCGAGTTGCAGGATACGTTCGGGGATGCGGTTGTAGGCGGCGTAATTGTCGTAATAGCCGCTGATCAGTCCGGAGATGAACAGGCAGACGCCGGCGATGGCGGCATAGAATACGGCCGCGCTATGCACCAGGCTCTGCTCTTCGAGCAGATGCAGCGATTTGTCGGGGCTGGTGAAATGCTCGCCGCTGCTGCTGAAGATGGCGAAGGCAATCAGCCCGGCGAGCGGAATGGCGATGCAGACATTGCCCAGAATGGCGATGATCTGACTGCGGCAGGTGCGCGCGATGAGGTCGGTCAGGGCCTCGATGTCGCGCAATTTTCCGCCGCCGTTACTGAGGCTTGCGGCAATCGCGTTGGCGGTCATTGCCGGTTGTTTGGTGGCGACGGTGCCATGCAGAATGTGGATCAGACAGAAACCGAGCCCGTAATTGAGGGAAAAGGCGAGGGCGCCAGTCAGGGGTGGCAAGGCCGCTTTGGCGAGCAGGATTTTCAGGCAGGCCATGCCGGCAATGACCACCCCGCCGATCATTGCCGAACGTGCCATCGACCAGTATTCCGCGCGCGTTTCGGTAATGTAGTGCTCGCCATGACGGCTGGCGTTGTCGGTCACCCGCAAGGCAATCAGTTCAGTGTTCTGGCGCCAGTGCCTGCCGAGATCGTTGCGCAGGCATTCGTCGCTCACCAGACGGGTGAACAGGCTGACGATTGGCGGGTAAGCCGACGCCTCGTCCAGATCGCCGTGCAGGCCGGCGAGAATGTCGAGCAGATGCTCGCTGCGCCGCAACAGTTGCCGCAGGCGCTGCAGTTGATAGGTCAGGTGGATGCTGGTTCCATTGCGGGCCGCATTCCTGCGTACCCGTTCGATGACCTCCTGGCATTGGCCGAACAGAACACGCAGGTGCAGATCGTCGCTGTCTGCTGCGATGGACTTGCCCCAGTGGTCCGGATAGGCCTCGATGTAGTCGGCCATCTCCAGGTTTTGCGCGACGAAGGGCGATTCGTGGGTCACCAGTGACGGTTCCAGCCGCAGCAGTTCCGGCTCCATGCCACAGGCGGCAATCCCGTACGAAAGCACGCGCAGCGAGCGAAGCAGTTCGAGTAGCGAGTGTGGAAAGGTCTCGCTGGTCGGCTCCTCGTCGAAATGCATGGCTTCGAGCAGTCGCAACCAGGCGTCGTCGCCGACGCCGACCACCCAATGCCGGTCACTTGGCCGGTCGAAGGTACTGCGCAGGACGCTGCGCAGCAAACCGGGGTCGAGCACCTCGGGCAGGAGCTTGTGGCCGATGCGGCGAAAACCTTCGGAGGCGAATCCGGTATTCGGCAGGATGCCGGTGGTGGTGTACAACTCGATGTGGCGATGCGTTCTGAGCAGCGTGTTGAAGGCGGCGCGCAAAGCCGATCGTAACTCGGGGTGGATGCTGAGAAGGTAGCAGAGGGCCTGCAGATTTCGCCTGGCGGTCTCGAAGTCTTGCGCCTTTGCCGGCCGGATTTCGTCGACCAGGAGGGCGAGCAAGGAAGTCAGATCCGCATCCGGGAGCAGCAGGCGCTTGAGGAGTGGTTCCATGGTTTAAAGTCGCGCCGGAATCCGCGCCGGTCGATCGCTGTCGATTACAATGGCTGAATCTTAGCACGTGCCGGGAATCCTCCATCGCCTGGAACCAGCAGATGATCATTGTCCTTTCCCCCGCCAAGAGTCTCGATTTCCGGACGCCGCCGGCGCTTGCCGAGCATAGCCAGCCACTCTTTCTCGACGACTCACAGGAGTTGATCGACGAGTTGCGCGAGTTGTCGCCGGCGCAGCTCGCCAGCCTGATGAAGATCAGCGATCCACTGGCGGTGCTCAACGTCAACCGCCATGCCGAGTGGGCACGGCCGTTCACCCCGGATAACGCCAAACCGGCGGCCCTGGCTTTCAATGGCGATGTCTACGACGGGCTCGACGCGCCGTCGCTGGCTCTGGAAGCCTGGCAGTTCGCGCAGCGTCACCTGCGCATCCTCTCCGGTCTCTACGGGCTATTGCGCCCGCTCGACCTGATACAGCCGTATCGGCTGGAGATGGGAACCCGTCTGGCCAATCGACGCGGCAGGGACCTCTACGCCTTCTGGGGCGAGCGCATCACCGACGCGATCAATGCCGCGGTGCACGACGCGCACGCAACCGTCCTGGTCAATCTCGCCTCGGAGGAATACTTCAAGGCCGTCCGGCCGAAACAACTGTCGGTGCCGGTGATTCGACCGGTCTTCGAAGACTGGAGCGGCGGCAGGTTCCGGGTCGTCAGCTTCTACGCCAAGCGGGCACGCGGGCTGATGGCGCGTTATGCAATCGTCAATCGCCTGATGACGGCGGCCAGCCTGAAGGACTTTACCGGCGACGGCTACGTCTATATGCATGCAGAAGAATCCGCGAGCGACAGCGCCTGGGTGTTTCGGCGCCGCCTGGCCGCCTGACTTCGGCAAGACTTTCAAGTCGCCCCGCTGGTGCGTGGCGCATCACAACCTGGGGAGAAAATGAATCATGGCCGTAGCGCCCGAAACCGCCATCATGGCGCTGTATTGTGACTTCGAGAATGTCGCCCTTGGCGTTCGCGATGCCAAATACGACAAGTTCGACATCAAGCCGGTCCTGGAACGCTTGTTGCTCAAGGGCAGTATCGTCGTCAAGAAGGCTTACTGTGACTGGGAACGCTACAAGGGTTTCAAGTCCACCATGCACGAGGCCAGCTTCGAGCTGATCGAGATCCCGCACCTGCGCCAATCGGGCAAGAATTCAGCCGACATCCGGCTGGTCGTCGATGCACTGGATCTGTGCTACACCAAGTCGCATGTCGATACCTTCGTGATCATCAGCGGTGATTCGGACTTTTCGCCTCTGGTTTCCAAGTTGCGGGAGAACGCCAAGTACGTGATCGGTGTCGGTGTCAAGCAATCGACCTCGGATCTGCTGATCGGCAACTGCGACGAGTTCATTTTCTATGACGACCTCGTGCGCGAGATGCAGCGCTCGGCGAGACGGGATTCAAAGGAAGCACAGCCGGTGGTCAGGCGCTCGCCGGAGGAGGATGCGCAACGCAGGCAGGAACTCGAGGGACGCCGCAGCAAGGCCATCGAACTGGCCGTTGCCACTTTTGAGGCACTGGTCACCGAGCGTGGCGACAGCAGCAAGATCTGGGCGTCGATGCTCAAGGAAGCGATCAAACGGCGCAAACCCGATTTCAGCGAATCGTATTACGGCTTTCGGGCTTTCGGCAACCTGCTCGAGGAAGCCCAGGCGCGTGGCCTGCTCGAGATTGGTCGCGATGAAAAATCCGGCACCTACGTCTTTCGCAGCAACGGTATGGTGGCTCGACCGGAAGCAAGCGCCGAGGTGCCTGCCGAGCCCTTGCCGGTCGTTCCGCTCGAACCCGAGAGCGCAGTGGGTGAAGAAGCAAGCGAGCCGGCGGCTGTGCGTCGCAAGGGGGAGGGCCGGCGCAAGGCAACCGAGAAAGGCATCAAGCGGGTCAGGGAGCCGCGGCTGGCCAGGCAGGAAAGCGTGCCGGTCGAAGAACCCGTACAGGAAGTGAACGAACTCGTTGCGTCCGTCGAAGCGGCGCCAGCAGAACCGGTCGAACTCGTCCTGGAGGTCACGGCAGCGCAGACTGGCGCCGAATTACCATCGGCTGTGTCGTCGCTTGAGGAGGCAGGCCACGAAGTCATCCCGGTTGCTGAGCCGGGTGTACCTGCAGAAGTGCAGGCCGTCCCGGTGGCGGATGAAGAAGAAGCCAGTGCCGTCAAAAAGCCGGCTACTCGCAGTCGTCGTCCACGCAAACCGAAAGTGCTGCCGGAAACGGCCTGATCAGCCGGCGCTGCCCTGCCCTTAATGTGAAAGTCGCGGAGCGACAAAAAAGCCGCGATCGGTGTCGCGGCTTTGTCGGTGCGGAGCTGGTGTTGCGCTCAGGCGGCGGCTTGCGTCGGGATCTTGCCGGCGATCCGCACGATCCGGTTCTGCGTATCGACGTAGATCAGTTGCGGCGCATATTTGGCCAGTTCGATCTCGGTGTACGTCGCGAAGCTGGCGATGATCAGGATGTCACCCGGCGCGGCGCGGCGCGCGGCTGAACCATTCACCGAGATGACGCCGGAGCCGCGCTCGGCGCGCAGCGCATAGGTCGTGAAGCGCTCGCCGTTGTTTACGTTCCAGATGTCGATCTGTTCGTACTCACGGATATTCGAGGCCTCGAGAAGGTCTTCGTCGATCGCGCATGACCCTTCGTAGTGAAGCTCGGCGTGGGTCGCGCTGACGCGGTGCAGCTTCGACTTCAGCATGGTTCTCTGCATGGAATTTCACCGGTTGAGAGTTGTTTGGGGAAGCGAATTGTAGCGGCTCATGGCTACCTGTCAATGGCTGCTCGCCAGCTCGATTTCGACATTGTCGATCAGTCGCGCAGCGCCCAGGCGGCTGGCTGCGAGCACCACCAGCGCCTGCTCGTCGGGGCCTTGCGGGAGCTGCAGATCGGACTGTCGACGCACGGCCACATAGTCCGTTTTCCAGCCATTCTGATCGAGCTCGCCGGCCGCTTCGCGTTCGAGTTTGGCGAAGTCGCGTTCGCCGGCATGCACCGCCGCAGCGAGGCAGCTCAGGAGGCGATGCAGGCGTGGCGCCTCGGCACGTTCGCTGGTCGACAGGTAAGCGTTACGCGAAGACAGCGCCAGGCCGTCTTCGGCCCGCACGGTCTCGCTGCCGACGATCTCGATCGGCAAAGCCAGTTGCTGTGTCATATTGCGCAGAACCATCAGTTGCTGGTAATCCTTCTTGCCGAATAGCGCCGCCTGTGGCTGGATAATGTTGAACAGCTTGAGAACGACGGTGGCGACGCCCCGGAAATGGCCAGGACGGAATTCCCCGTCGAGTTGATGCTGGATCGCGGGTGGTTCGACATGGTACTGCTGCGGCTCGGGGTAGAGCACCGCCTCGGTCGGCGCGAACAGCATCTCGACACCGGCCGCAGCGAGCTTCTCGCAGTCGGCCTGCAAGGTGCGTGGATAGCTATCGAAGTCGTCGTTTGGCCCGAACTGCAGGCGATTGACAAAAATGCTGGCGACCACGCAATCACCGTGGTTACGCGCCTCGTTCATCAGTGCCATGTGTCCGGCATGCAGGTTGCCCATGGTCGGGACAAAAGCGATGCGGCCACGCGTTTGCAGCGCTGCGCGCAGTTCGGGGATCGACGAGTGAATCTGCATGGCTATTGCTGAACCTCTTTCAAACTGGAATGACAAGCTGCCTGAGGAATGGCTGCGGCTATCCGTATCCGTGCCGTGCCGTGCCGGGGACCGACGATATCCTGGCGGCTCAGTAACAGTGTTCGGGACCCGGAAAGGTGCCCTCCTTTACGGCGGCAACATAGGCTGCGATCGCCGCAGCGATCGACGGCTGGCCGGTCATGAAGTTCCTGACGAAGCGGGCCTTTCTGCCCGCCGAGATATCGAGCATGTCGTGCAGGACGAGCACCTGGCCGGAGCATTCCCGGCTGGCACCGATGCCGATCGTCGGAATCGTGAGCTTGCCGGTGGTTTCGGCCGCCAGCGCTTGCGGGATGGCTTCGAGAACGATCAGGCTGGCGCCGGCTTCCTGCTGCGCGAGCGCGTCGGCAATCAATCGAGCTGCACCGGAGTCATCGCGGCCCTGTACCCGGTAGCCGCCGAGCTGGTGCACCGATTGTGGCGTCAGGCCGACGTGCGCGCAGACCGGAATGCCGCGCGTGCAGAGGAAGCGGGTCGTCTCGGCCATGTCGACACCGCCCTCCATTTTCACCATCTGCGCGCCGGCGGCCATCAGCGCCACCGCATTGCGCAGTGCCCGCCGCGGGCTTTCCTGGAAGCTGCCAAAAGGCATGTCGGCGATCACCAGCGGTCGCTGGCTGCCACGCGCGACGCTGGCGGTGTGGTAGGCGATGTCGGCCAGCGTCACCGGCAGTGTCGAGTCGTGGCCCTGCAATACCATGCCGAGCGAGTCGCCGATGAGCAGTGCGTCGACGCCGCTGTGATCGCACAACTGTGCAAAACTCGCGTCGTAACAGGTCAGGACGGCGATCTTTTCGCCATTGGCGCGCATTCTGGCGAGGTCGATGTGCGTCAGACGGCGCGTGGCTACGTGGGTGGACATGGGCCTACTCTCCCCGGTTGAAATAATCGCGGTGTCCGCGCACGCCTTCGATGCGCTTGACCAGCAGTTGAATCATTGCTTTTCCTCTCTGGCACCTGGCTGTTCGGACTGGCTTCGCGAAAGCCCACTATGGGCAAAGCGCGCCTAGGATACACAGTGCTGCTTGCAGATGGGCAAGTTTCAGCGGGTCGGTGATACAAAAAGACTACGAACCAATCGGTAGCTGGCGCGTTACAGGGTTATGGTGCATTGGAGACCCCTCATGAAAACGATTGTCCTCGCGCTTCTCGTCACTGTCGCCACGGCTGGCTGCGTAGTTGCCCCTGCTCAACCAGGGTATTACGGGCCGCCACGCGCATACCTTAACCCACCCGTGGTCGTGGTCGAACCACCACGGGTATACGGCTATCCCCCGCCGGTGGTGGTGCCATGGAGGCCATATTATGGAAATGGTTATTGGCATCGGCGATACCGTGGCGACTACTAACGGTCATGGCTGTTGCAGGCACCCCCGATCATGAAAGCCATGATTACTCTGCAAGTCTCTGGATTGCTTGCCCACGGACTGCCGGCAGCCAGGCGGCGGCGGTACCGCGGCCGGGAATGCGGCAGAGCGGCGCAATCTCCAGCAAGGGGGCGAGCACGAAAGCGCGCAGGTGCATGCGCGGGTGCGGCACGCTCAGTCGCGGGCTATCGACCACCCGTTGATCGTAGAGCAGCAGGTCGAGGTCGAGGGTGCGCGGCGCATGGTGGAACTCGCGGCGGCGACCGAAGCGACGTTCGACGACGAACAAGGCGTCGAGCAACTGCTGCGGGTCAAGCACGGTCTCGATGGCAGCAACTGCGTTGATGAAATCGGGCTGGCCGCGGATCCCCACCGGCGCCGTGCGATACAGCGAAGAGAGCTGCAGCAGTCGCGATTCGGGCAGTTCGGCGAGCGCCGCTGCGGCTGCGCGCAGCTGTGCCAGCGGATCGGCGAGGTTGGCTCCAAGCGCGACGAAAGCCAGGTGCGAGACGTCAGACACGATCGACTTCTGCCTGCCGCCATGCGGCGATCCTGAATCAGAGCACGGGCTATCCGTCAAGCGTTCTGCGTCCTCTGTGCTGGCGCCATGCCGGGGAGGCTGCGCCGCTGGCTGCACATCATTCCGGGGGCTTGGCATCCTGGCTGGCATCGGCAGGTGGGCGACGCCGCCGGCGACGCTTTTTCGGTTCGCCGGGCGCTGCCGGCAGCAGCATGGCGGCGCGCGCCTCGTTGCTGGCATCGAGAAAAGCGGTCCACCATTCGCCGACGGCTGGATCGATTTCGCCCGACTCGACCCGCAGCAGCAGGAAGTCGTAACCCGCCTTGAAGCGCGGCTGCTGCAGGACGCCGTAGGGGCGTTTGCCGGAACGCTGCTCGAAACGCGGTTGCAGGGCCCAGATATCCTTGATGTCACCGGCAATCCGGCGGGTGATCGCGAGCTTTTCTGCCTGCACATCGAGGACTTCGTCCATCGCCAGAAAGAGGGACGGGATTGCCGGTTCGCCGCGCGCCTTGAGTGGTTCCCAATTGGCCAGCACCTGATGCCAGAGCAGGGTGGCAAAAAGGAAGCCGGGCGAGATCGGTCTGCCTTCGCGGACGCGGCAATCGGTGTTTTCGAGGGCCAGCATGACGAAGCGTTCGCCGAGCGCCTGGTCGAGAATCACGTCGAGCAGCGGCAGCAGACCGTGGTGCAGTCCCTCCTCGCGGAGCTGTGTGACGCAGCGCACGGCGTGCCCGGAGGTGAGCAGCTTGAGCATCTCGTCGAACAGGCGTGAGGGCGGGACATTCTCGATCAGGCTGCCCATCTCGCGGATCGGCCGCCGCGCCTCGGGATCGATCGACAGGCCCAGCTTCGCCGCCAGGCGCACGGCGCGCAGCATGCGCACCGGATCCTCGCGGTAGCGGGTTTTCGGGTCACCGATCATGCGCAGGGTTTTCTGGCGCAGGTCGGCAACGCCGTGGTGGTAATCGACGATGGTTTCGGAAGTCGGGTCGTAATACAGGGCGTTGACCGTGAAATCGCGGCGCGCAGCGTCTTCCAGCTGGCTACCGAAGACATTGTCGCGCAGCACCCGACCCTGCTCGTCGGTGAGCGCCTGGTTGCTGCCCTCTTCTCCATGGTGGCCGCGGAAAGTGGTCACTTCGATGGTTTCTGCGCCCATGCTGACATGCACGATCTGGAAACGACGGCCGATGATGCGGGAGCGGCGGAAGCAGTGACGGACCTGTTCCGGCGTCGCATTGGTGGCGACATCGAAGTCCTTCGGCGTCAGGCCGATCAGCAGGTCGCGCACGGCGCCGCCGACGATGTACGCCTGGTAGCCATTTTCCTGCAGGGTCTCGACGGTGCGTCGGCAACCCCGACTGATGTCCTCACGCTGCAGGCCATGCTGGGCGACGGCGATGATTGCCGGTTCGCCATGCTTGCCGGGGTTTTTGCGTCCGAGGACGCGGGAGATGAACTTGCGGATCATTGCGAGTGGCTTCTGCTCGGTGCTATGGCGCAGCGCATGATAACGGATATTGCCACAGCCGGTGGCCGACGTTTTCCCGATAGGCTCACCCGAGGAGGCTCATGATCGGCCAGGCCGCGGCTTCGGCGTGCGCGCGCAACGTCGGATCGGGGTCAACCACCACCGGGTTGCTGACCCTGGACAGCAAGGGCAGGTCGTTCTGCGAGTCGCTGTAGAACCAGCTCCGCTCGAAGCTGCTCCACCATAGTCCGAGTGCTTCGAGCCAGGCCTCGACGCGGATGATCTTGCCTTCCCGAAACGATGGCAGGCCGCGCGGCCGACCGGTGAACTGGCCGTTTTCCTGTGCCGGAATGGTGGCGATCAGATGCGCGATTCCGAACTCGCGGACGATCGGACCGGTGACGAAGCTGTTGGTGGCCGTGACGATGGCGCACAGGGCGCCACTGTCGAGATGCCCGCGAACCAGCCGCCGTGCCTGCTCACTGACCAGTGGCAGGATGTTTCGGGAAAGGAACTCGCGCTGCCAGGATTCGAGCAAGGCACGGGGATGGGCCGCCAGCGGCCGGAGCTGGAAATCGAGAAAGACGTCGATGTCGAGGGTTCCGGCCTTGTACTGTTCGTAGAATTCAATGTTTTTGGCTTCATACAGGGCACGGTCGAGAATCCCCTTGCCAATCAGGAACTGCGCCCATTCAAAGTCGCTGTCACCGGCGATCAGGGTATTGTCGAGGTCGAAGAGGGCCAGATCCATTCTTTGCTTTCGGGCGGGTCAGCCAGTCACCGAGGTCTGCAGAACCTCGCGCAACAATGGCAGGGTGATTGGGCGCTTTTGTTCCAGAGAGTAACGGTCGATCGCCACCAGTAAAGCCGCCAGGCTGCGCATGTCGCGCGGTGCTCGCGCAAACAGGTAGCTGAACGCCTCGGGCGGCAGCACCAGGCCGCGCACTCTCGCCTGTTCGGCGAGCGCCGCCAGTTTTTCGGCATCGCTCAGCGGCTGCAGGCGATAGAGCAGGCCACTCCCCAGCCGTGTGCGCAGGTCTTCGCGCAGGGCGAGGTGCAGCGGCGGCATGTCGGCGGCGGCAAGCAGGCGGCCGCCGCTGGCGCGCAGGCGATTGATCAGGTTGAAAAGGACGATCTGGCCCCCTTCGCCGAGCGCCTCGACGTGGTCGACGGCGTAGAACTCGCCCGCCGGGGCAATTCCTGACAGCTCCGGGTCTGTGCGCGCATCGCTGTACGCCGCCTGGCAGGCCTGCAGCAAATGCGATTTGCCAGCGCCCGCTTCTCCCCAGAAGAGGAACACCGATTCGCGGTTCGCCGGCGCCAGCCAGGCGGCCAGACCAGTCAGCGCTTCGGCATTGCTGCCGGCGACAAAATTGTCGAAGCTGGGCGGCGCGTCGGGCAGCAGTTCAAGAATCAACTGGCGCATCGGACGGGGTTCAAGCGGGGGCGGAGGCACTGCGATCGGCACGCGGGAGAGCCATTTCGGATAAGATTGAGTTTCAGGCGATCGTAAATCGTGCATTCTACCACTGCACAGCATTCGCCAGCCTTGCTCGGGGATCCCCTAACACATGACTCAAGAATCTCTCTCCTATCGCGATGCCGGTGTCGACATCGACGCCGGCGATCAACTCGTCGAACGGATCAAACCCTTCGCCAGAAAAACCCTGCGCGAGGGCGTACTCGGCGGTATCGGCGGTTTTGGTGCGCTCTTCGAGGTTCCCAGACGCTACCGCGAGCCGGTACTGGTCTCCGGCACCGATGGCGTCGGCACCAAGCTCAAGCTCGCTTTCGAACTACAGCGGCACGACAGCATCGGCATCGATCTGGTGGCGATGAGCGTCAACGACATCCTCGTCCAGGGCGCCGAGCCGCTCTTTTTTCTCGACTATTTCGCCTGTGGCAAGCTCGACGTCGATACCGCTGCCGACGTCGTCAAGGGCATCGCCAGAGGCTGCGAACTTGCCGGTTGCGCGCTGATCGGCGGTGAAACGGCTGAAATGCCGGGCATGTACCCGGCAGGCGAATATGATCTCGCCGGTTTTGCCGTCGGCATCGTCGAGAAAGCGGCGATCATCGACGGCTCGACGATCATTCCGGGGGATGTGCTGCTCGGCCTGCCGTCATCGGGCGCGCATTCCAACGGCTATTCGCTGCTGAGGAAGATCATCCATCGCGCGCAGCCGGACCTGACGCAGGCCTTCGACGGCGAAACGACGCTCGCCGAAGCGATCCTGGCGCCCACGCGGATCTATGTGAAAGCCTTGCTGGCGCTGCTGCAGGCGCTGCCGGTCAAGGGCATGGCGCACATCACCGGTGGCGGCCTCACCGGCAACGTGCCGCGCATCCTGCCGCCTGCAGTCAAGGCCGAGATCGCGCAGGCGGCGTGGCCGCGTCCGAAGCTTTTCGACTGGCTGCAGCGCGAAGGCGGCGTCGCCGACAGCGAAATGCACCGCGTCTTCAACTGCGGTATCGGCATGGTCGTCGTCGTCGCCCGCGAGGACGTGCGGCAGGCCTTGCAGATCCTGCATGCGGCCGGCGAAGCCGCAGTGGTCATCGGGGCGATCAAGGTGAGGGGCGAGGGGGAAGCGGGGACGATCGTGGTTTCCGGGTAGGGCTCTGGGAGGCAGGTGGGTGAATGGTCGGGCGCTTCCGTCTCTGATACGTGGACGGGGAAGAAATGGTAATATACTTGTCATTGGCTTGATCGTCGCCTCGAAGGAGAGAAAATGCGCAACCGTCTGATGCGGATCGTGACCTTGGTCGTTGGCACCGTACTCCTCAATACCGGGTGCATCCTGTCGCAAGCCGTAGACCGCAACTACCTTGGCGTGAACGTCCCAGCGGCGAACACGGACCGGAAATTGACCGGCCTTTTTCTGCTGCCCTTTGCCACTGTTCTGGATGTATTGACATTGCCGGTGCAGGCGGGGGCGGTTCTGACCTATGGCGACGACTTTCCTTACCGGTATCAGGGCCAGGAAGAGGGTACCCTGACTCCGTATCGGGGCAATGCGGTGCAGTCTGCCCCACAGGCTCCGCGTTACTGACCGACCACGAATTCCCCCACCGTCACCACTTCGCTCTGCCCCTTGAGCCGCAGGGTCAGCCACTCTTCCTTCTGGGCGGCGGTGCCGAAAGCGGTATACAGGCGCAGACTGAGCGTCGTCGCTCCCGCGACCACTTGCTGACGGTGTCCGTAGAACTGCGCCTGCACGAGGTAGCGGCCGGGCTTGGCCTTTTTCAGGGAAAACTCCTCGGGACCGTAACCCCCGGTGAAATCGCGTGACATGGCGCCGCCCTGATAGCTCAGACGGTTGCCGTAGTAGGCCTTTTCCCCGTTGGGGTCGGTGACCCAGAGGTCGATGTCGGTATTGTCTGCGTCCCAGGCCAGGAGCACGCGCAGGTCGAGCGGCAGATTGCGGAGGAGGCGCGGGTCGATCGCCGAGGTATCGATTCCTGATGGCGCAGTGGCGATCAGCGCATTCATTTCCGCCAGGGCCACCAGTTCGATATCCGGGAAACGGTTATGCCAGGGACGCGTCACCACCTGGTAGAGCGACTCCACGGCCTGCTGCCGGTCGCCGGTTTCCGCCTGTGCCAGTCCGAGGTCACGCCAGGACTGCGGTTCGTTGGGCGCCAGCTCGAGGACGCGTTGCAGTACCGGCACGGCAAGGTCGGCGCGTCTGGCCTGCAGCAGGCGGTAGCCGAGGATGCGCAGGATTTGACGGTTTTCTAGATCCATCTCGGCCAGATTGGAGAGAATGCGCAGCGCCAGTTCCGGGCGGCCACGCTCGAAGAATAGGTCGGCCACGTCGAGGAAGAACGCCGTACTGTTCAGGTAAGCGGGTCGCTCGTCGAGATAGACGCGATACAGCTGCTCGGCTTCGGTCTTGCGCAGGCGCTCGGCATAGGGCGCGTCGGGAAGCCATTTCTTGAGCTGAATCCTGGCGACGGGCGCCTCGTCAGCCATTTTCGCCTTGCTCGCCGGAGCGGCTGCATCCATCCGCGACATCGGCGCAGCGGCCGGCGCCGGTGGTGCTGCCGAAGCGGGCTGGCTTCGTTCCATCATGCCGGGCGCGGCTCCTGCGGCTCCTGCGGCCGCTGCCACTTTGGCTTCCTGCCTGACCTGCGGGCGCTCTCCCTTGGGGAATTCGCGTTCCCACCAGGCCTGTTTTTCCTTGAAGCGACGCACGATGTCTTCCAGGTGGCTGACGCGGTCGCGTTCGACCTGTTGCCTACGGCTTGCCGCGAGCCGCTCATAGTCGGCACGCAGCTCGGCCGGGGGCGGGATTTCATGGCGCACATAGTCTTCGACGCGATCCAGGACGATCAGCGAGGTGCCCGGAGTGACCAGACCGAAGGACTTGCCGAGGCGGGCGATGGCTGCCCGATGGATGGCCCGCTCCGGCAACAACTGCTGCAGCCGCAGGCGTGCCCAGGCCTGCGCCGCAATACTGGCCGGCAGCGTGTTCGTGCCGCCGACCCGGACTTGCTGGCGTTCGATCCCGCCGCCGGGTTTGCGCCATTCCAGATCGATGACTGCCGTCGGCTCGGTCAGGACGCCGGCCACCGCCAGGCGCCCCGATTCCTGATCGGGCGGCGCCGCCACCAGCTCGCGTGCGCCGTTGGAACGTAGGCTGGCCAGGCCTGGGCCGATGCTGCGCAGCGCCGTCACCGCCACCGCCGGCGAAGTCGCGAGCAGATCGACAAAGGCGCCGCCGCTCCTGGTCGCCGCCTGGCGCAAACGCTCGCCATCAGCCGCTGCGGCAGCGCTGACGGCAAACAGCGGCAGGTCGAAATCGGGCATGGCCTGGGCCGAAAAATTGCCCAGGCCGTCGGAGAACAACAGCACGGCGTCCGCCGCTGCTTGCGGGCGAAAAGCCGCCATGTTGGTAGCGCCGTCGTAGCTCACCTGCTCCAGTCGCGCGCGCAGAGCTGACCAGTCGCCTCCCTTGACGACAAAACTGCCGCCGTCCTCGGCGCTGTCGCGCGCCAGCGTCAGCCGCACCCGGCAATTGCCGAGAGCCTTGAAATAGGCATCGAGCAGGGCAAATTCGCGCCCGTGCTCGCGATTGGCACCGGAACCTGAAGCGTCCCAGACCAGAGCCAATTGCCCTGGTTTCGGTCGTGCGGCACGGCTCATCCCAGGCCCTGGCAGTTCGGCGTAGAAGTACCGTTTACCATCGAATTCTTCCACGGTCAGCAGCGGGCCGGTATGTGGCGAGAGGCTCACTTCGGCCAGCCGCTCCGGCGAATAGTCGCGGCGATGCACTTCCAGCGTTGCGCCGCCTGCGCGGTTTTCCCAGCGGGCAGCGCTCAGGCCGCGCAGCACCCTGGCGGCATCGGCCTGGAGTCCGGGCGCCTGAATACGCAGATCGAAGCTTCTCAGTCGTTCGCCGAAAGCCAAAGGCAGGCGCAGCAATGCCGTGCCATCACGCCTTTCCGGTAGATGTTCGCTGATCGTCAGTGACACCTTGCGATCGCCTTGCGCAGGAATCGGGTAGATGCGCAACTTGTAGTTGTTGCCCTGGGTGGCCTCCAGCAGAGCCGGATCGACTCTCGTCCGCGTCACCTCCTCGAAAACTTCCTGACCGCGAGCCTTGTCGACGGGTACCGCCGGCCGCCACTTGCCGTCGAAATCGAGGGCGAAGCCACTGACCTCCTGACCATCGAGCAGGGGGAACTGCAGTTCGCCTTCGAGCAGACGGGCGTTGGGATTGTGGAAGGTCATTTCGACCGTGCTCTTCGCCAGACGGCCAACGACCAGCACATCGATGCTGACGCGAGCCAGCCGCAGCGGCTGTGCCGCTGCCGGCGCGCGCAGAATGATGGGGGGCACCACCACCGGCGATGGATCGCTGATCAGCAGACCCTGGGTGCTCGCTGCCTGCGCAGCGAAGAACAGTGCCGTCAATGCAAGAGCTTTCGATATTTTCATGATTTGGCCCATCTCCAAATGAAACGCAATGAGCAGGTAAACGGCGAGTTGCGGTCAACGGGGTCAAAGAGGGGCAAAATCGATTGCCTGCCGCGTCGGCTTCGGCTTACACCAGCCCGCGTGCTGTCGCCAGCAGGTAGCCGATGATGCACGAAGTGCCGACACCGATCAGGCCAGGCGCAATGAAACTGTGGTTGATCAGGTACTTGCCGATGTGGGTGGTGCCTGAACGATCGAACTGGATGGCCGCCAGGTCGCTCGGGTAGGTCGGCAGGATGTAGTAGCCGTAGCTGGCCGCAGCAAAAGCGACGACGAAGCCCGGCGGGACGCCGATCGACAGCGCCACCGGTACCATCGACCAGAATGAGGAGCAATTCGAGAGTCAGTAGCATGGTGATGAACCCTTTTCGCGTAGTTGCCAGCCTGGAGGACAGCATTCGCTGTTGTGGTGGCGACGCGATGTCGCTTACAGCCGCCACTGACCGGCAATGCTACAAGATCCCGCCGGGAAGGCGTTATATTTTGGATCAGCAACTCTGCCAGCGAAGCAGATTCCGCGCTGCCTCCGTATAAGCTCATAAGCAAAGATTCGTTGGCTGTCGTGCAGCGCTCTCCTAGACTCCGTCCCACCCATTGATTGAACGGAGTTCTCATGAAGTTGAAACGTCTTCTTGCCGGCCTGCTGACCAGCGCACTGATTATCGGCAGTGCGGTCGCTGCCGACATCTCTCTTTTGAACGTCTCCTACGACCCCACCCGCGAGTTGTACCAGGACTTCAACGCCGCTTTTGCCAAACACTGGCAGGGCAAGACCGGTGATACGCTCAAAGTGAACGCTTCGCATGGCGGTTCCGGCAAACAGGCGCGCTCGGTGATCGACGGCATCGATGCCGACGTGGTCACCCTGGCGCTGGCCTATGACATCGACGCCATCGCCGACAAGGGCATCGTGCCGCTCGACTGGCAGAAGCGGCTGCCCAACAACGCCGCGCCCTACACCTCGACGATCGTCTTCCTGGTCCGCAAGGGCAACCCCAAAGCCATCAAGGACTGGAACGATCTGGTCAAGCCCGGCGTCTCGATCGTCACCCCCAACCCCAAGACTTCTGGCGGCGCGCGCTGGAATTACCTCGCTGCCTGGGCCTATGCGCTGAAGCAAGCCGGCGGCAACGAAGCCCGGGCCAAAGAGTTCGTTGGCCAGATCTACGGCAACGTCAAGGTGCTCGATTCCGGAGCACGCGGTTCGACGACCACCTTCGTCGAGCGCGGCATCGGCGACGTGCTGCTTGCCTGGGAGAACGAAGCCTACCTGGCGATCAAGGAACTCGGGCCGGACAAGTTCGAGATCGTCACGCCGTCCTTGTCGATTCTTGCCGAGCCACCGGTTTCCGTGGTTGACAAAGTGGTCGACAAGCGGGGGACGCGCAAGGTCGCGCAGGCCTACCTCGAATACCTGTACTCGCCCGAAGGCCAGGAAATCGCTGCCAAACACTATTACCGGCCGCGCGACGCCAAGGTTGCCGCCAGGTACGCCAAGCAGTTCGGCAAGGTCAACCTGGTCACCATCGACGATATTTTCGGTGGTTGGCGGAATGCCCAGAAGCTGCATTTCTCGGACGGCGGCATCTTCGACCAGATCTACGTTCCCGGCGGAAGACGTTGAATCTCGTTTGAAACCTCGCTTGAAACTCCGACTGAATCGTCGGAGGAATCCACTGCAGCAGAAAGAGAAAATGAACAAGTTCTTGTCTTTGTCGAGGCCGGCATGGCCAGCCTGAAGCGCTTCAGTCCCTTGCCGGGCTTTGGCCTGGCGATGGGCTACACGCTGGTCTATCTGACCCTGATCGTGCTGATTCCGCTCACAGCAGTCGGTGCCAAGACGCTGACCCTCGGCTGGGATGCTTTCTGGTCTGCGGTCAGTAGTCCGCGCGTGCTCGCTTCGTATCAGCTCAGCTTTGGCGCCTCGCTGCTGGCGGCCGGCATCAATGTCATTTTCGGCCTGATCTTTGCCTGGGTGCTGGTACGCTACCGCTTTCCCGGCAAGGGCCTGGTCGATGCTCTGGTGGACCTGCCTTTTGCCCTGCCGACGGCGGTGGCCGGCATCGCCTTGGCAACCATCTACGCGGAGAATGGCCCGGTCGGCGAACTGCTCAAGAGGTTCGGAATCGAGATCGCGTACACGCCTTACGGGGTGTTGCTGGCACTGGTCTTCATCGGCCTGCCGTTTGTCGTGCGTACGGTACAACCGGTGCTCGCCGACCTCGAAAAGGAAGTCGAGGAAGCCGCCGCCGGCCTCGGGGCCTCGCGCTGGCAGACCTTCGTCAAGGTCATCCTGCCGCACATCACCCCGGCACTGCTGACCGGTTTCGCGATGGCCTTCGCCCGCGCCGTCGGCGAATACGGATCGGTGATCTTCATCGCCGGCAATGTACCGATGGTCTCCGAGATCACGCCACTGTTGATCATCACCAAGCTCGAACAGTACGACTACGCCGGCGCCACCGCGGTTGCTTCGGTGATGCTGGTCATCTCCTTCATCCTGCTGCTGATCATCAATGCGCTGCAGGGCTGGATGCAGCAACGATACACGGCAGAGGCCTGAGATGAGTGGAACGATTGCCTTGAAACCCGGCAGCCTGGCGCGTCATGAGACACTCAGCACGCACGAGCCAGCCTGGGTGAAGGGGGTGCTGATCGGCATCGCGCTGACCTTCTTCGCCGTATTTTTGCTGCTGCCGCTGGCGACGGTTTTTGCCGAAGCCTTGCGCAAGGGTTGGGGGGCTTACGCAGCGGCGCTGGTCCACCCGGATGCCCGCTCGGCGATTACGCTGACGGTGCTGGTCGCTCTGGTCGCGGTTCCGCTGAACCTGGTGTTCGGGGTCGCCGCCTCATGGGCGATCGCCAAGTTCGAGTTCTCCGGCAAGCGCCTGCTGATCACCCTGATCGACCTGCCTTTTTCCGTGTCGCCGGTGATCTCGGGCCTGATCTACGTGTTGATGTTCGGCGCGCAGGGCTGGTTCGGCCCCTGGCTGCAGGCACACGACATCAAGATCATCTTCGCCCTGCCCGGGATCGTGCTGGCGACGATCTTCGTCACTTTCCCTTTCGTCGCCCGTGAGCTGATTCCGCTGATGGAAGCGCAGGGCTCGGAAGAAGAGGAAGCGGCGGTCGTCCTCGGCGCTTCCGGTTGGCAGATGTTCTGGTACACCACGCTGCCCAGCATCAAATGGGGCCTGCTGTACGGGGTGATTCTGTGCAACGCGCGTGCGATGGGCGAGTTCGGCGCGGTGTCGGTGGTCTCCGGGCATATTCGCGGGATGACCAATACCCTGCCGCTGCACGTCGAGATTCTCTACAACGAATACAACTACGCCGCAGCCTTTGCCGTGGCCTCGCTGCTGGCTCTGCTGGCGATCGTCACGCTCGGGCTGAAAACGCTGGTCGAGCGGCAGACGCATCGGCAGCAGCAAGAGAAAAATGAACTTTCCGGAGAATGAGCCATGAGCATCGCCATCCGCAACATCAGCAAGCAGTTCGGCGCTTTCAAGGCGCTCGACGACGTCTCGATCGAAATTCCTTCCGGTGAACTGGTCGCCCTGCTGGGACCGTCGGGTTGCGGCAAGACGACATTGCTGCGCATCATCGCCGGCCTCGAATACGCCGATCAGGGCCAGATCCTGCTCGCAGGCGACGATACCTCGGCTCGCCACGCCCGTGATCGCCAGGTCGGTTTCGTCTTCCAGCACTATGCGCTGTTTCGCCACATGAGCGTTTTCGATAACGTCGCTTTCGGCCTGCGCGTCAAGCCGCGGCGCTACCGTCCCGCCGAAGCGGAGATCAGGCGCAGGGTGAAGCGTCTGCTCGAGTTGGTGCAACTCGACTGGCTGGCCGACCGCTACCCGACCCAGCTTTCAGGCGGTCAGCGCCAACGCATTGCACTGGCGCGTGCACTGGCAGTGGAGCCGAAGGTGTTGCTGCTCGACGAACCTTTCGGCGCCCTTGATGCCAAGGTGCGCAAGGAATTGCGGCGCTGGTTGCGGCAGTTGCACGACGAAATCCACGTCACCAGCGTTTTCGTCACCCACGACCAGGAAGAAGCGCTCGAGGTCTCGGACCGGGTAGTCTTGATCAACAAGGGAAAGGTCGAGCAGATTGGTACGCCCGAGTCCGTATATGACCATCCGGCGACACCTTTCGTCGCCAACTTTCTCGGCTCGGTCAATCTGTTTCATGGCCGGGTCGAGGACGGACAGCTGCACCTGGGCGAGCACCAGGTCGGTGCCGCCGACGGCAACGACGGCAAGGCGGTGGCCTTCGTGCGTCCGCACGAGTTCGAGCTGGTGCCGGGTTGGGCTGAGCGTGACGGCCTGCCGGCGACGATCGTCCGCGTCGTCTCGGTCGGGCCCAGCGCGCAGATTGAGCTGAGCCGCTCCGACGGCGAACTGGTCGAGGTCTCGATCGCGCGCGATTCCTTCCGCCTGCTGGGTCTTGGCAAGGGAGACCAGGTGTTGCTGCGCCCACGCCATATCCGCGTCTTCCAGGCCGAAGCGCAGGCGGCTTGAGGAAACCCGATGAACTTTCAGCAACTTCGCATCATTCGCGAAACGCTGCGCCAGGATTTCAACCTGACCGAGGTGGCAAGTGCGTTGTACACCTCGCAACCGGGGGTCAGCAAGCATATCAAGGACCTCGAGGACGAACTCGGCATCGAGATCTTCGTACGCCGTGGCAAGCGTCTGCTGGGACTGACCGAGCCAGGCAAGGAACTGGTTGAAGTGGTGAACCGGATTCTGCTGGACACCCAGAACCTGCGCCGTATTGCCGACCAGTTTGCCAGTCGGGAAAGTGGCCATTTCGTGGTCGCCACCACGCACACCCAGGCGCGCTATGCGCTGCCGCAGATCATCAAGTGGTTCAAGACCGATTATCCGCGCGTGCATCTCGCACTGCACCAGGGCAGTCCGGTGGACATCGCCGAACAGCTCGTGGCGGGCGAAGCCGATGTCGGCATCGCCACCGAACGACTCGATAAGGTGCCGGAATTGGTCACCTTCCCGTTCTATCGCTGGTACCACGCGGTGATCGTTCCCTACGGCCACCCCCTCCTGAAGGTCAAGGACCTGACGCTGGAGTTGATCGGCGAGTATCCGATCATCACCTATCATGAGGGCTTTACCGGCCGGACGCATATCGACAAGGCTTTTGCCGACGCTGGCGTCGTGCCGGACATCGTGCTTTCGGCGATTGATGCCGATGTGATCAAGACCTATGTCGAACTCGACCTCGGCGTAGGCATCGTCGCATCAATGGCCTACGACGGCTTCAAGGACCGCAACCTGGCGCTGATCCCGGTGCCGCACCTGTTCCCGGAAAGCACCACCCGTCTGGCTGTGCGCCGCGGCACCTATCTGCGCAGCTATGCGCTGGCGTTCATCGAAAAGGTCTGTCCGGAGATCGGGGAAGAAAACCTCAAAGCGGCGATTCAGAAACAGAACGGCAGTGAGTGACTCGCGCAAAAGCGATGATGGCGATCACGGCGATGCCCAGAATGACCAAGTCATTGACCAGGAACTGTGTGGCCGAATGCACCATGAATCCCAGGCCACTCGTCACTATGGGCTTAAATTTGGAACTGCTGGATCCGCAGAACCTCTTGAATTGGTCCGTGTCGCGCGGCCTTTGAGAAGAAAAACGCGCATCCGGCCTTTGCCCTTGACTGCAATCTCGCCACGATCCTTGCAGATGAAGTCGGGTGGCAGCAAGGCGCGCGTCGCGTCGCTGATCTGAATCTCGCCGGATATTCCCTGCGATTCCATGCGCGCGGCGATATTGACCGTGTCGCCCCAGAGGTCGTAGATGAAGCGCTTCTTTCCGATCACGCCAGCCACTACTGCACCCGAATTGATACCGATACGGATCTCCAGCCCAGGGAAATCCTTGATCGCCGTCTGCATCCGCAAAGCCAGTTCCGCGGCTGCGACGGCATGATCGGGACGTGCTTCGGGAATGCCCGCTGCGACCATGTACGCATCGCCAATCGTCTTGATCTTTTCCAGCCCGCCTTGCTCGGTGAGATCATCGAAACGTGTAAAGATGGCATCCAGGAGACCAACCACATTGGGCAGCGATTCGGACAGCGCGGTGTAGCCGACGATGTCTGCAAAGAGCACGCTGCATTCCCCGAAGGCATCGGCAAAGGTGCGTCCCTCGCGGCGCAAGCGCTGGCTGATCGTCGCCGGCAACATGTTTTCAAGGAGTGCTTCCATGCGCGCATTGGCACTGGCGAGTTGTTTCTCGGCTTCCGCCAGATCGGCCACGAAAAGCCGGGCCACCCAGATCAGCGAAGCGAAATTCGCCAGCGAGAGTATCCAGCGGCCTGTTCGTTGCGCCTCGGAGTCATAGGCCAGACCCAGTGGCGGCAAGCTCACGAGAGCCAGTTCGACGGAAACGAAGATCAGCACACAGGCGCCTACATACACCCGCCGCCCGCGCTGACTGTGCTCGAAGAACAAGAGATATGCGCCGACGATCAGCGGCAGCAGGTGGTAATGGCTCATGCTGAGAAATGGACCGGTCACCCCTTCGAGCGCAATCATCCCTGCGACGACCGGAATGACGATGCAGAAATAGCTGTGACCGGCAAGTCCGAGCCGACCGCGGGAGAGGCAGAACCATACCCAGGCCGCCCCAGCGCCCGAAATTCCCTGCAGGATCAGTGTCGGCCAGTCGCCCCGCATCAGCGCAACGACACTCCATGCGATCGCATAGGCGAGCAGAAATCCGACTCCGGCATGCAGCAAGCGCACCGCCCGGAGGCGACGATACTGGCGAAATTCGACATCGGTGTAGACGAAATCACCCAGGGCACTGCTGTTCTTCACCATTCCTCCTGACTCCCGCCGGCCTTGGCAGAGCGGTTACATCCACGCAGGCGGGATTCTATGGCGATTCTTCGAGGAGGGGCCTCTCGACCAGCAAAGATGCCCCGGCAACATCGTACCAGGGTAACCGTTCGAGACGGTAGTCCCGCCATGCCAGGGAAGCAATCGACTCATCTCGCGCGGTGAACTCCTGATGGCTTTGCGATGATTGACCGCAAGGATGGTGGGCGATACATTGCATTCTCCCGAGAAGACAGGCAGTGGTTTCGCCTGTTTGCCGCTCGCTTCACTTTGGCAGCAAGCATATCTCAGATGAGCAGACGAACCAGGCGCACCCCCGCCGCAGCGGCGCCGACACCCCCAGCAGGACAGAGGCCGCAGCGCCGGCTCTGGATTGCCGTCGCCCTGGTACTGACCCTGCTGGTCGCCGCCGGGACGCTGTTCTGGGTCAGATCGGCAAAGGTGCCAGCCCCGGCAGTCGCCTCGTCGGCCTTGCCTGCAGCCGTCACCGAGGCGGTGGCGGCAGTCGCGGCCGCCAGCTACGTCGGTGCCGAGACCTGCAAGACCTGCCATGAAAGCGAATTCCAGGCGTGGTCGGGTTCGCATCATCAGCTCGCGATGCAGGAGGCGACGGCCGCCAGCGTGCGCGGTGATTTTGCCAACGCCAAATTCAGGAAGGACGGCGTCGAGTCCACCTTCTTCAAGCGCGGCGACAAGTTCATGGTGCACAGCGATGGCCCGGACGGCAAGCTGACCGACTACGAAATCCGCTACACCTTCGGCGTCTATCCCTTGCAGCAGTACCTGATCCCGTTTCCCGGCGGGCGTTATCAGGTGCTGCCGATTGCCTGGGATGCGCGGCCGCAAGGTGAGGGAGGCCAGCGCTGGTTCCACCTCTATCCAAGGCAGAAAATGGATTACCGGGATCCCCTGCACTGGACCGGTGTTTACCATAACTGGGCGCTGCAGTGCGCCGAGTGCCATTCGACCGATCTGCACAAGGGCTACGACGCGGCCAGCAAGACCTACCAGACCACTTTCAGCGAAATCAATGTTGCCTGCGAATCCTGCCACGGCCCCGCATCCGCGCACCTCGACTGGGCCCGGCAGGCCCGGGCGCCCTATCCTCCCCAGGGCAGCAAGGGCCTGCCGACATTGCAAAGCCGTTGGAACGAAGCGTGGAAATTCCCGACCGAAGACGCCAGGTTCGCGGTGCGCGACCGCCCGGCCGACCCTGCCGGAATGAACAGTTGCGCTGCCTGTCACGCCCGCCGCTCGACGCTCAGCGAAGACCGCAAGCCCGGCGCAACGCTCGAAGACAGCCATCGCCTGGCGATGCTTACCGCGCCCAACTACCATGCCGATGGCCAGCAACGTGAAGAGGTCTATGTCTGGGGTTCGTTCCTGCAGAGCAGGATGCATCAGAACGGTGTCACCTGCATGGATTGCCATGAGCCGCACGCGCAGAAGCTGCGCGCCGCAGGCAACGCGCTGTGCACCCGTTGTCACGCTGCCGCCGAGTTCGATGCGTTCAAGCATCACCAGCACCTCGCTGGTGGCAAGGGTACGCAGTGCGTGACCTGCCACATGCCGACGCAGAACTACATGGTGATCCACGCTCGCCAGGATCACAGCCTGCGTATCCCGCGTCCCGACCTCTCGATCGCTTTCGGCAGCCCGAATGCCTGCACACAGTGTCACACCAACAAGACCGCGCAGTGGGCGGCCAGTGCCATGGACCGCTGGTACGGCAAGCGCTGGCGCGAGCGACCGCACTACGGAAGTACCCTGCACGCCGGCGAGACGCAGGGCCTGCGTGCCTTGCCGAGTCTGCTCGAACTCGCCGCCAACCCGACGGCACCGGCAATCGTCCGGGCGACTGCCGCGACGCTGGCACAGCCCTATGCCAGTCCCGCCACCCTGCCGGCCGCGCGCGCGCTGCTGCACGACGCCGACCCGTCGCTGCGTGTCGCCGCACTTGGCATGATCGCGCCGGCCGATCCGGTCAACCGCGTGCGCAGTGGCGCACCGCTACTCTCGGACCCGGTGCGTGGCGTGCGCATCGAAGCTGCACGCATCCTCGCCGATGTGCCGGATACGCAACTTCCAGAGGGGAAGCGTGCCGCTCGTGCGGCTGCGCTGCAGGAGTACGAGACGGCGCTGGCGCTGGAGGCCGACTGGCCTTCCGGGCAGGTCAACCTTGGCAACCTGCGTTTGCGGCAAGGACGCGCCGACGCAGCGATTGCGGCTTTCGAACGCGCCATCGCGCTTGACAAGGGCTTCAGCGGTGCCTACGTCAATCTCGCCGATGCATTTCGCCAACTCGGGCGCGAGCCGGCAGCGGAAGAGACCCTGCGCCGGGGTCTGGCGGTGCTGCCTCGCGATGCCGACCTGCATCACGCGCTCGGCCTGTTGCTGACGCGCAAGGGCGAGCAGGCCGATGCGCTCAGGGAATTCGCCAAGGCCGCCAGGTTTGCCCCGGACAACGCACGCTATGCCTATGTGCAAGCCATCGCAGTCGATTCTTCCGGCAAGCGCGAGCAGGCGCTGGCGCTGCTGCGCAGCGCCAAGCAGCGGCATCCGAACGATGTCGACATTCTCGGCGCATTGCTCTCGATCAGTCGCGAGTCGGGCGACCATCCAGCCGCCCTGCGCTACGCCAGGCTGCTCGCCGAGATGTTGCCGGACAATGCCGGCCTGAACCGCCTGATCGGAGATCTGGAAGGGCGCCAGATCGACCACTGAGCAGGCGGTCCGGCGATGCAGCAGCTGCCCCGTAGGCCCGCAGGGATCAGGCGAAGAGGTCGATGGCCGACCCCGACGATTGCTCACCGGTAGCGGCGCCGGTATAGGCAAGCATCGGCTGGCGGCCCGGTACGCCGGCAGATTTGCCCTCCTGCGTGGCGCCGCCCTCGGTTGCCAGCTCCATGCTGGCCTGCATCGCCATGCGCGTGGCCATGGCGGCAACCTGCCGGTCTTGCCCCGAGGGATCGGCGGGGGCAAGCGCGGCGGCCCTGATCTGATCGGCCTTGGCCAGGGTTTCCGCGGGGGTGCGTCCGGGTGAGGTGTCGATCCCGACTTCTCCGCCGATCGCATAACGTTGCCCGTCCGGACCCGCTTCATAGGTGAAACTGGCGCCGCTCCGGATCAGGCTGCCGCCGGCGGCGACATGTGCCATTTCGTGGGCGCGCACTTCGCGGTCGCGCTGCTGCAAGGCTCGCAGCCGTTGCTGATCGGCCTCGGAGAGTTGGCCGGGCCCTTGGCCCCTGATTTGAGCGGCTGGCTCGCTGCGTTCGCTCTTGCCGTCTTGTTCGGCTCGCGACGTAGCCCCGTCGGCTTCCGCGTCGCGGCTCGATGGGGACACCTCAGGACGGGCCAGGCGTACGGTGCTGAATACGCTGATCGGCGACAGGCTGGCGATCATTTCTCGATCTCTGGTCAAACCCCCACAAGTTCGAAACAAGGCATTTGCCGCAGCCGCGGCAGTTCATCCGGATCACGGGCAAGGATTCGGGTTCCGTCGACATTCGGAGTATATATGCGTCAGCCCAGAATAGGGTGGTGGCGGCCTGTATGCTCGGGCCAGCGGAATATCTTTCCGCCCGAGTTCTGAGGTATCGTTCAAGCCTCGCTAGCCCACTGATCCCCGGAGCCCGACTTGACCCTCCCACCCCTGACGCCTGGCCTGATGCTCGTGCATGGCAATCAACCGGAGATGCTGCGCGAGCTGGTCGTCGAATGGATGAAACGCTATCCGCTGGCGCCGCTCGAGAACGAGATCATCCTGGTGCAGAGCAATGGCATTGCGCAGTGGCTCAAGCTGGCGCTCGCTGCCGATGCGGGGCAGGGTGAGGCAGCAGGGGGCTGCGGGATCGCTGCGGCACTCGAAATTTCGTTGCCGTCGCGCTTTCTGTGGCGGGTGTATCGCGCACTGCTCGGACGACCGGCGGTGCCGGAGAGTTCGCCGTTCGACGAATCGCGGCTGCTCTGGCGTTTGATGCGCTTGCTGCCGGAAGTGATGAACGATGCGGAGTACGCGCCGCTGCTCGGTTTCCTCGACAGGGACAGCGATCGGCGCAAGCGCTTCCAGCTTGCCGAGCGCCTCGCCGACCTCTTCGATCAGTATCAGGTGTATCGCGCCGACTGGCTGGCAGCCTGGGAGGCGGGCCAGGATGTCCTGATCGACGCCCGCGGACGCGAAGAGCCACTGGCGGACGGACATCGCTGGCAGGCAGCGCTCTGGCGCGCCTTGCTGGCCGACGTGCAGGCACGGACCAGCAGGTCCGGCGGCGCGGGTGCGCACGCGGCGGCAGCGAATGCCGGGCGGGCGGGAGTGCACGCAGCCTTCCTGCGTTGCGCCGCGCACTGGCCGGAGGAGGAACGTCCCGCCGACTTGCCGCGCCGGGTGATGGTGTTCGGCGTTTCGAGCCTGCCGCAGCAATCTCTGGAAGTGCTCGCGGTGCTGGGGCGCTGGACGCAGGTGCTGATCTGCGTGCACAACCCGTGTCAGCACTATTGGGCCGACATTGTCGCCGACCGCGACCTGCTGCGCAGCAGCGGGCGTCCTCGCCAGTCGCGGCGGCAGGGCATGCCGGAGTTCATCGACGACGAACGGCTGCATCTGCACGCGCAGCCACTGCTCGCCGCCTGGGGCAAGCAGGGACGCGATTTCATCGGTCTGCTCGAAGCACACGACGACGATGCGACGCGCGCCGGCTACCTGCCGCATTTCGCCGCCATCGGGCAGCGCATCGAGCTGTTCAAGGACTTCGGCGGTGCCACCCTGCTGCAACAACTGCAGGATGACATCCTCGAATTGCGCCCGCTGGCCGAGACGCGCGCGCACTGGCCAGAGGTCGATCCGGCACGCGATGCTTCGATCCGTTTCCATGTCGCCCACAGTCCGCAGCGCGAAGTCGAGATCCTGCATGATCAACTGCTCGCCGCCTGCAACGCCGACGCAACGCTGCGCCCGCGCGACATCCTCGTCATGGTGCCCGACATCGACCGCTACGCGCCACATGTTCAGGCGGTTTTCGGCCTGCCCGAAGCAAGCGACGCGCGCTACCTGCCGTTCAGCGTCGCCGACCAGGGCCGGCGCCAGGTCGATCCGTTGCTGCAGGCGCTCGAAAAGCTGCTCGATCTGCCGCAGTCACGCCTGGCGGTCAGCGATCTGCTCGACCTGCTCGAAGTGCCAGCGCTGCGGCAGCGCTTCGGCATCGCCGAAGACGACCTGCCGCAATTGCAGCGCTGGATCCGGGGTGCCAACATTCGCTGGGGGTTGCACGCCGAGCAGCGTGCCAGTCTCGATTTGCCGCAGCACGCCGAGGCGGCAGCGCCGAATACCTGGCTGTTCGGCCTGCGGCGGATGCTGCTCGGCTACGCCGTTGGCGCCAACGCCGCGGCCTGGCAGGGGATCGAGCCTTACGACGAAATCGGCGGCATCGATGCCGCACTGCTCGGACCGCTGGTGCAGTTGCTCGACCGCCTCGAAGCGACTTGGCGGATGTTGCGCCAGCCGGCGACCGCCGACGTCTGGTGCACGCGTCTGCGCGTCTTGCTCGCCGACTTCTTCACCGCCGAGGACAGCGGCGACGCCTTCACCCTGCTGCAGCTCGACAGCGGCCTGCAGCGCTGGCAGGACGCCTGTGACGAGGCGGCGCTGGCCGAGGAACTGCCGCTGTCGGTGGTCGGCGAGTCCTGGCTCGCCGGCTTCGACGAGGGAGGACTGTCGCAGCGCTTCTTCGGCGGCGTCATCACCTTCGCCACCCTGATGCCGATGCGCGCCATCCCGTTCCGGCAGATCTGCCTGCTCGGCATGAATGACGGCGACTACCCGCGCACGCGCACGCCGATGGACTTCGACCTCATGGCACTGGACTACCGGCCGGGTGACCGCTCGCGCCGCGAGGACGATCGCTATCTGTTCCTCGAAGCGCTGCTCTCGGCGCGCGCATGCCTGCACATCTCCTGGGTAGGCCGCAGCATCCACGACAACAGCGTGCGGCCGCCGTCGGTGCTGGTCGGGCAGTTGCGCGATCATCTGGCAGCGGGCTGGACCCTGGCCGGTCACTCCGGGCCAGCCGGCAAAGCGGGCGAAGCCCTGCTTGCGGCGCTGACCGTCGAGCACCGGCTGCAGCCCTTCAGCCCCGACTATTTCCCGGCGCTCCCGGAGGAAGCCAGACTTTTCACCTATGCACAGGAGTGGCAGCCTAAAATCGAGGCCGTTGCGGATGCGGGTACGCCGGAGGCGGACAACGTCTTGCCACTGCTGCTGCGCGAAGAGCCGCTGTCGCTGCGCGATCTCGGCGACTTCCTCAGGCAGCCGGTCAAGGCCTTCTTTCGGCAGCGCCTCGGCGTATGGTTCGAGATCGACGATCCGGTGAGCGACGATCAGGAACCCTTCGATGTCGATGGCCTGGGCCGCTGGCAGGTGCAGGACGAGTTGATCCGGGCGCAGGTCACTGCGCTCGAGCAGGCGCAGGACATTGCCGCCGCACGCAATGACCGGCTCGCCAGCATCCGGCGGCGCGGCGATCTGCCCGGTGGTGCCTTTGGCGATGCCCTGGCCGACGAGCTGCTGGCGCCGCTGGACGATTTCCTGGAGCGCTATCAGCGTGCGCTCGCGCGCTGGCCGTCGCTCGTCGATGGCGAGGAAGAGATCCGCTTCCAGATCAGCGCTGAAGAGCAGGAACTGGCGATCGCCGGCTGGCTCGGTGGCATCCGCAGCGACGGCGCTGGCCGGCGCGGCCGGGTCGTTCTTGAAACGAGTGATCTGGTCAAGAACAATCAATATCGGGGCGAGAAGGTCATTCGCCACTGGGTCGGGCATCTGGCCCTGCACTTGGCCGGCGGGCCGCTGAGCACCGAGATCGTCAGCAAGGCCGGCGATGTCACCCTGCCACCACTGACGATCGAACAGGCTCGCTGCCATCTGGGAAAACTTCTGCTCGCCTGGCAGCAGGGAATGCAAAGGCCGCTGCCGCTGGCGGCCAGGACGGCGTTCGCCTACCTCAAGGGTGGCGACGACGCGGCGCGCAAGGAATACCAAAGCGCTTACCAGTTTCTGGGCGAAGTGGACACCGACGCCTATCTCAAGCGCGCCTATCCGGATTTCGACGCGCTGCTGGCCAACGGGGATTTTCACCTGCTCGCCGAGACCCTCCTGCGCCCGCTGTTTGAGGCGATCCCGGCCAGCAAGGAGAAAGCCGGCCGGGCGGAGAAGAGCGCGGGAGTGTCTGCATGAACTCCGCCGCACTGCCGGCCGCGCCCGGCACGACCGTCGAAATGCTCGATCCGCTGCGTTTGCCGCTGCATGGCAGCCGGCTGATCGAGGCCAGCGCCGGCACCGGCAAGACCTTCACGATTGCCGCGCTGTATGTCCGCCTGGTGCTGGGTCATGGCGCGGAAAACGCTTATGCGCGCCCGCTCACGCCACGCGAAATCCTCGTCGTCACCTTCACCGAGGCGGCGACGCAGGAGCTGCGCGACCGCATTCGCGTCCGTCTGGCGCAAGCGGCCGCCTGTTTCCGGATCGATGCCGGCGATGACACCAGCGAGGACGACAGCACCGCTGCCGACGAGCTGCTGCTTGCGCTGTGCCAGGAGTACCCGCCGGAACAATGGCCGGCCTGCGCCCGCAAACTGCAACTCGCCGCCGAAGCGATGGACGAGGCGGCCGTCTCGACCATCCACGCCTGGTGCCAGCGCATGCTGCGCGAACACGCTTTCGACAGCGACAGTCTGTTCACCCAGACGCTGGAAACCGACCCGCACGAGCTGCTCGCCGAAGTCGTTCGCGACTACTGGCGCAGCTTCCTGGCGGCGCTCGACCGCGAGGCGGTTGCCGAGCTGCGGCAATGGTGGTCGGGTCCGGACGCCTTGCAGGATGGCATCAAGAATCTCGTCGCACATGCGGATCGGCTTGCCGAGTCGCCGCTGTCCCCGGCGGAGGCGCTGCGGAGCAGCCTGAGCGGGAGGCGGCGCCGCCTGGCTGAACTCAAGGCGCCGTGGACGGAATGGGTGGATGAGTTGCAGACGCTGCTCGACAACGCGGTCGCAGGAAAGAAAGTGGATGGACGCAAACTGCAGGCCCGCTTCTACAAGCCGTGGCTGGAGACGCTGCGCACCTGGCGGGACGACCCGGGCAGGCTTTGGCCCGATCTCCAGACAGGCTGGACGCGCCTGACACCTGCCGGACTGGCCGAAGCCTGGAAAACCGCTTCCCCTCCGGACCACCCCGCACTGACCGCGATCGCCGATCTCGCTGCTGCGCTGCAGGCCTTGCCCGACGCACGCATCGACCTGCTCTGCCACGCGGCACGCTGGGTGGCACAGCGCTTTGCCGCCGAGCAGGTGCGCCGTGCGCAGATGGGTTTCAACGATCTCCTCACCCGGCTCGACGCCGCTCTGCACGCGGCCAGTGGCCAACGCCTCGCCGACAGCATCCGGCAGCAGTTTCCAGTGGCCTTGATCGACGAATTCCAGGACACCGACCCGGTCCAGTACCGGATTTTCGATGCGGTGTATCGCGTTGCGCAGAGCGCTCCCGACACCGCGCTGATCCTCATCGGCGATCCGAAACAGGCGATCTACGCCTTCCGCGGTGCCGACATTCACACGTATCTGGCGGCCCGCCGCGCCTGCGTCGAGCGGCTCTACACGCTGAAGAAGAACTACCGCTCGACCAGGGCCATGGTCCTGGCGGCCAATCACTGCTTCACGGTGGCGGAGGATCGTGCCAGCGGATCCGGAGCTTTCCTGTTCCGCCGCGGGACGGACAATCCGGTGCCCTTCATCACCGCCGAGGCACAAGGCCGCGCCGATGCGCTGCAGGCCGACGGCATGCCGGTGCCCGCACTCACCGTCTGGTACCTGCCGCCGAATCCGGATGGCAAACCCCTGGGCAAGACCGTCTATCGCGAACAGATGGCGGCCAGCTGTGCCGGCGAGATGGTGCGCCTGCTCAATCTCGGTCAGGCGAGGCAGGCCGGCTTTGCTGGCGAGACCGGCATGCAGAGCGTGCGCCCGGCCGACATCGCGGTACTGGTCAACAGCCGCAGTGAAGCCGATACGATCCGCAGGGCGCTGGCGCAGCGCGGTGTGCGCAGCGTCTATCTCTCGGACAAGGATTCGGTTTTCGAGAGCGCCGAAGCCGGCGAACTGCAGCACTGGCTCGCCGCCTGCGCCGAACCCGACGACGGGCGCCTGCTGCGCAGCGCGCTGGCCACCGCCATTCTGGGCCTGAGCTGGCGGGAACTCGACATGCTCAACCACGACGAGATCGCCTGGGAAGCGCGCGTCCTGCAGTTTCGCGGCTACCGGGACTGCTGGCGCCGCCAGGGTGTGCTGCCGATGCTGCGCCGGCTGCTCAACGATTTTCACGTGCCGGCAAGGCTGCTCGGGCGCGGCGATGATGCGGGCGGGGCGGTCGACGGCGAACGCACACTGACCAACGTGCTGCACCTTGCCGAATTGCTGCAGCAGGCGAGCGCGCTGCTCGACGGCGAGCACGCGCTGATTCGCCATCTCGCCGAACAGCGGCGCGATGCCGCCAGCACTGGCGGCGACGCGCGCCAACTGCGCCTGGAGAGCGACGCCGATCTGGTGCAGGTGGTCACCGTGCACAAGTCCAAGGGGCTGGAATACCCGCTGGTCTTCCTGCCCTTTGCCTGCACCTTCCGGGCAAGCGACGCCAGGGAGCTGCCGTTGAAATGGCATGACGATGACGGATGCCTGCAGCTCGCGCTCGCTGCCGACGCGGGCATCGTCGATCGGGCAGACCGCGAACGCCTCGGCGAAGACCTGCGCAAGCTCTATGTCGCGCTGACCCGTGCGCGTTACGCCACCTGGATCGGCGTCGCGCCGCTCAAGGATCTGGAGCGCAGCGCTTTCGGCTACCTGCTGGGCGGTGGCGAACCGATGGCAGCGGCTGCGTTGCCGCAGGCGCTCGGAACCTGGCGCGACCACTGCCCATACATCGCCCTGGCACCGGCGCCGGCAGCCAGCACCGAGCGCTTCCTGCCGCAAGCCTCGGCGCGGGCTGCCGGTTCGGCACGCAGCTCGGCGCGCGCACTGCGCGAGCACTGGTGGGTCGCCAGCTACTCGGCGCTGAAGACCGTCGGCGAGGACGCGGCTGCGGCATCCGCGAGCGCAGCCGACACGCCGGTGGAAGACGTATTCCTGGAAACCAGGGTAGCGCAGAACGCCGCTGCCGTCGCGGACGGTTCGCCGCCGCCCGGCACGAGCCAGACGCGACCGGCGGCCCCCGCTCCCGGTTCGCTGCACGATTTTCCGCGTGGCGCCGAGGCCGGAACCTTTCTCCATGACCTGCTCGAATGGTCGGCCAAGCAGGGTTTCGGCCGGGTTGCCGGCGAACCGGCGCTGTTGCGCGACCTGATCGCGCGCCGCTGCCAGGCGCGCGGCTGGCAGCACTGGATCGAGCCCTTGCAGACCTGGCTGCTGCATTTCCTGAGCACGCCGCTGCGGCTGCCGGCGCTGCCCGGCGTGCCGGCGACCTCGCCGATGCTGGCCAGTCTGCCATCGTCGATGGCCGAAATGGAGTTCTGGCTCGCCGCGCATACGGTCAAGACGACCAGCATCGACGCGCTCGTCTGCCGGCACACGCTCGCCGGCGCCACGCGTCCCGCGCTGCAGCCGGGCGAACTGAACGGCATGCTCAAGGGCTTCATGGACCTCGTTTTCGAGCACGAAGGCCGCTACTACGTCGCCGACTACAAGTCGAACTGGCTCGGTCCCGACGATGCCGCCTATACCCCGGCGGCGATGGCTGCCGCGATTCTGCACGCCCGTTACGAGCTGCAGTACGTCCTCTATCTGCTCGCGCTGCATCGCCTGCTGCAGGCGCGCCTGCCCGATTACGACTACGAGCGCCATGTCGGCGGCGCGGTGTATGTCTTTCTGCGCGGCGTGCACGCGCCGAGCCAGGGCCTGCATGTTGAACGTCCGCCGCGCGCCCTGATCGAAGCGCTCGACGCACTGTTCGCCTGCTCCCGCACGCAGGAAACGCCATGAGCCATCGCCCCTTCGACAGCCGGGCCGCGCTGCAGGCGGTGCTGGCGTGCTGGGCCGAACGCCAGTGGCTGCGCGCGCTCGATGCGGCGTTCGCCGATTTTCTCTGGCGCGAAGTCCCCGACGCGCCGCCGTTGCTGATTCTCGCCGCCGCGCTCGCCAGCCACCAGCTCGGCCGCGGTCACGCCTGCCTCGATCTGGCGGCGACGCTACAGGCACCGGCATTTGCCCTGTCGTTGCCGCCCGAGGGCGAGGAGGGGAGGGATACGCTGGCAGCGACGGATCCGCCACCGCTGCCGGCGGAGGTGCTGGCTGGACTGAGCCTGGCGCAGTGGCAGGTGGCGCTCGAGCATCCGCTGCTGGTCGGTTGCGGTGCCGGCGACACGCCGCTGGTACGCGTCGGTCCACGCCTGTATCTGCGCCGTTACTGGCAATACGAAGAGGACGTGCGCAGCGCCCTCGAGCGCCGGCTGGCGCTGTCGGCGACGCTGCAGGCCGCGCTGCCACTGGACGCGCTGCGCCCTATCCTCGACGGGCTGTTTCCTCCCGCAGCGGCCGGCGAGGCCGGGGCCGACTGGCAGAAAATGGCCTGCGCACTGGCGGCGCGCAGCGGTTTCAGTATCCTCACCGGCGGTCCGGGAACCGGCAAGACGACGACCGTGGTTCGCCTGCTGGCGCTGCTGCAGGCGCTGGCGCTCGCCGCGCCGTCCGCCGGCGGGGCGGCTCGCCCGCTGCGCATCCGGCTGGCGGCGCCGACCGGCAAGGCGGCGGCGCGCCTCAACGAATCGATCGCCGGCGCGGTGGCGCGCCTGCCGCTGGCTGGCCTCGAACAGGCGGAAGCGGTGCGCGCCGCGATTCCGGTCAAGGTGAGCACCCTGCATCGCCTGCTCGGCAGCCGGCCGGATACCCGGCATTTTCGTCACCACGCCGGCAATCCGCTGGCGCTCGACGTGCTGGTGATCGACGAAGCGTCGATGGTCGATCTGGAAATGATGGCCGCGGTGCTGGCCGCCCTGCCGCCTGCGGCGCGGCTGATCCTGCTCGGCGACAAGGATCAGCTCGCTTCGGTGGAGGCCGGCGCCGTGCTCGGCGAACTGTGCCGGCACGCGCGCGCCGGCCACTACACCCCGGCGACGCGTGACTGGCTGGCTGCGGCCAGCGGTGAACGCATCGACTCCCGCCTCGTCGACGAGGCGGGCAGCGCGCTCGCGCAGGCGGTGATCATGCTCCGTCACAGTTACCGCTTCTCTGCGGCGAGCGGCATCGGCCAACTGGCGGAAGCGGTGAACGCTGGCGACTCGGCGCGGGTCAGCGAGGTCTGGCGGCACGCCCATGCCGACCTCGCCCTGCTGCCGCTGGCCGCCGGTGACGAAGCGCGCTTCGCGGCGCTGGTCATCGATGGTGCTGCGGCAGGGCAGGTCGCCGATCCGGCGCCACCCGCCGGGCTTGCCCAGACGGCGTTGCGATATGGCTATCGCCATTACCTCGCGACCCTCGCCGAGACCCGGCCCGCCGCCGCCGCGGATCAGGACGCCCTGGACGACTGGGCGCGCCGGGTGCTGCGCGCGCATGGCGAGTTCCAGGTGCTGTGCGCGCTGCGGCGTGGGCCCTGGGGTGTGGCCGGGCTCAACCAGCGCATTGCCCGCGTGTTGTGCGCAGCCGCTCTGATTCCGGCCAGCGCCGGCTGGTATCCGGGCCGCCCGGTTCTCGTCACCCGCAACGACTACGCGCTCGGGCTGATGAACGGCGACATCGGCATCACCCTGGCGCTACCGCATGCGACCGACCAGGAAACGAAGCTGCGCGTCGCCTTCCCCGCCGGTGACGCCGGCCAGGGGATCAAATGGATCCTGCCGAGCCGCCTGCAAGCGGTGGAAACGGCGTATGCGCTGACTGTGCACAAGTCGCAGGGATCGGAGTTCAGCCATGCCGCGCTGGTCCTGCCGGAAACGATGAGCCCGATTCTCACTCGCGAACTGCTCTATACCGGCATCACCCGCGCTCGCGCTTTCCTGACGCTGGTCATGCCCGGTCCACCCAGGCTGCTCGAGGAAGCGGTGCACAGGCAGGTGTTGCGGGCGAGTGGACTGCTGTGGGAGTGAGGCTGGCTTTTTGGCATGTTCCACGCCGATTGCGGCAAGCAGATCTTCATTGCCGACCAGCCCGGAAGATATGCTGGGTCGGCGGTGACGGTGCCGGACCGGGTCGGTCAGGAGTCGCGATAGGGTTCAGCGGTGCCCTTTTTCATATGGCTTTCTTTGCGGCTTGTTGCTCTTCCAAGCGCCCGGTTCCGCCTTCAGCAGTGACGCTTGCCCAGCGCGTCTAGACCACGGCACCATCCTCATTGGCGCCTTCGATCTGTTTCTTGGGCCGGATGAACTGCTCGCGCGAGACGCCTAGCCACATCACCAGCGGACTCGCCACCAGCACCGAGGAATAGATGCCGAAACAGATGCCGATGGTCAGCGCCAGTGCGAAGTAATACAGCGTTTCGCCGCCGAAGAGCAGCATCGACAGTACCATCATCTGCGTCGAGGCGTGCGTGATGATGGTTCGCGAGATGGTGCTGGTGATCGCGTGGTCGAGCACCTGCGGCGTGCTCAGGCCACGGGCTTTCTTGAAGGTCTCGCGGACGCGGTCGAAAACGACGACCGACTCATTGACCGAGTAGCCGAGGACGGCCAGCACCGCTGCCAGTACCGAGAGCGAGAACTCCCACTGAAAGAAGGCAAAGAAACCGAGAATGATGACTACGTCGTGCAGGTTGGCGATGATCGCCGATACCGAAAAACGCCACTCAAAGCGGAAGGCCAGGTAGACGACGATGCCGATGACCACCAGCAATAGCGCCAGGGCGCCGTTTTCCGCCAGTTCCTTGCCGACCTGCGGGCCGACGAACTCGACCCGGCGCAGCGTCGCGCCGGGCGCGTCGGCAGCGAGAGCCTGCATCACTGCCTCGCCGATCTTGGCCGTGTTCTGCTCGGCTTTGAGCGGCAAGCGAATCAGAACGTCCTGGCTGGATCCGAAATTCTGTACCGAGAAGTCGGTGTAGCCCGCCTTGCCGAGGCCGTCGCGGACCTGCTCCAGCTTGGCCGCCTGCGCGTAGTTGAGTTCGATCAGCGTACCGCCGGTGAACTCGACCGAGAGGTGCAGACCACGACTGAAGAGGAAAAACACCGCCAGCAGGAAAGTGAGCAGCGAGATGACGTTGAATACCAGCGCATGCCGCATGAACGGGATGTCTTTACTGATCCGGAAGAATTCCATCTGCGTGCTTTCCTATTTGACGGTGCCGGCCGTGCTGTTTGCCGGTTTCCAGACCTGACCGATGGCCAGCGACTCGACCTTGCGGCGACTGCCGTAGATCAGGTTGATCAACGCGCGCGAGACGACCACGGCGGAGAACAGGGAGGTGAGAATTCCCAGGCAGTGCACCACCGCAAAGCCCCGGACCGGTCCGGATCCGAAAATCAGCAGGGCAATGCCGGCAATCAGCGTCGTGATGTTGGAGTCGAGAATCGTGCCGAAGGCGCGCTCGTAACCGGTATGAATCGCCGCTTGCGGCGTCGAACCATTGCGCAGTTCTTCGCGGATCCGCTCGTTGATCAGGACGTTGGCGTCGATGGCCATGCCCAGCGCCAGCGCGATGGCGGCGATTCCCGGCAGGGTCAGCGTCGCCTGCAGCAAGGAGAGCAGGGCGACCAGGAACAGCAGGTTGGATGCCAGGGCAATCACCGAAACCAGGCCAAAGAGCATGTAGTAGGCAATCATGAACGCGGCAATCGCCGCAAAACCCCACATCGTCGACAGGAAACCCTTCTTGATGTTTTCGGCACCGAGGCTCGGGCCGATGGTGCGTTCCTCGATGATCTCCATCGGTGCCGCCAGCGAACCGGCACGCAGCAGCAGCGCCGTGTCATTGGCTTCCATGGTGCTCATGCGGCCGGAAATCTGCACGCGGCCACCACCGATCTCGGCCCGGATGACGGGCGCCGTGACGACCTCGCCCTTGCCCTTCTCGACCAGCACGATGGCCATGCGTTTGCCGACGTTGTCGCGCGTGATGTCCTTGAAGATGCGGGCGCCGGCCGAGTCGAGAGTCAGGTGTACGGCGGGCTCATGCGTCTGGTTGTCGAAACCCGGCTGCGCGTCGGTGAGTCGTTCGCCGGTCAGCACCACCTGCTTCTTGACCAGCAGCGGCATGGCACCGCGCTCGACATAGAGTTCGGTGCCAAAAGGTGGCTGACCGGCCTGCGCAGCTTCGATCGCGCCAGGGGTGTCGTCCACCATGCGGATCTCGAGCGTTGCGGTACGGCCGAGAATGTCCTTGGCCTTGGCCGTGTCCTGGACTCCCGGCAACTGTACGACGATGCGGTCGGCGCCCTGCTGGGCGATCACCGGTTCGGCGACGCCGAGTTCGTTGATCCGATTGTGCAGGGTGGTCATGTTCTGCTTGATCGCGAATTCCTGGATGCGCTTGATCGCCTCGGGCTTGAGCGTAGCGACCAGCTTCAACTCGTCGCCTTCTCCCTGGTCAGCCAGGAGCAGGTCGGGCTGGTTATCCTCGAGAACGATCCGCGCTTTGTTGCGCGTCTCGTTGTCGCGGAAGCGAATCACTACCCGCTCGCCTTCGCGGGTGATTCCGGCGTGGCGGACGGTCTTGTCGCGCAGTAGCGTGCGCAGGTCGCCACTGATCGCGTCGAGACGTTTGGTAATGGCCCCTTTCATGTCGACCTGCAGCAGGAAATGCACGCCGCCGCGCAGGTCGAGGCCGAGGTACATCGGCAAGGCGTGCAGGCTGCTCAGCCACTGCGGCGAACTCGACAGCAGATTCAGCGCCACGACATACTGCGGGTTACCGGCGTCGGGGTTGAACTGCTTTTCCAGCAGATCCTTGGTCTGCAACTGGGTGTCTGTACTCCGCAGACGCACCTTGACACCGTTGCTGTCGAGGAAGATTCCGCTGCTCTCGATCCCTGCCGTCTGCAGGGTGCTGGCGACGCGTTCACGGGTCTTGTCATCAACCTTGAGCGTGGCCTTGGCGCTGGAAACCTGCACCGCTGGTGATTCGCCGAAGAAGTTCGGCAGGGTGTATACCAGGCCAAACAGCAGTGCGAAGGCGACGGTGAGGTATTTCCAGAGCGGATAACGATTCATGGATATGGATGCTTGCGTTCAGAGGAGGCGGGCATGACTTGCGAGGCAAGCGGCCCGCAGAATGGTTAATGTGAAAGTCGCGTATGGGACTCACGAATCTTCCCTCCCCCCTCGCGGGGGAGGGGTCGGGGGAGAGGGAAACGGTCATGACTTTCATGATCGGGGGTGCCTGGAAAAGTCATGACCGTTAGAGCGCCTTCAGCGTACCCTTGGGCAGAAGCACCGTAACGGCCTGCTTTTGCACCTGGATCTCGACGGTAGGGGCGATTTCGAGAGTCAGGAAGTTGTCGCTGACGCGGGTGACGCGGCCGGCAATGCCGCCGCCGGTGACGACTTCATCGCCCTTGGCAAGGGCTTCGATCAGCGCCTTGTGTTCCTTTGCACGCTTCATTTGCGGGCGAATCATCAGGAAGTAGAGGACGACGAACATCAGGATGATCGGCAGCAGCTGCATGAAGCCGCCCATCGGGTCGGTCGTGGCAGCTTGTTGGGCGTGGGCGGTGCTGATCAGCACATCAGTCTCCTAAGGCAGAATGTTTGAATTGAGCCGGCAATTGTACCACTTGCGATCAACTCTGCTGACTGCGCGTGCTGTGGAAAGCGGCAACCCATGCCGAAAGCATGCCGGTGGCAATGGCATTGCGCAGCTCGTTCATCAATTGGTGGTAGTAGTACAGGTTGTGCAGTGTGCCGAGCTGCGCGGCGAGAATCTCGCCGACACGGTTGAGGTGGTGCAGGTAGGCGCGCGAAAAGTTCCGGCAGGTATAGCATGCGCAGCTTTCGTCAAGCGGCCGAGGATCGTTCTTGTATTTGGCATTCCTGATCCGGACGTCGCCATGGCGGGTGAAGAAATGACCATTGCGTGCGTTGCGCGTTGGCAGAACGCAGTCGAACATGTCGATTCCAGCCGCTACCGCAGCCACCAGATCCTCCGGTGTGCCGACGCCCATCAGATAGCGCGGCTTGTTCTGCGGCAGTAGCGGGGTGGTATGCGCAAGGATGCGCGCCATGTCGTGCTTCGGCTCGCCGACGGACAGCCCGCCGATGGCAAAGCCATCGAAGCCGATTTCAGTGAGCACGGCCAGCGATTCTTCCCGCAGGTCTTCATACATACCGCCCTGCACGATCCCGAACAGCGCGTTCTTGTTCTCCAGATGGTCGTGCTGCAGGCGCGAGCGCTTGGCCCAGCGTAGCGAGAGCCGCATCGAGCTGGCCGCTTCGAGATGGGTGGCGGGGTAGGGCGTGCATTCGTCGAGAATCATGACGATATCTGAATCGAGGACATGCTGGATACGCATCGACTCTTCAGGGGTCAGGAACAGGCGGTCACCGTTGATCGGCGACTGGAAGCGGACTCCCTCTTCGCTGATCTTGCGCAGCGCACCTAGCGAAAATACCTGGAAGCCGCCGGAATCGGTGAGGATCGGGCCGTTCCAGCACATGAAGCGGTGCAGGCCGGCATGCGCGGTGATGACTTCCAGACCGGGGCGCAGCCAGAGGTGGAAGGTGTTGCCCAGACAGATTTGCGCGCCGGTCTCGATGAGGTCGCGCGGGGTCATCGCCTTGACCGTTCCATAGGTGCCAACGGGCATGAATACGGGGGTTTCGATGCAGCCATGAGCGAGGCTGAGGCGGCCTCGACGGGCCGCGCCATCGCTGGCGAGAAGTTCGAAGTTCATGGGGTCCAGGAAAAAACACCCCTGGCAAGCCAGGGGTGTTGGGCGTGGAAAAGCCTGGCGCCCGGCGCCAGCTTGTTGACAAAAGGCTTACTTGGCGTCGTCGAGGGCCGCTTGCGCTGCTGCCAGGCGGGCCAGCGGCACCCGGAACGGCGAGCAGCTCACGTAATCGAGACCCGTACGGTGGAAGAACGCGACCGAAGCCGGGTCACCACCGTGCTCACCGCAGACGCCCAGCTTGATTCCCGGACGTACCGAACGACCTTTCTCGACGGCCATTTTGACCAGCAGCCCGACGCCTTTCTGGTCGATCGACTGGAAGGGATCCTGCTCGTACATGCCGTCTTTCAGATAGCTGGGCAGGAACTTGCCGGCGTCATCGCGCGAGAAGCCCATGGTCATCTGCGTCAGATCATTGGTACCGAACGAGAAGAACTCCGCCTGCCCACCGATGCTGTCGGCGATCAGGGCGGCGCGCGGCGTTTCGATCATCGTGCCGAGCAGGTAGTCGAGTTTTTCGCCGCGCTCGGCGAAGACCGCCGCTGCCGTCTGGCGGATGACCTTGGCCTGGGCGTTGAATTCACGGACCGTTCCGACCAGCGGGATCATGATTTCTGCCTTGACGTCGAAACCCTTGGCCTTCATGTTGAGGCCCGCTTCGAGGATCGCACGCGTCTGCATTTCGGTGATTTCCGGGTAGGTGATGCCGAGGCGGCAGCCGCGGTGACCCATCATCGGATTGAACTCATGCAGATCATCGACGCGCATCTTGATCACGCCCAGCGGCACATTCATTTCATGCGCCATGATCCGCTGGTTGTCTTCATCGTGCGGGACGAACTCGTGCAGCGGTGGGTCGAGCAGGCGAATGGTGACCGGCAGACCGCTCATCTCGCGGAACAGGCCTTCGAAGTCGCCGCGCTGCATCGGCAACAGCTTGGCCAGTGCCCGGCGGCGCCCGGCTTCGTCGTCGGCGAGGATCATTTCGCGAACGGCCTTGATGCGGTCACCCTCGAAGAACATGTGTTCGGTACGGCACAGACCGATGCCCTTGGCACCGAAATTGCGTGCCACCTTGGCATCATCCGGCGTGTCGGCATTGGCGCGCACGCCGAGTCGCTTGTAGCGGTCGGTGAGATCCATCAAGGTCCCGAAGTCGCCAGTGAGTTCGGCTTCCTTGGTCGGTACCTGACCCTCGTAGACTTCACCGGTCGAACCATCGAGCGAAATCCAGTCGCCTTCCTTGTAGATCCGGTCGCCGATCGACATCGAACGTGCGTGGTAATCGACCCGTACGGCGCCCGCGCCGGAGATGCAGCACTTGCCCATGCCGCGCGCGACGACTGCCGCGTGCGAGGTCATGCCACCGCGGGCGGTGAGAATTCCCTTGGCAACGCTCATGCCGCGCAGGTCTTCGGGCGACGTTTCCTGACGAACCAGGATCACGGTCTTGCCCTTCCTGACCCATTCCTCGGCTTCATCGGCAAAGAAGACGATCTGTCCGGTCGCAGCACCCGGGGAGGCTGGCAGGCCATGCGCGATGGAACGTGCCCTCTTGATCGCTGCCGGGTCGAAAACCGGGTGCAGGAGTTCGTTCAAACGCTCCGGGTCCACCCGCTGCAAGGCCTCTTTTTCATCGATCATGCCCTGCTTGAGCATCTGCATGGCGATACGCACCATGGCCGCGCCGGTGCGCTTGCCGTTGCGCGTCTGGAGCATCCACAGGCGGCCTTCCTGGATCGTGAACTCGACGTCCTGCATGTCCCGGTAATGGTTCTCGAGGGTCGTTTCCGCCTGCAGGAGTTGCTGGTAGATTTCTGGCATCAGTTCTTCGAGCGACGGGAACCTGCTGCGGCGCTCCTCTTCGCTGACCAGTGCCAGTTGTGCCCAGCGGCGCGACCCCTCGAGGGTGATCTGTTGTGGTGTGCGGGTGCCGGCGACGACGTCCTCTCCCTGCGCATTGACCAGGAATTCGCCATTGAACAGGTCTTCACCAGTGCCTGCGTCGCGCGTGAAGGCAACGCCGGTGCCGCTTTGATCGCCCAGATTCCCGAAGACCATGGCCTGTACGTTCACGGCCGTACCCCAGGAGTCGGGGATGTCGTTCAGTTCGCGGTAGACCTTGGCGCGGTCGTTGTTCCAGCTCTGGAAAACGGCCATCACCGCACCCCACAGCTGTTCCCAGGGATCGGTCGGGAATTCGCGGCCGACGCGAGCACGAATCAGTCCCTTGAAACGCAGCACCAGTTCCTTGAGGTCGTTGGTGTCGAGTTCGGTATCGAGCTGCACACCCTTCTTCTCCTTGAGCGCGTCGATGACCACTTCGAAGGGATCGTGTTCCTGTTTCGATACCGGTTTGAGGCCCATCACCACGTCGCCATACATCTGTACGAAACGGCGGTACGAGTCCCAGGCAAAACGTTCGTTGCCGGCCTTGCGCGCCAGCCCGGCAACCGCCTCGTCATTGAGGCCGAGATTCAGGATGGTGTCCATCATGCCCGGCATCGAAGCGCGCGAGCCCGAGCGCACCGACAGCAGTAGCGGATCGGATGCGTCGCCGAATTTCTTGCCCATCTCCTTTTCGACGAAAGCTACGCCTTCGCGGACGTTCGCCTCGATCAGCTTGACCACGGCATCCTGACCCTGCTCGCTATAGACGGTGCACACCTCGGTGCTGATCGTGAAGCCGGGGGGTACGAGAATCCCCAGGCGGCACATTTCGGCCAGGTTGGCGCCCTTGCCTCCGAGCAGATTCTTCATCGTGGCATCGCCGTCAGTTCGAGCGGCACCAAATACGTAGACGTTCTTTGTTTCAGTGGACATACATACCTCGCGGTTAGGGAAGAAGGAAAGGACACTTCAAACGCCAGGTTCGAAGTGCCCCCAGATTGGGTGATCCGGATAACGATGCCGGGTCACGTGGTTTTCGCGTCCCGGTTGCTGCAAGCGGCCAGGAGCGTCAATGCCGGTGTTGCGCAGCGCTCAGATTTCTTCTGCCTCCATCTTGATCGCGCCGCAGGGACATTCAGCGACGCACATGCCGCAGCCCTTGCAATAGTCGTAGTTGAACTCGAAGCGCTTGCCGGCGCCGAGTTTGATGACTGCATTGTCCGGACAGACGCCGTAGCAGTTGTCGCATTCGAAGCAGTTGCCACAGGAAAGACAGCGCCGTGCCTCGAACAGCGCGGTACTTTCATCGAGTCCGCCCTGGACTTCATCGAAGGTCGATTGACGACGAATGATGTCCAGCATCGGGCGAACCGTTTTCGGTGCATCGGTGTAATACCAGGTGTTGAGGTTCTCGAAAATCGCGACGTCATGCTTGGGCGGTGGAACGTATTGCTCGTTGCGCAGCCAGGCATCGATATGCTTGGCCGCCGCCTTGCCGTGACCGATGCCGACGGTGACGTTGCGTTCGGCCGGGACCATGTCGCCACCCGCGAAAATGCCCGGATGGCCGGTCATCATGTTGGCGCCGACCTGCACCACGCCATCGCTGACCTGCAATCCGGGAACGCCTTCGAGCAAACCGAGATCGACGTCCTGCCCGAGCGCGAGTACCAGCGAGTCGGCCTCGATGGTTTCAATCTCGCCCGTCGGCTGCGGAAAGCCATTGCTGTCGAGGGCCATCTTTTCAATGGTCAACGAGGATTCGTCGGCCTGCTTGATGGTCGACAGCCACTTGACCATGATGCCTTCCTGGAGCGCCTCCTCGACCTCGAAATCATGCGCCGGCATTTTCTCGCGCGTACGGCGATAGACGATCAGCGGCTCGGCACCCATGCGCTTGGCGGTGCGCGCCACGTCGATGGCCGTGTTGCCGCCACCATAAACGACGACGCGCCTGCCCAGCATGGGCTTGTCTTCACCTTCCATGCTGCGCAGCAGCGAAATGGCGTCGATGATTTTTGCGGCGTCACCGGCAGGAATCCTCGCCCGCTTGCCGATGTGTGCACCGACCGCCAGGAAAGCGGCGTCGAACTTGCCGGCCTGCATGGTGTCGAGAATGTTATCGACCTTGCTGTTCAGTTTCACCGTGACCCCAAGTTCCACGACACGCTGCATCTCGGCTTCGAGCACATCGCGCGGCAAACGGTACTTGGGAATGCCGAAGCGCATCATGCCGCCGAGCAGCGGACCCGCCTCATGGACCGTGACGCGGTGACCGAGCCGGCGCAGGTGGTAGGCTGCCGACATGCCCGAGGGGCCGGCGCCGACGATCAGGATATGCTTGCCAGATTCGGTGGTCGGTGCCGTCAGCTTCCAGCCGCGCTTGAGTGCCTCGTCGCCGAGAAAGCGCTCGACCGAATTGATGCCGACCGGCTCGTCAATCTTGCCGCGGTTGCAGACGTTCTCGCAACTATGGTAGCAGACGCGTCCCATGATCGCCGGGAAGGGGTTGTCCTTGGTCAGGTGCCGCCAGGCGCTTTCGTAGTTGCCGGATTCGGCATGGAACAGCCAGCCCTGGATGTCTTCGCCGGCCGGGCATTGATTGTTGCAGGGCGGCAGGCGGTCAACATACACCGGCCTGGAGGTGCGCCACGAGCCGGTGCGGTTGGCCAGCGAAGAGCCGGGGTCTAGAGTTATGGCAAAGGGTTTTTCCATCAGTTCGCCTCCTGGTCAAGCAGTCCGTACTTGCGAATGTTCTTGTCTGCCGCCGCCTGCAGGCGGGCGATCGTTGCCACTGCCGGCGTCTTGCCGAACAGATGGGCATAGCGTTTCTGCAGTCGCAGATACTCCTCGACTGGCTGTTGCCGGCGGATTTTCAGGACGCCGGTGACTTCGCCATGTTCCGCTTCGAAAACCGGAAAGATGCCGGTTTCCTTGGCCAGGCGTGCCAGCTTGATGGTGTCCTGCGACGCCGCGCCCCAGCCAAGAGGGCAGGGCACCAGAATATGGATGTAGCGGGCGCCGCGCATGCCCATGGCCTTGGTGACCTTGTATTCGAGGTCGTGCAGGCCCGCAACGGTAGCCGTCGCGACGTAGGGAATCTCGTGCGCCATGGCGATCGCCGGGACGAACTTGCCCTGGCCGAAGACGTTTCCGGGCTCCGGGCCGACCGGCATGGTGGTCGCCGTGCGGGCTGCCGGCGGCGTAGCCGAACTGCGCTGTACGCCGGTGTTCATGTAGCCGCCGTTGTCGTAGCAGATGTACAGAACGTCATCATTACGCTCGAACATCCCCGACAGGCAGCCGAAACCGATGTCGGTGGTGCCACCGTCGCCGCCCTGGGCAACGACGCGGACATCAGCCATCTCGCCTTTTTGTCTTTTCACCTTGATCGCAGCAGCGATGCCGGTGGCGACCGCGGCGGTGTTGCCGAAGAGCGAGTGAATCCATGGAATCTGCCACGAGGTCTCGGGGTAGGGGGTCGAGAAGACTTCGAGGCAGCCGGTGGCATTGGCTGCAATCAGTCGGCCACGCGCGGCATTCATCGCCGCATCGATGGCGAAACGTGCGCCGAGTGCTTCACCGCAGCCCTGGCAGGCGCGATGCCCCGAATTGAGTGAATTGGTGCGGCGGATGTCGGACTGCACCGTCCGGTCTTCTTCGCCGAGCAGGCGGTTGCCGATGGTGAAGGTGCCGGTCTGGTAGAAATGCAGGGGTTGGAAGCTCATCGTAGATGTCCTCAGCCAATACGGGCGGCAATGACGCCCACGTCGCGCAGCATGCTTTCGGCTGCCGGACCCGAACGGCGAGTGGTGCGCTCGCGTTCGAGCTGCTTGTTGACCACGTTCCAGTCGAGATCGAGGAAGGTGAGATGTTCGAGTTCGCCACGAGCGGCCTTGGCAAACAGCGCTCGCAGGGATTTGCGGGTGATCGCCCGCCCGCCGAGTCCGGCGACGACGGTATGGCCGTGCAACTGCAGGCCCGACATCGCCATGCGCACGTCGGTAGACAGGATGCCACCGATGCCGACGGCCAGGCTCTTCTCGAGCACCACCACGCGCTGCGCGTTCTGCAGTGCGGCACGGACGCTATCGATCGGGAAAGGCCGGTAGGAAGTGATTCCCAGCACGCCGATCTTCTCGCCGGCAGCACGCATTTCGTCGACGGTGTCCTTGATCGTTCCCAGCACCGAACCCATCGCCACGACAATGGTTTCGGCGTCGTCGGTCAGATACGAACGCGTCAGGCCGCCCGACTCACGACCGAATACCGTTTTGAACTGCTCGGCCATTTTCGGGATCAGTCCAAGAGCCTGCATCTGCTTGGCGTGCGCGAGGTAGCGGACCTCCGCGAAAGCCTCGGGGCCGACCATCGCGCCAATCGATACCGGTTCCTTGGGATCCAGCGCCTGACGGGGTTCGTAAGGCGGCAGGAAAGCGTCGACCTGCTCCTGGCTGGGAACGTCCACGCGCTCGTAAGCGTGCGTCAGGATGAAGCCGTCCATGCACACCATCACCGGCAGGCTGACTTCCTCTGCCAGCTTGAAGGCCTGGATGTGCAGATCGAGCGCTTCCTGGTTGGTTTCGGCAAACAACTGGATCCAGCCGCAGTCGCGTTGCGAGAGGGAATCCGAGTGATCGTTCCAGATGTTGATTGGTGCCCCGATGGCGCGGTTGGCAACGGTCATCACGATCGGCAGGCCGAGGCCGGAAGCGTTGAACACGGCTTCGACCATGAACAGCAGGCCCTGTGAAGCGGTGGCGGTGTAGGTGCGCGCACCGGTTGCCGATGAACCAATGGCGACGCTCATCGCGGCAAACTCGGACTCGACGTTGATGAACTCGCAGTTCTCGACCTCGCCGGCCTTGACCATCTCGCCCAGGCCTTCAACGATGTGCGTCTGCGGTGAAATGGGGTAGGCGCAGATCACCTCGGGCCGGCACAGGGCGACAGCCTCGGCAACGGCGTGTGAACCTTCAGTCTGCTTAAGCATGTGCGGCCTCCTGCTGACGTGCGCTTTCGATCTCGTCGAGGACAAACTGATAAGCCTCGGTTGCGGCAGCGATATTGTTGCTGGCCACCTTTTCGGAGAATTTGTCGTTGATCGCCATGATTACCGACTCCAGCCGGATGATCCCTGATGCTGCCGCAAAACCGGCGAGCAAGGGGACATTGGGCATTGGACGACCGACATGCTTGCGACTGAGATCGGTCGCCGGGACCGTGCACAATCTTTCCTTCGGCCAGTCGCGAAGGAAATCGCCGAGACCCAATTCGTCGAAACTGCGGGTGGTGTTGATCAGGATGTAACCGCCTTTTTTCAGGCCGGAGAAGACATCGACCTGGAACAGCAGCGTCGGATCCTGAATGATCAGGGCATCGGGTTCCATGATCGGTTCGCGCAGCCGGATTTCCTGGTCGGCGATGCGGCAGAAGGCGACGACCGGGGCTCCTGTACGTTCGGAACCGAAGCTCGGGAAGGCCTGTGCGTGGCGGCCTTCCTCAAACGCAGCAATAGACAACATCTCGGCAGCCGTCACCACACCCTGGCCGCCGCGACCGTGTATTCGGACTTGGAACATAATTCCTCCATTGGTTTACATCGTTCTTTCGACGTTCGCGCAGCATAGCTGAGTTCGAAGCTGATGAAAACAACGATACTGCGGCGTATGGCCGAACTTTCTTCCCGGAGAGCTGTCCTGGGGCGCAGCATGAGCGTGCAGCCACCGCGTGGCCTGGGTCGCGTGCGCGTCCTCGACATCGAGGGCGTCGACCTGCAGCCATGCGGAGGCACGCATGTGGCAAACACGGCCGAGGTCGGCTCCGTCGTCGTCACGAAGATTGAGAAGAAAAGCGCGATGACGCGGCGCGTCGTTCTCGGGTTCTCCGGGTAGCTGCAGTCGCCCTGGGGATTGCAGCCAGCCCGGCGACCCGGCCGCATGATCATGCGCTCATGGAGTCATGGATGCGCAGTGTTAGCCAGGCCGGGCATGTGTTGGATTATCGGAGTGACTGACCCGGCGAGTATGGATCTGGGACGATGAGGAACCTTCGGCCCGCCGCTGGCAGGCGTGGCACCATCACATGGCGCTGGTGATAATTACGGGAACCGCTCCCAAGGAGTCACCGAAACTCCATTTAAGAAACGTGATTTCACCTGGCTGAGGACATCCGTTTGGAGAGCCGCGAAATTGCCAAGGTCCGCCAATTCGTCGATCTCTTTCGGCCCGTCCAGGGAATAACTTCCCGGAGCTGTCATAGTGTTGACGCGGAGAAATCTAGGCTCGCTCACGAGAAGTCGAGCCAGTCGCAAGGACGACTCTTGCTGCACATTCATCAGAAGTTCGAGAATTCGGCTTCCCACTTAAAGCGGGACAGTCATGCTACCGATAGAGTCTGAGGATGAAGGGAGCTGAGGAGATGGGAACTGGTTGCCGCATCTCCTGTATCATCAGTTTTATGACAAAAAAACTCTACGACTCAAGCCATACGGACAACCAGCCGCGTCATTTTTGCCGCACTTACAGACCAGGGAAAACGAAGCCTGCGTGCAGTGGGGGAATTAATTCATCGCCCGAAAAGCAGTGTTCATCGCCACCTGCAAGCGCAAGCCCGTAGGAACCGACATCCTGAATCGGGGTTTTGGGAAACCGAAGAGGGGGAGGCATGGCTGAGATTGCTGGTATTTGCTGTGCTGTACACGTTCGGGCTGCAACATCATGTGGGGGCGGGTGCCTTGTCGGATTTCTTCCAATTGATCCGCCTTCATACCCATGTGGGGGTGTCTCCCAGCGCCTTGCAGACCCAACTCAGCCGGATGGAAGCGCTGTTGCCCCTGTTTCAGCAACAGTGTGAAGCCTCGGTACCGACGCGGACACGCCAAGCGGTGGTGGCCGCGGATGAGACGTTCTTTGGGGAGATTCTGATCTTGGTGCTGATGGATTTGTCCTCGGGCTACCTATTGCTGGAGTCGATTCAGAAGGACCGGGGTTTCGATACCTGGTTTGCCCAGGTGACCCCGCGCCTGGAAGCACTGGGTATCGAAGTCAACCACGCCATCAGTGACCGGGCGAAGGCCCTGATCAAATTAGCGGTCACAGGCTTTGAGTGTACCTCGGGCGCGGATACGTTCCACGAGCAATATGGCCTCAGTCGCTGGTTGTCACCGGCCTTGGGACGTCGAAAAGCCAAGGCGGATCAGTGCTGCGAACTGGCCCAGAAGGCCCTTGATCAGCCGTCGCGCGGAGCCAGTACCGAGGAAAAGGCGGCTTTGGCGGCACAACAGGCCTGTGCCTGGGAAGCCCGCGCGCAAGTGGAACAGGCGCAGCAAGAGTACCAGAAGCAGTTGCTGGGAATCGCCGAGGAAATCCATCCCTTCTCCCTGGAGGAGAATACTCGCACGACGGCGGAGAGCGTAGTGGCAGGACTGGAAACGCGAGCACAGGCCCTGGAAACTCTGGCGGCGCAACAAGGGATCCAGGATACCCGTTCCGCCCTGAAGAAGTTCCGTGCCCAGATCGGCGCCTTATCGAGTCACGTCAGCTTTTGGTGGCTTTGGGTAGAAGAAATCCTGCTGGGCTGGTCTCTGGATGAAGCGACTCGGCAATGGCTGACGAGCAAGCTGTTGCCCGTACTCTATTGGCACTACCAAATGCGGAAAACGCAAAACAGGGTTCACCGGAAACGGTATCAGGAGGCTTGGCAGCGAGCATTAGAGGCCTGGAAAGCAGACCCGTTCCATTCGGGATTCTCCGAGAGTGAGTTGCAGCGCTGGCTAGAATGGGGGGAATGGATGGTGCGACAGTTCCATCGCAGCTCCTCCGCCGTCGAAGGGCGCAATGGCCGCTTGTCCCAGTTGTATCATAACGGGCGAGGTCTGACGAAATGCCGCCTGGCTGCGCTAACGGTTATCCACAACTATGGGGTGAGACGTAGTGACGGCACTATCGCAGCCGAACGTCTGTTTAGCACCTCTTTCCCTGATCTTTTCGATTGGCTGCTCAACCAGATGGGGGAACTTCCCTTACCGAGGAAGTCCCGCCACCGGGTTGTGCATAACCCATTGAAGTTAGAGATTGTCCCGGCTTAAGTGGGAAGCCGAGAATTCTCTTCTTCCACAACCATCCAAGAATTCCAGCCCGAGTTTGCCAACGTACCGTGAACGGCTCCTCCGTTGTCCCCACACTGAGCACATCGATTCGCTCCAACGGCCTCCGGAGGAAACACACCGCCTCGATAATTGCCGCCATGGCTGGTGAGTTCGCCCACACCCCTCCGTCAAAGTAGCTGCTTTCGGCGACCATATTCGCAATCCTTGCTGCGCTAAAAAACGTTGGCGCAGCTGCCGTTGCAAGTGCGGCGTGAGCGGCTTCGGTATTCGCATCAGCCGTCAGGTCGGGATGGTGTGGTGTCCGAAACTGATGCGACGCTCCTGCAACCGCGTGATACGTGGGGATCACGAGCCGGCAGCGGGAATCCTTCAAGCAGATCGGCTTGCCTCCCGCGTAGAAAGCGGTTTCCAACTCGCGAAGTAGAATTGCCTGAGAGTATTTCGGGAAGACAATGTGCCTGAGAGTATGCCAAAGACGGCCACGGATTCGTGTGACGGGAAAAATCACGGGGCCCCGCGCCCGGTAGAAGTCCAGCATCCGCTGACCTGAAAGACCCAATCCCAACCCGAGAGCGAGGATGCCACCAGTCGATGTCCCTGCGATGAGATCGAAATGGTCAACGACCCGGTAACCAGTCTGCTTTTCCCATGTGGCGATGGCTGATGCCGTAAACGCTCCCTTTAAGCCCCCACCGTCGAGGGCCAAGATTCGGAATGAGATGCCGTCTGAGCCCAGGCCACGCACGAGCGGTAACCGCTCCAAGTGAGCGCAAACTGATTCTGCAAGACTGCCGACATCGTCCTTGGTGGAGATCTCTCGGTTCGCTTCTTCATCAAGGCCGTTCTTGAGCTGCTTGAAAACTCCCGGATGTTGCGCAACAAAATCCTGAGCAGCACCCCCAAGCCCGCCCAACAGGAAACATGGGATGCCGCGTTCGATTGCGAGTCCAAGTTCCAAAGGAATGCCAGCCCGGCCTCCGACCGTTTGCCACCATTTTCCGCCGACGACCACAATGGCGTCACAACGGGAAACCATCCATTTTCGGAGCAGTTGCAAACTCTCATCGCGGGCTCGTTCGCCGCTTGTGTCGGGCGTCTCGTAAACCAAAGCCAGCTTCCGCCACTCATCTAGGGGGACCTTTTCTTGGTCCCGCGACCAGTATCGCGAGACGGCCAGCACCAAGCGATCCTTGTGGCCGCCTTCTTCTTGATAGCGTTGCATTTCTTCCAAAAGAATTGGCGTGAAACTGGGATGACTGCCATGGACGATGTGGCCACCACGTTCGAAAACACGGCGTGCGAATCGCCGAACGAAGTCAACAATTGCAGCACGCTGTGCCTCTGTGGTGTCTTGGCTCTCAGGAACCGCTCCAGACAGCCAAATGCGTGCGCCCTCGAGAGCACTCGGGCTTAGGGATGGTTGCTGGTTATTTACCATAGCTTGTTCTCGCCCTTCGTCACGGTGACCGGTGCCTGTATTCCCTGCGCCACCCCCAGGAATTGAAGTGCCTCCGCCGGCGCGTTGGCGGTGACTGGCGAGGGCAGCCAGTTCCTCCACCATTCAGACCACAGCGACGGGAATCCCTGCACGGGCGCCGCGGTTGGTCTTCCGCGCTGGGTCACATGGAGCTGTCGGCGCAATTCTCCGATGGTGTGTTGGCTCTGACGCAAAACCCGTAGCCATGGTTGAAACAGCGCGGTCGGCTCGCGCGGCACGTCGCGGGGCTGTTCGTCTGGCAGTAAGTTTTTTTGGTCTGGCGCTGTCATCAGGTTGGCTGCATAACCGAACTGCCACTGCAACACCGATAACCAGTAGTCATCCGGCCGGCTCAGGAAGCGCTGGAGGTGGCGGTTCCACTGGTCCGACTGGGCACTGTCCATAGCCGCCACATCAAGGGTAGCCTTTTCCAAAAAACGGCGCAGGTCAGCCTTGCGGAGCGGCTCAGGCCCATAAAGGCCCAAATATTGCTGTCCAGCAGGGAGCTCGATCCCATCCGGCAGGTACACGCCGATCCGCTGCGCACTCTGTCGCCCATCGAAAAAACCAAGTTCCCATGGCGTCCACCGGGACTCGCCCGCGTTTTCCCCAACCACGAAGATCAGACTGCACGAATGGCGCATGATCGTGCGCAGGTAATTGGCGGTTCCTGCGGTGACATGCTCGCGATCGAGATGATCCGAACTGCTGTCCTTCCAATCCACGTAGGCTTCAAAGTGCAGCTCATTCTCGATGTAGTCATTCAGTTCCGTTACCAAGGCTTCATTCTCGCGGCGATGCGAAAGAAATACATCGTAAATCCGGTCCAGCGGCTTGTTCTGACGGGGTGTTGCTGCGTGCGTCATAGCAGAGGCCGACGAATTGAAGTTGGGGATATTGCTGTCCATAAGGTTCTCCCTTCGCGCTGTGCTTGTATTGAAAAACCGACAACCTTGTGGATCCACTATAGATGAGGTGGCGGGTGGTCGCTGATATACGTGCTGTAGAAGCGCTTCGGCAGGAAAGTGCGGGAAAGCGTTGGGGAAATGTCAGCAATTCCCGGCATAAGTTTCCCAAGTCATTGATTACAAACAGTTCCCAAATTGCATGCACAGATTTGGTGCGTTAATTATCAATATAAATCAACAGGTTAAATCAGGCCGGGAATTGCTGGGGAAATGTCATCAGATACATTTTCTGTACTTCCCCAGGCGCTCGTTCCACTGTCGGGCCACGCCCGCAGACATCTGGCCCTTCTTGGTCAAGCCACTCGCGTCCATGGGCACAGCGCTGGAGTAGCCAAAATGAACGTTCGCATCGGCGATCAGTTGCCGTCGGACGTTGCGCCGTTCCCATTCCGATTCACGGAACATGTGATGCAACTGTTGGTACGCGCTCTCTGCCACGGTTTCAGCCATACACTCCAGGTTACGGCGGGAACTCTGGAACTGGCACCTTCAAGCCCTCTTGTTCCTGCCTTTGGCGCTTGTGTGATGACCCGGAAGGCTCTTTTGTGCCGCCCGAGAACCCGTATCTGGCACGCAAATGGTTGACCCAGGGCGTTCCTCGCTTACAATCCCCTTGACAGCCGTACCGCCGTCGAGGCGCTTCAGTCCAACCATCCCGTCCAGCCGACCTGCTGACCGCTCGCGGCTGATGGGTGCCTGGACCTCGCATTCCACTCACATTCTGAAAGGACGGTTATGAACAATCCAGTTGGCTGGTTTGAAATATATGTCGAAGACATGACTCGTGCCAAGGCGTTCTATGAGGCGGTATCTGGCGTTCAACTGTCCAGGATCAAGAGCTCAGGCATGGAAATGTGGGCGTTTCCCATGCAGCCAGATGGATTTGGTGCTTCGGGCACATTGGTCAAGATGCCGGGCTTTCGTTCCGGCGGCAATGCCATCCTGGTCTACTTCAGCTGCGCCGACTGCGCGACTGAGGCTGCAAAGGCGGTTCAGTCCGGGGGCAAAGTCGAAAAGGAAAAGATGTCCATCGGGCAGTACGGCTACATCGCGCTGGTCATCGACACGGAAGGCAACATGATTGGCCTGCACTCGATGCAATGACCAAGAGGCCGCTCGATTCGAGTTTCCGGATGTATTAATCTGACGGTCGAGATGGACAGCCTGCAAGCTGCGCTTGCAGGTGCCCTCCGTGCTAGCTGCTCCGCTAGCTGATCACCTTCATGTTAGACAGCACTATGCGTGGAACACCGTTCATGACCAATACGCCTGGAGCCCTGGCAGCAGCATTGATCCTGCTTTTGATGGCAATGCCAAGTCCTGCTCGTGGCGATGGCCCGAAATCAGCACCTACGCTGTCGCAGGTACGCGGAAAAATTGACAGTGCTGATGGCAAAGCAATATACGACCAGCAAATGAGCGGTTCCACGCGCACGGATGGCTTTGGCACGATCTTGCCGGCGGGTCTCGCCACCGATGACATTGTCCGCCTCCTTCTTCCCAAGGCCAATGCATCCCTGGCGACACTTGCCGGAATGAAAAATTGGCCATATAAAGAAAACATGTACATTGCTTTCGCATGCATTGCACCAAACCAGCTCACCAAGGAACGTGCGCTGAAATACAACAATGGCAAAGCAATCTGTAACCCATGGCAAACCGAGACAAAGCCTGGAAGCAAGCCTGGGGAGTGGGTGTCATCCGGAGATTACCTGATGGCCATCGGTATGATCCGAAAGGATGGTGACCGCATTTCTCTGGCTTCAACCGTGGTCAGCTGGTCCGGCGTAGAAGGAAGTCCGTTGGCAACCAAATGGAGTCATTCGAATCTTTTTGGTCCCGGTGGAATCAATCAATGGCAGGACGAAGAAACCGAAAAAATGAAGAGTGCGCTGCTCTACCCCTCGGAACTATATCGATTCGATTTTGCCAGGTACGCCATAAGTAATGAAACTGTTGCCTTTGGAATCCGTTCTGGAATGAATGAAAGTTATTCTGGTGGAGGTGCCAGTTTTCAGGTTCTAACACTGTTCGCAGTAATCAATGGAGAGTTACGTGCAATATTTTCCGAGCCGATGTATTACTTCAAGGACGTGGCAGGAGACTGGAATAAGGACGGCAGTCGCAATCATGAGATTTTCGAGGGTGAAAATACCGTCAGTATTTCTGACGCCAAGACGGACGGATATTACAAGCTGATCGTCAAATCAAAGAAGAAGGCCTGGAGCAAGAGTTTTCATTGGGACAGGAACTTGCTTCGGTATGTCGTGGATTGACAACTTTCCGGGGATTGCTCATGAAGCTTCGCCTGACACTGGAGAATACCAGCGATCTGCCAGCCACCGCTCCTGCGAGCATCGAATTCGGCGACCGCGAGAGCCTCAGCATAGGACGCGCGCAGGGACTGGACTGGACGCTACCCGATCCCAGCCAGCTGATGTCGGGCAGGCATTGCGAGATCCGTCGATCGCCGGAAGGGTACCTGCTCTACGACCTGTCGACGAACGGCACCTTCATCGACGCCAGCAATACCCGGCTGACCAGTCCGCACGCCCTGCAGGACGGCGAGCGCTTGCTGATCGGCGCATATCTCATCCGGGTCGAAGTCACCGATGACGGCGAGCCTGCCAGCCACGACGAGCAGACCCGCATGCTCCTCCGGCCAGCCGCCGAACCCCTTTTGCGACTGACGATAGAGAACCAGGCGACGCCTGCCGACCAGCAGCCATTGACGAAAACGCTGGGCCGCGAAGGATTGCTCAGGATCGGAAGGGACGATAGCGCCGACTGGACGCTGGCGGACCGGAGCGGGGGGATTTCCCGAAACCATTGCATGATCCGCTGCGTGGACGGCGTTTTCGTTGTCCAGGACACCTCCTCCAATGGCACCTTCGTCAATGACGATAGCGAGCGCATCCGTGGCAGCCATACACTACGCGACGGAGACCGCCTGCTGATTGGCCCATACCTGATTACCGCGCGGATCACCGGTATTGTGAACGCTGCCGCAATTGGCGCCACTGGCCCTGGCATCGACCAGCCCGCAGTTCTCTCGGCCGCGGCCGAACCCCCCCCTGCTCCGGTGGCAGCAGTGCGTCCTGCAGGCGCGGCGCGGCGCGGCGGAGACCCGGCATTACTACTCGCCGATCTGCCACCGGTCACCCCGACGCCAGGCGGCCATGGCGCCGACACGACGCCCGAGAGAGTTGCTGCGGCCAGCGACGGCATGACCCGTCTGGCGCGGGTGGTCAAGACACCGCTGCCGATGCCGTCCACCGATCCGGCAGCGACCATGGCGGTTCCGGAAGCCGCCGTTGCCGTCTCTTCGTCCTCTCCTGCTGCCGCCGACGCACCTCCACCGGCGCCGCCGCCCGACCGCGTATTGGCCGGCATGGCCAGGGGACTCGGGCTGTCGCCGGAGGACCTCGACGAAACCGATGCCGCCGCGCTGGGCGAACGACTGGGACAACTGATCTTGCTGATCACCGAGGAAATGCGGCAATGGCTGGCCTTGCGCAATGCCGCCATCGACCAGCCGCCAGGCGCGCGCGCCGGCCCCAGCAATCCGCTCAGCATCATGCCGAGCAGCGAGGAAGCGCTGCGCGTGCTGTTCGGCCCGCCCCGGCGGGCCTACCTGGACAGCCACCAGTCTTTCCAGACCTGCCTGGCCGAACTGGGCCAGCACTTCCGGCAGACGGATGCCGCCGTCCGGGCCGCTGCGCAGGTACTGGCAAACGAACTGGCACCCGAGGCCATCGACCGGGCCGTGTCGGCCGAGAATCGCATCGGCCAATTGCTCGGTTCGCGCAAAGCCAGGCTGTGGGACATTTATGTCGAACGCTGGGGCAGCCGCAAACCCTTGCAGCCACACCGACCGGTTCGCTCCTTCATCGAGGCCTTCGCCGGCGAAACGATTCGTAGCGAACAGCGGGAAGACCATTGATGCGAGCTTTTCGTCATTACATTGTTCAGCGCCGGCACGCGCGCGCAGGGAGGCTCCGATGAAGTTTTTCAGCTACACCAATCCGAACGAACAAGTCACCGACAACCTCCCGCCGGCCAGCCTGCGGCCGGTCCTGCGCGAATTCTCGGACGATGAGCTCGACAGCCTCGACAGCTTCGTCGCCGAATTGCGCTTTGCCACCGGCAGCCGGATCATCGCCGCCGGCGAGCGCAACGATGCCTTGCTGATCATCGTTTCCGGCAGCGTCCGGATCACCGCTGGCGAAACCGGCAAGGCCGAGAGGGAAGTGGACGTACTCGTGGAAGGTGAAGTGTTCGGCATCTCGTCCTTCCTCGATGGCGAAGCCAGCGCGATCACCGCTACCGCCCTGCAAAGCACCGAGCTGCTTGCCTTGCGGCGGGCTTCCTTCGCGCAGTTGGCGGCGTGGAGACCCGCACTGGCCATTGCCCTGCTTCAGGATCTCGCGGCCTACACGAGCCGGCGCTTGCGTCAGCTGCAGGCGGCATGCTGAGCCTTTATCCGCGAAACCATGCCATGAGCCCCGAGCACTTCTTCGCCAATTACACCAAGCGCAGCTCCGCCCTGCCCAAGCCAGTGTGGCAGATCCTGCGCGTCCTCACGCTGCTCGCCACCCTCGGCTTTGCCGTCCTGCTGACGGTCGCTCCCGCCGTCGGGCTCAAGCTCTGGTGGGGTCTGGCGATTCCGGTTCTGCCAGCGGTGCTGGTGATTGCGCCCGGACTCTGGCGGCAGCTCTGTCCGATGGCCTTCCTTAACCAGATTCCGCGCATGACCGGCGCCAGCCGCAGCCAGCCGCTGCCCGGAAAATGGAAAGACCGTGCCTTTCTCATCGCTGTCGCCATCTTCATCGCCTGCGTCGCCGCCCGCTCGCCAGTCCTCAACCACGAGGGCGGACTGGTGGCTGCCGGCATCGTTGGCGTGCTCATCGCGGCCTTCGTCGGCGGCCTGCTGTTTGCCGGGCGCAGCGGCTGGTGCGGCACTTTCTGCCCGCTGGGGCCGATCCAGCGCACCTATGGCCATGCGCCGCTGGTCGTCGTCCCGAACGGCTATTGCCCGACCTGCGTCGGCTGCCAGAAAAACTGCTACGACTTCAATCCGCGCGGCGCGATCTTTGCCGACCTCGTCGATTCCGACCCGCGCTACGCCAGTCAGCGCCGACTGTTCATCGGCCTGCTGCCGGGGCTGATCGGTGCCTATTTCCTGCAGGGGCCGACGCAGACCTATGGCTATGAACTCTATCTGGCGATCCTGCTCGGCTCCTGTTGCGCGTCCGCCGGTCTGTATGCCATCGCCACCAGCTGCTTTCCCCTCTCGCCGCATCGCGTCGCGGCCGTTTTCGCCGCCGTCGCACTGGCCATCTTCTACTGGTTCGGCGGCCCCATCGTGCTCGCAACCCTCTCTTACTTCCTGTCCTTCGCGGCGCCGGAATGGCTGACGATGCTCAGTCGCGGTGTCGGCGTGGTCGGCGGACTGCTCCTGCTCGGCGCCAGCCTGTACGCCGAAGGCCTGTTCGCGAAAGCCGCCGCCAAACCTGCGCAGCGCGTGCCGGAGGCGAGCGGCAAGACGCAGATGCATACCCGCTTCGGTGGCAAGCAGGGAGCGGAGGTGACCGACCGGGAAACGAAGGTCGCCTTTCCGGTCCCGAAAGGCGCGACCCTTCTCGATGCCATCGAGAGCGCCGGTCTCAAGATCAACTATGGCTGCCGCGCCGGCCTCTGCGGCGCCGACGCGGTGGTGGTGTGCGCAGGCAGCAAGCATCTGTCACCGGCCGGCGATGACGAACTGGCGACGCTGCGCCGACTCGGCCTGGAAGGCAAGGCACGACTGGCGTGCATGTGTCGGGTCAGCGGCCCGGTGCTCATCGACCGCGACCCGAACGCCTCCACCACGGAACCTGTCGAAGCAGCACCCGCCGCGCCGGCAGTGGACCATGCGCTCGCTGCCGGCGTTTCCCGGGTGGTGATCATCGGCAACGGCATCGCCGGCACCAGCACCGCAGAACAATTACGCCGCCTGAGCGCTTCGCTGCAGATCGACATGATCACCAGCGAACCGCTCCACTTCTACAACCGCATGGCCATCGGCCGACTGATCTACGGCCGCACCGGCATGGACGGACTGCAACTGATTCCCGACAACTGGTACGCCAGGAACCGCGTCGAGGTCTGGCGCAACTCGATCGCCCGCTCGGTGGATCGGCAGAGCAAGACCGTTCTTCTGGCCACCGGCGAATCGCTGCCTTACGACAAGCTGGTCCTCGCCACCGGTGCCCACTGCACGACACCGGACCCCGACTTCCTGTCCTTCGACAACGCCTTCGTCCTGCGCTCGGCGGAGGACGCGCAGGCACTGCGTAATTACGTGCAACTGCGGCGGGCACGCCGCGCGCTGGTCGTCGGCGGCGGCGTACTCGGCGTCGAGGCGGCGGATGCCCTGCACCACCTCGGGCTGCAGGTCACGCTCCTGCAGCGATCGGACCGGCTGATGAACGCGCAGCTCGACCGCCAGGGCGCCGCCCGCCTCGCCGCTTACCTCGAAGGCATCGGTATCCAGGTGCTCACGGACGTCGCCATCAGCCGCTGGGAAGGCCAGGGCGAGACGCTGCGCGCCGCCTGGCTGGCGCATGGACCTTGCGCCCGTGCGGATCTGTTCGTCGCCTGCCTGGGCATCGGCGCCAACGCGCAACTGGCCCGCGCTGCCGGTCTGGAAGTCGGCCGCGGCGTCCAGGTGGATTCCTGCATGCGCACCAGCGACCCCGACATCTACGCCGTCGGCGACGTCGCCGAACTGCCCGGTGCCGTTGGCGGCCTGTGGACCGTCGGCGCCGCCCAGGCGGCAACGGCCGCCAATGCACTGCTCGGTCGGCAGCAGCCCTATCAGGCGCCACGCATCGTGCTGCAGCTCAAGTGCGACGGGATCGATCTGCGCAGCTTTGGTGAAATTGCTGCCAAGCCTGATGATGAGGAATACACTGCCGGCCCCGGCGATGCGGCGTGGTGGCGCCTGATCCTGCGCCGGGGCGAGTTGGTAGGCGCGTTGTACGTTGGCCCGCCACGTTCGGCCAAGGACTTCACTCGTGTCGTGCAAGCCGGAGTCGACCTGACGCCGATCCGGGCGGATTTGCGGCGTGGAGATCTGTCGGGTCTGGCCAGGCTGATCAAGGATTGAGTATGGATTGATCTCGATCTGGCGAAGCGGTGGACTGCCGCAAGCGCCGGGCGGTGCGTCTGCACCGATGCCGGCTTCTGCAATACGGAAAACTGTCCCTGGCCGCTGGCGCGCAATCTGCCGACGCGGCCTGCTGGAGAAATAAGCGTAATGAGTTATACCGCAGAATCGATTGCTGTCCTCAAGGGGCTGGAGCCGGTGCGCCATCGCCCCGGCATGTATACGCGTACCGATTGCCCCCTGCACATCATCCAGGAAGCAATCGACAACGCCGCCGACGAAGCGCTGGGGGGCTATTGCAAGCGCATCACGGTGATCCTCCACCGCGATCATTCGGTCACGGTTCAGGACGATGGGCGGGGTATTCCGGTGGAAATGCACCCGCTTGAAAAGGTGCCGACCGTCGAAGTGGTGTTTACCCGCCTGCACGCCGGCGGCAAGTTCAACAAGGACGATCAGGCTTCGGCGTACCGCTTCTCGGGCGGTCTGCACGGCGTTGGTGTTTCGGTGACCAATGCCCTGTCGACGCGGCTTGAGGTCGAAGTGGTTCGCGACGGCGCGCGCCATCAGATGGCTTTTGCCGGGGGCGATGTCGTCGAGCCGCTGCGTCGGGTCGGCGACGCACCAAAAAAAGCCAGTGGCACGCGCGTGCGTGCCTGGCCGGACGCGACCTTCTTCGACTCGCCGGCGATCCCGCTGGCACAGCTCGAACGCCTGTTGCGCAGCAAGGCGCTGCTTTTGCCCGGCCTGCAGGTTTCCCTGAGCGTCGAGGATGGCGCGACCACCGAATGGTGCTTCGCCAAGGGCATGCTGCAGTATCTGAGCGAGCAGATCGAAGGGGAAGTGGTGGCGCCGGTGTTCAGCAGCGAGAAGTACGCGACCCGGGGCGACGAGAACTTCCCGGTTGGATCGGGTGCCTCCTGGGCGATCTGCTGGACTGCCGAGGGCGGTCTGGCGCGCGAATCCTACGTCAACCTCATTCCGACGACTGCCGGCGGCACGCATGAGGCCGGCCTGCGGCAGGCGACCCTCGACGCCATTCGCAGCTTCGCCGAGCACCACGCGCTGCTGCCCAAGGGCGTCAAGCTCGCCGCCGAAGACGTCTTCTCGCGTGCCAGCTTCGTTCTCGCGGTGCGCATGCTCGATCCCTCGTTCCAGGGGCAGACCAAGGAACGACTGAACTCGCGCGATGCGCTGGCGCTCGTCGTACGCATGGTTCGCGACACCTTCGAGTTGTGGCTCAACGAGCATCCGGAAGCAGCGAAGAAGATCACCGAACTCGCCATCCGGGCGGCACAGGCGCGCACGCGGGCAAGCCAGAAGGTCGAGAAGCGCAAGCAGACCGGGGTGGCGATCCTGCCCGGCAAGCTCTCGGATTGTCAGAGCGAGGATACCCGCCGCAACGAGATTTTTCTCGTCGAGGGGGACTCTGCCGGTGGTTCGGCGAAATCGGGGCGCGACAAGGAACTGCAGGCGATCCTGCCGCTGCGCGGCAAGGTGCTCAATACCTGGGAGGTCGAAGCCGGCAGCCTGTTTGCCAACCGCGAAGTGCACGATATTGCGGTGGCGCTCGGCATCGATCCACACCCGGCGAACGCGCCCGATTCGGTGCTGCTCAACCTGCGCTACGGCAAGGTGGTGATCATGACCGACGCCGATGTCGACGGCTCACATATCCGGGTTCTCCTGTGCACGCTCTTCTACCGCCATTTTCCGAAGCTGATCGAGAACGGCCATCTCTATTTTGCGCAACCGCCGCTGTATCGCCTCGATGTCCCCGGCCAGGGCAAGACGCGCCCGCCGCGCAAGATTTACGCGCTCGACAGCGACGAGCGCGAAGCAGCGATCGACCGCTTGCGACTCGAGGGAGTCAAGCCGGAGGCGGTGTCGATCTCGCGTTTCAAGGGACTCGGCGAAATGAACCCAGAGCAGCTCTGGGAAACAACGATGTCACCCGACACGCGCCGCCTGATGCGCATTCGCATGCCTGGCGCCGAGGCCGCCAGGCCGGTGATGAACATGCTGATGGCCAAGGGCGAGTCGGCCGGCCGGCGCGCGTGGATGGAAGAAAACGGTGCCCTGATCGGCGCAGAGGTCTGAGGGTGCTCTGCCAGCAAGGAAAGATTCGACGCCAGACCCGTTTCCGAGGATTCATCTTGATCGCCCTGATCGATGCCCATCCGCATCCGGCACGATCACGCGCCAATCCCAGCGGACGCAAGCGCCAGATGGCCGGGTTAATGTGAAAGTCGCGTCAGCGACTCACGAATCTCCCCTCCCCCCTCGCGGGGGCGCAGGCGGGGTTTCGCGGAGCACCGCTCCGCGCCGCCGCAGCCGGCCCGCGATGTAGCGCGGGCCGTCGAAGGGGTCGGGGGAGAGGGAAACGGTCATGACTTTCATGATCGGGGGTACCTGGAAAAGTCATGACCGTTAGCCGACGTTCGTGGCGCCTGCCTTGACGGAGCGTCTGCGTGAAACCATAATGGTTGCACTTTGGCTGGAGTGAGCAATGCCGACGACCCTGACCTTGAAGAACATCCCTGATGCGGTGTACGAGCGACTGAAGGCCGCGGCCGAGAAGCATCGCCGCAGCATGAACAGCGAAGCCATTGTGTGCCTTGAGGCCGTTCTCGTGCCGACGACAGTGACTCCCGGCGAGCGACTCGCACGCGCGCGTGAAATGCGCTCGGCCTTGTTTCCGAAGAAGTTCTCGGCGCACGACATCGATGCCTTGAAGCGGGAAGGGCGTTCATGATCGTTGTTGACACCAATGTGCTTGCTTACCTGTACTTGCCATGTGAGCATTCGGCGGCGGCTGAAGCGTTGCTTGCGCGCGACCCGGAATGGGCTGCGCCGGTACTTTGGCGTAGCGAGTTCCGAAACATTCTGGCGGGGTACTTGCGGCGAGGGGATCTGACATTTGAGCAGGCGCAACGCCTGCAGAGCGAAGCTGAAGAATTGCTTTCTGGTTCAGAGTTCGAGGTCGATTCGCCAAGCGTGTTCGCGTTTGTTCGTGACAGTGATTGTTCGGCGTACGACTGCGAATTCATCGCGTTGGCTGCAAAGCTCGGCATCAGTCTCGTGACCATGGACAAGAAGCTGCTTCATGCATTCCCGGCTCGTGCGCTGGCTTTGCCTATCGGCTGACGCGCACATGCTTGACCCGCGATGACCCTGAGAATCGATCTGAAGAGCGCCATTCTGGCGCTGTCCGACGCGCTTGACCTGGTCGGTGTCAATGACTTCCAGCATGGCAAACGCGTCGCGATGATCGCACGCGAGACTGGACTGGTCATGGGCTTGTCGCAAGGACGGCTGGACCGGCTGGTCTGCGGCTGCCTGCTGCACGACCTCGGCGTTTCGTCTACCGCGGTGCAACGGCGGCTGCTGAGCGAAGCCGACTGGGAGGACCGGCACATACACTGCGAGACCGGCTATCGATTGCTGCAGCCCTTTGCCCACCTGTCGCAGGTTGCCAAGGCCATTCGCTACCACCATACCCCTTGGGTGGAACTGTCTAGCGACCTCGACGAGGTCGATGCGCTCGACAGCAACCTGATCCTGCTCGGCGACCGCGTCGATGCGATGCTGCTGCAACGCGGGCTGGACAACCCGCTGTTCAACGGCAGCGGTATCGTCAAGACGATCTCCACGCTGGCTGGCCGCGAACTGCTGCCGGCAGCGGTCGAAGCATTCGCCGCCGCTGCTTCCCGGGAAGCTTTCTGGATAGCTCTGGTGCCGCGGCACGTCCAGACCTATCTCAACGATTTGCCGCTGTCCGAGTGGCGGGTAACGATCGATTTCCCGCAGTTCGGCCACGTCGCGCGTCTGATTTCGACGATCGTCGATGCCAAGAGCCACTTCACGGCGGCGCACTCGATCGGCGTCGCGCAGCTCGCCCGTCATCTGGCGCAAGGGCTGGGACTGGCTGCCGATTCGCTGGCCATGGTCGAGGTCGCCGGCCTGATGCACGATGTCGGCAAGCTGTGTGTGCCCGATGAAATCATCGAAAAGCGTGCTCGCCTGACGCCACTGGAGTTCTCGGTGATGGAGCGGCACAGCTTCGAGACCTACCAGATCCTGCGGCATATCCCCGGCCTCGAACAGGTTGCCGAATGGGCGGGCTTCCATCATGAAGCGCTCAACGGACACGGCTATCCGTTCCGGCGCAGCGCTGCCCGCCTTTCGCCAGAGGCGCGCATCGTCGCCGTTGCCGATGTCTTCCAGGCGCTGGCACAGGAGCGTCCCTACCGCGGTCCGCAACCCGCTGACGAGATTCAGCGGCTTCTCGGCGTATTCGTCGAGCGTGGTGTTCTCGATGGCGAGATCGTCGCTCTGGCTTGCGACGATCTCGATGGCAGTTGGCGGGCGGCGACGCTGCCGTTGCCGGCGACTCCTGGTGGATGAACTGCGGCATGCCGCAGCAAGCACGCTCGCGCCAGCAATCGCCGCCGGGATCATGAAGTCATGACAGTTTCCCTCTCCCCCGACCCCTTCCACGGCCCGCGCTGCATCGCGGGCCTGCTGCGGCGGCGCGGAGCGGTGCTCCGCGAAACCCCGCCTGCGCCCCCGCGAGGGGGAGGGGAGATTCGTGAGTCACATACGCGACTTTCACATTAACAGGCCATGCCTGTCCTGGGGAACCGGGAGCAGCAGAAACCTGCCGAATGTGCCAGACCCTTTGCTGAGGATTCCTCTTGATCGCTCTGATTTATGCCCATCCGCATCCGGCGCGGTCACGCGCCAATCGCGCGCTGCTGGAAGCGGCGCGCTCCGTACCTTCCGTGATCGTCCGCTCGCTGTACGACCGCTATCCGGATTTCGAGATCGATGTCGCGGCCGAACGCAAACTGCTGATCGAATCTCGACTGATCGTCTGGCAGCACCCATGCATGTGGTACTCGGCACCGGCTCTGCAAAAACTCTGGTTCGACACGGTGCTCACGGAAGGCTGGGCGATCGGCGAAGGCGGCACCGCGCTGGTCGGCAAATCATGCCTGTGGGTGACGACCACCGGCGCAACCTCGGAGGGCTACTCGCCAGAGGGAACGCACCGCTTTCCGTTCACCGCCTTCGCTCCGGCCTTGGAAATGACCGCGCGTTTCTGCGGCATGCACTGGCTACCACCGCAAGTCGTGCACGGCGCGCATCTGATCGATGATGCCACCCTGCAACAGCATGCTGCGCAGTATCGGCAGCGGCTGCTCGCCTTTGCTGCGGAGGTGGAACATGGCTGACCCCCTGTTGCGCGATGCCCTCGTCTACCTCGGCGCGGCGGTCGTCTGCGTACCGATCGCCAAGCAGAGCGGCCTTGGCTCGGTTCTTGGCTACCTGATTGCCGGATGGCTGATCGGTCCGTGGGGCCTGAAGCTGGTCGGTGAAGTCGAATCGACGCTGCATTTCGCGGAGTTCGGCGTCGTGCTGATGTTGTTCCTGATCGGGCTCGAACTCGAGTTGAAGCGTCTGGTCGAGATGCGCCTTGCGGTGTTCGGTGGTGGCACGCTGCAAATGGCGGTATGTGGCGCGGCCCTCGCGCTCGGCCTGGTCGCGCTCGGTCTGAACTGGCAGGCAGCACTCGCCGCCGGCTTGGCACTGGCACTGTCGTCTACGGCAATCGCCGTGCAAACGATGAACGAGCGTAACGTCATGACGGCACCCGTCGGCCGCAGCGCTTTTGCCGTGCTGTTGTTCCAGGATATTGCGGCGATTCCGCTGATTGCCCTGGTGCCGTTTCTTGGTGCGGCCGGCGGTGAAGGGGGTAGCGGCTGGCTGGGCGCCGGCAAAGCCATTGCCGCGATCGTTGGCGTCGTGATCATCGGTCGCTTTCTGACGCGGCCTCTGATGCGTCTGATTGCCAAGTCCGAAGTGCGCGAGATCTTCACCGCTTTCGCCTTGTTGCTGGTCATCGGTATCGCCCAGCTGATGGCTGGAGCCGGCCTGTCGATGGCACTCGGCGCTTTCCTGGCGGGGGTGTTACTGGCCAGTTCCGAGTACCGGCATGCCCTCGAAAGCGACATCGCGCCGTTCAAAGGACTTCTGCTCGGGCTCTTCTTCATTGCCGTCGGCATGTCGATCGACTTCGGCCAGGTCATCGCGCGTCCCGGCCTGCTGGCGATACTGCTTGTCGGTCTGCTCATGGTCAAGGGGACGATGCTCGCGCTGATTGCTCCGCGTCTGGAGGTTCCTCACTCCGAGCGTTGGCTGTTCGCGGCGCTGCTGGCGCAAGCGGGTGAGTTTGCCTTCGTCGTCTTCGGCGTGGCACGCGCGGCAGAAATCTTGTCGCGTGCCTGGGAAGGCCTGCTGACGGCGGCAGTGGCGCTGTCGATGGCGGCCACACCGTTGCTGCTGATCGCATTCGATCGGCTGACCGCAAGTCGCGCGCAGGCGCAGCGCGAAGCCGATGCGATCGAAGACGATAGTGCGGCGGTGATCATCGCCGGCATGGGGCGTTACGGGCAGATCGTCGGCCGTGTGCTGCTGGCACAAGGTGTCCACATCACCGTGCTCGACCACGATCCCGATCAGATCGATACCTTGCGCAAATTCGGCTACCAGGTCTTCTATGGCGATGCCACGCGGCTCGACCTGCTGGCCGCGGCCGGGGCAGCCAAGGCGAAGCTGCTGGTCGTCGCGATCGACGACGTGGCCGACAGCCTGGCCCTCGTCGATCTGGTGAAGGAGAATTTTCCGAACCTGGAAATCGTCGCGCGTGCGCGCAACGTGCGGCACTGGCTCGAACTGGCCGATCGCGGGGTGACCGCAACCGAACGCGAGACCTTCGAGTCGTCTCTGAAGAGCGCTCGAGCGGCCCTGACGATACTGGGTGTAGAACCCTATGAGGCGCGCGAGATTGCCGAGGCTTTTCGCCGGCAGAACGTGATCACGCTCAAGGCCCTGCTGCCGCACTTCCACGACGAAGCCAGGACGGTAGCGATTGCCAAGAGTGGCCGCGAAGAACTCGAAGAAAACCTGCGCCGCGATCGCGAGGCGCGCCAGAAAACCAGCGCCCGCGGCTGGCACTGAGTCGGATGATGGCCTTCTGGTCGGGTGGCATCTCCAATGCCCGGAGAAAATGACCTGATGACCCGCCGCCTCAATTGCCTACTGCGGGAAGTTGTGGTCCTCGGAGCCTGGTCTCCTGCAGGCAAATGACATCGGCCTGTTGCGCGGCAAGCCATTCCAGCGGTTGTGGCAGGCGAACCTTGAGCGAGTTGACGTTCCATGCCGCCAGTTTCATCTGGCGAAGGTGCCTGACGGCCTGGCGCCATAGGGGGCTGATTTCGGATAGCCGGCCAGGTCGAGCAGGTTGTTCCAGGCGCCATAATCAAGTCCTTTGAAAGTTTGCTGACCGACGATGAGGCTGGGTACGGCGGCCTCGCTTCCCAGTATCTTGCTGAGCTCGGCGGATTCCTCATTACTCTTCAGCATCTTTTCCGAAAACGGAATGCCGCGTCGATTGAGCATGTCGCGGGCCTGTTTGCACTCTTCGACACAAGTGGCCGTCGTGTACAGCGTGACCGGGAATTTTTGGCTTCCCACTTAAAGCGGGACAGTCATGCTACCGATAGAGTCTGAGGATGAAGGGAGCTGAGGAGATGGGAACTGGTTGCCGCATCTCCTGTATCATCAGTTTTATGACAAAAAAACTCTACGACTCAAGCCATACGGACAACCAGCCGCGTCATTTTTGCCGCACTTACAGACCAGGGAAAACGAAGCCTGCGTGCAGTGGGGGAATTAATTCATCGCCCGAAAAGCAGTGTTCATCGCCACCTGCAAGCGCAAGCCCGTAGGAACCGACATCCTGAATCGGGGTTTTGGGAAACCGAAGAGGGGGAGGCATGGCTGAGATTGCTGGTATTTGCTGTGCTGTACACGTTCGGGCTGCAACATCATGTGGGGGCGGGTGCCTTGTCGGATTTCTTCCAATTGATCCGCCTTCATACCCATGTGGGGGTGTCTCCCAGCGCCTTGCAGACCCAACTCAGCCGGATGGAAGCGCTGTTGCCCCTGTTTCAGCAACAGTGTGAAGCCTCGGTACCGACGCGGACACGCCAAGCGGTGGTGGCCGCGGATGAGACGTTCTTTGGGGAGATTCTGATCTTGGTGCTGATGGATTTGTCCTCGGGCTACCTATTGCTGGAGTCGATTCAGAAGGACCGGGGTTTCGATACCTGGTTTGCCCAGGTGACCCCGCGCCTGGAAGCACTGGGTATCGAAGTCAACCACGCCATCAGTGACCGGGCGAAGGCCCTGATCAAATTAGCGGTCACAGGCTTTGAGTGTACCTCGGGCGCGGATACGTTCCACGAGCAATATGGCCTCAGTCGCTGGTTGTCACCGGCCTTGGGACGTCGAAAAGCCAAGGCGGATCAGTGCTGCGAACTGGCCCAGAAGGCCCTTGATCAGCCGTCGCGCGGAGCCAGTACCGAGGAAAAGGCGGCTTTGGCGGCACAACAGGCCTGTGCCTGGGAAGCCCGCGCGCAAGTGGAACAGGCGCAGCAAGAGTACCAGAAGCAGTTGCTGGGAATCGCCGAGGAAATCCATCCCTTCTCCCTGGAGGAGAATACTCGCACGACGGCGGAGAGCGTAGTGGCAGGACTGGAAACGCGAGCACAGGCCCTGGAAACTCTGGCGGCGCAACAAGGGATCCAGGATACCCGTTCCGCCCTGAAGAAGTTCCGTGCCCAGATCGGCGCCTTATCGAGTCACGTCAGCTTTTGGTGGCTTTGGGTAGAAGAAATCCTGCTGGGCTGGTCTCTGGATGAAGCGACTCGGCAATGGCTGACGAGCAAGCTGTTGCCCGTACTCTATTGGCACTACCAAATGCGGAAAACGCAAAACAGGGTTCACCGGAAACGGTATCAGGAGGCTTGGCAGCGAGCATTAGAGGCCTGGAAAGCAGACCCGTTCCATTCGGGATTCTCCGAGAGTGAGTTGCAGCGCTGGCTAGAATGGGGGGAATGGATGGTGCGACAGTTCCATCGCAGCTCCTCCGCCGTCGAAGGGCGCAATGGCCGCTTGTCCCAGTTGTATCATAACGGGCGAGGTCTGACGAAATGCCGCCTGGCTGCGCTAACGGTTATCCACAACTATGGGGTGAGACGTAGTGACGGCACTATCGCAGCCGAACGTCTGTTTAGCACCTCTTTCCCTGATCTTTTCGATTGGCTGCTCAACCAGATGGGGGAACTTCCCTTACCGAGGAAGTCCCGCCACCGGGTTGTGCATAACCCATTGAAGTTAGAGATTGTCCCGGCTTAAGTGGGAAGCCCATGTTTGGCACCAGGCGGAGGCGGCTGGTCGGAAAAGATGGTTTGACCCGTGTCCTTGTCGACCCAGCGATAAGTGGTCTGGGCAACGGCGAGCGAAGCCGTCAGCAGGGCAGCGCTTAGAATGACGAGACGTAGCGTAGGCATGGCTTTATCCTCCGGTAATTACAACGGAATCATAGCACTGCTCTGTGCCCGGACGAGCGTGGCCGATGCGACAAGAAACAGGCCGAGCAGCAGCGTGCGTAATTTCATGTTCATCCTCCCCGCTGCCAAGCATGGAAGCGCGCCACCCATGCCAGCAAGGCTTGCGGCGCATGCGCCTTCTTCCAGACTCCGGCCACATACTTGTTGGCCTCGGCCATGGTCGGGTAGATGTGGATGGTGCCGAGGATCTTGTTCAGGCCGATGCCGTTCTTCATCGCCAGCACGTACTCGGCGATCAAGTCGCCGGCGTGCTCGCCGACGATGGTGACGCCGAGAATGCGATCCTTGCCCGGCACGGTCAGCACCTTGATAAAGCCATGCGCCTCGCTGTCGGAGATCGCCCGGTCGAGGTCGTCGATGTCGTAGCGGCTGACCTCATAGTCGATGCCCTTCTCCTTCGCCTCCGTCTCGTTCAGGCCGACGCGCGCCACTTCGGGCTCGACGAAGGTCGCCCAGGGAATCACCGAGTAGTCGGCCTTGAATTTCTTGAAGGGATCGAACAGGGCATTGACCGCCGCATACCAGGCCTGGTGCGCGGCGGTGTGGGTGAACTGGTAGGGGCCGGCGACGTCGCCGGCGGCGTATATGTTGGGGTAACTGGTCTGCAGGAATTCGTTGGTGTCGACCGTGCGCGTCGTGGCGACACCGATCTCTTCCAGCCCGTAGCCTTTGAGGTTGGCGACGCGACCGACGGCGACCAGCACGGCATCGAATGAGATGCGTACTTCGCGGCTGCTGTTGCCATCCTGGTGTTCGGCGACCAGAATCTTCTCGCCGTTTTCGATAAGAAACTGCTTGGCCTTGTGGTTGAGCAGCACATCGACGCCCTCCCGGCAGAAGCGTGCGGCGACGAGCTCCGAGACCTCGGGGTCTTCGCGGATCATCAGGCGCGGCAGCATTTCGACCTGCGACACTTGCGAACCGAAGCGGGCGAAGGCCTGTGTCAGCTCGCAGCCGATCGGACCGCCACCGAGTACCAGCAGACGTTTGGGCAGTTCGCGCAGATTCCAGACGCTGTCCGAGGTCAGGTAGCCGACCTCCTCGATGCCGGGGATGGGCGGCACGAAAGGCCGCGCGCCGGCCGCGATGACGATGCCGCGCGTGCTCATGCGCTCGCTGGCGCCGTTGTGGCGCGTGACTTCGACTTCCCAAGGCGAAACGATCTTCGCGTTGCCTTCGATCACGTCGACGCCCAGCCCGGTGTAGCGTTCGACGGAATCGTGCGGCTCGATGTCGCGCACGACGCGCTGCACGCGCTCCATCACCTCGGCAAACGAAAAGTCGGCGCTGGCGCTACGGCAACCGAATTCCGCTGCGCGCCGCGTGTGCGACAGAAACTTCGCCGAACGGATCAGCGCTTTCGAAGGCACGCAACCCGTGTTGAGGCAGTCGCCGCCCAGCTTGTGCTTCTCGATCAGCGTCACTTTCGCCTTCACCGCCGCCGCGATATAGGCCGTGACCAGGCCGGCGCTGCCGCCGCCGATGACGATGAGGTTGCGATCAAACTTCGCCGGCTTCGTCCAGCGCGCATAGACCTTGCGCGCCTTGACGGTATCGACGATCTTCTTGGCGATCAGCGGAAAGATGCCGAGCAGGGCAAACGAGGCGATCAGGCCCGGCGAGAGGATGCCGGAGAGGCTGGAAATGCCGGCCAACTGGGTGCCGGCATTGACGTACACCAGCGTGCCGGCCAGCATGCCGAGCTGGCTGACCCAGTAGAAGGTGGCGGCGCGCATGGGCGTGAGGCCCATCAGCAGGTTGATCATGAAGAAGGGAAACACCGGCACCAGGCGCAGGGTGAACAGATAGAAGCCGCCCTCCTTGCCGACGCCTTCGTTGATCGCGCGCAGGCGCTCGCCGAAACGGTTCTGCACCCAGTCGCGCAGCAGGAAACGCGAGGCGAGGAAGGCCAGGGTCGCGCCGAGGCTGGAAGCGAAGGACACCAGCAGCGTGCCCCACAGCAAGCCGAACACGGCGCCGCCGGCCAGGGTCATGATCGCCGCGCCGGGCAGGGACAGCGCGGTCACCGCGACGTAGGCGACGAAGTACATGCCGGCGGTCAGCCAGGGATGGGCCTGGCGATAGGCATCAAGCGCCACCTGCTGGGCCTTCAGCGCATCGAGGCTGAAGTAACGCCCCAGATCCAATCCAATATAAAGCGCCACAAACACGGCAACGGCGACAACGACAAGCAGTTTACGCAATGACAAGAGGTTCTCCCTGAAATGGTTCGCCAAACATGATGTCTCTTCGGTCTTGCCTATTGGTCGTGCAGTTGGCCAATAACTTACAAAGTCGCGACTCGTTCCCGACGTGGAAGGTCCGCGTTTGAAAACGCGACCCATGACAAACCGGTGAACGCGGCGGATTTGCACGCACGAACTGGCGCGTCATGGCGCGGAAGAATTGCCCGCCGACCGGTTCCTGCGTGACCGAAAAACTGTCGGCCAGCGCGTCGATCAATCAGGGTCGGCATCGGCCCGACCCAGTCCAGGGCATGACGAACTGCTTGGCGCCGTTGTCGAAGGCGAGGAACAGGGCGATGCCGACCAGGATGATTTCGATCGCCCGGATCGTCTAGCAGCAGCCGCAGCTTTCGTCGCTGCTGCCGGTACCAGCGCTGTTGGCAGCGTTCGTGCCCGCATTGGCGCCCGCATTTGTGTTGAAAGGCAGCGCCTTGCTGCAACCCTCGAACAGGCCGTAATGGTGCGAAAAGTCGCCGATGAAATCGAAATGCGGCGCCAGCCGGCTTTCCTTGAGCATGCGCCAGGTGTTGCCGCAGACTGGAAACACGCGCCCCATTTCGATGCGATGGTGCTTGTCGAGGACGAAGGCCTGGGCGTGCTGCGGAATGCTGCCGCGATAGACGACCGCTTGGCCGTAATCCTCGCAGTCGGATGCATGTTTCCTCCTGGGGCGAATGTGAGTCGAGCGCATCGCCGCAGCTGCTGCCCGGCAGACCATAGCCAGGCGCATTGAGCCGGCGCAAACCGGCCAGGCCGGCTTCGAAGATGCCGTCGCCGCGCTGTTGGTCGACGTTCTCTTCCAGGTAGCAGGGCAGCGAGGCGACGATTTCGACGACGTTGGCAGCGAGAAGATCGGCCAGGTCTTCATGAATTCTTACAGTCTCCCGGAAATCGACGGTTTCCGCCAGTCCGAGTCAGGCTGTCAGCGGGGTTTGGATGCTTCGCCGGCGCGAAATACCTCGGTGGCGGGATTAAATGCATACCAGGCGAACCAGTAGCCGACCACGGCCGCCAGTTGCTGCCCGTCCTGCCAGCGATCCGTGGGCCGAGACGTCGCGCCTGGGTAAGCCGTAGAGCCCATGCCCGATTCGCTCCAGCAGGCCGCGGCGGACGGCCCGGGTCAGGGAAACCCGGGGAATTCCAAGCGGTGCCAGATCGCAGGGGCGATCAAGAGATCCAACAGGCGCTCGCTGACCAGCAAGCTCAGCCGCAGGCTCGCCCAATTCGGCACGCTCCCCCTCGACGAAACAATTGAGCCAGCGAAAGTCGAGGCCGTTGTCGCCAAAATAGCTGCTGCCCACGACGACATCGAACACCTGCAGGACGAACTCAAGACCCTGAAGGAACACCGCCAAGAGACACCCTCTCCTGTTCCGGCTTGCCTGGCGGCTTGATGTTCCTGGGGACGACGAAGCCCGGCCACAGTGCATTTTCGGTATCGAGGAAAGCCAGTTCCAGTTCCCGCAGGCGGTGCAGATCACGCTGTCGCGTCTTGTCGTTGAGCTTCAGATAGAGGCTGGTGTACCAGGGCGCGTGCCGCACTTCGTCGAGTGGCAGTGGTCGCCCGCGATCAAGGAGGATGGAAAGAATGGTGTATTGCCGGGCGTTGATCTGCTTATCGTCGAGAGCGCGGCGGATCTTGCTCTCGTAGAGCAGCATGCTGACCAGTCGATTGACGCGATCATGCAGCGTATTGATGGTCTGGCGCATCCCTTCGAGGTGAAAGTCGACAAAAGCTTGATTGGGGGCATCTCGCCCTTTCTCGGCGGCCTTGCGGCAAGTGTTGAAGAGGGTGAAGTAGGCGTCGATATTCTGCAGGTAGTAGCGCGCCAGGGCGAAGGGGGCGTAGCGGTAACCGGCGGCCTGCAGCAAGGTGGCTTCGATGACGCGACCGACGCGGCCATTGCCGTCCCAGAAAGGATGAATCTGTTCGTAGTAGAGATGCACGAGGGGCGCGCGGATCAGTGCTGGAACACCGGCCGCTTCGAGCTCGCCATGCCAGGCGATCAGTGCAGAGAGCAGACGCTCGATGTCCTTGCCGTATTGCGGCGGCTTGTAGCGGCCGCCATGCGCGGCGTCACCGACATAGGTGAAACGGGTTTTCGGGTTGTCGCGGATCAGGCCGGGGCGATTGTCTTCGTGCGGGATATCCGCGGTGATCAGTCGATGCAGGTCGACGATGAATTCTGTCGTCAGCGACCAGCCAGGGGTTTTTGCGGCGGCCTGCGACAGGTCGTAGGCTGCCTTGATATTGAGTGCGCGTTGTTGCTCGACCGCTTGCACCTGGCGAAGATCGAGGATCAGGGCACTGGCGGTCTCTTCCTCGGTTAGCGTGCCGCCTTCGATGGTGTTGGTGCCGAACACGCTGCTGACCATGACCTCCTGCTCCAATCGGTTCACCACCTGCGACAGGAGGGACGCGACGAAGCGTGCGTGCGCGTCTTCAACGCGCTGGAGCGCCAGATCGACAGCCGACAGCGTGCATCCAGGCTGGAAGACGAAGGGCCCGAAGCGGTCGGTGTCCATCCGGCGAGAAATGTCTGAACAGTCTTTGAGCAATATTTTGTCGTGCATGATGTCCGGGGTTCTATTGCAAACTATCTTTATTTTTCCTCAGGATACACCCATGTTAAAACAAATATGTCTCCGGAAATGTCGCATTCGGCCTCTTTCCGGTCGTCGCCTTTCAGGTCTTCCGCATCGGCGTCCTTCGGCTTTTGCCGGTAGCAGTGGTGCGCCTCGTCAGAAAGCCGCGCGTCAAGTTCCTGCTGCCCGGCCGGCGCACGTCTGACTGATCGATCTTTTCGGCTAGAATGGGTGCGGACATAGGGCAGCATCATTCCCATAGGGGTAGAATTGGCAGGGATCGTCAGATCATTATGTCGGTAATGTGTTCGTAAACAATTAGATAGTGTTGTTGTTCGAGTCCCTTCCTGGCACCATACAAACCCTCATATCCGACCACTTCATGAATGCAAGCCGAAAACCGGGCGCCGATACGGTTGGAGAAGCACTGAATGCCAAAGGCTTCCAGATGATCCAGGATCTCACCCGAGAACTGGCGGGTGACTTTGCCTTCCCCACTTGCTTTGAAGCAGCCTTCCGCCTGCGCCAGGCATTGCAGAATCCGGACCTGCCCATTTCACGAATCAGCAACATCGTCGGCGGCGAACCCTTGGTTGCCACCAAGCTGATGCAGTTGGCCAATTCATCCCTTTACAGAGCCCATCACGCGCCGGCCCTGGATCTCAAGGCGGCCATCAGCCGTCTGGGCGTCGATGTGGTACGCACCACGGCACTGGCCATCGCCATGCGCCAGTTCATACGTTCCAAGGAAATCCTGGTCTTCAACGACCTCGCTCTCGCCCTCTGGGAGCATTCCCTCAAAACCGCTGCGGGTGCTCGCATTCTGGCCCGCAACCAAACTCGGATCAACCAGGATGAGGCTCTGCTGGCCGGCCTGGTCCACGACCTCGGGGCCTTCTACTTGCTTAACCGCGCAGCCCGGTACTCCAAGTTGCGTGCCAGCCCGGAGTCCGTCAAGCACCTTATCGCGCAGTGGCATGAAAGCATCGGGGTCACGCTGCTCAGCGCTCTTGGTATGCCCGGGGAAATCGTCGACGCCACCATGGATCACGACCAGCCGTGGCTGGTGCCGGAAACGGTACTGACATTGCCAGATATTGTATATATCGGCAATATTCTCGCCGGCACTCATGTTGAATGGCTCCATCAGACGTTCGACCCCGATGGTGGCGGATTCGAAGTCGTCCGCCAGATCTTTGCTGGAATCCTGCCGGAAATCGAATCCGATGCCCAGGAAATGCAGCTCGTATTCGCGTAGCCGAACCTCGGACATCCACTCTCGCCGAGAAGCGAGCAACCGGGCGGGACCGGCCAAGGCTCCAATAGACGGCAGGGGAGGGCAAGGTCATGGCCCTTGGTCTCCCGGCAGCGCTGCCCGCCAAGCTGCCAGCTTGCGTTCAAAAGCCAGGGTATACGCCGGGCTGGTCGAAGGCAGGATCCGGGTTTCGTAGCCATGCTGCTGAAACCAGCCAGCAGATCTGCCGGCGGTCTGGCCGTTGAAGCAGACGCGCAGCAAAGCCGGCACTTCGCTACGCAGTCGCGAAAAATCGTTGAGCACCGGCGACTGGATCGCTGCGTCGAGCGCACCCTGGCGCAGGCACTGGCGATACACATCCCAGACACCGATGCCATTCTTGAGTAGACGCCGTTGCCTGTCCGCGTAATCGAGTTCGGGCAGTGGCTCGCCGAGCAGCGCGCCGAGCAAGCGCCAGAACTGGTTCTGGCGGTGCGCATAGTATTGCGCTGCCGCCAGTGAGGCCGGTGAAGGAAAACTGCCGAGAATCAGCGTCCTCACGCCGGCATCGAGAATCGGCGGCAGACCGTGCAGCAGCGGCGGTCCGCCGCCGGTGATCAACGGCCGCTGCCCAGCGAGAGGGCCAGCATCAGGTCGTTGATGCGCTTGACGAAGCCCGCCGGATCCTCGAGCGAGCCGCCTTCAGCCAGCGTTGCCTGTTCAAGCAGCAGATTGGCCCAGTCGTCGAAGCGGGTCTCTTCATACTTGAGACGCTGTACCGCCGGGTGCTTCGGGTTGATTTCCAGGATCGGCTTGCTCGCCGGTGCCTGCTGGCCGGCAGCCTTGAGGATGCGCTGCAGATTGCCGCCGAGGTCGTACTGATCGGCAACCAGGCACGAAGGCGAATCGGTCAGGCGATACGTGACACGAACGTCCTTCACCTTGTCGCCCAGGGTGGTCTTGATTTTCCCGAGCAGTTCCTTGAACTCGTCGGCAGCCTTCTCGGCCTCTTCCTTCTCGGCCACATCTTCAAGCTTGCCGAGATCGAGCCCGCCCTTGGCCACCGATTGCAGCGGCTTGCCGTCGAACTCGGTGAGATGACCGGTGACCCATTCATCGACACGGTCGGAGAGCAGCAGCACTTCGATGCCCTTCTTGCGGAAAATCTCGAGGTGCGGGCTATGCCTGGCGGCGGTGAAGGTTTCCGCAGTGACGTAGTAGATTTTCTCCTGGCCATCCTTCATCCGCGACACGTAGTCGGCGAGCGAGACATTTTCTTCCGGCGTATCGGTGTGCGTCGAGGCAAAGCGCAGCAGTTTGGCGATGCGATCCTTATTGGTGAAATCCTCGCCGACGCCTTCCTTGAGCACGCGGCCGAATTCCTTCCAGAAGTTTGCGTATTTTTCCTTGTCGGCGAGTTCTTCGCTGTCGGCAAGGCTTTCGAGCAGGCCGAGCACCTTCTTCACGCAGCCGCCACGAATGCTCTCGATGTCGCGTGACTGCTGCAGGATTTCACGCGAGACGTTGAGCGGCAGGTCGTTGGAATCGACGATCCCGCGCACGAAACGCAGGTATACCGGCATCAGTTGCTCGGCGTCGTCCATGATGAAGACGCGACGCACATAGAGCTTGATGCCGTGGCGGGCGGTACGTTCGAAGAGATCGAAGGGGGCTCGCGACGGGATGTACAGGAGTTGCGTATATTCCTGCTTGCCTTCGACACGGGCGTGCACATGCGCCAGCGGATCTTCGAAATCATGCGCAACATGCTTGTAGAACTCCTTGTACTGCTCGTCGCTGATCTCCGACTTGGGGCGAGTCCACAAGGCCGAAGCCTGGTTCACCGTTTCGTCTTCGTCGGTGACGACCTGGGCCTTCTTCTCCTCGTTCCATTCCTCCTTCTTCATCACGATCGGCAAGGTGATGTGGTCGGAATACTTGCGGATGATCTCGCGCACTTTCCAGTTCGACAGAAACTCGTCCTCGCCTTCACGCAGGTGCAGGGTCACTTCAGTGCCGCGCTGCGCCCGCTCGATCACCTCGATCGTGAAATCGCCTTCTCCCGACGATTCCCAACGGATCGCCTGATTGGCCTCGAGGCCGGCACGGCGGGATACCACCGTCACCTTGTCGGCGACGATATACGACGAATAGAAACCGACGCCGAACTGGCCGATCAGATGCGCGTCCTTGGCCTGGTCGCCGGTCAGCGCCGAAAAGAACTCGCGGGTTCCCGATTTGGCGATTGTTCCGAGGTGCTCTACCGCTTCTTCGCGCGACAGGCCGATGCCGTTGTCGGAGATGCTGAGCGTCCGCGCCGCCTTGTCGAAGGCGACGCGGATCTTCAGATCGCTGTCGTCACCGTAAAGGCCGGCATTGTTCAAGGCCTCGAAGCGCAGCCTGTCGCAGGCGTCGGAAGCGTTGGAGATCAACTCGCGCAGAAAGATCTCCTTGTTGCTGTACAACGAATGAATCATCAAATTCAGCAGTTGTTTGACTTCTGCCTGAAAACCGAGAGTTTCCTTCTGTGCACCCATGTGAGACTCCGTGAAAAATGTGGATCAAAAGCGGAAGAGATGCGGCGGCAGCAGCAGCAGGCACGCGCAATGCATCAGCAAATGGGGACGGACCTTGCCATTTCAAGCCCTGGCAACGGTGCGATCGTTCTCGCTGGCTGCGTCGGTTAGGCATCGATGCGCAGGCAATCGATCCCGAACACTTCAACTTTCGATGCTCAGATACTCGACGTGGAGTACTTCGACCTCGCGCAAGCCGGCGGGGCTCTGAAAACGTACCGTATCACCTGCCCGAGATTTGAGCAGCGCACGTGCCAGTGGCGACACCCAACTGATGCGTCCGCGTGCGAAGTCGGTTTCGTCGACGCCGACGATCTGGTAGGTGCTTTCAAGCCCCTGCTGGTCGCAGATAGTCACCGTTGCGCCAAAGAAGACCTGCTCGGTATGCGCACGCATCAGCGGATCGACAATTTCGGCGAGATCGAGGCGTTTGGTCAGAAAGCGGATGCGTCGATCGATCTCGCGCAGCCGCCGCTTGCCATAAATGTAGTCGGCGTTTTCGGAGCGGTCGCCGTTTGCTGCAGCCCATTGCACCACGGACACGACCTGCGGGCGCTCGACGCGCAACAACTGCTCGAGTTCCGCGCGGATGCGTGCGTGCCCGCCCGGGGTGATGTAGTTGCGAGTTCCTTCCGGCAACTGCAGTGCGGGATCAGTAGCCGATATTGAAAGCGGCAACATCGATGCGCACGGTATCGCGCCCCAGGGCGAGCGCCGTGTAGCGGGCAAAACGAGTCGCCCAGTCCTTGCCGTCGATGAAGCGCTGCTCGCCGCCGTAGCGGGCGACATTAAGAATCTTGTCGATAATCAACACTTTTCCCATTGGATTGCTGGGTTCGCATTCGAGATCGGCGAACTCCTTGTCAAACCAGCGGCGTGCTTCTTCGGGAGAACCGACGGCAAGTTCGGTATGGGAGAACTTGAACTCGTACTGCCTCTCCCGCCCAAACGAAACGATAATGTGGTAAACCATCTGCCTCCTCTCGGGGGTGTCTCAAGGTTACAATTGCATCCTCTATTCTATTCGCAAAAGCGCCCCATGCTGCAAGTCCCGAACGCGCGCAGCGAGTTTATTGATGGCGACAATCATCGCGTCGCCGTTGTTTTTTGTCCTGGGCGCGCCTACCATAGCTCCTGAGCTGCCGCTGCATCGTCGCCACCTTACCCGCAGCCGTGATCGCCTGGCGGATGCGCAGTACCTTGCTCACCGTCGTTCCTGGCATGCTCGCCCGCGGGGCGCTGCAGACCTTGCCCGGCTCGTCCGATTCACAAAAACTGGGGATATCGCCGATCATGCTGACCGAAGAACAGATCACCGAAAACCGTGCCACCCTGCATGAACTGCAGATCGAACATCACGATCTCAATCAGGTGATCGATCACCTGATGCAGAACCCGCCACCCGACGACCTCCTGATCCGGCGGCTCAAGAAACGCAAGTTGCTGCTCAAGGATCGCATCACCCTTCTCGAGCACCTGATCGAGCCGGAAGACCGGGCCTGATCAGACGATCCGTCAAGCATGACGGACAAGGCCGCATGGAACTGACTGTCGCCGGCCACCGCTGCCGCCTGGGCACTGGCGGCAGACCTTTCGACCCGGCGAACTCGCGCTGGCCACCGCTGCTGCTGATCCACGGTGCCGCCAATGATCGCGACGCCTGGCTGCAGGTCGCCGGCGCTCTGGCCACTGCCGGCTGCGCCGTCCTGGTTCCCGACCTGCCAGGGCACGGCCTCTCCAGCGGACCACCCTTGCGCAGCATCGAGGCTCTCGCCGACTGGCTGCCGCGGCTGCTCGATGCCGCCGCTGTCGAACAGGCCATTCTGGTCGGGCACTCGATGGGCTCGCTGATTGCTCTCGAGTGTGCCGCGCGCCATCCGCAACGCGTGCACCGGCTGGCGCTGCTCGGTACGTCGGCACCGATGCCGGTCGCCGAGGCCTTGCTCAGCCGTGCCGTAGCCCATCCCGACCGCGTCCTTCGAATGATGAACGAGTATTCTCTGACCCAGCAGTTCCAACTCACCGGCGGCACCGGTCACGGCATCTGGGGACCCGGCGTGACGCTGGCGATCATGCGCCGCAGCCCGCCGGGCACGCTGGCGATCGACCTCGCCAACTGCAACCATTATGCGCGCGGCCTCGAAGCCGCTGCCGAGGTCGCTTGCCCGACGCTGTTGCTGGTCGCGCGCCGCGACCGCATGACGCCACGCCGCAACCTGCCAGCGCTGCAATCGGCTCTGCGTCAGGTGCTGCGCGCCGAGATTCCCGACTGCGGGCACGCCATGATGAACGAACAGCCGCAAGCGGTCGTCGAGCAGCTCCTGAGCTTCCTCGCCCGCCCGGCGGACGCCAGCCGCTAACGCTTCTCGGCACCCGAGCGCGCCAGCACGACGACCGCGGCGAGGATGATCGCACCACCGGCGATCTGCCAACTGCCGATCGCCTCGCCAAGAAAGATCGCTGCCAGGATCACCGTGACCACCGGTTCGAGCGTCGACAGCGTCGCCGCATCGGCTGCACCCAGCCGCGCCATGCCGGCAAAGAAGGTGATCATCGCCACCACCGTCGAGAACAGCGCGATGCCGCCGACGGCCGCCCAGGCCACCGGCGATGCCGGGAAAGCCGCGCCGCGCGACAGCACGATCAGCCCGTACACCGCCGCCGCCGCGAGCATGATCACCGTTGCCGACGGCATCGCCCCGACCAGCGGCGTGACGCGCTCGCCGACCAGGATATAGACCGAGTAGATCAACGCCGCCCCGATCCCGAGCAGAATGCCGAAAACACTGCCGGCGAGGCTGCCGCCGACGGCGAGACCGGTACCGAACAGCGCCGCCGCCACTGCCAACAGGCGCAGCAGCGACAGCCGCCGCCGCGCCAGCAGCGCCGACAGTACGGTGACGATCGCCGGATAGAGGTAAAGCAGCAGCGCCGTCAGTCCGGCCGTCGCATACTGCAGGGCGGCGAAGTAGCAGAACGACTGAGCGACGTAGCCGACCCCGCCCATCGCCACCAGCAGCAGCAGATTGCGGCCGCGCGGCCACACCATACCGCGTACGCGCATCAGCACGGCCATCATCAGACCGGCCAGCGCGAAACGCAGGAACAACATGCTTGGCAAATCGACACTCTCGGCGTAAGCCAGCTTGGCGAAGATCGGCATGGCTCCGAAACCTGCCGCCGAAGCGACGATGCAGACGAAACCGCCAAGGCGCGTGCCTGTGCCAGGAACAGCTGGAACCATCAAGGGAACTCGGAAACATTGCCGCCGTGGCAGCGCGGGTGAAAGAATCCGGACAGTCCGCGAAGCCTGCCGGTACTGCGGAAGATGCATGATGACATAAGCCTTGCCGAGAACCTATACTCAGATCAGGCGGCAGGCCGCAATCACCGGCTCGTAAGCGCCGAGTGCAGGGTAAGTCTTGCAGCCCGCTGCGGATCGTCCTGCGCCGCCAGTACCGTTCTTGGGAGATCGTGATGTCCGAAAATACGCATCCACCTGCACCGAACCTGGCAGCGACCCCTTGGCAATCGCCACAGCAGCGGCGACGTTTCGCTGCGCCGTGGCGGACACTCTTGTCCGCGCTGCTCTTCGCCACCAACGCTGCCGGAACTGACGACATGGACTACAACCGTGCGCGAACGCGCATGGTCGCAGAGCAGTTGAGCGCCAGCACGCGCGGCATCAGCAATCCCGCGGTGCTCCAGGCGATGGCCACAGTGCCACGGCATGAGTTCGTTCCGGCAAACCTCAGGCACTACGCCTACGACGACCGGCCACTGCCGATCGGCTATGCCCAGACCATCTCGCAGCCCTACGTGGTTGCCTTCATGACCGAGAAGCTGGAACCACAAGCAAACGACCGGGTGCTGGAGATCGGTACCGGCTCGGGTTACCAGGCGGCAATCCTGGCGGGTCTGGTACGCGCCGTGTACAGCATCGAAATCGTCGAGCCGCTGGCCGTCCGGGCGCAGGCCGATCTGGCCAGACTTGGCTACGGCAATGTCAGCGTGCGGCACGGCGATGGTTACCTGGGCTGGCCGGAGGCAGCGCCTTTCGACGCGATCATCGTCACCTGCGCCCCCGATCACGTGCCGAAGCCGCTGATCGACCAGCTCAGGGAGGGCGGCCGCATGGTCATTCCAGTCGGAGAACTCGATGATCAGAACCTGTATCTGCTGCGGAAACGGGGAAAGACGCTGCAGCGCGAAGCCATCCTGCCAGTGCGCTTCGTACCGATGACCGGCACCGCCAGCCGCCGCTAGTCATCGTCATCGACATTCTGTCGCTCCGGAGTGCTGCAACTGGTTATCGCCGTAGAACTCCCCACGACGGCGTCGAGCACCCCTCATTCGAGCTCGCGCAGCCGCCCGACCGCTTCCTCGACGCGTCGCACGGCGATCACTTCGATGCCGCCGATCGCCTGCCTCGACTGGTTGGCTTCGGGAATCAGCGCGCGCGTGAAGCCGAGTTTGGCGGCCTCCCGGAGGCGCTCCTGGCCACGCGGCGCCGGGCGGATTTCGCCGGCCAGGCCCACTTCTCCAAAGACCACGAGTTTGGCCGGCAAGGCGCGGTTTTGCAGCGACGAGACGATCGCCAGCAGCACCGCGAGGTCGGCCGCGGGTTCGCCGATCTTGACGCCGCCGACGGCATTGACGAAAACGTCCTGATCGAAGCAGACGATGCCGGCGTGGCGGTGCAGGACCGCCAGCAGCATCGCCAGTCGCTGCGCGTCCAGCCCGACCGTCAGGCGGCGCGGGTTGCCGTGCGCCTGATCGACCAGCGCCTGAATCTCGACCAGCAGCGGTCGCGTGCCTTCCTGGGTGACCAGCACGCAGGAGCCGGGAACATCGCTGCCGTGTGGTGACAGAAAAATCGCCGAAGGATTGCTCACCCCCTTCAGTCCACGGTCGGTCATGGCAAAGACGCCGATTTCGTTGACCGCCCCATAGCGGTTCTTGACCGCCCGGATCAGGCGGAAGCTCGAGTGCGTGTCCCCCTCGAAATAGAGGACGGTATCCACGATGTGTTCGAGGACGCGCGGCCCGGCCAGCGCGCCCTCTTTGGTGACGTGGCCGACCAGAATCACCGTGATGCCGGTCTGTTTGGCCAGGCGGGTGAGCTGCGCCGCGCATTCGCGCACCTGCGCGACCGATCCCGGTGCCGAACTGAGCTGCTCCGACCACAGCGTCTGGATCGAATCGATCACCGCCACCTGCGGCTGCGCAGACTGCAGCGTGGCGAGGATCTTCTCCAGATGGATTTCCGCCAGCAGTTTCAGTTTGCCGGTGTCGAGCGCCAGCCGCCGCGCGCGCATCGCCACCTGCTGGCCGGACTCCTCGCCGCTGACATAGAGCACCTGCTGTGTCGCCGACAGGGCCGCCAGCGCCTGCAACAACAGCGTGCTCTTGCCGATTCCCGGATCGCCGCCGATCAGCACGACGCCCCCGCTGACCAGCCCGCCTCCGAGCGCCCGATCGAACTCGTCGATGCCGGTCGGCAGCCGGTCCGCTTCGCGCGTTTCGATCTCGGAAAGCGTCTGCAGTCCAGCGGTGCCGCCGAGGGCGGCAAAACGCCGCTGGCTGCCGGTAGCCGCCGGCGTTTCGGCAATCGTCTCGAGCAGCGTATTCCAGACCCCGCAAGCGGGGCACTGTCCTTGCCACTTGCCGGTGCTGGCGCCGCACTCGCTGCAGGTGAAAACGGTTTTGGGAGGGTTCCCCGGCCGCGCCATGCTCAGATTTCGACCACAGGGACGCGCCGTGCCAGTGCACAGAACAGCTCGTAGCTGATGGTCTGTGCAGCCGCCGCCACCGCATCGGCCGGCAGACCCTCGCCCCAGAGGACCACCGGGCTGCCGACTCCGGTGCCCGGCAGATCGGTCAGATCGCAGGCGAGCATGTCCATCGACACTCGACCGAGCGTCTGCGTCTGCTGACCGGCAACGAGAATCGGCGTGCCGCTGGGCGCATGGCGTGGATAACCGTCGGCGTAACCGCAGGCGACGACGCCGACGCGCGTCGGCCGCTGCGCGACAAAGGTGCCGCCGTAACCGACGCGCTCGCCGACGCCGATTTCCTGCACCGCCAGAATCCGGCTGTGCAGCGTCATCACTGGCTTGAGGTCGAGGTTGGCGGCCTCCTGATCGGCGAACGGGCTGCCGCCATAGAGCATGATCCCGGGCCGTACCCAGGCATACGCGGTCTGGGGGTAACGCAGGATGGCGGCCGAGTTGGCGACCGAGACCGGCAGGCTTGCGGCTTCCGGCCAATCGGCGAGCATCTGGGCAAAGCGTTCGAGCTGCCAGTTGATGCAGCGCTCACCGCCGACCGCGTCGGCTTCGGCAAAGTGCGTCATCAAGGTCACTGGGGCAGGGGCAGGAGCCGCCGCCGCAGCCAGCGCCGTCAGTTCGCGGCGCGCGGCCGGAATCTGCCCGCCGGAGAGGCCGAGGCGATGCATGCCGCTGTCGAGCTTGAGGTAGATCGGCAGGGGGACCGGCAGGGCGGCGTGGCGCAGCATCTGCAACTGTTCGAGGCGATGAATGACCACGCTCAGCCCATACGTCGCACAGATTTCCAGATCGGCCGCCGTGAAGAAACCTTCGAGCAGGAGAATCGGCTGACGGATACCGGCCTCGCGCAGGATGATCGCTTCATCGAGGTCGAGCAGGGCGAAACCGTCGGCAACCTCGCCGAGCGCTGCCGCCGCACGCAGCAGGCCATGCCCGTAGGCATTGGCCTTGACCACCGCCCAGGCCCTGGCCGAACCGGCGTGCCTTTTCGCCACCAGGTAGTTGTGACGCAGCGCCGCCAGATCGATGCGGGCTTCAATCGGGCGCGGCATCAGGCAGACAGCTCGCGCAGCTTGTTCCTGGCGAAGTCGACGAAGGTGAGGACCACCCTGGAACGGAAGCGCTCTTTCGGGTAGACCAGTGACAAGGTACGCTTCAGTCGCGGCCGCAACGGAACGGCGACGAGCGTTCCCAGCTGCCGTTCCTTCTCGAAACTCGCCCGCGACACGATCGAGTAGCCCAGACCGGTCGCCACCACGCCCTTCAAGGATTCCGGACTCGACAACTCCATCAGCATCCTGAGTTTCTCGGGATCGACGCCACAAGCCCGAAAATAGTCGTCGGTGACTTCGCGGGTGCCCGAACCCGGTTCACGCGCGATGTAGTCGTACCCCAGCAGGCTGCGCGCATCGACATCGCTACGCCTGGAGAGGGGATGATTGGGCGTGCACACCACCTGCAGTTCATCATCGCCACAGACTTCGCACTGCAGGCTGGCATGATTGGTTTGTGATTCGATCAGGCCGATGTCGAGGGTGTGGGCGGCGATGGCGTTGCTGATCGATTCCGAGTTGGCGACGGTCAGCCGCGCGCGCACCAGCGGATAACGGACGTTGAATTCGCCAAGGATCGGTGGCAGCATGAACTCGGCAATCGTCGTGCTCGCCCCGACCAGCAGGTTGCCGCTCATCTGCCCCGTCATCTCGGCGACGCGCACGTCGAGTTCCTTGGACATTCCAAGGATGCGCTCCGCGTAGTCGAGCACCAGTTCTCCGGCCGGCGTCAGCGAGATTCGCCCGCCGCCGCGCTCGAAGAGACGGGTGTTGAAGTGTTCCTCGAGTTGCTTGATCTGAAAGGTCACGGCCGGTTGCGTCATGTACAGCGTCTCGCCAGCCTTGGTAAAGGAAAGGTGTCTGGCCACCGCGTGAAATACCTGTAATCGACGATCTGCCACCGGCCATCTCTCCTTTTTCCCTTAAACCAGATTCAAACACAAAACTGCCCGGCGGGCCAGCGTTGTGGCCGCCGAATTCCTCGCTGCTGGCTGCCAGCGGTGCTAACAAGTTGGCGTCTTTCATGGTATAAGGCCAACACCTAATCACAGGGGCATCATCATTTCCAATGCCTTTCGGCTTTTACATCATCATGGCTGCGCAGTTTTTTTCAGCGCTGGCCGACAATGCCCTGCTCATCGTCGCCATCTCGATCCTGCGCGAAATGCACGCACCGAGCGAGTACGAGCCGCTGCTCAAGACCTTCTTCACGGTCTCCTATGTCGCGCTCGCGGCTTTCGTCGGCGGCTTTGCCGACTCGATGCCGAAGTGGCGGGTGATGTTCATCAGCAACGGGATCAAGATCTTCGGCTGCGCGATGATGTTCTGGGATGTTCACCCCTTGCTGGCCTATGCCGTCGTCGGTCTCGGGGCGGCCGCCTACTCGCCGGCCAAGTATGGCATCCTCACCGAATACCTGCCGCACCGTCTGCTGGTGGTCGCCAATGGCTGGATCGAGGGGCTGACGGTCGGTGCGATCATCCTCGGCGTCGTCGTCGGCGGCACGCTGATCCAGCCGGAGGTCGCCTACAGCCTGCTCGCCCTCGATTTTCCGGTCATTGATACCGGCGTCGATACCATCGGCGAAATGTCGCTCTGCTTTGTCGCCGTTTTCTACCTGCTCGCGGCACTGTTCAACCTCTATATTCCCGACACCGGCGTCGATCACCGTGTGCTGCACAAGAACCCCTGGTATCTGCTGCGCGAGTTCAATCATTGCCTGGCTCTGCTCTGGCGCGACCGCCTGGGCCAAGTGTCGCTGGCGGTGACCACCCTGTTCTGGGGCGCCGGCGCCACCCTCCAGTTCATCGTCATCAAATGGGCCGAAACTGCGCTCCATCTCGGCCTCTCGAAATCGAGCATGCTGCAGGGCGTGGTCGCCGTCGGTGTGGCGCTGGGTGCCGCCGGCGCGGCGAGAATGATCACCCTGCGCAAGTCGGTGCGCGTGATTCCGCTCGGCATCGCCATGGGGATCATCGTCCTGGTGATGAACTTTGTCCATCACCTGTGGCTGGCGATTCCCCTGCTGGTCCTGATCGGCGCGCTCTCCGGCTTCTTCGTGGTGCCGATGAATGCGCTACTGCAGCACCGCGGCCATATCCTGATGGGTGCCGGACATTCGATTGCCGTCCAGAACTTCAACGAGAATCTGTCGATCCTGGCCATGACCGGTCTGTATTTCCTGATGATGCGCGCCAACATTTCGATTTATCTGGTGATTTCCCTGTTCGGCATGTTCGTCAGTGGGGCGATGTGGCTCGTCAAGGGCCGCCATGAAGCCAACCAGGAGATCCGGGATGATGTCAGTCAGCTCGACGACAGTTCGCTCTGAACTGACACGAGCAATCCTCTGCTGCTTGAGTCATGAACAAAAACCGCTATACTGTGCATATTTCATGCATAAAAAGCCCTGATCATGTCAAAAATCACCATCGACCGTTACGATCTTGCATTGCTCGACGCATTGCAGCGCAAGGGCAACGCCACCAATGCGACGCTCGGCGAACAGATCCGTCTTTCCGCGTCACAGATCAGTCGCCGCATCCAGCGGCTCGAGGAGGATGGCATCATCGCCGGCTACGTCGCGCTGCTTGCCCCCACGGCACTGGGCCTGGGGGTCACTGCTTTTGCCCAGGTGATCCTCGAACGCCACAACGATGCAGCCAGCGAGGCCTTTGAAAACGCCATCGCGGCGATGCCGGAAGTCATCGACTGCTTCTCCGTCAGCGGCGACGCCGATTACATGTTGCGAATCGTGGTTCCTGATCTGGCAGTGTTTTCCCAATTGATGATGAAGCGCCTGCTGTGCCTGCCCGGCGTTGCCCGCATCAAGACCAGCATTGCCCTGCAAACGGTCAAGCAGACGCATGTCCTGCCTCTCGATCACCTCACCCAGCCGAGCAAGCCACGCCAGCGCGTGCGTTATGCCGAAAGTTGATCCCTCACCCCTTGGCATGCTCTCCCGCCTGCCGGGGAGGGCAGGACTCGTGAGTCGCAGGCACGACTTTCAGATTACAGCACCAGCGGAGCATTGGGTAACTCGTTGGGCTTTTCGCCTGTGGCAGCGAAGTGTTCAGCCAGCGCTGCGGTGATCGTGCGCAATGCGAGCAGCGTACCGCCCTCGAAATCCCCGCTCCGGAAAGCGTTTTCCATGTGGCGGCAGACGCGGTCCCAGAATTCCTGGCCAACACAGGCGTTGATGCCGCGGTCAGCGACGATTTCCACACGCCGATCGATCAACTGCAGATAGATCAGCACGCCGCTGTTCTCCTCGGTGTCCCATACCCGTAACTGCGAAAACAGTTCGATCGCCCGCGCCCGTGCCGACTGGCCGCGCCACAGGCAGGACAGGGGCAGGTTGGCTTCGACCAGCACGCGCAACTCGCCACGATGCGTCGATTCCGAGGCAGCAACCGCCCGCTCGATTCGCTGCAACGATGCTGCGGGAAGCGCGCGCAACACCCACCAGTGCGGCAGCACCAGATGGCGGAAAATTCTCTGCAATCGCATCACCAGTCTCCCGAAGCCCCGCCGCCGCCGAAGCTGCCGCCGCCTCCCGAAAAGCCCCCGGAGTTGCTCCCGCCACCACCGCCCCAGGAAATGCCGCCGGATGACCAGCCGGTGCCACCCCGCATGCCGAGAAACAGTGAAATGATGGCGGCCACCACCCCCAGAACGGCGGCGATCAGCACCGACGAGATGAGCATCGCAGCGATCACCCCGGCGGCGACACCGACCATGCCAGCCGCCAGAAAACGCCCGAAAATGGCTCGCAGGACGCCGCCAACTACAAATACCAGGACGAAACCGATCAACAGCAGCATCTCGAAATGATCGTCTACATCGGCACGCCGAGCGCCATCGACGCGTGCCGCAGGCGGCAGCGCTTCACCGGCGATCACCTGCATCATCGCGTCGACCCCGGCATCAATGCCGCCATAGAAATCCCCCTTTTTGAAACGCGGGCTGATCGTCTCGCTGATGATTCGCTTCGCGGTTGCATCGTTGAGCGCGCCTTCCAGACCGTAGCCCACTTCGATGCGAAGTTTCCGGTCGTTCTTGGCGACCAGCAGCAGCGCGCCGTCATCGATGCCGCGGCGACCCAGTTTCCAGGACTCGACGACGCGCAGCGCGTATTGCTCGATACTTTCCGGCTGCACCGTCGGAACGATCAGGACGGCGATCTGTGACCCTTTCGCGTGCTCGAAAGCGGCCAGCTTGGCGTCGATCCGCTCGCGCTGCCCAGCGGCAAGCGTGCTCGTCAGATCGGTCACCCGCGCCGCCAGCCGTGGAATCGCCTGCTGCTCGTCGGCGCCGGCGATGCCTGCGCCGACGAGCAGCAGCAGGCTCAACAGCCAGGCCGCAAGGCGGGCAGGGAGGAACGGCACGGCCTAGTAACCGGGCGCCGGTGAAGGCCTGCCGGCGTCTGTCGGCGCTGCGGCGGCAGGCGACGCCGGTGCTGGTCTGGCGAAGTCAACCTTCGGCGCCGTCGAGATCGCCTTCTCGTTCTCGACACTGAAATTCGGTTTCACGGTGTAGCCGAAGAGCATCGCCGTGAGATTGTTCGGAAAGGTACGCACCGAAACGTTGTAGCCCTCGACGGCCTTGATGTAACGGTTACGGGCCACGGTGATCCGGTTCTCGGTGCCTTCGAGTTGTGCCTGCAAGTCGCGGAAAGCGGCATCGGCCTTCAACTGCGGATAGTTTTCGGAAACCACCAGCAGACGTGACAGGGCACTGGTGAGACCGGCCTGCGCCTGCTGGAACTTGGCAAAGGCCTCGGGATTATTGACCAGTTCCGGCGTTGCCTGGATCGCACCCACCCGCGCGCGTGCCTGCGTGACCTGGGTCAGCACATCCTTTTCGTGACTGGCATAGCCCTGCACGGTGGCCACTAGGTTCGGTACCAGGTCGGCTCGCCGCTGATACTGGTTGAGCACTTCGGACCAGGCCGACTTGATCGCTTCGTCGCCGGTCTGAAAGGTATTGTAGCCGCAGCCGGAGAGCAGCCCGGCAAGCAGTACCAGGAGGGTCAGGAGGGTCGGAATTCGCAGTCGCATGACATTTTCCTTGATGAGGGATGAACAGGGTACAGCCCAGTTGGCGACTTTCGCTGATTTCTCAAGAGGGCGCAAGCCGCACCAGCGGGCTAGGCAGGCGAGGAACCGGCGGTTTGCGCTGCAGCGGTCTTCGCTGCACGCATCAGCGCGCGCGCGCGGCACAGATCCTCCCAGGCCTTGGCCTTGTCCGGCAGGGTGCGCAACAGGTAAGCCGGATGGTAGGTCACCACCACCGGGATGGTGCTCCCGCCGCCCTGCGGCGCAGGATACGCGAAGGTCTTGCCGCGCAGGCTGGCCAGCGAACCGAGTTCACCGAGCAGCGCATGCGCCGCTGCGCGGCCCAGCAGAACAATCAGTCGCGGCTGGATCAGCGCAATCTGTCGCCGCAGATAGGGTGCGCAGGTCGCGATCTCGGCGGCCTCCGGGGTTCGATTGTTGGGCGGACGACACTTCACGGCATTGGCGATGTAGACATCCTCGCCACGCTGCAGGTCGATCGCCGCGAGCATCGCATCGAGCAGTTTTCCAGCAGGGCCGACGAAAGGCTCGCCACGCGCGTCTTCTTCCGCCCCCGGTCCCTCGCCGATGAACAGCCAGTCGGCGGCGACATCGCCAACGCCGAGCACTGCCTGCCGCCTCTGCTGGCAAAGCGCGCAGGCCCGGCAGGCGGCAACGCTGTGCTGTAATTGCTCCCAGGACATGCCGGCGATGTCCTGCGGCCGCGCTGAGGCAGGGGCAGCGGTCGGCGCCAGATCGGTGACTGCGGCGGGCGTAGCGATCGCGTTTGGCGCTTCAGGACGCCGTTCGGCTGGAGTGATTGCCGGCACACCCGGCGTCGGCAGCGTCACCGCGCGCTGCTCGCGCAACTGCCACTGCGGCGACAGGCCGATCTCGCGCAGCAGTTGGGCACGTGTCAATGGCCCACCGGCCGGCTTCCTGGCGATCATTGGGCCACCTCTGCCAGCGCCAGCCGCATCACCAGCGCATCCTCGGATCCCTTTTCTGCCGGGTAGTAGCCGCGTCGCACGCCGATCTGTTGAAAGCCGAAATGCCGATAGATCGTCAGTGCCGGCACGTTCGACGGACGCACCTCGAGCAGGATGCTGGTTGCCCCCGCCAGCTGCGCCAGGCGCATGGCGTGGCGCAACAGGCGGGCACCAAAACCCATTCCCTGGCGCTTCCCGGCGACACTGATGTTGAGCAGGTGTGCCTCGTCCACGGCCATCATCAGCACATAGTAGCCCACCAGTTCGTCGGCGAAACGACACCCCCAGACACTGTAGCCGCAAGCGATCGAATCGATGAAATTGGTCCGCGTCCAGGGAAACGGGTAGACGCGATTTTCAATCTCGACGATCTCGTCGAGGTCGGCAGGGTGCATCGGCAGCATCGACAGCCGCGGTGCGAGCACGGCGCTCACGCTTTCCCTCCCGTGGCCAGGCGCTCGGCAACCGTCAGCGCGACCTTGTTGCGAATGTACAGCGGCGCTGCTGCAGCCGCATCGATACCCTCAGCGCGCGCCAGGCGTGGCGCGGCGAGACAGGCAACGGCATCGGCAGCAGGCATCAGTTCGGGTTGCCATCGGTGTACGCAGCCGGCCAGCCGCGCACGCAGCAAGGGATAGGCGGCGAGGCCATTACCGCAAGCCAGCCAACCAGCCGAGTCGGGAAGCGGCAAGGCCGATGGCTGGCAGACCACCACCTCGCCGAGTGGTAAGGCCCTTGAAAACCGGCCGTAATAGACCTCACCCATGCGCGCGTCGAGCACCACCAGTACCTGTTCCCCGCCACTGGCCAGCGCCATGGCATCGAGGGTGCCGACTGGAATGACCGGTAGCTGATGGGCGAAAGCCAGACCCTGGGCGACGCCGCAAGCGACCCGCAGACCGGTAAAAGAGCCGGGACCGGCAGCAAAAGCGACTCCGTGCAGGTCGGCAAAGCCAAGCTCGGCTTCGCAGAGCGTTGCGCAGATCAGCGGCAGCAGCGTTTCCGAATGCGCAATGCCGACCGGGCAGAAACGCCGCAACACGACGCCATCACACCAGAGGGCAATGGAGCCGAGATCAGTCGAGGTTTCGATGGCCAGCAGATTCATGCGTCTATTCTACCCGTCCTGCTCGCCGCCGTCGCCATCCGGCTCCGGCTCGCGCGCTGCCCCCCCATCCGCAGGGAAGTGTTCCGGATCTTCCCCCTGACGTAGCAGGATTCGACGCCCAATAACGCTGCCGACGTGGTCGGCCAACGCCTTTCCCGCTACAATGACAAGGCCTTCAGAAGACGCGCCGAGAGCACGTCCACCTCACAACCACAGCATAGAAAGTGCCGCAATGAAAGTACTCCTATTGACGCGCGAATATCCTCCCCACGTCTACGGCGGAGCCGGTGTTCACGTCGAGTATCTGTCTGGCGAACTCGCCAGACTGATGCATGTCGAAGTCCGCTCCTTTGGCGACCAGGACACGGTCAGCAGTGATGGCGTGCGAATCAAGGGCTACCCTTTCGGCAAGGGAAGTTTCGCGCATGTCGACAAGAAGCTCAGCGGTGCGCTGGATACCTTCGAAACCAACCTCGAAACGCTGAGCGACCAGGTCGACGCTGATCTGGTGCATGTACACACCTGGTACGCGCACTTTGGCGGTATCCTGGCAAAAACCCTCTATGGCATTCCGCTGGTGCATACGGTGCATTCGCTGGAACCGCTGCGCCCGTGGAAACGCGAGCAGCTCGGCTGTGGCTATGACATGTCGTCCTGGATCGAACGGACCTCGCTGAGCATGGCAGACGCAGTGATCGCCGTATCGGAGGGAACCAAGGCCGACATCCTCGAGCATTTCGACATCGACCCGGCGAAGATCACGGTGATCTACAACGGCATCAACGTCGACCAGTACCATCCGACCGACGAAACCGCTGCCCTCGAAAAGTACGGGGTCGACCCCGACAAGCCGATTGTCCTCTTCGTCGGCCGGATCACGCGTCAGAAAGGCATCGTCCACCTGGTCAATGCCATCCATTACATCAACCCCGACGCGCAGGTCGTCCTCTGCGCCGGCGCACCCGATACCCCCGAAATCCTGGCCGAGATGAAGGCCGCGGTCAAGCGTGTCCGCCAGGAGGGTTTCAAGAACCTGATCTGGATACAGGAGATGGTGAGCAAGGACGAGGCGATCCAGCTCTATTCGCATGCCACGGTGTTCTGCTGCCCGTCGATCTACGAGCCTTTCGGGATCATCAACCTCGAAGCCATGGCCTGCCGCACCGCAGTCGTGGCGAGTGCCGTCGGTGGTATCAAGGAGGTCGTCATCGATGGCGTCACCGGCTATCTGGTGCCGCTGGAGCAACTGCACGTGGCTCCCTTCGAGCCAGTGGATCCGGATGTCTTTTCACGCGATCTGGCGGCTGCGATCAACAAGATTCTCGACAACCCGGAACTCGCCGAATCAATGGCCGCAGCAGGCCAGCAGCGTGCACGCGATGTCTTCAGCTGGTCGAGCATCGCGCAGCAAACGAAGCAACTCTACGATTCGCTGCTGAAGTGATGCCGGCGGGTGTCGACGGCAGCCGCGACATCGGCTTGCTTCCGTCGGCCTGCGCGCTGTTGGCGCGCACCGGTCTTCACCTACAGATTCCACTCTTCCGGCCAGGCCGGATCAGGATTTAGGAGCAGAATGATGATGATTCCCAAAGAATACCCTCGTGTGATCATCGAAGCGGTCGAGCCGCAAGTGGTCGGTGGCCGTTTCCCCATCAAGCGCGTCGTCGGCGAGAAGGTTACCGTCAGCGCCGACATCTACAAGGAAGGCCATGACAAACTGGCGGCCGTGCTCAAGGCGCGCCAGGTCGGTGACAAGGAATGGCAGGAAAGCGCGATGACGCAGGGCGACAACGACCGCTGGTTCGGTGAGTTTACGGTCACCACGGTCGGTCGCTGGGAGTACACGATCGAGGCGTATGCCGAAAGATATCTGTCGTGGGTGGACGAAATCAGCAAGAAGAGCGTGCCGGGTGCAGACCTCAGGAGCGAACTGCTCGAGGGTCTGGTGATCCTCAAGAAGTCGGCCGCCGTGGCGCAGGGCGAGGATCTCAGCCGCATGCTGGGCATCATCGCGGCCATCGAAACTGCGCTGGCTGCCGGCGAGCAGCGCGGCGCCATCGATCTGGGCATCGGCAAGGTCATGCGCGGCATGATGGCCAGCTACCCCGATCGCAGCGAGGGCCATCAACTGGCGCCAGCGCTGACGATCATGGTCAATCGGCCCATCACCCGTTTTGCCGCCTGGTATGAGTTCTTCCCGCGTTCGCAAGGCAACATGCCGTACCGGCATGGCACCCTGCAGGACAGCATCCGTCGCTTGCACGACATCAAGGCGATGGGTTTCGACGTCGTCTACCTGCCGCCGATCCACCCCATCGGTTACAGTTTTCGCAAGGGCAAGAACAACAGCCTGGTTGCCGTACCAGGCGACGTCGGCAGTCCCTGGGCGATCGGCAACAAACACGGCGGCCACATGGCGCTGGAGCCGCAACTCGGTACCTGGGACGACTGGGACCAGTTTGTCGCCACCTGCCGTGAGTTGGAAATCGAGATTGCGCTCGATTATGTGATGAATTGTTCGCCCGACCATCCTTATGTTGCAGCGCATCCGGAGTGGTTCTTCCATCGTCCCGATGGATCGATCAAGTACGCCGAAAACCCGCCGAAGAAATACCAGGACGTCTACCCGCTCAATTTCGGGACCAGCGACCGCGCCGGGCTGTGGCAGGAAATGCTCAAGATTTTCCTGTTCTGGGTTGGCAAGGGCGTCACCACCTTCCGGGTCGACAATCCGCACACCAAACCGGTACCGTTCTGGGAATGGGTGATCGGCGAAGTGCACCGGCAGCACCCGCAAGTCATCTTTCTGGCCGAAGCCTTCACCAAACCGAAGATGATGCGCTTGTTGGCGAAAGTCGGTTTCGCCCAGTCCTACACCTATTTCACCTGGCGTGACCACAAGCATGACCTGACCGAGTACGTCAGCGAGTTGACCTGCGGCGAGATGAAGGAGTATTTCACCGGCAACTTCTTTGCCAATACGCCGGACATCCTGCCACCGATCCTGCAGTTCGGCGGCCGCCCGGCATTCATCATGCGTGCCGTGCTGGCCGCGACATTGTCAAGCGTCTACGGTATCTACAGTGGCTACGAGCTGTGTGAGAACGAGGCGATTCCCGGCAAGGAGGAGTACCTCGATTCGGAGAAATACGAAATCAAGATGCGCGACTGGAAAGCCCCGGGCAACATCATTGACATCATCACCCGGATCAACCGGATCCGCAAGGAATGCCCCGCCCTGCAAACCTACAATAACGTGCTCTTCCTGAATGCCGACAACCCCAACATCCTCGCCTATGCCAAAATGACCGAAGACCGGTCGGACATTGTCATCTGTGTGGTCAATCTCGACCCCTTCCACTCGCACCACTCGATCCTGCATGTGCCACTGGGCACCTTCGGCATTCCCGAGGACGAGCAGTACCAGGCACACGACCTGCTCTCTGGCGAGCGCTATCGCTGGCATGGTCCGACGGCCTATGTCGAGCTCGCTCCGACCACCAAGATGGCACACATCATCAAGGTCCGGCGCTGGTAGAAAGCAGCTCGCGGTCAGCCAGACCGGCAAGGCGTCGCGCCTGACTTCGGCCGGGTCATCGTCCACAAACGCGATCGAAGTGCGACACTGCAGGGGCAGGGCATCCTGCCCCTGCTGCAGTCGCTTAATCGGATCCGGCAAGGGCGCGGGTGAACTTCATGTCCTCGCCCGAAAGGTCACTGAGTTCGATACGCACCGGCTTCACCTTCCAGATCTCGTTGCAGTACTCACAGATCGCCCGATCGGAAGAAAAGAATCCGGAACGTGCGACGTTGAGGATGGACATCCGTGTCCAGCGATCGATGTCCAGGTAGGTATCAGAGACCCTGGACTGACAATCGATGTACGACTGGAAGTCAGCCATCAGCATGTACTCGTCATGGTTGAGCAGGTGATCGACGAGGGGCCGGAAAATCTCGCGGTCGCCCTTGGTGAAGAAGCCACTGGCGATCAGGTCGATCACTTCACGCAGGTGCGGGTTCTCGTCGTAATAGGTCCGTGGTCGGTAGCCGGTTCTTCTGAGTTCCATCACCTCAGGTGTGGTCATCCCGAACAGGAAGAAGTTCTCGTCACCGACTTCCTCGCGGATTTCGACATTGGCACCATCGAGCGTGCCGATGGTCAGCGCACCGTTCATCTGGAACTTCATGTTGCCGGTTCCGGAGGCTTCCTTTCCGGCTAGTGAAATCTGCTCGGACAGATCGGCACCAGGAAAGATCGACTGGGCGTGCTTGACGTTGTAGTTCGGGAAGAACACCACCTGCAGCTTGCCGTGCATCGCCGGATCGCGACCGATCACGTCGGCGACGGCGTTGATCAGCCGGATGATCAGCTTGGCCATGAAGTAACCCGGCGCCGCCTTGCCGCCGAAGATCACGGTGCGGGGCGCGATCACGAGGTCGGGGTTGTCCTTCAGGCGCTTGTACAAGGAAACCACGTGCAGGATGTTGAGGTGCTGCCGCTTGTACTCATGAAAACGTTTGACCTGGATGTCGAACATCGACGCCGGATCGACGTCGACATGAGCAAAACGTTTGATCTCGCCGACCAGCCGCTTCTTGTTGCCGCTCTTGATCCGCCGCCAGGATTCGCGAAAGGCGGGATCGTCGGCATACGGTTCGAGTTCGCGCAGCCGTGTCATGTCGGTCACCCAGCCGGTGCCGATGGTTTCCTCGATCAGCCCGGACATCGTCGGATTCGCCAGGACCACGAAGCGGCGCGGCGTGACGCCATTGGTCTTGTTGTTGAACTTCTCCGGCCACATCTCGTAGAAGTCCTTGAGGACATCCGACTTGAGCAGTTCGGAATGTAGCTTGGCCACACCATTCACCGCGAAGCTGCCGACGACCGCCAGATTCGCCATGCGCACGTAGTGCGCACCATCCTCGTCGATCAGCGACATTCTTCGCAGCCGCGCGTCGTCGCCCGGATAGCGAATCCGCACTTCGTCGAGGAAACGCAGGTTGATCTCGCAAATGATCTCGAAATGCCGCGGCAGCACGCGCTTGAACAGGGCCAGTCGCCACTTTTCGAGCGCCTCCGGCAGCAGCGTGTGGTTGGTGTAGGCGAAGGTCTTGCGGGTAATCGCCCAGGCCTGGTCCCACTCCATCATATATTCATCGACCAGCAGGCGCATCAGTTCCGCCACGGCGATCGACGGATGCGTATCGTTGAGCTGGACGACGAACTTCTCGTCGAAATGATCGAGATTCTTCTCGCGCTGCAGTTGCAGGCGAATCATGTCCTTCAGTGAGCAAGCCACGAAGAAGTACTGTTGTTCTAGCCTGAGTTCCTGGCCTGCTTCGGTTTCGTCGTTCGGGTACAGCACCTTGGTGATGGTCTCCGAGCGAATCTGGGCATCGACGGCCTCATGGTAGTTGCCGGCATTGAAGGCTGCAAAATCGAAACTCTCCGGCGCCTCGGCGCTCCACAGCCGGAGCCGGTTCGGCGTATTCACCCCGTAACCCAACACCGGCATGTCCCAGGCGGTACCGCGAACGAGTTTGGCCGGAACCCATTGCACGCGCAGGCGGCGATCGCCGTTCGCCTCATACTGATATTCGGTATGACCACCAAGCTTGATGTCGAAAGCGATATTCGGACGGTGGATCAGCCATGGGCTTCCGGCACGTAACCACTTGTCGGTCAGCTCGATCTGTTGCCCATCGCGAATCGCCTGCGTGAAGATGCCGAACTCGTACAGGATGCCATAACCGATGGCAGGAATTTCGAGCGTTGCCAGCGAGTCGAGGTAACATGCCGCCAGGCGTCCAAGACCGCCGTTGCCCAGCCCCGGTTCCTCCTCCTGATCGAGCAGCATTTCCAGATCGAGTCCGAACTCCTGGGTGGCCTGCCGGGCCTGATCGAAGATCCCGAGATTGATCAGGTTATTGCCGAGTTGCGGACCAATCAGGAATTCGGCAGACAGGTAACAGACGGTACGGCTGCCCCGATCGCGATAGGTGCGCGCAGTTTGTACCCAGCGTTGCAACAGGCGGTCGCGTACCGCCTGCGCGAGCGCCATGAAGCAGTCACGCCGCGTCGCCACCTGCGGGAAGCGCGCCTGCACATAGACCAGTTTGTCGAGCATGGCACGTTTCAGTGCGTCCACACTGAGTCCGGTGCGCCGGTCTTCGCGCCCCACCAGCAGAGCGGAATCTGCCTCCAGCGGTGGCGCATTTTCTTTTTCGATTTCAACTTTCATGTCGGCACCCTCATATTTCTTGTTTATCGATATGTAAGAGATCGCGAATCCGTGTTCACCGATCCACGTCCAAGGCGAGTCTATAACATTGCGCGAAGCTGTGCACGCTGTGCCGTTCAAACGCAACAATTCTCATTCTAACGAAAGCATGGAGATGGGTTCGGTGTCATCGGCGTGCGCTGGAGATCACCGGGATGCTGCTCGCGCCGGGATTAGAAGCCGGGCTTCTTTTCAGTCACCCAGGCTTCGATTTCGAGAAAATCCTTCTGGTTCTGGCGGAGGACCAGGAAGAAGACGAGCGCCAGGAGCAGCGCGAAGAGCAGGACCGAGAACTCGTGCCAGCCGAGATTTGCGAGCAGTTGAAGAGGCATTGCTTTCTCCCGTCGTCGATGCAAGCAGCCAGCGGAGGCAGGCGCCAAACCACATTGACTGGCATATGACCCGTGCTCAAGCGTCCTGGTTCCAGCCGCAGGAAGGGCAGGGCCATGAGCTGCGTCCGGCTCGCCGTTTCGGACAGAAACTCTAGATCACACGTACGCGAATCACGCGTTCGACCGCCTTGATGGCGTCGATCACCTCTTCGCCGGGCTTTTTCTCGACGTCCACAATGTTGAAAGCCAGTTCACCGCGGCTCTTGTTCATCATGTCTACGACATTGACCTGGTGGTTGGCCAGAATGGACAGGACATGGCCGAGAACACCGGAGACATTGTCGTTGGAGAAGGTGATTCGCGAGGTGCCCGGACTGCGCTCCATGTTGATCTTCGGGAAGTTGACCGAGTTCACGATGTGGCCGTTTTCCAGATAGTCGACCAGTTGGTTGGCAGCCATCACCGCACAGTTTTCCTCGGATTCCTCGGTACTGGCGCCGATGTGCGGCATGGCAATGATTCGCGGGTGTCCGAGCAGAGCGGGTTCGGGAAAATCGCAGACGTACTTGCCGAGCCGGCCGGCGTCAAGACTGCGCAGGACCGCCGCCGGGTTCACGATCGCGTCCCGGGCAAAGTTGAGCAGCACGGCACCCTCTTTGATGACCGCCAGAGTGTCGTCGTTGAGCATATGCCGGGTGGCATCGACCGCCGGCACATGCAGCGAGACGTAGTCGGAACGGGCGAGCAGCGATTGCAGGTTTTCCATGCGGCTGACTTCGTTCGACAGGCGCCAGGCCGCATCAATCGACAACACCGGGTCAAAACCGACTACCGTCATGCCCATCGCCAGCGCCATGTCGGCGACCATCGAGCCGATCGCTCCGAGACCGACGATACCGATCGTCTTGCCACGGATTTCGTGGCCGGCAAAGCGGGATTTGGCTTTTTCGACGAGCGGCGACATCTCCGCCGGATCCTGGATATCGGCGAGCGACTGCACATAATTCATGCCATCGACGATGCCGCGCGCGCTCAGCAGCATGCCGGCCATCACCAGTTCCTTGACGGCGTTGGCATTGGCTCCCGGGGTGTTGAACACCACGATCCCCTGCTTGCCGTATTCGGCGACCGGAACATTGTTGACCCCGGCGCCGGCGCGGGCAACGGCCAGCAACGAGGCGGGGACGTCGATACCCTGCAGCTTCTGGCTGCGCAGGAGAAAAGCGTCGGGGTGAGCAATGTCGCTACCGACTTCATAGGATTGACGCGGAAATCGATCGAGACCCTTGATCGAAATCTTGTTGTAGGTTCTGACCTTGTACATGGCTATGTGACTCGGATAGATGATCGGTGGAATGACGGGAATCAGGCGGCGACCTGCTGATAGGCCCAGGCCAGCCATGGCATCAGCGCTTGCAGGTCGGAAGTCTCGACGGTAGACCCACACCAGATGCGAATCCCTGCCGGTGCGTCCTTGTACGAACCGATGTCGAAAGCAACGCCTTCGCTGTCGAGCAGCTTGACGAGCTTCTTGACCTGTTCGGCATCGAGTTGCACGCTCAGGCAGACGCTGGTGTTCGAGCGCGTTGCCGGATCCTTGGCCAGGAAAGTGATCCAGTCGTTGGCGGCGACAAACTCGGCGATCACCGCCAGGTTGGCCTGGCTGCGCGCGATCGCCGCCGGGACGCCGCCAATCGCCTCGATCCATTGCAAGGCGTCGAGATAGTCGGCAACGCAGAGCATCGAAGGGGTGTTGATCGTTTCCCCGCGGAAGATACCTTCGCTGAGCTTGCCGCCGGAGGTCAGGCGGAACACCTTGGGCAGTGGCCACGGCGGGCTATAGCTTTCCAGACGGGCAACCGCGCGTGGGCCGAGGATCAGCATGCCGTGCGCCCCCTCACCGCCCAAGACCTTCTGCCAGGAGAAAGTCACCACGTCGAGCTTGTCCCAGGGCAGGTCCATGGCGAATACCGCCGAAGTGGCATCGCAGATCGTCAGGCCGGTGCGCTCATTCGGAATCCAGTCACCATTGGGCACCTTGACGCCGGAAGTCGTGCCGTTCCAGGTAAACACCACGTCATTGTCGAAATTCACCTGCGCGAGATCGACGATGTCGCCATAATCGGCCTTCAGGACGCGCGCGTCGGAAAGTTTCAGTTGCTTGACCACGTCCGTCGCCCAGCCCGCGCCAAAGGACTCCCAGACCAGAACGTCGACACCGCGCTGACCCAGCAAGGACCACATCGCCATTTCCACTGCACCCGTGTCCGACCCCGGCACGACGCCGACGCGATAGCCTTCCGGCAAACCGAGGATGCGAGCGGTTTCCGAGCACGCCAGCGCGAGGGCTTTCTTGCCCAGCGCCGAGCGGTGCGAGCGGCCCAGGGTGTTGAGCGAAAGGGCGCTGACATCATAGCCCGGGCGCTTGCTGCAGGGACCTGAGGAAAAATTGGGGTTTTTGGGTTTCGCTGTGGGTTGCATGATTGCCTCTATCTAGAAAAAGAAACCGGGGGCTGGCGCCTCCCCGAAGGTCCACCAGCCAGTATCAGTATCGAACAAGCATGGAATTGTAACAGAGGGGCACGTCGCAGGCAGCAGGCAGCCGCTTGTCGACGGGTCGCCGGCGCCGATAATCTGCTTGCGCCGCGCTAAACCGTGTATAGTTCTGCCCGGAAGCGAGCTGTGTTTCATCCGGTCGGCAGTTTGCTTTTCTCGCGGTTTCTCCCCCCGGCAAGTGCCGAGCGCCCCGAATCATCCCACCCCAAAATTGTGGTATCCGCCTGAACCGGCTCTGATGGTGCCGTGCCGCAGCAGGTCGTTTGCAGGAGATTTTCTTGTCCCAATCGTTTGCCCTTCTCGGCCTTGCGGCCGAACTCACGCGTGTTGTCGCCGAACAGGGCTACACCGAACCGACGCCAGTACAGGCGCAAGCCATCCCGGTCATTCTTGCTGGACGTGATGTACTCGCCGGCGCCCAGACCGGAACCGGCAAGACCGCCGGCTTCACGCTGCCGCTGCTGCAGCGGCTGTCGGCAGCTTCCCCCACTGCTGCACACCACCCCCGGCGCGTACGGGCGCTGATCCTGACACCCACCCGCGAACTCGCGGCGCAGGTCGAAGAGAGCGTGCGCACCTACGGCCAGTACCTGCCGCTCCAGTCCACCCTGGTTTACGGCGGCGTGAACATCAATCCACAGATCGAAGCCTTGCGCCGTGGCGTCGATATCCTCGTCGCCACGCCGGGCCGCCTGCTCGATCACCTGCAGCAGAAGACCGCCAACCTGGCGCATGTCGAGATCCTGGTGCTTGACGAAGCGGACCGCATGCTGGACATGGGCTTCATTCGCGACATTCGGCGCATCCTCGCGCTGCTGCCGGCGCGGAGGCAGAACCTGCTGTTCTCGGCCACCTTTTCCAGCGAGATTCGCCAGCTCGCCGACGGCCTGCTGCACGCGCCGGCGATGATCGAAGTTGCACGCCGCAACGCCGAATCCGAACTGGTTGCCCAGCGCATCCATCCGGTCGATGCCTGGCGCAAGCGCGAACTGCTGACCCATCTGGTGTCGTCGGGCGACTGGCGCCAGGTGCTGGTGTTCACGCGCATGAAAAGTGGCGCCAACCGGCTGGCGGAGCAATTGTGCAAGGAAGGCATCGAGGCCACGGCGATCCACGGCAACAAGAGCCAGCCGGCACGTACCCGGGCACTGGCCGGCTTCAAAGCCGGCACGGTGCGTGTCCTGGTGGCGACCGACATTGCCGCGCGCGGTCTGGACATCGAAGAGTTGCCGCATGTGGTCAACTTCGAGCTTCCCAACGTTCCCGAGGACTATGTCCATCGCATCGGCCGGACCGGGCGTGCGGGGAGCACCGGCGAGGCGGTTTCACTGGTTTCGGTTGAGGAGAACGCGCTGCTCGCCGACATCGAGAAGCTGCTGACGCGTCGCATCGATCGCCAGATCGTGCCGGGATTCGAGCCCGGTCAGCCGCCGCCGCCTCATCTGCTGGTCGCAGTGCAAGCTGCTGAACGAGGCGGTCGCGATGGCAAGCGACGCGGCGGCGGCCAGGGAAAGGCTAGTGCGCAGCGGACGCAGACCTCGGCGACGCCACCGGCACGCCCGAGCGCGTCAACGCCGGCGCGTGCCAGTCAGGCGCCGCTGCCGAATGTACCGCGGGCGCCGCAGAGCGCCAGGGCCGGTGCTGCACTGCCAGCGCTGTTTCGCAGCCCCACCCGACGCGGCAGTTGAGCAGCGGACCTGCGCCACCAGCCACGAGCCATTTATCGAATCGTCAGACCAGGAGCCGGCAATGAATATATTCGTGGGTAATCTCGCACCCGAGACGGACGAAACAGAACTCACCAATCTGTTCAAGGCCTTCGGCCAGGTGAAGTCCGTGCAGGTGATGCGCGAGCTGTTCAGCGGTGCATCGAAGGGCTTCGGCTTTGTCGAAATGCCCGGCAGGGCGCATTCGCTTTCCGCGATCGCTGCCCTCGACGGCAAGGACCTGCACGGCCAGCCGTTGCGGGTAAACGAAGCCGTGGCGCGGAGCAGTGGCGGCATGCGCCACCGCTAGCCGCTTGCAGAATGCTTCTTCGCTTCAGCGTTTGCCGACCCGTTTGGCCAGTTTGTCGATCAGCTTGCGCAGGGCACGCTCGTCGACCATGCTCCTGGCTTTGCCGGCCTCCAGCCAGCGCCGTTCGCGGTGGCTCTCTTCCCACTCGTCTTCGGGAACGCTTTCGCTGACTTCCATCGGAAATACCGCCACATGGCACACGCCGCCCCATTTCTTGTAGTCGTAATGGCCAATCGGCTCCTCGTCGAGGCGACCGCGCACGCCTGCCTCCTCCAGGGCTTCCTTGCCGGCTGAGTCACGCAAGGACAGCTCGGGTTCCTTGACGCCCTTGGGGATCACCCAGCGAGTGCCCTTGCGCGAGGCGATGACCATGATTTCCAGTTGGCCGTCGATCCGACGATAGGGGAGCACTGCCGACTGGGTAAAGAAGTAGTCGGGAACGGGACCCTGCGGCTCGTCGTCTACGGCCAGATCGTCCGGCACCTGTCCGGGTCGGGTGACCGAGACCAGAGTGGCGCAGCCGGGCTCGAGCTTCGTCCAGTCTTCGATCATTTCCAGTTGGGCGAGTGCCGAAGTCGGCAGCACCTTGCCATCGTCCGGAACCTCGATCTGGCCTTCGTTCAGATAATCGATCAGTTCTTCGAGCCCCGGATTGTGTCCGACCACCATCACCCGGTGGGCACTCTTCGGGCAATCGGCCAGCGCCGCCAGCAGATCTTCGACTGGCGCCGCATAGAGACGCTCGTCCCAGCGCACCTTGCTCAACGGTACCCCCATCGCCTTGCAGGCCGCTGCCGTCGTGGCACGCGCGCGCTCGGCCGTGGAACTGAGCACCGCGTCCGGAACCAGTTTCTGGCGCTTGATCCAGGCCCCCATTTTCTGGCTGCCGAGGCGGCCTCTTTCGACCAGCGGGCGGTGAAAATCCTCGTGACCGGTGCCCCAGTCCGACTTACCGTGCCGCAATACCAGCAATGTCTTTCCTTTCATGGCGAAACTCTCCCCTCAATGTTGGTCAACGAGGACAAGCTCGGTGTCCCGGCGTAGTCGCTCTTCACGGCGCTATGATAAACGATGGTTCACGCTGGCGCGCCATCAACCTCGCCAGAGCCAAGTCAGGCGCTGCCGCCGCGTAGCGCTTCCAGTGGCGCGCTCTGCAGCAGCCGGGTGGCGGCGAACCAGCCGGCGGCGCTGACCAGCAAAGCGCCAAGGCAGATCGCTGCCGGCAACAGCCACAGATCGATCGTCACTTCGAAGCGAAAGACCTGGCGCGCCAGAAACTGGCCAACGCCGATGGCTCCGAGCGCGGCAATCAGGCCGGAAAACCCGCCAATCGCCGCAAACTCGGCCAGCAAGGCCCGCCTGAGCTGTTCCCGGCGTGCTCCGAGGGCGCGCATCACGGCCAGCTCGTAGCGTCGCTCTTCCGCTGCTGAAGCCAGCGCCGCGTAGAGAACGATGACTCCGGCGGCCAGAGTAAACAGAAAAACGAACTGCACCGCCCGCGCCACCTGATCCATGATCGATTGCAACTGGCGCAGGATTGCTGCGACGTCGATCACCGTGAGATTGGGAAATTCGCGAATCAGCCGATTGATGAACTCCGCCTTTTCCGGGGGAAGATAAAAACTGGTGATCCAGCTTGCCGGGTAGCCTTGCAGGACCAGCGGCGGCGTCAGGACAAAGAAATTGACGCGCATGGTATCCCAGTTGACTTTGCGCAATCCGACCACCGACATGCCGACCTGCTCGCCGGCGACGACGAACTCGATCCGATCGCCGACAGACAGTCCGAGCGTCTTCGCCAGCCCATCTTCGACCGACGCGGCCGCGTCGCCCCCCCGGCCAGCGACTTCGGCGGGAGAGAACCAGCGCCCGCCACTGAGTCGGTTGCCTTCCGGCAGATCGGCGCGCATCGACAGATTGAACTCGCGGTCGATCAGGCGCTGCGCGCGATCGTCCGTGTAGCTTGCGGCACTGACTTCGACGTCGTTGATGCGCGTCAATCGCCCGCGCACCATCGGCGCCAGCTCGGCCACCAGGCCCTGCGCCAGCAGCGCCGCGCGTACTGCTTCGACCTGGTCGGGCTGGATATTGACGACAAAGCGGTTCGCTGCCTCGGGTGGAACGCTCCGCCGCCAGGCATCGAGCAGCTCGCCGCGCGTCACGGTCAGCAGCAGCAGCGCCATGAAGCCGAGCGCCAGTGCAACAATCTGGAGGACGCTGGTGCCCGCACGCCGCTCCAGGCTTGCCAGCCCGTAACGCCAGCCGATTCCGCTCGCGCTGGCGGATCGCCTACCGCCACGCAGCGCGGCTGCCAGCCGGATGGCGAGCCGGGCAATCAGCGCAAAGGAGATCAGTGCGACGCTGAAGCCGCCGACCACGTAGGCGCCAAGCTCGACTTCGCCGGCCACCCAGAACATCAGGCCGGCCAGCGCCAGGAAGCCGAGCAGATAGCCACCGAGCAGACCGCTGCGCGGATTGCCCAGTTCGCGGCGCAGAACACGCAGCGTCGACACCTTCTTGAGCTGCAGCAGGGGCGGCACGGCAAAGCCGAAGAGCAGCAGCAGACCGACCGCCACCCCCTGTACGGCCGGCAGCAGACCCGGCGGTGGCAGTGGCGTCGCCAGCAACTGTGCGAGCCAGGCGTGCAGGGCGAAATGGGCGAGGTAGCCGAGCGCGCAGCCAATGCTGGCCGCGAGTACGCCGAGCACGGCAAACTGGCCCAGGTACAGGCGCAACAGCAAGGATTGTGTCGCGCCTAGACAGCGCATCACGGCGCAGGGATCGAGATGGCGTTGCCCATAACGTCGCGAAGCCAGCGCCACCGCCACCGCCGCCAGCACCACCGTCAGCAGCGCCGAAAGACCGAGGAATTTCTGCGCCCGTTCGAGCGCGGTACGGATCTCCGGGCGGCCGTTCTGCGGGTCTTCGATGCGTTGCCCACGCGCCAAGCGTGGCTCGATGTCGCGCTGGAAACGCTGCACCAGCGGCAGGTCGCCGGCCAGTAACAGGCGGTAGCCGACACGACTGCCGATTTGCAGCAGGGCCGTGGCCGGCAGATCGTCGAGGTTCATCAACAGGCGCGGCGCGACGCTGAAGAAGTTGATGCCGCGATCCGGCTCGAGAGTCAGTACGGCATCGACGCGCAGCGAACTTTGCCCGACGGCGATCTGGTCACCGACGCGCGCGCCCAGTGCCGAGGCCAGACGCTCGTCGATCCAGATCATTCCGGCAGGAGGCCCGCCACGCGCCGGCGCATCCGGGACATTCAGCGCCGGCGCAATGCGCAGGGTGCCGCGCAGCGGATAAGCGGCACCAACCGCCTTGATCTCGGCGAGCTGCGCACGCAGCTCGTCAGCTTCGCCGTGCGTCACCATGCTCGGGAAGGTACGGGTCTCGACCACCTGCAGGCCGCGCGCGCGCGCCTCGTCGGTCAAGGCTTGCGGCCACGGATGATCGGCGGTCAGCAAGAGATCGGCGCCGAGCAATTGATGAGACTCGCGATCGAGCGCCTGACGAACACGGTCGGCAAAAAATCCCACCGCCGACAGGGCGGCCACGGCGACCGCCAGAGCCGCCGCCAGCAGGCGCAACTCACCGCCGCGCGCGTCGCGCCGCAGCATTCGCCAGGAGAAGGAGCACAGTTGCAGGACTCGCATGAATCACCTGTTCGAGAATACTTTGCGTACTTGACCAAGGCAGGATGTTCAGAGTACAACCCTTCCCCTATCTCCTAGCTCCTGTTTCCGACTGTTATGGTAGCGCCAAATGACAAGATCCAAGATGCTGTTGCTGGCCGTGATCGCGGCCAGCGTTGCCGGTACAGGATACTGGTACCAGAACACTCGTCAGAGCAACTCCGGTACGACTGCCAGGAGCGCAGCGCCGGTGCCGGTGACCGTGGCCAGGGCGACGGTCGGCGACATACCCGTCCTGCTGGAGGTGGTAGGACGCGCCGAAGCGTACGAAAGCGTGACCTTGAAATCACGGCTGGACGGACAGGTTCTGGCGGTGACCTACGCCGCAGGGCAACATGTCCGGCAGGGCGAGGTCCTGGTCCGGCTCGACCCCGGCGACTTCGACGCGCGGCTGCTGCAGGCGCAGGCCAATCTGGCCAGGAGCGAAGCCCAGCTCGCCAAGGCCAGGGCCGACGTGCAGCGCTATCTGTCCCTGCAGGGACGCGGCTTCGTTTCCGAGGAAAAGGTCAACGAACTGCGTACCGGCGAAGCTACGGCAAGCGCGACGGTCAGGGCCGACCGGGCCGCTCTGGAACTGGCCACGCTCCAACTCGCCTACACCAGCATCCGCGCTCCATTTGCGGGCGTGGTCGGCGCGCGTCTGGTGTTCCCCGGTTCCGCCGTCAAGATGAATGAAACGGTGCTGGCAGTGGTCAATCGCGTGCAACCGCTCTACGTGACTTTTTCGATTCCCGAGAAGCATCTGCCGCGTGTGCGCAAGGCCATGGCAAGCGGCGATCTGCCCGCCAGTGTGACGATTCCCGGCAACCGGGAGCAGCGTTTTGCAGGCACGGTGAGGTTTCTCGACAACACCGTCGATGCCGGCACCGGCACCATCCAGATGAAGGCCCTGCTGGAAAATCGTGATGAACGACTGATCCCCGGACAATTTCTCGAGGTCAGCCTCTCCCTCGATACCCTGAGCAATGCCGTGGTCGTTCCCGCGGAAGCCGTGCAGCAGGGGCCGGAGGGCAACTTCCTGTTTGTCGTCCGCCCGGACAACACTGTAGAACCCAGGAAGATCGACGTGTCGGCCAGCTTCCGTGGCATCTCGGCGATCGGCAGGGGCGTTGCCAGCGATGAAGTGGTCGTCACCGACGGCCAGCTCAGGCTGGCCCCGGGATCGCTGGTGCAGGTGAAACAGCCGGAGGGAGCCGCCGCCGCCACGCCAGTGCCGGCCACTCAGCCGGGCGGCAACACCAAATGAATCTGCCTGAACTCTGCATTCGCCGCCCGGTCATGACCACGCTGCTGATGGCGGCGTTCCTCATTTTCGGCTTGATCGGCTACCGTGCTCTGCCGGTTTCCGAATTGCCGACGGTCGATTTCCCGACCATTGCAGTGACCGCCAATCTGCCCGGCGCCTCCCCGGAAACCATGGCGGCGGCGGTCGCCACACCCCTGGAAGGGCAATTCTCGACCATCGCCGGCCTCGATTCGATGACCTCGACGAGCGCCCAGGGATCGACCTCGATCACCCTGCAGTTCTCGCTCGAACGCAACATCGACGCCGCCGCGCAGGATGTGCAAGCGGCGATCTCCGCCGCCTTGCGCAAGTTGCCGCCGAACATGCCGGCGCCACCGTCGTTCCGCAAGGTCAACCCGGCCGACTCGCCGGTCTTCTATATCGCCATGCTGTCACCGACGCTGCCGCTGTCGCTGGTGAACGAATACGCGGAAACCCAGCTCGCGCAGCGTCTGTCGACGATCCCCGGCGTCGCCCAGGTGCTGATTTTCGGATCGCAGAAATTCGCCGTGCGCGTGCAGGCCAACCCCGACCAGCTCGCCAGCCGGGGAATCGGCCTCGACGAATTGCAACAGACGCTGGCCCAGAACAACGTCAACCAACCGATCGGCCAGCTCGATGGCAGCCGCCAGACTTTTGCCATCAAGGATGGCGGACAGCTTTCCAGTGCCGCGGCCTACCGCCCACTGATCGTTGCCTGGCGAAATGGCGCGCCGGTGCGGCTCGACGAAGTCGCCACCCCGATCGACAGCGTCGAGAACAACAAGATCGCCAGCTGGAACGTCGACAAGCGTGCCATTGTCCTGGCGATTCAGCGCCAGCCCGGCGCCAATACCATCGAGACGGTCGATGCCATCAAGCGTATCTTGCCGTCGTTCCAGTCCAAGCTGCCGGCAGCGATCGAGATGAGAGTGCTTTTCGACCGCAGCGTCTCGATCCGCGACGCGATCGACGACGTCCAGTTCACGCTGATCCTGGCCGGTTTCCTGGTGATTCTGGTGATCCTGCTGTTCCTGAGGAACCTGTCGGCGACGATCATTCCGGCGCTGGCGCTGCCGATTTCTGTGGTCGGGACCTTCGGGGCGATGGCGGTCCTCGGTTACAGCCTCGACAATCTTTCGCTGCTGGCGCTGACTCTGAGTGTCGGCTTCGTCGTCGATGATGCGATCGTGATGCTGGAGAATATCGTCCGCCACGTCGAAAAGGGCGAAACACCGTTCGAGGCGGCGATCCAGGGCGCCCGCGAGATCGGCTTCACGATCCTTTCGATGACCCTCTCGCTGATTGCCGTTTTCATTCCGGTGCTCTTCATGAGCGGCATCGTCGGCCGCCTGCTGCACGAATTCGCGGTCACCATCTGCGTCGCCATTCTGGTCTCCGGCTTCGTGTCGCTGACCCTGACCCCGATGCTCTGCAGCCGCTACATCCAGCACGCCGAGCCTGATACGCATGGCCGTCTGTTCCAGATCTTCGAGCGTTTTTTTGCTGCCCTGCTCGCGGGCTACGAGCGGACGCTCAAGCTGGCGATGGCGCACCCACGCAGCGTGCTGGTGGCTTTCTTTGCCACCCTGCTGCTCACCGGCTATCTGTTTACCGTGGTGCCCAAGGATTTCCTGCCGAGCGGTGACTCGGGTCAGATCATCGCCTTCACCGAAGGCGCGCAGGACATCTCCTTCGCCTCGATGGTGAAACATCAACGCGCGCTGGCCGAAATCGTCGCGCAGGAACCCGACATCCGCTCGTTCATGTCGGCGGTGGGTGCCGGCGGCATCCGCCCGACGGCCAATACCGGGACCATTTTCATGATCCTCAAACCCCGCTCGGAACGTCGCTCGTCGCCAGACGAGATCATTCAGCGCCTGCGCCCCAAACTCGCGGAAGTCCCGGGAATCAAGGCGTACATGCAGAATCCGCCAGTCATCCGCATCGGCGGCCAGCTCACCGCCGCGCAGTATCAGTACACCCTGCAGGACACCGACCTCGGCGAGCTGTACCAATGGACCGCCACCTTGACCGAACGTCTCCGCCAGTTGCCCGGATTCGTCGATGTCACCAACAACCTCAACCACCTCAGCCCGGTGCTGGCGCTGGACATCGACCGCGACAAGCTGGCGACGCTCGGTCTCAGTTATGGGCAGGTGGAAGATGCCTTGCAGAGCGCATTCAGCGCGCGACAGGTGTCAACGATCTACGGTGCGACCAATCAGTACCAGGTGATTCTCGAAGTAGACCCGGAATACCAGGCCAATCCGGAAGCGCTGTCACGCCTCTACGTGCGCAGCAGCAACGGCAAGCTCATCCCGCTGGACACCATCGCGCGCTTCAGTCGCAAGACGCAGGCGCTGACCGTCAACCATCAGGGGCAGTTGCCGTCGGTCACTTTGTCGTTCAACCTGTTGCCGGGGGTATCGCTGGGCGAAGCGGTGGACCGGATCAAGGGGCTTGAACAGCAACTGCGCATCCCGGTCTCGCTGAACACCAGCCTGCAAGGCACCGCACAGGCCTTCCAGTCGTCACAGCAGGGACTCGGCGTCCTGCTGCTGGTGGCGATTCTGGTGGTGTACCTGGTGCTCGGCATTCTCTACGAGAGTTTCATCCACCCCCTGACGATTCTTTCGGGGTTGCCCTCGGCGGGCCTCGGCGCGCTGTTGACGCTGCTGCTCTTTGGCATCGATCTCAGTCTCTACGCCTTCGTCGGCGTCATCATGCTGATCGGCATCGTCAAGAAGAACGCCATCATGATGATCGACTTTGCGCTGGCGCAGCAGCGGCAGGCAGGAATGGCCGCGCGCGACGCGATCTTTGAGGCCTGCCTGATCCGCTTCCGGCCGATCATGATGACCACCATGGCGGCACTGGTCGGAACCCTGCCGATCGCCCTCGGTCTCGGTGCCGGCGCCGAAGTCCGGCGACCGCTCGGCCTGGCGGTGGTCGGCGGTCTGCTGCTCTCACAGTTCCTGACGCTCTACCTGACGCCGGTGATCTACCTCTATCTCGATCGATTTTCGCGAGAGGATGCGCGCGAGATGATCCCAGCGCTGGAAAACGGAAAGCCAGGCTCCGGCACTTGAGGTCAATTCCTGTTCGTGAGTCGCTGACGCCAATCTCCCATGCAAGCAACTTACTCTTCGAGCAGGCTGCGGAGCATCCAGGCGGTCTTCTCATGCACTTCCAGACGCTGGGTGAGCAGATCGGCGGTGGGCTGGTCGTTCGCGGCACTCACCACCGGGAACAACTCGCGCGCGGTGCGTGCCGTGGCTTCCTGGGCATCAACCAGGTGCCGAATCATCTCCGTTGCCTTGGGCGTTCCTTCCACCTCGCTGATCGAACTCATCCTGCTGAACTCCTTGTAGGTGCCGGGAGCGGGATGGCCGAGTGCGCGAATCCGCTCGGCGATGACGTCGAGCGCGTTCCACTGTTCCGTGTACTGGCCCATGAACATCAGGTGCAAGGTATTGAACATGGGTCCCGTAACATTCCAGTGGAAGTTGTGCGTCATCAGGTAGAGCGTGTAACTGTCGGCCAGCAGGGCAGACAGGCCATGGGCAATCTTTTCGCGATCGCTGGCGCTGATGCCGATATTGATCGAAGGGGTTTGGGTTTTCTTGGCGTTCATCGTCGTTTCTCCTGGGTTGAAAGCTTTGGTGCGGGGAGAAGTTCGACCACTTTGCGTGCGGAAGGTCTTCCTTCCCGATGCCCGCAAACTGCGTCGTCCTGTGGTTTTCGGGAAGCCGAGGCCGGTTGCGCGGGAACCCGATGAACACATTCTATGAAGAATTGTTTCATTTGTATAATTGATTGTCAGTATGGATGCAATAGTTTCTTGCTATTATTGGGGCTGGCTGCCGCATGCTTGATTTCATCCTTTCATTCTTCTGGTGGAGGCCGTTGATGTACGTTTGCGTGTGCCGGGCAGTGACTGATAAGCACATCCGTGCAGCAGTACAGGACGGTGCGCGCACGCTGAAGGATCTTTGTCATAATCTTGGCATTATCCGGGATTGTGGTCGCTGCGCCAGTTGTGCTTATGAGTGCCTGCAGGATGCACGTGGCGGCGCCAGGCCGGGAGACGGCAAACGCAGAGCGCTTGCGCAGCTTGGCTGTCATGAAAGTCATGAATGGGCATTTGATGCCCGACCCCGCCATTCGATCTCAGGCCGTGTAGCTGCCCGAGGTGGCGCTACCGCCGCTGCCGATCCAGTCGTGGTGGAAGAAGACCCCGCGCGGATGGTCGGTGCGCTCGAAGGTATGCGCGCCGAAGTAGTCACGCATCGCCTGGATGACGTTGGCCGGGCTGCGCGCGCAGCGGTAGCCATCGTAGAAGGCGAGTGCCGCCGACAGGCCGGGAGCCGCGATCCCGTGCTCGGCGGCGAGCATCACCGTGCCGCGCCAGCCGTTCTGGGAGCGCTCGACCACTTGCCGGAACCAGGGATCGAGCAACAGGCTGGCGAGATCGGCGTCGTGCTCGTAAGCATCGCGAATACGGCCGAGGAATGAGCTGCGGATGATGCAGCCGGCGCGCCAGAGCAGGGCGATGCGGCCGAGATCGAGTCGCCAGCCATACTCGTCGTTGGCAGCCCGCATGAGCATGAAGCCCTGCGCGTAACTCACCAGCTTGCTGGCCAGCAGCGCATCACCCACGGCAGCGACCAGCGCGCCACGCTCGACGCCAGGTCGTGGCGACGGGCCGGGCAGGATCGCCGCAGCAGCGACACGCTCGTCGAGCCGGGCAGAGAGGCTGCGCGCGTACACCGACTCGGTGATCAGCGTCAGCGGCACACCCAGTTCGAGGGCGCTTCCGCTGGTCCAGCGGCCGGTGCCTTTCTGGCCAGCGGTGTCGAGGATGCGGTCGACGAGGGGCTTGCCGTCGGCTTCGCTGACACGAAAGATTTCTGCGGTGATTTCGACCAGATAGCTGGCGAGGTCGCCGCGATTCCATTGCGCGAATATCGCCGCCACTTCGGCAGGCTGGCAGCCGCCCAGATCCCTGAGCAGATGGCAAGCCTCGGCGATGAGCTGCATGTCGCCGTATTCGATGCCGTTGTGCACCATCTTGACGAAGTGGCCGGCACCGCCTTCGCCGACCCAGTCGCAGCAGGGCTCGCCGGAATCGGTATGGGCGCTGATCGTCTGGAAGAGGTTTCTCAGGTGCGGCCACGCCTCACGGTTGCCGCCGGGCATGATGCTCGGGCCGTGGCGGGCGCCTTCCTCGCCGCCGGAAATGCCCATGCCGACGAAGCGGATGCCCTGCTTGGCAAGGGCCTGGACGCGGCGTTGGCTGTCCTTGTAGTGCGAATTGCCGCCGTCGATGACGATGTCGCCGGGCTCGAGGTGGGGCAGGAGGTGGTCGATGCTCTCATCCCTCCGGAGAACTTGTAAGGTCTGGGGCGGCAGCCGCGTCCAGGTAGGCATGGACTTGCGGCGCACGCGCGATGATGCGGCTGGCTGGCAGCTCGGGCGCGTTGCCCGAAAGAATGCGCGCGAGAATGCTGCGTTTGCCGGCGCCGGCAACCAGGAAGACCACGCGGGCAGCGGCGAGCAGCGTGGCCTCGTTCAGCGAGACGCGCAGCGTCCCGTCGTCGAGGTGGCGTGCGAGCAGGCAGTGCCGGCCAGTCCACCCTGGCTGCGTATCGGGAAAGAGGCTGGCCGTGTGGCCATCCTCACCGACACCGAGCAGGACGCAGTCGAAAACGGGCGACGAACCGGCGCCCGCGAGTTCGGCGAGTTGACGGTCGTAGTCGGCCGCCGCCTGCTCAGGCGGAACTTCGCCCCGGATGCGGTGGATTCTCGACGCGGCCAGTCGCAGCGGCTCCACGAGGAGCGACCTGGCGGCACCGTAATTGCTGCGTGGATCGTCGGGCGGAACCAGGCGCTCATCGACCCACCACAGATGCACGCGCGGCCACGGGATGCCTGCCGCCGCGGCGAGTATGGCATACAGGCGAAGTGGTGTATTGCCACCGGAGAGCGCCAGGTGAATTTCGCCGCGCCGTTCCCGTAACCAGCGCACCAGATCGCAAGCCAGTGCCTGAACGCTGGCCGTGGCGTCGGGGTGGACGTGCCAGGCGTTCACAGTTCGCAGTACTCACCGCCGGAAGCGAGGTTCTGGCAGGGATAGCGCCAGAACAGATGGTTCTGCACCATGTCGCGGACGATTCCACTACCGTCGAAATAGCCGGCGCGTCTTTCGACACCAAGGCTCTCGGCGCTGGTGATTTCCACGTAGTCCACGTAACGATGGTTCCACAGCGAATCGAAAATCTCGTTGGCGAAGCGAAACACCAGCAGGTTCTGAACGGTTTCCTTTCCCAGGTAATGGTCGATGCGGTAGAGCTGGTCTTCGCGCCACTCCGCGAGCAACTGCCGGTTGAGTTCGCGGGCGCTTGCCAGATCGCGTCCGAATGGTTTTTCCACCACCAGTCGCTTCCAGCCGTCGCCGCTCGTGTTGAGGTCGCTTGCGGCAAGGCAGGCCGAGATCTTCGGATAGAGGTCGGGCGGCGTGCTGAGGTAAAAGAGGCAGTTGTGAGGAATTCCGAGTTCCGCACAGAGCCCATAGACGCGCTGCTTGACCTGCTCGTAGGCTGCGGGATCGCCGGTATCGATCGACTGGTAGTGCAGCAGCGGCACGAAAGCGGCGGCTTCCGCCGGCAGGTGAGCGGCGAAGCGGGGCAGGGCGCTGGCCATCTCCTGACGAAAACTGGCGTCGTCCAGCGGTGTACGGCCGACGCCGAGCACGGCGAAGCGCTCGGGCAGCAGGCGCTGGGCGTGCAGGCTCGCCAGCGCCGGCAGCAGTTTGCGACGGGTGAGGTCGCCGGAGGCGCCGAAGATGACGACGATATGGTTCTCAAGCATGGGCGGAACCTCGATAGCGAGTTTGGTGGTGCCGGAACAGCCGGAGGACGCTGCGCCTGTGTCAGTGCGTCCTCGTCGAAGCGAGGCCGCTTGTCATTCGACAAGGCAGTGGGCGCAGGTTCAATGCCAGTGCCGGGAACGGCGCCTGCCGGCTGGACGCCGATCGTCTTCTCGAGGGGCGTGCAGCCCAGGGAGTTCGTCCGGGATGTGGGCTGCCGGCGGGCAGGACGATGCACAACCCCTTTCGCGGTGCGTATTCCACGAGTACCTCAGGGCATATACTGGACAGTGATTCCAGGGCAAAACTGGAATGTGCGCAAAGCCACCATCGCCGAACCCGACCTGCTGGCGATCTCTCGCGCGCTGGGCGAAACTGGCACCGATGTACAACAGCCCGGCGAGTGCGGTCATTGCCATCGTCAGGGACAGGTAGAGCGCCGGATCGGCGGTCGCCAATCCGAAGGAGTGTCGGCAAATCTTACACCTGAGGCTTGCCCCAGACCGAGGAAGCAACATAAATGCTTGAAAAAAGATGGATACATCAACCTGGCACACCCTTTGCTTAGTATTCTTCAGCCGCGCAATTCCGCGCAGCAAACAACCAATAGAGGACTAACCTATGAAATTTTCTCGCTTGTGCGCGGTAGCCGTAACGTCGGCTGCAGCTGCCTTGGCCACTCCAGCCTCTGCCATTCCGATTGACGTCATCTTCAACGTCGCGGCGCTTGGCGCCTTCACTGCCAATACCGGCGATGTAACGACTGCAGCCACCATTTCTAGCGGTGCTCCGGATTTGGTTGGCGCAATCATAGCGAACAACGTCGGTCTGGTCGCTGGCCAACCGGTGACCCTGTCCGACCCATTGGGAGTGACCATCGGTAGCGTCTTCACGAAAGAGTTCACCACGGCGATGGGAACGTTCCTGGAAACTCTGACGGTGACGGCGCGCACCCCTGGCGCGACCTCGCTGGGCATTCTTGCCGTGGGTACGATCACGCAAACGGTTGGAATCGGTTTCGATCCGACGCCGGTGTACTGGTCCGCCGCGTACACGCAGAACGCTGGCCCAGGCAGCCAGATCAACGGTTCGTTCAACAATTCAACGACGCCGCCTCCCGGCCTTCCTGAGCCTTCGTCGCTTGCTCTGCTTGGCCTCGCCGTGACCGGCCTTGGCATGGCGCGCCGCCGCCGCAACTGACCGGCAGGAATCGACCACCCCCGAGCCCGGAGGCTGACAAGAGGAACTTAGGCAAGTCGGGTTTGCGAGGATGGGCGTCCGTCGGTTGCGGGCGCCCATTTTGGTTTTGCACGTCGCACCGAAGACCGGAGATCCCAACGAATTCTCACCCTAGGCAACGAACCGGCGCAGCCTTCAGCATGGTTGCCGCGCTATCCAGAGTTTGCCGCGTTGGCCCGATTCTTCGAGCAACCACGAGCGAATCGGCACCGTCAGGGCAGAGCCCAGACGTACCCGGAGCACCCGGGCCAGGGTGACCCAGCACGGACTGTTCACAAAGGTCGGACGATTGGCCTTGTGGCTGTGATCGTGCTGGATGCTGATACGGTCCCTCATTAGGCGCCGCGCGCTCACTATCCCATAGCCATGTCAAGTTTTTTCGCGGCGCCGGAGTGCTCCCGGCATGTGTCGGCGGTCGCGAGTGTCTAAATTTCAGTGATGTTTCATATCCTATCCTCTACAGTCGTTCAGCCGTTCTCGAAAACCGAGAAGTAGTTCCTCGCTTTCTCGCCAGCGCAACTCATAATCCGTTTGCTTCAAACGAAAATCCTGACAGAGCACGAACGACGCCAGTGCGGTTTTCTGCATCGGCATCCGGCCCGCTCGCGGGGATTCGTCCAGTCGAGCCAGCGCCATCACCACTTCCGCAGTCTCAAAGTTTCACGCAAGGAAACCTGATCATGAGGATCCTGGGTATCATCTTCCTTGCCGCCTTCGTGGCGGCTTTCGCCGGCATTGCCGCCAAAGTTCCGCTGATCACGGCTGGCAGCTTTGCCAGGGTGGCGGTCAGCGCCGCAATCATTGCCGCGCTGCCAACGCTGATCTGCTGGGGAATCGCTCAGGTCATCAAGTTCTACCGGAATTGTCGCCTGACCCGCCGGGCGTAAGCCCACATCGTTCGGCAGGATTGGCCATCATCTCGCCCATGCGGATCGGGCGGGCAGGCGCCCAGGCGGGATTGAAGCAGAGCGCGTCTTTCGGGAAGAGCATGACCACCGTCGAGCCGAGCAGGAAGCGTCCCATTTCATCGCCTTTCTTCAGGACGATCTGCGGGTCGTCGTAAAGCCATTCGCGAATTTCGCGGACACGCGGTGGGTTGACCGTGCCGTGCCAGACGGTGGCCATGCTGCCGACGATGGTGGCGCCGACCAGGGTCAGGACGAAGGGGCCAAACTCGGCCTCGAAGACGCAGACGACACGCTCATTGCGGGCGAACAAACCCGGCACGCCACGTGCGGTCGTCGGGTTGACCGAGAACAACTCGCCGGGAACATGGATCATTCGCGTCAGGCGGCCATCGACCGGCATGTGGATGCGGTGATAGTCGCGCGGGCTGAGGTAGAGGGTGGCGAAAGCGCCATTCTCGAAGCGGGCAGCGAGTTGGCGGTTGCCGCCGACGAGGGCAGCGGTCGAGTAGCGATGGCCTTTGGCCTGGAACATCTGGTCGCCTTCGATGCCGCCAAACTGGCTGATCGCGCCGTCGACCGGGCAGAGAAAAGCGGCGTCGGCAAGCGGCCGCGCACCGGCACGCAGCGGCCGGGTGAAGAACTCATTGAAGCTCCGGTAGCTGGCCGGATCGGGATTGGCGGCCTCGCTCAGGTCGACGCCGTAGCGCTGAACAAACCAGCGAATGACATGCGTCGTGAGGCTGCCGGCTGCACGCTCGGCGAGCTTGCCGGCGATTGTGGTCAGTGCCTGTTTGGGAAGAAGGTATTGAAACAGTACGGCGAGACGGTCGGACACGATCGCGGCGCTGAGATTAACGCAGCGAAGCGTTGATCTTCTCAAGCGCGGCCAATCCGGGGCAGAGTTCGGCAGCGCCAAGGGTGTTCAGGGGCGCTTCGACGGTGTCGAGTTGCTGGTGCAGATCACAGGCGTCGCTGTCGAGGTAGAGCAGGCCAGTGACCACCTCGCCACGTGCGGCGTGTTCCTGAACGTAGCTCATCGCCCGGATGCGGTCGCCGGGGTCGTAATCGGCGTGCAGCTTGCGCAGACGCACCACCGAACCGTCGTGCTGGCGTACCTCGGTCACTTCGCCGGCGCCGTACTCGGCGGTGATCTCTTCGCGCTGCGGAAAGAAGTCCAGGCGATTCACCGCCTCGTTGTGCTCGCGCACGTAGTCGTAGCTCTTGGTGCTGCCGCCATGGTTGTTGAAGGCGATGCACGGTGAGAGGATGTCGATCACCGCCGCGCCCTGGTGGGCCAGCGCGGCGCGGATCAGTGGCACGAGTTGGGACTTGTCGCCGGAGAAGCCGCGCGCGACGAAGGTCGCTCCCATGACCAGGGCGAGAGTGACCAGGTCGATCGGTGCGTCGTTGTTGGTCTGCCCCTTCTTGGACTTGGAGCCCTTGTCGGCGGTCGCCGAGAACTGTCCCTTGGTCAGTCCGTAGACACCGTTGTTCTCGACCAGGTAAGTCATGTTGACGCCCCGGCGCATGACGTGCGCAAACTGGCCGAGGCCGATCGACGCCGAGTCGCCGTCACCCGAGACACCAAGGTAGATCAGTTCGCGGTTGGCCAGATAGGCGCCGGTGAGCACCGAGGGCATGCGTCCATGCACGGTGTTGAAACCGTGCGAGTTGCCCAGGAAGTAATCAGGCGTCTTCGACGAGCAACCGATTCCCGAGAGCTTGGCGACGCGGTGCGGCTCGATGTCGAGTTCCCAGCAGGCCTGGATGATGGCGGCCGAGATCGAGTCGTGGCCGCAACCGGCGCAGAGCGTCGAAATCCGGCCTTCGTAGTCGCGGCGGGTGTAGCCGACACGGTTCTTGGCGAGCGAGGGGTGGTGCAGCTTGGGTTTTGCGAGGTAGGTCATCTCAGGCCACCATGTCGTGTCGGAGTGGGCGCACGTTCAGGCGCGAAACGCGCTCGGCGATCTCCTGGGTGATGAAGCGCGCGGTGATCGGCGTGCCGTCGTAGTGCAGTACCGGAATCAGGTTGGCCGGGTTGACTCCGGCCTCGTTGACCAGCAGCGTCGTCAGTTGGCCGTCGAAGTTCTGTTCGAACACGAAGACCTTGGAGTGCGAAGCGATGAAGTCCGCGATCTCGTTCTGGAACGGGAAAGCGCGGATGCGCAGGGCGTTGATGTAGATTCCCTGCTCGGCGAGCGTGTCGAGTGCCTCCTGCATGGCCGGGCCGGTCGAACCGTAGAAGAGGGCGGCAAAGCGTGCCGGGTATCTGGCGGCACAGAGTACCGGCAAGGGTAGCAGCGACTTGGCGGTCTCGAACTTCTGTCGCAGCCGCTGCATGTTGTAGATGTAATCGGCGCCGGCTTCCGAGTAGCCGGCGTAGGCGTTCTTGGTCGTGCCGCGGGTGAAGTAACCACCCTTGGTCGGATGCGTTCCCGGATAGGTACGGTAGGGAATGCCGTCGCCGTCGACGTCGAGGTAGCGACCGAAATCGGCACCGGCGTCGAGCGCCTCGCGGGTCATCACCTTGCCACGGTCATATGACCGGCTGTCGTCCCAGGTAAACGGCCGGCATAGCCGCTGGTTCATGCCGATGTCGAGGTCGCTCATGACGAACACCGGCGTCTGCAGGCGCTCGGCGAGATCGAGCGCCTGCGCCGACATCTCGAAGCACTCGTAGGGATCTTCGGGAAACAGCAGCACGTGCCGGGTGTCGCCGTGCGAGGCGTAAGCGCAGGCGAGCACATCGGCCTGCTGGGTGCGCGTCGGCATGCCGGTGGACGGGCCACCGCGCTGCACGTTGATCAGCACCGCCGGGATCTCGGCGAAATAGGCGAGACCGATGAACTCGCTCATCAGCGAAATGCCGGGGCCGGAAGTTGCGGTGAATGAGCGCGCGCCATTCCAGCCAGCGCCGATGACCATGCCGATCGACGCCAGCTCGTCTTCGGCCTGTACGATCGAATAGCGATGAGCACCAGTTTCCGGATCGACGCGCAGCTTTTGTGCGTAGCGCTGAAAAGCTTCAGCGACCGAAGACGATGGGGTGATCGGATACCATGCGCAGACCGTCGCGCCACCGTAGATGCAGCCGAGCGCGGCGGCATGGTTGCCATCGACGAAAATGCGGTCGCCGACGCAGTCGCGGCGCTCGACCTTGATCGCGATTGGTTTGAGGTGGGTATGCCCGTAGTCGATACCCAGCTTGAGCGCCTGGATGTTGGAGTCGAGCAGCTTTTCCTTGCCTTTGTACTGCTCACCGAAGAGCTTCTCGATCTCGGCCGGGTCGATGTCGAGCAGTGCCGTCAGCGCGCCGACATAGATGATGTTCTTGAACAACTGGCGCTCGCGCGCGTCGCTGTAGGCCTGGTTGCAGATCTCGGTGAGCGGCATGCCGCGGACGTGGATGTCGTCGCGAAATTTCGCGCGCGGCAGCGGTTTCGAGCTGTCGTAGAAGAGATATCCGCCGGGGTCGATTTCCCGGACATCCTGGTCCCAGGTCTGCGGATTCATGGCCACCATCATGTCCACGCCGCCGCGGCGACCGAGATAGCCGTGCTCGGTGACGCGCACTTCGAACCAGGTCGGCAGCCCCTGGATGTTGGAAGGAAAGATGTTGCGTGGCGAGACCGGCACGCCCATGCGCAGGATGGCGCGCGCAAAAAGCTCGTTCGCCGATGCCGACCCCGAGCCGTTGATGTTGGCGAACTTGACGACGAAATCATTGACCGCTTCGATCTTCTGCATGGCTGTTTTCCTTAAGCGCTTGCTGGCTGCATACCGGCACTGCGACAGCCGGCGCCCGCGTATGTCATCTTGAGCAGAAACTTCTGCATGTCCCATGCCCCGGTCGGGCAGCGCTCGGCGCACAGGCCGCAGTGCAGGCAGACATCCTCGTCCTTGACCATCACCCGACCGGTCTTCAGCGTCTCCGACACGTAGAGATCCTGGCTCAGGTTGAGCGCCGGGGCGCGCAGCCGCGGGCGCAGTTCGTTTTCTTCGCCATTGGCGGTGAAGCTGATGCTGTCCATCGGGCAGATATCCATGCAGGCATCGCATTCGATGCACAGCTTCGACGTGAATACCGTCTGGACATCGCAGTTCAGGCAGCGCTGCGCTTCCTTGAAAGCGAGTTGCGGGTCGAAACCCAGTTCGACCTCGATCCTGATGTTTTTGAGTGCAGCGCTGATGTCGCGCAGCGGCACGCGCAGGCGGCGATCAGCCGAGATGGCATTGTCGTAGCGCCAGGCGTGGATGCCCATTTTCTGCGAGATCAGATGGGTCATTGGCGCAGGACGGGCGGCAATGTCCTCGCCGTTCAACAGCCGGTCGATCGAGACTGCCGCTTCGTGGCCGTGCGCGACCGCCCAGATGATGTTTTTCGGGCCGAAAGCGGCGTCGCCCCCAAAGAACACATTCGCAACGGTCGATTGCAGGGTCCGCTCATCGAGTTTGGGCAGTCCCCATCGGTCGAATTCGATGCCGATGTCGCGTTCGATCCAGGGAAAGGCGTTGTCCTGGCCGACGGCGACCAGTACCTCGTCGCATTCGAAGTGCGCGTCGGGTTCGCCGGTCGGTATCAGGCTGCGCCGTCCCTGCTCGTCGAAAACCGCACGTACTTTCTCGAAGGTGACGCCGGTGAGGCGGCCACTGTTGTGGGTAAACGCCTTGGGGACGAGATTGTTGAGGATCGGGATGCCTTCGTGCATCGCGTCTTCCTTTTCCCAGGAACTGGCCTTCATCTGCTCGAAACCCGAGCGGACAATGACCTTGACGTCTTCGCCGCCGAGCCGGCGCGAAGAACGACAGCAGTCCATTGCCGTGTTGCCGCCGCCGAGAACGATCACGCGCTTGCTGATCGAAGTGGTATGCCCGAAGGCAACGCTGGCCAGCCAGTCGATGCCGAGATGGATGTACTTGGCCGCTGCCTTGCGCCCTGGGATATCGAGGTCATGACCGCGGGGTGCCCCGGAGCCGACGAAGACCGCGTCGTAACCTTCGGCGAGCAGGTTTTTCAGAGAATTGACGTACTCGCCGCCGCGGAAGTCGACGCCGAGGCCGAGAACGTAACCCGTTTCCTCGTCGATGATCGCTTCGGGCAACCGGAATTTCGGGATCTGGGTACGCATCATGCCGCCGGCGCGGGCGTCGCCGTCGTAGATTACGACCTGATAACCGAGCGGTGCGAGGTCGCGCGCCACCGTCAGCGAAGCCGGACCGCCGCCGATGCAGGCCACGCGTCGACCGTTCTTCTCTTTGGCCGGTTGCGGCAGCAGTGGCCGGATGTCCTGTTTGTAGTCGGCAGCGACGCGTTTCAGGCGGCAGATCGCAACCGGTTCCTTGCGCTCGCGACCATCGGCCGCTTCGTCCTCGACGCGGCTGCGCCGGCACGCCGGTTCGCAGGGACGGTCGCAGGTGCGTCCAAGGATGCCGGGAAAGACGTTCGACACCCAGTTGACCATATAGGCCTCGCTATAGCGGCCGGCGGCGATCAGGCGGATGTACTCGGGAACGGGGGTGTGGGCAGGGCACGCCCACTGGCAATCAACGACTTTGTGGAAATAGTCGGGTGCGCCGATATCGGTGGGCTTCAAGACGAACGTATCCTTTCATCGGTACGGGTCCGGAGCCACGGCCGCTGGCTCCAAAGATCGTCATACTAGCGCGCCGCTGCAGCGCTGAAAAGGGCTGTGGAGATTGATCGGTGTGATTCTTGCGGATGCACTAACCTTTGTGCAATGATCGACTTCATGTCAGCGATTCTTCGGCATTCGAGAAAGCTGCCGAAACCTGCAATACGCATGCCTTTGTGCTACAGGCGTACCATTGCTGTAAGATGTGTGAACCTCAGTGTTCCGGGAGTATCGAGCATGGTCCGCAAGTTCTGTTTGTCGTTCTTCGCCGTATGTTTTTCGTTCCTGGTTCGCGCCGAGGTGGTCGATATCGACAATGCCGAGCTGGCGCGGCTGGTTGCTGCAGGGGTGCCGCTGATCGACATCCGCACTGCCGGTGAATGGCAGGAAACCGGAGTCGTCGCCGGCAGCAAGTTGCTGACCTATTTCGACGAGCGCGGTCGCTCCAATCCGCCAGTCTGGCTGCAGAAAGTGCAGGAAGTGGCCAGGCCGGACCAGCCGCTCATCGTCATCTGTCGAAGTGGCAACCGTACCAGGGCAGCCAGCCAGTTTCTCTCGGAGCAGGCGGGTTACCGGACGGTGTACACCGTGAAAGGCGGCATTCGTGCCTGGGAGAAGGAAGGTCGTTCGCTGACGCCGGCGACGAGCACAGTCGCCGCCTGTGCGGCCGGGGCCGGCACGCGCTGCTGACGGCGCTGCGCGGCGGGCGAGTTCAGGGAGTCAGAGAAGGCTCTCCCCGAGCAGTGCTGCATACACCTCCAGGTCTCGCCGCGAGAAGCAGCAGAAGAATACTTCCTGGATGGGTCCGCCTGCGGGTAGCGAAGAACGCACTGTCGACACCGCGATCGTCGCCGCCTGTTCGATCGGGTAGCCATAGATGCCGGTGCTGATGCTCGGGAAGGCCATGGTCATCACGCCCTGGGCAGTGGCAAGTTCGACCGATCGCCGATAACACGCAGCCAGCAACTCGGCTTCGCCACTGCTGCCGCCATGCCAGACCGGACCAACGGTATGGATGATGTAGCGGGCGGGCAGGCGAAAGCCCTGGGTGAGCCTGGCGTCGCCAGTCGGGCAGCCGCCGAGCAGACGACAGGCCTGTCGTAATTCGGGACCAGCGGCGCGGTGGATGGCGCCGTCCACGCCGCCGCCGCCAAGCAGCGACGAGTTGGCGGCGTTCACGATCGCATCCACCGCGAGCGTGGTGATGTCGGCTTGCAGGGCTTGCAACAGGGCTGGCATGGTCAGAGGATCTCGAAGGCTTTCTGATCAACAACAGGAAAGCAAGTATGCCCAGCATTCTGCGAGCAGGCAAGCAATGAGCCTACTCAATCGGCATCCGCGTGAGCTGTGTAAAATACGCACCCCGGCGCACTCTACTGGCCTGGCCTGGCGCGTGCGACACAGGCGCATGCATTCACCCAGCGGAAATGACCATGAAACTACACGAGCAATTGAATCTCCTGACGGTGGACGAGCTGAAGCAGAGACGCGACCTGACGCCCACTGGCGACCGCTCGACGCGCAAGGCGGAGATCATCGAGGCGCTCGCCCAGTATCTTCTGGCCGGCGATCTGAGCAGCGTCTGGCAGCGCCTGTCCGCACTGGACATCGACGCCATCGCCGAGGCGGTCCACCACTGGGGAGGGCGCTTCGACCCGGTGCGCTTCCGGCTCCGGTACGGCAAGATCCCCGAGTACTTCGGGCGGCGCAGCTATTCCTGGGGCACGTTAAAGGTCGAACAACCCAGCGTCCTCAAGCTCTTCTTCTACCAGGGCGAGATCCCCGAGGATCTGCTGCCGCGTCTGGCCGGGCTGGCACCGCGGCCTGCCGAGCTGGCGATCACCACCCTGAGCGACGAGGAACTGCCGACCACCGTTGCGTCGAATGGGGCGGCCGGCGCATCCGAGCCGCTGCGCCTCGTCGCCACCGAGGCGCTGGTGCGAAATGACCTGCCGGCGGTGCTGCGGCTGATCGGGCAGGGCGGCATCGCGGTCGGCCCGAAGACCGGTCTGCCGAGCAGTGCCGCAGTGGCGAAACTGGAGTCGATCCTGCTCGGCGGCGACTGGTACCAGCTGGAAGACGACCTGGGTAGCCAGCGCTGGGCTGGCGGGGCGATCCGTCCGATTCGCCCCTTTGCCTGGCCGCTGCTGCTGCAGGTCGCTGGGCTGGCAAAGCTGGACGGCAGCAAGCTGGCACTGACCGCCCGCGGCAGCAAGGCTCTGTCGCAGCCGCTCGAAACGGTCGTCTCGCATCTGTTCGAGCGCTGGCAGGCGAAGGGAGCGCCGGACGAACTGCGCCGCGTGGACCTGATCAAGGGCCAGACCAGCCGATCGGCACAGCTCAGTGCCCTGGCCGATCGCCGTACGGTGATCGCTGAGGCCCTCAAGGATTGCTGTCCCGTCGGTCGCTGGATCTCCCTCGACGAGTTTTTCCGCCAGATGCGGTTTCGCAACCACGACTTCGAGGTTACTTACAATGCCTGGGCCCTGTACTTTTCCGACCCGAACTACGGCAGCCTGGGCACCGAGGGCTTCGGGGGGTTCGAGACCTGCAGGCGCGCTACATCCTCGTCTATCTCTTCGAGTATCTGGCGACGCTCGGCCTGCTCGACGTCGCCTACACCAGCCCCTACCACGCCAGACCCGACTACAGCGAGGCCTGGGGAACCGACGACTTCCTGTTCCTGAGCCGTTACGATGGCCTGCGCTACGTTCGCCTCAATGCCCTCGGCGCTTTTTGCCTCGGATTGACCCCGGATTACCGACCGGCTGTCGAGAAGAAGCCGCCGCTACTGGCGGCTGAGCTGCACGCGCGCTACGAGCGTCTGAGTCCCGACGAGCAACGCATCCTGCGGGTGTTGTCGGTGGTCTGCGAATCGGTCGGGCAGACCGTGCTGCAGCAGATCCTCGATACCCTCGCCTGGCATGACCGGCTCGGTCCAGTTGGAGATCGGAAAGACGCTCTTGAGACTTGCGTATTTATATCCAAAGCAGTATGTTCAGTCCATGAAACTACTCCGATTCCTGGGTGATTCGCTCAAGTGCTTGCGGGAATTCCCCGAGGATGCCAGGCACGATGTGGGTTACCAACTGGACAAGGTGCAACGCGGCGAGCAGCCCGACGATTTCAGGCCCATGCCTGCCATCGGCAAGGGCGTCGAGGAAATCCGGGTGTGGGACGACACCGGCACCTACCGCGTGATCTACACAGCCAGGCTGGCGGATGCGGTCTACGTGCTGCACGCTTTCCAGAAGAAAACGCAGACGACGGCCAAGCGCGACGTTGAACTTGCCAAGAGACGATTCACCGAACTGATGATGGATGTCCAATGAACAAACCAGAAACTTTCAGCAGCGTGTGGGATGCGATCGCCGACACACCCCAGCAGGCCGCCAACCTTCAGGCGCGCGCCGAACTGATGCGGCAGATCGCGGCCATCATCAAGGACAGCGACTGGAAGCAGGCCGACGCTGCAACCCATTGCGGCGTTACACAGCCGCGCATCAATGACCTGTTGCGCGGGCGCGTGTCGCGGTTCTCCCTCGATGCTCTGGTGAACATCGCCACGGCGCTGGGCCGGCGCGTGCATATGGAGTTGGAAGTAGCGTAAGCAGGCGCTGGCTGTGCCGGCGACCTGCCAAGCAAAACGCAGGGTGTCCCGGCCCGGCAATTCACCTTCGCACGGAGCCCATCACCTTGTGTTCCGCCCACGGTGCTCGTACAACACCACGGAGATGTTGTCGTTCCCGCCGGAATGGTTTGCGCGGTCGACCAACTGCGTCGCGATCTGGCGCATCGAGCCATCGCTGCCCATCGCGTCGGCAATCTCCTGATCGGAGAGCATCTCCCATAGTCCGTCGGAGCACAGGAGCACTCGGTCGCCAGAATTCAATGGGCAGAGGTTCATCTCCGGAGCGAATCCGACAGCCATTCCGATGGCCCGCAGTACCTCGTTCTTGTCTGGATACGCGCGTGCCTCATCCCGCGTCAACACGCCGACCGCGACCAGTTCGGCGACCACCGAATGATCATTGGTGAGCGCGCGCAGTTGCTGCCCACTCCACAAATAGCCACGCACGTCGCCGACATGGCAGAGATAGAGCGTGTCGTCGTGAATACAGGCGAGAATCAGCGTGCAGCCCATCCGGCGCGTCCCGCCCGAATCTTGGCTCGCCTCCTGGCTCGCCGCCAGAACGCGCTCCTGTGCTGCTTCCATGGCATCGCACATCGCCTGCTGCAGGGTTTCGGCGTCAGCCGCAGGCAAGGCCCCAAGATGCTCCCGGATGGCCGCGATCGCCAGTGCGCTGGCCACTTCGCCGGCGGCGTGGCCGCCCATGCCGTCGGCGACGATCATCATCCGCCCGTCGTCGGACAAGTAGACGAGATCCTCGTTGTGATCGCGCACCCGTCCGACATCGCTGATCGCACACAGTTGATCGGATGGCGCCATCGTATTGCGGCGCGCGTTGTCCGGGGCGACCGCAGGATTCGTGCTCATCGGCGAAATCGGCGCGGGTTTTCCGCGAACCGCCTCCTGCAAGCGCCGGAATAGGGTTTGAAACATGGGCACATGGCTCACACCGCGCCCAGCAACGCATCGCGAAAAGCGGCGGCGGTCTGAAAGCGCTGGTTCGGGTCCTTTTTGACCGCGCGGTCCACGACGGCCGCAAGCCGCTCTGGAATGGACGCGTCGCGCTGGCGAATCGGAATCGGCTCCTCGTTGAGAATGATTTTGAACGGATGCTGGATTCGCTCGATTTTCATGATCATGCGCAGGGCATCCTCCGGCGTCCGCCATTCCTCGGGCTTCTGGCGCCGGATTTCGCGGATGTCCGCAGGCGTGGGAAAGTCCAGGCTGTAGCGGCCGGTCAGCAGGTAGTACAGCATGTTGCCGACGGCGTAGAGGTCGGCCGGTTCCTTCACCGTTGCGGTATTGCGCACCTGCTCGGGCGGCATGTACATCAGTGTGCCCATTGCCGTGTTGAGCTTGGTGATGCGTGTGCCGCCCGCCAGACCATAGCACTTCAGTCCGTCGCGATGGTCGGCGAGAATTCTGGAGGCGCGCTGGCTCTGGGTTTCCAGGGTGTGGTGGACGGCTGCGTGGCAGCGCTCGGCCTCACGGCCGCCAAGCAACTGGCAGATGCGGTCTTCGAGGTCGCGCCGGGTGTGCGAGCGCCGCTCCTCCTTGTCCTCGAAAGCGGCGTAGCCGCCGAAGTTTCCGCGCCCGACGATGGTGACGTAGATCGGTGGGCTACCGGTGGCGCACATGATCAGCGCGTGACCGGCTTCGTGGCGGGCCGTGCGCAGCCCATCCGTCGCCGCCCTGGCCTCACCCAGGGTCACTTGTTCAAAGGCCTCGGCCAGCAGGGCGTCGGTCAGGACGCCGTCGTTCGTCAGCGCCATGACTGCCGCCTGAGCGAGAATGCGCTCGTAATCGGCAACGGACATGCCTTGTCCCTGGGCCGCCAGGCGCTCGATCATGGCGTCGCTCACTTCGTGTCGCGCCTTGGCGGCGAGCCGCCGGTGCAGGTAGGTCTCGCGCTCGCTGCGCGTCGGCAGTTCCACTTCGATAGTGCGGCTGAAGCGCCGCAAGAGTGCGGGGTCGAGGGTCTCGACACGGTTAGTTGCGGCGAGGACGATCACCGGCCGATCCGTCGGCTTGCCGAAACCGTCCATCTCGATCAGCAGTTGGTTCAGGGCGAGCGCCTCGGCGTGCCCGACGTGGCCCGCCTTGACTTCGGCGCGGTTGCCACCGATGGCGTCGATTTCGTCGATGAACAGAATGCTGGGCGCGTGCGAACAGCTCGCGGATGGCCTCGGGACCGCTGCCCTGATACTTGGTGACAAAGCTGGTTGCCGCCTCGGACGGATCTTCCCCCAGCCAGCAAGCGCAGTTATGCTGTAACTATCGGTTTTTGTTAAAAAAATAGCCGATGCCGCAAAAGCGGCGCCTGCCTACGCGGCGAGCTTGTCGGCTTTGGCCTTGAGCGGGAAGGACAGACCGATGGCGCTGAGGATTTTGGCCTGTTGATCGTCCGGGCGTGGCAGATGCGTGTGACGCTGACCGTTGCGGTCGGTGGTGTAGAGATAGGTCAATCGTCCGAGGGCCACCAGGGCGTCGTCCGGGGTGATGGCGGCGGGGTCGTCTTCGGTGCTGCCGAAGGTCTGCCGCAGAGCCGCTTCAAACCGCCGCGTGATTTTTAAGGCCAGCATCGCCACGAAGACATGCGCCTTGGTCCGCTCGGCCTTGCGCAGGAAGATCGGGCGAATTTCCAGAAAGGTGGTTTTCACGGTGCGGAAGTTGCGCTCGACTTTTTGCAGATCGCGATAACGCGCATCGACCGTCTTCGCGTCCATCAAGGTGAGCGGCACATTGGTTTCCAGCAGATAGCAGCCGTCGAGCAGAGCGTCTTGCTCTTTGGCCTCCTCGTCGATGGTACAGACAATGACGCGTTCTTTCAGCGTCAGGGTGACAAACGCGCTGAGCTTGTGGCTCTTGGTCCAGCGCTGCAAGGCGGCCAGGCCTGCTGCCGCGCTGGCGCGCTTGGAGTCCTTGACGAAGGCATTACGTTCGGCGACCTTCGCTTGCAACTGCGCCAGCTTGTCCTCCCGCCGACGCTCCTCGCGCACCCGCACAGTCTCGTTGCGGCGCACGATCAGGCGTTTATCGTTGTGCTCCACCTCGCACAGATGCGCATCGAAGAGATCCGTCTGCAGCACCCCCTCCTTGAGGAAGGTGCGTATCTGCGCGTCCGTCAACGCCGTGATATAACGGAAGCCCTGTACCGACAGCGCGGCTTTCCCCTTGGCCTTGATCATTCCCCGATCGCCGACCATCACCACCTCGGCAATGCCGAATTGTTCCTTCAGGATCGTGATCTGGCTGGCCACCGTCGTCGGGTCCGCGGTATTCCCTTCGAAGACCCGCACGGCCAGAGGCTCCCCGTCCTCCGCGGTCAACAAACCGATGACGATTTGCGGCTTGCCGCGCTTGCCGTCGCGGTTGTAACCATATTGCCCCAGCTCGTTGCATTCCCCTTCAAAGTAGCTCGAAGTGACGTCGTAAAGCACCAGCACGGGCGGTTGGCCCTGCGCCTTGACATAGGCCTGGTAAAGCTCCCGCTCGATGCGTTCCTGCTGGCTCGCCAGCCAGTCCAGCGCGGCATAGAGGTCGTCCTCATCGAACGCCTCCACCGCCAACACATCGGCCACCGTGTGCTGTTTCGCCCAGCGTACCGCCGACAACCGCGAGCCACCATGCGCGATACGCGCGAGAATCAGGAACAGGTTGAGCTTGCTTTCCGCAGCGCTGCCCAGCACCCGCGTGAGGCCCACCTGGTCGGCCAACTGCTTGAGGGCAAACAGCACCCCAAAAATCTCGCCGCTGGTCATCTCTCCCGACCAGTCGTCGAATTCGCCCTTCACCAGACGTTCCATGGCGACGATTCGTTCCGGTGCCCAGTTCGTCAGATTGGCGATGGTTCGTGTGCAGACTTTGCCTCCCTCGCGATAGGACTCGCGAAGCAGGATGGCCGGCCTGGACTTTCGGTTGGGGACGCGGGCGATGTACATGCCGACAATAATAGCCAATAGCACATTGTTTGTAAATAGCTATTATTATATTTACATGCCTACATTTTTGCCGATTTTCTGGTTTCTTGCCATGAATCAACGACTTACCTCAAGGGCTCCGGGAAGGTCCGTCGGACAGAAAAGCGCATTCGGATTCGCCGGCCAGGGCGCGCGCGAGCAGGGTCTTGCCGGTTCCGGGCGCACCGGTGAGCAGGATGCCACGGGGAGGCTCCACCCCGGCTGCGGCGTATTTCTTCGGGTCGTGCAGCCAGTCACGGATGAAAGCCAGGGATTCCTTGGCGCCCTCGGCGCCGATGACCTCCGCGAAGCGGGCCAGCGGACGCTCCATGTCCGAGACCAGTGCGCCCGTATCGGCACTGCGAACGGCCTGAATCAGGCGGAAGTTGCGGCAGCGGATCTGCAGGTGGCTGCCCTCTTCGCCAAGGACCGGAGCGGTGTCGAAGGCAATGACCTGGTTCTTGGCGGCCAGCTCGCGTGCGACTTTCTCGCGGCGCAAGCGCGTGGCTATTCGCTGAATCTCGGCATCGAGAGCCTGTCTGTAGCGCTCGATGGTCGCCGGATCGGAGCCGACGAGCGCCGAGCGGATGACGCCGCGCGCGCCGCCGGCGCGCACGCAGGCGACGATCAGTTCCTCGTCCACGGAGGCACCCGAAAGCCTGGCCCCTGGGCCGGCAGAGTAGAGGAAGACCGGCATCCGGCATGCGCGCATGCAGGTTTGAGAGCAGTTGCTGCCCGGCAGCGAATCGTCGGGCAGCGAGCGGCGTGTGGTCGAAGTAGAGTTCGGTTCCATTGCCGGGCATGGACGAGAGGTCGCCGAAGGCATCGGCGAGCTGGTCGTAGTCCCCGCTGAACTTCTCCTGACGCAGTGCGAGGTCCAGCACGACCAGGTCGACGCCGCGCTTGGCAAGGATGTCGAAAACCTGATCGGCATTCGACGCCGCGCACCATTCCACCTGGTCCACAAGCTGGGCGTGAAAGCGTGCGACAAACGGATCACCGACGAACAAGACGACCGGGCGGCGCTTTTCCCAGAACAAGCGGTCGGCGTGCTCGCCGGCATTCTGGCGATCGATCTGGACCGTCACGGTTTGGATGGCGCGGAATACCTGGTCCACGTGGTCGTCGGAAAAGAGCTGGCAGGACTTGAAGACCTCGTCCTTGAGAAACGCCTCGGTTTGGGCCTTGATCGTTCGGGCGTCGGTGTTGGCGCCTTCACGCATGACCAGCGCCAGCGGAATCTCGTCGCCGAACACGAAACGCGGGCCGTGCTGGCGTTCGAGCAAGGACGCCACCCGCACCAACTCCTCGCCGGCGATGCGGGCCAGATCGTCCACGCGCAGGCGGTTGAACAGGATCGGGTAGCCGGTAGCCATTCGCGAGCAGATAGCCGCCGGAAAAAACGGCGCCTGGGTACGCGGGTCGATATCGCTGCGCAGGGCGTCGAGGATGGTGCCGCGGTGAAACGCTGCGTTGGCCTGATGCACGCCGGCCGCGTTTTCGTTCTCGTAGAGTTGGCGGCCGACGTTGGTCGTGAAAATGACAATGGTGTTGCGGAATTCGACGTTTTCTTCGCTGTATTTGTCCTGCAGCCTGCCGGCATCGAGAACCTGCAGAAAAAGCTGGATCGCGGTCGAGTGCGCCTTTTCGATCTCGTCGAAGAGCAGCACGGCATCAGGGTTCCGCTGCACGAAGTTGGTCAGTGCGCCGGGCTGGGAGTCCTTGTAGAAGCGAGGGCTGCCGACCAGCGAAGTGGTCTCGTGCGAGAGGGAATAGCCACTCATGTCGAAGCGCTTGAAGGGGCGGTTGAGGTTGCTCGAACCCAGCTCCGCGAGGTATGTCTTGCCCACTCCAGGCGGCCCGGCGAAGACGAACAACCCGGCGGGTTTCCTTCGACTGGTGTCGGCGGCGGCGACCACTTCGACGCCGAACAGCCCCTCGACAAACTGGTGTACGGCATCGTCCTGCCCGGAAATACGGGCGAGCAAGTGCTGGCGCAGTGCGCGCAGGCGTTGCGTGAGGACGCCGAGGCTCGGAGGGCGGCTGTCTTCCTCTACCCATTGGGCGAGGAGGCGCAGAATCTTCTCTTCGTGCGTGGCGTCGCCTGGACCTGGCGCAAGCGACAGGGCAACAGCGCAGGCCAGATGCGGCAGCGCGATCAACGCGGCCTGATTTCCCGCCGGGACCTTTTCCACAAGTAACCTGGCCCGGCGCAGCATCTCACGACAATCGTCGGCAAGCGGAAGCTTGCCACTACAGCGCTGGAGCTTGTCCACGCCGGGAAACCGGCCACGGAGCGCCGCGGCGTCCAGTTCCAGGCAGCCAGCGAGGAAGGTCGCACCGCGTGGGTTCATCGCCAGGGCAGTTGCAATCGCTTCGACTTCGAGTTTGCTTTCGCGCCGGGTTAGCGCGATGTTTTTCCCAAGCTCGATGATGCTCTGGGCTTCACTCGTGAACATGGCCTACAGTTCCGCAGGAATATCGTCCGCTTCGCTGCCTTCTACGGCAGCGCCGGGCGCGACATCAGCCAGCGACATGAACACGCTGCGGAGCAGCCAGACCGGTGTCAACGTTTCCCTGGCCTCCGAGGCTGCACGTTCAGCCGCGACAAAAACCTCCTTGCAACGGGCGGAGCGACCGATCCAATCGCCGCCAGGTCGGACCTCCCGGCGTCCCAGGATCCCTCGCAGACGGCGCCGGAACGAGCGCGGATTGATCCCCAGCGCTGCGAATTCACCCCTGAGCTCGTCGAACAGAACGGAGTGGTTCGAGACCTGTCCCTCACTGAAACGAGAGAGTGCGATCAGCAAGTGCGCCGTCGTAATCTGCGTATAGCCAGCTTGAACCGCCTCCTCTGCGGCCACGCCGAGGATGACGTCCAAGGCATCTGCTTCCCCTTTTGCCATGTCGAAATCTCCTTTCTTCAGGACTATACGTCATTACTCCCGATTTACGCGATGGTGGAGATTGCGATCCCTGCTCACTCGGCATCCGCGTGAGCTGTGTAAAATACGCACCCCGGCGCACTCTACTGCCTGGCCAGGCGCGTGCGACACAGGCGCATGCATTCACCCAGCGGAAATGACCATGAAACTACACGAGCAATTGAATCTCCTGACGGTGGACGAGCTGAAGCAGAGACGCGACCTGACGCCCACTGGCGACCGCTCGACGCGCAAGGCGGACATCATCGAGGCGCTCGCCCAGTATCTTCTGGCCGGCGATCTGAGCAGCGTCTGGCAGCGCCTGTCCGCACTGGACATCGACGCCATCGCCGAGGCGGTCCACCACTGGGGAGGGCGCTTCGACCCGGTGCGCTTCCGGCTCAGGTACGGCAAGATCCCCGAGTACTTCGGGCGGCGCAGCTATTCCTGGGGCACGTTAAAGGTCGAACAGCCCAGCGTCCTCAAGCTCTTCTTCTACCAGGGCGAGATCCCCGAGGATCTGCTGCCGCGTCTGGCCGGGCTGGCACCGCGGCCTGCCGAGCTGGCGATCACCACCCTGAGCGACGAGGATCTGCCGGCCACCGTTGCGTCGCATGGGGCGGCCGGCGCATCCGAGCCGCTGCGCCTCGTCGCCACCGAGGCGCTGGTGCGAAATGACCTGCCGGCGGTGCTGCGGCTGATCGGGCAGGGCGGCATCGCGGTCGGCCCGAAGACCGGTCTGCCGAGCAGTGCCGCAGTGGCGAAACTGGAGTCGATCCTGCTCGGCGGCGACTGGTACCAGCCGGAAGACGACCTGGGTAGCCAGCGCTGGGCTGGCGGGGCGATCCGTCCGATTCGCCCCTTTGCCTGGCCGCTGCTGCTGCAGGTCGCTGGGCTGGCAAAGCTGGACGGCAGCAAGCTGGCGCTGACCGCCCGCGGCAGCAAGGCGCTGTCGCAGCCGCTCGAAACGGTCGTCTCGCATCTGTTCGAGCGCTGGCAGGCGAAGGGGGCGCCGGACGAACTGCGCCGCGTGGACCTGATCAAGGGCCAGACCAGCCGATCGGCACAGCTCAGTGCCCTGGCCGATCGCCGTACGGTGATCGCTGAGGCCCTCAAGGATTGCTGTCCCGTCGGTCGCTGGATCTCCCTCGACGAGTTTTTCCGCCAGATGCGGTTTCGCAACCACGACTTCGAGGTCACTTACAATGCCTGGGCCCTGTACTTTTCCGACCCGAACTACGGCAGCCTGGGCACCGAGGGCTTCGGGGGGTTCGAGATCCTGCAGGCGCGCTACATCCTCGTCTATCTCTTCGAGTATCTGGCGACGCTCGGCCTGCTCGACGTCGCCTACACCAGCCCCTACCACGCCAGACCCGACTACAGCGAGGCCTGGGGAACCGACGACTTCCTGTTCCTGAGCCGTTACGATGGCCTGCGCTACGTTCGCCTCAATGCCCTCGGTGCTTTTTGCCTCGGATTGACCCCGGACTACCGACCGACTGTCGAGAAGAAGCCGCCGCTACTGGCCACCGGGGCCGACCTCGGTCTGACCCTGCTGCGCGATCCGGAGCCTGCGGAGCGGCTGCTCCTCGAGCGAATCGCCCAGCATTTGTCTGCCGATCGCTGGCGACTCGACCCGGATGCCCTGCTACGAGAGAGTGCCGATGCCAACGAGCGCGGGCGCATCCGCGACTTCCTAGATGCTGCGACCGTTGGCGAACTGCCGGCGGAGTTTTGCCAATTGCTGGAGAGCGTCGGCGAGCGTGCCACCGCTCTCGTCGACGCCGGGTCGGCGCGCCTGATCCGCTGCAAGGACGCCGCCATTGCCGCGCTGCTCGCCTCCGACCCGAGCACCGCGCCGCACTGTATGCGTGCCGGCGACCGCCTGGTCTGTGTTCCCGATCCGAAGCTCGCGGCCTTCCGCAAGGGACTCGCCAGGCTCGGCCTGGTGCTTCCCGAGACCCCCATTGGCTGAGCTGCATGCGCGCTACGAGCGTCTGAGTCCCGACGAGCAACGCATCCTGCGGGTGTTGTCGGTGGTCTGCGAATCGGTCGGGCAGACCGTGCTGCAGCAGATCCTCGACGCCCTCGCCTGGCATGACCGGGCTGGCACCCCACTGAGTCGCCTGCTGAACAAGACCCTGCGCGAGCGGCTGTGCAGCGACGGCTTGATCGATCTACCGAAGGGCGCTCTGTTCTGTCGTCCCGACCTGCGCGAAACCCTGACCCGCGAGACCGTCGCCGACGGAACCTTCGCGACGATCGTCGAAGCCGCAGAGCGCTGCTTCCCGACGCCGCTGCGCAACTCCTGGGAGCAGCCGAGCGAGATGCGCCGCTTGCGGGTGTTGCGCAACGCGCTCTACGCCGGGCGCGAAGACGAGGTCTTGCAAGGGCTCGGGATCGGCCCAGCCGCATCGCTGGCCCGGGTTCCCTATCACCAGGTTCGACAATTGGCCGAGGTCTGCCTGTCCCAGCCGGACCCGGAATGGATCGCCGGCCTGGATCCCCGTCTCCAGATCCTGGCCCTCGCCCCGCTGTTGCACCAGGCGGCTCTGGAACTGGTTCCACAGCCGGATCACTACGTGCTGATGGAACGTCTGCTGACTCCTTTGGCCGCAACCCGCCCGGACGTTGCCGACGCCCTGGCCGAGCAACACCTGCTGCGCGGCCGCCTGGATGCGGTGCCGGCGCTGCTGGCTGGCCAGAGCGACCCCGAGGCGCTGGCCCTGCAAGGCTGGCTACACTTTTTGCAGGGCGATTACACACAGACCATTGAGAGGATCGAGGCCGCCGAGCTGTCGGCGCGCAAGCTGAGCCGCAAGCGCAACGTCTATACGCCGGGCATCGCCGGTGCCCTCTATCTCATCGCCCTGCTGCACCGCGGCGGCAAGGCCGATTACGAACGGATGCAGCGGCAGGTGACCCTCTGTCTGCGGGCCAGCGTGACCGACCCCCTCGAGCAAGGGTTCCGGGTGCTCGGCGACCTGGCCGCGGTGCTGGCCGGCCAACGCCAATTGACCGACGCCGTCTGGCTGCAGTCCAGCCTGAGCGTGCGCGGCGCATTTCCAAAACTACTCCGCTTCCTGGCACTGCACTGGCTTGGCGAGCGCCCGGCAGCGGACGCGCTGCAAGTCCTGGCGACCTGTGCCGAGCAGGCGGCGCAGGCCGGGATCGACTGGTATGCACACGAGGCCGTTGCCCTGCTGGTGGCCTTCGGCTTCGAGGGCGCGACCCCGACCCTTGCGGCACTTGGCGATCCGCCCGCCGGCGTGGTCCGGATGACCGATCTGCTGGCCCCCAGGGCAGCCTGGGAGATCGCCCTCGATGCGCTCAAGGGGCTCGGCAGCCAGGCGGCCGATCCCGGCAGCGTTGCGCCCGAGACCGCCGATCTGCGCATGGCCTGGGTATTCGAATTGCACCAGAACGACGCCCTGCTCGAACCTCGCGAGCAGAAGCGCAGCAAGCGTGGCGGCTGGAGCCAGGGCCGGCCGGTGGCGCTGCAGCGGCTCGCCGAGACCCCCGAAGATTTCCCCTACCTGACGCCCCAGGATCGCGAGATTTGCGCCTGCATCGTCCGCGAGCAGGAAGCGAGCTGGCACGGCGGCTACGCGCGGACCGTTTATCGGATCGATACCGAGCGCGCCCTGCTGGCCGCCGTCGGTCACCCCCTGGTCGTCCGCGACGCGACCACAGATACCCCGGTCGAACTGGTGCGCGCGCTGCCGACGCTGGCGGCGGTGCGCCGTAGCAAGGACTTTCTGGTCAGCATCGAGCCCTTCCCGGCCGAGGACCGGTCGCTGTTGCCGGTCGAGGAGACCCCGCAGTGCATCCGGCTGGTGCAGTTCGATGTCCGGCACCGGGAGATCGCCCGCATTCTCGGCCCGAAGGGCCTCAGCGTCCCCAAGGGTGCCGAGCCGCGCTTGCTCGAAGGGCTCACTGCGGTAGCGCCGCTGCTGACCGTCCATTCCGACATCGGCGGCGGCACCGGCGTCGCCGAGACGATCGTCGCCGACCCGCGCCCGCACCTGCACCTGAACGCTTTCGATGGCGGCCTCGGCCTCGAGTGCTATGTGCACCCCGCTGGTGACGCCGGCCCGCAGTTCCGACCGGGGCAGGGTGGTGCGACCCTGTTCAGCGAGCGCGACGGTCGCGCCCTGCGCTGCCCCCGTGACCTCCGAAGCGAGCTGGCTGCGGCCCGCGCGGTGATCCGTCAATGCCCGGCACTCGCCGGCAACGACGGCTGGAGCTGGCATCTCGACGACCTCGAGCAGGCCCTGAGCGCACTCGAAGAGCTCCATGGCCTCGGTGATGCGGTCGTGCTCGACTGGCCGCAGGGCAAGCGCATCGGCCTTGGCAAGGAAACCCAGCTCAGCCAGATGCGCGTCACCCTCCGGCAGCAGGCCGACTGGCTGGCGATCAATGGCGAGCTGACCCTCGACGACGGGCGCGTGCTGGCGATGCGCGAGCTGCTCGACCGCGCGGCCGCCGCCCAGGGCCGCTTTGTCCGCCTCGGCGAAAACGATTATCTGATCCTCAGCCAGGCCCTGCGCCGGCGCCTCGACAAGCTGCGCGGACTGGTGGCCGACGACGGCTGCTTCCACCCCTTCGCGGCGCCGGCCATCGACGAGATCATCGATGGCATGGCAGTCGAGGCCGATCCGGCGTGGCGGGCGCTGCTCGACCGGCTGGCTGCGCTGCAGGCCCTCGAACCGCCACTCCCTTCGACGCTGCAGGCCGAGCTGCGCGACTACCAGGCCGAGGGCTACCGCTGGCTCGCCCGCCTTGCCCACTGGGGCGCCGGCGCCTGTCTCGCCGACGACATGGGGCTGGGCAAGACGGTCGAGGCGCTGGCACTGATCGTGTCGCGGGCCGCTGCAGGTCCGACGCTAGTGCTGGCGCCGATGTCGGTCTGCGGCAACTGGATCGACGAAGCGCAGCGCTTCGCCCCGACGCTCAAGCCGCTGCGTTTCGGCGGCGCCGACCGCGCCGCGCTGCTCGAACAGGCCGGCCCCTTCGACCTCATCGTCTGCAGCTACGGCCTTCTGCAGAGCGAGGGCGAACGCCTCGCCGAGGTGCAGTGGCAGACCATCGTCGCCGACGAAGCGCAGGCCTTCAAGAACGCGCTCACCAAACGCTCGCAGGCGATGATGCGCCTGCGTGGCGTATTTCGCATGATCACCACCGGCACGCCGATCGAGAACCACCTCGGCGAGCTGTGGAACCTCTTCCGCTTCATCAATCCCGGCCTGCTCGGCTCGCTGGAGACCTTCAACCGACGCTTCGCGATTCCCATCGAGCAGGCCAAGGATGCAAGCGCCCGGCAGCGGCTGCGCCAATTGTTGCGACCCTTCATTCTGCGCCGCCTGAAGAGCGAGGTCTTGAGCGAGCTGCCCGCGCGCACCGAGATTACCCTGCAGATCGAGCTCAGCAGCGGCGAGAGGGCGCTCTACGAAGCCCTGCGCCGGCAGGCCATCGAACGCCTAGAAGAGGCCCCGGAGGATCACCCCGGCCAGCAGCGCATGCAGCTCCTCGCCGAGATCATGCGTCTGCGCCGTGCCTGCTGTCATCCGCGGCTCGCGCTTCCCGACAGCGAGCTGCCAAGTGCCAAGCTCGAGGCCTTCGCCGAGATCGTCGACGAACTGCTCGACAACCGCCACAAGGCGCTGGTCTTCAGTCAGTTCGTCGATCACCTCAAGCTCATCCGCGACCACCTCGATGCCCACGGCATCCGCTACCAGTATCTCGACGGCTCGACCGCCGAGGCGCAGCGCCGCGCCGCGGTCGCCGCTTTCCAGGCCGGCGAGGGAGAATTGTTCCTGATCAGCCTGCGCGCCGGCGGCGCCGGGCTGAACCTGACCGCCGCCGACTACGTCATCCACATGGACCCCTGGTGGAACCCCGCCGTCGAAGACCAGGCCTCCGACCGCGCCCACCGCATCGGCCAGGAGCGCCCGGTCACCATCTACCGCCTGGTCGCCCAGGACACCATCGAAGAGCGCATCCTGCAGCTGCACGCCGGCAAGCGCGACTTGGCCGACGGGCTGCTCGCCGGCACCGAAGACGGCGGGCGGCTGAGCTACGCGGATATGCTGGCGCTGGTGCTGGGGCGCGGCGCAGGCGAGTGAGACGCGGCGCTTGGCTGGGCGGGGTTGGGCCGGTACGCTTGCCCTCGGCTTGAGTTCGGGAGAAATTGCTGGGGCAAGGCTGGGAAATGGGAATCGCGCCCACAGCGCGCCGGCTATACAATCAAGTCTGTTAATCTGCAGGTCGCGTCAGCGACTCACGAATCCTGTACTGAGATTGGTCGTACGCTTCGGCTGCGGAGTCGTCAGCGCTTGCGCTGGCGAACCGTTAACCGTTATCCACGGCTTGATCGTTTGTTGATTGAGGAGGAACATCGATGTCCCTTTACGTCAAGCGTATTTCCATCTTCGCTGCCATCGGTGGCCTGCTCGCAACGACTGCTTGCAATTACAATTCACCGTACGACAGCCCTTACCGCGGCTACTCCAACGATGGCTACTGGGCAGCCGATCGCGACTCGGCGTACGAGCGCGGTTACCGTGATGCCGAACGTTCAAGCTACAACCAGAATTACAGGTCGCATGACTACGAGAAAGGCTATGAGCGTGGCAAGAAGGAGGCCAAGAAGGAGGCCAAGGAGCAGTATCGAAACCGCGACGCCTACCGCCAACCCAAGGCTTACGATCCGCCAGGGAGTTACGTGCCACCGAGCGGTCACATCCCAAAGAGCCCCTACAACGGCCCACCCATTGCTCCCCAGCCCGGCTGGGGGCCAGGGGGTGGTTTGAACGACGGCTGACTTCAGCCAAACGGTCATGACTTTGCAAGACACCCCCGATGATGAAAGTCATGACCGTTTCCCCTCTCCCCCAACCCCTCCCCCGCGAGGGGGAGGGGAGATTCGAGAGTCGCTCGCGACTTTCATAGTAACAGGGGTCACGGACACCGCCGAAAAATTGTCTTGTGTTTTCCCTTCGCGTCTTCTACCCTTTAAGATGTGTTGATTAGCTGTCTTCTTGGGTCGGGAACGTAACGCATCGGTTGTGTTGAGGCCTGAACTTTTCGAGCCGGTTCAGCCGGTAATTTCCCAAGCGGCTTGATTACGAAAGGAGATCATTGATGTCTGCGATGCGGAGCTTCGTCCTGGTGACGGCTGTTTGTGGGGCAATGGCTTCTCCCTGTCTGGCGGAGTCCCCGAAAACAGACCCCCTGCCCGGGGTGCAGTCCCTGGTGGAACGTCACAACAAGGCGTTTGACGCGCAGGATCTCGAGGGCGTGATGGCGACCTATTCCTCGTCGCCCGGTGCCGTCCTGTTGGGTACCGGTGCTGGCGAAGCCTATCTGGGCGGGGAAGGGATCTCTGCTGCCTACGCTCAGTTCTTTACCAAGTTCAAGCCGAACAGCATCAGCTTCAGCAACCAGTGGATTTCAACCGGTGCGAGCGGTAACATCGCCTGGTTTGCGATGACCACCACGATGAAAGCCCCCGTCGACCAGGAAACGCGGGAACGCGCCTTCAACATGTCCGGAACCTTGCAAAAGGAGAAAGGCCAGTGGCGTTTTGTCAGCGTGCACTTTTCCCGGCTGGGTGCCGAGTAGCGAGTAGCAGAGCCGGCGAAAGCATCTGAGTGAAGCGCATGAGGCCATCGAACCGATCCGCATGGTACTTTGCCTCTGGTTTGAGACCAGTTCTACGGGGCCATGGCCGGATTTTTGCGAGCAGGAAACCGAGGTTGAACATGAACGACGACATGAAATCACAGCAGGGAACTGACGACAATACAGCCGATGACACGACGTTGATGGGGCGGAGGGACTTCCTCCGCAGTCTCGACAAGTGGTCCAAGGTCGTCATCGGCAGCGCCCTCTTCGGTGGGGCAATGTTGAAACTGGGTGCTGTGCCGGACGCCGAGGCGGGCGCCTGGGCCAACCGCGCGGGCGGAGGCGGTGCCTGGGCCAACCGTGCGGGCGGTGGTGGTGCCTGGGCCAATCGTGGCGGCGCCTGGGCCAACCGTGGCGGCACTTGGGTCAATGGCGGCGGTTCCTGGGTCAACCGCTTCTAGCCGCCCACTCTTTTCCCCTTCTCGTACTGCCTGACGCGGGAAGCGGGATGGTATGGGCATGCGTCGGTGTCCGCGTGTCAGCACGGGAAGAAGACGTCCTCGGTCGATCAACGGCGATATCCTTGGTAGTCCGCGAAAGTACGCTTCTTGACTGATTCCCTCTTGTACAACGTCCCGCTTGCCTTGGTCGATGCCTATCGGGGACGTCATCTCGTGGTTCGTTCCCGGGATCCGGACCTGATCGGCGCAGCACTCTCGACGAAGGACCGCGACGACCTCGCCTATGTGCAGATCCTTGGCCTGAGTGCGCCGGTGGACGGCCTGTTGCGCTGGGAATGCGGGACTCCTCTCGATCTGGTGGTGGAAAAGCCGACCGAAGAGTTACCGCTACTCTACAAGTACTCGCCCTTGCTGAGCGATCGACCGGTTCGGGTTTCGGTGCCTTTTGCGCCGGGGTTCGGCAAGGTGGTGAGGCTGGCGATATCGCTCGATTTCGCAGTGAAGCTCGAAGGATCTCAGCCAGCGCATTCCCTCGCCGAAGAGTTGCTTGGCGTGGCCAGCGATTACCTTTACCGGCCGAGTGTCTCGGTGCCCGTCGAGTTCGTCCACAGCCTCTTCCTGGCTTTTTTTCGCCAGGAGCCAGTGAGCCTCTGGGCCGTGCAGGAGGAAGATCCGCGCCGGATCCGCTACGTAACCGACCAGAACGAAGAGATCGTCGGCAAGCGATTCATCGGCATGGCGCCGCCATCCGATTTCAACGAATTTGTCAGCGGGCAGATTGCCGGGTTGATCACGGAAGGGGGGGAATGCCGAGGATGCGAATTCGTCGATAGCTGCTCCGGCTATTTCAAATGGCCCGCTAGGAATTATCGCTGCGACACCGTCAAGGCCCTCTTCCGGACGCTCGCCGAGGCAGCAAGGGAGTTGCGGAGCGATCTCGCTGCCTGCCCGCCGAACGGGACAGGAGTCGCGTGAAGCCTCCTTTTTCCCTCATCCTGCTGCCCACGCTGCGTTGTAACGCCGATTGCGAGTACTGCTTCGAGACCCGAACCGAAGATCGACTCACCCTGAATCAACTTGCCGTCGTGCTCCGGAAGGTCCTTGACCACATGCAGGACCGGCAGATCGACACCTTGTCCATCTACTGGCAGGGCGGTGAGGTGATGACCCAGCCACCCGAATGGTTCGAGCGCGCCCATGAACTCGTCCAGGAGATCGCGACCGCACGGGAAAAGCGAATAGGCAATTACCTGCAGACCAACATGATTGGTTACGGCCCGAAATGGAAACCGGTCATCACGGAAATGTTCGGCAACAGCCTGGGGACTTCGATGGATTTCCCCAATCTCCACCGCCGCGTCAAGGGCGGCACGCCGCAACAGTATCAGGATCTGTGGGAGAGAAAGGTTCTCGAGGCCAGGGAAGCCGGCATCGAGATTGGCGTCATCGCGATACCCAATGCCGGGACCGTCGAAGCCGGAGCGGAGGCCTTCTATTCGTATTTCGTCGACCGTCTGGGAATCCGGGATTTTCAGGTCAATACGCCCTTCCCGGGAGGCACGTCGAAAGCGGTGAAGTGTGCTCATCCTCTGGAAACGGAAGACTTCAGCCGCTTTCTACTGGATCTGGCCGATATCTGGGAGAGACGAGGCAGGGACGCAGGTGTACGAATCGGACCCTTCGACAAGCTGCTCGCCTACTTCGAGCAGGGCACGAAAGACCTGCTCTGCATCTGGCGCGAGAACTGCGCAAACGAATTCGTCTGTATCGATCCCCGTGGGCACGTAGCCCAATGCGACTGCTGGGTCAGCAGTTATCCCGAGTATCGCTTTGGCAACATTCTTGATCCGGTCAGCCTCTCGGACCTGCTGCGACGGAGCGATGCACGCCGGGAGTTCCAGATGAGACCCGGTTCCCTGATAAAAACCGAAGAGTGCCTGGATTGTGACTACCTCGCCATCTGCCACGGCGGATGCCCGGTGAGAGCCTACAGCGTTCACGGCGACATCCTCACGAAAGATCCCTATTGTGACCTGTACAAGAAGATCTTCGCCCGTATGGAAGCAATGTCGAGATTTCCTATCTTTCTGCGTAATGCGAGACGTCGTTGAACAAGCTCAAGCGGGCGCGTACCTCGCTCATGAAGTCGAGAATGTTCAGCGCTGCCGGGCTTTGCTCCAGGCGGTCGCGATAGCCCCGCAGGTCGAAGCCCAGCAGGCTGCTGATCAGCAGTCGGTTGGTTCCCTTGTGGGATACCAGCAGCACCGTGCAGTGGCGATGCCGCTCGACTATCCCGCGCATTGCGGGCAATGCGCGGTTGAGCACATTGATACCGGATTCTCCACCCAGGGGCGCGATGACGAACGGATCCTCCTGCCAGATGGCGTACTCGGCCTGGAACCTACTCTCGACCTCGGATCGACGCAGCCCCTCCCAGTGGCCATAATCGATCTCGCGCAGCCCGGGCTCGGCTATCGGCTCCAGACCGTGGGGAAGCGCCAGGGTGCGCGCGGTTTCCATGGTGCGTCGTAGCGGACTGGCGTAAACGGCATCCAGCTTCTCTCGTTTCAGCCGCTCTGCCAGGCATGCCGCCTGTCTGCGGCCTTCGTCGGAGAGGGGCACATCAGAGGAACCGGCGAATCGGTCTTCGGCGGTGAGATCGGTGGCGCCGTGGCGCACCAGGTAGATTCTGGTCGGCATGGGAGTTGGCCAGTTGTTCGTTCAGCCTGCGTCCTTTTCTCGGATGGTTTGATTCGTGGTGTAACGCGAATGGACCGCTGCCACCGCCTGGGCGATGACCGAATCAACTTCGCCTTCCTCGTTGAAAGAACCTTGCAGGTCTTGCAGGCGACCGTCTTCCAGGCCATAGATCCAGGCATGCAACATCAGGGGCTGGTGACGCTTCCAGGCGTCGCCGACCAGCGTGGTGCGGGCAACATTGCGCACCTGCTCGATCACGTTCAGTTCGCACAGGGCGCGCCAGCGGGTCGTGTTGTCCGGCAGCGCCGCCAGGAAATCCATGTGCCGATCGCGCACATCCTGGATGTGGCGCAACCAGTTGTCGATCAATCCCAGGGAGGGCCCTTCCAGAGCCGCCCGGACACCGCCGCAGCCGTAGTGACCGCAAACGATGATGTGGCGGACCTTGAGCACATCGATGGCGTACTGCATCACCGACAGGCAGTTGAGGTCCGTATGCACCACGACGTTGGCGATATTTCGATGCACGAACACTTCGCCCGGCTTCAGGCCGGTGATCTGATTGGCCGGCACCCGACTGTCCGAACACCCTATCCACAGGTAGTCAGGGTCCTGCAAGCCGGCCAGACCGGCAAAGAAATTGGGGTCAGCTGCTCGCATGTCCTCAGCCCAGCGGGTATTGGCGGCAAACAGTTCAGGCAGATATTTCATACTGGAGTCTTTCCATGAGTGGACGCATGCTGGTGGCGACGTGCCGGACACCGAACGCCGCGCCACGATACGGCGAACGAAGAATGAGCGCACCTGCCTGCCGGCAATCCGACCGGCAACGCTGGTCCGGGCAGCGCCCTCGGCAGCAGATTGCCCGCGGGCGCGGCCAGCATGGTCAACGACGACGGTTCAATTGGTCTCGTGCGCCAGTTCCCATTTCTCGGGCGAACGCCACAGCCGCGAGCGCAGCAGTTCGCGTTCGAAGATGAACTCCTTGGGCAGGCGGTCAAAGAACAGCTCGAACTGCTCTTCGTGGGCATGCGCCTCGGCCGAGCCTGCTTTGCGGCCGACCGACATCAGGTCATAGAAGGTATCGCTAGGATAGTCGAGACCGTCCCATGCAATGTCTTCGTGGCGCGGCATCCAGCCCATCGGGCTTTCGATGCCGAAGCCGCGGCCGTGCACACGATCGACAATCCATTTCAATACGCGCATGTTTTCACCGAAGCCCGGCCAAAGGAACTTGCCGTCGTCCCCCTTGCGGAACCAGTTGACGCGGAAGATGCGCGGCGGATTAGGTACTTGGCGACCGACGTTCAGCCAGTGACTGAAATAGTCCGCCATGTTGTAGCCGCAGAACGGCAGCATCGCCATGGGGTCTCGACGCATCGCCGCCTGGCCGATCGCCGCGGCTGTCGCTTCGGAACCCATGGTGGCGGCCAGATACACGCCGTGACTCCAGTTGAAGGCCTGGAACACCAGCGGCATGTCCTTGCTCATTCTGCCGCCGAAGACGAAAGCGCTGATCGGTACGCCGTCCGGATTTTCCCAATCCGCGTCGATGCTCGGGCACTGGCTCGCCGGCGCCGTGAAGCGCGCGTTGGGATGCGCTGCCACGCGGCCGCAGCCGGGAGTCCAATCCTCGCCCTTCCAGTCGATGGCGTGCGCCGGCGGCGGACCGTCCATGCCTTCCCACCAGACGTCGCCGTCGTCGGTCAGCGCAGCGTTGGTGACGATACAGTTCGTCTGTATGGTCAACATTGCGTTGGGGTTGGAACTCCTGTTGGTACCAGGAGCAACGCCGAAGAAACCGGCTTCGGGATTGATCGCCCGCAGCCTCCCGTCCGGTGCCTTCTTGATCCAGGCAATGTCGTCGCCCACCGTGGTGACCTTCCAGCCCTCGAAGCCCTTGGGCGGAACCAGCATCGCCAGATTGGTCTTGCCGCAGGCACTGGGGAAAGCGGCGGCGAGATAGGTCTTTTCACCCTGCGGCGATTCGAGACCCATGATCAGCATGTGTTCGGCGAGCCAGCCCTCATCGCGGGCCATTACGGAGGCGATGCGCAATGCCAGGCACTTCTTGCCCAGGAGTGCATTGCCGCCATAACCCGAGCCGTAGGACCAGATCTCGTAGGTTTCCGGGTAATGCACGATGTACTTGCGACTGATGTCCGCCTCGCACGGCCACGGGACGTCCTTTTGACCGGGCGCGAGCGGAGCGCCGACGGAGTGAACGCAGGGGATGAAAAAGCCGTCGCTGCCGAGTACGTCGAGCACGGCACGGCCCATCCGGGTCATGATTCCCATGTTTACCACGACATAGGGGCTATCGGTGATTTCAATGCCGATCTTGGCGATCGGCGAGCCCAGCGGACCCATGCTGAAAGGGATCACGTACATCGTTCGTCCGCGCATACAAGCGTCGAACAGGCCATTCAAGGTGGCGCGCATTTCTGCCGGCGGCGCCCAATTATTGGTTGGACCGGCATCCTCCTTGTTGATGGAGCAAATGAAGGTGCGGTCTTCAACCCTTCCGACGTCGGAAGGGTGCGAGCGTGCAAGGTAGGAATTCGCCCGCTTTTCGGGATTGAGGCGAATGAATGTTCCGCCTTCTACCATGAGGTTGCACAAACGATCGTATTCAGCCTTCGAGCCATCACACCAGACAACCTGCTCCGGCTTGCACAGCGCCTGCACCTCCTCGACCCAGGCGATCAGTTTCGGGTTGGTGGTCGGAACATTGGCGGATTTCGTTGCGTTGTTCATGTTTCTCCTTTGTCTCGGGTAGTGGTATCAGCTTGCAGGACGCGTCGAAAATACCTCACCGCCCGCTATCAGCAAACGGGGTATATCGACGGTATGGAAATACTGTTGGCAGAAAAATATTACTATGCTAGCCTACTTGAAGTCAACTTACCATAAGCAAGCTTACTAATCGTTTGGTGTCATCAATCAAGACTACTATCCGGAGCACCATAGCAAGTACAATCCGGCGGAGCGTTGCTGGCGAATCCTGGAAAAGTACTGCAACGGGGCCAAGCTGACCGATGGCCAAACGATGTTGGGGTGGGCCAAGAGCCTGACCCGGAAAGGCGTTCATCCCGTCGTCGAACTGAGCCACACGGTCTGTGCAAAAGGAGTCACCGTGGCCAAGGATGGCATGCAAGCTGTCGAGTCCGGACTGGAACGAAGCCGCTTCTAGCCAAGTGGGACATCTTGATCCGACCGGCCTGCACGTTATGAATATTCGTAGAAATCACCTTGATCTGAGGAAAACGCCTGCGCCGAACACAGCACCGTCGTACCGGCAGCCAAGGGCCATTCCTTAGATCGTCACTGAGGCCGCATCCATGATCATCGATGATTTCCAACGGGGCCCGGGCTTCCTCCTGACCGAATCCGCGCGACTGCTGCGCAAACTGATCGACCGACGATTGCAGCCACTGGGCTTGTCGCGTGCGCAATGGTCGATACTGGCGATCCTGTCGAATCAGGAGGGGCTTTCCCAGTCGCAAATATCGGCCAAGCTCGAGATCGAGAAATCCACCGCCGGCCGCCTGATCGATCAGGTCGAGAGAAGCGGCTGGATCGAGCGGCGTCGAATTCCTGGCGACCGGCGCGTATGGGGCATCTACTTGACCGACCAAGCACGGCAATTGCTCGTTCAGGTCGAGACTGTCATTCTCCGTAGCCGCACGGAAATGCTGCACAGCCTGTCACCGGAACAACAACAGTACTTGTCCGAGATCCTGCAAACCGTAAAGTCGAGTCTCTCAGCAGCCCTTGAACTTGATCGGTCGGAACTTCACACGCGGAAATCCGAAGACACAATCGGCTGAGTTCCTGCTGCGGGAGCCGAGAACCAGCTGTGCTTCGGTGGCTGCCGCTGCCCGCTGCTGGTCTCGAATGGGGTTCTTCGATCCGAGCAATTCGCTGATTTTTTCGAGAAACGTCCTGGCGGGGGCCAACCAGGGTTTGAGCTTCTTGGGCGCTGTTGCCAATGCCGGCGAGAAGATCGCCCGGGTCCGGCTGACCTCCGGCGCGAACACCATCACGTCCAACGGTATTCTGGGCAACCCGTCCGACGATGTCGTCGTGATGGACGACTTCCTTTATGCCGAACCGACTGCCGTTCCGGAGCCGTCGAGTCTGGCGCTGGCCGGTCTGGGCCTGCTTTGCGGCCTGGGGTGGATTCGGCGTCGCCGGCCGGAGGCCTGACTCAACAACTGCACCTTGCTTCAGCAAGCGAATAGGGGCGGCATGGCAAAGTGCTGTGAGGATTGGGCGGTTACCTGCCGTTGCGGCTGTCCCGGCGTCAAGCACACAGTGGCCGCCCCACGCTGCTTCACTTCACCCGCTCCAGGCGCGAGCGGCGCCTCACGACCCACCGATCCATCGACGACCGTGCCGTGCGCAGTAGCACCGGCCTCGTGTCTGAGCTATAGTCAATGCCCGCAGGATCTTCGAGCATCTTTCTTCCCCTCGGTTAGTTTGCCCTTCCAAGGGTACGAAATTTCGAAGGCCCTGCCACTCTCCCGCAGGACTTTCATCGGGCGTAGCACTCGGCCTTGGCCGAAATGATGATCAAGGCCGAAATTTCAGCGCGTGTGGTGCGATTCAAAGGGATACACGCTATAGTGAAACAGACCAAAGGTGCCGAACGATTTCATGCCGATTTGCCGGAGCGACAAGCTGCTGGCGCAGTTCACACGGCATGATTCCGGAACAAGAGTCCGGGTGCAGGAGGGTGAAGTGAGCACAAGATATGAGATGGATGTGGTGGCATGGGCCAATGAACAGACTCGGCTGATTTGTGCCGATTGCTTTGATCTGCTCGACCTGGAGCACATGGCGGAGGAGATTGAGGACGTGGGCAAGAGTGAACAGTGCGGGATGGCCAACCGTATGGCCATCCTCCTGGTCAAGTACCACCCGAATCGACGCGGTAGCAGTGATTATCAATAAACTGGTGTTCTGACGCCCGCTTTTGACCGGGAGAGACAATGCTCGACAACAAGACGATTCTCATCACCGGCGGTACCGGTTCGTTCGGCAAGCAGTTCGTGAAGACCATTCTGGCGCGCTATCAGCCGAAAAAGGTCATCATCTACTCACGCGACGAATTGAAGCAGTATGAAATGGCGCAGATTTTTAATGCGCCGCAGATGCGCTATTTCATTGGCGACGTGCGCGACCAGCCGCGTCTCAGGCAAGCCATGGATGGGGTCGATCATGTGATCCACGCAGCGGCCCTGAAGCACGTGCCGGTGGCCGAATACAATCCGATGGAATGCATCAAGACGAATATATATGGGGCCGAAAACGTGATTCAGGCCGCCATCGCCGCTGAAGTGGAACAGGTGATCGCCCTGTCGACGGACAAGGCGGCCAATCCGATCAACCTGTATGGTGCAACAAAACTGGCGTCCGATAAATTGTTCGTCGCAGCGAACAATATCGTGGGTGCACGCCGAACGCGGTTTGCGGTCGTTCGCTACGGCAATGTGGTTGGTTCGCGCGGCTCGGTCATTCCTTTTTTCCAGAAGTTGCTTGCGCAGGGCGCCACCGAATTGCCGATCACGGATGAGCGCATGACCCGCTTCTGGATCACCTTGCAAAATGGGGTTGACTTCGTCATCAGGAATTTTGAGCGCATGCATGGAGGCGAGATCTTCATTCCCAAGATTCCGTCGGCGACCATCCTCGACCTGGCCAAGGCCATTGCCCCGCACCTGCCACTGAAGATCATAGGCATTCGTCCCGGCGAAAAGCTGCATGAAACCATGTGCCCAGGCGATGATTCTCATCTGACTCTTGAATTTCATGACCATTTCGTGATCAAGCCAGCGATTTCGTTCACCCTGCAAGTCGATTACCACAAGAATCGGCTGGGCGAGATCGGCATCCCGGTAGTCGGTGGCTTTGAATACAGTTCCGGCACCAATCCCGAGTTCCTTGATGTTGCTGCCATTCGCATGCTGATCGCACAGGGACGCGAGAATTGATTCCCTACGGTCGCCAATCGATTTCTGAAGAGGATATCGCTGCCGTCGTGGCAGTGCTACGTTCGGACTGGATCACGCAGGGACCCTGTATCGACGCTTTCGAATGCGCACTGGCAGGGTATTGCGGCGTGGCCCACGGGGTGGCGGTGGCCAATGCGACGGCAGCGCTGCACATCGCCTGCCTGGCGCTCGGTGTCGGCCCTGGGGACTGGGTCTGGACCTCTCCGAACACCTTCCTGGCTTCGGCCAATTGCGCCCTGTATTGTGGTGCCCGGGTCGACTTTGTGGACATCGACCCGCTGACCTACAACATCAGCGTGGCGGCGCTGCAAGAAAAACTGCGACAGGCAAGTCTCGATGGTGTGCTGCCGGCGGTGCTCATCCCGGTTCACTTCGCAGGCCAATCCTGCGACATGAAGGCGATCGGAGCGCTGGCAAGGCAATACGGATGCCGGGTGATCGAGGATGCATCGCATGCGGTTGGCGCCGACTACCAGGCCGGCAAGGTCGGCAATTGCGCCTTCAGCGACATGACGGTGTTCAGTTTTCATCCAGTCAAGATATTGACCACTGCTGAAGGCGGCATGGTGATGACCAACAGCGCGGCATTGAGCCAGGCATTGCAGCGTCTGCGGTCGCACGGAATGACACGCGCCCCGGCCGATTTGCAGAACAAGAATGAAGGCGCCTGGTATTACGAACAGATCGAACTGGGCTACAACTACCGAATCACCGATCTTCAGGCGGCACTAGGCCTCAGCCAGCTGGCAAGTCTGGACAGGTTCGTGGCACGCCGGCGCGAACTGGCCGCGCGCTACGACCGGCTGTTGGCCAACTTGCCGCTGGTATTGCCGCGGCAGGCCGGATACGGCCGTTCGGCCTACCATCTATACCCGGTCTGGGTAGCGTCCGAGCGGCGTCGTGTCGTGTTCGACGCGCTACGCGCCCAAGGCATCGGTGCCAATGTGCATTACCTGCCCGTCTATCTACAGCCCTATTACCAAATGCTCGGCTTTCGCGTCGGGAAGTGCCCACAAGCCGAGCATTTTTACCGTGGCGCCATCAGTCTGCCCCTGTTCTATTCGATGACAGACGATGAGCAGGACCAGGTGGTGGCTGCGCTGTCGAGTGCCCTGGCATGAAGCTGGCAATCATTCCTGCCCGTGGTGGCAGCAAACGCATTCCGCGCAAGAACGTCAAACTGTTCTGCGGCAAGCCGATGATCGCCTGGTCGATTGATGCGGCACACGCCTCCGGTCTTTTCGATCACATCGTCGTTTCGACCGACGATATTGAAATCTCCGAAGTGGCGAAGGCGTATGGGGCGGAAGTGCCGTTCATGCGACCGGCAGCCCTCTCCGACGATCACACCGGAACATCACCTGTAGTTGCGCATGCAATCGAATGGTATCGAGCACAGGGCGGCATGCCTGACCCGGTTTGCTGCATCTACGCGACCGCACCATTCGTCAGCACGGCGGATCTGCAGCGGGGCCTGCAATTGCTGACTGACAGCGGTTCTGATTTTGCTTTCTCGGTCACCCGTTATACATTCCCGATTCAGCGTGCAATCAAGCTGACTGAAGAAGGGAGGGTTCAGATGTTTCAACCCGCACATTTCAACACCCGTTCGCAAGACCTGGAAGAGGCTTTCCATGATGCAGGGCAGTTCTACTGGGGGCGTGCTGCGGCGTGGATAGCCGACAAACCGGTCTTTTCAACGATTGCAATGCCGGTGATTCTGCCCCGTCACCGCGTACAGGACATTGACACGCCGGAAGACTGGGAGCGTGCAGAGTGGATGTTCAAGGCATTGCAGACAGGATGACCCGGATGACCGGGCAAGAAATTTCTTTTCGGGTTGATGCCTCCCTGCAAATCGGCACAGGCCACGTCATGCGTTGTCTGACACTGGCCGATGCCCTACGATCCGCGGGTGCCAAGTGCCGTTTCATCTGTCGTGAGCACCCAGGCCATCTTCTTGGCCTGATCCGGCAACGTGGGCATGCAGCGATTGCCTTGCCTGGCACGGCTGCGAACGCTTCCCTTGCTTCTCATGGGCACCAGTTTCAACTGGCGCATGCGGCCTGGCTTGGCGCCGAATGGGCGACCGACGCAGGGCAAACCCAGGCGGTATGGCATGGTTTGGTCACGGACTGGCTCATCGTGGACCATTATGCTCTCGATGCGCGCTGGGAATCTGCGCTCAAGGCGCAATACCGAAAGCTGATGGTCATTGACGACCTTGCCGACCGCGAACATATTGCTGATCTCTTGCTTGATCAGAATCTGGTCGATGGAATGGAAAACCGCTACCAGGGCAAAGTGCCCGGCCATTGTATCTGCCTGGTCGGCCCGCAATACGCACTGCTGAGACCAGAGTTCAGCATGCTTCGGCCTGCCAGTCTTGCCCGGCGTAAAACGCCTGCTTTGAAGCGATTGTTGATTTTCATGGGAGGCAGCGACCCGGACAATGAAACCGGCAAGGTTCTCGATGGGGTGATGCTGTCCAGGAAACCTTGGGAGCATATCGACGTGGTCGTCGGGGAAAGCCATTCTGCCCTGCAAACCCTGAAGGACACCCTGGTGAACTTCCCGTCCGCCACGCTGCACATCCAGACACCCGATATGGCGAAATTGATGGCGGCTGCGGATCTGGCCGTCACTGCAGGCGGGAGTGTGACCTGGGAAAAATGTATCCTCGGACTGCCCAGTCTCGTCGTCATCCTTGGAGAGAACCAGCGCTCGGTTGCCACGATGATGCATCGGCAGGGGGCTCAACGAACACTGGGTGTGGCCTCTGAACTGACCCCAGCTTGCTATGCGAAATATCTGGACGAGGTCGTAAGCGCTGCATTGCCGGCAATGATCGACTGTGCCAGCAGAGTGTGCGATGGTTCAGGTGTTGAAAAGGTATTAAGAATTCTCGAGGATGAGAACTGCGTATGAATGACAGCCTCTTGGCCATCGCCGGGCGGAGGATCGGCCCCAATGAACCCCCTTATTGCATCGCCGAAGTCGGCATCAATCATAATGGCGATCTTGGAATCGCCAAACGGATGATAGAAATTGCCAAAGAGGTGGGTGCCGATGCCGTCAAGTTCCAGACCTTCAAAGCGGAAGAATTCTGCGGTGATCCTGAACAGATGTTTACCTATCAATCGCAAGGGCAAACCGTCACCGAATCCATGCTGGAAATGTTCAGGCGCTACGAATTCGCCCCGCAGCAATGGCGTGCAATCAAGGCGCACTGCGATGCTGTAGGCATTACCTTTTTCTCGACTCCACAGAACCGTTCCGACCTCGATCTGCTGCTGGCGATCGGTGTGCTGGCGATCAAGGTGGGCTCCGACGACTTTACGAACCTGCCGTTACTCCGAAGTTACGCGGCAGCCAATCTGCCGCTGATTCTTTCCTGCGGCATGAGTGATCTGGCCGAAGTGCACCAGGCTCTGGAAACGGTCGGATGGTTTACCGGCAAGCCTCTGGCCTTATTGCTGTGCACTTCCCAGTACCCTACGCCTGCGCAGGACGTTAATATCCGCAAGCTGACGACCCTGCAGCAGGCTTTCCCAGGCCTGCTGGTCGGTTTTTCCGATCATACACAGGGTCCCTTGGCTGCAGGACTGGCCGTCGCTCTGGGTGCACGGGTCTTCGAGAAGCACTTCACTCTGGACCATGATCTGCCGGGGCCGGATCACTGGTTTGCCGAAGACACCGAGGGGCTGCGCGAATGGATACGAATCATCAAGTGCGCGCATGAAATATTGGGTAGTCCATTTCTCATGCCAACAAAAGCAGAAAGAGGGATGCGCTTGCAGGCGAGGCGCAGCATCGTAGCATTACGAAATATAGAAATAGGTGAAGAATTGAACGCCGAGAATATTGGTTTGCGGCGACCCGGTGCCGGGTTGTCTCCAGAGCTGATTGATCAGGTGATGGGTCTGCGAGTGGCGCGCCAGATTAAAAAGGGGTGCTATCTCCGGTTGACTGATATTTCAAATCAAGGATGAAAATGGTCACCAGGGTTTTTTTTAATCATTCCGACTATGCGCTGACAGCACTAGACGATCAGGATAAGGATCTGATTTTGAGATGGCGTAATTCGGAATCGATTCGCCATTACATGTACGACACCAGGATAATCACTCCGGAAATGCACGACGAGTGGTTCCGCAGAGAGTTGAAGAATGAAAAGTCGCGGCATTTCATGTTCAAGGAAAAAGGCAGGTCTGTTGGTTTTGTGTCCTTTACGGATATCAATGCTCGCGATCGTCGTTGTACCTGGGCATATAATTTGTCAGACGAAAGGGATAGTCTTCAGAAGGGGCTTGGCGCCGTGATGGAGTACTTTGCCATCGAACATGTATTTGAAAAAATGCCCATCGAGAAGCTTTGCTGCGAGGTTCTGGATTTCAATACTGCAGTGGTTCGCCTTCATCAGCGCTTTGGATTCATCAAGGAGGGATTTCTTCAAAAGCATATATACAGGGATGATGGGGTTTTCGGCGTGGTGGTGATGGCGCTTTTTCGAGAGGACTGGATGAAGATAAAAGGCGATTTGAACAAGACCTTGTTCAGCGCCAGCTAGCCGATTGGTGATTATCTCTGCTCATCAGCCAGCCTATCTCCCATGGCTGGGATATTTTGATAAAATTGCACGCGCTGATGTCTATGTTTTTCTCGATACCGTGCAGTTCGAAAAAAACAGCTTCATCAACCGCAACAAGATTAAAACGGCACAAGGCCCACAATGGCTGACCATTCCGGTCAGGGTCAAAGGGCATATTCAGGCATCACTTCGTGAAACCTTGACCGACGAGATGCAACCCTGGCGCAGCAAGCATTTGAAGTCGCTGGAAATGAATTACCGAAAAGCGCCAAGATTCAGGGAGTGCTTTCCAATAATCGAACAGTTGCTGGCAACGCCGGAATCCAATCTTGCCGAGTTGTGCTGGCAGCAACTTCGATTCTGGGTGGCGGAATTCGAAATACACACAAGGATTGTGCGTGCATCGGAATTGCCGATAACCAGCAGAAAATCGCAATTGATCCTGGATCTGTGCCAGCACTTCGGGGCAGAAAAATATTTGTCCGGTGCTTTGGGGAAAAACTATCTGGACGAGGATCGTTTCGCAGCCTCCGGAATATCGATCGATTATCAGGACTTTCAGCATCCAGTTTATCCGCAATTATGGGGAGATTTCGAACCCTATATGTGCATCGTCGATTACTGGATGAACTGCGGTTCGGACATACATAAGATTTTGACTGGGAAATGGCATGAGTCTGAGTTCTGAATGGGAGCAGCGTTACGCAGAAGGCACTCATCTGTCGGTATGGCCGTGGTCCGATGTGGTCAGCCTGGTACATCGGCACCTTAAACCGATCCTTGTGGCGGGCGGTGGGAGTGTTCTTGAACTTGGCTCAGGTGCAGGTGCGAATATACCATTATTTATTTCTCTGGGTATGGACTATTATGGCATAGAGGGTAGCCCAACAATAGTGAAAAAACTACATCAACGCTATCCTGATCTCATCACAAATATCATTGAAGCGGATTTTACAATTCAGCAGCCGTTCGAGCAAAGATTTGATCTGGTTCTCGACCGAGCTTCGTTGACCCACAACAACACAGTGTCGATAAGAAGTGCATTGCAGATCGTTTCGGATGCGCTCAAGCCTGATGGCATATTTATCGGCTCTGATTGGTTTTCCATGAATCATAGTGATTTTTTGTCTGGGAAAGCTGTTGATGATGATTTTACAAGAACAAGTTACAGCAAGGGTCAATTCACTGGGGTAGGAAAAGTCCACTTTTCCGATGCAGCCCATCTTCGAGATCTGTTTTCGAGTTTCGAGATTTTGTTCATGGAAGAGAAACTGATGCGACGATATGAGCCACAGGACAACCATCAGTTCGCCTCCTGGAACATCGTCGCCAGGAAGCCGCATGATTAATGTGAAAGTCGCGTCAGCGACTCACGAATCTCCCCTCCCCACTTGTGGGGGAGGGGTCGGGGGAGAGGGCGTTAGAAGTGTTCTGGTCGTTGCCGCCCACCCGGATGACGAAGTATTGGGTTGCGGGGGTACCATTGCCAGGCATCTTGCCCAGGGTGACCATGTCCATGTGCTGATCCTGGCAGAAGGTGCCACCAGTCGTTCGGAGCAGCGTGATCGCACCGCAGCCGGAGAACAATTGCTGGTTCTCTCTGCAGCCGCCAGGGAGGCGCATGCTCGACTCGGATCAACCTCCCTGGCAATGCTCGATTTTCCGGATAACCGGATGGATAGCGTGCATTTGCTCGATGTGGTCAAGGCCGTGGAATCCCATTTCAGGAAGGCCGATCCGGACATCATTTATACCCATTTCCCTGGCGATCTGAACATCGATCACCGGATTACCAGCGAAGCCGTGCAGACCGCCTGCCGCCCGCAACCAGGAAACCGGCTGTGTCAGGTCCTGTTTTTCGAGGTGCCTTCGAGTACCGAGTGGCGCATGTCAGGAAACAACGGTTTTGTGCCGAACTATTTCTGTGATATTTCTTCGATGCTTGATCGCAAGCTGGCCGCGCTTGATAGCTATGCCCTGGAAATGAGGGGTTGGCCACATGCGCGTTCAGTCACTGCCTGCGAGCATCTGGCGAGATGGCGAGGTGCAAGTATCGGCGTGGAGGCAGCCGAGGCCTTCGTGGTGGGTCGGATGCTAGATGCCCTGTTCATGGCGCGGCATCTATAAGTAGGCTCGCAATGGCCGAGCATTCTGGAACAAGCTGATGTAATTCCTGAACTGTTCAGTGCGAAAGTAAAATAAACTGCTAGGGTCCGAGGTAAACCACTTCAATCGGAGCAGAGTATTCTCGACGCTTTCCTGAGGAACGAGCCTGGCATTACCAAGGGTCATTTCCGAAGGAGCCAGGGACTCTACAATAGGGTTGAGAATGGGAATGGAATCATTCAGAAAATGCAGTGCACCGGTTGTCGGCATATCATACATCAGGCATAAATCACAACCGTTTGTATGTTGCTCCATGGTCTCATTGGCATTTTTCATTAACTCGGCGGCAGAAATTCCAATATCTCTTTCCAACAAGCTGATAATTGAGTAACTCGGTTTGCAACGTATTTTTAGTGCGATGCCATTATCATTGCACCAGGCAACGATCTGCCGTATTCCGTGCATGTAGGGTTGGTAGCGTGTGAAATAGACTCCATTGAGAGACAGCGAATTGAGCAACAGCGAAATCGTTTTTATTTCGCTAACGATGGTCGAACCGCTGAAGGTTTCCGGATAAGCGATCTTGAAGTTCAGTACGCTTTTGCGATTGGCATCGAAAATTTCCTGCCCATGTATTGGATGACTGAGTACCGTGATATTTCTGTATTTGAACTCGATGTCATTGACGCACTTGGAGTGGGGTAGGAAAATTACGGGTAGTGAGTGCTTCTGCGCAAAAGAAATGATCGGGCCATGAAATCCGGCATCGTGATCGGATAATATTATTCTTGATGGTTTCGATTTTTCGAAATACCGGGAAAGCTGGTAATAGGTGACTAGCTGGGCGCAGTAAATGTTTGTGAGATGTCGGATCTGGCGCTGGCGGTAATTGGGAATGACCAGATATGGCGCGAATATCTGATCGAGTTTTTCCATTAATGCAATGGAGAAATCGTGAATCCTATTGCGAATTTCTTCCGGTAAACCGGAGAGGGTGTTCCCGGCTTCCACCAGTGCCAGCGTCCTGATTGCCGGTAATGGGATATTGAAATTCGTTGCTTCGATATTTATCAGCGTTTTTCCGGTCGAGATCATTTCCTGGAAAAAATATTTGATATCATACCAGCAGGTCGGCAAATGAATCAGTAGCTGTTCAAGTTCTTCATTAGGATTTTCCTCTGATAATTCGGGGATCAGATGGGTATCCTCATCCTTGCTGCCGTAGGTAAATCCTGAAAACTCGATGTCACTGCATTTCAGGTACCACAGGAGCAAGATCGATGGGATGTATGAATTGAAGTAATACGAGCCAGGGGTATCGCAGATGAAGAGATGTACTTTCGTGCCGGCCAGCTTGTTTCCCAGATTTTCCCATAGGGCTGTGTACCACTTGAGAGCAATAAGAATATAATAAAGATTCAGATGCTGCCATCCAGCTATTGATACCTCGGGGACGATCTCCCTGACTTCGAGATCAAGTGCACTCTCCAGGTCGAAAGCGGCAGAGTGAGCGCTGCCATCCAGTTCGTGATAGAGCGGGCAATTGTCGAAAGGAATGAAATTTATATTCTCCAGTCCGCTCGAAGAAATTTGGTCAACCAGTATCGGGTCGAATGTGTAAACAGTATACGAAGGCAGGTTTCTGGCGATTTGTATGGCTGGGGAAATATCGGCAGCACTGATGATTATGATCAAATTTTCCATCGCAAGAGTTTTCTATTCGCGCAACTTGTCACGTAATTGCGAGTAGGCTTCCTTGTAATCGTGGAAGCCCTGTTCCTTCATCGCGATCTTCAGCGCATCGCTCAGCACGGCTTCGGTCCTGAACTGATTCAGACGGCTATTCGACCAGGCACAATCAAAGGTGTTGTAAGCGCGTACACGCCACTGGGGATGGACCGTCAGCATGACTGAAGCAATACGTTCCATGAGGAAGACTTTTCTCTGCACGGAGCCCGGATAGGCTGTTTCGACAGTCAGCAACTGTTTCAGCACGCTGTCCTCACCCTCGCAAATGGAAAATAGCTGCTCGTTGAGATTCAGCCAGGCGCGCCAGAATGCAGGGCGCGCGGCAAAAAAATTGCTGAAGATGATCTGCCGTGAATCCATGACCAGCGGCGCCAGACCGATGGGCATGCCAACTGCCGCAAAAAAGGTTTCGCTGGCTGCGATAAAACCTGGTGAAAACAGTTCCTCCTGTTCGAATACATTGAGGAAAAAAGCTCCCATGTCAGGTTGCGGGCTGAATGAAACCACATCGGTCTCTGCGCCGGCGGCTTGCACGAAGGTTTTTACCTGGGCATGGCTCAGCCCGGTCTTTTCCTGAAAGCGTGGTGAGAAGAAACCATAAAACGCATTCTCGTCGAGATCTTCATCGATCAGGAATCTGCGAATCGGCCAATACTCACGCCAATCATTGCGAGGGCTATTGACATTGTCCAGGATCAGGTATCCCGGAGGGACTTCAGCCAGGGTCTTTTCAGAGTAGGCAATATGATAGAGATGGACCGGAGGCAATGCAGGACTCATCACTTGCATCGGGTCAGTAGTATTCCCGGTTTGCATCAGCTGTCTGCTAGCGCCTTGACCACATACTGAAATGGAGTTGCATCTTGCAGGGCCATCTCGGGATCGTTACCGGATGCACGCGCCATCTGCCGGATCGCTGCCGCCATTTCATCGCTAGGTTGATCGAGGAGACGGGCAATCATGTTGATCACCTGGAATCCGTGCGAATTGAACAGATCGATAATGGTCAGACGGGTAAGCCAGCGAATATGGGTGCGATCGAACAGGCCTGAATCCTGATAGATGAACAGGCCGGCGTTGAGGCGGGACTGGACGCCCCAGTATTGCGCATTCGGGATGCAGGCAATCACTTCGGTGTTGCCACGTGCATTGGCCTTGATACGTTCCAGCAGTTGCCACGGATCGTAGAGATGCTCCAAAGCATCAGCAAACACCCAGCACTCGGCATCACCCAGCTGGCGGAATGTTTCGGCAGATAGATATTCGACGTTACCATGGATCACCTCGGTGCAATGTTGCCTGGACGCTTCGGCGTAGTCCGCATCGATTTCTATGCCCACATAGCGGCAGCCTGGATTGATGTCACGATAGGCACGCGCCAAAGCACCGCTGCTGGAGCCCACCTCCACCACTTCGGTATAGTCGCTACGCATGAAGTTGAGAACATCCGGATTATGAATCTGATTGATCGGGGTTTGTCTCATTGCTTGTGCCGGGTGCACGGTGATCCTTTCAAGGGGGCTGAATTTGCTTCACATTGGCGATGAAGTTGCCGGTGGATGCATGGTCAATTCCAACAACCGGCTTTCCAGATTGCGTACGAACAAGGGGGTATCGAACAGCACTCCCTGAGTGCGCTCCCTGATCAGGTGTGCCCGCATCCGTTGGCATTCAGTTCGACGATGACCCAGGGCAACCGCCTTTTCTTCATAGTCATTGAGCTGGTAGGTGATGAGTTCTCCCAGATTGGCGGCGGTCAGCAGGGCACCGGCCATCCGGGACGCAAAGGTACGTCCACTCCGGGTCAGGACGGGCAAGCCCATCCATAGGGCGTCGTTGGCGGTCGTGCCGGCATTGAATGGGAAGGTGTCAAGGAACAGGTCCGCAATCTGGTAGCGAGCCAGATAGTTTTCCGGGGCAACCCGCTCGGTGAAGATCAGACGGGAGGGTTCGATGCCCTGATTGATGGCTTCCTGACGCAGGTTTTCTTCGGCCCAGGGATTGTCGGCCAGTAACCACAAAACGCTGCCGGACACGCGGCGCAGGATGTTCATCCAGATGCTGAACATTTCGGGGGTGAACTTGAAGTTGTTGTTGAATGAGCAGTACACAAAGCAGTCTTCCGGCAGCCCGCAGCTCGCCCGGCTAGGGGAGGGACCCAGCGCCCGCTTGCGGTCGCTGACCTGGTAGATGTCAGGCATATAGAGGGGTTTTTCGGAATAGTAGCGGGCTTCCTCTTCGGGGATGAGGAAGCGGTCGGCAATGACGTAGTCGATGAACGGGAGGCCGGTGGTGGCCGGCAGGCCGAGATAGGTGATCTGGATTGGCGCCGGCCGGTAGGCCAGCATGTTCATTCGGGCACCGGCAGTCTGGCCCTGCAGGTCCACCAGAATATCGATCTCGTGTTCCCGAATCAGGCAAGCCGCTTCCTCGTCGCCGAGTTGATCGATACGTTGGAAGTGATCCATGGCGGCAATCACCCGCCTGCGCACTTCCGAGCCATCCTCCGGGCTCCAGCAATACGCGTAGACCTCGAATTTCTCTCGGTCATGAGATTCGAACATCTCCACCATCAGCATCGCGACCGGATGCAGGCAGAAATCCGAGGAGCAATAGCCGATGCGGATTTTCCGGTGTCCGTAGCCGCCAGGCTTGGCGAGGGATGGCAGATCCTTGAGTACCTTCTTGTCCGCGTAGCGTCGCGAGGCGGCCAGTTGTACCGCAGGATCATCGGTCATCGCAAGCATGGCCAGGGCGGAGGTGGAATTCTCCATCAGTTCCGGGCTGACCTTGCCGGTGCGTCGATAAACTGGCCAACAGCATTGTTTCATGCGCAGAAATACCCAGTGGTGGAGTACATCCGCCTGGGTGGGATCGATCGACAGACTCCTGTCGAGATAGTCCGTGGCATCCCGATATTCTTTTTTGATCTCCAGCACCCGGCCAAGATTGTTCAGGGCAAGCAGCAGGAAGGCCTGGTATTCATCCGTGTCGGCGGGAACATTGCGCTCAACCCACAGCCACTCTTCGACCGCCTGGTCCAGCAGGCCCCGGCGCTCAAGGACCAGCCCAAGGTTGAGTCGAGGCTGAATGAAGCCAGGAGACAGGGCGATCGCCTGCCGGTAAGCCTCTTCAGAAGCCGCCAGATCCCCGAGATTCGACAACGTCGCGCCGAGGTTGAAGTACGCCGCATGGGCGTGGGTTGAAGGGGTTCTCTTGAGCCAGGTCTGGTAGAGGATCGCTGCCAGAGGAGCGCGCTGCTCTTGCTCCAGTTTGCTGCACTGGTCGATGAGTTGCAGCAGTTCGAGTTGCCCGTTCCATGCCTGCATCAGCAGAGAAACAAATACATCGTCGCGCACTACCACTCCCCTCAAGGCCGCCGTCCCGAATCCACTGTCACAACGAGCCTGGATTATATCCTGAAAACTGGCCTCGGCGATCTTTGCAGGATAATCATAACTGATTGTAATAATTGAACAAAATCATCCGTTCAAGCGGTACGTTTGCTGTAGATCAGGCGACAGACGGATTCTGCACGCGCAGCTTGCGATCAATCGAAAGACTGTCCAGGATGGCATGGGACATCTTCAGCCAAACGGTCATGACCGTTTCCCCTCTCCCTCGAGCCCTCTCCCGCGAGGGGAGAGCAACTGTGTTCCCAGTCAAGCTTTTTTAGGCGCATTTTGCATGCTCTGGATTCCACGGAATACCCGATTTGACTATGGCGTTCATGATCGTCAGCATCTTGTGCATGCAAGCGACCAGCGCGACTTTTTTGAGTTTTCCGTTAGCAAGCAAACGTTCATAAAAGGTCTTGATGACGGGGTTGTAACGTATGGCACTTAAGGCCGCCATGTATAAAGCGGTACGGACCGTCGCTCGACCACCCCAGGTGATGCGCTTACCCTTGTGGCGACCACTGTCCGCGTTTAATGGAGCGACTCCGACCAACTTGCCAATCTGCGCATGGGTGAGTTGGCCCAACTCAGGCAATGCCCCCATCAGACTCGCTTGCGTACACGGTCCGACCCCTTTGAAGCCTTTGAACAAAGCGAGCTTCTCGGCAAAATGCTCTTTCAGCATGCCAGCCATGCTTTTATCAACCGCCACGATCTGTCGATCCAGTATTTTGAGGACTGCCTTGATGCTCTTGTGTTGCGAACCATGGCTCAGGGCCAATCGGTTTCCTTCCGCCACGCGCATGCCAATGAGCTGGTTGTGGCGTACAAGCAAGGCTTCCAACGCCTCCTGGTTGGCATCGGGCAGTTTCATCAACAGCCGTTCCCGCTGCGCCGATTGGTGCAGTGTCCGCGCAAAGTGCGACAGGACTCGCGCATCAATGGCGTCCGTCTTGGAAAGGTATCCCATGGATTTGGCAAAGTCTCGCGCCTGCCTCGGATTGACCACCATCACCGGCAGCCCGGCCGCACAGAGTGCCGCCGCCACCTGGCGCTCGAAGCCTCCCGTGGCCTCCAATACGATCGCCCCAATCTCCTCAGAACGTGGAACGAGCTCTTTGACCAACGCCGCTATATCAGCGTCAGCATTGGCAATGCATTGGGTTTTTGATTGGTCGTCTAAAGCGATCTCCAGCGTGTCTTTGGAAACGTCAATACCCACAAACGTTGATTCAGAAGCGTTCATCTATAGCCATCCTTGCAAATACGTGGTCACGGCTTTCCGGCACGTGCCAACCAGCAACTGTTCGGTATTCAGACAAACGGCTGACAATGCACGCCAAGTGCTCTCCCACGGGCTTGATGTCCCAGAGGGGCGTCGGGCTGTGCGTCGCCTTCCGAACTCGTTTCCACCACACCTCCGTGGCACTCTACGACCTAAACCTTGGGGCTCTGCCCCAAACCCCGCACTCGCCGTGAGGCAGCGGCCGGGGATGATCAACCCCTCCCCAGCCCCTGCCTCAAGTGTACTTGGCTTACAGGATGTCAAGAGGCTTTCGCGGCATAAACGCAAGAGAAAAATACCTCTCTCGCATTTATTCCACGGTCCTCTTGACACCCTTCCAGCCATGACTTCATCTCCTCTCTTGAACGAACGAAAAACCACAAAACGAAGCATACAAGGGGAGATTCGAGAGTCGCTCGCGACTTTCATAGTAAAAGGAAGCGGGGCCGAGGAGGCCCCGCTGCATGGCTGAACCGCTGCTTAATTACCTGTCGCGAGCATGCCCTTGGTGATCGCATCCAGGCTTGGCGGATTGGTCAGCGAGTTGGTCGCCACCGTCTGTGAAGCCTGGGAGGCACCGAACGGATTGCCGTTCGGGTCGTATTGCTGCAACAAGGCCGCAATGCTTGCCTGCGGGGCGAGTTGAGGCAGGAGGCTGGTACCCAGGGCGTTCGGGTCGGGCGCTGCCTGTTCTGTGTTGAATGAGGAGATGGCCTGCAGCAGGTTGCCCACATTCGCTCTGAGATCCACCGCCGCTGCCGCAATGGTGGGCGGCGCTGCCTGGCTTGCGGCGTTGCCGTCGGTCGCGAACCAGACGTCGGCCATCCCGTGATTTGCCCCATCAACGGTCTGGTAACTGGAAATCAGTCCGACGATATTGCCCGCATCCATCACCGCAGTTCTCGTCGCTTGCAGATCGAGTTTGACTATTTCCAGCGACTCGAGGGAGCGCAGTTCACCCGCCTGGCTGATCCCGTCCGAATTGCCGTCCACCCAAACCGCTAGCTCCGACCAATGAGCGTCTGCCGAACTGATGACGCCGTCGGCATTGCTGTCCATTTCATTCAGGGCGACATAGCCGTCTGCAGCCTTTTCGCCGTTGGCCAGCGTGACCGAAGATCCAAACAATTCACCGCCGTCGTTGATGGTTCCGTCGCCATTGCGGTCCATGACCAGGAGGCCGTCACCACTGGCAACCCAGCCGGTATGAATCTTGTTGCCGGTCGCCAACAGGTCGAACTGAACGCCCGAAGAAATGCTCTGCGACAGTTTGCCATCTTCGTTGAGGTCAAGAATCAGCGGCGTGGAAGCGGAGTTGACCTGTGCCGTGGTCAGGGCGGCGGTTTGCGTGGTCGTCAGGAACATCCCCTTGAGGGCATAGGTCTGAGCCGTGCTCATGGCAGCGAGCTGGCTGAGGGTCAGGACGGGAACCTGAGCGGCGGTGAGTGCGGCGAGCTGGGTGGTACCGAGTGCTGCGACATCAGCGGCTTCCATGGCCTTCACCTGGGCAGTGGTGAGGCCGCTGGCGATCTGGGTGACCGTCAGTGCGGCAACCTGCGCTGTGGTCAGCGCGACGATCTGGCTGGTTCGCAGAGCTGCGATATCGGCGGCTTCCATCGCTCTCACTTGGGCCGTGGTGAGACCGCTGGCGATCTGGGTGGCGGTGAGCGCGCCGACCTGGGTCGTGGTCAGCGCCACCACCTGGGCGGTGCCAAGGTTGGCGATCTGACTGTTGGCGAGGGCAGCGATCTGGCTGGTCCTCAGTGCCGCGACATCAGTCGCCTCGATCGCTTGCAGCTGGGTGGTGGTGAGGCCGTTGACGAGCTGATTGGTGGTCAGTGCGGCGACCTGCGCCGTGGTCAGAGCGACCACCTGGGCGGTGTCGAGACTGGCCACCTGGGATGTGGTGAGTGCGGCGACCTGCGACGTGCCGATCCCTGCGATCTGGCTGGTGCGCAGGACGATGGCGATCTGACTGCTGGAGAGCGCGGCTACCTGGCTGGTCTTGAATGCTGAGACATCGGTGGCATCCATGGTGCTTAGCTGGTTGGTGGTGAGGCCGTTGGCAATCTGATTGACGGTGAGTGCGCCGATCTGTGAGGAAGTCAGGGCTGCGAACTGGGAGGTGCCGAGGTTGGCGATCTGACTGGTGGCAAGGGCGGCGATCTGGCTGCTCTTGAGTGCCGCGACATCAGTCGCCTCGATGGCTTGCAGTTGGGTGCTGCTGAGGCCGTTGACGAGCTGATTAGTGGTCAGTGCGCGGACCTGCGCCGTGGTCAGCGCGACGATCTGGGCGGTGCCGAGACCGGCGACCTGGGCAGTGGTCAGGGCAGCGACCTGCGACGTGCTGATTCCCGCGATCTGGCTGCTGCCAAGGACGATGGCGATCTGGCTGCTGCTGAGCGCGACCAGCTGGCTGGTCTTGAGTGCCGCGACATCGCGGGTTTCCAGGGCCGTCAGCTGGTTGGTGGTGAGGCCATTGATGAGCTGATTGGTGGTGAGCGCGGCGACCTGCGACGAGGTCAGCGCGACGATCTGGCTGGTGCCGAGGTTGGCGATCTGAGTGGTGGTGAGGGCGGCGACCTGACTGCTCTTGAGTGCCGCGACATCGGCGGTTTCCATCGCCGCTAGCTGAGCGGTGGTGAGGCCATTGACCAGCTGATTGGTGGTGAATGCGGGGATCTGCGCCGAGGTCAGCGCGGCGATCTGGGCGGTGCCGAGACCGGCGATCTGGGCGGTGGTGAGGGCGGCGACCTGGGCCGTTCTGATCGCAGCGATCTGGCTGCTGCCAAAGACGATGGCGATCTGGCTGCTGGTGAGCGCGGCCACCTGGACAGTCTTGAGTGCTGCCACATCACGGGTTTCCAGGACCGTCAGCTGGTTGGTGGTGAGGCCGTTGATGAGCTGATTGGTGGTGAGCGCGGCGACCTGCGACGAGGTCAGCGCGACGATCTGGCTGGTGCCGAGGTTGGCGATCTGAGTGGTGGTGAGGGCGGCGACCTGGCTGCTCTTGAGTGCCGCGACATCGGCGGTTTCCATCGCCGCCAGTTGGGCGGTGGTGAGGCCATTGACGAGCTGATTGGTGGTGAATGCGGGGATCTGCGCCGAGGTCAGCGCGGCGATCTGGGCGGTGCCGAGACCAGCGATCTGGGCGGTGGTGAGGGCGGCGACCTGGGCCGTCCTGATCGCAGCGATCTGGCTGCTGCCAAAGACGATGGCGATCTGGCTGCTGGTGAGCGCGGCCACCTGGACGGTCTTGAGTGCTGCCACATCACGGGTTTCCAGGACCGTCAGCTGGTTGGTGGTGAGGCCGTTGATGAGCTGATTGGTGGTGAGGGCGGCGACCTGCGACGAGGTCAGTGCGACGATCTGGCTGGTGCCGAGGTTGGCGATCTGAGTGGTGGTGAGGGCGGCGACCTGGCTGCTCTTGAGTGCCGCGACATCGGCGGTTTCCATCGCCGCCAGTTGGGCGGTGGTGAGGCCATTGACGAGCTGATTGGTGGTGAATGCGGGGATCTGCGCCGAGGTCAGCGCGGCGATCTGGGCGGTGCCGAGACCAGCGATCTGGGCGGTGGTGAGGGCGGCGACCTGGGCCGTCCTGATCGCAGCGATCTGGCTGCTGCCAAAGACGATGGCGATCTGGCTGCTGCTGAGCGCGGCCACCTGGACAGTCTTGAGTGCTGCCACATCACGGGTTTCCAGGACCGTCAGCTGGTTGGTGGTGAGGCCGTTGATGAGCTGATTGGTGGTGAGGGCGGCGACCTGCGACGAGGTCAGCGCGACGATCTGGCTGGTGCCGAGGTTGGCGATCTGAGTGGTGGTGAGGGCGGCGACCTGGCTGCTCTTGAGTGCCGCGACATCGGCGGTTTCCATCGCCGCCAGTTGGGCGGTGGTGAGGCCATTGACCAGCTGATTGGTGGTGAATGCGGGGATCTGCGCCGAGGTCAGCGCGGCGATCTGGGCGGTGCCGAGACCGGCGATCTGGGCGGTGGTGAGGGCGGCGACCTGGGCCGTTCTGATCGCAGCGATCTGGCTGCTGCCAAAGACGATGGCGATCTGGCTGCTGGTGAGCGCGGCCACCTGGACAGTCTTGAGTGCTGCCACATCACGGGTTTCCAGGACCGTCAGCTGGTTGGTGGTGAGGCCGTTGATGAGCTGATTGGTGGTGAGCGCGGCGACCTGCGACGAGGTCAGCGCGACGATCTGGCTGGTGCCGAGGTTGGCGATCTGAGTGGTGGTGAGGGCGGCGACCTGGCTGCTCTTGAGTGCCGCGACATCGGCGGTTTCCATCGCCGCCAGTTGGGCGGTGGTGAGGCCATTGACCAGCTGATCGGTGGTGAGTGCAGCGACTTGCGCGGTGGTCATCGCCACGATCTGGGCAGTGCTGAGGCCGGCGGCGATCTGGCTGGTGGAGAGCTCCCGAATTTCGCTGGTCGTGAGTGCGGCGATTTGCCCGGCATCCAGAGTACTGATCTGCGTGGTCGTAAGGGACGAAATGATTGACATCTATTCTTCCTCGGAGACTTTTCTTGCCCTGAAAAAAGCCTCGAAAGTAAATTAAATTAATGCGCAAGGGCGTTTTTTCGGATGCCGGTCGAGCACATCGAAACGCGTCAGACGATTACATCATCGGCTTGCGTCAGGAAAACTTTAGCCAACTATTTCACGGATTCAGTCTTTTTTGCCCGCGCCCGAACATTGGCCGCGCAGGGTTTCCCACGCCGGCCAGAAGCAGGAGGCCGAGCCTGTCTGGTCATGATTGGCCTGCTTCCGGCTTCGCATCGTGTGCTGCGACGGCGTTTGCCGCTGCTCATGGACCGGGCTGGATATTCGCTGGTGGCGCGGTGATTCCCAGTGACGCGAGGTCCAGGCCGGCCTGCTCGAACTGGCTGCGCAGGGTGGCGGCGTCGCTGCGCAAGCGTGCGCGGGTCTCGGCGTCGGGGGCGATCACGGCCAGCGTGATCTGCTTACCCTGGATGTGCAGTCGGGCATCGACCTCGCCGAGTTGGGGAAGCGTCAGACGCAGCCGTGTCTGCCACTGTTCGGCGCTGTCGCCGGAGTCAGCGCCGCCGCCGCCCCTGTTTTCACGGCGACCGATCTCGTTGGCGATCTCCCACTGAATTTGCTGACCGGGCCAGACTTGTCCCTGCCATGAAAAATTCTGGGTGGCGAAGGCTTCGAGTTGCTGCTGGACGATTGTCTGTGCCTGCGGGGCGACGGGCTGGGAAGGCGGTGCGGATGGAGGGGGCTGGGGAGTTTGGGAAGACTGGGCCGACTGTCTGGTAGCAGGGTTCAAATCTGCCGGCTTGGCCTGGGTGGCCTCCACGGCGGTGTCTGACACGGCGAGTGGCTCGGCAGCCTGGGGTGATTCCTGCACGTTCACGATCGGGGTGGTCGCAAGCCGGGGCGCCGTTACTTGCTGCTCGGCCAGCCCGGGAGCCGGTATTCCCTTTGGTTCCTGCAGCAGAGTCGCCGACTGGCTGGTGGCGAGGTTCGGGGCTACCGGTCTGGTCTGCGCTTGCGTCGCCTCGGCGACGGTGTCTGTCATGCCACGGGATTCTTCTGCCAGGGACGATTCCTGTGCAGCCGTGACCTGGGGAGCCGTATCTGGTGGTGCGGCCACCAGGGGAGCCAGTTTCCCCTGCGCTTCCTGCAGCAGGGGCGTTGACTGGCTGATGGCGACGTTCGGGTCTGCCGGCCTGGCCTGCGTGGCCTCTCCGGCGGCGCCTGTGATGCCGCGAGCTTCGCTGGCCGGGGACGATTCCTGCGCGGTCGCGATCAGGGGAGCCAGTTTCCCCTGCGCTTCCTGCAGCAGGGGCGTTGACTGGCTGATGGCGACGTTCGGGTCTGCCGGCCTGGCCTGCGTGGCCTCTCCGGCGGCGCCTGTGATGCCGCGAGCTTCGCTGGCCGGGGACGATTCCTGCGCGGTCGCGATCAGGGTGGCCGCCAGCCGGGGAACGGCTGCTTGCTGCATTGCCACCAGGGGAAGCAGCTTGCCCTGTGGCTCCTGCAGCAATTGCGCCTTGCTGTAGCGGCCCTCGACCCATTCCGCCTGATGCGATTCGTAAAACATGCCGCTCTCGCTGATCGCCTGCTTGAGCAGCGGCAGCAGCTCCTGGGCGTTGGCCGGTGGGCGGGCGGCGATCGGCTGATTGCCGTTGAGCGGCAGCGCCACGGGGCCGGCGTTGCGAGCGCCGCCAAGCAGATCGCTGATCAGTTGCCCGGTGCGGCTCAGACTGGTGGCGGCCGCTTCGACGCCCCGCTGGCCGCTGTCGGATACCGTTTTTGCCAGCACCGCCAGAGTCAGCTTGCCGTTGCTCTCGGCGACCTCCAGCTCGATCGCGTCACCGCTCCTGGCGGCAAAGGGCAGGGCGAGGGTGACGCTGCGCTGGTTGATCAGCGCGCGGTAGGAGCCGTTGGGCAGCAGCGACTGGATTTCAGCCAACAAGCGCTGTCCGACGACGAGGCCGGAAAGTTTGTCGGTAATCTCCTGTCCCGGCGGCGTCGGCCGCAGGGCGAGATCGGCAGTCGGCTGCAGGCGGTTGGCGACGTCGGGGCGGATCATGGCCGTTAATATGAAAGTCGCGTCAGCGACTCACGAATCTCCCCTTCCCCCTCGCGGGGGAGGGGCTGGGGGAGAGGGAAACGGTCATGACTTTCTTGATCGGATGTATCTCGAAAAGTCATGGCCGTTAATGTGAAAGTCGCTCAAACTTCTCGCAGGACGACGCGCAGTTCGTTCAAGCGGGCCTCGACCAGCGGGCGGATGCGCGCATCGCAGCGCTGGCAATTCCCGATCAGCGTGCGCGCGCGCACGGCCTCCGCGGGTGCGAGCTGGCTTGTCAAGTTGCTTGGCAGGCTGTCGGTCAGGGCCCGGCGTGCGGCCTCGTGCCTGGCCAGCAATTCCCAGTCACCGTCTTCGGCAGCGCTGAGCATCGCCTCGGCAAGCGCCAGCAGGTGCTCGAGTGCGCTCAGCGAAGAACTCATGCGACGGCTCTTTGCTGCGCCTGGGGTGAAATTTCTCGCCAGGCACCATGAATCTCTTCGAGCAGGGCAGCGACTTCCTCGAGCGCGCGCAGATCGTTGTCGAGGTTGGCGCGCAGCAGGCGCAGCACCATGTAGTCGTAAAGGGCATGGAGGCGCTCGGCGAGTTCGCCGCCCTGTTCCAGGTCGAGGCTGACCTTGAGGCCGTTGCCGATGATGTCGATGGCTTTGGAAATGGCTTCCCCCTTGGCGGCGATCTGTTGTTGCTGCATGGCGGCGCGGGCCTTGCCGATGGCGGCCTGGGCGCCGGCGAAGAGCAGCAGAATCAGCCGGTACGGGTCGGCCACTTCGATGGCTGCATCGATACCTACCTTCTGATAGGCTGAAATCGCGTTGCGTGCATTGCCGAACATTGCGGACTCCTGGTGGATGGAACTAACTACTACTGTACTTGGGCAGGTTGGCGAGTTGTTGCGTCAGGAAATTGCTGGTCGTGGTCATTCCTGCGATGAGCGTGTCGAGTGAGGTGAATTGCTTGCGATAGCGCGCTTCGATCTGGACCAGCCGATCCGATATCACCGTCGATTGCTTGCCGAGGTTGCTGATCGACGAATTGAGTCCGTCGCTGCGGGCGGCAATCAGGCCACCGCTACCGACCAGTCCGTCGGCAACGCTCTTGACCGCGCTGCCGTAGGCGGCGACCAGGTTGGCGACGCCGTTGAGATCCTTGCCGATTGCCGTGCTCAGTTTGGCGGCATCGACGGTCAGCGTGCCGTCCTTCTGCAGGCTGACACCGATGTCCGACAGACGTTGCAGGCTGGCGCCGGCGAGTGCGGAGGGGACCTCGCCAAGTGCGCTGCGGAAGGAATTCTGTACCGTCCGCAGCGTGCTGTCGCCGTTGAGCGTACCAGCTTTCTTGCTGGCTGCATCGTAACTGCCGAGATTCCTGGCGGTGTTCTGGAAATCGTTGATCGCCTTGACCAGCGCGTTGACGCCGGTGGTCAGGCTGGTATTGTCCTTGCTGATCGTCAGCGTGGTGCTGAGCGAGGTCGCGGGCGCTTCCGGGCCTTTCAGCAGATTCAGGGTGATGCCGTCGATCGCCGTCGTCACGGTGTTGGTGGCGGACGACACCGCAACGCCATTCAGTGTGAAGGTGGCGCCGAGCGCGGCGTGCGTCTGGGTAAAGGTATCCACCGGCTCGACCGGATCCGAGCGGGTGTTGGCAGGGGCGGCGCTCCCCGACAATTCGATGAACTGGTTGCTGCCGCCGGTGTTACTGGTCAACACGAGCTGCTTACCGGAGGTGCCGTCGATGACCTTCGCCGTCACGCCTGTGCTGGCGCTGTTGATTGCGTCGCGCATCATTTCCGGGGTGGAGTCGGCGGCGATGGGGACATCCGTGGTCTTGTTGGTATTGGAACCGTCGCTGTCGCCGAGATTGATGGTCAGCGTGCCGCTGACCGGCAGGGTGCCACCGACCCCGGAAAATACGCCGCTGTCCGTGCTGACGCTGTGGTGTCTGGCCTCTGGAGCTACGTAGGACAAGCCCGTACTTCCAGAAATCTGGATGACCTGGTTGCTGCCGGCGGTGTCGCTGGTCAACAGCAGTTGCTTGCCATCGGTACCGTTGATCACCAGCGCCGCAACACCGGCGTTGGCGGCGTTGATCGCGTCGCGGATGGCCTCCGGCGTGGCGTCATCCGCGATGGTGATGTCGGTCGTCTTGCTCACGGTGACGCCGTCCGCTGTGCCGAGCGCAAGGGTTAGCGTACCGCCGTCCGAGAGGGTTCCGTTGGTCCCTGAAAATGGCGAACTGGCTCCGCCGGGAGTAGCGATGCTGTGCTGCGTGGCAAGTTGGGTCACTGCCAGGCTGTAGGTGCCGGCTACCGCGCTCGATGTCGTGGTGGCCGAAGCGATCGTCGTGTCGGCCACAGACGTTCTCAAAACCGTGAATTTCTGCGCCGCCGTCGTGCCACTGACGGGTACCAGATTCCCTGCCGCCGTTTGCATCGCCGAAATCGTTCCCTGCAGCGATCCGAGCGCCGAGATCTTGGCCTGAAAGCCGGCCTGCTTCTGTGCCAGAACGGTCAGCGGTCGTTTTTCCACCGCCATCAACTGGCTGACGATGCTGTTTACATCGAGGTTCGAGCCAAGGCCCGGTGACGAAACCGCCATGGTATTCTCCTGCAGCCGTGCGCTGCGAACTGCGAGCGAGGAAGCGGTCAGGCCGACTGTTTGACAAACAAACCCTTGATGCTGTCGAGAGCCTTGGCAATGGCCAGCATCTCCTGCGAAGGCACCTGGCGGATCACTTCCTTGGTGGCGCTGTCGATGATTTTGACCACCAGTTGCCCGGAATCTCCGTCCACGCTGAATTCCAGATTGTCATTGATCGGCTTGACAAAATCGCGAACGCTCTGGGTGGCCGCTTCAAGCTGCGTCCGGTCGGGGGGCTGCACTGGCAGCAGGGTCAGTGTGGGGTCGGTGGTTCTGGTTTCGCCCGCTGTCTTGACGTCGCGTGCCGCAGGGCTGACGACGACCAGATTGGCCTGGGGGGGTAGTGAAGCGGCAGTGGATTGGATGTTCATCTCGGACTCCTTAGGGAACAGACGCCAGGGCGCGACCGCCGGATCACGACCGCGCCCCTGATCTTAGCGCTATTTGACGGCGTTTGCTTAGCCGCGCAGCAGCGAGAGCACACCCTGCGGCAGCGAGTTGGCCTGCGCCAGCATCGCCGTACCGGCCTGCTGCATGATCTGCCCACGGCTCAGGTTGGCGGTCTCGGCAGCAAAGTCGGCGTCGAGAATGCGGCTGCGTGAGGCCGTCAGGTTTTCCGAGGTGGTCGCCAGATTGCTGACGACGCTGGCGAAGCGGTTCTGCAGCGCACCGAGGTTGGCTCGACTCGAGTTGATGTTGGCCAGCGCCGAGTCGATCGTCGCAATGGCGTTCTGCGCGCCGGTGGCGGTGCTCAGATCAACGCTGGCGATGCCGGCGCCAAATGTGGCCGTGGCAGCCGTATAGGATGAACTCAGTCCGGAGCGTGCGATGTCGGAACCACTCAGGGTGATGCCGGCACTCGCCGTCGAGCTTAGCGTGATGTTGCCTCGCGTAATGACGGCATTGGAAGATGCGGCATTGGCGGCTTCGTCGGCGCCTGCGCCGAGTTGATCTGCGCTGAAGCCGGTGGTGGTTGCCGTAGCGGTTGCGTGCGCAAAGTTGCCACTGATGCTGATGGCTTGTCCCTCGCCGGCCGACAAGGTCAGGGTGCCAGCGCCATCAGTGGTTGCCGTCACGCCGGTCTTGCTGGTCAGTGCATTGATCGCGGCGGCGACGTTGTCCCCTTGAGTTGTGGCGTCGATTCCGGCGGCAACTGCGCCAATATCGTAGCCATTGATCGTCAGATCTCCGGCAGCCAGGGTACCCACGGCGGCGGCGCCGGCGGCGGCGATGTGGCTGTTAGTGCCGCCATCGTCGCCGATGGTCAAACCGGTGTTCGTGACATCAGCACCTGTACCACGGCCGATCAGGCTGATGTTGCGGCCATCGGCAGCGGTCAGCGAGACCGCGCCCGTCGAGGTGCTGAAAGTGGCGGTGACGCCGCTCTGGTTGGCAACGGCATTGAATGCGGCAGCGATGTTGGCGCCCTGGGTGATGGTGTCTGATCCTGCTGCGATGGCCCCCAGTTTGACATTATTGACGTAAATGAAGTCGGTGCCATCGCCAGCAATGGCAACCTGTGCCGGGTCCGCGGCGCCGGTCAGCGTGGTGGCGCTCGCTTTGGCCGTGACTCCGGTCTGGCCCGACACGGCGTTGAAGGCTGCCGCTTTGGAGATGGCGCTATCGTTGCTTCCCGCAGCGGAAAGACCGTCCCGCACACTTGGTCCGATGCCATAACCATTGACGGTAATGCCGCCACTGGCGATGGAGCCCGTTTTGGTGGCGCCAGCGGTGGTTGCATTGTACGAGGAGGTGGTGCCGACGCCCAGCGCATCGGCTTTGGCGCTGGCGAGCGAACTGATCGTCAGTGCTTCGCCGCTGTTCGCCCCGACCTGGAAGGACTGCGCGTTGAAGGTGCCGTCGAGCAGCTTGACGCCGTTGAATGCGGTCTGACCAGCGACGGTATTGATCTGCTGCACCAGCGTGTCGACTTCCTGTTGCAAGGCGGCGCGGTCGGTGGCGGTATTGGTGGCGTTGGAGGCCTGTACCGACAGTTCGCGCATCCGCTGTAGCGAGTCGGTGATGCTCTGCAGGCCGCCTTCAGCGGTCTGCGCCAGCGAAATGCCGTCGTTGGCGTTGCGCGAAGCCTGGTTGAGGCCGGTGATCTGTGAACTCATGCGCGTCGAGATGGCGAGGCCGGCGGCGTCGTCCTTGGCGCTGTTGATGCGCAGTCCCGAGGACAAGCGCTGCAGCGAGGTGGAGAGCGAGGCTTGAGACATGTTGAGGCTGCGTTGCGAGTTCAACGACGCGACGTTGGTGTTGATGAGTTGGGGCATTTTCCTTCTCCTGACTGAGTCGAATTGAATTCGGGTTGTCGGTGATCTGCCTCTTGAGGTGTCTGCCGGCCCGTCCTGTGTGGCGATTGTTTCGCTGACAATTTTTCTTACGACCCATTGCTGGAAAACTTTAGCGGGCGGAATGCAAATTTCCGAGCATCGACTCCAGACCGTATTCGAACAACTGTTGCAGAGGGGCGCCCAGATACGACAGGCCGACCATCAGGGCGGCGAATCCGAGCGCGATGGTCAGCGGAAAGCCGATGGCCATCAGGTTGAGTTGCGGCGCGGCGCGGCTCAGAATCGTCAGGGCGAGGTTGCTGATCATCAAGGCGACGACGATGGGCAGCGCCAGGAGCAGCCCCGAGGAAAAGATGATCGCGCCTGCATTCGCCAGTCTCCCCAGGAGTCCGCTGCAAGCCCCTGGGTGCTGACGGGGAGCACCGTGAAGCTGTGCGCCAGGGTGGCAATCAGCATCAGGTGGCCGTTGATGGCCAGGAACACCAGCAAGGCCAGCAGTCCCATGAATTCCGAAATGACCGCGGTCTGGCCGGCGGTCTGCGGGTTATAAAAGGTGGCAAAGCCGAGACCCATCTGCAGGCTGATCAGGTTGCCCGCCATGTCCACCGCGGAGAAGACGAGGCGGATGGCAAAACCCATGGCAAATCCGACGAGCAGTTGTTGTGCCAGGATCAGCAGGCCGCTTCCCGACGCCGGATCCAGCGGCGGCATGCCGGGCAGTACGGGAACGATGGCGATGCTGATCGCCAGGCCGAGCAGCAGTCGGACCCGCGTGCTCAGGGCAGGATGGTCGAATGGCGGAGCCGCGGCGAAGACGGCCAGGATGCGCGCCAGCGGGAAGAAGAAGGCCACCACCCAGGCGTTGATCTCGGCAGCGCTCAGGCTGATCATGCGGCGTTCAGCCGATCAGGAGCGGGATGCTCTCGAACAGCCGCCGCACATAATCGACCATGATCTCCAGCATCCACGGGCCGGCCAGCAGAAGGATCAGGAACATGCCCACCAGCTTGGGAATGAAGGAGAGGGTCTGCTCGTTGATCTGGGTCGCCGCCTGAAAGATGCTGATGATCAGGCCGATCACCAGCGCGGCCAGCAGCAGCGGCGCGGACATCAGCAAGGTCATCTCGACCGCCTGGCGCCCGATATCCATGACCAGTTCGGGCGTCACGTGGCAAAGCTCGCGACCAGCGAGCCGAGCAGCAGATGCCAGCCATCGACGAGAACGAACAGCATCAGCTTCAAGGGCAGCGCTACCAGCACCGGCGACATCATCATCATGCCCATCGACATCAGCACGCTGGCAACCACCATGTCGACGACCAGGAACGGGATGAAGATGATGAAGCCGATCTGGAAGGCCGTCTTCAGCTCGCTGGTGATGAAAGCCGGGATCAGCAGGCGCATCGGAATGTCGTCGGCCGACGCAAAGTTCGCGGTCTTGGTCATGCGCGCGAAAAGGGCGATGTCGGCCTCACGGGTCTGTTTGAGCATGAACTTGCGCAATGGCACCGCCCCGCGCTCAATGGCTTCGAGGTAGCTGATCCGGTTCTCCGACAATGGGAGATAGGCATCGCTGTAGACGGTGTCGAGTACCGGGGACATGATGAAAAAGGTCAGGAACAGCGAGAGACCGATCAGCACCTGATTGGGCGGCGAGTTCTGGGTACCCAGTGCTTGCCGTAGCAGCGAGAGGACGATGATGATGCGTGTGAAGCTGGTCATCATCAGCAGCGCAGCCGGCAGGAAAGTGAGTGCCGTCAGCGTCAGCAGGGTCTGGATCGACAAGGTGTAGGTCTGGCTGCCACCGCTACCCGGCGTGCTGGTCAGCATCGGCAGCCCGCCGGCCTGTGCCCAGGCAGCCCCTGGCGCGACGATTGCGAGCAGAAGCAGCCAGGGGAGGTGCTTAACCGCCTTCATTCTTGCGCTCGGTGATCTGTTTCAGCCACTGCGCAAAATGCCGCTCGCCATCGCCGGCAGGTTTGAGGTCGCCTTTCGGCAGCGTGTGCAGGGTCCGGATCTGGCCTGGCACGAGGCCGACGACGATCCAGGTGTCGCCGATCTCGACGAGCACGATACGCTCGCGGGTGCCAATCATCAGACCGCCAACGACGCGCAGGGGACCGCTGCTGCCGAATCCGCGACCCCCATTGAGCTTGCGCAGCAAGTACGCAGCAAGAAACAGAACGCCGATGACCAGGACCAGAGCCAGAATGGTCTGCAGCAGCATGCCTGTTGAAACGCCTGGCTCGGCAGCCTGCGCGCAGGCATTGCTCGAAAACAGTGCGAGCAGCAAACGGCCCACCCTGTGGGTGCCGTCGAGACAGATGGGTTGGCAGTGTCGAATCAAGTGGGTCGGCCAGACTGTGGTGCTGCTCACTATCTTAAAGCAAGTGGGGAGAAGGTCAAAACATCGTGATCGGACAGCAATTGCTCGGCAGAGACGCTCAATGTCCGATCTTGCGAGCCCGTTCGGAGGGCGTCACGATATCGGTCAGGCGAATGCCGAACTTGTCGTTGACCACCACCACCTCGCCCTGTGCAATCAGCGTGCCATTGACGAAGACATTCAGCGGTTCGCCTGCCATGGCATCCAGTTCGACGACCGAACCGTGTGCGAGTTGCAGAAGGTTCTTGATGGTAATCTTGGTGCGCCCGAGTTCGACAGCGATCTGGACGGGAATGTCCAGGATCATGTCGAGTTCGTTCATCATCGAGGTCTTGTGGTCCGAATCATCGAAACTCGGGAAGATGTTCGCGGGCTGCGCCCTGGCGGCTGGTGCCGCTTCAGCCATGGCCTGCTCAGCCATCGCCGCCGCCCAGTCATCTTCCGCGTCGTCGGTTGCCGAAGTCGCGAAATCGTCTGTTTCCTTAGCCATTGCTTTCTCCCAGAGGGGCCTCCGCGTTCTCGGAAGCCATGAAGCGGTCGATCTTGAGCGCGTATTGCCCCCTCTGCTGACCGTAGCGGCATTCCATCAGGGGCACGTCGTCGACCAGTGCGACGATTTTATCGGGGACTTCGAGAGGGATGACATCGCCGACTTTCATCGTGAGAATCTCGCGTAGGCTCACCGTTTGCGTTGCCAGTCGCGCCGTAATTTCGACTTCGGCATTGATCAACTGCTTGCGCAACATGATGATCCAGCGCCGGTCGGTGGATAGCTGATCGCTCTGCATGGCGCTGTACAGCAGGTCGCGAATCGGTTCGATCATCGAATACGGGAAACAGATGTGCATGTCCGCGTTCGAGCCGCCGAATTCCAGCGAGAAGGTCGTTGCGATGACGATCTCGGACGGTGTGGCGATGTTTGCGAACTGCGAGTTCATTTCGGAGCGGATGTACTCGAAGGTGAGATGGTAGACCGGCTTCCAGGAGCGGGTGTACTCGCTGAATACGACCCCCAGCAGTCCCTGAATGATGCGTTGTTCGGTCGCGGTGAAATCCCGGCCTTCGACGCGCGTGTGAAAGCGGCCATCGCCGCCGAACATGTTGTCGACCACCAGAAAGACCAGGCTGGGGTCGAAGACAAACAAGGCCGTACCCCGCAGCGGCTTGGCGGCGACCAGGTTCAGGTTGGTCGGTACCACCAGGTTGCGGGTGAATTCACTGTATTTTTGTACACGTATCGAGCCGACCGAGATCTCGGCGCTGCGATGCATGTAGTTGAAAAGACCGATGCGAAGGTAACGGGCAAAACGCTCATTGACCAGTTCGAGCGTCGGCATGCGCCCCCGGACGATTCGCTCTTGCGTCCCGAGATTGTAGGGACGGGGACCCTCGCCAGCCTCATCAACCGCCTCGGGTTCGTCGGCTTCGCCGCTGACGCCCTTGAGCAGGGCGTCGACTTCATCCTGGGAGAGGAAATCGGCGCTCATTGCGGCTTATTGAATGATGAACGAGGTGAATAGCACTTCCCTGATTGGCCCCTCACGGTTCTTCCCTTTGCCGGCAGGGTCGAGAACGCCGTTCATTTTCTCCATGATCTCCCGCGCGAGCTTCTCCTTGCCTTCGGTACTGATCAAATCCGAGGCCTTCTTGCTCGACAGCAGCAAGGTCAGGTCGTTGCGCAGCTTCGGCATGTAGGCTTTGAGCTGGTCACCTGTCTGCGGATCGTCGACTTCGACCGACAGAACCAGTTGCAGGAACTGGTCACCACGTTCCGGGACGAGATTGACGGTAAAGGCATCGAGTGCGATATACACTGGCGCTGCATTCCGGTCGACTTTCTTCTTCTTGACCGGCTTGACTTTTTCCACGGCGACTTCGCCGTCATCGTCGACCTGCTCGGGGGAATGCCTCAACAGGAGGAAGGCGCTTACCCCGCCGATGCCGAGTACCAGCACCAGGACCACGATGATGATCAACAGTTTCTTGCTGTTCTTCGCTGGCGGGGCGTCCACGCCCTCGCTTGCGGGCTTTGCATCCTTGGCCATTCAGCAGTTCTCTCCCTGGGTTTTGCAGCCTGGTCCATTCCGATACACGCTGGCTGCGGCCCGGCTGGACGACTGTTGCTATGCAAAAATGTCGATCAGTCCGCGGCCACGCTGCGTGACGAAGGTCTTGCCCGACAGGACGTTGACCGAATCGCTGCCAAGTATAGCGTTATCGGCCAGCGGGCGGGGCCGGTGCTGCGGCTCTGGTTGCCCGTCTGACTGCTGACGGAACGACTCGCTGCCGACACTGACTTGTCCGAGGGCAATTCCCGTTCCGGCGAACATCTCGCGCAGGCGCGGCACTGCCGTTTCGATGGCGCCACGAACATCGGCATTGAGCGAGACAAAGTGAGCGCTGGCGCCGTCCTTGTCCAGGTTCAGGGTGATCTCTATCGACCCGAGCTGTGGTGGATGGAGGGTCAGTTGGGCGAGCTGCTTTTCGTTGCTCGCAAACCACAACAGCTTCTGACCCAGATCGCTGGCCCAGGACGGATCATGAAGTGGTGTCTGAAGATGATGAGGGATGTCGTGGGTGAGTGCTGCACCACTCACGAAGTTGCCGGGCAAACTTGCGAGTGTGCTCGGGCTGCTGGCCGGAGCGAATGGCGGCTCGGGCGGGTTCGACCCGGATCGTTCGGGGGAGGGCCAGGTTGCGAGCGTGCCCGGGCTGCTGGCCGGAGCGAACGGCGGCTCGGGCTGGCTCGACCCGGATCGTTCGCTGGAAGGCCAGGCTGCGAGCGTGTCCGGGCTGCTGGCCGGAGCGAACGGTGGCTCGGGCTGGTTCGACCCGGATCGTTCGGAGGAGGACCAGGCTGCGAGCGTGCCCGGGCCGCTGGCCGGAGCGAACGGTGGCTCGGGCTGGCTCGACCCGGATCGTTCGCTGGAAGGCCAGGCTGCGAGCGTGTCCGGGCTGCTGGCCGGAGCGAACGGCGGCTCGGGCTGGTTCGACCCGGATCGTTCGGGGGAGGGCCAGGCTGTGAGCGTGCCCGGGCTGCTGGCCGGAGCGAACGGTGGCTCGGGCTGGCTCGACCCGGATCGTTCGGGGGAGGGCCAGGCTGTGAGCGTGCCCGGGTCGCTGGCCGGAGCGAACGGTGGCTCGGGCTGGTTCGACCCGGATCGTTCGGAGGAGGGCCAGGCTGTGAGCGTGCCCGGGCCGCTGGCCGGAGCGAATAGCGGCTCGGGCTGGTTCGACCCGGATCGTTCGGAGGAGGGCCAGGCTGTGAGCGTGCCCGGGCTGCTGGCCGGAGCGAATGGTGGCTCGGGCTGGTTCGACCCGGATCGTTCGCTGGAGGGCCAGGCTGCGAGCGTGCCCGGGCCGCTGGCCGGAGCGAACGGTGGCTCGGGCTCGTTCGACCCGGATCGTTCGGGGGAGGGCCAGGCTGCGAGTGTGCCCGGGCCGCTGGCCGGAGCGAATGGCGGCTCGGGCTGGTTCGACCCGGATCGTTTGGGGGAGGGCCAGGCTGCGAGTGTGCCCGGGCCGCTGGCCGGATTGCGCAGCTCGGGCGTGTTCCACCCCGATGGCTCGGCGGAAGGTACGGCGGAAGGTACGGCGAATTCGGCAACGGCAAATTTTGCCGGTTTGTCGTCAGAGGCCAATGGTGTCGATGCCGCAGGCTGCCGCTCATCGCCGGTCTGCGCTCTGATCTCCGGGGTCTCTGGAGCGATTCTGGTAGGGGTCGATGGCAGCAGTGCTTCTGTGCGAACCGACCGGGAAGGGTCGATCTCCGGGTTTGTTGCGAGCACCGAACTGCCTGGCTGTTGCGCTGGCGGGAAGCCGAGAGTCGCCAGGAATTGTGGATCGGTGGCAGTCGCAGCCGTGCCGGCGTCGGCAATGGCCAGCTCGCTGTTGTCTGGCTGATCGTCATCGGGCAAGGGTTTGGCGGCGACGAATGGCTGGCCGAGCAGCATGCTGGCAAAGTCGAGGCCGCTGTTCATGTGCTCAGTCGCAGGCGTGCCTGCGCTTCCGACGGACATTTCCTGGATGGGCGGCTTGACGAATGTTGAAACGACGGCAATGGTCATGATCAATCGCTTTACTGTAATAGTCGCGTCAGCGACTCACGAATCTTTCCTCCCCACTCGCGGGGGAGAGGGAAACAGCCATGAATTTCATGGTCGTTCGCAAGGTTCTGCAGCGCTGTAAAAGCAAATATCGTGCCAAAGTTGGGTCAACAATCCTCTTCGCGGTCGTTGCGGCGGGCGGCAAACTCGTCCTGAATCCTTTGCTCCTGACGAAATTCCTGCCGTGCTTCGCTGGCGCGATGACGTTCGGAGAGGGCGTCGAAAGCTTTCAGCCGTGTCCGCTGCCGTTGCCATTCTGCCTGGCCGGCGGCGGTGTGCATTTCCTGCTGGCTGACGGACTGGAGCTGCTGCTGGATGGCCTCGTCGAGACGGTTCAGAAATTCCTGGTAGTTGCGCCATTCGGGTTGTCCCAGTCCGTTCTGGGCAGCCTGCCGAAAGCGGGCCGTGTATTCCTCGCGATACTGCAGCAGCATTGCGAGCTTTTTCCTGGCGTCACGTTCCGCAGCAAGCAGGCGAGCGAGCGATTGCGTCGCCTCGTCGTTGCGATTGCGCATCAGCTCGAGTACCGTTTGCAGGGAGAAGGGTTTGGTCACGCGGAAATCACCGACTGGTCAATCGGAAGGTCGCTTCAATGAAATACCAAGGGAAGGCAGGAGGCTCACGCAGCCGGCTCGAACAAGGCGCGCAGACGCGCAACGCTGCTGCCGAAATCCGCGCGCTGGCTCAGGTTCTGCTGCAGCAATTCCTCGAATCGCGGATAGATGACGATCGCCTGGTCGAGCTGCGGGTCGGAACCGGCAGCGTAGGCTCCGACGCTGATCAGGTCGCGCGACCGCTGATAGCGTGAAAAGAGACCCTTGAATTTGCGGATGTACTGCAGATGCGCTGGACTGACCAGATTGACCATGGCGCGCGAGATCGATTGTTCGATGTCGATTGCCGGATAGTGACCCGCATCGGCGAGCGTCCGCGACAGCACGATGTGGCCGTCCAGGATTGCTCTTGCGGCATCGGCGATGGGATCCTGCTGGTCGTCACCTTCGGCCAGCACGGTGTAGAAGGCGGTGATCGAACCACCGCCTTCGAGGCCGTTGCCGGCGCGCTCGACGAGCTGCGGCAGGCGTGCGAAAACCGATGGTGGGTAGCCGCGAGTGACCGGGGGTTCGCCGATGGCCAGAGCAATCTCGCGCTGCGCCATCGCGTAGCGGGTCAGCGAGTCCATGATCAGCAGCACTTGCCGGCCACGATCCCGGAAGTATTCGGCGATACAGGTCGCGTAGGCCGCGCCTTGCAGGCGCATCAGCGGGCTGACGTCAGCCGGTGCGGCAACGACGACCGAACGGTGCAGGCCTTCCTCACCCAGGATCTGTTCGATGAACTCCTTGACTTCACGGCCGCGCTCACCGATCAGTCCGACGACAATCACCTCAGCCGCGGTATAGCGGGCCATCATTCCGAGCAGGACGCTCTTGCCTACCCCTGATCCGGCGAAAAGCCCCATCCGCTGGCCGCGGCCGACGCAGAGCAGGGCATTGATGGCGCGCACCCCGACATCGAGCGTCTCGTCGATCGGTGCTCTGGACATCGGATTGACGGGCCGACTCTGAAGTGGGCGCAGAGAGTCGGCGTGCAGGGGGCCGAGCCTGTCGAGCGGTCGGCCGGCACCATCGAGGACCCGGCCAAGCAGCGATTCGCCGACCGGAACCAGTTTGGCGCGGTCGATCCAGCGCCGGCGGGCGGGTGGTGGTCGACCGACCTGTGGGTGCTGGTGGGGGGTCTCGAGAGCGACTACCCTGGCTCCCGGTGAGAGACCGAAGACATCCTCCGATGGCATCAGGAAAAGTCGCTCGCCGTTGAAGCCGACCACTTCTGCCTCGATCGGCGAGCCACCCACCGACACGATCCGGCATGAACTGCCAAGCGGCAACTTGAGCCCCGAGGCCTCCATGACCAGGCCGTTGATCCGGGTCAGATGGCCGCTCGGCAACAGCGAACTGGCCTGACTGGCGGTTTGCCGGCAGCCATCGAGGAAGCCATGCCACGCCGCAAGGTGCCGGTTATCAGCAAGATCAGTCATCGTCATTCCAAACGGACTTCATTGTCGGGCCTTGAGCCATTCCTGGCTGACGCCGATGGCCTCGATGACGCGCCGCCAACGGGTTTCCAGGGTCGCGTCGACTTCGCTGGCACCCAGTTCGACTCGGCAACCGCCAGCAGTGAGCGTATTGTCGTCGATAATTCGCCAGTTGGCATGGGCGAGCTGCTCGCCCAGGTGGCTGCGAACCAGCGCCGCATCATCCGGGTGCACGAACAGCAGCGGCTGGCCATGATGGGGGTGCAGGGCGGTGACCGCTTCCCTGACCACCGACAAGAGCAGCTCCGGTTGCACGCGCAGGCTCTGACGCAAGACCTGACTGGCGATTTCGATCGCCAGGACCAGCAATTGATCGGCCACGCTCTGATCGATCACCGCCAGGGCCTGCTGCAGGTTGTCCATCAGCGAGGCCATGCCGGTTGCCACTGCCTGCGCTGCATTGATCCCCTCGGCATAGCCGGCGGCGTAGCCGGCGCTGTATCCCGCGGTATAGCCGGCGGTGTGTGCCTCGCGATGGATGCGCTCGATTTCCTCGGCGCTGGGCAGGGGCAGCGGCGGCTCCTGCGGCGGCGCTTCGACTTCGCAGGCCACCAGCACTTCCTCAGCCGGCGGACCGCCGGGCGCCGCCTCCAGCCCTTGTTCGGCATCGAAAGACGCCAGCTCCCAGCGCTGGTAGGCGGTCATCTTTTCTTTCGAAATCGGTTTGCTCATGTTTTGTTGCAGGCTCACACCATTTCCTCGCCACCCGCTGAGCCGAGTACGATCTGGCCTTCATCTGCGAGGCGGCGAACGACCTTGAGGATTTCCTTCTGCTCGGCTTCGACCTCCGAAAGGCGAACCGGGCCGCGCGAATCGAGATCTTCGCGCAACATCTCCGAAGCGCGCTGCGACATGTTCTTGAAAATCTTTTCACGCAGAGGATCGCTGGCACCCTTCATCGCCAGGATCAGCGATTCCGACTGAATTTCGCGCAACAGCAGCTGGATGCCCCGGTCGTCGAGATCGAGAAGATTCTCGAAGACGAACATCTCGTCGAGAATCTTCTGCGCCAGGTCAGGATCGTATTCGCGGATCGAGTCCATGACCGCGGTCTCATTGGCGCTGCCCATGAAATTGAGCATTTCGGCAACCGTGCGCACGCCACCCATGGCCGACTTCTTGATGCTGGCAGACCCCGAGAGCAGGCGCAACATCACGTCGTTCAGCTCCTTCAACGCTTCTGGCTGGATACCTTCGAGAGTGGCCACACGCAGAACCACGTCGTTGCGCAGCCTTTCCGAAAACTGGTTCAAGATGTCGCTGGCGTGATCATGGGCGAGATGGACGAGAATCGTGGCGATGATCTGTGGGTGCTCGTTGCGGATCAGATCGGCGACCGTCGGCGCATCCATCCACTTCAGGCCTTCAATCCCATTGGTGTCACCGGGTTGCAGGATGCGCGAGATCAGGTTGGACGCCTTGTCGTCACCCAGCGCCTTGGTGAGGACCGAACGTACATAGGCATCCGTATCGATGTGCACCGCGGCCGATTCTTCGGCCGATTGCTGAAACTCGGTCAGCACCTCATCGACGCGCACACGCGGGACCGATTTCAACGCCGCCATGGCGTGACCGAGCTTCTGCACCTCCTTCGGGGCCAGATGCTTGAGCACTTCAGCGGCATAATCCTCGCCGAGAGAGATCAGCAGTATGGCGCTCTTCTCAACGCCGTCGTCAGCTGCCATTGGCACCCATCCATTCCTTGATGATGTTGGCTACCAGTTGCGGGTCATCTTTCGCCAGTTCGCGTGCCTTGGCGAGCCTGGTCTCCAGCAATTCGGCGGCGGTCGGGACATGCTCCTGCTCGCGTTCTTCGCCTTCTTCCTCGGCAAGCACGTCAATCTTGCCGCCGACGGTGGCTTCTTCGGCAGGAGGTGGAAGCATGGTCTTGAGCAGTGGCCGCACGACGCCGAGCAGCAGATAGGCAAGGACGCCGGCCAGGACAAGGTACTTGATCAGATCCTTGGCCAGGGAAATCATTTCGGGGTCACGCCAGGCCGGCAGTCCTTCTTCCTTTTCGATGGCAGTAAACGGCGCATTGGCGACCGAGATGGTATCCCCGCGATCCTTGTTGAAGCCCATGGCTTCCTTGACCAGATCGCTGATCTGCTTCAGTTCGTTGTCCGGCAGTGGCTTGTTGGCCGGTTTGCCGTCCTTGCCGATTTCCTTGCGCTGATTGACCACTACCGCCGCCGACAGGCGTTTGACGGTGCCGACCGATTGCTTGACATGACGGATGGTCTTGTCGATCTCGTAGTTGATCGTCGAGTTCTTGCTGGTGCTGATGGGTTGGCCGACGTTGGCGATCGGTGCCTGCACGCCGGCCGCGTTGAGTTGCCCGGGCGCCGGCGGGGTGGGCGTGGCGGCGGCCCCGGCACCAGCCACCGCGGGTTGCGTCAATGGCGCAGTGGCCGGTACGGGGGGTTGGTTGCTGAGGGCGCCGGGAACCCCCTGCGCCGTCGGGCTGGTACTGGCGGTTTCGCTGGTCTGCTGGCTGCGAATGCTGATCTCCGGCGGCGTCGTGTTCGGCCGATGCGTCTCGGCAGTCTGTTCTGCCTGCGAAAAGTCGATGTCGGCGGCAATCTGGACGCGGGCGTTGCCGGGGCCGACGATCGGTGCCAGGATGTCTTCGACGCGCTTGATGATGCTCGCCTCGACTTCCTGGATGTACTTGACCTGTGTCGGGTCCAGGCCGGCCTCGAGCAGCTTGCTCTTCATCTGCGACAGCAGCGTGCCGCTCTGGTCGAGCAGGGTGACGCTGGCGGTTGCCAGTTGCGGAACGCTGGCCGCGACAAGATTCTGGATGCCGGCGATCTGGCCCGCATCGAGCGAACGCCCAGGGTAGAGATTGAGCATCACCGACGCCGATGGCTTCATCTCTTCGCGCATGAAAACACTCGGCTTCGGTATCGCCAGGTGCACGCGCGCGGCCTGAACCGCCGCAATCGATTGAATGGTGCGCGACAGCTCGCCTTCCAGACCACGCTGATAATTAACCTGTTCGGCAAACTGGCTGATGCCGAACTTCTGGCTTTCCATCAGCTCGAAACCGACCGCTCCGCCCCTGGGCAGTCCCTGTGAAGCCAGGCGCAGGCGCACATCATGGACGCGGCTGGCGGGTACGAGGATGGCGCTGCCCGAGTCGTTGAACTTGTAGGGAATGTTCATCTGCTCCAGGACAGCGATGATCGCGCCGCCGTCCCGCTCGCTGATGTTGGAGAACAATATCCTGAACTCGCTTTGCCTGAGCAGGGTTCCCGCCGCGACGAGCAGGGCGATGACAGCGGCGACCGAGACCATCAGCAGCACTTTCTGCTTGTTGCTCAGGCGCGCCAGTGCCTCGCGAACGCGATCCAGCGGATTGACCGCGTCTGCTGTCGGTGTGGTTTCGGCTGTCGCCATGCTTGTGATACGTTGATGAGCCTGCGATCAAGCAAGCAAAAAGCGAAAAAAAGCTGATAATTGCATCGCTATTGTAGCTGTTTATTGCACGGGACCTTCCAACCGATGAGTGAAGTTGTACAAATGCCGGGTCATGAAGCCCAGGAACTGCAACGGGCTTTCGACGTTTTCAATCAGGTTTCACAGGCCCTGACGCAGGCGTATCAGGGGCTGCAGGGGCGTGTCGAGTCGCTGACTGCGGAGCTGGCGGTCGCCAATGGGGAATTGCGTCGGCAATACGAGGCGAAAGAAGCTCTTTCCGAACGTCTTTCGATATTGCTCAACGCCTTGCCAGCCGGTGTGGTGGTGCTCGACAGCGCCGCCCGCGTCAGCGAGGCCAACCCGGCGGCCTGCCAGATGTTCGGTTCGTCGATCGTCGGTGATCTATGGCCGCGGGTGCAGGAGGCCAGACTGGTGGCGACCGAAGCGCCGGGAGAATGGCATCTGGATGGGCGTCGCCTGGCTGTCGTCGAGAGTCCGCTCGACTCGGCCGGTGGGCGAATCCTGCTGATGCATGATGTGACCGCGGCACACGGCCTCAAGGCCGAGCTGGCACGTCATCAGCGGCTGGTGGCCATGGGCGAGATGGCGGCTTCGCTGGCACACCAGTTGCGGACCCCGTTGGCAACGGCATTACTCTATAGCGCCAATCTCGGTCAAGCCGATCTCGCCGATGCGGCGCGCATCCGTTTTGCCAGCAAGACGACGGCACAACTGCAACGCCTCGAGCGCCTGATTCAGGAGGTGCTGTTGTTTGCGCGCGGGGAGAGCATCGGCTGCGATACCTTGCTCACCGGGGAACTGCTGGGCGACGCGGCGCAGACCGTGCAGCCTTTGTTTCTGGAGAAGAAGGTTGCCTTCCGGGTGATCTGTGGCGCCAGCGAGGTGATCGTCACCGGCAGCCGAAAAGCCTTGGCCGGTGCCCTGGTGAATCTGCTCGAGAACGCCCTGCAAGCCTGTACGGCCGGCGGGCAAGTCACCCTTTGGGCAAGCGAGTCCGGCCGGCAGTTGCGCATCGGCGTGCGCGATACCGGTGCCGGGATCGCTCCCGAGGTGCAACTGCGCGTTTTCGATCCATTCTTTACCACGCGGGCGCAGGGCACCGGGCTCGGTCTGGCGATCGCCCTCGGCGTCGTGCGCGCACACGGGGGGAGCATCAGCGTCAGTTCGGTACCGGGAGAGGGCTCGGAATTCGTGATCCTGTTGCCGATCGAAGAGGCGGCAGCGGAAACGCACTGAGGAACAGAAACGAATGGTACAGGGATTGCCGATTCTGGTGGTTGAAGACGACGCCGCACTGCGTGAGGCGATCTGCGATACCCTTGAGCTGGCAGGGCAGACGGTAGTGTCTGCTGGCGGCGGCGAAGAGGCGCTGCAATTGCTCGTCAGGAATGCCGTGTCGCTGGTGGTCAGCGACGTGCGCATGCTGCCGATCGATGGCATTGCCCTGCTCAAGGAAATCCGCAACCGCTTTCCGTACCTGCCTGTGGTCCTGATGACGGCATTCGCCGATGTCGACCGCGCGGTCGAAGCCATGCGGGCAGGCGCTTGTGACTTCCTGCTCAAGCCCTTCGAGCCAAAGGCACTGCTCGAACATGTGCTGCGCTATCGCCTGCCGGAAGCGCCCGATGACGATCGGGTGATCGCCATCGATCCGGTGACCAGCAATCTCTTTGCCCTGGCCAGGCGAGTCGCGCAGACCGACGCCACGGTTCTGCTGAGTGGCGAGAGCGGTGTGGGCAAGGAAGTGGTGGCGCGCTATATTCACCAGCACTCGGCGCGCAGCAAGGGTCCATTCGTCGCCATCAATTGTGCGGCGATTCCGGACAGTCTGCTCGAAGCCACGCTTTTCGGTTATGAAAAGGGGGCTTTCAGTGGCGCTCAGCACGCCCAGGCCGGCAAGTTTGAACAGGCGCAGCATGGAACCCTGTTGCTCGACGAAATCACCGAAATGCCGCTGGCTCTGCAGGCCAAGCTGCTGCGCGTTCTCCAGGAGCGTGAAGTCGAGCGGGTGGGGGGCAGCAAGCCGGTAAGCCTCGATCTGCGTGTCGTTGCCACCTCCAATCGGGACATCGCCGACAGCGTGGCGAGGGGCCTGTTTCGCGAGGATCTGTTCTATCGGCTCAACGTCTTTCCACTGATGATCCCGGCCCTGCGGCAACGCAGTCAGGATATCGCTCCCCTGGCGCGTCATTTTCTGGCTACACACGGCGGCCGCTCCGGTCGTCCGCGCTTGCGCCTGTCCGCCGCCGCCGAGACTGCCCTGCAGTGCAGGGCCTGGCCAGGCAATGTCCGCGAACTGGAAAACATTATCCAGCGAGCGGTCATTCTTGCCGCTGGCGACATCGTCGACGTCGATGCCCTGCATCTTGCACTCGAGCGACGCGTCGATCCGACGGCTGGACAAGCGCCGGAAATCGCCACCCCGGAGGGTGCCACACCCTGCCGGGCCCGATCAACCGACGACATGCGCGACGTGGAGCGCGAACATATCCTGCAAACGCTCGAGGCTGTGGGTGGTTCGCGCAAACTGGCCGGGCAGCGTCTCGGTATGCCCGAGAGAACCCTGCGTTACAAGTTGCGACAGTATCGCCTGGAGGGATTTCTCAAGGACTGATGTGTGCTTGCCGGGTTATCATGACCGTAGATGAAGGAGTTGGCGCAGTTCTTGCTGCGAGATCTTCAACAGCGTTTGGAGAAGCAAATGGATACCCAGGGTATTGATCAGATGTTGAGCATGTTGCGTACGAACTCGGCGGCGGCCGGCGGTCGTGCCGCCGAGGCGCAGAGCGCCGCCGCCGGCGGGTCGGACTTCGCCCAGGTATTGCAGGCTTCGATTGCCGAGGTCAATCAGACGCAGCAGCAGGCAGATGCGATGGCGGCAAATTTTGCCGCCGGCAACAGTAGCGAGAACCTGCACGAGGTGATGATCGCGCTGCAAAAGGCCAATATCTCTTTCCAGGAAATGATTCAGGTACGCAACAAGCTCGTCTCGGCCTACCATGACGTAATGAACATGCAGGTCTGACCCGGGACACGAGGCGCTTGTGTTTACGGGTCACTGCCCCCATAATGTCAGGCATGGTTGTAATTCCGGCAACCCGGAAGCGTTCTGGACGCGGGTTCGATTCCCGCCACCTCCACCACTACGGGGGTGCACTGGTCTCGACAGGGTGACAGATGGTGAGCAGGCAACCCGAAAGGCGACGGACGTAATCCGAGCAAAACCACAAACGCCAACGATGAGCGTTTCGCACTGGCCGCTTAGGCCTGCTGAGGACGTAGCCGTCCAATAAACAGAATGGCTATCGGCGGGGGCTTCGGCCCCCGCCGTCATTCCTGCCGGGGATTCTGCGATCCCTTTCTGATGCAATCAGCCAAAAACTCGCCGGATTCGGCTGCTTCAGGCTTCCTTCTCGGTCTCCTCGTGTTCGCTGAGATCGGTCAACTGCGTTTCCAGAGAGTCGAAACCTGGTGCTGCGGTTTGTTGCAGGCGTAACAGACGCCGAATGAGCCGTTGTTGAGCAAAAGTCTGTGATGGATCAGGTTTGCCGAGCAGGTATTCCGAGCCACGTTTGGTCATGATCACCATCGAGTTTGCATCAACACGGTAGCCCGTGACCGGTGAGGTCCTGATGCACGAGGAAGTCGGGAAGCGTGGATTGCTGCCATATACGCGTCCTTCGACGCACACCAGAGACTCGCCATCACGGGTGATCAGGTCCAGCATCTTCCAGTTGTTAAGAATATTCATTGCGCTGCTCCACCCTGTGCGAGACGCGAAATGCCGAAGAGGCCTTCGATTCTAAGCCATAAGTCTAATTTGAGGGGCTTTATGGGCCCTGGTGTCTGCCGAAGCAAACCGAATCCGATGGTGCCGAGCAGACAGCAATGTGTGAAGCAAAAACCATGCTAAAGAATCTGAGTCACATCTTTGCGTATTAAAACAGTACACTTCTTGCGAACTCCAGGTCCTGCCACGATTGCAGTGTAAAATTTTCCGACACCCATTCAGGCAGGGCAGGGCAGGGCGCTCGCGTCAAGCGGTGACGGCAAGAAGCGTGCTCGGGAAAGCCGCTGATCGGTTCAAGAGCAGGTGCAACCGTATTTCGCAAGGATCGAGTTTGGCCCTCACAGCAGGCTCCCAAGTTCGTCAGCACACAAGGGTTCAAGCTGCGCCATCTGTCGCTTGAGCACTTCGAGGGTCGCTTCGGACGCGTCGTGACCTTTTGCCAGCCGGCCGCTAACGCGTGCGCGCAATTGTGTCGGCGTGGCCTGCGGGGCGACGATGAAGAAAGCCACTCCGGAACATTGCGCCAGAGCGCGAAAGGTCTCGCGCCGCGAGCGCTCGAGGAAAGCGGCGTCGACGATCACCGACCAGCCGGCGGCGAGCAACTCGCTGGCCAGCTCATGCAGCCGTTGGTAGGTGAGATCACTGGCGTTTCTGGTGTAGATGCCATTGCCCGGCGCTGACTTGCTGCTGGCGGTTGGCGCGATGCCGAACAGGCGCTTGCGCTCGACGTCGGAGCGCAGGCGCAGCGTCGCTGCCGCCTGATCACCCAGCAACAAGCGTCTGGATGCGCGGCTTTTCCCGCAGCCGGTGACGCCGTGGGTGATGATCAGCCGCGCGGGCGGCGGCTTCACCAGGCGCTCGGCGAGTGCCAGGTAGGCGAGCGCCTGTCCGAGATCGGCGTTCGTCTGGCTGGCCTGGATGGCCGCCACCTTGGCCCGCACCAGCGCGCGATAAACGGCATAGAAGCGCAGCACCTGTACCGCGTTGTAGTCACCGCTGCAACTGAGCCACTCATTCACCAGCCAGCCGGCGAGGCCAGCCCGGCCCTGGTCGTACAGATCGATGTAGGTGAAGGCGATTTCACTGGCGACGTCGATCCAGCGCAGGTCTTCGCTGAACTCGATGCAGTCGAAGATCTGCACCTGACCGTCGATCAACACCAGGTTGCGAAGATGCAGGTCGCCGTGACACTCGCGTACCCGCCCGGCCGCCTTGCGAGTGGCAAAATGCGGCGCCAGGCGCGCGAACTCGGTGCGTGTCCAGGTCGCCAGTCGCGTCAGTCGCGTCTGCAGCTCGTCGCCGGGCAGTAGCCTCAGCAGTTCGTCAAAGTTCTCGAGTGCTGGAGCCAGCACCTGTTCCGGTTCGCCGAAGCGTGTCGATAGGGGTGCCGAGTCCGCACGCTCGTGAAATTCGACAAGCGTAGCGGCGAGTTCGGAGATCTGTCGCGCCTGCAGTTGGCCGCGTCTACAGAGGTGGTCCAGGCGGCCGGCTTCGGCGAAGCGGCGCATCCGTACCGCGAACTCGATGGCCGTGCCGGTGCCACCGATCTGCGGGTTTTCCGGGGAGCCGACGATGGGAACGACTGCCAGGTAGATCTGCGTGGAAAAGCGGCGGTTCAGGCGCAATTCGGCTTCACAGCAGACGCGCCGCTGCTCTAGCGTGCCGTAGTCGAGAAAGGGCAGAACCACCGGCTTCTTGATCTTGTACACGTAATCACCCGCCAGCAGCAGCCACGAGGCATGCGTCTCGATCAGCTCGACCTGCTGTGCCGGGTCGGGATAGCGTGCCGGATCGAGCAGCGCGTGGATCAGCGGGGGCAGGGGTTGGCGCATCATTCAAGCTCTGCAGGGTCTGTCGTGGCAAGTCAGGCGGGTCAGCGCCTGCTCGATGCTTGGAGAATGAATACGCAAGATTCGGGATGATCCTTTCCGTCCACTCCAGGGTCCGGGGAGCCTGTCTGGTTCGCCCAGCTTGCGCCAGTGTTGCGCAAGCCGACAATCTACACTCTTGCTCGGCACTCTGCCAACAGTACGCTGCTTCGCCGGTGCGCCGACATTTGACGCCCATTCGGGTAGCGCGGATACTTGGCGTGAGAGGGGCGATACCGCTCGCCAATGGGTAAGCACAGATGCGCAGAGTAAGTCAGGGCTTGCAACGTTCCACATGGCGTCTGCTCGGGCTGCTGATCAGCATGCCGGCAGCGGTCGTGCTCTTCGGCAGCGTCTTCATGGTTGCTTCGGAGTATCTCGAGGGCAAGCCGATGGGCTTCTGGTCGAGTCTCGAATGGGCTTCGGAGACGCTGACCACCACAGGTTATGGCGCTTACGCGCCGTGGCAACACCCGCTGATGATCGTCTTCGTCATTCTGACGCAATTCGTCGGGATGTTCTTCCTGGTCCTGGTTTTTCCCTTCTACGTGATGCCTTACATCGAGGAGCGTTTCGAAGTGCGCCTGCCGCACCGCTTGCCGGAGATGAACTGACGCATCCTGTTCTATCGCTACGGTGCCGCGATCGAATCACTGCTCGACGAGTTTCAGCAGACCGAAACCCCCTTCGTCGTTTTCGAAGAAGACCTGGAACTCGCCCGCAACCTGCGCAATCGCAGCTACGATGTGGTTTTCGGCAAGCTCGACGAAGAACCCGAGGTGCTCTCGGGCGTCGAAAATGCACGTGCCGTGGTCGCCAACGCCGACGATCACGCCAATGCAATTTGTATTCTGATCGCTCGTGAGCGCGGCTTTTCCGGACCCATCTATGCACTTGCGGGTGATCCTCTGTATCGGCCACCGATGCTGCAGGTGGGGGCAACCGAGGTGTTTACGCCGTCGCACGTGCTTGCTGCGGCCTTGGCCGCCCGGGCCAGTACCCGCATCAGCCCGCCAGCCGATGGCATGCACCTGCTGGGCAGCCAGGTCGGGCTGGCCGAATTTCGCGTGCGTGCGGGCAGTCCGCTGGCCGGCAAGCGGCTCGGTGATCTGCAGTTGCGCGTGCGCTACGGCGTGACGGTGATCGGACAATGGGTCTGTGGTGCCTTCAACACGGCCAACGGCCCGGATACGTGCATCGAAGCGGGCGCCATTCTGGTCATCGTCGGCGCGCAGGCGAATCTGGAGAAAGTCGAACGTCTGGCCCTGCCGATCCGCCGCAGCGGCCCGATCGTGCTCGCCGGTTACGGCGAGGTGGGCAGAAAATTCGTCGAGATGCTCAACGATGCCGGCGAAATGGTGATCGTGATCGATCGGGATGTGGCTCCAGGCATCGACATCGCCGGCAACGTGCTCGAACACCGAACCATGGAGCGTGCCAGGATGCGTGAGGCGAGCGCCGTGGTCCTGGCTTTGAGCAACGACAGCGAAGGCGTGTTCGCCACCGCAGTGGTGCGGGATTATGCGCCGCAAGTGCCGCTGATCGTGCGCGCCAACCGGGCACAGAATATTCCTCGTCTGTACCAGGCTGGTGCCGATTTCGCCCTCTCGGTAGGCCAGGTCGCCGGGCAGATCCTGGCTTATCATTTGCGTGGCGAACAGGCGGTCGCCGTTGAACATCGACTGAAGTTCATTCGCGTCGTCGCCGGCCTGCTGGCCGGGGGGCATCCATGGCGCGATCAGGTGCGCGAGCGAACGGGGGCGGTGGTGGTCGCGGTCGAACGCGGCGACCGCGTGCTGGTCGAGTTCGACGACGCATTCATGGTCCGTCCCGACGACACGCTGTTTGTCTGCGGAACACCCGACAGTTTGGAACGTTATCTGCGCGAGTTCGAGGCCACCCTGGCCGACAGCCAATACTAAAGCCAGGCCGTAGCCCATGCAGGCTACGCTCGCGGTGGCCGTTTCCTGCGCCAGACGGGGAGCAAGGCAGCGAGCTTGTCGCGATGCGACAGGCGTTCGTCGGAGAGCGCCTCGAGGAAGTCCGAGAGTGGTTTCGACTTGACAACCGCAAAACCCGTAAGCAGCACCGACGGGATGGCCACCAGGGCGAAGAAGAGGATCCGGTCGATCAGCTCATCGTGGGCGGCGTCGATCAGATTGATGCCGAGGAAGCCGGTGGTGATCGTCGCCACCAGACCGGCGGTCGTCACCACGGTGAGCCGGACGACCGTATTGGCCTGCCGGCGCAGGCTGTCGCTGTCGAGGTACTGGCTCATGTCCTGGATCTCCTCGCGTAGCTCGGTGTAGAGACTTTCCGTGCCGAGATGGTCGCCGGTGATCCTGAACAGGGCGCGCGCCTGCATCTGGTCCGAGACCTCGTGGAACCAGTAGCGATGGCTGAAGCGCAGGAAGACCTCGAGGATCTGCCGGATCGCGCGCTTGAACTGTTTGACCGATTCGGCGTGACCGATCTCGAGCCGGTTGAGCGCGGAGACCAGCCGATCCGAGAGCATCAGCAGCGCTGCCTTGTGGAAGTGGGGAATCAGAAAGAGCAGGAAGAACTGGTGGCGAAACTGGCCGAGGAGGCCGTTTTCCAGACCGGTGAAATAGGCTTCGCGTGCGCTGCCGACCATCACGAATGCGTGCCCGCAGGACATCAGCCGGGTTCCCGCTGGCTCGGCTTGCGGATGCCAGTAGCGATCGTAACAATAGCGCGATTCGAAGCCTTCGAGGTGCTGGTCGGAGTAGGGCAGCGAACCGGGCTTTCCGGGGCCGGCAACCAGCACCAGGCGGGCAAAGTCGCCGCGCGTCAGGGCGCGGGGATCGTCCACGGCCAGGTAGGCGAGCAGGGGCATGCGGTGATACTCGATCTGTCGGTAGCGCACCAGGCCAATCTCGCCCGAGTGGTGCTGCACCAGCGGGCGGAGCAGGAATTCCCAGTGCGAGGAGATGCACGGCGCCCGGCAGCGAGAAACGAATGACAGGTATTTGCTGCGCTTCTCGTAGTCGGAAACGGACAGCACCTGGCCGGCGGAATCGATCCACTCTGCACGCTTGAGGCAGTGGCCGCCACTGCCATCCTCGTCCCAGTACGGCGGGTACGCGCGACCGAAGCGGTACAGCGTGTCCTGTACCTGTCGTAGTTCGAGGTCATCGGCGGCAATCTCGACGACCAGGATGACGACATCGATGTCGTAGAAGAAATAGAGATCGAGATGCACGATGTCGAAGTCGATCGGCTGATCGCTCTCCTTGAAGGTCATGCGCACTTTTGCCACGTCGTGGCGGCGGAAGACGCGGATCGGCGATTCGCCAGCGTGCGACGAGGCTTCTTGACCAACCCCCTCACCGTACAGAAAACGCTGAACATAGGGCAGGAAGGTGACGAATTCGCTGTAATGGCGCTCGTGGAATTGCTCCGGGTCGCCGCAGAATTCGTCCGCGAGTTCGCGCCACGGGTTGTCGGCCGAAACCTGCTCCAGCAACTGGCTGTGGTTCTGCAACGGGCCATCGTCGGGCAGGGGCATCAGCTGCAGCGGCCACAGCAGGATCTGGCGGAAATGCCTGACTCGCAGCTTGGCAGGATTCGTTGCAATTTCCATTGGCACCTCCGGAATCAGATCAACCTGCCGGATTCCGGCTTTCGCCGGAATGCGTGCAGGGATTGCAGTCAGCAAGGAAAAATGTACAAGCTCCTAGGCTTCAACCAGCGATTTCTGCCAATAGCCTGGCGATCATGCGCTCGGCCTGGTGCAGATAGCCGCTGCCAAACAGATTCAGGTGATTGAGTACGTGGTAGAGGTTGTAGAGCGTCTTGCGCTGTTCGAAACCGTCGTCGAGTGGCCAGGCTTCGCGGTAGGCGGCGTAGAAGCTGTCCGGAAAGCCTCCGAACAGCTCGCTCATCGCCAGGTCAGCCTCGCGGTCGCCGAAATAGACCGCCGGATCGAATAATGCCAGCTTGCCCGACGCGTCGGTGGCGGCGTTGCCATGCCACAGATCCCCATGCAGCAGACTCGGCTGCGGCTGATGATCGACGAACAGCGCCGCCAGTTTTTCGCTCAGGCGTTCGCCGCTGCGGATCAGTTGGTTGTGCTGGGTGTGTCGCTTTGCCCGTTCGAGCTGCGGCAGCAGACGCTGGCGGGCGAAGAAGAAAGGCCAGTTGCGATGCCAGGTATTCGACTGTGGCGTACTGCCGATGAAATTGTCACGGTGCCAGCCATACTGTGCGCCCTGGATGCGGTGCATGGTCGCCAGTGCATGCCCGGCTGCGCTACCCTGGGTTCTTTCGCGCAAGGCTTGCAGGGGCAGGTATTCGAGCACCAGGTAGGCTTGCCGGGCAGCGACGCCGTGCCCGAAAACATGTGGCACCCGCACTGCCGGGCAGCCGGCCAGCGCGCTCAGGCCGTCGGCTTCGGCGGCGAACATCTCGGCCAGACCGGCGTCGTTCAGTTTGACGAAATAGCGCTGCCTGCCGCTCTCGACCAGGAGAGCGCGCGAGATCGAACCGCCGCCGATGTCGCTGACAGAGTCGATGCCCGGCGGCGATCCGTTGTCGCTGCCGATCACCTCGCTCAAGGCTTTTTGCAGCGCGCTGTCCAGATGGCAATGAAGCGGAATCATGGTGTCCTGACTGCCGCCGGCTGGCGATCTATTGGACCCCGGCAGACTGTGGTCGTGGCGCCAGCACGACGCGATTGCGTCCCTGTGCCTTGGCCATATAAAGGGCTCGATCGGCGCGGCTAACGAACTCGGTGGCGGACTCGCCGGCAATATAGTCGGCGACACCGATCGAGACGGAGATATTGCCGATCAAGGCTTCCTTGTCGCCACTGCGCCTGACCCGGCTGGCAAAGACTAACGCGCGCAGCGCCTCGGCCAGGCCAATGGCTCCGCCGCGAGGCGTTTGCGGCAGGATGACTGCGAACTCTTCGCCACCATAGCGGGTCGCGGTGTCCTTGCCCTTGACGTTTGCGCGCAGGATCTGGCCGACACTGGTCAGTACCTGGTCACCGAAGACATGTCCCAGGGTATCGTTGAGCCGCTTGAAATGGTCCAGATCGATCATCAGCAGGCATGGCCCTTGCGCCTCTCGAGTCGCCTCCTTGAGGCAGGCGTCGAGTGCCAGATCGAAGCCCTTGCGATTGGTCAGGCCGGTCAGCGCATCGATCAGCGCTTCCTCACGGGCGCGAGCCACTTCCTGCCGCAGTTGCTGGGCTTCGCGTCTGCTCTCCTCGAGTCGTATCTGCAGCGTGCTGATCGCCTCCTGCATTTCCCGAGTACCGCGCAGGATGTCCTCAACACCGCTTGCCAACGACCCGCTGCCCCCTGGCAGGTGTAGTGCGTCGGTCCAGCTTTCCAGTGAACCGCCAAAGCGGGACGCCTGTTCGCCGGCGGTTGTCGCCGACTCCGAGATCTGCTCGACAATATGGTTGACGCTGTCGCCGATGCGCAAGGCGGTTTTCGCATCGAAGTCGGCCACATGCCTGGCATAGAGCGCATAGGTGGTGGCCTCGTTCAGTCGCCCGTCCCGTTCGATCTGCGCGTCGACCGCTGCCTTCAGCTCCGGATTGGTGCCTGCCACGTACTCGTACCAGATGGTATAGCTTGCCGGGTGCAGGCCGGCATCCTGCTGGCTCATGCGCTTGAGTGCGAGTCGCAGGTAATCTGCACTCTGCGCGGTACTGTGACGATACTTCATGGTGCACTGGTCTCCGGGATCTATTGTGGGTTGCAGGCTCGGCCTGAGAGAGTCTGGCTTGTGGTATGGTCACCAGGCAGGGGGATGCTGCCACGACGCAAGAGGATTTCGACCTCGTCGGGCGGCAGTGGACGACTGAACAGATAGCCCTGCAGCTTCGGACATTTCGCCTGCTGAAGAAACTCGCATTGCTGGCGAGTTTCGACGCCCTCGGCGATCACGTCCAGATCCAGGCTGCGCGCCATGGCGATGATCGCTGTGGCGATCCCCGCATCGTTGGCACCGTCAGGCAATCCACGAACGAAGCTCTGGTCGATCTTGAGCATGCCGATCGGGAAGCGCTTGATGTACGAAAGCGACGAGTAGCCGGTGCCGAAATCGTCGATCGCAAAATGCACCCCCAGTGCCCGCAGGCGATACAGTCCCTGAACCTGCCTGGACTCCGGATCCATCAGGATGCTCTCGGTCAATTCCAGTTCGAGCTGCTCGGCGCTGATGCCGGTTTCGGCAATGATTGCCGCGACCCGGTCGAGGAAACTGGGCGAGCGCAACTGGCGCGCCGACACATTGACCGCCACCCGCGCGGTACACACCCCGCGCTGCTGCCATTCCAGCAACTGGCGGCAGGCGGCATTGAGCACCCACTCCCCCATCGGAACGATCAGACCGCTTTCTTCGGCTACCGGGATGAACTGCGCCGGTGAAACCATCCCGTGCTGCGGATGTTGCCAGCGAATCAGCGCTTCGATGCCGACGATCGTGCCGTCTGCGGCGCTCACCTGTGGTTGATAGAGAAGGCGGAATTCGTCTCGTTCAAGACCCTTGCGAATATCGCTTTCGAGCGCCATGCGCGCCGTCGTCTGCGTCGTCAGTGACTGGTGATACAACTGCCAGTTGTTGCGTCCCTGATCCTTGGCGTGGTACATCGCCGTATCGGCATGCTTGAGCAGCGTCGCGGCATCGTCCCCGTCAGCGGGGAAGAGGGCGATGCCGATGCTCGAAGTCACCGTGATTTCCTGTGTGCCGATCAGGAAAGGCCTTGCGAGCAGCGCCTGCAGTCGCGTCGCGACCATGCTGACGGTCTGGGTCTCGTCGACATCGGGCAGGACGACGGTGAACTCGTCACCGCCCAGACGGGCAAAGTGCAGACCGGATTCGTCCAGCGCCGGCCGAGCGACGAAATCACCGGCGCGCAGCTTTTCCTTCATCCGGTCGGCGACGGCCTGCAGCAGGTAGTCACCGGCACTGTGGCCGAGCGTATCGTTGATGCGCTTGAAGCCGTCGAGATCGAGGAACAGCAGCGCCACCTGGTGATGGTTTCGGCGTGCGCGCAATAACTCATGGTCGAGGCGTTCGAGGAAGTTCTGGCGATTCGGCATGCCGGTCAGCGTGTCGAAGTAGGCCAGACGGCGGATTTTGTCCTCGTTGAGTTTCTGGGTGGTGATGTCACGCACCACGATCACCACCTTGTCCACTCCGTTTGGCGCGATGCGTGCTTCGTAGTAGTGGCTGCCGTCCGGCATCGGCAGCTTATAGAGCACCGTTTGCAGATGGCCTCGCAACAGAGCCAGTTCGATACCCTGCTGGATCGGCATTGCCACATCGGCTGGCAGGACTGCCGCCATGTTCTTGCCGAGCAACTCGTTGGCGGAAACGAAGGCCGTTGTGGCGTAGCCCTGCTTGTAATCGAGATAGGTGCCTTGCCAATCCATGACGAAGATCATGTCGGGAATCGCTCGCATGATCGCCGCCTGCTTTTCCTTGAGTTCGCTCAACTGGCGCGCCGCTTGCGCCGAGCGCAACACGTAGCGCGCCCGATGACCGAGGATCGGCCAGTTGATCGGCTTGGCGACGAAATCGTTGGCGCCTGACTCGTAGGCCTGGTTGATCGACGCCAGATCATCCATGCCGGTGACCACGATCACCGGCACCCGCGCCATGTCCCAGCGCTGACGGAGGCGACGGCAGACCTCGAAACCATCGATGCCCGGCATCTCGAGATCGAGCAGCAGCA
>NZ_JAZKUC010000003.1:0-219227 GCF_036625285.1 Candidatus Accumulibacter contiguus
CGGGAATCGCTCGCATGATCGCCGCCTGCTTTTCCTTGAGTTCGCTCAACTGGCGCGCCGCTTGCGCCGAGCGCAACACGTAGCGCGCCCGATGACCGAGGATCGGCCAGTTGATCGGCTTGGCGACGAAATCGTTGGCGCCTGACTCATAGGCCTGGTTGATCGACGCCAGATCGTCCATGCCGGTGACCACGATCACCGGCACCCGCGCCATGTCCCAGCGCTGGCGGAGGCGACGGCAGACCTCGAAACCATCGATGCCTGGCATCTCGACATCGAGCAGCAGCAGGTCTGGCGGCGGATCGTCGAGCATATCGAGGGCCTGTTCGCCATCCGCTGCCTCGAGCACGTCGAATCCGAACTGGGCCAGCGTCTCCCTTTCCAGCATCCGCATCACATAATCGTCGTCGACGATCAGCGCCGTTGGCAGTGCGTGCTCTGCATTCGAGAGCATGGTCGATTCTCCTCTTGGTCGAGACGATCCGCTGGCGGCGTGGCCATGATCGGGTCACTTTGCGGCAGCCATCGCAGGAGGATAGACCGAAGCCGCTCGCATGGGAAGGGTTTACTCGGCATGTAATTCTGCCAGCGCCGCAAGGACACGCGGCAGCTCTTCCTCGGCGCTCGCCAGCAGAGGCCTGGCGCCTTCGACGGTGCTGCTGCGGCCGATCATCTCCAGTGCCTTGCACAGTGCCGCCAGCGTATCGGCACCGACATTGGCGCTGCTCGACTTCATGCCGTGCGCCGCCTTGCGCAGCGCTTCGGCGTCGCCGGCGTCGGCCGCCGCGCGTATCTGTGCCAGACGCGCCGGCGCATCGGCGAGGTAGGCATCGATCACCTTGTTCACCAGCAGCGCACCGTTGGCTCCCGGCAGGTGGCGGATGCTATCGAGGGCGCGTGGATTGATGACGATCGGGGCTACGCTGGGTTCTGCTTCACCATGTTCCACTGGCGGCAGAGCGGCAAGCGCGGCGTCGCCTTGCGGCAGCCAGCGCAGGAGGGTAGAGCGAAGCCGCTCGCAGGTGAAGGGTTTGCTCAGATAATCATCCATGCCCGCGGCGAGACAGCGTTCGCGGTCGCCCTCGACGGCGTTCGCGGTCAGCGCGACGATCGGCAGGTGGGTGGACAGCAGGCCCTGCTGTTGCCGGGAACGGATTTCCCGGGTCGCTGCGAAGCCGTCCATTTCCGGCATCTGGCAATCCATCAGCACTAGGTCGAAGGATTCCCGCGACAAGCGTTCGATCGCCACTCGACCATTCTCGGCCAGGCTACAGGTCACCCCGAGCGATTCGAGCATGGCGCTGGCGACCGCCTGGTTGACCGGGTTGTCCTCGGCGACCAGCACCCGCCCGCCGAGCGCCGCGGCGTTTGCCGCGGCCGGTGACGGGGAATGTTGCCGCTCGCCGGCGTTGATCGACAGGGCGGTGGCGATGGCATCGTAGAGGTCGGACTGGCGTGCCGGCTTGGTCAGGTAGCAGTCGATCGCCGCCGCCCGGCGATCCGGATGCTTGGCGCCGATGCTGACCGAAGAGAGCATCACCAGCGGCAGCGCGGCGTAGCGCGGTTCTGCGCGAATCGCTCGCGCCACTTCAAAGCCATCCATGCCCGGCATGTGCAGATCGAGGATCGCCAGGTCAAAGCGCTGGCTGCTCGTCTGCGCGAGTGCCTGCAAGGCCTCTTGTCCACTTGCGGCACCGCTGTAGTGCATCGACCAGCCCTGCAACTGGTGCGCAAGGATTTCGCGATTGGTGGCATTGTCATCAACGACGAGGACCGCGAGTCCGTTCAGGCGCTCGGCAATAGGGATCACGGTGCGCGCATCGGCGTTCTGCTTGGCGAGTGACAACTCGAACCAGAACAGCGTGCCGTGCCCGACCTGGCTGACCAGGCCGATCTGACCACCCATGATTTCGACCAGTCGCTTGGTGATCGCCAGACCGAGGCCGGTGCCACCGAAATGCCGGGTGGTCGAACTGTCGGCCTGGACAAAGGCGCCGAACAGGCGGCTTTGCGCTTCTGCGGGGATGCCGACGCCGCTGTCCTCGACTTCGAAACGCAAACGTGCTTGCTGCGGGTTCTCGTCCAGCAGCCTGACGCGGATGACGATCATGCCCTGAGAGGTGAACTTGACGGCGTTGCTGACCAGATTGGTCACGATCTGGCGCAGACGCACCGGATCTCCCAGCAGTGCCACCGGCAGGTCGTGCGGCACGCTGCAGATCATTTCCACCCCTGCGGCTTCGGCAGGCTGGGCGAACAGATCGCCGACGTCTTCGACGAGTTGCCGGAGGTTGAATTGGATATTCTCGATCTCGAGCTTGCCGGCTTCGATTTTCGAGAAATCGAGGATGTCGTTGATGATGCTCAGCAAATGCTCGCCGGACTGGTACACGGCATCGGTGAAGCGCCACTGCTGCGGGCTGAGCTGCGTGGCACGCAGCAATTCGGTCATGCCGAGAATGCCGTTCATCGGCGTGCGGATTTCGTGGCTCATGGTGGCCAGAAACTGGCTCTTGGCGCGGTTGGCGGACTCGGCGGCCTCCTTGGCCAGGGAAAGCGCGAGCGTGCGTTCGGCAACGACCTCTTCAAGATGGCTGCGGTGGCTGCGCAGTTCCGCATTGGACTGGTCGAGTTCGGCGGACTTTTGCTGCAGGACTGCTTCCACCTGACGGCGCCGGGCAATCTCCTCGGAAAGCGCCTGGTTGCGTTGCTCCAGCGCAGCCAGGTGACGACCCGATGCCGCGTTCTCGTCCTGCAATTGCAATGCTCGTCGTCGCATCCGGCCAAAGCCGAGAGCAGCCAGCAGCAGTGCAGCCGAGAAGACGCCCAGAACATAGAGGTAAGTCGGTGAGGCCATGGCGCCGTAGACCTCGGCTTCCGGGCCGAGCGTGAGCATCGACAGGGTAGTGCCCGCGATCGCGGTGCGCAAGGCCAGGAGAGTACTGAACGCTTCGCCCCCCGGGATTTCCGCGACGGGAACCAAGCGGTTCTCCGGCAGCCCGGCAAAGGCGCGCCCGAGAGCCCTGGACAATTCCGTCAACTCGCCGGCGGAGGGGATGTTCGTCCCCTCATCCGTCAGCAGAAACTCCTGGTAGTTGTCGGCAGCAGCCTCATCGTCACGGCGACCGATCAGCAGCCGCGACAGCAGACGCAGGTCGCTGATGGTCACGATGGTGCCGCTGAAGACCCCTTTATGGAGCACCGGCGAACTGGCGATGAGCAAGCAGTTGCGGGTGTCGATCTGCAGTTGTGGAATGTTCCCGGGAATGGACGGTACTGCGGGCAGTTCTGCGGCGTCTGGTTCTTGCTGGCCCGCTTCGGCAAGGATTGTTCCCTCCTTGCCACGAAAGACGATACGCGTATAGATCGCCTGTCCGCGCAGGGTTTTCTGTTCGATCTGTCGGCGGAAGCGCTGCTCGATGGCATCAAGGCTTGCATTCAGGCCGTATTGCGGGGACATGTCGAGCGCTCGATTGACCAGATAGGCGTCGATTTCGTGGCTGCCAGCCAATTCGAGAACGGATTGCCGCCGCTCGGCCACAAAGTCTGCAAGCGCGGCTGCTCTGCGCTGGCTGTCCGCCACCAGGCGGGCCGTCGTGGCGGCTCGCAGTTGCGATTGCGAGGAATACAGGCCCCACAGCAGAACCGCCATGAATGCAGCAAAGCTTACGGCCATGATCCATGGCCAGTGCAGGATGAGGCGGCGGTGAAGGGACATCGTCAAGCGCGTCAGTGCTTCTCGGCAAAAAATCCCGGGAAGTAGCGACGGATACCAGGGTAATACTTGTCCACCAGTTTGTCGTAGGTTCCGTTGGCCTTGATCTGACGAAGATAGGTGTTGAAGGCCTCACGCAACATGGGCGCATCCTTGGGAAATGCCGTGGCGAGATCCTGATGCTCGGAGATCGGCCCCAGGATCTTGATCTGGCCCGCCCATTTCTTCAGGTCAAGAATGGCGTCCGGCACGTCGAGGAGGGTCAGTTCCGCCTCGCGATTGAGCAGGGCCGGGACCATTTCATTCAGGTTCGTACTCTTGGTATAGGCCTTGAGGTCAAATCCGCCCGTCTTCAGACCATAGTTGCCGGGGTCAAGGCAGGTTCGCTCCATGATCAGCAGACTCTTCTTGCCGATCAGCGCCTTGGTCTCGCGAATGTCGGCCAGCAAGTCCTTGCTTCCCTTGATCGGCTGTAGCGGAGACTGCGCCGGCGCGACCAGGAGGACCTGCGACGGGAAGGTCGGATCCGAATACAAGAGCACCGCCTCGCGCCACGGCAGGATCGTAAAGCCGGTGGCGATGACATCACCGCGGATCGGATAATTGCCGGCAAGCGAGACCTCGGACCCTTTGCGGACGACGTCCTTGCCAAGCAGATCGCGAATGACGGTGTAAAAATCGCTATATACCAGCTGGTAGCTGACGCCAAGATGCCGGGCAAAGCCCTGCATCAACTCGACGTCGAAACCGTCACCGGCACCAGTGACAAAATTTGCGTACTTGATGCCCAGGTGGCGCAACTCGCCACGGGCCCTGATTTCAGGGAGGTCGGCCGCCATTGCCGAGGTGCAGAACGCCATCGCCAGAGCGATCGCACGCACCAGCTTCAACACAAAAATCGTCATCACAGTCCTCACTTTCGGGAAGTCGTTGCGTGTTCGTCCATCAGCGCCTGCAGGACGCGCAGCAGTTCCTGGTCAGCGCTTTTCAGCAGGGGCCTGGCGCCTTCGATGGTGCCGCTGCGGCCGATCATCTCCAGCTCCTTGCACAGTGCCGCCAGACGCTCTGCGCCGACGTTGGCGCTGCTCGACTTCATGCCATGCGCCGCTTTGCGCAATGCGTCGGCGTCGGTTGCCGCATGCATCTGTGCCAGGCGCGCCGGCGCATCGGCGAGGTAGGCGTCGATCACCTTGTTGACCAGCAGCGCGCCATTGGCTCCCGGTAGTTGACGGATGCTGTCGAGGGCGCGTGGATTGATGGCCGGCTCAGTGTCGGCAGTCTCTGCCTGGCCGTGCAGTGCTGGTGGCGGAAGCGCTGCCGGGGTGGACGTCGCCGCCCCCGTGTCCGCACGCGGAAGCCAGCGCAGAAGGATCGACGACAGGCTCTGGGCGGTGAAGGGTTTGCTCAGATAATCGTCCATGCCCGCGGCGAGACAGCGCTCGCGGTCGCCCTCGACGGCGTTGGCGGTCAGTGCGACGATCGGCAGCTGGCGGCGCAGCCGGCCCTGCTGCTGCCGCAAACGGATCTCGGCAGTCGCCGCGAAGCCATCCATTTCGGGCATCTGGCAATCCATCAGAACGAGGTCGAAGGATTCCTGCGACAAGCGTTCGATCGCCACCCGACCATTCTCGGCCAGGCTGCAGCTTATCCCGAGCGATTCGAGCATGGCGGCGGCGACCATCTGGTTCACCGGGTTGTCCTCGGCGATCAGCACCCGCCCAGCGAGTGGTACCGTGCTGGCAGCGGCGACCGGCGGCGAGGACTCACGCTGCGGCTCGCCGGTACGCAGCGACAGCGTGGTGGCGATGGCGTCATAGAGGTCGGACTGGCGCACCGGCTTGGTCAGGTAGCAGTCGATTGGCGCCGCCTGGCGCTCCGGATTGTCGGCGCCGACGCTGACCGAAGAGAGCATGATCAGCGGCAACGCGGTGTAGCGCTGGTCGGCACGAATCGCGCGCGCCACTTCGAAGCCATCCATGCCCGGCATGTGCAGATCGAGAATCACCAGATCGCAGCGCTCGCTGCCCATCCGGTCGAGGGCCTGCAGGGCATCGTGCCCACTCGCGGTGCCGACGCAGCGCATCGACCAGCCCTGCAACTGATGGGCGAGGATTTCGCGGTTGGTGGCGTGGTCATCGACGACCAGAACCGAGCGTCCGCTGAGCTGCCCGGTGAGGTCGAGTACCGTTCTCGCATTGGCGTCCTGTTTGGGGAGCGCCAGCTCGAACCAGAACAGTGAGCCCTTGCCGACTTGACTGACCAGGCCGATCTGGCCGTGCATCATCTCGACCAGGAGCCTGGCGATCGCCAGACCGAGGCCGCTGCCACCGAAACTCCGGGTCGTCGAACTGTCGGCCTGGACGAAGGCGCTGAACAGGCGGCTCTGCGCTTCTTCGCCGATGCCGACGCCGCTGTCCTCGACTTCGAAGCGGAAATGGGCCTGCTGCGGGTCCTCGTGCAGCAGTTTGACGCGGATGACGACTTCGCCCTGGCGGGTGAATTTGACGGCGTTGCCGACCAGATTGGTCAGGATCTGGCGCAAGCGCATCGGGTCGCCCTCGACCGCCACCGGCAGATCGTGCGGCACGCTGCAGACCATTTCCAGCCCTTTCCCCTCGGCGGGCTGGGCGAACAGGTAAGCGGCGTCCTCGACGAGTTGCCGCAGGTTGAAGTGAATGTTCTCGATCTCGAGCCTGCCGGCTTCGATCTTCGAGAAATCGAGAATGTCGTTGATGATGCCGAGCAGATGCTCACCGGACTGATACACGGCATCGCTGAAGCGCCGTTGCTGTGGGCTCAACGTGGTGCTGCGCAGCAATTCGGTCATGCCGAGAATGCCGTTCATCGGCGTGCGGATCTCGTGGCTCATGGTCGCCAGGAAATCGCTCTTGGCGCGGCTGGCCGCTTCGGCGGCGTCCTTGGCGACGCGCAATTCCGCCGCTTGCTGCTCAACCTGGTCGAGTGCCCGGCGCAAGGCTCGCAGCGGCAACACGCGCAGCGCAATGAATACGCCGACACCGAGCAGCATGGCAAATGCCGCCGCTGCCAGCGTGCCGAGCAGGGTGGGCCGGAGCGAGCGCGCAATCTCCAGGCGGCCGACCGGGTGACCGCTGTCGAATACCGTCGTCGCGTGCGTGACCAGCGGCGAAGGAAGCGGATCGTCGCTGGCGGCAATCAGCTTGTCGTCGCTGCCGAACACCCGGCGGGTTTCTTGGCTGCCGTCGGTGGGGCGGCGATCGAGCACCATCAGCAGGCGATCGGGCTGGAATTTCCAGAAATCGGGATTGCCATTGATCAGCCCGGTGACCAGGCGGCCGTTGATCTCGCTCTCGGCGGCGAGAGTCGCGTCGAGGTTGGAGCGCGCGAAGACGTAGTATGCCGTGGGCAGCGACAGCACGATGGCCAGACTGACACTGGCGGCAATGCCGGTAAGCAGGCGCTCCATGGTGAATGGTCTCGTCGCTTTCATCGTTTGTACGACACCAGATGGCCGTTGGCTTCCAGGATGGCGCGTCCCTGTGGCGACCTGACGAACTCGATGAACTGCAGCGCAGCACCGCTGGGCGCCCCCCGCGTGACCATCGCCAGCGACTTGAAGTGCCGGTAGGAACCGTCGGCGAGGGCGGCCACCGACGGCGCCACGCCGTCGAAAGAAAGCATGTTCAGTTTACGGTGCTCCGAGAGGATCAGCGCCAGGGTGCTCACCGCCAGTGATCCCGGCAGCCGCTCGGCGTGCTCGGCGGCTTCCTGGTCGGTCGCAGCCATCACCATGCCCTGCCGCTTGGAGGCGATCGTCAGCGCTTCGGCGATCCCCCGGGACAAGGACGCGAGGAGCTCGCTATCGATGTCGGCCTTCGGCCGCAGTACGAGGCGTACCGGCTGGCCATCGGACCAGGTGAGTGTACGACCGGCAAGCAGGTCGGCCAGCGCCGCTGGCGTCAGATTCCCGATTCCCGGCTTGCTGGTGACCAGCACGAATGGCGAACGCCCGTATTCGAATGCCACCAGTCCCGCCGCATGGTGTGCATCGCTCAGCGGACGACTGAGCAGTGCGATGTCGATCGCTCCGGCCTGCAGTGCGCGCAAAGCGCCCGAACTGCCAAGGTCGGGCATGATCGTCAGCTCGAATTTCGACGCGGCCTGCCTGGTGAAAGCCTCGCCGAGGAGCTTCATGGTGCCCAGCGCGCTACCGGTGCCGCCGACCCGGATTGGCTCGCCGCTGGCGCTGCGGACGACGCCGAGCAAGATCAACAGTACGGCTAGCCATAGAGCGCAATGCCTGCGTATGCCGATGCTCATGCCGAGCTTGAAAGCGAGGCCAGGCATCAACGGACACGCAAATGACCAAGCGCCTGGTCGAGGTGTTCTGCCAGGTCACGCAGGGCCTGTGCCGACTGCGCCGTGCCCTGGGACGCCGAGTAGCTGGTTTCGGCCATCTGGGCGATCTGCTCGACCCCCTGGGCAATGGTCTGGCTGGCGAGGCTTTGTTCCCGGATGGCGCCCGAAATGCTGCCGACCGTAGTGATCACCTCGTTGGTGCGGCCTTCGATTTCACCGATCGCCTGACCCGCCCGGTCAGCCAGGACACCGCCCTGCGCGACCTGGGCAACGCCGTCTTCCATCTGGTGGACAGCCGCCTTGGCGCCGTCCTGAATGTGGCCGATCATCTCGCCGATCGAGTGCGTGGACGTCGCCGTCCTTTCGGCGAGCTTGCGCACTTCGTCGGCGACGACCGCAAAACCGCGCCCCTGTTCCCCCGCCCGTGCCGCCTCGATGGCGGCGTTGAGGGCGAGCAGATTGGTCTGATCAGCGATCTCGCGGATCACTTGAACGACCGCCGAAATGTCCTGCGAGCGGCGTCCGAGTTCGCTCACCGTCGTCGACGCCTGGCGAACGAAACCGGTGATCTGGTTCATCGCCCCCACCGCCTGGTGAATCACCTCGGCGCCCTGGCTCGCTGCCTGCCCGGAGGCGATCGAGAGCCCTTGCGCAGCGTGTGCGTGCTCGGCCACCTGATCGATGCTGACGCTCATTTCCTCGACCGAAGCCGCCATTCCGGTCGCCGCATCGCGCTGCACCTGTGCGCTGCCGCTGACCTGTTCGGCCGCAGTCACCAGCGCGAGCGACTGTTCGAGCATCGTTGCCGAGGCCTTGCGGACGCTGCCGACGGTCGTTTGCAGATTCTCCGACATCTTGCCGATGGCCTGCTTCAGACGGCCGACCTCGTCGACACTGTCGCCCGTCAGCCTGCCCGTCAGGTCACCAGCGGCAATCCGGTCGGCCACCAGGGCGATTTCCTGCAGCGGCCGCGTGATCCAGTGCCGGGCCACCACGAAGCCGCTGAGCAGGGCAGCGACGATGATCAGCAGCGCCATCCAGGCGATGTCACGGACGGCGGTGTCGGCGCTGCTCCTGATTTCCTCGAGGTAGCTGGTAGACACGACCACCCAGTCCCAGCCCGGAAAATGATCAAAAACCGCGACCTTCTCGCGCGCGCTGGTCTCGCCGGGATTTGCCCACTCGTAGCGGATGCTTCCTGACTTCTTGTCGACCATCTCGCGAACGAACTCGAAACCCCGACTGTCCTTGGCTGCCAGCAGGTTGGCCCCTTCCTTGGTTGGGTGGATGGTCGCGACACCTTTCTGCTTGCCGGCGTCGAGTGCGGCGACATAACCCGTAGAACCGACCTGGATCGCCAGGATGCTCTTCTTCAAAGCCTGCAGCCCTGCGGTAAATTCCAGCCCGACGAAAAAGGCGCCGACCACCTTGCCCGAGGCGTCGCGTACCGGAACGTAGTGGGTCATGAAATCCCTGCCGAATAGCGAGGCCTTGCCGGTATGGGGCTGACCGGCAAGCAAGGACTGGCGCGCAGGATGGTCAGTGCCCAGCAGGGTTCCCGTCGCCCGCGCGCCATCCTCCTTCTTCAATGAAGTGGCGGTGCGCAGGAAATCGTCGCCCTGGCGAATGAATATCGTTGCCACGGTTCCGGCCTTTGCCGTGAAGGTGTCGGTGAGCTCGATGCGATCATCGATCCGCATTCCGCCATGCAGCAGTTGCGGCACTGCACCTGCTTCGACCAGTTCAAACGGCTTGTCGAAGCTGCCCGAGAAAATCCGGCCGCTGCGCTCGATGTCGTTGCGCAGACTGCGGTCGTAGGTATCGAGCATCGACACGGCCAGGCGATTGATCTGCCTGAGTTCGTCCAGCGCCGTGTGGGTCAGTTGTTCGCGCAGATGCGAAGCGGTCCACCCCGTGGCGGCGAGAATGATGGTCAGCAGAACCAGACCCTGCACCAGATTGAGTTTCAGTGCGATGCTAAGATCGCGGAAGCGATGCGGCATTGGAATTCCTTTTCCCCTGGGGGTGGCAATGATAGCCATATTGGTTGGGTAACGGCAGCCGGGGGCGGATCCTTGAGGCGAAAATGTCGGGTTAGGCTGCACTAACCCGACCGGCATTCACGGCAAGCGGAGCAGCGCCGGGATCTCATCCGCTGGCAGCGGGCGGCTCAAGTGGTAGCCCTGGATTTCGTCGCAGTGATTGGCGCGCAGAAACGCTCCTTGCGCTTCGCTTTCCACGCCCTCGGCGATCACGGTCAGCGACATGCTGTGCGCCATGGCGATGATCGCCAGCGTGATCGCGGCGTCATCCTTGCCGACGACCAGGTCGTGTACAAAGGACTTGTCGATTTTCAACTGGTCGATGGGGAATTGCTTCAGATAATTGAGTGAAGAATAACCGGTGCCGAAATCGTCGATCGACAAGCGGACGCCGATGGCCTTGAGCGCATGCATGGTCATGATGCTGCCCTGTACGTCCTTCATCAGCAGGCTCTCGGTGATCTCGAGATCCAGATAGCGGGGTTCCAGATCGGTTTCCCGCAGGATCTGCGCCACCATGCTGACCATGCCGGGACGCAGGAACTGGCGGGGCGAAAGGTTCACCGCCATGCGCAGCGTCGGCAGGATACTCTGCTGCCAAGCTTTCGCCTGTTTGCAGGCGGTTCTGAGTACCCACTCGCCGATACTTTCGATCAGGCCGGTTTCCTCCGCCAGGGGAACGAAATCGAGCGGCGAGATCAGCCCGCGCTGGGGATGCTGCCAGCGCAACAGGGCCTCGACACCGATGATGCGGCCCTGGCGCAGATCCAGCTGCGGCTGGTAATAGATCTCCAGTTCCTGACGCGCCAGGGCATGGCGCAGGCCCTGTTCCATGGTCAGCCGTTCCAGGCTGCGGGCGTGCATGTCGTGGGCGTAGAACTGGATATTGTTGCGGCCGCTCTCCTTGGCCCGATACATCGCCGTGTCGGCGTTTCGCAGCAAGGTTTCGACATCGCCGCCATCCTTGGGAAACAGGCAGATGCCGATGCTCGCGGTGACCACACACTCATTGTTGCCAATCTGAAACGGTGTTTCGAGCATCGTCAACAGCTTGTGCGCGAAGTCCACGACGCGGTCTTCCTGACGCAAGTCCTCCAGCATGCAGATGAATTCGTCACTACCGACGCGGACGATGGTGTCGTCCTTGCGACCACAGACCAGCAGCCGCTCGGCGACGGCTCGCAGCAGGGCATCTCCGGCGCTATGGCCCAGGCCCTCGTTGATTTTCTTGAACTGATCCAGGTCGACGAACAACAGCGCCAGGCTCTGGCCGGTTCGGCGCGCGCGCGCGATGGCATGCCTGAGGCGGTCGCGCAGCAGGCCGAGGTTGGGCAGACGGGTCAGCGCGTCATGGTTGGCCTGATAAATCATCTGCTCGGTCAAACGGCGCGTTTCGGTGATGTTGCTGAAGGCGATGACGACACCGACGACCCGCATCTGCCGGTCGTGGATCGGGGCCGCCGAAGCACGGATGGCGTATTCCTGGCCAGCGAGGTTGCGCAGGATCGAGGGCTCGGGCAGCCTCACCAGCGCACCTGCTTCCAGGCACAAGGCAACCAGATTCACCGCGCTGTAGCGCTCGTGCTCGCGGACGACCTGGAACATGCTGCCCAGCTCCTGCCCACGCAAAGCGCCTGGCGCAGCGCCGAGCAGACTTTCGGCGACCGGATTCAGGTACTGCACGGCCCCCTTCGCATCGGTGGTGATCACGGCATCGCCGATCGAGTGCAGAGTGACCTGGGTACGTTCCTCCTGTTCGAACAGCGAACGGATGAGCAGGAGCAGGCGTTGCCAGCTCCACAAGGGACAGCTCAAGCCCTGCACGAGTAGCGCTGCCGCCGGCGGGAACCAGAGCTGCGTGGCATAGAGCAGGACGAAGCTGCTGATGAGGGTCAGCAGCAGCGACAAAACCGCCACTGGCAGGGTCCAGCGCGCCGGGCAAGCGCTTTGGAGCAGCATCGGGAAGAACACCAGGACTCCGCTCAGCAGCAGCGTCCATTGGCCAGGCAAAGGCTGGATGGTCAAGCCTTGCCGCAGCGCATCGAGAACATTGGCATTGTATTCGACGCCCGGCATCAGCCGCGAGTAAGCGGAAAGTGGTGTGGGCAGCGCATCGGCCATGCCGCTGGCCGTCGCGCCGACCAGCACAAATTTGCCACGAAAGATTGCCGGCGGGTAATCCCCGTGCAGGACGTCGCGGTAGGAAAAATGCGGCTTCCCACTTAAGCCGGGACAATCTCTAACTTCAATGGGTTATGCACAACCCGGTGGCGGGACTTCCTCGGTAAGGGAAGTTCCCCCATCTGGTTGAGCAGCCAATCGAAAAGATCAGGGAAAGAGGTGCTAAACAGACGTTCGGCTGCGATAGTGCCGTCACTACGTCTCACCCCATAGTTGTGGATAACCGTTAGCGCAGCCAGGCGGCATTTCGTCAGACCTCGCCCGTTATGATACAACTGGGACAAGCGGCCATTGCGCCCTTCGACGGCGGAGGAGCTGCGATGGAACTGTCGCACCATCCATTCCCCCCATTCTAGCCAGCGCTGCAACTCACTCTCGGAGAATCCCGAATGGAACGGGTCTGCTTTCCAGGCCTCTAATGCTCGCTGCCAAGCCTCCTGATACCGTTTCCGGTGAACCCTGTTTTGCGTTTTCCGCATTTGGTAGTGCCAATAGAGTACGGGCAACAGCTTGCTCGTCAGCCATTGCCGAGTCGCTTCATCCAGAGACCAGCCCAGCAGGATTTCTTCTACCCAAAGCCACCAAAAGCTGACGTGACTCGATAAGGCGCCGATCTGGGCACGGAACTTCTTCAGGGCGGAACGGGTATCCTGGATCCCTTGTTGCGCCGCCAGAGTTTCCAGGGCCTGTGCTCGCGTTTCCAGTCCTGCCACTACGCTCTCCGCCGTCGTGCGAGTATTCTCCTCCAGGGAGAAGGGATGGATTTCCTCGGCGATTCCCAGCAACTGCTTCTGGTACTCTTGCTGCGCCTGTTCCACTTGCGCGCGGGCTTCCCAGGCACAGGCCTGTTGTGCCGCCAAAGCCGCCTTTTCCTCGGTACTGGCTCCGCGCGACGGCTGATCAAGGGCCTTCTGGGCCAGTTCGCAGCACTGATCCGCCTTGGCTTTTCGACGTCCCAAGGCCGGTGACAACCAGCGACTGAGGCCATATTGCTCGTGGAACGTATCCGCGCCCGAGGTACACTCAAAGCCTGTGACCGCTAATTTGATCAGGGCCTTCGCCCGGTCACTGATGGCGTGGTTGACTTCGATACCCAGTGCTTCCAGGCGCGGGGTCACCTGGGCAAACCAGGTATCGAAACCCCGGTCCTTCTGAATCGACTCCAGCAATAGGTAGCCCGAGGACAAATCCATCAGCACCAAGATCAGAATCTCCCCAAAGAACGTCTCATCCGCGGCCACCACCGCTTGGCGTGTCCGCGTCGGTACCGAGGCTTCACACTGTTGCTGAAACAGGGGCAACAGCGCTTCCATCCGGCTGAGTTGGGTCTGCAAGGCGCTGGGAGACACCCCCACATGGGTATGAAGGCGGATCAATTGGAAGAAATCCGACAAGGCACCCGCCCCCACATGATGTTGCAGCCCGAACGTGTACAGCACAGCAAATACCAGCAATCTCAGCCATGCCTCCCCCTCTTCGGTTTCCCAAAACCCCGATTCAGGATGTCGGTTCCTACGGGCTTGCGCTTGCAGGTGGCGATGAACACTGCTTTTCGGGCGATGAATTAATTCCCCCACTGCACGCAGGCTTCGTTTTCCCTGGTCTGTAAGTGCGGCAAAAATGACGCGGCTGGTTGTCCGTATGGCTTGAGTCGTAGAGTTTTTTTGTCATAAAACTGATGATACAGGAGATGCGGCAACCAGTTCCCATCTCCTCAGCTCCCTTCATCCTCAGACTCTATCGGTAGCATGACTGTCCCGCTTTAAGTGGGAAGCCGAATTGTTCATTGGGCGCGACTTGTGCCCGATATGCCGCCGCCTCCGGCACGGCCGGAAAACTCCAGCGGATCGGCACGCGCGAGACCAGCGGCGGCAACTCGCCGAGCGGCGGTGGTGGCAGCAGCGCCACCGGCACGAGCGGCGGCTTGCCGGTCTCGGCCAGGGTGCCGAAGCCTTTCGGGATCGACCGGGTCTTGCGGCCACCCTGCAACTCGACTCTTCCTTCGAGCACTTCCAGTCGCGAGGTCGCCGTCGTCGGATCCATGCTGATCCGGTAGCGCGTACCGCGCACGGCCGAATGGGCGGCGGGGGTCCAGATTTCGTAACGGTTGCCGGCGCCCGTCGTGCGCGGCGTGACCTCGCTATCGGCGCGACCTTTCTCCAGGCGGCTTCGGGTCTCGACGAACGGTGTCTGACCGCGCGCGTTCAGGATCGCCAGTCGCAGCTCGCTATCCGCCTGCAGCAACACCCGCGAGCCATCCGCGAATTTCAGGGTGACATTGCTGTCGGGCCCGGTACCCAGGATGTCGCCCTGATGCAGGAACAGTCCGGGATCGACGGCAACCCTTTTGTTGGTGGATGCGATCAGGGCCTGCACCTGGCCCTGTACCGCCAGGACCAGGGCCTTGGCCGGCAAGCGTTTGAGCCAGGCAACCGGAATCCGCAGCTTCGTCCCTGGGGGCAGATGTTCGGGATCGGTCACCCCGTTGAGTGCCTGCAGCTTCGGCCAGTAGTCCACAGCACTCAGATAACGAGTCGAGACATCCCACAGATTGTCGCCAGGACGCACGGTATAGTGCCATTCCTGAGCCTGCGCGGTATTCGCGAAGAGCAGTGTCAGAAACAGCAGGAGCGCGTGCATGGAGCGTCTGGCCGAACCGAGTCGCGTGGCTGTCTGCAGGATGGTGTGCATTTTCATTCCCTCATATTGTCTATCCAACTACGCTATCCAGGCGTGATCAATGTGGGGTTTCGCTTGCCGGCGATGAACTGTGCAGCGCAGCCGGACCCTCTGTGCTGTGCATGCATTGTAGTCGATGCTGCCTGCAAAGCCCCTACTGTTACCGGCCAGGTCGTAGGTCGGGTTAGCCAGCAGGGCGTAACCCGACATTCGTTGGTCAAGAGGTCGGGTTACGGGGTGGGCGCCGACAGGCAGGGGTCGAAGCGGCCACCGTTCCTGAGGAGGGCCTCGAAGCGATCGAGCGGCAGCGGTTGCGAATACAGGTAGCCCTGCTGGATCGGACAGCCGTGGGCAAGCAGGAAGCTGGCCTGTGCGCGCGTTTCGACCCCTTCGGCAACCACATGCATGCCGAACTGGCGTCCGAGTTCGATGATCGACAGGGCAATCGCGGCGTCCTTGCCGCCCTTGGTCAGGTCGGCGACGAAAGAGCGGTCGATCTTGAGTTCGTCGAGCGGAAAGCGCTTCAGATAGCTCAACGAGGAAAAACCGGTGCCAAAGTCGTCGAGCGACAAGGCAAAACCACTGGCCCGCAAGTCGTTCAGACGGGCGATGGTGTTTTCGGCATCGACCACCAGCAGCGACTCGGTGAGTTCGAGAATCAGTTGCTGCGGAGAGACGCCAGCGCAGCGCATGGCATCGCAACACTTCTCGGTGATGTTCTCCTGCAGGAAGCTGGGGCTGGCCAGGTTGATCGACAGGCGTAGCGCTTCCAGGCCGGCGTCTGCCCACTGTCGCAGGTGTCTGGCGGCTGTTGCCAGCACCCAGTCGCCGAGGGCAACGATCAGCCCCGATTCCTCGGCCAGCGGAATGAAATGACCCGGCCCGAGCAGCCCGCGCTGCGGATGTTGCCAACGCACCAGTGCCTCGGCGCCAGCGAGCTGGCCGCTGGCGGCGTCGACCTTGGGCTGGAAGTGCAGGTGCAACTCGTCCTCGGCAATGGCGTGCCGCAATTCATTTTCCAGATGGAGTTTGCGGCTGGCAGCGGCGTTCATTTCCTCGTCGAAGAAGCGGCAGGTCGATGGACCGGCCGCCTTGGCGGCGTACAGCGCCTGCTCGGCGTGGCGCGACAAGGTTTCGACCGAATCGGCATCGCGTGGAAAGACGGCGATGCCGACGCTGGCCGTCAGCACCACTTCGTGGTCGTCGGCCGACAGCGGTCGGGCAATGGCCTGCTGCAGACGCTCCGCGATGATCGCTGCCTGGTCTGGGGTCCGCACTTCGAGGACCAGCACGGTGAAAGCATCGCCGTCGATGCGCGAGACCATTTCGGCGGCACGCATCGGTGGATTCAAGGCCAGCAGGTCGGCCCCACGCACCGCCGCGTTCAGCCTTTTGGCGAGCACGCACAGCAATTGGTCACCGATGGCGTCGCCAAGAGCATCATTGACGCTCTTGAAGTGGTCGATATCGAGATGGAGAATCGCACATAGGCTCTTTTCGCGGCGCGCACGCTCGAGTTCGACCTCGACCAGTTGGGCGAAGAACTGCCGGTTGGCCAGTCCGGTCAGACCGTCGTGCAAGGCCAGATGCTCGATGCGCTGCTGCGCCTCGACGCGTTCGCTGATGTCCTGCGTGAAGCCCTCGATCTTGACGATCCGGCCGCTACCATCACGAACTGCCTCTGCCTGCTCGAGAACTTCGCGCAACACGCCGTCCGGGCGACAAAAGCCGTAGGTGATCTGGTACGGCTGGCCATCGATCATCAGTGCCTGGCGCGCTGCGTTCACGGCCGCGCGATCGCTCTCCCGCACCACACTCAGAAAAAGCTCGAGGGTTGCCGCGCCGGCGAGTTTCCAGTCGCCGCCGAAGATCTGCCGCAGTTCGTCCGAGCACGCGAAGCGCGCATCGCCTGGCGACCATTCCCAACTGCCCATGCGCGCCAGACGCTGGGCATGCGCCAGACTCTGCTGGCTGCGTGTCACTTCTGCGATGGCATGACTGGCGCGCAAACCATACCGTACCCGTTGCGTCAGCAACAGCCAGTTGATCGGCTTGGTGATGAAATCGGTGGCGCCGGAAAGGTAGGCCTGCTCGATCGAATCGCTGTCGTTGAGGCCGGTCAGCATCACGATCGGCAACCACTTGCCGCGCTCGTGTTGCCGCAGGCGTTGGCAGACCGTGTAACCGTCGATCCCGGGCATCATCACGTCGAGCAGCAGCAGGTCGAAATCCTGCTCCTCGAACCTCTCCAGGGCCTGCTCACCGCAGTCGGCCTCGCTGACCTCGAAGCCTGCGTGGCGCAGCGACTCGGCGGCGAGCATGCGAATCATCAGATCGTCGTCGACGAGCAGCACACGTTCGTGCACAGGCGTTTGTTTCATGGCGATTTCCTTGCTTCTGCGCTGGCGTGGTACCGGGCCAGCGCGCTGATGAAGTCATCGTAGGCATGGCGCAGCACTTGCAGCCAGTCGACTGCCGGCGCATCGCCGGCGCGTATCCGCATCTCCAGATCCCGGGCTTTTTCGGAGAGCGCCATCGCACCGACTGCCGCGCTCGACGATTTCAGGGTGTGCGCCGATCGTTGCAGGGTCCTGGCATCGCCCTGGGCCATTGCGCTGTCGATGGCTGCGAGCAGTTCGACGGCGTTGCGGGTGAACAGGTCGAGAACGCGGTCGGCAAACGCGGGGTTCGAGCCATCGGCGACCATTGGCAGCGATTGCACGACGCCGGGGTCGAAAGCCGGCGCCGCGTCGCTGTCGCCGCTGCTTTCCCCGTCTGCCGCGCTGTCCGCCACGGCTGCGTCCACCGGCGCATGCAGATGACGGGCCAGCATCGTCGTCAGTTGCGCCCGGTTGATCGGCTTGGCCAGGTAGTCGCTCATGCCGGCGGCCAGGCAGGCCTCGCGGTCGCCGGCCAGGGCATTGGCCGTCAGGGCGATGATCGGTAGCGCGGCGCCGCCTGCCGCCTGCTCTGCGGCGCGAATCCGGCGCGTCGCCTCGAAGCCGTCCATCACCGGCATCTGGCAGTCCATCAGGATGAGGTCGTAGCGCCTGGCCGCGGCAGCGGCCACCGCCTGCGCGCCGTCGTGCGCGAAATCCACCTGACAACCCAGTGTCTGGAGGATCGCTCCGGAGATTTCGCGGTTGATCTCGTTGTCCTCGACGAGCAGCAGGTGTCCGCTGATCCGGGTAGTGGCCGAAAGATTCGACTCCCGCCTGGCCAGGGGCTGATGGTGAAGCTCGACGCGCTGCCGGAACCAGAATGTTGACCCGCGACCTTCCTCGCTCTCGAAGCCGACGTCTCCGTCCATGCGCTGCGCAAGCTCGCGAATGATCACCAGACCGAGGCCGGTACCGCCAAATTTGCGGGTCGTCGAGTTGTCGGCCTGCGTGAAGGGGGCGAACAGCTTTTCCCCGTCGGCGCGCGCAATGCCGATCCCGGTATCGCTGACGGCGTAGCAGAGCTGGCAGTGATCCGGGTCGGCACTGCTCGGGGACCCGTGGTCTGCGGGGGAGGGCTCGCAGGTCAGGGAGAGGAAGATGGTGCCGCGTTCGGTAAACTTGACGGCATTGCTCAACAGATTGCTGACGATCTGCTTGACCCGATAGGGGTCGCCGAGCACCGCCGCGGGTAGTTCGGGCGCCAGCACTTCGCTGAGCAGCACGCCTTTGGCCGAGGCCATCTCGACGAAGGGCTGCACCACCTCTTCGATGAGTTGCCGTGGGTCGAACGGGATCCTCTCGACCTCGAGTCGGCCGGATTCGATCTTCGACAGGTCGAGCACGTTGTTGAGCAAATGCATCAGCGATTCGGCCGACATCCGCAGGCGATCGACCTGACGCCGCTGCTGATCGGAAAGGGAGGTATCGAGCAGCAGGTCGGCCATGCCGATGACGCCGTTCATCGGGGTGCGGATCTCGTGGCTCATATTGGCCAGAAAACGCGACTTGGCGACATTTGCACTTTCGGCCTGCTCCTTGGCCAGCCGCAGTTGGGCGGTGCGTGATTCGACCTGTTGTTCGAGCGTGGCACGGTGCTTGCGGAGTTCCTCGTCGCGCTCCTCGACTTCGCTCAACATGGTGTTGAAGCCCTTGATCAGTTCGCCGATTTCGTCGCGCTGCCGCACCGGCAGCCGGTGCGAATAGTCGCTGTCGTTGGCCACCAGCCGCATCACCTGCGTCAGGTCGAGAATCGGTCCCGACACCGATCGCTGCAGGCGCATCGCGAGCAGCAGGGCGGCGGCGAAAGCGATCAGCGCTCCGGCCAGAACCAGCAACATGCGGTTCGCGGTATTGCGCCACATCGGTCGCAGATCGGATTCGATACGGAGCGTTCCGATCACCTCGCGACCCTGGCGGATCGGATACTCGATCTTCATCGCGTCGGCAAAGTAGGAACCGATGACCAGCGGCGTCGCGGCGCCTGCCTGTGCCGCCGCTGCGGCAACGCCCTCGGCCGGATAGTGCGCAAAAACGGTGCCGCCGGGCAGGGTAATCGATCCGGCGAGGATCTCCGGACGCGCGCGCAAGCCGGACAGCGTCTCGCTGGCCGTGCGCGCATCGTCGAAGGCAATCGCCGACGCACTGCTGGCGGCGAGAATTTCGGCCATGCCGGTCAATTTGGCCAGTTCCGATTCGCGGTTGTTGTTGATTTCCGAGGCAGCAAACAACAGCGTACTGATCGCCAGACCGGCGCCGACCGTCACGCCGATGATCAGCATCAGTTTGGCCTTCAATGGCCGGTCGGCAAAACGCATCTCAGTTTTTTCCCTTCAAGGTCGCCAGATTGCGCGCCAGTTTGAGCAGATTGGAGCTGGCCTTGAGCTGCGCCTGCTCGAGACTGTCGCGATTGACTTCGAACTGCAGCCGTCCATCGCCCTGGACGATGCCGATGGCGCCGCCGACGTCGATGAAGCCATCGGTGTCGCTGACCGTCAGCACCGCCTGCCCGGCGAGTGCGCGCAGCACCGGGCCCAGGCGGCGTGCTTCCGAGGCACCGATGTACAGCACCTGGCAGGGGCGTGTTTCGTCGATGCTGTTCAGCAGCCGAACGGCCACCGGGCGTCCCTGCACCTGGCGGTCCTGCAGCGCCGTCAGCGCGCTGCCGATCGAGTCGCGACCCAGCAGACAGATCAACAAGGGCGATTCGCGGCTGGCGAAAGCACGCTCGGGCCACTCGATATAACGTGCGAAGTTTAGCACGAAGGCCGCTTTGGCCTGTGGCTCGGCGAGGGTGCCCTGCGCCAGCGCGTGCCCATCCAGTCCGATGGCCAGGGCGATCGCCGACAGCAGGGCAGGCCAGCGCCGGGCAGAAAAAATCACGCGAATGGTCTCAGAATTGCCATTTGGCCTTGACGTACATGCCGCGTTGCAGTTCGAGTTGCTGCGAGGGCAGCAGGCTGGGGACGAACTCGGGATGGCTGTGGTCGAGGAGGTTCTGGCCGACCACCGATACTTCGAGGTCGCGCGTCGGTCTCCAGGCATAGCGCAGATCGAGGGTGGTGTAGGCGGGAATGGCAATCCGGGAGTTTCTCGCGCCAAGCTCGCTGACATAACGCAGCCAGAGGTCGAAGCGATGTTTGTCGGACAGCGACAGCGATGAACGCAGCGACAGTTGATGTTGCGGATCACTGGCATTCATCTTGTTCGCATTGCTGACCGAGATCGGATCGCCGGTTTTCGACGAGGCATCGAGACGCAGGTAGCTGTAGCTCGGCTGGATTCGCCACCACGACAGCGGGTACCAGTCCACGGCGATTTCCACACCACGGGTATTCGCCTGGATGCTGTTGTCCGGGATGATGTTCTGGATGAGGTACGGGGCCCGCGCGAGGGCGATTTGTCGCGTGCTCAGCATCGCCGATCGCAGGTCGTCGTACTGATTGTAGAAAGCCGCGAAATCGGCGGACAAACTGGCGGAAAACTGGTGCCGGTAACCAAGCTCATAGGCGAGCACCGTTTCGTTCTGCAGCTGGTGATCGTCGGGGATGCTGCGCGTCAGAATCGGCAAGGGTGTCGGGTTCCCCGGCGCGCCGGGCGGCGTGACCGAGAGATTGACCTCCCCATCGAGTTCGCCGCGCGAAGGCGTGCGCACCGCACGCGCCACCGAAGCCCATAGCGACTGGCTGTCGGAGGGCGTCCACATCAGGCGCACGTTGGGCAGCGGTTCGACGCCGGTGAAGCTGTTGTCTTCGACGCGCAGGCCGAGCATCAAGCGCAGCGCATTCGGCAACACGGTGATGTCGTCATAGATGAAGGCGCTCGCGAGGGTGAAGGCACGACTCGACGGCTGCGCCACCATGAAACCCGTGGCATTGATCCGATCGTGCGAGTAGCGGTAGCCGAGACCCCAGATGACATCGTGGTTCTGCCCGAGGAGAACGCGATGCTGGAAATCCAGATCGACGGTGGTCCGATCCTCCTTGAACGTGTCCTGCAACTCGAGGCTGCTGACATCGACGTAGGCTTGCAGGGCGGCCTGCGAACCGTCGGCGAGCGTCCATTCGTTGCGGCCCAGCAGATGTCCGCCCTGGCCGCCCTGGCGCCGGTCGATCAGGGTGACGCCCTGCGGCGAGCTGAGGTCGGCGAGATTCCAGCGGTCGCCGGTCGGGCTGGAATACATCTGGCCGCTGAGCATCAGCCGATGATCGTTACCCATGCTCCAGTCACCGCGAAAGCCGAGGCGGCCGGCTCGCCAGTAGTCGTTGCCGGTGTGACCATCGGCGGTGACCGACTGGTCGCGTTTGAAAGCCTTTCCCCAGACGCGGAAATGACCGCCACCGGCCTCGCCGCCGTGGCGGAAAGCCAGCAGAGCGCGTTCTTCGCTGCCGGCCGCGGCGACCAGCAGGTCGCCCTGGGTGTCGCGTGCGCGGCGGGTGATGATGTTGATCACGCCATTGACCGCATTGGCACCCCACATCGCGGCACCGGGGCCGCGCACCACTTCGATGCGGTCGATGTCTTCGAGCAGGGTATCCTGGTCTTCCCAGACCACGCCGGAAAAGAGCGGCGAATAGATGCTGCGTCCATCCATCAGCACCAGCAGTTTATTGCCCCAGCGGTCGTTGAAGCCGCGCACGCTGACCGCCCAGCGGTTGTTGGCGAGGCTGGCGACGTTGACTCCCGGCGCCAGGCGCAGGGCTTCGGGGATGTTGGTCGCACCCGAGCGTTCGATGTCGTCGCGAGTGATGACGAACACTGCCGCGGCGACATCATGCAGGCGCTCGGCCTTGCGCGAGGCGCTCGTCACCTCGACGCCGAGCAGGTCTTCGAGGCTGATGTCGGGGGGGTCGATGGCGTCTTCGGCTGCGCCAGCGCCGGCGGCGCAGGCCAGAGCGACGCCCAGGGCCAGGTGGCGGATCGGTGCTCGGGGCATTGGTTTCATTCGAATTCCTTGTATCGTTTCACCGAACGCTGCGGGCAGGATTGTATAGGCAATGGGCGCTGGCACGCCAACGCCCTGCGGCTGCACTGTTGAAACGGGTTCGGTTGAAGGTGGGTCGGCAGTCTGCTGCTGGCGAAAGTGGTCCAACTCAAGCAACGGACATTTGCCGGAGAACTTTAGTGTTCGTCCTTTTGGCTTGAAAGACGACCTCGCTTGTAATAGGGTTTCGACTTTTGCCCAGCATGGAGATGCGCAACATGGTCGCAGCCCGCAGTGCCACCGCTTACGAACCTTACGAACCCATTGAAACCGCCAGCCGCGATCAGATCACGGCCTTGCAGATCGAGCGCCTGCGCTGGTCCCTGCAGCACGCCTACGCAAATGTCGCGCACTACCGGCGCAAATTCGATGCCCACGGCGTGCATCCCGACGACCTGAAAACGCTGGACGACCTGCAAAAATTCCCCTTTACCGCCAAGGACGATCTGCGCGCCAACTACCCCTTCGCGATGTTTGCCGTGCCGCGCGACCAGGTCATTCGCGTGCATGCTTCCTCGGGCACCACCGGACACCCCACCGTCGTCGGCTATACCAGGAAAGACATCGATATGTGGGCGACGTTGATGGCGCGCTCGATCCACGCTGCCGGTGGCCGACGCGGCGACCTGGTGCATGTCGGCTATGGTTATGGCTTGTTCACCGGCGGCCTCGGCGCCCACTACGGCGCCGAACGTCTGGGCTGCATGGTGATCCCGATGTCCGGCGGCCAGACCGAAAAGCAGGTGCAATTGATCGTCGACTTCCGGCCGGAGATCATCATGGTGACGCCTTCCTACCTGCTCAATCTCGCCGACGAATTCAAGAGACAAGGGGTCGACCCGGCGTCCACCGGTCTGCGCGTCGGACTCTTCGGTGCCGAACCCTGGACCCAGCAGATGCGCCTGGAGATCGAAGGAACCTTCGCCATCGACGCGATCGACCTGTACGGGCTCTCGGAAGTCGTCGGCCCCGGCGTCGCCAGCGAGTGCATCGAAAGCAAGGATGGGCCGGTGATCTGGGAAGACCACTTCTACCCCGAGATCATCGACCCGGCGACCGGCGAAGTCCTTCCCGACGGCAGTCATGGCGAACTGGTGTTCACTTCGCTCTCCAAGGAAGCCTTGCCGGTGATCCGCTACCGCACGCGCGATCTGACCCGCATATTGCCGCCGACTGCGCGTTCGATGCGGCGCATCGACAAGATCACCGGCCGCTCGGACGACATGTTGATCATCCGCGGCGTCAACGTATTTCCCTCGCAGGTCGAGGAACTGATCCTCAAGCAGCCGAAGCTGTCCCCGCATTACCTGATCGAAGTCTCGCGCGACGGCCACCTCGACGCGGTTGCCATCGATGTCGAACTCAAGTCCGAGTACCGCGCCCTTCCCGCCTTCGAAAAGGAACATGTGGCGCGCACCCTGCAGCGCCACATCAAGTCCTTTGTCGGTATTTCGACCGAAGTGCGCATCGTTGACATCGGCGGCATCGAGCGCTCGCTCGGCAAGGCGCGGCGCGTCGTCGACAATCGGCAACGCGGGTGATTGTAAAATGACAGGTTCAGCGTTTGACCGATGAGGAGGAATGATGGGATCAGGTATCGTGCGCCAGTGGTGGATGGTGTGGATGGCCTTGCTGCTGATCGGAACGGCTCGCGCCGAGGATCTGGTCATCCCCGGCAGCGGCAATCCGGAGTATGTTCTTGACCAACTGGCCAAGGCGTTCAACGCGCGCCAGGCGCAACACCGCGTCGTCATTCCGCCTTCGACGGGCACCGCCGGTGCGCTGCGCGATGTCGGCGAGGGTATTTCCAATGTCGGGCGCGTCGGACGCTTCCTCAAGGACGAAGAACGCAAACAGGGCTTCGTCCATATTTCCCTCGGGCGCGACCCGGTGGTCATCGTCGGCGGCGCTGGCGTCACCGTCCGTAACCTCAGCGCAGCGCAATTGGTCGACATCTATAGCGGCAGGATCACCAACTGGAGCGAACTGGGGGGCAAGACGGCACCGATTCGCGCCGTCGGTCGCGAAAACTCCGACGCCAGCCGCCAGGCCATCGCCAAAGTCATCAAGCCCTTCAAGGACGTGGTTTTCGGGCCGGGGGTCAAGACCGTGAACCTGGATCCCCAGTTGATCGCGCTGCTCGACCGTTACCCGAGCAGCCTGGGCATGCTCAATCGCTCGGCGCTGGCCGCGTGCACCACCCGGGTCGTGCACCTGGCGCTTGACGGCGTCGATCCGACCCCGGAAAACCTCGAGAAAGGGATCTACCCGGCCTGGGTCGAACTCGGCCTGATTCACAAACCCGGCGGCCTGACTCCGGCAGCCAAAGCTTTTCTGGATTTCATTCGCTCGCCCGAGGGCAACCGCATCGTGCGCCAGCACGGCATCCTGCCGCCTGGCACGGCTGGCTGAGCGAATTGCCTCGATCACTTCTTCGGATGCGGCACCTCCTTTCTCTCAACTTCACCCTGGTGCTGGTATTCGCCTTGCTGGCGGGACTTGCGCAGTGGACGGCTTTCCGTGTCTCCGGGGAGATCCTGGAAGTCACCGTGGACGCCGAGGAGATCGAGGAGATTCAGACCGTCGGCCGCGTTCTCCAGGAACTCCTGGCGGAGCATGCGCAGCGCGCCCGCCTGACGGCCCGGCTGATCGCGCGTGGGGACAGTCTGGGAAGGAATCTGGCCCGGTCGCAGGGTGGAGACGCTGCAGAGACGCTTCGTCAGTCGCTGGATGATGCCAGGGTGGCCAGCGAGCTTGGCCTCATCGAGGTGACCGACGATCGGGAAATCGTCCTCTACCGGAGCGATGACGCGGGACCGCGTGGCGACCGGTCGTCCGCCTGGGGGGTCTTCGAAGCCCTGCAAGGCGAGAGCATGCTGGCCAGCGAGCTCGAAGCCGGTGCCTTGACGGTGCGCGCGATCGAACCGATCCGCTCGCAAGGGCAGGTGGTCGGCACGATCAGCGTCGGCGTCCGGGTCGACTCGGCGCTGCTGGAGAAACTCGGCCGCGAACTCGCCGCAGAACTGTTTCTGGTCTCACGGGCCGGGGAACGGCTGGCCGCATCGACGACCCGGCCGCGCAGCCTGGACCCCGCCCTGATCCAGGAGGCCCTGACCCAGAAGATCCCGGTCTTTCGCCAGTCCAGGGAGGCGCACGAGACCATCGGCTATCTGCCGCTGACGATCGTCGACAGTGCCTACGTGGTGGTGGCGGTACTGGACGGTTCGACGGCCTATCAGCGGCTGGACGAAGGCAAGCAACGCTCCGCCATGATTGTCCTGGTCATTCTCGTGGGCAGCAGCCTGCTGGCAATGGTGATGTTGCGTTGGGTATTGCAACCCCTGCACGCGCTGCGCAGGAAGGCGGAAGGATTGGCGCTGGAACTCACCGGCAGCGAGATCACTGCGGCGTCGGGGAATGAGGTGCAGGTCGTGGTGAACGTTCTTGAAACCCTGACCAGTCGCCTGGTGGCGCGCAACAGCGAATTGCTGGAAGCCAAACAGCTTGCCGAGGCTGCGAGCCGCGCCAAGTCGCAGTTTCTCTCGAACATGAGCCACGAAATCCGCACGCCGCTCAACGGGATTCTGGGGATGGCCGAGATCCTCGAGCGGACGCCGCTCAACGCCGAGCAGGAGCGCTATGTGCGTGCCATTGGCGGCGCCGGGCGGGCACTGCATGAGCTGCTGGGGGACATTCTCGACCTGGCGAAGATCGAGGCAGGCAAGGTGCTCATCGAACCTGTCGATTTCGACTTCCAGGCACTGCTTGTCCAGCTTGCCGACATCTTCCGGGAACTCGCGTCGGCTCATGGCAACGCCCTGGTCAGCGATTTCCGGATACCCGCCCGGCTGGCCCTGAACGGCGACCCGACGCGTCTGCGCCAGATCCTGTCCAACCTGATCAGCAACGCCATCAAGTTTACCGAAGGCGGAACGATCACCCTCTGCGTTTCCCAACTCGACCCGCGTCCCGGCGACGACCGACTGTGGTTGCGCTGCAGCGTCCGCGACACCGGCATCGGCATCGCTCCCGAGGCGCTTGCCGGCTTGTTCCAGCCTTTCGTCCAGGCCGACCAGTCGACGACCCGCCGCTTTGGCGGCAGCGGGCTTGGCCTGGTGATCTGCAGGCACTTGGCCGAGTTGATGGGTGGCACGATCGGTGTAGACAGCACGCTCGGGCAGGGCAGCACCTTTGTCATCGACCTGCCTTTTGCCAGGGCGGTGGCGCCGCTGCCCGAACCGGCGACCGCCGCCCGGAGCGTCGACAAGATCAGTGCCCGCATTCTGGTGGCAGAAGACAACCCGGTCAATCAGGTCGTGATCGAGGCCATTCTGGGGCAACTCGGCGCCACCGTCACGATCGCCGAAAATGGCGCGCTGGCGGTGGAGGCTGTGCAGCAATCGACCTACGATCTGGTCCTGATGGACTGTCAGATGCCGGTGCTCGACGGCTACGGGGCGACGGCAGCGATCCGCGCGCTGCCGCCGCCGCTGTCGCGCGTGCCGATCGTCGCGCTCACCGCCAACGCCCTGCCGGAAGATCGCCAGCGCTGCCTCGACGCCGGCATGAACGATTATCTCAGCAAGCCGGTGCGCATCGAGCCATTGCGGGCCTGTCTGCTGCGCTGGCTGCCCGCCGATGCCAGCGCTTCGGTGGCGGCTTCGCCACCGCCGGTCACGTTGCCGGCAGCGCCGGCATCCTTGCTGGACCGCAGCGCCTTGCTCGACAACCCGAGCTTCAATCGTCCCGGCACTGGCAAGCTGGTCGAGCGAGTATTCGCCCTGTATCTCGACGACGCACCGAAGCTCATCGCGACCATCCGCATGCGTCTGCCGGAACCGGCCTGGCCGGAAGTCACGCGCGCTGCCCACAGCCTGAAGTCGTCGAGCGCCGCGATTGGCCTCGCGAGTGTTTCAGTCCGCGCCGCCCGTATCGAAGCACTCGCTCGTCAGCAGGATGCGGCCGAAGTGGCAGCGGCACTGCCCGGACTGGAAGCGGAATTCGCGCAGGCCCTCCCGGAACTGCGGGCCGAACTCGAACGACTCGCCGGCAAGCCGCCGGCCACCTAACGGTCATGACTTATAAAGAATGAATGTCCTGATCACCCCCCTCGGCACGGCCGACGTCGATTCAGTTGCCGCGCTGGCACGCCGGATCTGGCAGCAGACTTACCTCGGGATCATCAGCCAGGCGCAGATCGACTTCATGCTCGAACAGCGCTACCACCGGCAGCGCTTGCTCGACGAGTTGACGATGCCGGATCTCTGGTGGGATCAGCTCCATGTCGATGGCCAACTGGCCGGTTTTTCGTCTTGCCTGCGGATCGCTGGCGGCAAGGAAATGAAGCTCGACAAGATCTACGTCGATCCGGGAAGGCAGCGCCTGGGCCTCGGCGCCCGGCTCATCGAGCATGCAGCCGGCCGCGCACTGGCGCTCGGTTGCTGCACGCTGATTCTGGCGGTCAACAAGCGGAATCAGGCCGCCATCGCCGCGTATCGCAAGCATGGCTTCGCCGTCCGCGAATCGGTATGCGTCGATATTGGCCAGGGATTCGTCATGGACGACTTTATAATGGCCAGATCGCTGCTGATGCACACTGCCGAATCCTGAATCACGATGAAACTGACATTTACCAAGATGCATGGCCTCGGCAATGACTTTGTCGTGCTCGACGGGATTCGCCAGTCGCTCGAACTGACACCCGAGCAATTGCGCTTCCTCGCCGATCGCCATCGCGGCATTGGCTGCGATCAGGTGCTGCTGGTCGAAGCGGGCACGCGCGCCGACGTCGATTTCCGCTATCGCATCTTCAATGGCGATGGCGGCGAGGTCGAGCAATGCGGCAACGGTGCGCGCTGCTTCGCCTGCTTTGTGCATCAACAGGGGCTCACGACGAAACGCGAGATCCGCGTCGAAACGATGCGCGGCGTGATCGTTCCGCGCCTTGAGGAGGACGGTTCAGTGACCGTCGACATGGGGGTGCCGGTGTTCGCCCCGGCAGAGATTCCCTTCGTCAGCGACAGCGACGATCTGCTGCAGCCACTCTGGATCGCCGACGAGGAAGTGACGATCACTGCCGTCGGCATGGGCAATCCGCACGCCGTGCAAGTGCTTGCCGACGTCGACACCGCGCCGGTCGAGCGCCAGGGGCCACGGATCGAATCGCACCCGCGTTTCCCGCAACGCGTCAACGCCGGTTTCATGCAGGTACTCGACCGGCACGCGATTCGCCTGCGGGTTTTCGAACGTGGCGCGGGCGAAACGCTGGCCTGCGGCAGCGGCGCCTGCGCTGCCGTGGTGGCGGGCATCGCGCGCGGCCTGCTCGATTCGCCGGTGCGTGTCGAAATGCGCGGCGGTACACTGCATATCGTCTGGAAAGGCCAAGGGACGCCGGTATCGATGACTGGCCCCGCGCTTACCGTCTTCAAGGGAGAAATTGAGTTATGAGATCGGAAGAAGTCGCGCGTTACCTGCAGGACAATCCCAAGTTTTTCGAGGAAAACGCTGATCTGGTCTCCAATATGGTGGTTCCGCACCCGTATGCGGGGCGGACGATCTCGATCACCGAAAGGCAGATGCTGGCATTGCGCGACAAGAACCGGCACCTCGAAGGCAAGATGGGCGAGTTGCTGCAGTTTGCCGAGGAAAACGACGCGATCAGCGAGAAAATGCACCGGCTGGCGGTGGGGCTGATCACCGCCAGGAGCTTTCAGACGGTGTTGCACACCCTGAATTTCCACCTGCGTGACGATTTTTCTGTCCCGCACGTGGCGCTGCGTCTCTGGCATCGTCCGGAAGGCAGCGACGAACTGCCGGAATTCGCCGAGGTCAGCCAGGAGCTGCAGGCGTTTGCGGAAACGCTGACGCAACCCTACTGTGGTTCGACGGCTGCTTTCGAGACCTCCTCGTGGTTCGGTGAGGCGTCGCTGCATGTCCGTTCACAAGGCTTGATTGCGTTGCACAGCGGGAGCGCCACGATCGGCATGATTGCCCTCGGCAGCGAAGATCACGAGCGCTTCTACGCCGGCATGGGGACCGTCTACCTCGTGCGTCTCGGTGAAATGTCGGCGGCGGCGCTGGCGCGTGTCCTCCGCTGAAACGACATCGATGACCGCCGATGCGCGCGTCGCCAGCGTCAGCGCCTACCTTGACGAACTCGCCCAGCAGCGACGTTTGTCCGCGCACACGCTCAGGAATTATCGGCATGATCTCGAACTGCTCTGCGGCCTGCTCGGCGAGTCGCCTGGCGAGTCGACGGACGGTTTGCGCGCTGGATTGCCCGATGCCTCCGGCTTCGACGCCATTCGAACGCATCACATCCGCCGCTTCGTCGCGCAGTTGCACACGCGCGGCCTCGGCGGCCGCTCGATCGGGCGCACGCTCTCGGCCTGGCGCGGCTTGTATCGCTGGCTCGGCCAGCGCGGCATGGCCACGCAGAATCCCGTTGACGGTGTGCGGCCGCCGCGCAGCCCCAAGGGCTTGCCGAAGGTGCTGTCACCTGACGAAGCGAGCCGCTTGCTGGAAGCGGACCCGGAAAACCTGTTGGCGGTTCGCGATCAGGCGATCTTCGAGTTGTTCTACTCTTCGGGCCTGCGCCTGGCCGAACTCGCAGCCCTCGACCTTGCCTGTCTCGAAGATCTGCTGGCCGGCGAGGTGCGCGTCCTCGGCAAGCGCAGCAAGCTGCGCATCGTTCCGGTGGGTAGCAAGGCCAGGGAAGCGGTGGCGCTGTGGGCCGCGCAGCGCCCCCGCCTGGCGGCAGCCGACGAGGCAGCGCTGTTCGTTGGCCAGCACGGCAAACGTCTGGGCATGCGCATGATCCAGTTGCGCCTGCAGCGGCGTGGTCTGCTGCAGGGCCTGCCAGCGCGGGTGCATCCGCACATGCTGCGCCATTCCTTCGCCTCGCACGTGCTGCAGTCCTCGGGCGATCTGCGGGCGGTGCAGGAGATGCTCGGGCATGCCAGCATCGCCTCGACGCAGGTCTACACGCACCTCGATTTCCAGCATCTGGCGGCTGTTTACGACCAGGCGCATCCGCGCGCCAAACGCAAGCCGGAGTGACGTGCAAGGCGCCTCAACGCCGATGCCGACGAACCAGCCATCCGTAGATGGCGAGATTGACTCCAATCACCACGGCGCCCATGGCCAACTGCATGCCGCGCGTGAGTTCGGCCGGATAGATGATCGGCAGCAGGTAATGCTCGATGAAGCTGCCGTGATAGCCGGCTTCGCCGGCAGCCTGTCGCCATCGATTCTCCAGCGGCGTCAGCGGGCAGTAGCCGCCGGTCAACTCGATCAGCGCACCCCAGCAGACGGCCGGCAGGTGCGCCAGCGCCAGCCGCGGCCAGTGTAGCACCAGCACCCCACCGAAAAGGACGAAGACGATGAACAGCAGATGTGCCAGGACGAGGGCGTCTGCCAGGAATCGATCGCTCATGCTATGTGCTGACCTCTTTATCAGAATTGTCTTTAATGTATAGCAATGCGAATCATTCTCATGTATAGTGCAGATGTAATGACCAGGGTCGTGACAAGGCTTCCGGAATGGTACCGCAGGCGGTGTCTGGCGGCGCAGTCCGCGACTTTTCCGCCAGGACTTGTCGCCCATCGGTCCATGAAGAGGCACTTGAAGAAAGGTGGCAGATCCGATGAATCCCCAAGAATTGATCACCCTGTTCGACCTTCCGCTGGGTCAGGAAGGTCTGGTGAGCAGCCGGCCCGACGCCATCAGCGGCGACGCAGCCGACCGGGCACTGGCGCTGCGCCTGTTCGAGATCGGTTTTCTCGATGGCGAGCGGGTGCGCGTCGTGGCGCGCGGACATCCAGGCGGCGATCCGGTCGCGGTGCGGGTCGGCAACACGATGTTCGCCTTGCGAAAATTTGAAGCCGAGCACGTTCTGGTCGCTCCGCTGGGAGGAAAAAATCCATGAGCATTGCCAATGCAGCCTGCAGCCTGGCCCTGCTGGGCAATCCGAATTGCGGCAAGACGGCGCTGTTCAATCTGCTGACCGGCAGCCGGCAGAAGGTCGCCAACTATCCGGGCGTGACCGTCGACCGCAAGGAGGGGCAACTCACGACACCGTCGGGCAAACAGTTTCGCATCCTCGATTTGCCGGGGGCCTACAGTCTCAATGCCGTCAGCATCGACGAGGAAATCACCCGCGACGTGGTCCTGGGAGCGCTCGCCGATGAGCAGCGTCCCGATCTGATCGTCTGTGTCAGCGACGCCACCAACCTCAAGCTCAACCTGCGGCTGGTTCTCGAAGTCAAGCGCCTGGGCCTGCCGATGCTCCTGGCGCTGAACATGACCGACCTGGCCGCGAAACGCGGCATCGCCATCGACGTGCCCGCGCTGGCGCGTGAGCTGGGAATGCCGGTGGTCAGCACCGTCGCGGTCAGGCGCGGCGGCGCCGGCGAGCTGATTTCCCAGCTCGAAGCCATGGCGCCGGATGCGGCTGCTCAGCCGGTGTCCTGGCTGCCGCCCGATGTAGCCGACGTCACCGCCACCCAGCGCGAAGTACGGCGGATTCTCGCGGCAACGGTGCGCGAACCAGCGCTCGACATCCGCCTCGACGAGCGCATCGATCGCGTCATCCTGCACCCGCTATGGGGAATGCTCATTCTGGCGGGCACGCTGTTCCTGATGTTCCAGGCGGTGTTCAGTTGGGCCAGCCTGCCGATGGAATGGATCAAGGACGGTGTGGCCGCCTGTGGCGAGTTTCTCATGGCGCAAATGCCGGAGGGCATCCTGCGCAGCTTGCTGGTCGACGGCATCATCGCTGGCGTCGGCAGTGTGCTGGTGTTCCTGCCGCAGATCCTGATCCTTTTCCTGTTCATTCTTGCTCTGGAAGATTCGGGCTACCTGCCACGCGCAGCCTTCCTGCTCGATCGCCTGATGGGCACCGTCGGCCTCTCGGGTCGCTCGTTCATTCCGCTGCTGTCGAGCTTTGCCTGCGCCATCCCCGGCATCATGGCGGCGCGCACCATCTCCAACTGGCGTGATCGGCTGGCAACGATCATGATCGCGCCGCTGATGACCTGCTCGGCGCGTTTGCCGGTGTACGCGCTGATCATCGGCGCCTTCATCCCGGAGAGCACGGTGGCTGGCGTCTTCAACCTGCAGGGACTGGTGCTGTTCGTCCTCTACGTGGCGGGAATCCTGAGCGCGATGGCCGTCGCCGGGGTCCTCAAGCTGACGGTCGGCCGCGGCCAGCAACATCCGCTGATGCTCGAATTGCCGTCGTACCGTTGGCCACATGCCCGCAATCTGCTGCTCGGTCTGGTCGAACGCGCGCGGATCTTCATCATGCGCGTCGGCAACATCATCCTCGCGCTGATGGTGGTGCTGTGGTTCCTGTCGTCGTTCCCGGCGGCGCCGGAAGGCGCCAGCGGCCCGGCGATCTACTACAGTTATGCCGGCATGCTTGGTCGGGCGCTCGCAGTGATCTTTGCACCGGTCGGCTTCAACTGGGAGATCTCGATCGCCCTGGTGCCCGGCATGGCGGCGCGCGAAGTCGCGGTCGGCGCCCTCGGTACGGTCTATGCGCTGTCGGCGACCGGCGACGACGTCGCGACGCAGCTTGCACCCATGCTGGCGGCAGGCTGGTCATTGCCGACAGCGTTCTCGCTGCTCGCCTGGTATGTCTTTTCACCGCAGTGCCTGTCCACGCTTGCAGTGGTCAAGCGCGAGACCAACTCGTGGCGTTATCCGCTGCTGATGGCCGGCTACCTGTTCGCCCTGGCGTATGGGGCGGCTTTCGTCACCTACCGGATCGCCCTTTTTCTCACCGGAGCGGGCCATGCTTGAAGAATGGATCGTCTATGGTGTGGTCATTTGCGCTACCATCTACGCGACGTGGCGATTGCTGCCCGGCGTTCTGCGGGACGCGCTTGCCGAACGCTGCGCGAACCTGGCGCAGCGTCTCGGACTGGCGTCTGCCAACGCCAGATCACCAGCGCAGGGGGCCAGTCGCAGGGCGAGCGGCGGCTGCGGCGCTTGCACCGGATGCGCCACGCGGAACGCGCCAGGCAATGTAATGATCATCAAAGACCTCAGGAAGGAATCACATGTGGATGCCCGCTAGGCAGCGCAAATCGGTGGCCAGCGCGCTGCTGCTTTCGTCTCTTCTGGTGCAGCCTGTCGGCGCCAGTGCCGCGACCCTTGACGATGCCGTCGAGCCGGCGGTCAGCGAAATATCTCCGACAGCCGATTCCGCAGACACCGTCGCCGGCGAAGCCGCTGCCAGCGACGACACCCCCAACTGGGCGGAGAGCACGCTCACCGGTGACTGGGGCGGCAAACGCAAACGACTCCACGCTGCCGGGGTTCAGGCCGATTTGCTGTACACCGCCGATTTTCTGCACAACTCCAGCGGCGGCCTGAAGAGCGGCGGCACCTATGTGGGTCACGTCGACCTCATCCTGCAACTCGATGGAGAGAAGCTCATCGGCTGGCAAGGCGGATCAGCCTATCTGCAGTTGATCAGCAACGGTGGCGGGCGGTTCAACCTCAACTACCTGGGCAGCTTGATGGGCGCCGACAACCTTGAAGCGCCGGTCAACCGCACTGGGCTCTTCAAGGCCTGGCTGCAGCAGTCGGCTTCCCACTTAAGCCGGGACAATCTCTAACTTCAATGGGTTATGCACAACCCGGTGGCGGGACTTCCTCGGTAAGGGAAGTTCCCCCATCTGGTTGAGCAGCCAATCGAAAAGATCAGGGAAAGAGGTGCTAAACAGACGTTCGGCTGCGATAGTGCCGTCACTACGTCTCACCCCATAGTTGTGGATAACCGTTAGCGCAGCCAGGCGGCATTTCGTCAGACCTCGCCCGTTATGATACAACTGGGACAAGCGGCCATTGCGCCCTTCGACGGCGGAGGAGCTGCGATGGAACTGTCGCACCATCCATTCCCCCCATTCTAGCCAGCGCTGCAACTCACTCTCGGAGAATCCCGAATGGAACGGGTCTGCTTTCCAGGCCTCTAATGCTCGCTGCCAAGCCTCCTGATACCGTTTCCGGTGAACCCTGTTTTGCGTTTTCCGCATTTGGTAGTGCCAATAGAGTACGGGCAACAGCTTGCTCGTCAGCCATTGCCGAGTCGCTTCATCCAGAGACCAGCCCAGCAGGATTTCTTCTACCCAAAGCCACCAAAAGCTGACGTGACTCGATAAGGCGCCGATCTGGGCACGGAACTTCTTCAGGGCGGAACGGGTATCCTGGATCCCTTGTTGCGCCGCCAGAGTTTCCAGGGCCTGTGCTCGCGTTTCCAGTCCTGCCACTACGCTCTCCGCCGTCGTGCGAGTATTCTCCTCCAGGGAGAAGGGATGGATTTCCTCGGCGATTCCCAGCAACTGCTTCTGGTACTCTTGCTGCGCCTGTTCCACTTGCGCGCGGGCTTCCCAGGCACAGGCCTGTTGTGCCGCCAAAGCCGCCTTTTCCTCGGTACTGGCTCCGCGCGACGGCTGATCAAGGGCCTTCTGGGCCAGTTCGCAGCACTGATCCGCCTTGGCTTTTCGACGTCCCAAGGCCGGTGACAACCAGCGACTGAGGCCATATTGCTCGTGGAACGTATCCGCGCCCGAGGTACACTCAAAGCCTGTGACCGCTAATTTGATCAGGGCCTTCGCCCGGTCACTGATGGCGTGGTTGACTTCGATACCCAGTGCTTCCAGGCGCGGGGTCACCTGGGCAAACCAGGTATCGAAACCCCGGTCCTTCTGAATCGACTCCAGCAATAGGTAGCCCGAGGACAAATCCATCAGCACCAAGATCAGAATCTCCCCAAAGAACGTCTCATCCGCGGCCACCACCGCTTGGCGTGTCCGCGTCGGTACCGAGGCTTCACACTGTTGCTGAAACAGGGGCAACAGCGCTTCCATCCGGCTGAGTTGGGTCTGCAAGGCGCTGGGAGACACCCCCACATGGGTATGAAGGCGGATCAATTGGAAGAAATCCGACAAGGCACCCGCCCCCACATGATGTTGCAGCCCGAACGTGTACAGCACAGCAAATACCAGCAATCTCAGCCATGCCTCCCCCTCTTCGGTTTCCCAAAACCCCGATTCAGGATGTCGGTTCCTACGGGCTTGCGCTTGCAGGTGGCGATGAACACTGCTTTTCGGGCGATGAATTAATTCCCCCACTGCACGCAGGCTTCGTTTTCCCTGGTCTGTAAGTGCGGCAAAAATGACGCGGCTGGTTGTCCGTATGGCTTGAGTCGTAGAGTTTTTTTGTCATAAAACTGATGATACAGGAGATGCGGCAACCAGTTCCCATCTCCTCAGCTCCCTTCATCCTCAGACTCTATCGGTAGCATGACTGTCCCGCTTTAAGTGGGAAGCCCAGCAGTCCTTTCTTGACGACCAGGCTTCGATTCGGGTGGGTCTCTACCCCATCGACAGCGAGTTCTACGTCACCGATTCGTCGGGCGTCTTCCTGCATCCCTCGTTCGGAATGGCTGCCGAGGCGGCCAGTTTCGGCAGCCTCGCCGGCCCCTCGATCTACCCGACGAGTGCTTATGGCGCGCGCTTCCGGATCGACCCCGATCCGGCCTGGTACGCCATGTTGGCCATCACTCGCGGCATTCCGACCGATCGGGTGGCCACTGCCGGCCCCAACATCAGTTGGCACAACAGCAGCGGCAGCATGCTGATCGGTGAGTTCGGCTTCAGTCCGGTCAAGGCCGGGCTGTTCAACGATAGACCGAGCGAGCCCGCAAAGCAGGGCGATGACTTTGCCCCGATCAGCAAGGTCGCCCTGGGACTCTGGCGCTTCACCCCGCAGTATCCGCAACTCATCGCCGTCGATGCCGCCGGGGAAGCCCTCTCGGCGACGCACTGGGGCGCCTATCTGCTTGCCGAACAGTCGGTATATCGCGTCCCGGAGTCGAATCGGGATGTCGCGCTCTTCGTTCGTTATGGTTTCACCGACGGGACGACCAGTCCCCTCGCTTATTCGGTCAGCGCCGGTCTCAGCTATCGGGGGCCGTTCGCCGGTCGTGAGAAAGACACTTTCGGCATCGCCGCGACACGCGCGCATGCCGATCCGCAAGGGCGGATTCAGTTGGCCAGCGACGCAGGAGCGGCCTTGTCATCGACCAATGAAACCGTGCTGGAAATGACTTACCGGGCGCAACTCGCTCCCGGCGTGGTGCTGCAGCCGGTCATTCAGCGCGTCCTCAACCCGGGCCTCTACCTCGCCAACGCGACCGTCGCCGGGGTACGTTTGCAGCTTGCGTTTTGATCACCAACTTGTGGAGAAACGAAAATGAGCGAATTCGACCGTGAAGAAGCAATTGCAGTCCTCAACCAGATCATGGAGCTTGAACTGTCGGGAGTGGTTCGATACACGCATTACGCGCTGATGGTTTATGGCTACAACCGTATCCCGATCGTTGGCTGGATGAAGAAGAACGCCGAGGAAAGCCTGGTCCATGCCGGTCGCGCCGGCGAGCTGGTGACCTTGCTGGGAGGGCATCCTTCGCTGGGGATTGGCCCCCTGCTGGAAACCCACCAGCATGACATGGGCGACATTCTGCGCGAAAGCCTGGAGCACGAAACCATGGCCCGCGCGGCTTACTACCGGCTGCTCGACATTGCCGCCGGCAAGAATGTCCTGCTTGAAGAATACGCACGGGAACTGATCGTCGACGAAGAACTGCATGCCGACGAAGTCAACAAGATGCTGAGACGGCCAGGAGACACCGAGGCATTCCAGGTCTGACACTTCAGGGGGCACTGCCGCTTGCGCGCTGCCAGGGTGCTTCGATCAGTTTCCTGTTGGTACTGACTTATTTCGTCTATGTTTTGGTGACGCTGCGCGCGTCAGACAATCTGGTGGAAGATGGGCACGGCAGCCGACGACAAAATGTTTTTCGCCCGCCTTGGTGTGCCGACGAACCTGTTGACGATACTGATACAGCTCGGCGTCGATGGCGTTGCCGGCCTGCTGGGCATTTCGGCGCTTTTGCTTTCCTTGCTGATCATTCCGATAGCGACCGAACTTCCCGAAAAGGTGAACAGTATTCTCTGGATTCGCCGGGAGAAGGACACGCTTGCATTCGGCAACATTACCGGCGCGATGGTTTTCCAGGGCAACCTGTTGCCGGCCACCGGCATCGCCCTGACCCCGTGGCAAGCGCGCATCGAGGTGCTCAGTGGCGTTCTTGTCACCCTGGCTGCCGCAGGATGGTTGCGCCTTCACTCGCGGGCGAATGGCTTGCCCGTCTGAGCATTGTTGGTCAACGGTGGTCTGTATGCAGCTTATCTGGCGGTGACGCTCAACCGGTGAAAAACGCGCAGGGTTGAGCACCGGCCGGCTGTGGATCCAGCCCATGCCGGCGCTCAACCGCCGTTTTCGAGCAGCCTTGGCCCGCTCCGTGTGCCGCCAGTGGGATTGGCACGCACTCGCTACCTGCCTTGAGACAAGTGGCTGCGGGATGCCTTGACGATCAAAACGCCATCTGCACACGAACACCGGCGACGGTGGCATTCGACAGGTAAAGACCCGGGTTGAAAATGCGCTGGACGAGGGGTTGCAGGACAAGACCCGACGGACCTTCCCGGAGCCCTTGAGGTAAGTCGTTGATTCATGGCAAGAAACCAGAAAATCGGCAAAAATGTAGGCATGTAAATATAATAATAGCTATTTACAAACAATGTGCTATTGGCTATTATTGTCGGCATGTACATCGCCCGCGTCCCCAACCGAAAGTCCAGGCCGGCCATCCTGCTTCGCGAGTCCTATCGCGAGGGAGGCAAAGTCTGCACACGAACCATCGCCAATCTGACGAACTGGGCACCGGAACGAATCGTCGCCATGGAACGTCTGGTGAAGGGCGAATTCGACGACTGGTCGGGAGAGATGACCAGCGGCGAGATTTTTGGGGTGCTGTTTGCCCTCAAGCAGTTGGCCGACCAGGTGGGCCTCACGCGGGTGCTGGGCAGCGCTGCGGAAAGCAAGCTCAACCTGTTCCTGATTCTCGCGCGTATCGCGCATGGTGGCTCGCGGTTGTCGGCGGTACGCTGGGCGAAACAGCACACGGTGGCCGATGTGTTGGCGGTGGAGGCGTTCGATGAGGACGACCTCTATGCCGCGCTGGACTGGCTGGCGAGCCAGCAGGAACGCATCGAGCGGGAGCTTTACCAGGCCTATGTCAAGGCGCAGGGCCAACCGCCCGTGCTGGTGCTTTACGACGTCACTTCGAGCTACTTTGAAGGGGAATGCAACGAGCTGGGGCAATATGGTTACAACCGCGACGGCAAGCGCGGCAAGCCGCAAATCGTCATCGGTTTGTTGACCGCGGAGGACGGGGAGCCTCTGGCCGTGCGGGTCTTCGAAGGGAATACCGCGGACCCGACGACGGTGGCCAGCCAGATCACGATCCTGAAGGAACAATTCGGCATTGCCGAGGTGGTGATGGTCGGCGATCGGGGAATGATCAAGGCCAAGGGGAAAGCCGCGCTGTCGGTACAGGGCTTCCGTTATATCACGGCGTTGACGGACGCGCAGATACGCACCTTCCTCAAGGAGGGGGTGCTGCAGACGGATCTCTTCGATGCGCATCTGTGCGAGGTGGAGCACAACGATAAACGCCTGATCGTGCGCCGCAACGAGACTGTGCGGGTGCGCGAGGAGCGTCGGCGGGAGGACAAGCTGGCGCAGTTGCAAGCGAAGGTCGCCGAACGTAATGCCTTCGTCAAGGACTCCAAGCGCGCCAGCGCGGCAGCAGGCCTGGCCGCCTTGCAGCGCTGGACCAAGAGCCACAAGCTCAGCGCGTTTGTCACCCTGACGCTGAAAGAACGCGTCATTGTCTGTACCATCGACGAGGAGGCCAAAGAGCAAGACGCTCTGCTCGACGGCTGCTATCTGCTGGAAACCAATGTGCCGCTCACCTTGATGGACGCGAAGACGGTCGATGCGCGTTATCGCGATCTGCAAAAAGTCGAGCGCAACTTCCGCACCGTGAAAACCACCTTTCTGGAAATTCGCCCGATCTTCCTGCGCAAGGCCGAGCGGACCAAGGCGCATGTCTTCGTGGCGATGCTGGCCTTAAAAATCACGCGGCGGTTTGAAGCGGCTCTGCGGCAGACCTTCGGCAGCACCGAAGACGACCCCGCCGCCATCACCCCGGACGACGCCCTGGTGGCCCTCGGACGATTGACCTATCTCTACACCACCGACCGCAACGGTCAGCGTCACACGCATCTGCCACGCCCGGACGATCAACAGGCCAAAATCCTCAGCGCCATCGGTCTGTCCTTCCCGCTCAAGGCCAAAGCCGACAAGCTCGCCGCGTAGGCAGGCGCCGCTTTTGCGGCATCGGCTATTTTTTTAACAAAAACCGATAGTTACAGCATAACTGCGCTTGCTGGCTGGGGGAAGATCCGCCCGACGCGATTTGCGCCCGGTAGGTCATTTCCAGCACGGTTTCATTGCTCGACGACAGCGGTGTGCCCGCGTCGTTCGATAACTGGCTCCGCCCTTGGGGGTCGGCGTGTGCGCGCGTCGCGGCGATACCGAAGGTGTCTTTTTCGCGGCTGGCGAACGGGCCGCGGTAGCTGAGGCCGGCGCTGACCGAATAGGCAAGGGTGCTGGTCGTCCCGTCCGTAAACCCGTAGCGGCAGAAAAGCGCCACATCCCGATTGGCGTCCGGAACACGGTACACCGTCTGCTCGGCAAGCAGATAGCTACCCCAGTGCGTCGCCGACAGGGGCTCGCCGGCGGTATCGACGGCAACGAGTTGCTGGAACTGCGGCGTGAAACGCCAGAGGCCCAGGGCGACCTTGCTGATCGGCGCAAAGTCGTCGCTCTTGTTGTCGGCCGATGCCGGCCGATCCTGGAGCAGCCCGGCCTTGACCGGACTGAAGCCAAGCTCGCCGATCAGCATGCTGCCGCTGCTGTTCTGCCAACTGACATTGGGCCCGGCAGTATTGATCCGGTCGGACGGTACACCACGCGTAACGGCAAACATGGCGTACCAGGCCGGATCGGGATCGATCCGCAAGCGCGCGCCATACGAGCTCGTGACATAGATCGAGGGGCCGGCCAGGCTGCCGAAACTGGCTGCTTCGGCAGCCATCCCGAAGGAGGGATGCAGGAAGACACCCGATGAATCGGTGACGTAGAACTCGCTATCGATCGGATAGAGGCCAACCCGTAGCGACGCCTGGTCGTCGAGGAACGATTGTTGCAGCCAGGCCTTGAAGACGCCGCTACGGTTCACCGGCGCCTCGAAGTTATCGACGCCCATCAGACTGCCGACGTAGTTGCGATTGAACCGCCCGCCGCTGTTGCTGATCCACTGCAGATACGCCGAGCCGCCTTCCCAGCCGAGCAGTTTCTGGCCATCGAACTGCATGATCAGGTCGATGTGACCCATGTAGGCGCCCCCGGTCTTCAGGCCGCCGCTGGAGTTGTGCAGAAAATTGGCCGTGTACAGCAGGTCGGCCTGCACACCCGAGTCGTACATCTTCTGACGCGCACCGTTCCAGTTTCCCGTCAGCGTGTTTTCCTCCCAGTTGGGGGCGCCGTCGTTGGCGCTGGCTTCGGCGGTGGCCACGGCTTCGGAGGTCTCTTCGCGTTCGCCGACGGTTTTAGGCTCTGCCAAATCGTCAGCCGCATGCGTGGCCAAGGGGCGGACAAGAAGAGACGAGAGCAGCAGTGCGGTGGCCAAGGTTTGCAGCCTGTTTCCGTGAATAAACATGTGAGTTACCCTTCGTATTCGTATTATTTGTGATCGCCACATTGCGTGGTGCTCCCGCATAGGGTAGAGATGTGCCGGTACACCCCGTTCGCGAATCAGCCGCCGAGTTTCACGCCACACCAGTCAAGCACGGTGAGAACGATCAGCGACAGCGACAGCAGACTCACGACGATCGCGATCGTCCAGGCCAGCAGATTATAGGCCTTGCCATTCACGTAGCTGCCCATCAGCTCGGGGTTGTTGATCAATTGCAGGATCGCGAACAGTTCGATCGGCAGCAGCAAGCCATTGATCACCTGCACGCCCAACAGTACCGGAATTACTGGCAGGTTGGGGATCAGTGCCAGCGCCGCGCCGAGTACCAGCAGCACGGTAAACATGCCGATGAACACCGGCGCCTCGCTCCATGAGCGCGAGACACCGCGCTCGAAGCCGAGCGCCTCGCTCATCACATAGGTCGTGGACAGCGGCAGTACCCCGCCCGCCAGCAGGCAGGCACCGAGCAAACCGATGGCGAACAGGTAGCTGGCGTATGGTCCGGCAATCGGGGCCAGCGCCAGCGCGGCGTCGGCAGCAGTCTCGACCTGCTTGCCGATCGGAAACAGAGTCGCTGCGGTGGCGATGATGATGAACCCAGAGATCGCCACCGCAAAAAACGTGCCGCTCCACACATCGACCCGCGTGAAGCGATAGTCCTCCGGCTTCACGCCCCTCTCCGCCACCGAAGACGTCACGTAAAGCTGCATGTATGGCGTGATCGTCGTGCCGATCAGTGCGATCAGCATGGTCAGGTACTCCGGATCGGTCTTGATTGTCGGCACAATGATCCCGTCGAGCACCGCGTGCCAATCCGGCTTGCCGAGGAACGCGGCGCCGATGTAGCTCAGGAAGACGAGCGTCAGGACCAGGAAGATCTTCTCGACCCGGTCATACGAGCCCCGCGTGATCAGCAGCCAGAGCAGCAGGGCCGAGACCGGCACGGCGATGTAGCGATTGACGCCAAACATTTCCGCCGCCGCGCCGATACCGACGAACTCGGTCACGATGACGCCAAAGTTGGCGATCAGCAGCGCGAAGAGGATGAACGCGGTCATGCGCAGTGAGAAGTTCTCGCGCACCAGGTCCGAGAAGCCCTTGCCGGTCACCGCGCCGAGGCGTGCGCACATTTCCTGTACCGTCCCCAGGCAGAAGAGGATCACCAGCATCACCCAGAGGAACGCGTAGCCGTAGGTTGCGCCGGCCGAGGCATAGGTCGCGATGCCCCCAGCATCATTGCCGGCATTTGCGGCGATCAGGCCGGGGCCCATCGCCATGAGGTAGGGCCAGATTTTCCGCAGCCTGCGGCGGCCGTGCTCGGGCACGGTTACGGTTGCGGATTCGCGCGTGTCGCTTGTCAGGTTCACCATGATTTATCTCGGTTTCCAGGCGCAAGAGCGCCAAGTCAATCTTTTATCGGGGGAGGATGCGGGGCGCTGCCCCAGCAAGCCCGCCTTTGCCATGCGGGCGATGGCCCGTGCTTTCGTCACCGTCAGTCTAGGCAAACGCGCGCGCGCCACGGTTGTGCCAGATCTCCGGCAGCAACTCGGCCAGGGCATCGTCCACCGTTACAATGCCGATCAGCCGCTCGGCATCGTCGAGAACCGGAACAGCCAGCAAGTTGTATTCAGCCATGATCCGCGCAGCCTGTTCGGCGCGGTCCTCGGGACGGACTGTCGGCGTATCGTGATCCATGACCTCTGCCAGAGGTGTGGTCGGGTCGGCGATGACCAGGTTGCGTAGTCGCACGATGCCGCGCAGCGCGACGGCGCGGTCGTCACCCGACAGGCCTGTTGGATGTTCGACTGGCGCGGCATCCTTGGCGACGACATAGACTGCCAGCAGCGGATCGGGAACGTCCGGTTGCGCCCGCAACAAGGCCAGAACGTCACTGACCGTTACGCTCGCGCGCACGCGCACGAAGTCGGTACGCATGATCCGGCCGGCGCTGCCTTCTTCATAGGCCAGCAACTCCTGGACATCGGCGGCCTCTTCGGGCTCCATGTTGGCCAGGATCTCCTCGGCGACGTCCTGGTCGAGGTCCTCCAGCGCGTCGGCGGCGGAGCCGGGAGACATTTCCTCGAGGATGTCGGCGGCGCGCTCCACGTCCATACCTTCGAGCAGGTCGCTCAGCCGCGCGTCGCTGACTTCTTCCAGCATCTCGGCGGCGGTTTCGTCGTCGAGCGCGGCGACGATCTCGGCGCTCTCGCGGTAGGAGAGGGCATCGACGATCCGCGCCAGGTCGACCGGGTTGAGCTCGGAAAGCCGGTCATAGGAGACCTTCAGCCGAACCGGGGCTTCGCTGGCCAGGTACTGCGCCTCTTGCCAATCGATGATGCGCCGCCCGACGATGCGATGCGACAGCGTGCGCGGCCCCATCCGGCGCAGCAGTGCCTGCGGGCTGACATCGACGCCGACCAGCCGGTAAGTGCGCTCGACGCGAAGGACCTGAACGTCGTTGACCCGCACGATGCGCCGGCCGGAGATGTCGATGATCTGGTGGTCAAGGACATCCTTGCGCAGCAGGATCTCGCCATCGCGGCGCAGGAACGGCCGCAGGTTCACCGTCGACGAGACGAGTCGGGTGACGCCGTTGATTGATTCGAGCTGCGTTGCCGGAACGAAGAAGTTGCGGCGCCCATCGCGGATGACCAGGCCGGTAATCGGCGGGTACAGATCTTCCGGCTTCCCACTTAAAGCGGGACAGTCATGCTACCGATAGAGTCTGAGGATGAAGGGAGCTGAGGAGATGGGAACTGGTTGCCGCATCTCCTGTATCATCAGTTTTATGACAAAAAAACTCTACGACTCAAGCCATACGGACAACCAGCCGCGTCATTTTTGCCGCACTTACAGACCAGGGAAAACGAAGCCTGCGTGCAGTGGGGGAATTAATTCATCGCCCGAAAAGCAGTGTTCATCGCCACCTGCAAGCGCAAGCCCGTAGGAACCGACATCCTGAATCGGGGTTTTGGGAAACCGAAGAGGGGGAGGCATGGCTGAGATTGCTGGTATTTGCTGTGCTGTACACGTTCGGGCTGCAACATCATGTGGGGGCGGGTGCCTTGTCGGATTTCTTCCAATTGATCCGCCTTCATACCCATGTGGGGGTGTCTCCCAGCGCCTTGCAGACCCAACTCAGCCGGATGGAAGCGCTGTTGCCCCTGTTTCAGCAACAGTGTGAAGCCTCGGTACCGACGCGGACACGCCAAGCGGTGGTGGCCGCGGATGAGACGTTCTTTGGGGAGATTCTGATCTTGGTGCTGATGGATTTGTCCTCGGGCTACCTATTGCTGGAGTCGATTCAGAAGGACCGGGGTTTCGATACCTGGTTTGCCCAGGTGACCCCGCGCCTGGAAGCACTGGGTATCGAAGTCAACCACGCCATCAGTGACCGGGCGAAGGCCCTGATCAAATTAGCGGTCACAGGCTTTGAGTGTACCTCGGGCGCGGATACGTTCCACGAGCAATATGGCCTCAGTCGCTGGTTGTCACCGGCCTTGGGACGTCGAAAAGCCAAGGCGGATCAGTGCTGCGAACTGGCCCAGAAGGCCCTTGATCAGCCGTCGCGCGGAGCCAGTACCGAGGAAAAGGCGGCTTTGGCGGCACAACAGGCCTGTGCCTGGGAAGCCCGCGCGCAAGTGGAACAGGCGCAGCAAGAGTACCAGAAGCAGTTGCTGGGAATCGCCGAGGAAATCCATCCCTTCTCCCTGGAGGAGAATACTCGCACGACGGCGGAGAGCGTAGTGGCAGGACTGGAAACGCGAGCACAGGCCCTGGAAACTCTGGCGGCGCAACAAGGGATCCAGGATACCCGTTCCGCCCTGAAGAAGTTCCGTGCCCAGATCGGCGCCTTATCGAGTCACGTCAGCTTTTGGTGGCTTTGGGTAGAAGAAATCCTGCTGGGCTGGTCTCTGGATGAAGCGACTCGGCAATGGCTGACGAGCAAGCTGTTGCCCGTACTCTATTGGCACTACCAAATGCGGAAAACGCAAAACAGGGTTCACCGGAAACGGTATCAGGAGGCTTGGCAGCGAGCATTAGAGGCCTGGAAAGCAGACCCGTTCCATTCGGGATTCTCCGAGAGTGAGTTGCAGCGCTGGCTAGAATGGGGGGAATGGATGGTGCGACAGTTCCATCGCAGCTCCTCCGCCGTCGAAGGGCGCAATGGCCGCTTGTCCCAGTTGTATCATAACGGGCGAGGTCTGACGAAATGCCGCCTGGCTGCGCTAACGGTTATCCACAACTATGGGGTGAGACGTAGTGACGGCACTATCGCAGCCGAACGTCTGTTTAGCACCTCTTTCCCTGATCTTTTCGATTGGCTGCTCAACCAGATGGGGGAACTTCCCTTACCGAGGAAGTCCCGCCACCGGGTTGTGCATAACCCATTGAAGTTAGAGATTGTCCCGGCTTAAGTGGGAAGCCGATCTTCCCCAACCCGGACGATCAGGTCTTCGAGCCGGCCGATGATTTCGTTGGTCTTGCCGCGGACCGGTTGGTCCAGGAATGATGCAAGATACAGCATTGTTTGCCTCCTCTCGCCGCCAGAGCGGCATAAAAAAACCTCCAACACTGCAAAGGTGTGGAGGCCAGGAGGCTGGAGGCGCGGTTTCCCCGTTACGGGGCTGCGCGCTGGGTGATCGCTGGTTACACCGCTGCCGTGGTCAAGCCACGCCGTGTTGTCGAGTCGGTTGATCTGGGTAAACTGCCCACGTTGGTTGTCTCTTTTTTAAGAAGTCGCGCATTTTCGCACAAGTATTTTGTTTTGCAACATTTTTTTCGTTTTTTTTCGTGCTGGTTCTGCTACTTTCGCAAGTGCAGCATGGGGGGCTAGAGCAGCGAAACGATCTCCCCCGTCTGTTGCGAAACGATCCTTGACAGCGCCGCCATCAGTTCCTCGTCATGGCGCGTGTCTTGCCAGCGACTGCCGTCCCAGTGGTAATGGAAGCCGCCGCTTCTGGCGGCAACCCAGATCTCCTGCGCAGCGTCGTGCCGATTGACGATGATCTTGCTGCCGTCGGAGCACTCGATTTCGAGCACGCTGTCGCTGACCATCGCAAAATCGAGATCGGCGCCGCTACGTTCCAGCGCGCCTTCGATCTGCTGGAACGTTGCCTCGGCGAGCGCGTTGAATTCCTTGTCATTCATCCTGTGCTACCATCCCCAATTTCTCACACCGACCCATGTGGCAACCTCTTGCGCTGGCTTTGCTGGCAACCCTCGTGCTTGGCGCCTGTGGCACCAAGGGCAGTCTGACCTACCCGCCGCTTCCGGCGAAGCCGACTACTGCGGCAACTACCAAACCTGCAGCGAGCACGGCAAGCGACGCCACGACTGCAAAGGATTCTAACACGCCTGCGGAGCCAGCCCGATGAGTGCCTTCACCTGTCAGGATGGCGTACTGCACGCCGAATCCGTCTCCCTGATCGACATCGCCGAGCGCTTCGGCACCCCCTGCTGGGTCTACTCGCGGCACGCGCTCGAAACGGCTTTCGACGAGTTCCAGCAGGAACTGATCGGCCTCGATTCGCTGGTCTGCTATGCCGTCAAGGCCAACTCCAACCTCGCCGTGCTGGACGTCTTTGCGCGCCGTGGTGCCGGCTTCGACATCGTTTCGGCCGGTGAGCTCAAGCGGGTGCTGACTGCCGGTGCCGACCCCCGGAAAATCGTCTTCTCGGGCGTCGGCAAGACGGCTGCCGAGATGGAACTGGCGCTCGGCACCGGCATCCTCTGCTTCAATGTCGAATCCGCCGCCGAGCTCGAACGCCTCGATGCGGTCGCCGCAAGGGCCGGCAAGAAGGCACCGATCAGCCTGCGCGTCAATCCGGACGTCGACGCAAAGACTCACCCCTATATCTCGACCGGCCTCAAGGAAAACAAGTTCGGCGTCGCTTGCGCCGACGCGCGAGCGTTGTACCGGCATGCCGCCACCCTGGCGAACCTCGAAATCACCGGTATCGACTGCCATATCGGTTCACAGTTGCTGCATGCAGCGCCCTTTGAGGAAGCGCTCGACAAGCTGCTGCTGTTGATCGATCAGCTCACGGCGGACGGCATCGTGCTGCATCACATCGATCTGGGTGGCGGCCTCGGCATCCGCTATCGTGACGAAGAGGCGCCGACCGTCAAGGCCTACCTGCAACCGATGCTCGAGAAGCTCGAGGAGCGCCAGCTGCAGGTTCTGCTCGAACCCGGACGCCGCCTGGTCGGCAATGCGGGTCTGTTGTTGACCCGTGTGGAATATCTGAAACCTGGCGAAATCAAGAATTTCGCGATCGTCGACGCGGCGATGAACGACCTCGCCCGTCCGGCCCTGTACGGATCCTGGCACGACATTGTTCCGGTCGCCGTTCGGAACGAAACCGCCAGGTCGTGGGACATCGTCGGCCCGGTTTGCGAATCGGGCGATTTCCTCGGCCACGGCCGCCAACTGGCGCTCGCCGCCGGTGATCTCCTGGCGATCCTGTCGGCCGGCGCCTACGGCATGGTCATGAGTTCGAATTACAACACCCGACCGCGTGCGGCCGAAGTGATGGTCGACGCCGCCGCTGCCCATCTCGTCCGCCGCCGCGAAACGGTCGAGGAACTGTATGCGCTGGAACAGCGGCTGCCGTGAGCAGGGCGGCGGGGAACCACGTTCGGAGAAAGCATACCGTTGATACCCCTGAGGCATCTGGTTTGCTCCCACGTCAAAGAGGCCAGACTCATCCCGATCGCGACTCTCGAAAAGACCTGGCCGTCGACGCCGATTGCGGAGTTGTCCGGAGTGGTAACCCATTGAAATTAGAATCTGTCCCGGCTTAAGTGGGTAGCCCTGCCGGCGCAGATGCTTGCCGATGCCTTACCCAAACAGAAGGAGATGCCCGATGAATTCCCCCCGCGAACCCGATCACGAACTGGAAGACCGCGTGGCGCGCCGCCTGCTCGACGTCTTCATCCGCGTCGGCCTCGTTTTTGCCCTCGTGTGGCTGTGCTTCCACTTCTTCTCGCCGTTCCTGACGATGATGCTGTGGGCGCTGATCCTGGCGATCACCCTCTATCCGCTGCAGCAGATACTCGCGAACTGGATCGGCGGCAGGCAGGGGCGTGCGGCGACGCTGATCGTCGTCCTCGGCCTCGGCCTGATCGTCGTGCCGACCGTGATCCTGGGCAGTTCGTTCGGTGATTCGGTGCATGAGTTGATCAACGGGGTAAAGGACAACACGCTCAGTCTCCCCGCACCGCCCGCAAGCGTCGCGGAACTGCCGATCATCGGCAAGAAGGCCCATGCCGCCTGGTCGCAGGCTCACAACGACCTGCCCACACTCGTCAAGAACATGCAACCCAAGATCGGCGAATTGGCGGGCAAGGCGCTGGGCATCGTTGCCAGCCTCGGCGGCGGCCTGCTCAAATTCATGTTTTCGTTCATCGTCGCCGGCATCATGATGGCCTTCGGTGAATCGGGAGGCCTCGCCATGCAGGCGATCTTCGAGCGCTTCGCCGGCGTCGCCCGCGGCGCCGAGTTTGCCCAGCTCGCGACCTCGACGGTGCGCGCCGTTGCCTCGGGGGTCATCGGCATCGCCTGCATCCAGGCGCTGTTGGTCGGCATCTCGCTGATCATCGCGGACGTCCCGTTCGCGGGTGCGCTGGCGCTGGTCGTCCTCCTGCTCGGCGTCGCGCAGGTGCCTGCCGCCATCGTGACGCTGCCCGTCATCGGCTGGATGTGGACGAGCGGCGACTACGCGACGACCCCGGCCATCGTCTATAGCGTGTTGATCATGGTCGCCGGCTCGGTCGACAACGTCCTGAAGCCGTTGATGCTCGGCCGCGGCGTCGATGCGCCGATGCCGGTGATCCTGATCGGCGCGCTTGGCGGCATGGCGACCGATGGCATCCTCGGCATGTTCGTCGGCGCCGCAGCACTCGCGCTGGGCTACCAGATCTTCATGCGCTGGGTCGATGACAACCCGGAGCGTGCGCGGCAACCGGCCGCGGGCGGGCCGGGTTCCATGACACTCTGACCCGGTGAGGAAACGCCCTGCCGGGGCGTCCGGCCGTCCGCTTTCCTTCCTCGCCGCGGCGCTGCTGCTCGCCGGCTGCGCCGCCGTCGGGCCGGATTTCAAGCGGCCCGAAACGCCTTGGCTCGCCGACTGGTCGGGCGGTTCGCTGACGGCGCTGGTCGAGGAAAAACGCGGCAGGCCGCGGACGCAGACCGAGGAATGGTGGCGCAATTTCGACGACTCCGTACTCGACGCGCTGATCGCCGAGGCGCAGCGCGTCAACCCGAACGTGCGCACGGCCGGCATGCGCATCATGGAGGCGCGCGCGCAACTGGCGATCGCCGGCAGCCTGCTCTACCCGCAGCAGCAGCAGGTGACCGGCAAGCTCGTGCGCATGGGAACCGAGGCGAGCAGCGGCCCGGACACCGCGCTGACGGCGTACAACATCGGCTTCGGCGTCGGCTGGGAAATCGATTTCTGGGGCAAGTTCCGGCGCAGCATCGAGGCCGCGGATGCCGGCTACTTCGCCACCATCGCGCAGTACGACGACCTGCAGGTGCTGATCGCGGCGCAGGTCGCGACCCTCTACGCGTCGATCCGCACCCTCGAAATGCGGCTGACGATCGCGCACCAAAACGCCGCGCTGCAGAAGCGCAGCCTGGAGATCACCGAACGCCTCTTCAAGCACGGCAACGACTCCGAACTCGACGTGCAGCAGGCGAAGTCGCAGTACCTCGGCACCCTCGCCGCGATCCCGCAGATCGAGGGCAGCCTGCGCCAGACGCAGAACGCGCTCTCCGTGCTGCTCGCCCGCCCGCCGGGTCCGCTGCCTGAAATGGCGGCCGGCAAGGAGCGCATTCCGCGGACCGAACTGGCGATCGTTGCCGACATGCCGGCCGAGATGCTGCGCCGCCGCCCCGACGTGCGCGCCGCCGAGATGCAACTGGCGGCGCAATCGGCGCTGATCGGGGTCAGCGTCGCCGACCTCTACCCATCGGTTGCGCTGCTCGGCTCGCTCGGCGTCTCGTCGACGTCGCTGTCCGGGGCACCGAGGAAGTTCGACTGGGCGATCGGCCCCAGCCTGGTGTGGAACGTCTTCGACTTCGGCCGCCTGAGCAACGAGGTGCTGGTGCAGGACGCCCGCTTCCAGCAGCTCTACGAGCAGTACCAGGGAACGGTGCTGCAGGCGGCGCGCGAGGTCGATGACGCGGCCGTCGGCTTCGTCGCCAACCGCGCACAGGTGCCGCTGCTCGAGGAAGCGGTGAAGGCGGCGCAGCGCTCGCTCGACATCGCCACCATCCAGTACCGCGAAGGGATGGCCGGCTTCGAGCGCGTGCTCGATTCGCAGCGGGCACTGTTCAACCAGCAGGAACGGCTGGTAAACAACCTCGGCAACGTCGCGCAGAGCCTGATCACGCTGTACAAGGCGATGGGCGGCGGCTGGCAGCAGGCGCGCGGCCGGCCGCTGGTCGACGACGCGACACGCGAGACGATGGCCGAGCGCAGCGACTGGCGGGACCTGCTGGCGGTGCCGCTGCCGTCGCCCGATGCCGCCCCGTCCCAGATGACACCGGAGAGGGAAGAACGATGACCGAGGAATCGCCCAGCCAGAACCCGTCGACCGCGACCGGCGGCGAAGCACCGCAGCCGGGCAAGGCGACCCGGATCGGCGCAACGGTGGTGCTGGCGCTGATCGCCGCCAGCCTGCTCTGGTATTTCGCCGCCGACCGGCTGACGCCGCACACCACGCAGGCGCGGGTGCAGGCCTTCGTCGTGCCGGTCGCGGCCGAAGTGGCGGGCAAGGTGCTGGCGGTGCACGTCAGGAACAACGACGAGGTGCAGGCGGGGCAGCCGCTGTTCGACATCGATCCGACCCAGTACCGGATCGCACTGCAGCGCAGCCGCTCGGACTACGAGTCGGTGCAGCGCTCGGTCAATGCCTCGGCGGCAACCGTCGAGGCGGCACGCGCCTCGCTGCAGGCGGCGCAGGCCAACCACGTCAAGGCCGACAAGGATGCGACGCGGCAGGAAACGCTCTACGCCGAGGATCCCGGCGCCATTTCGGTGCGCCGGCTGGAGGTCGCGCAGGCCACCCGGATCCAGGCGCGCAGCCAGGAAAAGGCCGCCGAGGCCGACCTGCGCAAGGCGCAGGAAGCCGCCGGCGAGAGCGGCGACAACAACGCGCAACTGCGTAGCGCGCGCTCGGCGATCGAGAAGGCCGAGTTGGACCTGGCGCACACACAGGTGGTCGCCCCCGGCCGTGGCGTCGTCACCGACCTGCGCACCGATGTCGGCCATTTCGCCCAGGCGGGCGCGGCGGCGATGACGCTGATCGCCATCCACGACCTGTGGATCAACGCCGACCTGACCGAGAACAACCTCGGCAATATCGATCCCGGCGACGCGGTGGCGATCGTCCTCGACGTGCTGCCCGGCGAAGTGCTCAAGGGCCGCGTGCGCAGTGTCGGCGGCGGCGTCAGTTCCGGCCAGCAGGCGCCACCGGGAACGCTGCCGACGATCCAGAACAGCCGCGACTGGCTGCGCCAGGCGCAGCGCTTCCCGGTGGCGATCGAGTTCGACACTGCGGAAGCGGAGCATCTGGGCAGGGTCCGCCCCGGTGGCCAGGCCGAGGTGATGGTCTTCACCGGCGACAACGTCGTCATGAACCTGCTCGGCGCGGCCTACGTCCGGCTGATGAGCCTGCTCTCCTACCTCTACTGAGCGACCGATGATCGCTCCGGCGGACAAGGCGGTTCTGCGGCTGGCGGTCGGCCTCGGCCTCGCCGTGCTGGTCGCCTACGGGTTCGCGCTGCAGATGCCGCACGTGGTCTGCCTCTTGGCCATGATTGTGTTGTGCAAGCCGGGCCCGCCGATTCCGCCGCTCAGGGTGGCGGCCTTTGCCCTGCTGCTCGCCGGCCTGCTGGTGATGGGGGTGCTGATGGTCCCCCTGCTGGAAAACTACGCGCTGTCCGCGGTCGTGCTGACCGGCGCGATCCTGTACGCGCTGTTCTTCTTCGGCATCCGCACCGGCAACCCGCTGACCATGCTCCTCGTCGTGGTTTTCACGCTGATCCCGGTCGCCGGTGTTGCCGAGCAGGCACTGGTGACGGTCATCAGCGTGACGATCGCCGCCGGGATCGCCGTTGGCGGCCTGGTCGGCAGCCTGTCGCACGCCTTCTTTCCCGACCCGCCCGGTGCGGCAGCGAAGGTCGCCAAGGCGCTGCCCCCCAGCCGCGAGACGGCGAGCTGGATCGCGCTGCGCGGCACGTTGGTGGTGATGCCGGTGTTCATCCTGGCGCTGACCGACCCCTCGTTCTATCTGGCGGCGATCATGAAGACCGCCACCCTCGGGCAGCAGGCGGGTTCGACCGACACCCGCTCGGCCGGCAAGGAACTGGTCGGGTCGACGCTGATGGGGGCGGTGATGGCCCTGGTCGTCTGGTGCGGCCTGTCGCTCTGGCCCAACCTGTGGATGCTGCTGCTGTGGATGATGGCGGCCGCCTTCTGGGCCGGCGCACGACTCTTCGGAGTCAGGCGCACGGGCTTCCCGCCCGTGTTCTGGAACGATGCGCTGATGACCATGCTGATCCTGCTCGGTCCGGCGATCGAGGACAGCGCTGGCGGCACGGGGGTACTGGCGGCGTCCGCGGTCCGTGTCGGCCTGTTCGTCGGCGTCGCGCTCTATGCCTGGGCGACGGTCTGGCTGCTCGAACGCTGGCGCGCCTCAAGACGCGAGGCCCTGTTCTTCCATAACGGCTGAAGAAGGAGAGCCGCATGATCCTGATCGACCTGGCGATCGGTTTGCTGACCATGATGGGGTTGTCTGATCATCAAGGTGTTGTGCCACAGAAACCGACCTGAAACGCTTGCGGCGTTCGCCGAGCTTTGCCCGCTTCGCAGCAACACTGCTTACGGAACTGCCGTAAGCAGTGCTCCGGCAGAAAACCCTATTTCACCTCCAGCAAACTCTCATCCCACTTGGCATGCTTCTCGAAACCAAGCAGATGGGTGATCGTCGCTGCGATGTTCGACAGACCGGCGCTTGGCAACTGCTTGAGACCCAGCCTGCCGCCAGTGACCGCATCGTAGAGGATGAACGGCACCGGATTGAGGGTGTGCGAGGTCTTCGCCTTGAATGATCCGTCCGGATTCTGTGCCGGCTGTTTGGTTTTCTTGTCGATTTCGTACATCTCGTCGGCATTGCCGTGGTCGGCGGTGATCAGCGCCACGCCACCGAGCGCCTGGACCACCGGCAGGATGCGCGCCAGTTGCAGATCCACCGCCTCGATGGCCATCGTCGCGGCACGGAAACTGCCCGTGTGGCCGACCATGTCGCCATTCGCGAAATTGCAGCGCAAGGTTCGGTACTGGCCGCTGTTCAGGGCTTCGATCATCGCATCGGCGATCTCGGCGGCCTTCATCCACGGCCGCTGTTCGAAGGGCACCACGTCACTCAACACTTCCTGGTAGGTTTCGCCATCAAACTTGTTCGAGCGGTTGCCATTCCAGAAATAGGTCACGTGGCCGAACTTCTGTGTTTCCGAACAGGCAAACTGGGTAATGCCGGATTTGGCAAACCATTCGCCCATGGTGTCGAGGATGGCCGGCGGATCGACCAGGAAGCGCTTGGGAAGCTTGAGGTCACCGTCGTACTGCAGCATCCCGGCATAGGTCACGCTGGGCACGCGGATGCGATCGAACTTGTCGAAACTTTTTTCTTCGAAAGCGCGCGTGATCTCGATCGAGCGGTCGCCGCGAAAGTTGAAAAAAATTACCGAATCGCCGTCTTCGATGGTGCCGACGGGCCGGCCATCGCTGGCGATGACGAACGGCGGCAGATCCTGGTCGATCGTTCCCGGCAACTTGACGCGCAGCACCTTGACCGCTTCCGACGCGCTCTCGTACTGCTCGCCTTCGCCGAGAACATGCGTGTGCCAGCCTTTCTCGACCATGTTCCAGTTCGCTTCATAGCGGTCCATGGTGATGTTCATGCGGCCACCGCCCGAGGCAATGCGGGCATCGAAACCGTCGCGGCAGAGTTCGGCGAGGAAGGCCTCGAAAGGCAGCACATACTCGAGCGCACTGGTCTCGGGGACGTCACGCCCATCGATCAGGATGTGAACCCGCACGGCCGGCACGCCTTCTTCCCTGGCGCGCAGGATCATTGCCCGCAAGTGGTCGATGTGGCTGTGCACATTGCCATCGGAGAACAGACCGATGAAGTGGATCACGCCACGGCCCGCCCGGGCGCCAGCGACGATCTGCTGCCAGGCAGCGCCTTGCCAGATCGAGCCGGAAGCGATGGCGTCGGCGACCAGCGATGCGCCCTGGCTGTAGACCTGGCCGGCACCGATGGCATTGTGACCGACCTCGGAGTTGCCCATGTCTTCGTCGGAAGGCATGCCGACGGCGACGCCATGGGCGCGCAAGGTGATGTTCGGGTAGTTGGCGAAAAGGCGATCGAGGGTCGGTTTTCTGGCAGCCGCAATGGCGCTGCCGACATCGGATTTGGCGATGCCGTAGCCGTCCATGACGATCGTCACGATCGGGCCCTGAATTCCAGGGAAAGAGGCGGACTTCTGCAACATGATGGATTCCTGGGGAAGTAAAGAGGTGTGAGCACAGGCCGCTACGAATCGGAAATCAGCGGCAACGGATCCAGTATACCGCAAGCCATGCTCCCTGGCTTGATAAACAATCTCATTTGAAAACGGGTACTTGCAAAATATTTCCAGGGGACGCCAAGGGCGCTTGCTGGAGTTGCAAGGGTGGCTAGAATTCCTGGATGCCGACCCTGGATGGCGAGCGCTTGATCCGGATGCGCACGCGCTTGCGGATGCGCTGGACTTTCGCCTGCTGGCTGCTTTCGGAGCGAATGCGGTGCCTTTGCTTCCTGCGCCGGCGGCTGGCGAAATACAGTACGATCTTGCCGATCACCAGGAAAAAAATCACTACCCAGAACAAGGGGTAGCCAAGGACTTCCTTGATGAACTCGATCCACTCGCGCATGGTTTCAGGATCATGCGACGCTGGGGGCGCACTGCGAATGGCTGCGCGCTGTTGCTGATCGGACAGGCGGACATCGCGTTCGACGATGGCCAGCGAGGTGTCAGCGTGCCCCAAAGTCAGCGCCCCACCCTGGGTGGAATAGTGAAACCCCTCGATGCCGGCCAGCGAGAAAGTGACCCGCCCTTGCGAATCCTTGTTGGCATCGAATGCTGTGCTGATCGTTTCAGCCATCGACTCCTGCAACTCGTTAACCACCGTGGCGATTGCGTCGGCGGGTGCTGCGGCTGCGGTATGGGCGGCCTGCGCCCGGCCCGGTATCGCGGCTGCCGGCTGCTGTCGGGGTTTTCCTCCGAGCATGGCAGGCGGTACCGCGAACCATGGATCCGCTTGCTCGAAGCCGGCCGGGTCTGAACTCCCATCCACAGCGGGCTGTAGCGGTCCGAACCGGAGATCTGGCGACTCCATGCCGCTGGCGGACCAGGTGGGTGAGACGAAGTGTGGATCGGTCGCCAGCAATGATGCTTGCAGATGTTCCGGCGAATGATCCACGCCCACAAGTGCTGCCGAGTCCAGCGGATGCCGGTGGCGGCTGCCGGTTGCCGCCGACAGGCTGCCAGCATCGTCACCAATGGGGTAGGCCAGCGCGCTGGTCGCAAGCCAGATGACCGTCATCACCGCCAGTACCACCCGGTATCCTGTCCGACGCAAAATCATTCTACAGATCTGGCCCATCCGGGAATAGAAGCAAGAATCGATCCGACCTCGATGAAGACCTTAAATGAAGGCCTTAAATCAATCGGCTGTCGGACACATTATGGCCGGCCCGGTGGCAAGTGTAAAATTTTCCGACACTCGACCAGCATTTCCATTATTTGTTCGGACGTAACTACTCAGGTAAAATTGTTATGTAAAAACAATTGGTTAGAAACATGAAAACAATGGCATAAATTTGCAACCACTTGATTCTAAATCAGTCCCATTCGTCATTATGCTATTTCAATATTTGCAACGTGTTGATTTTTAACAAGATGCAGTACCTGAGTAGTTACGTTCGGACAAGACCGGCACGCTGCCCGAGAAGCAGATGGCGGTGCGCAAGATCTACACTGGCGGATGGTGCGCAGGCCGAGAGTGCCGTCGCGCTGGAAAAATGCGCTCACCCCCTTGCTCGCACGCCGAAATTCGCTATAATGCGCAGCTTCCACAGCGCGAGGGCTTCCTCCGCCAGCCAAAGGGGAAGCGCGGCACCATCGCAGGATGTTTTCAGCAGCACGGAGTGGTAGTTCAGTTGGTTAGAATACCGGCCTGTCACGCCGGGGGTCGCGGGTTCGAGTCCCGTCCACTCCGCCATAAATAGCCAGAAAAGCCAGTCGTAGCAAGGGTTTCAGGTTTATGCGAATGGGAATCCCATCAAATGGGATGCGCTTGCATGGCATGGCGTGAAATCCGGCCGGAGCTCAGTTCACGGCGGAGCTACCGAAGCTTCACAAACAATTCGGTAGGCAACGCACCTCCTTCGACGGCAACGCGCATCTCCACTACCTCTCTGATTTGAGCGTTTGCTGATTTGGTGAAATCGAATGCCACTGGAGGCTGTCTTGCACCTGACAAGGCAGGTACACGCCAGTAGCTGACTCCCTGGTCCAGCCGAACCGTCAGCGTCTTGCCATCAGAAAACCTGGCTTCCAGTACGCGGCCATGCTGCACCGAGAACTTGTTTGGCACCAGGACTGTCGTGCGCATCCCCAGGTACTCGAACGCCCCTCTTGCCACTGCGTTGCGGACACTCAGGTCAGGCCAATCTGCGAAGACGCGGTTGAACACGCGGCTCTCACCACCGCTGCGAACGGCGGTTGTCGTTATCGTAAGCTCCGGGTCGTCCCATCGCGCCTGTCCCACGATCGCCTTGAGACGGCTGACCAGATCCACCAGCAGCGCAATTGACAACGGAGTAAAGAGGTAGCGGTCACTGTAGGTGATCGCCACCACATCCGCGCTGGAGTTCTGGAGTTGCTGCAACGTCTCATGGTGTTCGTCCGAGATGATCTGCCACAGCCTCGTCCCGAATCCCTGGAGCGGACCATCTACCTGATGATGCAGAACGATCTCGCGGTCGCCTGCTGCAAATACCTGCGGCCTGATCTCGGCTGATTCAACCCTTGTGCTCACGGTGTCGGTTCCGCTCGCCAGCGTGCCAATGACCAATGGCGACCTGGAAACCCCCCATTCCTCATTCGGTACCATCGACTCGCCGTCCGTACTGGCCCACGCCACGCCAGACGCCCCGTGACTGACCTCGGCAAGGATGCAGGCGCCAGCAGCGCGCGGTAGCGCGGTCGTCAAGCCAATGCTGATCCCGGGGTGGTCGGCCAGACTCGACAAAGCAAACCGGTTCGCTTCGGAAAGCCTCTCAAACAAGGCCTTCTCGATCACGATTTCGATCGGACGGGCAAGTGCCGCGAGGCGGTAGGCGACCAGCCTGAGCGAGGAAGCCGCAAGATCGACGCTGTCCGACGAGCCGCCCGCGAACAGGCGTGTTTGCAGCGCATCGGGATGGCTGCTTTCCCGCAACACCGCCGCCACCATTCCCGAGATCTCGACCTTGGAGCTGTCCCCGAAGTAGCGAAGCGATTCGGGAATCTTCAGCATGTCCAGCCAGTCGGCCGACACGACAGTCAAAGCCGCAAATCGGTCGAGCACACCGGCCTCGAATCGTTGATCGAAATCGAGGATGCAATGTGGGCAACTGCTGTCGCACGCCTTCGGGCAATCCAGACGCTTGGCGGCTTCCCTGAACATGTCGTTGATCAGACGTTCGGCGCTCGACGAATAGCCTGCAGCATACCGATCGAAGACGAAAACGGACTGGCAGCGCTGGTTGTCCGCGGCGCGGGTTTCCTGAACGTCGCATCCCAGCTCGCCCGTCTGAACACCAAGCAATGCAGCAAGTGCATCACGTAAAGCGACGGCAATGGTCAGGGCGATGCCACGATGGCTGACCCACTGGCCATTGAGATCGCGAAGCTGAATCTCCAGAACATCCGTGCGCACCTGATGGCCGAGCGCGATGCCAGTCTTGATCTGATATTGATTGGTGCTACCGGCGCACACCCGGTCCGTGGCTCGGCTGCGCAGCTTCTTGTGTTCTGAACCTGGTGCGAGAGGCTTTGGCGGCTTCCCGTCCGCAAGCATCGGCTCGGCACGTCCGCAACTCAGGCACAGAGCGTAGCCTTTGCCATGAAGACCGGCCGAATGGTGATACACACGCCCGTCTGTGGTCACCCGAAACCGCCCCAAGGCCGGATTCGGCATGGGAGACCACTCCCCTCTTGCACTGATCCACAGACGCTCGACCGGGACAAACTGCTGCCTCGTCACGTCGTTGTGCGGCTCTTCATAGAAGTCAACCGAAAACCCGGCTGGTTCAAGGAACTGCTGGATATCGTTGGCTTGTACCCCGGCACCGCAAGCGTCACAGTTCGAGGCAAGCTTCAGCGACATCGTCGTGCCACTCGCGCCACAGCTTCGACACCGCCACGCGAACTTGATCGCCTGGGTTTCCCTGGCGCCCTCCTGATCCGCCGGGATATGCCAGTTCAGGGTAATTCCCGCCGATCGATACACCAGACCGTCCATCACCAGTTCGGCACCGGGAGCGTACTCACGCAGAGCGGTCACCAGGTCTCGGCTGGCGAGATCCCGCTTCTGAAAACGATTGTCGTCGCGGCCACGTTTGGCAGGCCCGTCAGGCGGCGGTAGGCGCCTCGCAGCAGTGACTGTCGTGTTGTCAAAGCTGGCAATGGATGTCGGGAATCCATAGCCTGGAAGGAAGCCCTGGGTCGCCAGCTCGCGTAGAAGATACTCCTCGGCCAACCGCTTTTTCTGGAAGCCGATGGCCTTCGCAGCCGGATCGGTTGTGGCCCCTGGTCCCAAGCCGGATTCCTGCTCAATGAGCGCCTGCCACTCGGCCTGCCATTCGTCGAAGGCCACTTCCATTTCGACACCCGCCTGTCGAACGAGCCGCTCAGTCTCCTGACCCTCGAAAAGAGTGTGACGAACCAGTCGCCGCAAACCGCCATCCACTTGCTCCTGAGCCATCGGCAGGTAGGCCTCACTCCATCGTCGTCGAACAGGAGCCCAGATTCTCTGGCTCGATTCCAAAAAACCTGGCCAGTGGCGCCGAGTCCAGGAACTCTGGCAGCATGATTTCCGATCGGATCTGAACAAAGCCTTGATCCGGCGTGGGTGACCAGCTTGCGTTCGTGCAAGGCCGAACGAACGCGCTCGAAGATCGACCACAGCAGCGCGCGCTGCGCCTCCGGCAGGCGGGTCCTCCTGCCCAGCCGGGCCACATCGCGGTATTCCCCCCAGGTCGACAATTGCCAGGCATCGACCACCTGCTCCCATTCCGTCCGCAGGAAGTGCAGGCTGAAGCGCTGGCCGGCCACGGTGCGGGCAGCCTCGCTCACCACTTCGCGGACCATTTCGCGGCTGGCAATGGTCGCCGGCCCGATGTGCGCCCTGTAGAGACGAAGACCGATGCTGTTGAGCGAATGAACGTCGATACGTTCCGCAAGGCGTGGTTCGTGATCCAGCAGCCGCCTCAGCTTGCTATGCAGGGCGCTGGCCAGCGCGTCGGAGAAGGTCGTCAGCAGCACCCGGGCATCGGGATGCGCGCGCGCGAGAAACGCCGCCCGATGCAGGGCCACGATCGTCTTGCCCGTTCCCGCCGAGCCGGAAACGCGCGCCGGCCCGGCGTAGTCGCGCTCGACCCACTGCCGCTGTTCGGGGTGCAGAAAGACCGTCCACTTTTCCCACGGGTAATCGAGAGCACGCTGCAGTTCCTCGATGTTGCTCATGACGCGGAAGCGGCGCTGCGCGTCCGGATGGTCGAAGGGGTTGGTGGTTACCGGCGGTGCTGTCGGCACCCGCGGTTTGCCGCCCGTCGCCAGTTCCAGCAGGGCCTCGGTCGCCTCGGCCGGCAGGTGGTCGGACAAGGCCAGCAGCGTGTCCTCGGTCGCGTGCCTGACGTCGTTCAGCCACTCGGCGGGCACGCCGTAGGCCAGCAACTCCTCGTTGCTGCGACCGGCGAACAGCGGCTTCAGCAGCGGGGCGGGCAGCGGTGCGAGCGGCAGTTCCGCCTGCACATACACGGGAACGAACACCTCCCGCACCGTCTCGCGGATTTCGACCCACTGCGCGGCGCCGGTCCTTGGGTGGGTTTCCAGCCTGCGCCGTTCCGCCCAGTCATAGGCCCTGTCGTGGTGGTCGACGTAGCAGAGCAGGAAGCTCGTATCGCTCTTGTGCACGATCAGGCGAATGTCGCTGCTGACACGCACCGACCAGAAATTCCGGTCCCTCGCCCGGTCCAGCCTGTGCAGGCTCATGCCGGGGTTGGCCGGGTTGAGCTGCAGGTCGAAGGCCGTGGTCTTGACCGCTCGCTGCTCGTCGCCGCTCAGGCGCGCCAGGCTATCGGTGAAGGTGTCGGCGATGCGGAATTCCATCGGTTGTCCCGTGCAGGGATTACAGCCCGGCCGTCAGGTCGACGAGGCTCTGCGGCAGGACGTCACGCTCCTGCAATGCCGCCCTGACGTTCTCGCCAATGTCGGGTGCGATGGCCACATACTCGCTCGTCCACCCTTTGAACTTCGCATGCGCATCGAGGAAGCGCCCGGCACTACGCTTCAGCGCATCGGCAGCGCCAGGCAGCCGGTCGGGATTGCGCTTGCAGGTGCCGAAGCGAATTCGCTTTTCGTCTTCATTTACCGCTACCAGGTCGATCTCGACATCGGCGCGATCCCAGTAGCCGCGAATCCGCTCGCTGAGCGCGAAGTCGCCAATTCCCAGACGGCTGCGCTCGGCGTAGAGTTGGCCCGCCAGATCTTCCAGGGCATACCCTTCGACATCGGCCAAACGTCCATCTGCCTGGTCGATCAGCACCTCGACCGGCCTGAAGGCGACCGCCGACACAGGCCGCTGCAAGGCAGACAGCCAGGCACGCAGGAAATTGTCACGGATGTAATAGCGGCCGCTGCGGGCCCGCGCCGGAGAGAAGATCGGCAAGCGTCGTTCGATCATGCGGTAGCGTTCGGACAGGATTTTCAGATAGCCGCCCACCTGGCGTACCTCGCCGGGGCCGGAAAGCTCGACCATGGTGGCTTCGATATCGGCGTTGGTGCAGCCCGGATGTCGGGCCAGGTATTGCAGCACCATGTCGTACCGCCCGCGCAGCTCGCGCAGAAACCAGTTGTCGGCTTCGTTACGCAAGGGCGACGAGCTGGAAAAGAACAGGCTGCGCAGCAAGGACCGGCGCTCCGCATTCAGCACACCCTGCTCGTAGGCATCGCGGTAAAACTTCGGCACCCCCTCGAACAGATTCCAGAGAAACAGCAGCCGTGCCGGATCGTCGTCGGCATGGACGCGCAGAATCTCCAGCACTGAGGCGATGTCGAGATGTCCCAGTTCGATCGTATCCGTGGTGCGGTTGAACAACGGGGCATCCCGGTCCTCAAGCACCGCCGTCATTTCCGCATGCAGCGAGCCGAGGACGATCAGGCCGCCGACGACCTCCGCTGCACGCGCAGCGAGACGATCGACTTCGGCCTGCAGCAGCGAGCAGAAGTCAGCCAGTTGTTTGCGATGGAAATACTGAAACTCGTCGAGGGCGACGACGTAACCAGCGCTTGCCAGCCGGCCGATCAGTTGTGCCAGCTCGCCCAGGCTGGCTACCCGCGCATCGATGCCGAAGGTTTCCAGATAGCCGTTGCAGGCGGCCACGACGCCGGCGGGGTCGGAATCCGGGATCTGTATGTAGAGGGTCTTGTCGATCCCGGCGTCGCGCAGTGCCTCCTGGATCAGCGCGGTCTTGCCGATGCGCCGCCGCCCTGAAATCTGCAGGAAAAACCACCGCCGCCGCTCCAGAATGCGCTGCATCTGTTGCAGCTCGGAGCGACGGCCGTAAAACGACCAGGGAGCGATGTCAGTCATGTCAATCGGGTTGTTCCGGCTAATATAAAAGTTTTTACCTTAACTGACAAATGGCGGCAAGCTGTTGGTTAACCATGGCTAATCGATGTTCCGGACAAGCCGCCGAGCACGTGCCATGATGCTAGACCCTGAACACCTTCATCACTTCATCCCCCAGGTGGTTGATCACCTTCACCGCGATCCGCCCTGACTTCGGCTTCTCGAACGGACGCGACGTGTCGCTGTTCAGGCTGGCCCAGGCTTCGGCGTCGATCTCTGCCTTCAGCGTGGTTTTCAGGGCGCTGTAGGGGTCGTTGGCGCCGAGAAAATAGGCGTGGCGGACGAAAAAGCTTTCCTGATTGTAGTCGGTGTCGATGAACCAGCAGGCGATGCCGTCGGTGCTGTCGCTGATCACTTCGCCGGTTTGCGGCTTGAAGACATCGACGCCGTTCACCTTGATGCACAGCTTGCCGTCGTCCTGCGGCAGCAGGCTGATGTCCGGCTCGCCGAAGATGACGAAGAGATTGCCCTTGCCGGTGTTCTTGAGATCCGCGGCCATGTGCAGGTCAGCGTTCATGCGCGCCTTGAGCACCGGGATGCGTCCGAGTTTGCTGAACTCGGTGGCGTGCGCCTCGTAGTTGAAGGCGCAGGCGATCAGCGCATCGAAACCGGCTTCGCCGCACTCGCGGGCGGCTTCGACCAGGTCGCTGCGCTGCACGGTGCCGAACTCGGGGCCGATGAAGATGCCGGCACGCTTCTCGCGCATTTCACCTTCCTGGCCTTCGAAATAGCGTCCTTCGGCGCAGATCGCTCCCTCGCCCGGCCACGGGGTCAGCGCGGTGAAGCTGATCCGGTCTTCCCGGTGCGCCTGCTGCACACCGGCCGTCCTGAGGTTTTCGAGAATCAACTGCGGGAACGACTGCCGGGCGCTGTACTCGGCGCGGTCTTCCTGGAAACCGTCGATCAGCTCGTCATCCTCGTCGACGCCGAGCATGCGGTGCGGCGAGAGGCTTTCGACGGTGAAGGGACCGGCGACGCGGACACACCTCGTGTTCTGGTAGGGCTTGTCGTAGAGGGTTTCGAAATCGGCCCTGGCGGCGATCGAGGCGTCGATTTCCTTCTGCCGGGCGATGCGCGCCTGCCACCAGTCGGCGTGCAGCATCTTCGCGGTGTCGGGCCAGCCGGGGTCGGCGTCGCGCGCGATCTCCCATTCCTGCCAAGTCTTGTTGAGGGCGGCATTCAGCGACTCGCGGAGGGGTTCGAGCTTCGCCTGCCACTGCTCCCAGATGACGTCGATCTCGGCGTTGTTGGCGATCGACTTGAGCGTGATGTGCGGCACGCGCTCATAGACGAAGCCGTGGCGGAGGTTGCCCTGCACCGGCTGCGTGCTCGGCGCGCTGCGGGTGACTTCGGCTTCCTTGAGCTGGCCCTCGCGGGAATCGGCGAGCAGGTAGAACGGATAGCGGGCGCCCATGATGCGGGCGCGGGCCAGCGCGAGTGCAACGCGCGAGGTGTCGATCGTGATCCAGCGGCGGCCCCATTGCTCGGCGACATAGGCGGTGGTGCCGGAACCACAGGTCGGGTCGAGTACGAGGTCGCCGGGGTCGGTGGCCATCAGGAGGCAGCGTTGAATGACCGGAGTATCCGTCTGCACGACATACCATCTTTGCGAAGATTTTCCCGACGTATCCAACCAAGCGTTTGTCATTCGCTTAAATGGGCTATCGGCATGGAATTTTCGCATCCAAGGAGGACCCCCGCGTGTCTCCATGCGGTCTGCTTTCACAAGTCTCTCCATGCCTTCACTGGTTGTTTTCCAGTGCGCATTCACACCAGCCGAGTAACTCTTCGCGTGAAACACGAAAGGCCTGTCCGTCGCGGCGGGGCCAGCCGAATTCGTCTTTGAAAGCGCATAAACCTCACCTTTCGGGATCGTCTTGGGATCGTCGCGCTCCGATGGGTCAAGAGGTCGATAGTCGACTGGGCTGAACTTTAGGCCCCATGAACCGCCTCGCGTTTCCGATACCCAGTCCTCGACGAACTTGTCCAACAACAGCGGACGGAACTTGGTGTTCTTTCGCTCTTTCGCGTACCACAGCACATAGAAGAAGTTGTCGTCCAACAGCCCGCTTGGAGTCGCAGTCTTCATTACACTGATTTGCGAGACGCTGTTGTCTTCCCCGAACACCTCATCCATCACCGCCCGCACCCGATGGACATTCTCATCCCCGATTTGCACGAAGATCGACCCCGATTCGGTCAGCAGATCCCGCGCCACGGTCAGCCGATCCCGCAGGTAGGTCAGGTAGCTGTGAATCCCGTCCCGCCAGGTATCGCGAAACGCCTTGACCTGCTCCGGCTCGCGCGTGATGTGGCTCGCATTGCCGTCCTTGACGTCGCGGCTGGTGGTGCTCCACTGGAAGTTGCTGTTGAACTTGATGCCGTAAGGCGGATCGAGGTAGATGCACTGCACCTTGCCGCGCAGCCCCTCGCGCTCGGCGAGGCTGGCCATGACCTGCAGCGAATCGCCCAGGATCATGCGGTTGGTCCAGTTCTGGTCGTGCTGGTAGAAGTCGGTCTTGTCGGCGCCCTTGGGGATGCCGTTGAAATCGGCGAAGAGGTCGGCGGTGATCTGGCCGGCCTCGTGCTTGCGCTCCTTGGTGCTGCGCAGCAGGTCGTCGATCAGCACCTTGGGATGCACCTTTTCCTGGATGTACAGCGGTGGCGCGGAGACGACGAGGTCGCTCCAGTCCTGCTCGTCCTTGCCGCGCCAGACGAGCTGCGGGTCGAGGTCGCGATTTCTGGCCGACTTCTCCTCGCCCAGCTTGTCAGCGTCGGGGCGCGGGTAGCGGATCTGCTTCGGCTGCTGCTGCTCGGTCGGCAGCACCGACTGGTATTCCGCGGTCGGGATGTTCTTGCGCCGGGCCTCGTCGTGGGTCAGCGTTTCGACGGTCTTGGTATTGCCGGGTCTGGCCATGGTCATGCCCTACTATGCTCTCGATGATGCCGTTGAATTTCTTATCCTTCGCTGGGCAGGAATGTGAATTCAGCGGCGTGCCAGCTCTTCGCGAATCACCCGCCGTAGATCGGCTTCGAGGTGGCCGGTCTCGATTACCCGGCGCAGGGTGTCGTTGATGATCGTCTGGTAGCCGCGCTTGCCGGCCAGCGCCTTGAAGTGTTCAACGATCGGCGCGTCGAGCATGATGTTGATGCGCAGCTTGCCCACGCGAGCCCGTACGGCCGCTTGCCATTCGGCGTGGCTGGCATCCTTTCCAGCGATTCGCGGGCGAGCACGCTCGAAGTCCGTCTGCGTGAGCTTTGGCGCGTCGTCAGAAGTATCCGGCGCTTCGGTAGAAAAGGTCTGTTTCATCGCTGTCCGCCCTGCGTATGGAAATGATGCGGATTGCCTCGTCAGATTCGACATGCATGATCAGCACTACCAGGCAATCCAGAAGGCCGATGCCGATCATGCGCTGCTCGCCATAGTCCGCTCGCTGATCATCGATCAGCAACAACGGTCCGGCAAAGACTTTTTCCGCATCGGAGAAATCCAGGCCGTGCTTTTTCAGGTTGGCCTGCCGTTTGGTTTCGTCCCATGTGTAGCGCATGGACCATGACTATACATACTGAAGTGTGTATGTCAAGCATTACGCTCGCGACTCCGGACTTCACACCACGTTGCCAGCGAGGTATTTGCCAGCGAAGTGTACAGCGACCAGCAGTTTTACCTTGCCGATCCCGGGAAAGCGTGGGTCCCGGCCTGGGAAGCCCGTGAATGGGCCGCGGCTGAAACGAGCGGCGTGGCACCCGGTCGCCTTGCGTGCTGGCGAGAAGGGCGAAGTACGCGCGATGTTGGCTCATAGCCGCGTGTGGATCATTCTGGCGAACTCGCTCTCGACCCTGGCCTTGAAATCGCACTCGATCTGGTAAACCTCGCAAAACTCGGCGAACGCCCAGCGGCCATAGCTACCGAGATGGTTCACGCCGGGCACCCAGTAGGTGTCCATCGTCGATTTCTTCTCCTTGGCGTCCTCGCGCCGGTACCCCTTGATCTCGACCACCAGGTGCAAGAGGTCATCGGGACCGTGGCCATCATCGACCAGCACGATGAAATCGGGCCGGTACTTGCGCGTCTCGGAGCCGTAGCGGTAGGGGACTTCGAGGCCGAGGTTGTGATTCTTCACATAGGCGCGAACCCTGGGGTGCGACTCGGCCACGCGGCAGAATTCGCCCTCCCAGTCGCTGTCGAGGATCACCCAGTTGATGTGGCAAGATTGCGAACTCGTCTGCCAGCGGTCGGTCTTCGAGGTATTGAAGCGGACGTGCCTGGTCGAGCCGATCGGATTGTAGGGATCAAGCAGCGCCTTGATCGGGCGCTCGCCGAGGAACTGCCGGGTGATCGCCGCCGTGATCCGGTTGCAGGCCATGTCGGCGAGTTCCTGGTACATCAGCAGCGCGGGGTAGGTGTCGCCCTTGCAGACCAGGCAGGTGTCCAGCCATTGTCTGGTGATGCGCTTGAGCTGGCCGAAGAGGTAGAGCCTGGGCTCCTCGCCGGGATCGCGCCATTTGGTGTACAGCAGTCGCTGGGTTACCTGGAAAACGAGCGTCGACGGTCGCATGTCGCCGAGGTGCTGCAGGCTCATGTCCACGCCTTCGCCGATGATGCCGGAATTGCGGGTCCTCGACGGGCCGACCAGGTCGGGGCTGAGTTCCAGGATCGAGTCGTCGTTGAAGGCGGCGGTCAGCCGTTCCTCCGGCAACTCGACGCGATAGCCCTCGACCCGGGGAAAGCGGATTTCGAGGGCGTCGCGCTCGGGGCGAACGGCCTTGACCTGCACCGTCTCGCGCGGCGGCTGCGGTGGTGCAATGACCGGCTTGGCCGTGAAGTCGAAGGGAATGCCGAACACGTCGGCGTACTCGACGTTGAACAGCCCTTCCTCGTTCAATTCGTAGGACTGGCGGCGCAGCGCCCGGCCGATGACCTGCTCGCAGAGCAACTGGGTACCGAAGGCGCGGATGCCGAGCACATGGGTGACGGTATTGGCGTCCCAGCCCTCGGTGAGCATCGAGACCGAGACGACGCAGCGGATGGCGCCGCCAAGCTGCTCTGGCTTGCCGACGGTGTTCATGACTTCGCGCAGCAACTCCTGGTCGCTGATGTGGTCGCCGGAACGGGCATCGCCGGAGCGCTCGACGATCTCGCGGCGAAAACGCTCGATCTCGTCGGCCGCCATGCCGCGGAAGTGGTCGTCGAGTGCGTCGCCGGCTTCGAGTTGCTCGCTGTCGATCAGCAGCGTGTTCGGGCGTGGCAGCGGGTTGCCGGTGGTTTCGTCGAAATTGCGGAACAACGGCAGGCGCCCGTTCTCCAGCGTCGTCGTGCCGTCGTCATTCCTGCGCTGGAAGCCGGAGACGAAGTCGTAGACCAGCTTGGAGATGGCGGTGTTCTGGCAAACGACGATGAAACAGGGCGGCACCCTGATGCCCTTCTCTTCCCACAGCCTGAACGTCTGCTCGTAGTGGCCATACAGCGCCTGCAGTGCCGTCTGCAAGCGGGTCGGGAGTCTGAGAGGGTCGAGCTCCTCGCCCTGGCCGCGGCGTTTTTTCGGCATGTCCTTGCTGATGTTCTCCCAGAGCTTGCGGAACATCGGCATTTCGTCACCGGGAATGTTCTCGGCCACCGGTACGCGCGGCAGCTTGACAATGCCGCATTCGATGGCGTCCATCAGCGAGAAGTCGCTCATCGTCCACGGGAACAGCGTCCCCTCGGCATAACCGGAGCCACGCAGGAAGAAGGGCGTCGCCGACAGGTCGATGACGCGGGTCGTGCCGAGTTTGCGGTTGACGGCTTCGAGGCCGGAGATCCAGAGGCAGGCCGCTTCGTTGTTTTTCTCGGCCTCTTTCCTGTCGTCACCTTTGAGATCCTCATCATCGGCGTCCTTCGGTTTCTCCCGGTAGCAGTGGTGCGCCTCGTCGTTGATGACGAGGATGTTTTTCATGCCCATCAGGTCGGGCATCACCCGCTGCAGCATCTGGCCTTCGCTTTCGAGCGTCCTGAGTTCCTCGCCGGTGCGGCCCTGCAGGAGCTGCCGCCCACCCCTGGATATCTCGATGCGCTCGCGCATCTTGAAGGCGTGGTAGTTGGTGATGACGATCTTGGCCCGACTCATGTCGTCGAGCAGGTCGCCCGGCAGCAGCTCGCGGTCCTTGTAGTAGCTGTCGGGGTCGTTCGGCTGCAGGACGCGCAGACGGTCCTTGATCGTCAGGCCGGGCGCGCAGATCAGGAAGCCGCGCGTGAAGTTCCTGCTGCTTGGCCGGCGCGCCGCATTGATCGTCTGCCAGGCGATGAGCATGGCCATGACCGTAGTCTTGCCGGCGCCAGTGGCCAGTTTCAGGGCGAGGCGCAGCAACTCGGGATTGGCGTCTCTGTTCGCCGCCGCAAGATGGTCGAGAATCCGTTTGCCGTGTCTGGACTGCGGCGCGACCTCGGTGAGCCAGATCGCGGTTTCCACGGCTTCGACCTGACAGAAGAACGGTCGGACACCGCTGAACCGGTGATGACGCCAATACTGCAGCAGGCGGGCGGTCTCCGGCGTCACCTGCCACTGATTGGGATTGGGCAGGGATCGCCACGAATCCACGTACCCGCGGACTTCGTTGATGATCGAGGTGGGGTCGTACTGCTGCTCCTGTGTTGACAGCCCCTTGCCGTCATCGAAGACAAAGGTCTGCTGCTTGGCGGCAGTCTTGCGCTTCTTGGGCTTCGGGATCGGGGTGATGAACTGCGCCCGGCGGCGAGCTTCGAGGACCTTCTCCGTCGGTTGTCCGTCCTCGTTCAGTTCCCAGTGCTTCGCCGGGCAGTCGTAGGGAGAATTGAGAATCGGGTGGTCGAAGAAGGGGTTGGACATGGTCGCTATTGGTTGTTTTGTTCTTCTTGCCACCGGCGGGCAGTGGTGTTCTGTTCCCTGATCACGGCTTGGCACTGTTCGGAGAGCCCCGACAGCCGCCGCCCTCCCTATCGTTGAATCCCTCGGTCACACGAGTTGCCAATGATCGTTCCCCCCGTTCCCGTCGACGACATCGTTGTCGGCAGGCAACTGGCCACGATCGGGAGAACTGGCCCGCGTCGGGACGAGAATTCCTGCAGGAAAAGCCACAAAAACCGCGCTCTGCAAATGTACCGTAATACCCGGCATACTCCAACGAAATAATAGGCAAGACTGTGGAATCTCCGTGTTTCTCGCTATCGCTCGAACAGTCGATTGAGGCGGAGGATCTCGTTATGACTCAAGCAATGGGGCGAGTTGGTCGGAAAGCGCCTTTCTGCCGTCCATGAGAGGGGTTTGGCCCCTAAATTTTGCCGATTTCGATGCGCTCGGTGGGGAAGCAGAAGGCATCGTTGGCCAAAATGAGAAGGCTCATAAGCGGTTCCAGATAAGTCCCCCGCTTTATGCCTGTATACTTGCCACCCCCACCTTCCGGAAGCCTCGCGATGTCCCGCACAGCCAAGACCCTAGCCCTCACTGAGGAAGAACGCCGCCAGTTGACGCAGATCGACGAGCGCGGCAGCGACTGGCGCGAACGCCGGCGAGCGCGGACCGTACTCCTCCTCGACAAGGGGCTGTCGATCAGCGCCGTAGTGACCGCGCAGAAAATTCATAAAGAGACCGTGGCCTGCCACCGGGATGCTTGGCTGGCACGAGGGGTCACCGGGCTGCGCGACCTGCCGCGCAGCGGCGCACCTCGCAAGCTATCGGAAACGCATAAGCAGGTGCTCTGCGCTTGGGCGACGGCTGAGGCCTGTACGGCACCTCAGTTGAGGAACCGGCTGTTAGAGGAGCATGGCGTACAGGTGTCGGTGTGGCTGGTGCAAAGCGCGTTGACAGAGAAAGGCTACGTCTGGAAAAGGACCCGTCATAGTCTAAAAAAAACGGGACGAAATGAAATTCCGGGAAGCCCAGGCAGAAATAGAGCAATTGGTTGAAAAATCAAGGACTGGCGAAACCAATTTGGCATATGTGGACGAGGCCGGCTTTGCACAGGCGCAACCCAACCGGACGGCGTGGACCGAAAAGGGAGAGGTTCACCTCATTACGGCCGAGCGCGGAAAGCGCTTGAATGTGCTCGGTGCGTTGATCTCGAACGGGACGTTGTTCACCGCCAAGTTCTGGGAGACCACGACCGCGGCTGCTTTTGGTGGCTTCCTCGGTCTCCTTCTGGAATGCAGCGGAAAGCCTCTGACGGTCATCCTGGACAATGCTTCGATCCACAAGGCAAAGGAAATCCAGCCTCTGCTGGCTTTACTGAAGGGCAAGGGCCTGACGCTTTACTTCCTGCCGCCTTACAGCCCGGAGTTGAACCGCATCGAGAAGCTCTGGCACAAGATGAAGTACGAGTGGATGGCGTTCAAAGCCAGGAGCGCCGCTCTCCTGGAGGCCGACGTCACAGAAATTCTGGACGGCTTCGGATCTAAATATCGGATGACTTTTTGCTGAGCGCTTATTGGGTTGTGAGGGCATTATACTGTTCGCATTTTACCTGCTGCCATGTACTCCATTCATGAACATGATACCTGTCCTCAAAACGCAACATGAGCCTTCCGGATATAAAATCATCATCCTGTCGGGAATCGGCTGGGCAATTGTTGTCCACCCCGCCTGTTTTTCTGTTCTATAATCACTCGTTTGCAGTCTCACCATTCGACCAGGTGATCCCACACTGCGGGGATGAACTGGCGCCCACCCGAGAACGAGAAAAGGATGTACGGATGACGCCACGAATTGCATTCGCCATTGTTCTTGCTTTTGCTTGTGGGGCGGCTTCGTCAGACGAATCGGCAAACCTTGCCTCGATCAGTCAGGCACCGCCCGCTTCGAGTTTGCCGCAGGCTGGAGCTGCTGCCTGGCGGCTCGACCCCGATGGAGTCCTGCCGGTCATTGAACTCGCCGCACCGACACAGCTTCCCGAAACCATTGATCTGACTGCGCAGCCAGAGGAAATTTTCCATCGAATGCGGCAGGGCTTCTCGATGCCCAACATCAATAACTCGCTGGTTCTGCATCATCAGCAGTGGTATCTGAATCATCCGGAATCGCTGCGCCGCATGGTCGAGCGCAGCAGCCGCTACCTGCATCACATCGTCGAGGAAATCGAAAAGCGCGGCATGCCGATGGAGCTTGCCCTGCTACCGATGGTAGAGAGCGCTTACAATCCGACCGCGTACTCGCGCAGCCATGCTTCCGGTCTGTGGCAGTTCGTTCCGGCAACCGGCAAGCAGTACAAGCTCGAACAGAACTGGTGGGTCGACGCTCGCCGTGACATCGTCGCTTCGACCGCGGCGGCACTCGATTACCTACAATACATCTACGATCTGCACGGCGACTGGCATCTGGCGCTGGCTTCGTACAACTGGGGCGAAGGCGCTGTCGGCAAGGCGATCAACAAGAACCGGGCCAATGGTTTGCCGACCGACTATCTGAGCCTGACGATGCCCGAGGAAACGCGGCATTACGTTCCCAAACTGCAGGCCCTGAAGAATGTCTTCAGCAATCCCAACATCCTAGCCAATCTCAATATCCGCGGTGTTCCCAACCGGCCCTATTTCACGACGGTCACCAGGACCGCCAATATCGACGTCAAGCTGGCGGCGCAGCTCGCCGAAATGCCGGTCAAGGATTTTGTCGCGCTGAATCCGGCGCACAATCGTCCGGTGATCAAGTCCGAGACGCCGATGGTGATCCCGGCCGACAAGGTCGACACCTTCATCAGCAATCTCGAGGCACACGAGGAGAGCGAGAAACCGCTTTCGTCCTGGCAGGCCTATACCCTGCGGGCGGGCGACAGGCTCGAAGAAGTCGCGCCGCGTTTCGGCATGACGGTAGCCAACCTCAAGGCGGTCAATGGCATCAACGGCAGGATCAGGCTCGCTCCGGGACTGACTCTGCTGGTCGCCGGACAGGAGGGCGCAGATCCCGCCGACCTCGCCGGACTGCCTGAACCATCACTGGTCGCAGAACAGCCGCGTCTCGCGCCGCCCGAACCCGCACCAGTCGCGGTCACGCGCACGCACACGGTACAGAAAGGAGAAACCCTGCTCAAGGTCGCCCAGCACTACGGGATGACGCTGGCTGAGCTGAAGCAGATCAACAAGTTACGCTCCGATCACGTTACCCCTGGCAGCAGGCTGGCGGTGGCAGCACCCGAGCCGAGCAAGCCGACAAGCGCTGGCCGGGCACTGGCAGAAGTCGACAGCAGGCATGTCGAGCCCCGCTCCGAACACGCGCTCATGGCTGCCGCGCGCAGCCATACCGTGCGCAAGGGCGAAACCTTGTCCGAGATTGCGAGCCGCTACGACATGAGCGTGGCCGAACTGAAGCAGCTCAACAAGCTGCGTGCCGACCAGGTGAACGCCGGCGTCAAACTGGCGGTGGCGGCACCCGAGCCCAGCAGCAAACCGGCAGCCGCGGGCCAACGCACCGTCCTCGCGGAAGTCGACAGCAAACACGCCGAGCCGACCCCCGCCGCCGCGACTCGCAGTCACACCGTTCGCAAGGGGGAAACACTGGCGCAGGTGGCGGACCGCTACGACATGAGCGTCGCCGAACTGAAGCAGCTCAACAAGCTGCGTGGCGATCAGGTGAACGCTGGCGCCAAGCTGGCGGTGGCGGCGCCCGAGCCCAGCAGCAAACCGGCAGTCGCAGGCCCACGCACCGTCCTCGCGGAAGTCGACAGCAAACGTGCCGAGCCGACCCCCGTCGCCGCGACTCGCAGTCACACTGTTCGCAAAGGGGAAACACTGGCGCAGGTGGCGGACCGCTACGACATGAGCGTCGCCGAACTGAAGCAGCTCAACAAGCTGCGTGGCGATCAGGTGAACGCTGGCGCCAAACTGGCGGTGGCGGCGCCCGAGCCAGCCAGCAAGATCCCGGCAGGAAAATCGCGAATCGATGTCGCCGAAATCGAGAGCCGGCAGGGCAAGGCCGACAGCCGCCAGACACTGGCCAAGGCCGACGCCAGGCCTGGGAAGAAGACTGAAGAGTCATCAGACCATTCCCGGCAGGCCAGCAGGAAACAGACCAAGCTCGCGCAATACACGATCCGTCGTGGCGACACGCTGGTCTCGATCGCCAAGCAGTTCCGGGTCGAAAAGGATGATCTGCTGCGCTGGAACCGTATCCACGGCAACGAGATCAAGCCTGGACAGACGCTGACCATCCAGCTCGTGCAGAACACGCTGTAAGTCACCCGTTCTCCGACAAAGCGCCGCCGTGAGGCGGCGTTTTGTCGTGCACCTTGACTATCGATACAGGTGACAGCGTACCGTATGCGTGGTCGACAGCGTGCTCGTCCCGGGATAGCGTTCGCGGCAGACGGCACTGGCCTGCCGGCAACGCGGATGGAAATGGCAACCATCTGGTGGATTGGCCGGCGAGGGGATTTCTCCCGGCAAGCGGATGAACTCCGGTTGCTCGTCCAGACGCGGACTCGGCACGGCGGACAACAGGGCGCGCGTGTAAGGGTGCTGCGGTGAACGCAGCACTTCATCGACCGTTCCCTGCTCGACGATACGGCCCAGGTACATCACCGCCACGGCGTGCGCCAGATGATCGACGACGGCGAAGTTGTGGGTGATGAACAGGTAGGCGAGCCCGAGATCGGCCTGCAAGTCGGCGAGCAGATTGAGAATCTGCGCCTGCACCGAAACGTCGAGCGCCGAGGTCGGCTCGTCGCAGACCACCAGGTCGGGCTGTACCGCCAGCGCGCGGGCAATCGCGATACGCTGCCGCTGCCCGCCGGAGAACTCGTGCGGGTAACGTCCGGCGGCCGCTGGATCGAGGCCCACCTGTTGCAGGACGGCAGCGATCGCCGCCGCGCGATCCGGCCGCTGCGGGTTGGTTCCCGGCATCGCCAGCGCGCGCATGCCCTCGCCGATGATCTCGCCGACGGCCATGCGCGGATTCAGTGAAGCGAAGGGGTCCTGGAAAATCATCTGCAGGCGCCGGCGCAGCGGCCGCAGCTCGCGGCGCGACTGGCCGACGAGTTCCTGTCCCAGCAAGCGCACGCTGCCGCCGCTGGCCGGCAGCAGTTGCAGGATCGCCTTGCCGACCGTCGTCTTGCCGCAACCGGATTCGCCGACCAGCGCCAGCGTGCGGCCGCGCGCCAGTTCGAGCGAGACGCCGTCGACGGCGCGAACGTAGCCGACGGGACGCTGCAGAAGGCCGCGCCGGATCGGGAAATGCACGCACAGATCGGCCACCGCGAGCAGCGCGGGTGTGGCCAGGGTGCCGGTGGTGCTGGCGATCACCTTTTTGCTGCCGGTGCTGTGCACGCGGCCCTGTTCGTCATCGAGGTGGCAGCGGACGCGATGATCCGGACCCACCTCCCGCCACTGCGGTGCTTCCTGGCGGCACAGATCCCAGGCGTGCGCACAGCGCGCGGCGAAGCGACAGCCGCCGGGCATGGCCGATAGTGGCGGCACCTGCCCGGGAATCGTTTCCAGGCGGCCGCCACGCCGCGCCAGGTTGGGCAGGGCGGCGAACAGCTTCTGCGTATAGGGATGGCGTGGAGAGGCAAAGAAGGCAGCGCGCGGCGCCTCTTCGACGATCTCGCCGGCGTACATGACGCCGACGCGGGTCGCCATCTGCGCGACGACGCCGAGGTCGTGGGTGATCAGCAACATACCCATCGCCCGTTCGGCCTGCAAACGCCGCAGCAGTTCGAGGATCTGCGCCTGAATGGTGACGTCGAGCGCCGTCGTCGGCTCGTCGGCGATCAACAGGCACGGATTGCCGGCCAGCGCAACGGCAATCATCACCCGCTGTTTCATGCCGCCCGAGAGCTGGAAGGGATACTCGCCGAGGCGGCGTTCGGGGTCGGCAATGCCGACCGCCGTCAGCAGTTCGAGCGAACGCGCACGCATTGTCTGCCCAGCCAGACCGAGGTGGTGTTCGAGTACTTCGGCCATCTGGCGACCAACGGTCAACACCGGATTGAGGCTGGTCGCCGGTTCCTGGAAGATCATCGCCATGCCGCCACCGCGAACGCCGCGCATATCGGCTTCCGGCAGCCGCAGCAGGTCACGGCCGGTGAATGATACTTCGCCGCCGAGAATCCGCCCGGCGGCCGGCAGCAGCCGCAGCAGTGCCAGCGCCGTCGCCGACTTGCCGCAACCGGACTCACCGAGCAGCGCCAGCGTCTCGCCGGCTGCGACCTCGAAAGCAATGCCTTCGACCGCCGCCAACAGCGAACGCCCGCTGGCAAAAGCGATCGAGAGATCACGCACTTCGAGCAAGCGTTTTTCGTTCACGGTGGTTTCCTGGCTCATGCCGACCCCGCCAGGCGGGGATCGAAAGCGTCGCGCATGGCGTCGGCCAGCAGGTTGGCTGCGAGCACCAGCGTGAACATGAAAACGAAAGCTGCCGCCAGCGACCACCACACCATCGGTTCGCGGGCCAGCTCCAGGCGGGCATTGTTGATCATCGTTCCGAAGCTGATCATCGTCGGATCGACGCCGATGCCGACGTAGGAAAGCACCGCCTCGGCGAGCACCAGGCTCGAAAAATCCATCACCAGCGCGATGATCACGATGTGCATCAGGTTGGGGAGGATGTGCCGCGCGATGATGCGCAGGTCGGAAACACCAAAGGCCTGCGCCGCCTGGATGTACTCGAGTTCGCGCAGCTTCAGCGTCTCGCCGCGCAGCAGGCGGCACAGCCCGGTCCAACTGGTCACCCCGAGAATGCAGCAGAGTGCCAGCAGGCGCAGGTCGGCGCGCTCGGCGGCAGTCGCAAACCATTGCGGATGCGTGTCGATCAGCACCTGCATCATCAGCACCGCGGCGGCGATCAGCAGCACGCCGGGAATCGAACTCAAGGTCGTGTACAGGTACTGGATCAGGTCATCGATCCAGCCGCGGAAGTAGCCGGCGACGATGCCGAGAAAGATCGCCACCGGCAGCATCACCAGCGTCGTCACCAGGCCGATGACCAGGGCCGTGCGAACGCTCTTGAGCACCTGATAAAGGACGTCCTGGCCGACCTTGTCGGTGCCGAAGACGTGGTAATCGCTGGCCAGAATCGCCAGCGGCAGGCCGCACAGCAGCAGCGCGGCGATCGCGGCGAGCACCGCATTGCAGGCCAGATCACTCTCGTTGTGCCAGATGCGCCGCCACGCTTGCCGGTGCGAGCAGTTCTGGCGACGCGCCAGGAGAGCCGCGGTGGCTGCCGCCAGCATCCACCAGACGAGCATTGCGAGGCCGAGCGCGCGCAATACGCGTTCAGCGACGTCGGCATCGCGGCGTGCCTCGTCGCTACCCAGATGCGCGCCGCCATGCTTCAGCCGCGGGTAGTCGCGGCTTTGCCGAAGCTGGCCATCGGCATCGCGGATCTCGATCGATTCCTTGGCGTGCGCACGCGTCGCCAGAGGTTCCGAATAGGTTTTTTCGGTACGCGTGCGCAGCGGCGTCAGGAGGAAGTCGAGCAGCGACAGCACTTCGACGGAATAGACCGCAGTTTTCTCGCTGCTGGTGCCGGTGCCGCGGCCGGCGCTATCTTCGAGGCGCGGCCGATAGTGGAGCGAATCGAGCAGGCCGATGCAGACGAAGACCAGCAATACCGTTGCCGATGCCATTCCCGCCCGGCTCCGGCCGACCCGCTGCCAGGCGGCGCGCAACAGCGGATTGCGCCGGGAGAGCCAGCCGAGCACGCTCGCCGCCAGTACCAGCAGCCAGATCAGCACGTCCGACCAGAGTACGACAGGTGTCATCATTGGAAGCGAATCCGCGGGTCGACGAGAGTGTAGGAGAGATCGGTGAGGATCAGTCCGACGATGTACAACACCGAGCCGATGAACACCATCGCGCGCACGACGGCGAAGTCCTGCGCGTTGATCGCGTCGATGGTGTAACTGCCGAGGCCGGGGATGCCGAAGAACGATTCGGTGAGCAGCGAGCCCATGAACAGCAGTGGAATCACCACCACCACGCCGGTCAGGATCGGAATCATGGCGTTCTGCAGGACATGCCGGAAGAGCACGGCCGCTTCGGCAAGCCCCTTGGCACGCGCGGTGCGGACGTAGTCCTTGGAGATTTCCTCGAGGAAGATCGTGCGGTACCAGCGCGTCGAGGAACCGATGCCGGAGATGACGCCGATCAGCACCGGCAGGATCAGGAACTTCCAGGCTTCGAGGCCGCCGCCATAACCCGAGATCGGCACCAGCCGCCAGAGCTTGCTGACCAGATACTGGCCGCCGATGATGTAGAAGAGGCCCGAGATCGACATCATCGCGACGCACAGGACGACGCCCCAGAAATCGAGATAGCTGGCACGGAAGAAGGTCAGCAGCAAGGCAAACGAGACCGTCACCAGCAGGCCGAGAATGAAGGTCGGCAGGGCGATGGCCAGCGACGGGCCCATCCGCGAGACGATTTCCCTGGCAATGTCGCGACCGTCCTCGGCGCGCCCGAAATCGGCGGCGAACATGCGCGCCGACTTGGCGAAGAAGATGGTATCGGTGAACACCGCACTGCCGGTGGCCGCCGGGTTGATGAACAGCGGCTTGTCGTAACCGCGTTCGGCTTTCCAGCGCTCGATGGCTTCCGGCGTCACGCGCTTGACGCCAAGCTGCATGCGTGCCATGTCGTCGGGCGTGTTGACCACGAAGAACAGCGCGAAGGTGATCAGGTTGACGCCGATCAGGATCGGCACCGCGTAGAGCAGACGGCGAATGAGATAGGCAAGCATGGTTATCGTGAAAGTGGCTGTGGCGGGGTCATCAACGGATTCATCCGCGTGCCGTACTGCGCTCGCGGCGGCGATAGCCGAGCGCCGCCGGCAGGAGCACGGCCAGGAGCAGAACGGCCATTGCCGCCAGCGGCCAGAGTACCGGTCGATTCCATTCCTGCCGCAAGCGCTGCCGCTCGGCGACGTCGATACGCTGGTATTTCAGCGTATTGTGGCCGACCTCGGTCGGTTTGCGATTCTTGAGCCAGACATGGCTCAGCGTATAACTCGTCGGGTGAAAGCCGTAGATCCACGGCGCATCGTGCTGCAGCAGCGCTACCGCCTGGCGGATGATCGCCAGCCTCTCGACGCCTTGCGGTCCCTCGCTCTCCAGGTTCTTCATCTGTTCGAACAGTTGGTCGAACGCCGGGTTGGCATAGTTGGAGGCGTTCTCGCCGCCCTTGGCGACCTTGCTTTCGCGGCTGGCGAGCAGGAACAGGAAGTTTTCTGGGTCCGGATAATCGGCGTTCCAGCCCAGGTAGTAAAGCTGCACCGCACCCTTGCGGACCTTCTCCTGGAAGCGGTTGAAGTCGGTCGAGCGAACCACGAGCTGAATGTCGAGCTTGGCGAACTGGCGCGTCAGCCAGTCGAGTCGCGACTTGTCGCCCATGCCCCCGCTCGTGGTATCGAGATTCAGCACCAGCGGCTCGCCGGTGCTGGCATGGCGGCCATTCGGCCAGCCGGCTTCGGCGAGCAGTTTCTTCGCCACTTCGAGCGGTTTGCGCCGCGCCTGTCCGTCGACCCAGTCGTAGACTACCGGGTTGATGCCCGCTTCACCCTCGACATGACCGAAGATTCCCGGCGGCAGCGGGCCATTCGCGGCAATACCCCGGCCGTTCATGAAGATCGAGATGAATTCCTCCTGGTCGATGGCGATCGACAGCGCCTGGCGCAGCTTCGTCTGCTCTTCTGCAAGGCCACCGACGACCGGGTCGAGCATGTTGAAACCCATGTAGAAGATCGAAGCGCGCACGCTGGTCAGCAGGCGAATCCCCTTGCCGCGCATCTCGTCACTCAATTGCACGTCGCCGCCGACGCCGAGCCGAACCGCCTGATCGAAGCTGTCGGAGGAAATCCCAGAGGCGTCGTAATAGCCCTGCAGGAACTTGTTCCAGTAGGGAATGCTCTCCTTTTCACGCGAGAAGACCGCCTGGTCGATGAACGGCAGCGCCTTGCCGCAGTCGGCCAGCAACCCGTCGGTCTGGTCTTCTGGGTCGCCCTGGCAGGGATAGGCCTCGCCATGGAAGTTCGGGTTGCGTTCGAGGAGCATGCGGCTGTTCGGATTGTTCTGCGTCAGCATGAACGGGCCGGTGCCGACCGGATACCAGTCGAGGGTCAGGTTCTTCGCGGCCATTCCGGGTTGATGGTAGAAACGGTCGACCTCGCGCGGCACCGGCGCGAAGAAGGGCATCGCCAGCCAGTACACGAACTGCGGATACTTGCCGCGCAGGGTGATGCGATAGGTATGGCGGTCGACCCGCGTGACGCCGCTGAGCGCAAAGCGGTCGAGATCGATCCAGGCGTCGGGTGGCAGCGTCCTGGCCTCTGCCTGCAGCGCGGCGCCGAGTTCGCGCAGGCCGACGATGCGCTCGGCCATCATCCCGAAGATCGGCGAATGCAGGCGTGGATGCGCGAGGCGCTTGATCTCGTAGATGTAATCGTCGGCGACCAGCTCGCGACTGGCCGTCATTCTGAAATCGGCAATCGTCTCGATGCCGCGCAGTTGTTCGCTGTCGAGATCCCGATACAGCGGCTGGCCGGTGGCATCGCTGGCAAAGGCCGGATGCGGTTGATAACGGATGCCGGGGCGAAGGCGAATCTCGTAGACACTGTGCGCGATTGCTTCTGCCGGTGCAGTGGCCGGCAGTTCGCGACCGCTGTCGTCGTAATAACGCGGCGCCGGCACGGCATCACTGGTCAGGGGGATCAGTGTGTACGGTCGCTTCAGGTAATGGTATTGCAGCGGCGGCTCGTAGATCTGTGCGGTGAAGGTGATTTCATCCTCGGTATAGGACTGCACCGGGTCGAGATGCTTGGGCCGCTCGGTGAATGCCGAGTAGAGGATGTTCTGGCCGCGCTCGGCGCGCGGATAGGGGTCATTCTGCTCGCTCCCACAGGCCGTGAGCAGGAGCAGCAGCGACAGGAGAAAGGGGAAGCGAAAAAAAGGCATGGGCCGAAGTGTAGCGCGAAGTGGGCAGCTCTGCTGCCGAACCGATGGCCACTGGCCGTGCTGCTGGGGACACTCGGCAGGACGGGCCATGGCCGACATGCGGACACGCCGATTGCGTCACCTCCCGTCAATACCGGGATCAGCGACATGAAGGTGGTGGTGGATGCAGAGCACAGCACAGCTACTACCCTGACCTCCTGGTCAGCTGCGTTCGATGGCCTGGTAAAGCAGGCGCCTTGAGGTCCGGCAGTCGCCAGAGCAGGTGCACAGGCGGCCATGAATCGCCGGCTCAGGCAGCAATTCCTTTATAATGCGCGGGTTAAGATGATCCAGAAACACGGCAATTTTAGCCAACTTTAGTTACGGAGAACTCATGGGATTCCTCGCAGACAAGCGCATCCTGATCACTGGCGTGCTGTCGAAACACTCGATCGCCTACGGCATTGCCAGGGCCTGTCACCGCGAAGGCGCGCAACTGGCTCTCACCTATCAGAACGATCGTTTCAAGGATCGCGTCGCCAAATTCGCCAAAGAATTCGACAGCACCCTCGTCTACCCCTGTGATGTCTCAGACGACGCCGCGATCGAACAGGTTTTCGCCGATCTTGCCGAAGCATGGGAAGGCCTCGACGGTCTCGTGCATTCGATCGCCTACGCCCCCAGCGAAGCCATCGAAGGCGATTTTCTCGCCGGCATCACCCGCGACGCCTTCCGCATCGCGCATGATGTGTCGTCTTACAGCTACCCGGCGCTCGCCAAGGCTGCCCGGCCAATGCTCCTGAAAGGCAGCAAGCCAGCCTTGCTTGCACTCTCCTACCTCGGCGCCGAGCGCACCATGCCCAACTACAACACCATGGGCCTCGCCAAAGCCAGCCTCGAAGCCGCCACCCGCTACCTCGCCTTCTGCCTCGGTCCACAGGGAATCCGTGCCAACGCCATCTCGGCCGGCCCGATCAAGACGCTGGCCGCTTCAGGCGTTGGCAACTTCTCGCGCTTGCTCGCCTACAACGCGCACAACGCACCGCTGCGCCGCAACATCACCATCGACGAAGTCGGCAACGCCGCCGCCTTCATGCTCTCCGACCTCGCCAGTGGCATTACCGGCGAGATCATGTATGTCGATGGCGGACTGAACACCACGGCGCTCGGCAATCCGGAGCCGCTGCCGGGGTGAATGGCGGGTGGGGTGGCCGCCGCGAGGGCCTCGAGCTTAACGTGGCGCCATGAGGCTCAGGGCCGGATTCGTGGATTCGTGAGTCGCTGACGCGACTTTCACATTACACTACTTACTTCCTCACTCGTTACCGCGCCCGGCGCGGATCGCCATGCGCCAGTCATCCGTCGGCATCGACTCGAAGCTGCCCCAGGTCGGGACCACCATCTTTACCGTGATGTCGAAACTCGCCGCCGACTGTGGCGCGATCAATCTCTCGCAGGGCTTTCCCGATTTCCAGGCCGATCCCTCATTGTTCGACGCGACCGCGCGCGCGATGCGCGAAGGACGCAATCAATATCCGCCGATGGCCGGTGTCCCCGAGTTGCGCTCGGCGATCGCCGACAAGGTGGAAGCGTTGTACGGGGCGAGCTACGACGTCGACAGCGAAATCACCGTCACCGCAGGTGCGACGCAGGCGATCTTCACCGCGATCGCGGCCTTTGTACGTGCTGGCGACGAGGTCATCGTCTTCGAACCGGTCTATGACAGCTATCTGCCGGCGATCGAAACGGTCGGCGGCAAGGCGGTGTATGCTGCGCTCGGTTTCCCGGATTACCGGCCGGACTGGCAGCAGGTGCGTTCGCTGATCAGTCCGCAGACGCGCATGATCCTCATCAATTCGCCGCACAATCCAACCGGCAGCCTGCTTGCTGCCGACGACCTCGATCAGTTGGCTGCGCTGACCCGTGATACCGACATCGTTGTGCTCTCCGATGAGGTCTACGAACACATCGTTTTCGATGGCGTGCAGCATCAGAGCGTTGCTGCGCATCCGGAACTGGCGGCGCGCGGCATCATCGTTTCGTCTTTCGGCAAGACCTTTCACATCACCGGCTGGAAGATCGGCTACGTTCTCGGCGCCGCTGCCTTGATGGGCGAATTCCGCAAGGTGCATCAGTTCAACGTGTTTACGGTCAATACGCCATGCCAGCTCGGGATCGCCGAATACCTGCGCGACGCTGCACGCTACCTCGGTCTGGCGGCGTTCTACGAAGGCAAACGCGAGTTCTTTCGCAGCCAGTTGCATGGCTCGCGCTTCGAACTGCTGCCTTGCCGCGGCAGCTATTTTCAACTCGCTCGTTATGGCGCGATCAGCGACCTGCCGGACCGCGAGTTTGCCCGCTGGCTGACCTGCGAGGCGGGAGTGGCAGCGATCCCGGTGTCGGCTTTTCATCACGACGGTCGCGACGAGCGCGTCGTGCGCTTCTGCTTTGCCAAGCAGGAGGCGACCCTGGCCGCCGCCGGTGCAAGGCTGCGTAGCCTGTAAGGGCTGTTCACATGCGCTGGCCATTCCACCTATAATCGCGCGCCGAGTCGAGGAAGAGGGCTCGGCTTCCCGGAAACAATTTCAGAAACAACGTAAAGGATTCGCCATGAGCATGGTGCAGGAGTTCAAAGAGTTTGCCATGAAAGGCAATGTCATGGATCTCGCCGTCGGCGTGATCATTGGCGGAGCCTTTGGCAAGATTGTCGATTCGGTGGTTGCTGATCTGATCATGCCCTTCATTGCCTGGATCATGGGTGGCAAACTCGACTTCTCGGGCATGTTCCTGGTGCTCGGGACCATCCCGGAGGGTACCGCGAGGACCCTGGATGCACTCAAGAAGGCGCAGGTTCCGGTGTTCGCCTACGGCAGCTTCCTCACCATCCTGGTGAATTTCATCATTCTTGCCTTCATCATCTTCGTGATGATCAAGCAGATGAATCGTCTGAAGCGGAGCGAGCCGCCTGCCACAGCTGCGCCACCACCCGAGCCGGCCGAAGAAGTGCTGTTGCTGCGCGAGATTCGCGACAACCTGAAGAAATAGGCTAACGGTCATGGCTGTGGCGACTCGTCAATTGGACTCGTCCGTTGGCAATACCCTTGCGGGTGTCGCCGGCGATGACCAGCGTCATTTGCTCGGGGTCGATGTACTTGCGGAAAGCGGCGCTGACTTCTGACGGGGTGACGGCCATCAGCCTGGCTTCGAAGTCTTTCGAAAACTGCCAGTTGCGGCCAAGATCGAGAAAGTTCATCCAGCGGGAGGCAACCGCATTGTCCTGCGAGCGGGCGACGGCACGCTCTTGGATGATGCCCTTCCTGGCCGCGGCGACCTCTTCGCTGGTGAAACCGTCGCGGCGCGCCCGCCGCAGTTCTTCGAGGAAGGCCTGTTCGGCACGGGCCGCGTTCTGCGGAGCCACCATCACCGCCACATTCCAGCTCGACAGTGGCTGGCGGCTGCCCATCGACAGGCTCGATCCGGCGCTGTAGCTGAGGCCTTCCTTCTGGCGCAGGCGATCGACCATGCGGCTCGACAGGCCGGAATGACCGCCGAAGATATCATTCGCGACGTACAGGGCGGCAGCGTCGGGATCGTCGTCGCGCAGCCGGATGTCGATGCGCGCGCGCAGGAAAGCGTTTTCTTTGTCGGGCGTGTCGATCACGATCCGCTGCGCTGGCACGCTGCGGTATTCGCGATCGAGGCGTTGATACGGCGATCTTGAGACGTGCTCCGGGAATAGCCTCAGCAGTTCGTCATTGATCACTTTTTCATTGAAATCGCCGACGATGGCGATCTCGCCGCGGGCGGTTCCGATGAGGTCGCGCTGATAGCGGATGACCTCGTCCAGGGTCACCTGGCGTAGCTGTTGGATGCGTTCCTGCAGTGAGGCATGGTAACGGGGATCGCCAGGCGGATAGGTGTTGAAGTGCGTGTTCAGGGTGTCGTTCGACAATGTTTCCGGATTGTCGAGCTGGGATTGCAGTGTGGTCAGCATCTCCCGGCGAAGTTCCTCGAACTCGGCTGGCGGGAAACTGGGATCCTGGAGTAGTTGCGCAACCAGTTCCAGCGCCTCGGGCAGCTTGTCGTGGGTCGTTTCAAAGTTCGTCAGGCGGCCTTGAACTTTCAAACGTGTGAGTTGGTCGGCAATCTGCTGGCGGCTCAGGCGGCTGGTGCCGCGGGAGAGCATGGCAATCGCCAGCGTGCCGGCAATGTTGCGGTTCTGCAGCGAGCTTTCGTCACCCCAGCGGAAGCTCATCGCCACGTTCACGGTTTGCCCACGGTTCCTTTTCGGCAACAGCGCAAGCTTCAGATCGCCGAAGGTCTGCAGGCGGGTGCGTCGATCGAGATTCTCGTAGGAGGGATCGAAAGTCTCGCCGACATCGCCATTTTTCTGCGGCTTGAAATTGGCCAGCAGCTCGGCTGCGTTCGGTGCCTGGGGAACCTCGGCGCGTTGTGGAGAATCGTCGGGAATGAAGGTGCCGAGGACGCGGTTGTCGCGAACGAAGTACTTGGCAGCGGCAGCGTCGAGCTGTGTCGTCCTGATCTGGTCGAGTTGATCCCGGCCGTAAAAGAAGAGCCGCCAGTCACCGAGCGCAATGTACTCTGACAGCATCACCGCGAAGGCCTCCGGATCGGCCAGAGCCCGTTCGTAGGCGGTGCGTGACTGTTCGACCGCACGATCGAGTTCAGCGGCGGTTGCGGCTTCCTTGGCGAAGCCGCCCTCGATCACCTCGATCATCTTGTCGCGAACACGATCGAGTGCTTCGCCCTTGTGGAGCAGCGCGCCGAAGACCACAAAGCCAGGCTCGCGCGCGTCGATGCCATAGGAAAACACCTGTGTCGCCAGTCCGCTCTGCACCAGCGCCCGGTAGAGGCGACCATTCGGGGTATCACCGAGCACTTCGACAGCCATGCCGATGGCTTCAGAGTCAGGATGCAGGCTGGACGGCGTGCGGTAGGCGAGGGTCACGAGCTGTACCTCGCCCTTGCGTCGGATCGTGAATTGGCGCTCGCCATCGGCCGTCGGTTCGACCGTCCATTGCTTTGGCAGTACGCGTGTAGGTTTCGGCAGTTTGCCAAAGGTGGCGGCAATCGCGCGGAGGGCCTGGTGCTCGTCGAACTTGCCGGCCACCGTCAATACGGCGTTGTCGGGCTGGTAATATTTTCGGTAGAAAGCCTGCAGGTTTTCTATTTTGACGTTCTCGATGTCGCTGCGCGCACCGATCGTGCTGTTGCCGTAATTGTGCCAGTCAAAGAGCATAGACTGCATGCGCTTCAACATCACGCTGGACGGATTGTTTTCGCCCATCTCGAATTCATTGCGCACGACACTCATTTCGCTGTCGAGGTCTTTCCTGGCGATGAACGAGTTGACCATCGCGTCGGCGCTCCACGCGAGAGCCCACTTGAGGTTGTCTTCGCTGGCCGGGAAGGTGAGATAGTAATTCGTCCGATCGAGCCAGGTGCTGCCGTTGATCTCGAAGCCGCGCGCCTTGAATTGCCGGGCCGGATCGACGAAATTCTTTGATCCCTTGAAGATCAGATGTTCGAGCAGATGTGCCATGCCCGTCTCGCCATAGTTCTCCTGGTGCGAACCGACCAGATAGGTGACGTTGACGGTGGCAGTGGGTTTGGCCGCATCGGGAAAAAGGATGCAGCGCAGGCCATTGGCCAGGCGGTACTCGCTGATGCCTTCGACGGTGGCCAGCTTGTCGACGCCGGCTGGCAGTGGCGTCGAAGCGGATTGCCTGGCCTCAGCGGTCGGCGGCAGCAGGCTCAGCGTCAGCCACGACAACAGGCATGCCAGAGTTTTCATCCAACGATTCATCACGACCACTCCAAGAGATGCGCAGTTTGCTGTCTGCAGCCTGGCAGGAAGTGCCGGTGGCACGATTATAGCTTGCCAGAACGAGAACGGCCCGCTCAGAGGGAGGGCTGGGCGGGCCGGGTACAACGATCACTGTCACGCGGGGGAGGGGGAGGGGGGAGGGCGTGACAGCGACGAAACAGAGAATAGCTAATGCGGACCCGGTAATCTGTTGCTTCTCTGTCCCTGTTGTGTAACGGGGTGTGATCTGCCCAGCGATCGCTGCGAATGATGCGGGACGGGTTTTCGATCGAGCGCCGATGACTATCGTCGCTGCTGCTGTCGATTGCTATTGCCTTTTCCCCATTGAAGCTGGCATTATTCTGTCGTCAAGTCGCAGTGTCCTACCTGCGCTATCGGTCGCCGGCCAATCGTGCGGCGAGTTCGGGTCAATAAAGCAACAAAGGAGCGGGCAATGACTCAGGAAAAGGAAGACATCGGTGTAGCGACAGTCGTGCTGGAGCGCTTGGAAAAGGAACGCTTGCCCAGAGCGCTCGATCTGAAAGCAAAGGTGGACGCGGGTGAGTGCCTCGACGACATGGACATCGCCTTTCTGGAGCGTGTATTTGCCGATTCCGAAGAAGTGAAACCCATCCTCGGTCGGCACCCCGAATATCAGGATCTGGCGGCAAGAATGGCCAGTCTCTACGAAGAGATCACCGCCAAGGCGCTTGAGAACGAGAAGTCCGCCTGACGGTAGTCGTGGTGCGGTGCGGGCAAGCGCTTAAACCTTCATCCTGTCGACACTGGCTTTCAGGCTTCTGGCCAGTTGTTCGAGGCTGCTTGCGGAACGGGATACTTCCCTGGCCGGGGCGCCATTGTCTTCAATCCTCTGTGTGGCATCAATCATGGTGGCGATTTCCTGAGTGGAAACCGTCGTCCGTTCAGCAGAATTGTAGCGGTCCGTGAATTCTTATCGTTCCTTTACAGGCGGCAAGGCTCTTCTTAGACCATCTTGATGTTCCGATGTCTAATATTCTTCTGGTCGACACACTGATACGGAGGAATGTAATGGACATCGTCTATCTAGCCGCTCTCGCTGCCCTGTTCGGCGTCGCTGTGGCTCTGGTCAAGGGCTTCGCGCGACTTGCGGGGAGAAGCGCATGAACCTGCTGACGCTGTTGGCCGGGCTTGCCGCTGCTGGCCTGTTGATCTACCTGATTGCGGCGCTGCTGTTTTCGGAGGATTTTTCATGAGCAACCATGCCTGGTTGTTGCTCGGTCTGTATCTGGGCATTCTGCTGCTTCTGGTCAGACCGCTGGGAATTTACATCGCCAGGGTAATGATGATGGAAAATCGCGTGACCTTGGTCACCCGATTCGAAGACACGCTATTCCGGATGTGTGGCATCGAGCGTAAAGAAGACATGGGCTGGCTGAAATACTCTTTCGCCGTGTTGCTGTTCAACGCGCTCGGCCTGCTGACCGTCTATGCCCTGCAGCGCCTGCAGGTCTGGCTACCGTTGAATCCGCAGGCCATGGCCAATGTCAGCCCGGATTCCGCGTTCAACACGGCGGTCAGTTTCGTCACCAATACCAACTGGCAGGGGTACGGTGGTGAATCGACAATGGGCTACCTGACGCAGATGCTGGGCCTGACGGTGCAGAACTTCCTTTCAGCGGCCACCGGCATTGTCGTCGTCATTGCCCTGATTCGCGGTTTTGTGCGGCATGTTTCGGCGGGCATCGGTAATGCGTGGGTGGACCTGTTGCGCGTTACCCTCTGGATTCTTCTGCCGCTGTCGTCGCTTTTCGCGCTGTTTCTGGCGAGCCAGGGCGTAATCCAGAATTTTGCTGCCTACCAGGATGTGAGCACGCTGGAAGTCACGAAATACGACAATCCGAAGCTCGACGCCGCTGCTCAGCCGCTCAGGGATGAAAAGGGCAACGCCATAACCGAGCCGGCGACGACATCGACCCAGACCTTGCCGATGGGTCCGGTTGCCTCGCAGGAGGCGATCAAAATGATTGGCACCAACGGCGGCGGTTTCTTCAATGCCAACTCGGCGCATCCCTTTGAGAATCCGACGCCATTGGTCAACTTCCTGCAAATGCTGTCGATTTTCCTGATTCCCGGAGCGCTGTGCATTGCCTTCGGTTGCATCGTTGGCGACGAACGCCAGGGCTGGACGGTGCTGGCCGCGATGACGGTACTCTTCGTCACCTTTGCCATCGCAGCGATCTGTTTCGAGCAACAGGGCAACCCGCTGCTGGCGAAGGTCGCCACCGGCGATACCCTCGTAAGCACCACGGCATTGGCCGACGGCAACATGGAAGGCAAGGAGACACGCTTTGGCATCGCCGACTCCGCTTTGTTTGCCACCATCACCACCGCTGCCTCGTGCGGCGCCGTGAATTCGATGCACGACTCCTTTACGCCCTTGGGAGGTCTGGTGCCACTGGTCAATATGCAACTCGGTGAAGTGGTGTTCGGCGGCGTCGGTTCCGGCCTCTACGGCATGCTGGTCTTCGCCGTTCTGGCGGTATTCATCGCTGGCCTGATGATTGGACGTACACCGGAATACCTGGGCAAAAAGATCGAGTCGCACGAGATGAAGATGACCTCGATCGCCATCCTCGTCACCCCCCTGCTGGTTCTCGTCGGCACCGCCATTGCGGTGATGACCGAAGCCGGTCGTGCCGGCATCGCCAATCCGGGCGCGCATGGCTTTTCCGAAATCCTCTATGCCCTATCGTCGGCAGCCAACAATAACGGCAGCGCCTTCGCCGGGCTGTCCGCCAATACGCCCTTCTACAACGTCCTGCTGGCCGTGGCGATGTGGTTTGGCCGCTTTGGCGTGATCCTGCCGGTGTTGGCCATGGCCGGGTCGCTGGCGGCCAAGAAGCGGGTTGCCGCCACTGCCGGCACGCTGCCGACGCACGGCCCGCTGTTCGTCACGCTGTTGATTGGCTCCGTGTTGCTGGTCGGACTGCTCAACTATGTACCCGCGCTGGCGCTCGGTCCGCTGGTCGAACACCTGGTGTTGTGGCCTGCCCGTTGATTGACTGGAGAATTCGATGACTCGCAAGACCTTTTCCCTGTTCGACCCGGCGCTGCTCAAGCCGGCCATCGCCGACTCGTTCCGCAAGCTGAACCCGCGCGTGCAATGGCGCAATCCAGTGATGTTCGTGGTCTATATCGGCTCGATCCTGACGACCCTGGCATCGATTCCGGCCTTGCGCGGCCCGAGTCAGGAAGCGACTTCGTTCATTCTCGCGGTCTCGGTCTGGCTATGGTTTACGGTACTCTTCGCCAATTTCGCGGAGGCTCTTGCCGAAGGCCGCAGCAAGGCGCAGGCCGCATCGCTGCGCGGCCTCAAGAAGGAGACCTGGGCAAAGCGGCTGCATTCCCCGCACGCGGAGTCCGAATGGTACACCGTGCCTGCGGACGATCTGCGCATCGGCAACGTCGTCCTGATCACTGCCGGCGAAACCGTTCCTGCCGACGGCGAGGTCATCGAAGGGGTGGCCTCGGTGGACGAATCGGCGATTACCGGCGAATCGGCACCGGTGATCCGCGAATCCGGCGGCGACTTTTCGGCGGTCACCGGCGGCACGCGCGTACTCTCCGACTGGCTGGTGGTGCGCGTCACCGTCAATCCCGGTGAGACCTTCGTCGACCGCATGATCGCCATGGTCGAAACCGCCAAACGGCAGAAGACGCCGAACGAGATCGCACTGACCATCCTGCTGGCGGCATTGACCATCGTCTTCCTGGGCGTCACCGCGACCCTGCTGCCGTTCTCCCAGTTCAGCGTGACGGTGGCCGGATCGGGCTCGCCGGTCAGCATCACCGTCCTCATCGCGCTGCTGGTGTGCCTGATTCCGACGACCATCGCCGGCCTGCTTTCCGCCGTCGGCGTTGCCGGCATGAGCCGCATGATGCAAGCCAACGTCATCGCCACCTCGGGCCGCGCCGTCGAAGCCGCTGGCGACGTCGACGTGCTGCTGCTCGACAAGACCGGCACGATCACGCTCGGCAATCGCCAGGCCGCGGCCTTCCTGCCCGCCGACGGTGTCAACGAGGCAGAACTCGGCGACGCCGCGCAACTGGCGTCGCTCGCCGACGAAACGCCGGAGGGTCGCAGCATCGTCGTCCTCGCCAAGCAGCGCTTCAACCTGCGCGAGCGCGACGTGCACGCGCTTGAAGCACAGTTCGTGCATTTCTCGGCGCAGACGCGGATGAGCGGCGTCGATGTGCCTGGCCGGCAAATTCGCAAGGGGGCGACCGACGCCATCCGCCAGCATGTCGAGGCCATCGGTGGCGCCATGCCGGTGTCGGTGCTGACGGCGGTCGAGGCGGCGGCGCGGCGTGGCAGCACGCCGCTGGTCGTGGCCGACGGCACGCGCGTGCTCGGCGTCGTCGAGTTGAAGGACATCGTCAAGGGCGGCATCAAGGAGCGTTTCGCCGAACTCCGCCAGATGGGGATCAAGACGGTGATGATCACCGGCGACAACCGCCTGACCGCCGCGGCGATTGCCGCCGAGGCAGGCGTCGATGACTTTCTCGCCGAGGCGACGCCGGAAGCCAAGCTGGCGCTGATCCGCCAGTACCAGGGCGAGGGCCGCCTGGTCGCGATGACCGGCGACGGTACCAACGATGCGCCGGCGCTGGCGCAAGCGGACGTCGCCGTGGCCATGAACTCCGGCACCCAGGCCGCCAAGGAAGCCGGCAACATGGTTGACCTCGACTCCAATCCGACCAAACTGATCGAAGTCGTCGAGACCGGCAAACAGATGCTGATGACGCGTGGCGCCCTGACCACCTTCAGCGTTGCCAACGACGTCGCCAAGTATTTCGCCATCGTTCCAGCCGCCTTCGTCACTACCTACCCGGCGCTCTCGGCGCTCAACGTGATGGGACTGGCGAGCCCAGCCTCGGCGATTCTCTCGGCGGTCATCTTCAACGCCCTGATCATCATCGCGCTGATTCCGCTGGCCCTCAAAGGCATCCGCTATCACGCCGTCGGCGCCGCCAGCTTGCTGCGTCGCAACCTGGCGATCTACGGACTCGGTGGTCTCGTCGCCCCCTTTATCGGTATCAAGCTGATCGACATGGCGCTGGCCGCCGCCGGTCTGGCCTGAGGAGGTATCCATGAAAATGCTGCTGCGTCCCGCCATTTCGCTGTTCGTCTTGCTGTCGCTCATTACCGGTGTTCTGTATCCGCTCCTGGTCACCGGCGTGGCCCGGATCGCCTTTCCTGCCGCCGCCGGAGGCAGCCTGATCATCAAGGACGGCAAACCGATCGGCTCTGCACTGATCGGCCAGAACTTCAGCGATCCGAAGTACTTCTGGGGCCGCCCATCGGCGACGGCACCCCAACCCTATAACGCTGCCGCATCCTCGGGCTCGAACCAGGGACCCTTGAACCCAGCCCTCGCCGATGCCGTCAAGAGTCGGGTCGAGGCGCTGCACGCCGCCGACCCTGGCAACCAGCGACCCATACCGATCGACCTGCTCACGGCTTCGGCCAGCGGTCTCGACCCGCACATCAGCCCGGCCGCTGCCGACTACCAGGCGGAGCGCGTCGCCCGCGCCCGCCATCTCGAGATGAAGGCCGTGCGGCAACTGCTTGCCGAGAATACTGAAGGCCGCGACCTCGGCGTCTTCGGTGAACCGCGGGTGCATGTCCTCAGGCTCAACCTCGCCCTCGACGCGCTGCCGCAGTGAACACCGGCGGCCTCGCAGGCGGGCGTGTCGGCATCGGAAAGGATGAACTTCAAGGTGATGCCTGAACTGGAGTGGGAATACGGCTACCCGCTGGCGTTGGCCATGATCGCTGGTGCCATGGGGTTTCTCTTCTTCCGCTTTAGGCGCCTGGGCTGGCTATGACTGAACGTCCCGACCCCGATCAACTCCTGGCACGCGTCCAGGAGGAAGAGGCTAAAGCCGCACGCGGCAAACTGAAGATTTTCTTCGGCGCATCGGCCGGCGTTGGCAAGACCTACGCGATGCTCCTCGCCGCCCACCAGCAGAAAGAGCTGGGAACGGACGTGCTCATCGGCGTCGTCGAAACGCATGGCCGCAAGGAAACCGAGGCCTTGATCGCCGGTCTCGAACGGCTACCCCAGCTTGAAATTCCCTACCGCGGCAAGGTGCTCAGGGAGTTCGATCTTGACGGCGCACTCGCGCGCCGTCCAGCGCTGATCCTGATGGACGAACTGGCCCATGCCAACGTCGCCGGCTCGCGCCATCCCAAACGCTGGCAGGACGTGCATGAACTGCTCGCTGCCGGCATCGACGTCTACAGCACGGTCAATGTGCAGCATCTGGAAACCCTCAATGATGTGGTCAGCGGCATCGCCGGCATTCGTGTCTGGGAAACCGTACCCGACCGTGTCTTCGACGACGCCGACGAAGTGGTGCTGGTCGACCTGCCGCCCGACGAATTGCTGCAGCGCTTGAAAGAGGGCAAGGTCTATCTGCCGCAGCAGGCGGAACGTGCGATCCGCAACTTCTTCCGCAAGGGCAACCTGATCGCCCTGCGCGAGCTGGCGCTGCGCCGCACGGCCGACCGCGTGGACGACGAGATGCTGGCCTACCGCCGCGAAACCTCGGTGAGCAAGGTATGGCAAACGCGCGACGCGCTGCTGGTGTGCATCGGACCGGGAAGGGGTGGCGAGCGCCTGGTGCGCACCGGTGCGCGCCTGGCCGGGCGGCTTGAAGCTCCATGGCATGCCATTCACGTCGACACGCACACCGCGGGGCCGGAGCCGGAAGTGCAACGCCAGCGCATCGTCCGCGCGCTCGAACTGGCTGCTTCCCTCGGTGCCGAAACCGCGACACTTTCGGCCAACGAGGCGGTCGCCGCGATCGTCGACTATGCTCGCACTCAGAATCTGTCGCGGGTGCTGGTCGGGCGCGACCACTCGCGCCCCTGGCAACCCTGGTACCGTTCGATCGCCGACCGTATCGGCCACGCCGCGCCCGACCTCGACGTGGTTCAGGCGGCACGCAGCGAGGACAAGCGCGCCGCCGTGCCGGCGCCGACGGCTCCACCGACAGCTGGCGAGTGGCTGGCCTATCTCAAGGCAGCGGCGATCTGTGGCGCGCTAACGGCTCTGGCGGCGCCGCTGGCCGGCGCGATCGAACTCACCAACATCGCCATGTTGTTCCTGCTCGCAGTATTCTTCGTGGCCATGCGTCTTGGCCGTGGCCCTGCGGTGGCCAGCTCCTTTCTGGCAGTTGCGGCCTTCGACTTCTTCTTCGTGCCACCGCGTTTTTCCTTCGCCGTCAGCGATGCACAATATCTGATGACCTTCGCCGTGATGCTCATTGTGGCCTTGATCACAGGCCAGCTCACCGCGCGTTACAAGCAGCACGCCGATGTGGCAACGCAGCGCGAGGCGCGCGCCCGCGGGCTTTACGAAATGGCACGTGATCTGTCGGCAGCCTTGCTGCCGATGCAGATCGCCGAGGCTTGCGATCGCTTTCTGGCGGTCGAATTCAATGCCCAGGCTGCGCTGCTCCTGACCGACGCCCAAGACCGCTTGCGAGCGGAAGTCGTCAATGCCAGACCGGGTACCGCCGATACGCTGATCGTCGACGAGGGCGTCGCCCGCTGGGCCTTCGATCACGGCGAAGCGGCAGGACTGTCTACCGACACCCTGCCGGGCAGCCCGCTGCTCTATTTGCCGCTCAAGGCGCCGATGCGCACGCGTGGCGTTCTCGCCATCGCGCCGCGCGACCCGCTACGCGTCCAGGGTCCGGAGACGCGCCGCCAGCTCGAGACCTTTGCCAGTCTGGTGGCGATCGCCGTCGAGCGCATGCACTATGTCGAGGTGGCGCAGGCGACGCTGCTGCAGATGGAATCCGAGAGCCTTCGCAACTCGCTTCTGGCCGCCATCTCGCACGATCTGCGAACACCGCTGAGCGTACTCGTCGGCCTGGCTGAATCGCTCAGGCTGACGCAGCCGAGCGACGCTCAGGCTTTGATCGTCGAAACCCTCAAGGAGGAAGCGCTACGCATGAGCACCAAGGTCAACAAGTTGCTCGTTATGGCTCGTCTGCAGGCCGGCAGGGTTCAGCTCAACCGCCAGTGGCAGCCGCTCGAGGAAGTGGTCGGCAGCGCGCTCAAGGCCATGGAAATGTCGCTGACTGCACATTCGGTTCGTACGGCGCTACCCGATGAGCTGCCACTGATCGAGATTGATGCGGTACTGATTGAGCGGGTGCTCTGCAATCTTCTCGAAAATGCCGTCAAGTACACACCGGCCGGCACCGTAATCAGCATCGGTGCCATGCTGCGCGAGTACGAGATCGAAGTCTGGGTCGACGACTGCGGTCCGGGTTTGCCGAAAGGACGCGAAGAGAGTATTTTCCAGAAGTTTGAACGCGGTGCGCGGGAAAGCACGACGCCGGGGGTAGGGCTGGGTCTGGCCATCTGCCGCGCCATCGTCGAAGCGCACGGAGGCAGGATTCATGCCGAGAACCGCGCCAATGGCGGGGCACGTTTCCTCTTTTCTCTGCCTCGCGGTGTACCGCCGACGGTCTGCGAAGATGACTTGCTGGCGGCAGAGGACATCACTCCATGAACAACCCGATCGCCGGCATTGTCGTCGTCGAGGATGAAGCCAATATCCGCCGTTTCATCAAACTTGCGCTCGAAAGCGAAGGCTATCAGGTCTTCGAAGCCGACAGTGTGCAGCGTGCCCTGATCGAGACCGGCACCCGCCGCCCCGACTTGGTAGTGCTCGACCTCGGTCTTCCTGACGGTAACGGGATCGATTTCATTCACGAACTGAGAAGCTGGTCGGAGATGCCGGTGATCGTGCTTTCGGCGCGCAACGCCGAGACCGACAAGGTCGCTGCACTCGATGCCGGTGCCGATGACTACCTGACCAAGCCCTTCGGCACCGCCGAGTTGCTCGCCAGGGTACGTGCGCAATTGCGCCGTCGCAGCCGTGATGATCGCGGTGTGGCCATCATTGAATTCGGTGCGATGCGTGTCGACCTGACGCGGCGAAGCGTCGAACGCAACGGCACCGTGATTCACCTGACGCCGATCGAATACCGATTGCTCTGCTATCTGATCGCTAACCCCGACTGCGTGCTGACGCATCGGCAATTGCTGAAAAACGTCTGGGGTCCGGCGCATGTCGAAGACAGCCACTACGTGCGCGTTTATATGGGCTATCTGCGCAAGAAGATCGAAGACAATCCGTCGCGACCGCAGCACATTCTGACCGAAGCGGGTGTGGGCTACCGTTTTGTCGGTTCGCGAGCGGGCGATCAGTGAACACGCCTCTGCTCGGTACACCGAATCGATGTCCGGTCACAAACGGTCATGACTTTGCAAGACACCCCCGATGATGAAAGTCATGACCGTTTCCCCTCTCCCCCAACCCCTCCCACGGCCCGCGCTGCATCGCGGGCCGGCTGCGGCGGCGCGGAGCAGTGCTCCGCGAAACCCCGCCTTCGCCCCCGCGAGGGGGGAGGGGAGATTCGAGAGTCGCTCGCGACTTCCATAGTAATGCTTACAAATATAGAGCATTAGTCCCCGGGCCAGGCGATCGCCTGCTCTTTTAGATAGCTGTGGTCGATGAAGCCGCGTTCATAGCTCGGCCCGATAGCTTCCCTCGCCACTCGCGGGGGAGCGGGCAGAAAAAATTTTGTGTCTGTTAGTTGCAAAATGCAACAAAGTGGTCTACAGTGTGTTCATGCGCCGGCTGGTCGGCGTTGCCGAAGAAGGAGAGTGAGTATGACCTGGCAGAAGATTCATCCCCCCGTCGTTCGCAGCCTGCTGGAAAACGACCTGTACAAGTTCACGATGTGGCAGGCGCTGCTGCATAGCCACCCGGGAGCGCAGGCCGAATACGCCTTCTTCTGCCGGAACCGGCCCGTCTATCCGCTGGCAGAGCTTAAGGCCGACGTCGATGCCGAACTCGACCAGTTGTGCACCCTGACCTTCGGCGACGATGAACTCGCGTATCTGCGCAGCCTGCGCTTCATCAAGAGCGACTTCGTCGACTTCCTCTCGGTGTTTCGCTTCCAGCGCCGCTTCATCAGCACGCGCGCCGACGGCGAGCATCTGCGGGTCGTCGCCAGCGGCCCCCTGGTGCATGTCATGGCCTTCGAGATTTTTGTGCTCTACATCGTCAATGAGCTCTATTTCCGCCGGCTGTCGACCGAGGCTTCGATCCTTGCCGTGGCGCGCGAACGACTGCAGGCGAAGGTCGAATTCCTCAAGTCGGAGCGCCCGGCGCTGCTGTCGGCGAACGAGCCTTTCATCTTCTTCGACTTCGGCCTGCGCCGGCGCTATTCCGCTGCCTGGCACGAGGAAGTCGTGCGCACGCTGGCCAGAGAGGTGCCGGAGCATTTCCGCGGCACGTCCAACGTCTACTTTGCGAAGAAGCTGGGGCTGACGCCGATCGGCACGATGGCGCACGAGTACCTGCAGGCTTACCAGGCGTTCGGCTTCCGCCTGCGCGATTTTCAGAAAGCGGCACTCGAGGCCTGGGTGCAGGAGTACCGCGGCGATCTCGGCATCGCGCTGACCGACGTGGTCGGCATGGATGCCTTTCTCGCCGATTTCGACCTGTACTTTGCCAAGCTGTTCGACGGCCTGCGCCACGATTCGGGCGATCCCGTCGAATGGGCGGAGAAGGCGCTGCGCCACTATGCGCAACTGCACATCGACCCGATGAGCAAGCGCCTGGTCTTCTCCGACGGCCTCAACCTGCCGCGCGCGGTCGATCTGTACCGGCGTTTGCGCGGACGTGTGCAGACCTCCTACGGCATCGGTACCGACCTTTCGAACGATACGCCGCACCAGGCGCTGAATGTGGTCATGAAAATCATGGCGTGCAACGGGCAGCCGGTCGCCAAGCTCTCCGATTCTGCGGGCAAGACGTTGTGCGAGGACCGCACCTTCCTTGCCTACCTGCGCCAGGTCTTCAATCATCCGCTGGAAACGCCATGAGCCACTTTCGCATCACCCTCGCGCAGTTGAATCCGACGATCGGCGACATCGACGGCAACATCGGCCTGATGTGTCGAGCAGCCGCTCAGGCGCATGCCGAGCAGGCGCAGATGGTGGTTTTCCCCGAACTGTCGCTGACCGCTTACTCGCCCGGTGACCTGCTCGATGAACCCGAATTCATCGAGCGCGCGGCGGCGGGCCTGAACACGCTGCTTGCAGCCAGCCATGCGACACCGGGCCTGTATTGGGTGGTCGGCGCGCCGACGCGGCGCAGCGGCCCCGGCAAGCCGCTCGAAAACAGTCTGCTCGTGATTTGTGATGGCGCCGTCGTTGTCCGCTACGCGAAGCAGTTGCTGCCGACCTACAACATCTTTGACGAGCGCCGCCATTTCGAGCCGGGGCCGGATGTCGCCCGGATCCTGCGCGTTGGCGGCACGCAGGTCGGCTTCCTGATCTGTGAAGACGGCTGGAATGACGCCGGCAGCGACTATGCGGTCAACCCGTTTAGCCGCCTCGCCGATGCCCGTCCCGATCTGCTGGTGACGATCAACGCCAGTCCGTCGAACATCGGCAAGCGCGAACAGCGCCATCGTCTCTTTGCGGCGGCCAGCCAGCGCCACCAGATCCCGCTGGTCTATGTGAACCAGATCGGCGGGCACGACCAACTGGTCTTCGACGGCGCCTCGTTCGCAGTTTCTCCAACGGCTGGTGTGGTTTTCGAGGCGCCGCGCTTTGCCGAAGCGGTGAGCACGCTGCTGTGGGACGGCACGCTTTTTCTGTCGGCTACCGGGGAAGCGCTGCCGCCGATCGTCGCCGGTGGTTTGCCGGTGATGGAGTTCTACCGCCGGCAGATCGTTCTCGGCTTGCGCGACTACGCTCGCCGCTGCGGCTTCAGCCGCGCGGTCGTCGGTTCCTCGGGCGGGATCGACAGCGCGCTGACGCTGGCGCTCGCGGTCGAGGCACTCGGCGCGGACCATGTCGTCGCCATCACCATGCCCTCGTCTTTCTCGACGCCAGGCAGCGTCTGCGACTCCGAAGTGCTCTGCCGCAGGCTCGGAATCCGCCTGATCGAGCATCCGATCCGCGACCTCGTCAGCCAGTTCGCAGCGGATTTTGCCTCAGCCTGCAACGGCCCCTTGCGCGGCCTGGCGCTCGAGAATCTGCAGGCGCGGGTGCGCGGCACCATCCTGATGGAGTATTCCAACAGTTATGGCCACCTGCTGCTCACCACCGGCAACAAGAGTGAAATCTCGGTCGGCTATTGCACGCTGTACGGCGACACCAACGGCGGTCTGGGTTTGATCGGCGACCTCTACAAGACCGAAGTCTTTGCCTTGAGCCGGCACCTCAACGAATGCGCCGGTGGCGAAGTGATCCCGCAGGCGATCCTCGACAAGGAGCCTTCGGCCGAACTCGCGCCCGGTCAGCGGGACACCGACAGCCTGCCGCCGTATCCGCTCCTGGATACGATCCTCAAGGTGCTGATCGAGGGTGAGCGCCTCGGTGCCGGCGAGCGCGCGGAAGTCGAGTCCGCCTATGCGCAACTGCTGGCCGACGCCGAGGGCAGGGCGCTGCTGACGAGAATTCGGCGCATGATCGCGCGCAACGAATACAAGCGACGCCAGGCCCCGCCGATTCTGCGCCTGCGCGGGCGCGCTTTCGGCAGCGGCCGGCAGATGCCGATTGCCGCTTGCTATGACTGAACAGGAGCCCATTGACCAGGAGCCCAAATGACCCCCGACCGATTCGACATCGCCGTACTGATTGGCCGTTTCCAGCCCTTCCACAATGCGCATGCGGCCTTGCTCGCCAGAACACTGCAAAGCGCCGGGCAGGTGATCGTCCTGCTCGGGTCGGCGCACGCCGCGCGCAATGCGAAGAACCCGTTTACCTGGGAGGAGCGCGCCGCCATGATCGGCAGCACGCTCGACGACGCGACGCGCGAGCGTGTCCGTTTTCTGCCGATTCGCGACTACTACGACGATCGGCGCTGGAGCGAGGCGGTCGTCGCCGCGGTGCAGGAGCACAGTGCGCCGGGCGCGCGGATTGCCCTCGTCGGCTACCTCAAGGATGCCTCCAGCCAATACCTGCAACGTTTTCCGCGCTGGCAGTTCGTCGCCGCGCCGCAATTTGACGAGATCGATGCGACCAGCATCCGCCAGATCTACTTCGAGAGCGAAGACTGGCCGGCGACGCAGGCACTGCTCGGCGGGCTGCTACCGGCGACGATCGTTCATTATCTGAAGGGCTGGACCCGTCTGCCGCATTACCGCCAACTGCGCGGTGAGCATCTGGCCCTCGAGGAGAACCGGCGGATCTGGGGAAACGGTCCTTTCGTGACCGTGGACGCGGTCGTCATCGCGTCCGCGCACGTCCTCCTCATCGAACGTGGGCATCCGCCGGGAAAGGGCTTGTGGGCGGTACCGGGCGGTTTCCTCGAGGCGCGTGAGCGCGTCCTGCAGGGCGCGATTCGCGAGTTGCGCGAAGAAACCGGCCTCGGCCTGCTCGATTCCACCCTTGAAGTGGCCCTGCAAAGCGTCGCCGTTTTCGATCATCCCGACCGCAGTCTGCGCGGGCGAACGATCACGCATGCGCACTGCTTCGATCTCGGCGACTGCCGCTTGCCCGATGTCTGCGGCGCCGACGATGCGGCGCAAGCCAGGTGGACTCCGATTGCAGAACTCCAGGCCATGGAAAGTCGCTTTTTTGAAGATCACTTCAACCTGCTCGACCACTTCCTGTCCCTGCATCCCTGAGCCTGGCGCGATGTCATTCACCGCACTCACCTGTCCGCAATGCGGCGCGGCGCTGCCCAGGCAGGCGAGCTGGCGCATGGTGATCTGTCCCTATTGCAGCGCGACGGTCACCCGCAACAAGTCGCTGGTGCAGGCGGCGCCCTTGCGCGAAGCGGCGGCGCGAGTTCGTGCGCAGGCCCTGGCCGGCTACCCATCGACCTTGCCGGTGCTGCGCTGGCAGGGGCAACGCTACCAACTGCTCAAGCGGGTGGGCATCGGCGAACACGCCGAAGTCCATCTCGCCGAACGCATGGGTCTCTTTCCGGAACGGGTGATCGTCAAACTGGCGCACGCCGGTACGAAACCCGGCGTGCTTGCAGCCGAGGCCGAGATCCTGCGCGCCCTGCAGGCGAGTACGCTGGCAGAGGCGGCGTACCTCTCGCAAAGGGTTCCGCAAGCGATTGCCAGCGGTGTCGGCGAAACGGCCGGCGGGAACGAGCGGGAAGGGCTGCTGCTTCGCCATCCTTCCGGATACTGGGGCAGTCTGGCGCAGGCCCTGCGTTACGCAGCAACCGGAATCGATCCGCGGCACGCTGTCTGGATCTGGAGGCGAGTCCTCGAAGTGCTGGCATTTGCGCACGACAGCGGCTGGACGCACGGCGACCTGCGACCCGAGCACTGGCTCGTACACCCGCGCGATCACGGCGTGCTCCTCGTCGGCTGGTCGCACGCCATGCCTGGCGCGGATGGCGCAGCGATCGCCCGCGATCTGCGGCAATCGGCGTGGACCCTGCGTGCGCTCTTGTGCGGAGGCGACGCGCTGCCCACCTGCGGGCGCAGTACGCCTTCTCCCCTGGTGGCTTTGCTGCAACGCAGCAGCGAAGACGCCGCCTGGTGTGCCGAGGTCGGCGCGCGTGGGCTCGACCAGGCGCTGGTCGCGGCCGCTCGCGCCGCCTTCGGGCCACCGAAATTCATCCCTTTCAACCCCACTTCGGCGACTTGCCGCTAGGAGAAAATCATGGGCTACGGTAGTTATTCACACAGCGCGCATGCGGCGCTGACCACGGATCGGGCGGCGCTGTCACGCGCCGAAGTCTTCAAACAACGGGGCTGTCACGCCTTGATGGACCCCAGGGGCCTGACGGTTCGCGAAGCGCGCGACAGCGCCGAACATCCGAACTCGCTCGGCATCGTCTTTGCGCTCGATGTCACCGGCTCGATGGGAAATATTCCCGAATTCCTCGCGCGCCACGATCTGCCGACTTTCATGAAGTTGCTGACCGATTGCCGGGTTCCCGACCCGCAGGTGATGTTCATGGCGATTGGCGATGCCACCTCGGATGGCGCGCCGCTGCAGGTCGGGCAGTTCGAAACCACTGCGGAACTGATCGACCAGTGGCTCACCTGGAGTTACCTCGAAGGAGGAGGCGGTGGCTCGAATAGCGAGAGTTACGAGCTGGCTTTCTACGTACTCGCGCAACACACCGACCTCGACTGCTGGGTGAAGCGCAGGAAGCGTGGCTATCTGTTCATGACCGGCGATGAGCACCCCTATCCGGCCGTTTCTCGTCATCAGATCGAAGCCCTGATCGGCGAGAGGCTCGACGAAGACATCGCGCTCGAGGAGGTCGTCGCCGCTGCCGCCGAAACCTGGCATCTCTTCTTCCTGATTCCGGATCGGCAACGCCGTCAAGGCTGTGAAGCACGCTGGCGCGAGGTGCTCGGCGATCAGGTGATCTGCATGGAATCTCATGTGGATACCTGCGCGATCGCGGCAGCGATTGTCGGTCTGACCGAGGGCGCCCTCAGCGGCGTCGACGCGGTCGCCGATGTCCTGCACGCCAACGGCACCCCGCGTGATCGCATTGCCGCCACCGTCCGTGCGCTGCAGCCTTATGCTGATCTGCTCGACCCGGACGCGCCAAAGCGTATACACACGCATCCGGCTTCGACCGCGATCGGCAAACCCGACTGGTGGAAGCGCCTGTTTTCCTGACGGTCATGGCGGTTGCAGGTATCCCCGATCATGACAGTCATGACCGTTTCCCTCTCCCCCGACCCCTCCCCCGCGAGGGGGGAGGGGAGATTCGTGAGTCGCTGATGCGACTTTCACACTAAGGGGGAGGGCCTGTGCGCATGCCCCGCCTGGTCTCCCTGCTCGGTCTGGGTTTCGGCGATTGTGGCAAGGGCGTGTTTACCGACGCCCTCTGCCGGCGCTGGCAGGTACACACGGTCGTCCGTTTCAACGGCGGCGCGCAGGCCGGACACAACGTCGTCCTGCCCGACGGCCGGCAGCATACCTTCTCGCAATTCGCTGCCGGGACGCTGGTGCCGGGAGTGGCGACCGTTCTCGCCTATCCGGTGGTCGTCCATCCCGGCGCGCTTCTGGTCGAGCATTCCCGGCTGCAGTCGATGGGCGTCGATGATGGCCTGGCGCGCCTGTTCATCGATCGGCGCTGTCGGGTCAATACGCCGTTTCATCAGGCCGCCGGTCGTCTGCGCGAGCTGGCGCGTGGCGCCGCGGCACATGGAAGCTGCGGGGTCGGGGTCGGCGAAACCGTACACCATGCGCTCGCTCACCCCGAGCACACGCTGCATTACGGCGACCTGGCGCGACCCGCGCTGGCGATGCAGAAACTGCAGGCCATTCGCCGCGATCTCCTGCCCGTGTTCGCCGCCCTGGGCAAGGCTGTCGCAAATGCTGCAGCAATCGCGGCCGAGCATCGTTTGCTCGCCGACGCGCAGCTTGCCGAAGCCTGGCTGGAAAACATCCAGAACCTGTTGCGGTACGTTCCCCCATCGTCAGCAGAAAGAATCGCCGCGCGCCTGACGCGCCCCGGGACGGTCTTGTTCGAGGGGGCACAGGGCGTTCTCCTCGATGAATGGCGGGGATTCCATCCGCACACCACCTGGAGCAGCATCCACCCGCGCGCCGTCGAAGCGGTAGCGGCAGACTACGGCTGCCCTGCCCGGGTCGAGCACCTCGGGGTCCTGCGCGCCTATCTCACGCGGCACGGAGCGGGTCCCTTCCCGACGGCCGACGCCGGACTGGACGTTCTCCCGGAGCCGCATAACAGCGACCAGGGCTGGCAGGGCCGCTTCCGGCGTGGCCACCCGGACGGTGTGCTCCTGCGCTACGCACTGGCGGCCACCGGGCGTCTCGACGGCCTGCTGGTCAGTCACCTCGATGCCTTCGGGCATGTTCCCGGGCTGCGCTGGTGCGAGGCCTACGAGACGACCGTGCCCGGAGAAGAGTGCCAGGCTGCCGGCTGGCTGGCGCCGTCCGGGCGCGTGACGAGCCTGCCGTGCAGCGCCAGAGAAGACCTGGCACACCAGGCAGCGCTGACGGACCTGCTCTTCCGGGTACGTCCGGTCTATCAGGCGCGCACGCTGACTGCAGCGGCGTCGCTGCTCGAGCGGCTGGAGCAGGCCGCTGCCTGCCCGATCTGGTTTGCCTCCTGCGGGCCGAGCCACGAGGCTGTCCAGCTTCGTTCGCAACCGAGATGGAGGTGAAGGGGCGGATTACCGAAGTTGCGGAATCTTGCCAAACCCTGCGGACTACAGCGAAAAGAGGGGATTGAAACGCCGGAATCGGGTGCTCATCCACCCGGTAATCATCGCGTTACTCGCTTTTCAGTCCGACAGTCGCGGGCGGCACATCGCCGACGGTGATTTCCAGCGAGTTGCCTCGCAGGACCACGCTGTCGATCATTGCACGAACCTCCAGCTTACCTGCGGCAGGTACCGGGAAACCGGCAAATCCGACGACGAACTGCATGGCGTAGCCGTCGTCCAGTCCTACACGGGGTTGCTTGATAACCGATTGTAAAAACTCAGGCGGCGGCTCGATCGCTTGCAAGACCTCGCCATCACGATGCACCTCAAGTTTTACAGAGGAAGGTGCCTTTTCAGATGGCATGCGCAAGTTGGCAATGATCGCCAATTTAGGGAGATGGGTTGGCACCGAGGGAACCCGCAACCCACCTTGAAAAGCTCCAATGATCGACATCTGCCCGGTAATTTCCTGGCGGACATCCTCGGCATAGAGGCAAAAGAGGTACGGGGAGTTAGACACGGTCAGCCTCCGCTTTATTAGTCGCCTCAACCGCAGCGATGACCTCTCTGATATCAACCCCGAGCACGGCGGCAAGTTTCTGGAGGGTAGACAGACTCGGGTCCCCTGGTTTTTTCTCGAGGCGCGCAATGTTGGGCTGCTTCATGTCCATCTTCCCAGCCAGCTCAGACTGCGACAGGCCGGCCGCCAGGCGCAAGGCGGAAAGTGGCCGGAATCCCGGATTAAGGTGGTCAGCAACTTTGGCAAGACGCTGTCGCCCTTTCACGATCGCCACAGCACGCAGGGGGTTGTTCCTGATGCGCGCAATGCGCTCGGTTGCAGAAACGCCTCTCTTCGGCGAGCTATCGCCGGCCACATGCCGATTCATCGCGATCAATACCGGCGTGATCTGCAATCCGAAGAGGCCGCTATGGGACCCGCCTAATGGCAGGAATGTTGAGCCTGTCGTACCGATCACAGAGACTTCGGTGTTCATCAGTTGTGGTGTCATAGCAAGTCGCCCTGGGTTGAACGGTCAAAACAAAATATTCGTCGGTATGCGCGTCATGCCCGATGAAAACACGGTAATCAATCAGATGTCCGTCTTCGTCATAAGGTTTCAGCGTGTAAATTCTTCGGCACGCTTGCCAACACTCTGCGAAGCACTTGATCTCGAAGGAGGGACTGAACATGTAGTGCCACTTGGGAACCTCGTCGCTGAGTGTGTCCAAGGAACGCCTACGAAATAACTTCCCGTTTTGACTGTGCGCTCGGGCATGCCACTTGCTTGCTTGGTTGTTCTGAAAACAGCAAAGGGAATGCAGCGTGGGCTATTACCGGGAAGACGTAGAGCGGCGAATGAAGGAATTCTATCGGCGACTATCGGAAAAGGATCGTCGCCGGTACGCGGCGGTGGAGTCTGACAAGTTGGGGCATGGGGGCCAGCAGTACATCGCGCAGTTGTTTGAGATCGATAGCAAGACGATCCGACAAGGACTGGCCGACCTGGACATAGCGGAAGAGGCGACGGGGGATAAGCTCCGAAAAAAGGCGGTGGGCGGAAGCGTAAGCTCGACCTGACGCCCGAATTATCGACGACGTTTCTGGACGTCGTTCGAGAGCATACGGCGGGCTGTCCGCAGCACGCCATTCGTTGGACCCATCTGCGCCAGCCGGAGATTGCCCGGCGCATTAGCGCGACGGGAACCCCGGTCAGTTGCCGGATTGTTCGCCAGTTGCTGAAGCAGCATGGCTTTGTTCGCCGTCAGGCGCAGAAGAAGACGTCGTTCAAGCAGCACCCTGAGCGCAACCCGCAGTTTGAAAACATCACAGCGCTCAAGGCCGCGTACCTGGCGGCTGGTCAGCCCGTACTCTCCATGGACACCAAGAAGAAAGAGATGCTCGGCAATTTTTACCGGAACGGCACGCTTTACACCCGAGAGACCCTGGCCGTGCTGGATCATGACTTTCCCAGCTATAGCGAAGGCAAAGTCGTACCGCATGGCTTGTACGACATCGGTTTGAACAAAGCCCATGTCAATCTGGGCACGAGTCATGACACCACGCAGTTCGCGTGTGACAGCGTGGAACGTTGGTGGTCTTTGCACGGACGTCACGATCATCCCAATGCCGATAAGATATTGATTCTGTGCGATGGCGGTGGCAGCAACCCCTCACGCTCGCCGTTGTTTCAGCAGGACTTGCAAGCGCTTGCCAATCGGCTCAAGCGGGAAATTCGGATCGCCCACTTCCCGCCGTATTGCTCCAAGCACAATCCGATTGAGCACCGCGTCTTCCCCCATGTCACGCGCGCTTGCGAAGGCGTCGTATTTGAAAGCGTGCCTCTGGTCAAACAACTGATCGAGCGTACCCAGACTCGAACTGGACTTCAGGTCACCGTCGATATTATCGATCGCGTCTACGAAACCGGACGGAAAGCGGCGCTTGATCTCAAGGCATCCCTGCGCATCGTCGCCGATGCACTACTGCCCCCATGGAATTACACCATCCTGCCAAATTCAACAGCATAAAACCGGGAAGTTATTTCGTGGGCGTTCCCAAGAGGTCATGGTCAGCCCCCAGTTCCTCGATCAGTGCATCGATCAGCCCGGCGTCATCTGGGTTGGTTTCCACCAACGCATCGAGCTCGTCTTCGAACTCTTCGATCGTGTTCAGAACTGACATTCTATATCGTCTACGATATGTTTTGGCAAGTGATTCGTCAATCGTAATGTGTACCGACACCGGCCATTCAACTGAGCCACCTCACCGGCCGCTTTGGCCAAACAGTTGGCTAAAGTCAGATTCCCGCCGCCGGCAACTTATTGATCAGTAAGCCGCCATTGCCCATGATAAATCCATCAGGCCGTTCTGGGTCGGTGGCTGCCGGTGGCCTACGAAATCTGTGCGACTGCTTCCCGTCTGAACTGGCTGTTGATGGTCGGCCTCGGCGGTTTCCCATCGAGCTGGCCGCTCTAGCAGTTGTCTTTGCTCTCCGTAGACGCGCCAAACAACATCTTGCGAAAGCGCGCGAGGGAGGTCTTCGCATTCTGCAAGGCCTCCATCACGACGTAGGGCTTTGTCGAAGAAGTTGTGTAAAGCGTGGAACTGGGTGCAGGCGAATGGCGCACTGCGCGACATGGGGGCTGATCGAATTGCCAGAAGTGCGTCAGATCTCTTTGCCCGTGCTCGGTCGTCTTCATTGCATCACCGCCAGCGGGAGGTCTTCGAGCCACAGGTATTCGCGCTGGATCGTGCCATCGGCGGCGCTCTCGGCGATCAGACGACCTTCGGGGTCGTAGAGGTAGCGGGTGTCGGTGGCGTTCTGCTTGCGGATGCGTTCGCCGAGACCGTTGTAGTCGTAGCGGGTGACGCCGGCGGCCGTGCTGGTCTGGGTCAGGCGGCCTTTGCCGTCATAGACGTAGGTGTTGGCGCCGTCGCTGGTGATGCTGCCATTGGCGTCGTGACTGTAGATCTTCGGCGGGGCGCTGCCGACACTTTGCAAACGGTTGCTGAGTGGGTCGATGGTGTAGTTGCGGATGCTGCTGCCGAGGGTGTGGCTGCTGCGGTTGCCGGTGGCGTCCCAGGTGTAGCCGTAGGCGGTGCTCGGCAGGCTGGCGCTCGTCAGGCGATCGAGCCCGTCGTAGCCGTAAGTTGCGCTCTGGGCGGCATTGGCGGCGTCGAACTGGGCGCTGATGCGACCGGCGGCGTCGTAGCTCAGGAGCCAGTTCTGGCTGCCGAGGGTGTAGCTCGCGATGCGGCCATCCTGGTCCTGGTTGCGGGTGTGGACCTGGCCGGCGCCGTTGCGATAGCTCTTGATGCCGCCGAAGGGGTGGTAGTGGATGTCGGTCGCGATCACCCGTGTCTGACCGTCACCGCCCGGGGCGCTGTCGGTCAGGCGGACTTCGCTGATCCGGCCGATGGCATCGCGGCTGTAGGCAATCGTCCGGCCGCTCGGGGTGGTCAGGCCGGTCATGCGGCCAGCCGACCAGGTCCAGGCGGTGGTGTGACTGACACCGCCAACGCTGCGGGTCTGGCTGAGCAGGCGGCCCTGCGCGTCGTAGCGGTTCTCCAGGCGGCTGACGAGTGCGTCGTTGCGGGTGTCGTCGATGCGCGTCAGGCGGCCAATGCCGTTCTCGCCCTGATCCCAGAAGTAATCGGTGCGGCTGCCGTCGGCGTACGAGATGCGCGTCGGGCGGTTCAGGGCGTCCCAGGTGAAGACGCTGGTCTGGCCCTTGGCGTCGGTACGGGTGATTTCGTTGCCGGCGGCGTCGTACGTGCTGGTCGTCAGGCCGCTGTCGGGGCTTTGTTGGCGCAGGCGGTTGCCGAGGCCGTCTACGCTGTAGGTGGTGGCGAGGTTTCTCGGGTCGGTGACGCTGGTCAGGCGATCGAGACCGTCGTACTGGTAGCGGGTCTGGCCGGAGGTGGGGTCGGTGAACTGGAGCAGGCGGTCGAGGGCGTCGTAGGCGAAGCTGCTGCGCTGGTCCAGGGGGTCGGTGATCTGGCTACGGTTGCCGTTGGCGTCGTAACGGTAGGCGGTGATCTGGCCGCGGGCACCGATGTCCTGCGCGAGCCGGCCGAGGCCATCGTAGAGGCGTTGGCGGGTCTGGGCAAGTTGGTTGGCGGGGTCGCGGATGTCTTCGCGGAGGCGGTTGCCCATGGCGTCGAGGGTGTAGACGATCTGGTTGCCGAGGTTGTCGCTGATGGCGGTGAGTCGATGCGCGGGATCCCAGGTATAAGCGAGGCTGCTACCGTCGGGGAGCGTGACGCGGGTGAGTTGGCCGGCAGGGTCGTAGGAGTACGTGGTGACTTCGCCGTCGATACTGCGACTCGCCAGGCGCTGGCGGGAGTCGTAGCTCAGCGTGGTGATACGGCCGTTGGCGTCGATGACGGTGAGCGGGTTGCCGTGCGGGTCGTAGGCGGTGATCTGGGTGAGGTGGCCGAGGGCGTTGGTGACGGTGGCGAGATGGCCGCGCTTGCCGGGGTCGGGGTCGGCGGCGTCGTAATAGCCATAGGTGGTGAGGTCGGCGACGTTGGTACGCGGACCGTCGGCGGTGAGCACACGGCCGCGGTCGTTGTAGGTGAAGGTCCAGGTCCGCGGGAGCCCGCTAGGAGTGGCGGCGAAGCCGCTACTGCCAGCGGCGTCGGCGGTGGCTTGTTCGCTCTTCTGGCAGACGACGCTGAGCGCTGGGTTGGTACTCGGGGCGCAGCTGACGACGTTGCCGCCGACGCTGTCGCCGTGGAGAATCCAGGTGGTGAGGCGTTTGGGCTCGGCGACTTTGACCGGGCGACGCCAGGCCGGGTGCCACTGGGTCGAGACAGTGCGCGCTTCGGCCTGGCCGCTGGCTTCGACGCGGCGGGTTTCGAGGTTGCGGGGAAGGTCGTAGGTGTAGGTGTCGAGGCGGCCGTTGAAGTCGGTGCGCGTGCTGAGGTTGCCGTTGGCGTCGTAGGTGAAGCGCTGCGTGACGCCGGGAAGGAGTGCATGGCTGATGCTGTTGATCTTGTGGGCGCCGAGGATTTCCTGGAAGCGGTATTCACTGACGGCGTTGAACGGGTTGGTGTGGGTGGCGCCGGTGATCTTGCCGCTGCCGTCTTTCTGGTAGCTCAGGCGGTGCTGGTCGACGCCACCGGCGTGTTCGCTGCTGGCGACGAGGGCGCTGCTGTCGTAGGTCCAGTGGGCGTAGGGGACGCCGTTCTCGTCGGTCAAGCCGGTGAGCAAGGCAGGCTCGACCTGGCCGGCAACGGGGAGGCTGGTGTAGGTGTAGGAACGAGTCGTGCCATCGGGATAGGTGACCGTGATCAGGTTGCCGGCGGCGTCGTAGGTGTAGATGACTTTGTGGCCGGCCGGGTCGGTCAGTTCGCTGAGCAGTCCCTGGCTGTCATGGGTGAAAGTCAGACGGCGCCCGAAGTGGTCCTCGACGCGGCTCGGCGTGTTGGCGCCAGGAGCATAACTGAAGCGGAGCGAGAGACCGTCGCGGTCGGTGCGCGTGAGGCGCCGGCCGCTGGCATCGTAGGTCTCGACGGCGTCGTCGCTGTCGCGGTAGGTCCAGCCGGTGGCGGTCTTTTCCAGTTGGCCGACGATGTCGGCGTCGCCGATCCACTGGGTGGCGCTGCCGGGTCGGGGTCGGAAATAGAGGATCTGACCATCGTCGCGCAGCATCAGGACGAGATTGGTCGCTGCCGCGGGATTGAGCAGCACGTCGTAATGGTGGCGCCAGCGGTTGCCCAGGCTGCGGCGCGAGGCGCTGCCGACGTGATATGGGCTTTGACTGTCGTAATAGCGCTTGAAGGCCAGGGGCGAGGTGCCGGCAAAGGCATAATCGGTTTCCCACTGGACCTTGCAGCCCTGGCCGGGAACGATCGGGTTGGCGATGCACAAGTCGGGTTTCTTCTTCTCCGGCGGCAGCGCACACAGCGGCGATCCGGGCAGCTTGACCAGGCCACCAGAGCAGCCACAGCTTCCGGGGGGCGGGATATTGGTGCCGAAGGGGAGCAGCAACGGCCCGGGGAAAACGTTTTCATAGGTGGTCCTGCCGGTGGTATCCGGGTAATCGGCCATGGACACCCCGGCGATGCTCTGAGAAGCCGGATAACGACGGTTGACGAGCAGCAGGTGCAACTTGCAGTTACTGGCAAAGACGCGACTCTCGGCGAACGCCGCGCCAAAGGTTTTCTTCAGACCGGACTCCAGATTCGCCGGCTCATACCAACCGACTTCGATCTCCCCGCCACCGCCAATGCCACCATCGATCACCTGGCCGTCAGGACCGCAGCGCAGCGACAGGAAGGAATACAGGTATTGGCCATTGACCGGCCCCGCCTTGGCCACGAACTCGCTGCCGATCGAGAAGTTGGTGTAGCTGCATGCGGTGCTCCAGGCGAGGCTGGAGAACAGCGTGGCACAGAGGGCGGAGACGGTGCGGAGGGCGGTGAGCTGATGTTCAGGGGAGAGTCTGGTCATGGCCGTGTCCTTGTCGCTTGGAGCTTGTTTACATGTGGGTGAGCGGTTTCCGGTTTTCGTTGCCGACGGCAGGTGATCGAGCGATGCACACTCCGCGCTACGGGGCGAAGCTGGCGCTGATTGCGCCATTTGGGTCAGGCCACGGTCTTCAGGGGCGTATGCATTCCGAGTGGGAATGCCCTGACTACGTTACCAGTCCTGCTCACTGCATTTTCTCCCTGCTTTGGCCGCAACGGAGATATCTTTGATCCAGTTTTGTGCGCTGCTTTGTGTGGAACACACGGTATCAACATTCAGCTTGTTCGGGACGATACCTAATTCCCTAATCCGCTGTCCTACCTCGGCTTCGCAGATTTTACGCTGTTCGGAGAAATCCAGGGCGTCAAGCAGTGGAAGCATGCGCTTGCCTTTTGACAGGATATAGCACGTATAGCTCTCCCCCAGCGCGCCATCTAACACATAGCGGCGAAGCTTCGCCAGCTCTGCGTCGGCCCTTCTTGAAGACCTTTCGCCAATAAAAGCAAGCCCCAACTCGCTGCCACGGCAAGAGACTAACGACTGATACGTTCCGGGGGAAACACTTGAAAGCATAATATCGTTGAGGAGACAGTAGCGAGCGTGTGAGATCAGGCGATCCTCTCGATCCTCAGCAGCTATAGCGACCGATGATAGATTCGGCTGGTTCAATAGGGCCGCTAGCACGAGGGCAAATATGTTCCGCATGTTAATCTGTCACGAGGAGAATGCTACCGGGTTCGCTGTCAATCAACTGGTTCAGTCGCTGGATATCTGCGGAGGAGCCAGTTATGCAGCCTTCGGAGCAAAAAGGTGAGTTAAGCGATGGTCCGAAAGCGTTCAGGCAGCTATGCGACGCTAACAGGCTCCTGTTATAGGTATTCGTTCCAGGATGCGGCGTGAGCCTTCTGCCGTTGGGCTTTCCGCTTGATCCCGCCGCGCCGAAACCCCACATACCTTGTGGAATCGGACCTCGGTTTGCAAGATGGGTACAACTTGGATTGTTCTTGCACTGCATTCCGTATCCGTTGTTTCCGGATGCAACAGGAATATCGAGAGCAAAAGGATTGTTCAAAGCGTGGTCATCTGAGACACAGGTGAGTCGCCCTGCTGAAATGCTGAACCAGCAGAAGGCGAGTCCTTCAGGATCAACAAATTTAAGCGGATTCCCTTTTACATAGGCATAGGTGTTTATGCCGCCTCCTAACCCAATGGGATCGCTCTGCACATACCTCCCAGTAATCGGATCATAGTCCCTGAAATAGTTGTAATTCAGATGACTCTCCGTGTCTGCGTACTGCCCCGGAAACCGCAGGTTCAATGTGAACGCTTGTCCATCGCCATCCGGATCCTCTTCGGGCAGACTCATCCCGAACGGCTCGCCGAGCGGCGTATTTCTCCAGACCACCCGGTTCGCCTCATCGGTGACCAGGCGTGGCGTATTCAGATGATCGTGATGCAGGTAGTAGAGCTTCACCCCGCCGGCAGCCACGGTGATCGGCACTTCCGCGGACCAGGTCATCGCTCCGCCACTGTCGGTGGCCCGGGCCTTCAGCACGTAGCTGCCGGCAGGGACGTTGCTCCAGGTGATGCGGTACGGTGCGCTGGTGGCGCTGCCGATCGGCGTGCTGCCTTGATAGAAGGCGACTTCAGTGATGCTGCCGGTGCTGTCCGCGGCCTCGGCGCTGACGGTGATCGTCGCCAGGGCGGTGAAGCTCTGGTGGGCCGCTGGAGCACTCAGACTGACCGTCGGCGGAGTATTGGTGACGAGGATGCTGACCGTGGCGGGGGCGCTGGCGAGTTGGCCGTCATGGACGATCAACTGCACGACGTACTGGCCGGGGAGGTCGGCGCGGAAGGTGGGATTTGTGCTGTGGGCGGCGGTGAGCACGGCCTGGCTGTCGGGGGGTCTGGCGATCAGTGACCAGGCGTAGCTGAGGGTCGCGCCTTCGGGGTCCCTGGAGGCGCTGCCATCGAGTGGGATCCAGCTGCCGAGCGATACGCTCTGGTCGGGACCGGCGTTGGCGAAGGGCGCCTGGTTGATCGTGCTGCATTTGGCGCGCGTGCAGGACAGTACGCAGGCGCGCACGTCGAGAATGTCGATGCGGCCATCGTGATTGGCATCGCGGGGGTCATCCGGGCCGGTAACCGTGGGACGGCTCGGCAACATGCGCTGCAGCAGGGTGATGTCGTCGAGGTCGACATCCCCGTCGCCGTCGAGGTCGCAGGTTTTGGCCCAGACCTGACCCGCCAGCACGAACCAGCACAGGAGCAGCCCTACCCCATGTTTCGCAGTTCGAAACATCGACCCCATGTCCCCCCGGGCGAGCGTTGGAGGCGCTCAAAAACAGCCTCGAATCGTAACTACTCAGGGCGACCACGCCGAAGCTCAAGCGAGGCGAGGCTGAGGGGGCTGGCCCTGGAAAGTGAGGATCAGGGCGTGGAAGAGATTGGCGCCCTGCTTGTGCATGGTTGCGAGATACGAGTGAATGATGCAGTAGGCATCGGCCCCCTTCTTGGTCCGGAAGCCGCCGGAGACTTTCTGTTTGACCTTGGACATGCGCACGGCTTGCTCGGCCAGGTTGTTGGTGAACGGAACGCCGGGATCCGTGGCAAAGCGCCAGACATCGTCGGTGTAGGTGCGCAAGCGCAGGAGGAGGTTCGTCGCCTTGCTTTGCCGGGGACGCCCGCGTTTGCCCGAGGGTGGAGCCCGGGGATTGAGGGCTTCCCCTTCACTGAGAATGTCGGCGTAGCGGGACAGGAAGAACGCCCGGCGGGATTCCGGCAGCGGCGCGCCGGTCTGACCGACCTCATGACAGGCCGTCCGCAGGAGATCGATCATGCGGCCGGCCCAGGCTTGCCCGAGATCCTCAAAGAGGTAGGTCAGCTCGCGCAAGTGATGGGCATTGCACAGACCGTGCTTGCAGAGGAGGTCACGATAAGGCTTCCAGCCATCGTGAATGAGGGTGCCCAGGAAGCCGGGCAGAATTCCCAGGGCATCGAACGCCTGCTTGCCGCGTTTCGCATGGCAGGCGACCCAGGTCAGCAGCGTGGTCGCCAGGACGTGCATCCAGTGCAGCGAGCCGGCGACACGCAGCCCGGTCTCATCGGCGTGCGCGACATCGGCGACTTGAAGGGCCTGGCCGATGGTGCTCACCGTCGGCGTCAGCCGGACCCCGGCCTCCTGTGAGGCGGCGAGTACCGTGGCTTCGGCCATCGGCAGTCCGAAGAAATCGTCCATCAGCTCCGACGTGCGTTGCACCGGCATCATGTGGTGTTGCGTCAGATGCACCGCTGCCGCCAACGCCGCCGGCCCGTACTGGACCGGCGAAGAAACGCCTTCCGGGAACTCGCCACGGCACACCTCGCCGCAGGCGCAGGTCGCCGCCCAAACTTGATGCTCGGTGACCTCAAAGCGCAACGGCGGCAGATCGAACACCTGCCGGCTCTCGGCCATCGTCGCTTCCCCCAGGGGGCCTTGGCACGCGTGGCAGTGGGCCGCGGGCAAATGCACGACGACTCGATCCGGCTTTTCTACCTTCTGGAGCGTGTGTCCAGTATGCCCCGGCTGTCCGCCATTCGGGTGCTGCCCCGGTTTGCGCAGCGAACGGGGCTTGGCCGGCAGCTTGGCCAGCCCATCCGAGGACGGTGGTTTGCTCGAATTGTGGCTATTCTTGGCCCCTCGACCTTCCAGTTCCTGCACCTTCGCCTGCAGCTTCTCCACTTCTCCCCTCAACTGCCGCACCAGCGCACGTAAGGGCCAAAGCTCGCGGATCAGATCATCCTTCTCGGCAACACTCAGTCGTTCAAGGTCGGGAATCTCGTCCATGCCCACTCACCTGTACGAAGCCTATCCATTGCGAGGTCAATGCTGGGTTCTCTTGAAAGCTTGGACGTTCGCTCTGAGCAAAAATTCCAGTACCTGAGCGTCGCCACGCTTCAGCCTGTCCGCTTGGCGGAGGACTCCTGAGTAGTTACCTCGAATCAAGGCCAGGCCCCTTGCCTGGCGTTCAGCTCATTGGTCGGCAGTCTGTGCTGCCTGCTGCGCCCGCTCTCGGGCGAACGGTTTTTACGGCTGTTGGGCCAGCCACTCCGCGAGGCTTTGCCGGCCGATGGGGCCGGGCAGTGTTTGCCACAGGTCTGACCCTTTCGTTCGGCGGGTTATAGTCCATCCGGTCGAAATTGTAAAGCGGTTTTTGGTCCGACGATCCTGGCCGGGAACTCTACCATTGATCACAATTTGGACAGCAGCGTGTTATCCTCTGCTCTCGAAATTTGCCTGCCGAGTCACCAATGGGTCGTTCAAGGGGGAAATCTGCTGGTTCCTGGGCGCAGCCAGAGCGGCTGCGAGTCGCCTTGGCCTGGTTCGCCGGCGGTCTGTTGCTGCATCCTGCGATGGCTTGCGCGACGGGCAGCGTTTACGTCTCGTATGCTGCCGATGGTGTGCCGAGCTACGCCAGCCAGCGCCTCGATCCGAGCTACCGGCTGTTGATCCGCGGCGAGAACCCGCCCCAGGATCGCGGCACGGCTTCAAGGAAGCTCGCGAGGGTGGACCAGGCCGCCGGAAAACTGCAATTGACGCCGCTGATCGACCACTACGCACGCCTCCACCAGGTCGCACCTGAACTCGTGGCGGCGGTGGTCGGGGTGGAGTCCGGGTATAACGCCCGGGCCGTCTCGCCGAAGGGCGCACTCGGCGCCATGCAGCTCATGCCGGCGACGGCCGCCCGCTACGGGGTCACCGATGCCGGCGATGCGGCACAGAACATCGATGCCGGCGTGCGTCATCTCAGGGATCTGCTCAACGCGCATCAGGGCAACGTCGCCCTCGCACTGGCCGCCTACAACGCCGGCCAGGGAGCGGTGGCCAGGCACCGCGGGCGCATTCCGCCGTATCCCGAAACCATGCTGTATGTCCCGGCGGTACTCGCTGCGGCGGCGCGGGGAAACCGGCCATGATCCTACCCGCAGACGGCAGCTCCCCGGATCGGCGCCGCGCGCGCGGCTTCACCCTGCTCGAACTGCTGGTGGTGGTGACGATCATCGGTCTCCTGGCAGCCTATGTCGGCCCGAAGTATTTCTCGCAGCTGGGCAAGTCGGAGCAGGGCGTCGCCAAGGCACAGATCGAGGCTTTCGCGCGCGCGCTCGATACGTACCGGCTCGACGTCGGCCACTATCCGACGACTGAAGAAGGACTCAATGCGCTGCTGACCAGGCCGGCCAATGCCACCCGCTGGAACGGGCCATACCTGCAGAAAGCGGTGCCGCTCGATCCCTGGGGTCGCGCGTACCTCTACCGCTCGCCAGGCACCACCGGCGACTTCGACATCGTGTCCTACGGCAAGGACGGCCAGCCCGGCGGCAGCGGGGATGCCGCCGACGTCAGCAATCAATGAGTCTGTTGCGGAGACGGGATGCGCTTTGAGGTTCGCGCCTTATCGCCTGACAATCTGATCGAGACGCACAGCGTCGATGCCCCGGATGCCGCTGAAGCGGGCCGCATGCTGCAGCAGCAGCGACTGCAACCGCTGTCGATCCAGGCTGCCGCCGCCCCGGTCATGGGAGCCGTGCCGGGTCGCGGCAACAAGGCGTTCTCGTTGCTGCTCTTCAGCGCCGAACTTCTGGCTTTGCTGGAAGCCGGACTGAGCCTGGTCGAGGCCTTCGAGGCGCTGCTCGAAAAAGAGTCTTCGCCGAGTTCGCGGTCGGTGCTCGAGCGCCTGACGCGCGACCTGCGCGAGGGTCTGCGTTTTTCGGCGGCGCTGGCCCGCCAACCCGACGTCTTCCCACCGCTCTATGTCGGCATCGTCCGCGCTGCCGAGGGAACCAGCGATCTGCCGCGCGCGCTGGCGCGCTACCTCGACTACCAGACGCGCCTGGAGACGGTGCGCAACAAGATGATCAGCGCCCTCATCTACCCGGTCATCCTGCTGATCGTCGGTTGTGGCGTGACCCTGTTCCTGATGGGCTACGTGGTTCCGCGCTTCGCCGGCGTCTATCAGGGCAGCGGCCGTTCGCTGCCCTGGCTGTCGCAATTGCTGCTCGACTGGGGACAGTTCGTAGGTCAGCATACCGACCTGGTGTTCGCCAGCGTGCTGGTGCTGGCGCTGGCGGCGGCCTACGGGCTGCGTCACTTCATCGGTAGCGGGCGCTGGATCGTCTTCCTGACGCGCCTGCCCGGCATCGGCGAACGTGTACGCATCATCGAACTGTCGCGGCTGTACCTGACTACCGGCATGTTGCTCGAAGGCGGCATTCCGATCCTGGCGGCCCTCGATATTGTCGGCAACACCGTTTCACCGACGACACGCGCGGCACTGCTGGTCGCCCGCGGCATCATCTCCGACGGCGGCACGCTGTCGCAGGGTTTCGACCACTGCGGCCTGGCGACGCCGATCGCCTTGCGCATGCTGCGCGTCGGCGAGCGCTCAGGACAGCTCGGAGCGATGCTGACACGTTCGGCGCTGTTCTACGAGGGTGAAAGTGCGCGCTGGATCGAGCGCTTCACCAAGGTCTTCGAGCCCGTGCTGATGACCGCCATCGGCCTCCTGGTCGGGCTGATCGTGGTGCTGCTGTACATGCCGATCTTCGACCTCGCCGGGGCGCTGCAATGAACGCGCCCGCGCTCGGCGACCTCCTCCTGGCCGACGACATCCTGGCCAAGGCCAGGCGCCAGGCGCTGTTGTCGGGACGTTCGCTGCTCAGCGAACTCGAGGCGCTGACCGGCAGCGAACCCCGCCAACTGGTCGCCGATCTGGCCAGGCGCTTTCGCCTGCCGGCCATCGATACCCCCGCGATGCTGGCCTGTGATCCGGCATTCGACCGGTTGCCGCTGGTCAAGGCCCAGACGCGCGGCTGCGTGCTGCTGCGCTCGCCGCAGGCGGCGGGTGACTGCCAGATCCTCGGCGTCATCGCCGATCCTTTCGACGCCGACAGCATGGTCTGGCTCGGCAGCCTGGCCGGCACGCCGGTGCATTACTGCCTGGCGCTGGCGGCGGACATTCAGGCCTATCTGTCGAAGCATGAGGAGTCGCTGCACGCGGTGCATTCGCTGGTGCAGGATGACGGTAGCGCGCCCGAGCGACGTACGGCCGAGGTGCTGAGCTTCGCTTCGGTCAGTGGCGCTTCGAGTCCGGCGGTGAAACTCGTCAACTCGACCGTCTATGACGCAGTGCGGGCCGCCGCCAGCGACATCCACCTCGAAAGCACGCCCAGCGGCATCACCATCAAGTACCGTCTCGACGGCGTCCTCGATACGGTCGCCCAGATCAGCGGTGTGGCGCTCGCCGAGCAGGTGATCTCGCGCCTCAAGGTGCTGGCCGAACTCGACATCGCCGAGCGACGCATCCCGCAGGACGGCAGCTTCCGGGTCGAGGTTGCCGGCCGCGACATCGACCTGCGGGTGTCGATCATGCCGTGCATCCACGGCGAGGACGCAGTCGTGCGCATCCTCGACAAGCGCGGCGTCATTGAGGCGCATGGTTCACTGACGCTCGACTCGCTGGGCTTTGACGAGCATGCCCTGAAGTCGCTGCGCCGGCTGGTCGAAGAACCCTACGGGATGTTGCTGGTCACCGGCCCGACCGGTTCGGGCAAGACCACGACGCTGTACGGTGCGATTTCCGAGATCAACAACGGTCGCGACAAGATCATCACCATCGAGGATCCGGTCGAATACCAGTTGCCCGGCGTCCTGCAGATTCCGGTCAACGACAAGAAAGGGCTGACCTTTGCGCGTGGCCTGCGCTCGATTCTGCGTCACGACCCCGACAAGATCATGGTTGGCGAAATCCGTGACCGCGAGACCGCCGAAATCGCCGTCCAGTCGGCGCTGACCGGGCATCTGGTGCTGACCACGGTACATGCCAACAACGTCTTCGACGTCTTCGGTCGCTTCACCCACATGGGCATCGACCCCTACGCCTTTGCCTCGGCGCTCAATGGCATCTGGGCGCAACGCCTGTTGCGCGTGAACTGCAGCCGCTGCAGCGAAGCCGACACGCCGCGCGATGCCGAACTCGAGCGCTTTCATCTGGCCGGCGACGATCTGGCGCATTTCGATTTCCGGCGCGGCCGCGGCTGCGGTGATTGTCGTGGCAGCGGTTATCGTGGGCGCAAAGCGGTTGCCGAGATCCTCAACCTGAACGACGAGCTGCGCGAACTGATCATCGAGAAGCGCCCGATCCGGCAACTGAAGGAACTCGCGTACCGAAACGGCACGCGCAGCCTGACCGAGGCCGCGCTGCGCCTGGTGGCGCACGGTGAAACCACGCTCGAAGAGCTGCGTCGTGTCACGCTTTCGGGTTGAGCGATTGCTGCTCGGCTGCGCTGCCGATAGTGCGGTGCTGCTGGCGCTGCCGGCGGTGGCGAAGTCGGCAGTCGAGACGCTGGCGGCGCTCGATTTCGACCCGGCGCAGCCGGCATCGCTGGCAGCGCTGTGCGGCGCACTGTCGGCGCTGGCGCCGGCGCAGCCGGTCGCCGATGCGGCCCGCCTTCCGCTGGTGGTGACGCTCGATGACAGCCTGGCGCGCAGCTTCGTGGTCATGCCACCGCGCGGTGCGCGGGGTCTGCGCGAACTGCGGGCGAGTGCAGCGGCACGCTTTGCGGCCTTGTACGGCGAGTCCGCCGAGCCCTGGCTGCTGGCTGCCGACTGGCAGGCGGCGGCGCCTTTCGTGAGCTGCGCGCTGCCGCGGGAACTCTACCAGGCGCTCGAAGGTCTGGCGCGCACGCAGGGCTGGCGGCTGGATTCGGCGACCCCGGCGCTGGTTCGCGTCTGGAACCGGGTATGTCCTGCGATTCCTGCCGACGGCTGGCTGGGGATCGGTTTCGCGCGTACCCTGACGCTGGTTCACCACCAGCATGGCGAACTCGCCGGCCTGCGTACGCTGCGGCTGCCGGCGGCGCCGGATCTGGCCGAACTCGAAACGCTGCTCGAACAGGAGCGTCTGCGCAACGCGGTCGGTGTGGGCGCATGCCGCCAGGGCAATCGCTGTTATGGACAGGAGGCGCCAAATGGTTGCCGGCAGCGGCGACGGTTGCCGGGATCGTTTCGCGGACCATCCCTCTGCCTTGCCCGAAGGGATCGCCGGGCGAGCGGCCAGTGGCCGAGCAACTGGCGCTGGCCGGAGGGCCGCGATGAAGCGACTCCAGGTCGATTTCGTCGAGCAGTCGCTGTGGCGTCTGCCGGTCGCGGCGCGCGCCCGGCTGTTTCTGGTCGCGCTCGCGCTGCTGGCCTTTTTTGTCGGCATGGCGATCCTCTGGCAATGGCTGCGACTCGATCAGCAGGTCGAGGCCGCGAATGCCGCGCTCGCGCTGGCGCGGCAACAGGTGGTGTTGCAAACGCCGCCAGCGCGCGTGTCGCGGGTCCTCTCCGAGCCGGAGATCCTCGCCATCAACAGCGCCATCGGGCAGCTCAATACCCCCTGGCCGGCGCTGCTCGACGCTTTCGAAAGCGTCGCGACTCCCGACATCGCCCTGCTGCAGATTGAACCGGACCACCGCCGGCGACTGGTCAAGGGTCTTGCCGAGGCGAAAAATCATCAACACTTGCTGGCTTACCTGGCGGCGCTCGGATCGACCCGGCCTTTTGCCGGTGCTATGGTCAGCAAACAGGAAATCAACGAGAAGGATCCGACGCGGCCGCTGCGTTTCCTGTTCGAGGCGCTGCTCGAGAATGGAGCGGGCGAAGTGGCGAGTGGACCGCCCCAGGAAGAGCCGTGAACCGGCTGGCACTGCTCGTCGACCGCTTACGGCTGGCCGCCGAGATCTGGCTGCGGCGGCATGGTCCCTGGTGGTTGCTGCTGGCCGTCCTGGGTTGCTTGCTGCTGGGCCTGGCGATCGTCGTGATTCCCAGGCTGGAAGCCGATCTGTCTAAAAAACAGGCAATTCTCGAAGAACTGCGGGCACTCGCGGCGAGCAGCCCGGAGCCGCCGGCGGCGCCCGTATCTCCTTCGGAAAGTCATTACGGGGCTTTTCGTGAGACTCTGGCCGCAGAGGATCAGGTGCGGCCGAGCATCCAGGCCATCCTCGATGCGGCGGCAGCACATCGCCTGCTGGCCACACGCGCCGAGTACCTGCGTGGCCACGATGCCAAGGCGCAGGTCGATACCTTGCAGATGATCGTGCCGGTGCAAGGGCGCTACCCCGACGTGCGGCGCTGGATCGAGGAGATTCTCGCCACGCAGCCCTACACCGCGCTCAATGAACTCGGCTTCAAGCGCGAGGAGATCGGCATCAACCAGATCGAAGCCAGGGTTCGCCTGACCCTGTGGTTGCGGCCGGCCGGTGCCGCCGATGCTGGCAGCAGCATCGACCCATGAATCGCCGTCGCTCGATCCTGTGGTTGCTGCTGGTCGCGGCGGCGTGGCTGGCGCTGTTTGGCGACAAGACGCCGGTGGATGCGCCGAGCGGGGAGGTCGTGCAAGCTGCTGCGCCACGGACTGGCGGCCGCCCTGGCACTGGTGTATCCTCGCCGGCGTCCGACGCTGGCCGGCCAGCCGGGGCCGCAGCGGAGAAGAAGGCATCGACCCGCCTGGAAGTCGCCGCATTGATTGCGCGCGCACAGTTGATCCCGGCGGTGGCCGAAGAGCAGGCGAGTCGTGAACTTCGTGACCTCTTTCCCTCGCTGAGCTGGCTGCCGCCACCGCCGATCCCCGAGAAGCCGGCGAAACCGCCGCCGCCGATGGCGCCGCCGCTGCCCTTCGTGTACCTCGGCAAGAAGCTCGAAGCGGGGCAATGGGAAGCCTACCTCGGACGTGGCGAAGAAGTGTTCATCGTTCGCGAGGGGATGACCCTGACCGGTCTCTACCGGGTCCAGGAAATCAGGCCACCGACGCTGACGCTGCTCTATTTGCCCTTGCAACAGTCGCAAACCATCCCGATCGGAGGATCGTAATCGTGAGCAGGCGAAATTCCGGCGAGATCGGATCGACAGGAACAGGAGCGAGTGAATGGCGGCGTCGCTGCCTGGGGGTGGCAGCGGCACTCATGCTGGCCGGATGTGCAGCGCAGAATGCCTACCGCGAAGGGCAGGCCTTGCTGGCCGAACAGAAGGTCGAAGCCGGTCTGGCCAAAATCCAGGAAGCGATGCTTCTCGACCCGGGTGCCGTCGAGTACCGCATCGGCTATACCCGCGCTCAGGAAAGAGTGATCCATGCCGGCATCGACCAGGCCGAGCGTGCGCTGGCCGCTCTGCGCTACGCCGACGCCGAGGCCGCCTACCGCCGCGTGCTGCAGCTGCAGCCTGGCAATCCGCGTGCACTGGCCGGTTTGCGGCTGATCGAGAGCGCCGCCCGGCATGACCTCCTCTATCAGGAAGCCGAACAGGCGTGGACGAAGAAGGATGGCGAAAGTGCGCTGGCGCGCTTGCGAACGATCCTGACCGCGAACCCGAAACACGCGCGCGCGCTGGCCCTGCAACAAGTCATCGAAGAGAGCGCCGCCAAGGCAGCGAAAGAGTCGGTGTTGACCGCAGCCTTCCGGAAACCGATCACCATCGAGTTCAGGGATACGCCGCTGAAGACGGTCTTCGAAGTGATTTCACGGACTTCGGGTCTCAACTTCGTCTTCGACAAGGACATTCGCGCCGACCAGAAAACCACCATTTTTCTGCGCAACAGCACCATCGAGGCCGCGATCAACGTCCTGTTGCTGACCAACCAGCTCGAACAACGGGTTCTCAATGGCAACTCGATCCTGGTCTACCCGAATACGCCAGCCAAGCAGAAGGAATACCAGGCGCTGCTGGTCAAGACCTACTACCTGGCGAATTCGGACGCCAAGACGGTTGCGGCCACGCTCAAGACGATCCTCAAGACGCGCGACATCGTGGTCGACGAGAAGCTGAACCTGCTATTGATCCGCGACAGTCCGGAAGCGATCCGTCTGGCCGACAAGATGGTTGCGCTGCAGGACGTGCCGGAACCCGAGGTGATGCTGGAAGTCGAGATTCTCGAGGTCAAGCGCTCGCGCCTGCAGGCGCTGGGGGTCAACTGGCCGGACGCAGTCGCGCTGCGGGCATTGCCGGTGGATGGTCTGACCGTGCAGAATCTGCGCGACCTGAATTCGTCGACGATTGGCGTCACGGTGGGTCCGGTCACCGTCCGAGCCAATCAGCTCGACAGCGATGTCAACCTGCTCGCCAACCCACGCATTCGCGCGCGCAACCGGGAAAAGGCCAAGATCCTGATTGGCGAGCGAGTACCGAACATCACCTCGACCCTGACCGTTGGTTTCTCTTCCGAATCGGTCACCTACATCGATGTCGGCCTGAAACTCGACATCGAACCGACGATCTATCTCGACAACGAAGTGGCGATGAAGGTGACGCTCGAAGTCAGCAACATCGTCGACAAGATCACCACCAAGAACGGCACCGTCGCCTACCAGATCGGCACGCGCACGGCGACCAGCGTGCTGCGCCTCAAGGATGGCGAGAACCAGTTGCTCGCCGGTCTGATCAGCGACGAGGACCGGCGAACCGCCAGCAAGCTGCCTTTTCTCGGCGACATTCCGATCCTCGGTCGGCTGTTCGGCAGTCACAACGACGAGGGCGTCAAGACCGAAATCGTGCTCTCGATCACGCCCCGCATTCTGCGCAACATTCATCGGCCGGAAGCCTATCTGGCCGAGTTCGATGGCGGCACCGAAACCAGCTTCCGTGGCCGGGTTGATGGCGGCGGCGGCAGCGGCGGCAGCGGCGGGGCCGCGCCGGTGTTCGGCGCCCTGGCGCCCTCGCTGGCCGCCTCTGCTCCGCCCGCGGCCGGGACGGCCAAGCCTGGCGGATCGGCAACTCCCGGCGGGCAGGTCAATCCGTTCGCACCGCAGGCGCAATCCGGATCGGGGCTCAACGCGCAGGCAGCGACCGCGCAGACCAGCGCGGCATCCTCGCCGGTCAATCCTTTTGCGTCGGCGGTCGAGGGCAGCACGCTGCAGCCGGAATCACTGTCGCCGTCCGCTGTCCAGCCAGCCTTGCAGGCGGCTGGATCGGCTCTGCTGCTCTGGCAGGGGCCGACACAAATCCGGGTCGGTGACACTTTCGCGCTGCAACTGGTGATGCAGACCGATCGGCCGGTAGTCAGCGTGCCCCTGGCGATCGGCTTCGATCCACGCTTGCTGCAGGTCGCCAATGTCAGCGAGGGCGGTTTCCTCAAGCAGGGTGGCGCGCAGACCAGCTTCACCTATCGCATTGACCCTGGCGGACAGGTGTTGATGACCGCGACGCGATCCGGTGACGGTGGCGCCACGGCCCCGGACACCCTCGCCACCATCAATTTCCGGGCCCTGGCAGCCGGCACCGCGCGCGTCGAATTGATCACCATTGCTCCGGTGGCATCGGGGGGGTTGACGATCAATCCCACCCTGCCCGGAGCGCACGCCTTGACGATCACACCCTGAGCGATGCCGCCCGCACCTGCCTTTCCATTGCGCCTCCGGAGGCCCTCGCGAGCTCCGGAAAGGGAAAGCGCACATCAAGCGCGCGGCTTTTCGCTGATCGAACTCTTGATCACCCTCGCGCTGGTCGCCGTCCTCGCCACGATCGTCGTCCCGGTGGCGCAGACCTCGTTGCAGCGCAGCCGCGAGCAGGACCTCCGACTGGCGCTGCGCGAGCTGCGCGCGGGCATCGACCTCTACAAGAAAGCCAGCGACGAAGGGCGCATCCGGAAATCACTCAACGACACCGGCTATCCGAAAAACCTGCAGATCCTCGTCGATGGCGAAGAGGATCTGCGTGACCCCAAGCATCGCAAGATCTACTTCCTGCGACGGATCCCGCGCGATCCGCTGCATCCGGATACCGCGCTGCCGGCGGCCGAGACCTGGGCCAAACGCGCCTACGCCAGCGAGCCTGATGACCCCAAGGAAGGCGAGGACGTGTACGACGTGTACTCGAAATCGAGCGGCATCGGCCTCAACGGCATTCCCTACCGCAAATGGTAGGGATCGGGAATCCGCCCAGGCAGCGCGGCCGTTACTATGAAAGTCGCGAGCGACTCACGAATCTCCCCTCCCCACTCGCGGGGGCGCAGGCGGGGTTTCGCGGAGCACCGCTCCGCGCCGCCGCAGCCGGCCCGCGATGCAGCGCGGGCCGTGGAAGGGGTTGGGGGGTGAGATGGGGAATTCGCGGAGCATGCTCTGCGCCCATCGAACGATTCCGGCGTGCAAGCCGGAATGCGCCCGGCAAGGGAGGGAAACGGTCATGACTTTCATCATCGGGGGTGTCTTGCAAAGTCATGACCGTTTGCCGGGCGTGTCCTGCGTCGGCCGGCACCGGCAGGGTTTCACGCTGATCGAACTGCTCGTCGTGCTGTCGATCATCGCGCTGCTGCTCACCCTGGCCGTACCGAAGTACATCCACAGCGTCGACGTCGCCAAGGAAGCGGTGCTCAGCGAGAATCTGCATCTCGTCCGCGAGACGATAGACAAGTTCTACGGCGACAAGGGGCGTTATCCCGAGAGCCTCGACGAGCTGGTCAGCGAAAAATACCTGCGCTCGCTGCCTTACGACCCGATCACCGCGAGTAGCAGCACCTGGACGATCATTGCGCCCACCAATACCAACAATTCGCCCGACGCCAAGGGCAAGGTCTACGACCTCAAGAGCGGCGCGCCCGGCAGCACCCTCGACGGCAAGCCTTTCGCCGATCTCTAGCGATGCCGCCCGCTCACTGCCTTTCCGAACGCCGTCTGCAGACCGGCTTCACTTACCTGGGGCTGATGATCCTGGTCGCCGTCCTGGCGCTGGCGACGAGTGCGACGCTGACCCTGGGGAGTCTGGTCCAGCGGCGAGAAGCCGAGCAGCGCCTGCTCGAGGTCGGCGACGCCTATCGCCGGGCGATCAGCAGCTACCTCAACAGCAGTCCCGCTGGTGACCGCCGCTACCCCGGATCGCTCGCCGACCTGCTCAAGGATCCGCGTTATCCCGGCGTTCGCCGACACCTGCGGCAGCTCTATCCCGACCCGATTACCGGCAAGAACGACTGGGGTCTGGTGCCGGCGCCAGGTGGCGGGATCATGGGGATCCACAGCCTCTCCGACGACCACCCGATCAAGATCGCCGGGTTCGAAACTGCGAATCAGGCCTTCGAAGAGAAGTCGCGCTATTCGCAATGGCGGTTCGTCGTGATGCCTATCGCGACAGGCGTCAGAACCGGGCCGGGGCAGGGGGCAAACACCCCCTTGCCGATAGCGAACCCATTGGTTCCCCCACAGCTCTCCGGACCGTTTCCCTCGCCGAACCCGGTTGTCTTTCCAGCGCAACCAGGACCGTCCCGATGATTCTGGTCGATGAGCTGAGGCCGACTGGACAACCCACGCGAGCGCCGGGTGATGCTTGAGCACCTGGACACGCACGCCTTCGCCTTCATTCCGGCCGCGACAGCAGAGCCTTAGAGTCTGTGGCGGGTTAATGTGAAAGTCGCGTATGCGACTCACTCGGCGATCAGACGACGGCGCTCGCCACGCGTCCGATCAGCAAGGCCGCGACGATCAGGCAGAGGACGGCAAAGCTCTGCTGCAGGCGTCTGCCGGCGAAGCGCGCGGCAAGAGCACGGCCGAGCAGCAGGCCAGCGATCGCGCCACCGCCGAAAGGCAGGGCGATGGGCCAGACGATGCTGCCTTCCGCCGCGGCCGCCGCGATGCCACCGACCGAAACCAGCGTCATGACGCCGAGAGAGGTGGCGATGACGCTCTCGGCCGGCAGATCGGTGTAGCGGGTGAGCGCGGGGACGATGACGAAGCCGCCGCCGACGCCCAGCAGACCGCTGAGGAGACCACTCAGTAGACCGGTTCCGCCAAGCGCGCAGGCGCAAGGCAAATTCCAGTCGAATCGTCCGACATCCGGGTTCAGCCGGCAGGGTCGGGGGTTGGTGGCCGACTCGCCACTGTCCGGCTGTAAGCGCACGCGCCGCAGGGCTCGCCAGCCCGTCCAGGCGAGCAGCAGTGCAAACGCCAGCGTCAACGGCTGATTCGGGATGCGCTGTGCGAGGAAGACTCCTGCGGGCACGGTGAGCAGTCCACAGACGCCGATCAACGCCGCGGCGCGGTAGCGCAGGATTCCCTGGCGCAGGCCGAGCAGGGAGCCAAGTCCGGCGGCCAGGCCGACAGCCAGCAGGCCGATCGGTCCGGCCTGCTGAATGGGTAGCCCGAGCCCGAAGACCAGCAGCGGTACGCCAATGATGCCACCGCCGGCGCCGGTCAGGGCGAGGATCAGCCCGACAGCGGCACCGAGCAGCGGGGCCATGACGGAGGGGTCGCTCAGTATCGGCATCGTCGGCTCAGATCGTGTTGAGCGGGATCTTCAGATAGCGCGTCCCGTTCCCCTCGGGTTCGGGCAGCATGCCGCAGCGCATGTTCACCTGCACGGCGGGAAGCAGCAGGACCGGCACCGCCAGCGTCGCATCGCGGCGGTTCCGCAGGGCGACGAATTCCTCCTCGCTGACGCCGTCGTGCACGTGAATATTGCCGCGGCGCTGCTCGCCGACGGTGCTGACGAAGGAGTTCGGCCGCTCGCTCGGCGGGTAGTCGTGGCAGAGATAGAGTCTGGTCGCCGCCGGCAGCGCAAGTAGGCGGCGCAGCGAACGATAGAGGGTGTGCGCATCGCCACCGGGAAAGTCACAGCGGGCGGTGCCGGTATCGGGCATGAACAGGGTGTCGCCGACGAATACCGCCTGCTCGTCAGCGTCGGCGAACAGGTAACTGACGCAGGCTGGGGTGTGGCCGGGTGTGTGCATGACCGTGATGCTCAGGCTGCCGACGGTGATCGTCTCGCCGTCGGCAAGGAGATGGTCGAACTGGCTGCCGTCGGTGGCGAAACCCGGTCCGGCGTTGAACAGCTTGCCGAACACGCTCTGCACGACGGTCACCTGCTTGCCGATGGCTGTCCGGCCGCCAAGCTTCTCCTTGAGGTAGGCGGCGGCGGAAAGGTGATCGGCGTGGACGTGCGTCTCGAGAATCCACTCGACGCGGGCGCCGGTTTCGGCGACGCGGCCGATCAAACGGTCGGCATGGTCGGTTCCGATCCTTCCCGCGCGCGGATCGTAATCAAGCACGCTGTCGACGACGACGCAGCGCGTTCGGTCGGCATCGAAAACGAGGTAGCTGTTGCTGCTGGTCGACGGATCGAAGAAACCTTCAATGTGCATGGCGGTATCCCTGGTAAGCGACTGGCCGCCGTGCATTTACACGGCGCGACGAAAGCCCCGCACCGCGAGTTGCTGATGAGCGACCGCTGTGGCGGCAGCCCGGTATCGGCCAGTCACACAATATGTTGACATACATAATACTTTAAAACATAATATTGTCAAGTATAAATTGATGACTAGATCGAGCCATGCCCAACACAACTCTTGATATCGAATCGATGCGCGCCGCGGCTGGCCGGGCGACGGCCGTCCTCGGCGTGCTGGCCAACGCCAACCGCCTGCTGCTGATGTGCCAGCTCAGCCAGGGCGAGAAGTGCGTCGGCGAGCTCGAGGAACTGCTCGATCTCCACCAGCCGACGTTGTCGCAGCAACTCGGCGTTCTGCGCAGCGAAGGGCTGGTCAACACGCGGCGTGACGGCAAGAAGATCTACTACTCGGTCGCCGACGCACGGGTGCTCGCCCTGCTCGGCACGCTCTATGAACTGTACTGCCCGCAAGCACGGAAAGAGAACCCATGATCACCATCGACTGGCTGCATTTCACACCCGCCAGCGCCTTTGCCGGTGGCCTGCTGATCGGCCTCGCGGCGGCGCTGCTGATTCTTCTCGAAGGACGCATCGCCGGCATCAGCGGCATTGTCGGCGGCTTGCTGCAACCGCTCCGGAAGGGCGACGTCGCCTGGCGGATGGCGTTTGCGCTCGGGCTGGTGGCAGCGCCGCTGCTTTACCGAGCGCTTGCCGAATTGCCGCAGAGCCGCATCGATGCCGGTTGGGCAACGCTCGTGGTCGCCGGACTGCTGGTCGGCTTCGGCAGCCGGCTCGGTTCGGGCTGCACCAGCGGCCACGGCGTCTGCGGGCTGTCGCGCCGGTCGCCGCGCTCGCTGGTCGCCACCATCGTCTTCATGACCGCCGGTTTCGCGACCGCCTTCGCCGGTCGCCATCTTTTCGCCTAGGAGCTTCACATGAGCGTGCTGATTTCACTGCTGATCGGTCTCCTCTTCGGCTGCGGCCTGATCGTTTCCGGCATGAGCAACCCGGCCAAGGTGCTCGCTTTTCTCGATCTCGCCGGCGACTGGGATCCCTCTCTGGCGCTGGTCATGGCCGGGGCGATTGCCGTCGGCCTGCTTGCGTTCCGCGTTGCCGGGCGGCGGCAGACCTCGCTGCGCGGCAAGCCGTTGCAGATGCCGACTGCCCGGCAGATCGACCGCCGACTGCTGATCGGCAGCGCGCTGTTCGGCATCGGCTGGGGTCTGGCGGGAATCTGCCCCGGGCCGGCTCTCGTCCTGCTTGGCACCGGCGCGGACAAGGGGTTGGTCTTCGTGTTCGCCATGCTCGCGGGCATGGCCATCTTCACCGCCTTCGAGCGCCTGTCGCGCGCGCGCCAGGCGCAGTCAGTTCCGGACAATTGATCCGGGGCCCATCTTTATCAGGAGAGTTGCATGTATTCGGTCAATGTCGATGATTCGAAGGTGATTACGGTCAGCGGCGGCAAGCATCAGGTGAGCTACGCCGTCGATGGTTCGCTGATGAACCCGCTGGAGGCTTTCTACGCTGTGCTGGCGAGCTGCGCGGCTGTCTATGCGAAGAAGGAGTGCAAGGCGATGGGCGTGTCTGCAGCCGGAATCAGGATCGGCTGCAGGCCGTTCGCCGGCCACGGCGGTCCGCTGACGCTGTCCCGCTTCCGCACCGAAGTCAGTTTTCCCGAAAGCTTCTCCACTGAACAGAGAGAACGCGTTCTCCAGGCGATCAACGAGTGTGCCGTCAAGAAGATCGTCCAGACGGGTGCAGACATTGCCTTCTCGGTCAGCGAAACGCCCGTCACTGTCGCCTGAACAAACCGAGGATCATCACCATGAAATTACCCGTCAGCATCGCCTTGCTCGTCTGCACTCTGCCCGTCTGCGCCCAGGATCTGGCTGCGCTGAGCGCCGAAACCAGGAGCACCGTCCTGCCCGTCATCCCCAAGGTCATCGCCACGATGCAGGAAGCGGTGGCAAATGAGGGAGTTGCCGGCGCGATTCCCGTCTGCAAGGACCTGGCACCACAGCTGATCGGGAAGAAGCGCGCCGAAACCGGCTGGGACATCCGGCGCGTCAGCCTGAAAACCCGCAACGCGGAGCGCGGTACGCCGGATGCCTGGGAAGCCGCACAGCTCGCCGACTTCGACCGCCGCGCAGCGAGCGGCGAAAAGGCCGACACGATCGAGAAGAGCGAGATCGTCACCGTCGACGGTCGGCCGGTGCTGCGCTACATGAAGGCGCTGCCGGTCAGCGAGATCTGCCTCGGCTGCCACGGTCCCGTCGAAGGACTCGATGCCGACCTGCGGCAGAAGCTGGCCGACCACTACCCGAACGACCGCGCAACCGGTTACGTGAAAGGACAGATCCGCGGTGCTCTAACGGTCAAGCGCCCCCTCTGAATGATGACAGGCGTGCGGCGAGCGCGGTGCCGCGGATCAGCACGCCGGTGAGGGTGAGACCGACCATAACAGACCGCAGATGACCGGCAGCGCCCAGCCGAGGATGCGCCGCGCCGCCTCGAAGACAAGGACGACGAGCAGCGAGCCGACGACGGGGTCGGCCGTGTTCGGGTCGCTCGAACGCTGGATCAGCTCGGCCTCGAAAACCCGGTGGTAGGTGCCGAGCGCGAAGGCGCCGATGGCCAGCAGTAGCAAGCCAGGCCTTGAGGGCTTTTTCGATGGCCTGCTGGGCATGAAAGCCGAAGATTTCATCGGCAAACAGCGGATTGTCGATCATGCCACGCAGCGCATCGAAGTCCTTGCGGGCCATGACCAGCAAGGCCCGAGTCTGGTCAAGCTCTCGCATGCAAGACCTGGCCTTCCCGTCTGGCGCGGCCAATGACATGGTGCGAGGAGTCCTTGAAGCGCTCGAATTCGTCGCGGCTGTAGAGCAGCAGATCCTTGGACACGGCCAGTTTGCGCAGGGCAAGGTACAGCCGCGCCGTCTCCTGGCGGCGACTGTGCTGCGGGCCGAAGGGTGCTCGCTCGATGATCAGGAGGTCGACGTCGGACTCCGGCCGCGCCTCACCGCGCGCACGCGAACCGAACAGGATCACCGCGTCCGGGTCAGCCTCGCGAACGATCACCTCGACGATCTGACGGATCAGACTATCTTCTTCGCTTTGCATCACAGGCAGCTCCTTATCGGAAGCCTCGTTTTTCCAACTGAAGTCGCGCAAAAGACGGCCAGAGAAATGACCCGTCGACTTGAGCGATTCGCCAGAGAGACGCTCGATGATCTTGTCAGGGAGTTGCCCCCACTCAGGCCGAAAGTCAGAGACATCGTTGACGATTTGATGAAAAGAACCCAGGAGGGCACATGCAGCGAGGAGTTCCTGAAGACTTTGTTGTCGGCCCATGTCGGAGCATTACGGGAACTGAAGTTTGCATAGCCATGCAAAAGGCACTTGACGATCTTCTTTGCCGGCGTTACCCGGAAATCTTCCGGGATCGGCATGTCTCGGCGAGCCCGACGTGTATGCAGCAGGGGTTTGCGTGACCAGATCATGTCATGACCACAGGAATGCCATCTGCACCAGGCTGGGCATGATCTTCCCGGCACCTCCCCGTAGCGACCAGGTGCACTCGTAATCCAACGGTGTTCCCTGCGGGTTGACCTGGACCAGCTTCGCGCCAGCCTTCTTGGCCAGAGAGGGAATGCGTGCTGCGGGTTGGACAATGCCGGACGTGCCGATGGCGAATAGCAGATCGCACTCTCTTGCAGCGGCGAACGCCTGTTTCAGCGTATCTTCGGGCAGGTTTTCACCAAACCAGACGACCCCGGGTCTGATATCACCGCCGCAGTGGCTGCATTGAGGTGGGCACAGCCGCCGCCCACCTTCTGGCTCATCGGGGATGCCAGGCGGAAAACTGAAAGGACGGGCACAAGCAAAACAACGCGGGGAATGCAGGCTGCCGTGGAGATGCAGCACATCGGTACTGCCGGCGCGTTCGTGCAAGTCGTCCACGTTTTGCGTGACGACGGTAAGCCTGGGCACATGTTGCGCCAGTTCGGCAATCGCCCGGTGGGCGGGGTTGGGCCGCGCCTTCAATACCTTCATTCGCCGCCATTCGTACCAACCCCAGACCAACGCCTTGTCTTGACGAAATCCATTGGCGGTGGCGAGGTCTTCGGGATCGAAACGCTCCCACAAGCCAGTGAGCGGATCCCTGAAGGTGGAAATGCCGCTCTCTGCAGAAACCCCGGCTCCTGTAAAAACCAGGACATGCTTCGCTTCATGCAACGCCGTGATCAGTTCCTGCGGGATTGTAATCGAGATGAGGGAAGTCATGGCTTCATGGCTGGTGGAATTTGCTGGAGGGATAAGCGGGTTTGCTTCGGCCGGGAGATGACGACTGCGCCCCGCTTCGCAAGGCGTGACTGCTACGCATCATACATGCATGGAGAAAATGGATCTTCATCAAGACGGTAGTGCGATGAAACAGCAGCCGCTTGCCCTCATCGCCCTCATTGCCGCCAGTTCGGTCCACGCTGCTACCCCGGCGTTTCCCGACGCCGGGAATCCTCTGGTCGAGCCACGTTTCGAGTCGGTCGGTGTCGGCATCATTCCGCGCTACGTGGTGCCGACGGTGGCGCAGGACCGCGCCGGGTTCATGTGGATAGCCAAGGGCGACGGCCTGGTGCGCTTTGACGGCTACCGCTTTCGCGCCCAGGAACGCGATAGCCCACACCCCGGCAAACGCAACCTCGGCTGGATCCGTGTACTGCTGGCGGGGCGCGATGGCCGCCTGTGGATAGGCACCGAATGGGATGGCCTGGCGGTCTATGATCCGGCGAGCGAACGCGTCAGTTTCCACCGCGGCGACGATGACGGAAAGGCCGGCGCGCTGCCGACCATCTGCGCCCTGGTCGAGGATGCGGCGGGCGGCATCTGGATCGGCAGCGAGGGCGGCGGGCTGGAGCGCTTCGACCCGCGCAGCGGCAGCTTTTCCCGGCACCGGAATTGACAGCCGGCAGCCTGCCCGACGATCGCGTCCAGGCACTGCTGCTCGACCGCCAAGGCGCACTTTGGTGGGTACCTGGGCCGGCTTGAGCCGTCTCCAGCCCGGCAGCGATCACTTCGAACCGGTCTTCTCGAACGCTGCGGCAAATGGCGGTGCCAGCCTGGCCGGCCGCATCGTGCAGGCCTTGTTCGAGGCATCGGACGGGAACATCTGGGCCGCCTCCCACAAGGGTGGTGTCGCCGTGCTGGACAGGCAGCTACGCGTCGTCGGCGCCTTGCACTCCGGCACCCGCCCGGGCGACGCCTGAGGCGTCCGGACAGCCGCTGCCGCCCGCACGCATCGAGGCGATGGCGCAGGCTCGCGACGGTACGCTCTGGCTCGGCACCGACTCCGCGCTCTATCAGTTCACCCGGGACCACCGGCAATTGCGAGTCCTGCCGCATGCCGGAGGGCTGACGCGTCAGTTGCTGGCGAGCACCGACGGCTCCCTGTGGGTAGGCACGCAGGATGGCGTGTTCCGCTTGCGGCCCGGCACGGCGGCAATCGTTCGCGTCGCTCAACACGCAGGGCAGTCGCTGCGTGCCGACATCAACGCTCTTGCCGAGGCAAGTGACGGCAGCGTGTGGGTGGGCAGCGGCAAGGGGCTTTTTCGCGCCGCAGCTGGCGAACACGAATTGCGAAGCGTCGCCTGCGCCGAGGGCGCCGGCCTCGGCAACCCCAGCGTCATCGGACTGCTCTTCGACCGTCAGCAGACCCTGTGGGTAGACACCGCGGTCACCGGACTGCATCGCATGCGCCATTGGGATGGCCAACATGCGGCCTTCGAGCGCATCAGCGAACGCCATGGAATCGTCACGCGTCCCTTTGGCGGCAATCTGCTGGAGGATGGGCGCGGTCGCATCTGGACGCAGATATACGTCTATGACCCCGCGACGGACCGGCTGGACGAGTTGACCGCCGCCGATGGTGCGGATCTGGGTACCGGCTGGTTCCTTGCCCACACCAGGACGACGGATGGCCGACTGCTGTTCGGTGGCAGCAGGGGAATCCTGGTGGTCAGACCGGAGGGCTTCGATGCCTCGGACTACGCGCCGCCACTGGTGGTTTCCGAGTTCGCCATCGACGGCCAGCGCCAGCCGGTCGGCCACATCCAGGAAGGGTTTGAACTGGTGCCGCCGCAGCGCGGCTTCAGCCTGGTCTTCGCGGCACTCGACTACAGCGATTCCGGCCGCCTGCGCTACGCCTACCAGTTGCAGGGATTCGACACCGACTGGATCGCCACCACGGCCGATTCCCGCGTCGCCAGCTACCGCTGCTCTATGCCGTCAAGGCAGCCGGCCGCAATGGCTGGATGGGAGCGCTCGACGCCCATGGCGAATCGCCCGAAGCGCTCCTCAACTGGTCGCGCCGGCCGGTCGCCGACTGGGCGCGCTCAGGCAACCTGGAGGTCGTCCGCTCGCCGGTTTCACGAACGCCCGGCCACGGGTCGTAGGGCGGCGGCGAGAGCGTCGATGCGCAGCGTCCCGCTCGGTCCGCGGGCGCGCTCACGGCTCTCGCGCAAGGAAATCCCGAGCATCCTGCACTCGCTGCGCAATCTCGAATGACATCGTCGAGGTGCTGAACAACCGGCAGGTCGGCGCCAGTCTGGCAACGCAGAACGGGGGAGCGGATGGCGACCTGTTCAAGGAGATCATCGTCTTCCCTTCAGTTCGGCGAGCATGGCGCGGGTCCATCGCCCATCAGCGTGGCGCGATTGCTCCCTTCTTCAACAGTCTGGCGGCAACACGAAACAGGTCGGGCATATCCACGCGATCGTCCTTGCGCCGGAACATGACGCCGATCCGCTCCATGGCGACGCAAAGATCACGCTCTTTGCCCTGCTCTTCGTCAGGAAATGGAGGCATATAATCGTGGGTCTGTGCGTCTTGTTTGAGCCGATCCACCGTCGTCGCCCGGCGCCAAACGTCAAAGACCCCTTCCTCGGACTGTGGGAGAAGCAGACCCGCCAGCGGAGCGAGGACGCCCTTGATCCAGGGAAACTCCTGATGAAGCTGGTCAACACGGGTCTTGGACGCTTCGCGCAGACCGTGACGTATGCCGTCGGGCGTGATCACCTTGTCTTCAGGCGCGGGGCCGTATTTGGCCGCAGCAATCATCATGCCGAGAAAACTGCGCGGCGTCACTTCGTCAAACGCGTCCGCCAAGTGGGTGATCGGCCATTGGTAAGTGCTTCCCTTCTTGAAGGCGTACATGCCTTGCCCCATAAAGCGGCCAGCCACGCCATCCATGATCAGCTTCTGATCGTGCTGGACCACACCCAACGACCACCTGCGAGTGAGAACGGCGTTGCTGTCGGGAAGAGTGAAGCCATTCTCGCCCAAGAGTCGTCCAAATGCACTGCGCGCTTCCTCATCCGGGGTCAAGGCCAGCCGAGCGAACAGCAGGCCGTAGAGGTCGCTTCCTGACCATTGCAGATTGACGGCGCCGTTGCGCAACTTCGGGATCTCGACGAAACGAAGGGCATCGTCCTCGATCTGGTCTGGGCGAAGGAACAGCTTGACACGAAGGCTCCGATACGCCCGCATCGCCCACACCACTTCCAGCAACGCTTCGGTCAACAGGCGTCGCCTTTTCCAGGTTCGCGCTACGGTATCGAGTGCATCATAAACAATCAACAGGGTCTTGTTTTCGCCGCGCAAGCGCTGCTCATGACCATCGAGCAGGTCTTCCCGCCGCTCCCAGTCGCGGGCTGAGTCGAGAAAGTCCTTAGGTTTCGTGTCCCCTTGACCCGATTGTCTGGTCGCAGCGCTCAGAATGGTTGCCCACCAGAAGCTCCGCGCTTGTTCGCTGGATGCATCCGGCGGCACCGCCCTGTCTATCTGGTCAACGGAAACGCCGCCGGGACCACCGATACCGGTGTAGCCGAACTGCACCTCGACCTGCACGAGCCCGAGCCTGGGATATGCCCTAGCCGCCGCCGCCTTGGTATCCGCTCGCCCGAGCACGCTCGACCAGAAGCTCTTTCCACTCCCGCGTGCGCCCAGGATGATCGGCGTGCCGGGGTCCAATGCGGAGGAATGCGTTTCAGGAGCGTAAATGTCTTCCAGCTTCGCGACGTTCGCTCCCACCGCATCGTTCGATACATCACCGGGGATATTGGCAATGGCCCGCCGAATCGCGCGGTACTTGTCGGCAGATAACTTCAAGCTCAAATTCGGTGCTTGGCCCTGCACGAGCGTCAGCCTCGCCAGCCACTCCGGCGGCGGTCCGGCGGCGGTCCGCCAGCGTCGACGAAACGTGCCAGATGAGCAAGAAGTACGCGGAATCCTTGGAATGTCTGTGGCTCGTCCCGGCCAAAAACAAACACTTCCGCACCCAGCCCCATCAGGGAAGAAGCCGTGGTCTCGTGCAACCCGGCGCGCGCATCCACCAGAATGGCATCGTAGCGATTGCTCTTGGCGAAACTATCCACGAGAGAGCGAACCTGATCCAGAAAAGTCGCCACGGAGCCATTGTCTCCCACATCCTCAGCATAGGCGCGCGCGATCTTGGCCAACACGTCAGCCGGATGACGAAGGGATCGTCTCCCCAACACGGGGATGACGTCGATTCGCCCGCGCCGGTTGGCGAGCATCGATGGTCCGATCAGATCGGCTAGAAAGCGCTCATCGAGGCCGGCAAGGCCATTTTCGACCAAAGCGTCGAGCACGCCAAACTTGGGCAGGCTGTCGTCGTTGAGAAGCATCGGCCCCAGACCCGGGGCCTCGATATCCAGATCAATGGCCAGTACCCGTAGTCCCTGTGTCGCCAGATCGGCGGCCACGACCGCCAAGGCCGTGGAACGTCCAACGCCCCCCTTAAGGCTGGCAAACGCAAAGCGTGCTGGCAATGGTGCCGCGGATGCGGGTTGACGCTGCCAATCCCCACCCACGAGTCGTCGGTCAACCAGACGGATGCGGGTGCCTCCTATCGGAACCTGCACGACTGTCGAGTCGGCAAGGACGCGCGCGGCACCAAAGTCGTCTGGCCCCGCGAGAACCCGGTCCGTTCGGGCATAAGCTCCAAGCCGCTTACAACGATCATCGTTGATCAGGCGGAGCAGAGGCGTCCCGCGGCGTCCACAGGGTGGAGCATCTCGCAGCATGCTTCGTAGTTCCGGAAAGTGGGCGAAAAAAGGATCATCCCGCCGCGTTTCTGAAGGCCGCATCCCGGCTTCCAGCATCATGGCTTTGAGTGCGCACTCCGCCGCGATGCCATAAAGATACCCGGCGACGTCTCCCCGAGATTTGGCGAACAAGATATCTGCGGCTTCGATATGCCGTCGGGCAGCAGCAGGCATGTTGGGCGGATAGGCCATGACCGTTCGCAGGTAAAGCAGGTGAACGGGCCTTCACCGCTCAGATAGGAAAACATTCCGGATCAACGACCAAGCCGCAGACGCGCCCTATCATCGTAGCGCAACCCGCTATGTCGCGCACGGCTTTATGGCCGACATCGGCCGGCGCTTGGCGATTGTGCGATGCGCAAGGGGTAGACGTCGGCGCCCTGTCGCAGCACTTCGAACCGGAAAACAACATGCATTGCATCGAAGCCCGCGTCGCCGCCATCCACGTGCGCCGACCGCGGGACGTAGCGGATCCATACAAGTCCCGGATCAACGCGCAATGCGAATCCTGGGAGATGGTGGTTCCCGAACTGGTGTACGCACCGCGTAGCGGACGAAGCTTCAGGAAGCAGATAGCCGGGTCACGGGCAATGACACGCTCGGCGAGCAAATCGAATCGCTCACGCTGCTCGTCGTGGACCTCGAGTTGCGAAAGATCGCCTTGGTGGCGAATGCCGGGCGTGAATCTCCCCTACCGCAACTCGTACCAGACGCCCCTGCCGGCGCCGTGCTGACCCAGGTGGCCTTGTGCCACCAGCGCCCGGAAATGCTGCTTGAGGGTGTTGCGATTGCCGCCGGTCAGTCGAATCGCATCACCCATCGTGATGCGTCCATGCTCGCGTGCGAACTCGACGATCCGTAGCGACAACTCAGGTAGCGAGGCCAATACCAGCTTCTCACGCTCGATCTTGCGATCGAGACGGCGGACCTGCTCGGCGAGCGCACGCAGGAAGAACATCAGCCATGGTTGCCAATTCGGCGCACGCGTGCGGATCGTGCCTTGCGTTTGCCGCAAAGCCAGGTAGTAGGCCTCCTTGCTTTGCTCGACCACGCATTCCAACGAGCTGTAAGGCACGTAGGCATAGCCGGCCTGCAAGAGCAACCGGGTTGTGAGAACACGGCTGAGCCGGCCGTTGCCGTCCTGGAAGGGATGGATCTCGAGGAAGACCACGATCCAGATACCGATCAGCAGCAAGGGGTGAAGCTGTCCCGCCTGACGCTCTGCGTTGAACCAGGTGATCAGTTCAGCCATCAGGGATGGCGTGTCGAATGGCGTCGCCGTTGCGAAGACGACGCCCAGTGGTTTCCCGTCCTCATCAAAGGCCACTACGCTGTTGGTAGTCGTTTTGTAGTTGCCCCGATGCCATGCGTCCTTCTCGCTGTAGATCAGGAGATCGCGGTGCAACTGCTTGATGTGGTTCTCTGTCAGCGCGATGTCCTGCCAGGACGAGAACACCACTTCCATGACCTCGGCGTAGCCGGCTACCTCTTGTTCATCCCGGGTGGCGAAAGACTTGATCTGCAGATTGGATAGCAGGCGCTGGACTTCGCGATCGGACAGCCTGCTGCCCTCGATGCGGGTCGATGAACCGATGCTCTCGATGGTGGCGACCCGCCGCAGCGCAGCCAGCCGATCCGGCGCCAGCGTGCCAAGCGCGCGCCAAGCACCCTTGAACTCATCGATTCCGGCGATGAGACTCAGGATTTCCGGGGTTATCTGGACGGCATGCGAAGCGATCATGGCCGACAACAATACTACATCCAATTACACCCATTTTTGCAGATGCCCAGGAAACGCGCAGGGCGTAACTTTTCGCCATCGGGAAGGTCGTCGGGCCAAAGCGGACGCAGTTGGTGACGATGATCATGATCAGCGCCTTGGTCTGCAGCAGCCAGCCGATGATGCTTGCCTCGCCCCGCGTCGAGTATGCGGCCAGCGATGCGCGCTCCGCGCAGATGGCCACCGACCGACACGTCATCGTACACGCCAACCGCGACCGCGATAAGGCCGCGGCTTTCGTCGGCGAGATCGTCGCCTGCGGCGGCAGCGTCGAAGCGGTCATTTTCGACGTCGCCGAACGCGAATCTACCGCGACGGCGCTGTCGGACATCGTCGCCGCCGGCCCGATCCAGATCCTGGTCAACAATGCCGGCATCGATGCCGACGCGCTCTGTCCCGCCATGTCCGGCGAGCAGTGGGACAGCGTCATCGACGTTGCCGTGATCGCATTCTTGAACGTCACCCGGCCGCTGATCCTGTTGATGATCCGTAGACGCTGAGGACGGGTCGTCAACATTTCGTCGGTCGCGGCCATCACCGGCAACCGCGGCCAGGTCAACGACTCGGCGGCGAAGGTCGCGCTGCATGCCGCGAGCAAGTGGCTGGCCCCGGAAGTCGCCAGTCGCGGCATCACGGTCAACACCATGGCGCCGGTAATCATTGCCACCGGAATGGGCGACGGGAGTTGCGACGCCGCAATGATCAGGACGCTAGCGCGGATGCAGCGGGCCGGCAAGCGTGAGGAAGTCGCCGATCTCGTCCGTTTCGTGGCTTTGGATCACGCAGCCGACATCTCCAGCCAGATGATCTCGATCAACGGTGGGCTCAGCTAGAGTTTCTACTGAAGAAGGAATTCGAGGTCACGGACGCACGCGGAGTGCACTCTCTGCCCGGGAAATGTCGTTCAAGAGACAAGGGCGAGGTACCCCGGGGATTGACCGCTTATCCGCCAAAGGCGACACTCGCTCTTTAGCCGATCACGTCCGCTGTGAATGCAAGACCGGACATTTGCCCACTTACGGAACTTGAATGGCCGCTTTGGCCAAGTCGAACGGCAGGACGCGACCCAAAGCGGAAGTAGCCCGATTGGGATAGCGGACGTTCAACGTCTGAATTGTGCGGCGCCGACAGGCGGCCGCACCAATGAGTTATTAGACGCTAGTGCTGCTACTGAACCCATACTTCTAGATCGCCGATATTCATTGCTACAGCACCCACCGCTATACGTATCCCTGTTCCATCGAGAACCACGCCCTCACCACCAGTCATGTTGACGCCACGTACAGCCGGTGGTCCGACACCTCGAGAGTCAACGTCTACGCCGATTTCAGCGCCCTGGCACCTGAGCTTGCCTATCCCAATGTAGGTGTAGCCAGTCTCGTATACCTGCCCGACCCAAATCCCCTGGTCGCCGCAAACAATATGGCAATTATCCAAGTACATGTTCAGATGACCTATTGCGATCTTGTCAGGCGGGGTGATTCTAAAGGCGAGTGCAATGCGATTGCCTTCGGACTTTACTGTAACTTCGGTCCCGATAACGCGTATGTCCCATGCATCATTTGGGCCTTCCCAGATATTATCAGTGATGCGAAATATTTCCCGCCCAGTGTGATCGCAAAAGACGCCATTCAAAGTGGGAAATGCGGAACCGTTCTTCGGTGGGGTGATTGACAATAGGTCATGTCCGTTGATTCGCAACAGATGACGTGCATATTCGAAGACCGCGGTCCCCATTTCCACACAGATGTTCTGCGCAGAAAGGTCCAAGTCCTCGAAGGGCCTGTGAATCTCATTCGATCTCTGCACTTCAAGGTAACGCGCTTTCACCGTTTCTTTGGAAAGTCGCCCGCGGGTGACTCTGTCGTGGCATCCGCCGCATAACAGGCAAATCTTGTCCGGCTCGTGGGCCTCCGCGTCTGCGTATTCTGGATCGATGTGCTCGTACTGATAGATCGCACAACGACACATAACACATCCAAACTTCGACCTTCGGCGCACTTCCAGCGCAATATTTTCTGGAATATGCCGCTGGAGCCCAAATCGGTTCGCCATGGGGTCTAACTTTGTTATGGGGAGACAGCTTTGCGCCCCAACTCCGGTGCGTGCTGTATAACTCCGCGCCACAGGGTGCCCCCAAAGGGCCTTGTAGCGCGGCTTTTCGACGTATGTACTGTTTTTGTATCCAGTACTAAATGAATCGTGAAACACAGCACGGCTTCCCTTCCTCCCCAAAAGCTACAAGGGTGCTCGACCAGTTGCGCGAGCGCATCCGCTATTTGCACTACAGATTATGGACTGAGGAGAGCGATGTCAATGGGTTCGAACGTCAGCAGTGGAGAGGCAATCTGAGCGGCTGCTGCTGGCCGACAGTACACGTTGATCATCATGCCAGAAAGCGGTCGCACGGTGTGCAACAGAGAGTTTGGCCGTGCGACCAGCATCGAAAGAAACGGCTAAATTTCCGTTTGCTCCGAGATCTCCAAGGCATCATCGACTTCAATTCCAAGATAGCGGACAGTACTCTCCAGCTTCGTGTGGCCGAGCAGAAGCTGAACGGCCCGCAGATTCTTGGTTCGCTTGTAGATCAATGTCGCTTTGGTCCGCCGCATCGTATGAGTGCCATAGACCGTCGAATCGAGGCCGATGGCCGCGACCCACTGATGCACAATGCGAGCGTACTGCCGCGTTGAGACATGAGGTGACGAAGCTTGCCGGCTGGGGAACAAGTACTGCTCGGGTTTCAGGTTCCCCTTATCGATCCACGCTGCGATAGCGGTCCTCGTAGGTTCGGTCAATTCAAACTGTACAGGCCGTTGCGTTTTCCGCTGCACGATCATCGCTCGCGCCATGATCTGGTTGCCGTGCGTGATGTCGCGAACTCGCAGATTGACGAGATCGCAGCCACGCAACTTGCTATCGATGGCAAGATTGAACATGGCCAAGTCTCTAATCTGATGCAGATTTTGAAGATAAATTCGGATGGCCCAGATGTCTTTCGGCTTAAGGGGCGGCTTCTGCCCGACCAGCTTGCCTTTGTTCCAGGGCTCCCGTGTGTGTGCTGCTTCCATGTCAGACTCCTTCGTGGTTGATCGGAGCCTGATTGTTGAGAGCAACGCCGGCAATTTCAGCAATGACCGCTTTACGGGCGCAGACATCAACGAGTACTATCGGCCAGGAACGGACACTGGAGAAGTTTGCACAAAGCAGTCATTGAAGCGACCTGGGTGTATGCTATCGCTCTACATATGAAGTGCTGCTTTTTGCGGAAATTTATTACCACGTAGAAGCAGCAGGCGTATGAGGGAAAGCCTGCTGGGAAGCGACTTCCAGCGCGATGCAGAGTGCCGAGTTAGGCTAAACGTCAGACTCTCGGCGCGAAGCGCCATCACATAGGAGCTAATACTATGAAAAAGCGGTACAAACTTATAGCGGGCGCGGTCCTCACATTAGCGGTTATGACTGCCCAAGCAAACCTCGTCCACGATTATGAATTAAACAATAGTCTGGCCGATCAATTGGGAGGGCCGGGGCTGGTATCTGTGGGCGGCAGTTTGAACCCTACGAACTATAGTTTCGGTACGAACCAAGGGTTGAGCCTGAGCGGGGCCTTCTCCGATCCCGGAACTTATTCTATCGAGATGAAGTTTAATTTCGCCGTTTTGGACAGTTGGCGAAAGATAGTGGATTTCAAGAACCTGGGCACTGATGAGGGTTTGTATGATTATTCCAGTGCATTGCAATTCGTCAGATTTTCCGGTGGCAATTTTGAAAACGGGCCAAACGGAGCATTCATAGCCAACCAAGACGTTAACTTGATCCTGACCCGAAACAGTGCTACTCAGCAGGTTATTGGTTATCTGGGTGGTACTCAGCAAATTGCCTTCACGGACACCACCAATCTGGCGATTTTTTCGGGAACCGGCGGTATTGTAAATTTCTTCATTGATGATGTTGTCACGGGTGGCGGTGAAGCGTCTGCCGGTGTAGTGGACTATATCCGTCTCTATGACAAACCGTTAACCGCGCCCCAAGCGGCCTGCTTGAATACCGGAACGCCGGGATCGTGTGGTCTATCAAATATTCCAGAACCTGCCACGCTTGCTCTTATGATGCTCGGTTTTTCTGGATTAGGATTGGTTAGCCTGCGTAGGATGCGTTGAGGTACGAAGCGCATCGTTCGCGTGACTCGATTGATATGCCTCCTTCGTCGGCATATCCTACGCGAGTTACATATTTGTTGCGCGTCCGCTTTCCAACACCTCGATTGTCCGCTCCGGGTCACTATGTAAATCTCTCCATAGCGACCCAAATCCGACATTGGATCGGCGCTGCAAATTTTCGTCACGTGAAATTCTGCAATGCACCTTGGATTGAGCCATCATTATAAATCAAGAGGTTAGGTTTTTTAACACGCTCTAAGTGATCGATCGGGGCCAATCTTTCGCGAGCGTAAATTCGGTCGAACATCATGCGAACTTCTTTAAGAGTGTTAATTGTCCTGGTGGTCTTGGTTTTTGTCGGAGTTAAAATGTTTCTTGATTCTGGAACTGGACCTGAGAAGACTTATGGAATTGAGCGGACTGACTACAAGACGCCAGAACCAGGAGAAGATGAAGCACTCGTAGACGACAAGCTTGACGGCAAGAAACCGGCCTTCGACCAAACGCGTGTGGATCGCCGGCCGCTTGGAGCGGATGGCGCCTGGCTGCTAAACGCCAGCGCCGCGGTGTTGCGGCTCGACGTGCCCAGCATCAATCCGGATTTGGAACAAGAATTGCTGACGCTGCATCCTTCATATACGGCTGCCGTAAGGAATCGACCATTTGGCCGCGTGATCCTCCCGTCGGTCAACATGCTCGACGGCAAAGCAAAACAGTTCGATGATGGCCTCTATGCAGCCATTGACTTGGCTTACTTCCACGGGGTGAAAGCCAAGCTGGAAGGTCATGTACAACTGATCAAGCGCATAGCCGACAAGGCCGGTAAGGCCAACATTGCTGCTCCCTACCTTGCTGCCGGACTGGAATTGGCGGGAGTGAAGATGGATGTCAATAATGCGGCCGAAAAGGCAAGACTGCTTAGCGCCTTTCAAGTGGACGAGATTGCATCGAAGCCCATTGGTATCTACATCTGGAACAAGGAGTTGGGGAAATTGTTTCAGTTTATGCGCTTTTTTCAGCAACAGTTCGGCGAACCGAATCTCGAGGAATTGGCGATTCCACAGGCGCTGGCTCGAATTCTTTCTCAAGATCAAACCCTGCTTGCTGACTACCGGCGCATGCTGGCCTTCTACGCCAAACTGAGCAATCCTGCCAACTGTCTCTCGCTTGCGGACATCCAGAACATCAGGTCACTCAACCTTGACGCGGTTAAGCGATTGGCCAAGCGGAAACAGGTGGCACATACCACGGTTGCGATCTTTCCTCCGAGCACATCAAAGGAAGGCCTTCTGTTCGAGAAGCTCTTTCCGCTGGGCGTGCCACCGGACGTGAACCTCATGAAAGAACTCGTCAAGCGACTCCGTTCGGGTGAGGTGGATCTGAAGCCGAAGGCCGACAGCGGTTGGTACGAATATCAGGTCTATTCGCTCGAAACGTTGCTTTTGCCCGAGAAGGGCGCCGAGAGAGATAAGCTACTGCTGACGAAGAAGTACAAGGAGCGAATGCTGGAAGCGTTCAAGGCTCTTGTGACGAAGCGGCGCGAGACGCATCTCGGAATGATGGCGGTACCAGCAGCAGCACCACCGTCGCTAAATGTCGCGCCGCGGCTTCGTGTGGAACCGGCTCCTACGTATTACCTACGCACGGCAAGGGCCTATGCATTTCTGGCGAACTTTCTCGAATCGGCAATCGGCAAAGACGCCCTGGACCACTTGCACGGGCTCAAAAAGGATGGCGAGCGAACGGCGAGCCTGCATGCCGAGCTGCTTTGGATGCGTGACTTGTTCTACGGTCTATACATGATCTCGGCAGAAGACATCGGTATGAAGACCCGTTTTTCTTCCGATGAAGCCGTCGATCAGGACCGTTGCTATCGGATCGCGGTGGCCTGGCTGGACAAAGCCACCGACGACCCTGATCTGGCCGCCGACACCCGTGTGGCAGTGCCAATCTATGTCACCCGAGACGTGACACGCGTGTGGCTTACACTTGGAGTGCGTTTGACGAAGCTCGATACCGAGTACATCCGTCCGCCGAGTATCAAGCAGGCCAAAGGCGAGGATGATTGGGAGCCAGTGGCATCCCACAAGCTGCACAGCGCGAACTATCTGATTCCTGTAGACGAATTCGCGGAAGTGGAATTGAAGGGTAGGCGGGTACTCAATCGAGAGGAACTGCAGGCGATATGCGACAAAGAAAAGACCAAGGAAGCGATCCTCGATTTTCTGCGCAAGTAAGGCAGGTACCCCTGTACCCTGCCGCTTGGAAATCATCGCTACAGCGCATTCAGGTATCATGTTTCGTCACACACCTCCTAGATCCTGATGATTGCATCATCTTGGTAAGTGATCGCTTGGGGTCAATCTTTTGTGAGCGTAACTTCGGTCGAATGTCATGCGAACTTCTTTGAAAGTGTTAATTGTCCTGGTGGTCTTGGTCTTTGCCGGAGTTAACGTGTTTTTTGATTCTGGAACTGGACCTGAGAAGACTTATGCAATCGAGCGGACTGACTACAAGACGCCAGAACCAAGTTTTGATTCTGGAACTGGACCTGAGAAGACTTATGGAATTGAGCGGACTGACTACAAGACGCCAGAACCAGGAGAAGATGAAGCACTCGTAGACGACAAGCTTGACGGCAAGAAACCGGCCTTCGACCAAACGCGTGTGGATCGCCGGCCGCTTGGAGCGGATGGCGCCTGGCTGCTAAACGCCAGCGCCGCGGTGTTGCGGCTCGACGTGCCCAGCATCAATCCGGATTTGGAACAAGAATTGCTGACGCTGCATCCTTCATATACGGCTGCCGTAAGGAATCGACCATTTGGCCGCGTGATCCTCCCGTCGGTCAACATGCTCGACGGCAAAGCAAAACAGTTCGATGATGGCCTCTATGCAGCCATTGACTTGGCTTACTTCCACGGGGTGAAAGCCAAGCTGGAAGGCCATGTACAACTGATCAAGCGCATAGCCGACAAGGCCGGTAAGGCCAACATTGCTGCTCCCTACCTTGCTGCCGGACTGGAATTGGCGGGAGTGAAGATGGATGTCAATAATGCGGCCGAAAAGGCAAGACTGCTTAGCGCCTTTCAAGTGGACGAGATTGCATCGAAGCCCATTGGTATCTACATCTGGAACAAGGAGTTGGGGAAATTGTTTCAGTTTATGCGCTTTTTTCAGCAACAGTTCGGCGAACCGAATCTCGAGGAATTGGCGATTCCACAGGCGCTGGCTCGAATTCTTTCTCAAGATCAAACCCTGCTTGCTGACTACCGGCGCATGCTGGCCTTCTACGCCAAACTGAGCAATCCTGCCAACTGTCTCTCGCTTGCGGACATCCAGAACATCAGGTCACTCAACCTTGACGCGGTTAAGCGATTGGCCAAGCGGAAACAGGTGGCACATACCACGGTTGCGATCTTTCCTCCGAGCACATCAAAGGAAGGCCTTCTGTTCGAGAAGCTCTTTCCGCTGGGCGTGCCACCGGACGTGAACCTCATGAAAGAACTCGTCAAGCGACTCCGTTCGGGTGAGGTGGATCTGAAGCCGAAGGCCGACAGCGGTTGGTACGAATATCAGGTCTATGCGCTCGAAACGTTGCTTTTGCCCGAGAAAGGTGCCGAGAGAGATAAGCTACTGCTGACGAAGAAGTTCAAGGAGCGAATGCTGGGAGCGTTCAAGGCTCTTGTGACGAAGCGGCGCGAGACGCATGCCAGAATGATGGAGGCGCATGTCAGAGCATTAGCAGCACCACCACCGCCGCTTGAGATAAACGTCGCGCCGCGGCTTCGTGTGGAACCGGCTCCTACGTATTACCTACGCACGGCAAGGGCCTATGCATTTCTGGCGAACTTTCTCGAATCGGCAATCGGCAAAGACGCCCTGGACCACTTGCACGGGCTCAAAAAGGATGGCGAGCGAACGACGAGCCTGCATGCCGAGCTGCTATGGATGCGTGACTTGTTCTACGGTCTATACATGATCTCGGCAGAAGACATCGGTATGAAGACCCGTTTTTCTTCCGATGAAGCCGTCGATCAGGACCGTTGCTATCGGATCGCGGTGGCCTGGCTGGACAAAGCCACCGACGACCCTGATCTGGCCGCCGACACCCGTGTGGCAGTGCCAATCACTGTGGATGTCACCCGAGGCGTAACACGCGTGTGGCTTACACTTGGAGTGCGTTTGACGAAGCTCGATACCAAGTACGTCCTTCCGCCGAGTATCAAGCAGGCCAAAGGCGAGGGTGATTGGAAGCCAGTGGCATCCCACAAGCTGCACAGCGCGAACTATCTGATTCCTGTAGACGAATTCGCGGAAGTGGAATTGAAGGGAAGGCGGGTACTCAATCGAGAGGAACTGCAGGCGATATGTGACAAAGAAAAGACCAAGGAAGCGATCCTCGATTTTCTGCGCAAGTAAGGCAGGTACCCCTGTAGTTGAGTTCTCCTAATGCGTCATTAAATTGTTGTCTTGGGGTACTCGCACGCACTATTCATAGGGTCGGCATCATCAACTGGATCGATTCATGTCGTCATGGTGGCAAAAGTGGCACGTGCGTTTGACCAATTTTGCTAGCGCAAGGTTGAGACTTCTTGTAACACAATAGACCAAGTCCAGTCGCTGAGTGCAATCAATCGAGAGTCGCCTGGATCCAACGGCCAGTAGCCCTGTAAACATGCTCGCGAGACCTGGAGCTTCGGTGTCCAACCCAGCAACCCAGCAACCCAGCAACCCGGCATAACTTTGGCAAGTAGGTTCGCGCATCTTGTTACGCACATTGAACGTCTGCTTTCCCAAGGTGGCTACGTCCGCAAGGGGTCGATTCCTGCCATTCGCTTTGGCCAAAGCGGACGTTCGAGTTTCGTAAATGGTTGAGTGTCCGGTCGTGCATGCACAGCAGACGTGATCGGTTGAAGAGCGAGTGTCACCTTTGGCCGAAGATCTGACGTTCGCCGGGCAAGGAAGTTCTGACCGAAGGGGAGCACATCTGCGGGCGTGCCAGCAGTTCCTGTGGTTCGGGTTGGACTTGGGCACGCACCACCGAACCTCCAGCGCTCAGTCGCTCAGTTACTCCGCAAAACGATCTCCCGCAGCCGCTGCAGCTCCGGCGCCACGACCGACACGGTGAGCATGGTGCTGGCGACGGCCATCAGCAGCAGGGCGGTGAAGGCTTCGCTGCTGATGACCTGCTTGTCGAGCAGGATGTTGGCAAAGATGATCATGATCAGCGCCTTGGTCTGCAGCAGCCAGCCGATGATGTTCGCCTCGCCCCGCGCCCAGTTGAGTAGACGCCCAGCGAGGTGCGCGCCGAGCAGCTTGCCGCCGACCGACGCGACGAGCAGGATGCCGGCGGCGACGAATACGGCCTCACCGCCGAGCGTCCAGTTGGTGCGCAGGCCGGTGCTCAGGAAGAAGACCGGCATGACGACCAGCAGCACATGCTGGCGCAACCGGTCCATGCGCTCCTGATCGAACCACTCGGTGTCCATGATCGCTCCGGCGAGGAAGGCGCCGACCATGAAGTGCAGTCCCGACCAGTCGGCGCCGAAGGCGCAGACGGTCAGCCAGATCAGCGCCACATACCAGCGGTCGCGTTCCGCCAGCCGCCGCATCAGCGCCCGGAAGGCGTAGCCGAGCAGCGCGAAGGCGACGAAGAAGCCGAGTTGTCTGCCCACCCGGACCCAGTCCATCAGGATCAGCGCCAGCACTCCCCAGATGGCGATGTCGTCGAGACTGGCGTAGCGCAGGATGCGCTGGCCGATTGGCTGGCGCAGGATGGCGAGTTTTTCCATCAGCAGGATCAGGATCGGCAGCGCCGTCACCGCGCACGCCATGCCGATGCCGAGGACGAACTGCCAGGCCATCGCCCGCGGCCCGATCCAGCCATCGTGCAGCAGCATCAGACCGGCGGTCAGGCAGCCAAAGGCGAGCGGCGTGCCGAGCGCCAGGCCGGCGGTGATGCTGCTCTCGCGACGATGCGCCCAGGCCTGTCTGAGGTCGAGTTCGACGCCGGCGATCGTCACGAACCACGGCCCACCAGGCGATGCCGTTCAGCGACTGCACCACCGTCGGGTTCAAGACCGGGCAGCTGACGAAGTTTCCGGGGACGGACAGCCGGGTCATCGGCAAAGTATCGTAAGGCTCAACGAGCAAGTCCACTCCCTCAAGCTGCTCATCGTGAATTGCGGCAAGAAGACCTGCACTCAGTACCGGTCATTCATGGGCTTTCATTCTTTTTCCTGAAATCAGGTTGACCTGATACGCATCATATAAGATGCTTTCGCATGATCAACATCATACGAGAACCCATGACCAGTCGATCTGATCTCAAAGAAGCTTCACTGCGGCGCATTTTGACGGCGGGGGCATCCCGCCTGCGGGCTGAAGGACTTTCCGGTGCCGCCATCGCCCCGGTGATGCAGGATGCGGGGCTGACGCACGGCGCGTTTTACGCGCATTTCAACAACAAGGACGAGCTGGCGGCGGCCGCCTTTCGGTTTGCCTTGCTGGACAACCGTCCGCGCTGGATGGGGCAGGCCCGTAAAGAGTCCTGGCCGGGTCGGCTGCTGCGGCTGGGCAAACGCTATTTGGCGATGGCGCATCGCGACGATCTGGCCGACAGTTGTGCGCTAGCCGCGCTGGCGTCGGATGCGGCGAGAAGCAATCCTGGTTTCAAAAAGGTCTACGAGGAAGAGTTGCGCAAGTCGTTGCGCGCCATCTGCAACTCTCCTGACGAAGGCCGCCCGATCGATCCGGCACGCCTGGACGATGCGATAGCTTTCATGGCCTTGTGTGTCGGCGGCATTTCGCTGGCCCGCGCGGTGGACGACCCGGTTTTTTCCGAACAAATCCTCACCGTTTGCCGGCAGGCGATCCAGCGTATGGCCACACCGGACAATGAATCGACAAGCAACGTGGAGGTGCCCGATCATGGAAAAGGCTGAAACGACGGCCCTCGAACAGACGACTATCGATGATTTCCCGCTACGGACCTACGAGAAACTGCGCTACGTCGATACCGACCGCCAAGGCCACGTCAACAACGCCGTCTTTGCCAGCATGCTGGAAACCGATCGTGTGGAATTGCTCTACAACCCGGATCGGCCATTGATCGATCCGGAGGGTTCCTTTGTGATTGTTGACGATCATCTATCAGTGAACGGAGGAGCTTGATCATGGATGCCTTGCTGCTGACCCATGCATGCCAGTATGTTGGTCCCGGAGCGGTTCCAGTACTACTCCGAGAGCAACGCCGGCTGGTTTGTCACGATACCGGCTTTGTCGACCCGGACGTCGCCCGGAATTTTGAAACCCACGTGCGCGATTCATCGACGACCCTGCGGGACGCCGGGAAATCGCGAGCAAAGTTCCCATGGGGCGTCTCGGTGAGCCGCAGGAAATCGGGGAGTTGATCGCATTCCTGGCATCTGGGCGTTCCCCATTTGCCACCGGGCAGGTTGTCAATTTCACCGGCGGATGGCCATAGGTCACCAAAAGTCGCGCCGCAAGCAATGAACCTAGAGACCACCAGTTGTCGATCAGTGCCACGGCACGAGCCGCCAACTGACAGCGATGCAGGTCGTGCGTGGTGTAGCCGCCCCAACCCCACGGGTTCTTGAGTTCATCGAAGGCGTTCTCGGCATCCGCCCGATCCCGGTAGAGTTGGCCGAGGGTGAGAATCCCGTAGCGGGTGTTGGTGACGAAAACAGCGTATTCGTAGCCGGCGATCTCCTTGCCCCTTTTTCGGTTGGCCTCGATGAACGAAAGCATCAACTGGCCGCCATCGTCCTGTGCCACCTTCTCGCATCAGAAAAATGCGCCCAAGCGGCAAGAAAAAGCCCGCCTGACGGCGGGCTTTTTGTCTTCAGACTTTCCTTCAGCAGCGGGCGCGGTAGCCGACCTGCCCGGGCACCCGGCTAGGACGCTTCCTTGACCTCGGGAACCTTCCAGCTGCCATCGAGGATCGACGGCGCCTGTTCCTTCGGCCAGTACAGACGCATCATCAGGACAAACTCACCCTTGGGTGCCGGCAGCCAGTTCGATTCCTTGCTCTTGCCCGGCGATTCGTTCTGGATGTAAAGATCGACCGATCCGTCCGCGTTCGCCTTGAACTTGCTGCGCTGGCCCAGGGTGTAGCGATTCAGCTTGTTGTCGACAAAGAAGTAGTCCGCGTCGTACATCGTCAGTGACCAGAAGCCGTTCACGGGCGGCAGTTGGCCCTTTTCGAAGCGCAGGACATACTTTTTCTCGCCGTCGTACTTGGCGGCAATGTCCGGTCCCGTGGAAGTCGGATACACGGCATCTTCCGGCCGGTTGGCGCCGAGGCCGATCGCGGTGACGAGCGCACGCTGCAGGTAATTCGTGCCGTACAGGCCCGTCTTCGTCGTGAACAGCCAGCCGTTTTCGAGCTTCATGTCGCCCGCCACGATGCCGGCCTTCATCCAGTCCATGATCAGGTCCTGAGCCGGCTTGGGCGCCCCGGCAAGGCCCTTGGCCACGGCGGGATCCAGCTTGGCGACGTCGAAATCCTGCCCCGGAACGATACCGATCTTGGCCAGCTTGGCCAGCATCGGGGCATCGTCAGCGGCCGCCGGATTGGTCTTGAGCAGTTCCGCGAAGAGCTTGAAGTACGCGGTGGCATCGAGCGCATTGACCTGCTCGCGCACGGCGGCCTTCATGTCGATGGCCGGATCGACCGTGCCGGGGGGCGGCGAGTAGGGCTTCCCGTAGGCAGACAAGGGCACGACCGAGATCTTGTCCTGCAATGCGTGAACCGCCTTGTAGTCCTCGGGGGTACCGGTGCTGTAGATGCGCCCGAGAATCCAGACCAGACCCGTCGGTGCCTTGTACTCGGTCACGCCAGCGGGCAATTCGCCCGACCAGCCCGGTCCGGTGATGGCGTAGGTCTGCGCCTTCGTGCCCGTCGTCCGCTTGCCCGGCACCTGAAACACGTTGGTCCAGCCGTCGAGCATCGGGAAAAGGAAGTAGCGGTCCTTCATGTCCGGGAGGCTCAGGATCCAGGGTTCCTTGGACACGTCGATCCAGGTGGTCGTGTAGAGCGTGTCGGCGTTCGGCGCCGTGACATCGCGGTACGACGCGTCGGGATAGCTGCGCATCCGGACGAAGTGCCCCATCGGAGCCCGAGAGCCTTGCGGCGCCTCCACGTTGGTCATGATGCGGCGCGTCATTTCCATCGTGACCAGCGGATAGGCGTAGACGTAGCTCTCGATGGCAACCACCCGTGCTTCGGCTTCCTTCGCCGCCGCTTCGAGCGCCTTCGCTTCTGCCTCAAGCTTTGCTTTGGTTTCCGCAGCAACACGGTCGACCTGGGGCTCCACTTGCTTGCCGCATGCACCGAGCAGGATAAGGGAAAGCACGGTCAGCCCGATCGAGGCACACTTGAGCCGCTTGCTGATGGGTTGTTCATTCATTGTGGAATCTCCTTGTTGGACTTGGAAGCGCAAAGCTATCACGACAGGACATAACGTCGCTACTGGTTGGCTCCGAGCGCCATAGTCAGATTGCGGCAACTTTACTCAGGGACCCGCCGACCCGCGGTTGCTCGCCCTGCAGTTGTGGGAGTCCTTTCCGTTGATGGCCATCGCGCCTTGGCGAAAGGGCGCCATGATTACCGCAGTGCTTTTCAGCCAGTGGCTTCGGATGCAATTTATCGGACTTCCCGTGTGCGTCTAAACTTCAGGGTAGTTATCTGCCCGCCTTCCTTGCCTCAGCCAGTCGGTCATAGACTTGGCTACCCAGCCATTTTGAGATGAGCTCTTGCATCTCCGGCTTGCCCATGTAATCGGAGAACAGGTCCTCGTTCAGTTCCATCCGCTCAATGAACAGGGACTCGAGCACCTGCCGGAACACCAGCTGGAACTTGTCGAGGGAGTTGACCTCTGCCGCCTTCTGCAGTGATTCGTTCAGGCTCGCCGCTTCAGCGATCTGATCGAAAAACAGCTGGTCCGCCTCGTTCAACTCGCCGCCGAAGCGCTGGTTGATGATATCGATCAGGCGAGACAGCGAAACGAGCTCTTCGCGTACCATGCCCGACCCCACCTCGCGCGGGCCGTCCAGCGGTTTGGCATAGCCCTCGTTGAGGCTGATCGAGCCTTCACTGATCTTCTGCAAGCGATAATAGTCGAGTTCGACCTCCTCGTCGAACTGGTAACCCGGCCCGCTCTTGCGCTTGGGCAGCTTCAACGCGAGGTGCCGCAGGTACGTGAACAGCTTTTCCAGATCGCTGTCCTGGTAGGGGATCACCTGGCTCAGAAAGCCGTAAAGATTGCGGAAGGCCTGCAGTTTGCCACGCCACAGCTCGGCTTCCTCTTCTTCCGCGTTCTGCCACTGCACGAAGCGCGCAACCGCCTGATCGAGAATCGCGTTCATCGTCTTGTGGTCGCTGGGGCTCTGGCGGCGCTTCGGGGCGAAGAACACCTGTGCCAGTTCGGCCACTTCCGTCTGGAGGTAGATCCCCGAGGCATCGAGTTCGGCCTTGACCTCGTAAAGCTTGTCGGGATCGACCTGCTCTCCCATCACGGAGCCTTCGTAGTATTGACGGAAAGCCTCCTGGATCTCGCCGGGCTCATTGACGAAATCGAGCACGAAAGTGTCGTCCTTGAGCGGATGGGTACGGTTCAGGCGCGACAGCGTCTGCACGGCCTGAATACCCGCCAGGCGCTTGTCCACATACATCGTGTGCAGCAGCGGCTGATCGAAGCCGGTCTGGTACTTCTCGGCCACCAGCAGCACGCGGAAGTCAGGCTTGGCGAAGGCGTCGGGCAGTTCCTTCTCCTTGAGGCCGCGATTCATCTCGACCTCCGTGTACGACTTCTCCGGGATCTTGTCGTCTTCCACCGTACCGGAGAACGCCACCAGGCTCTTGATCGGGTAGCCCTTTTCCTGGATGTAACGGTCGAACTCCTGTTTGTAACGAACCGCCTCCAGCCGCGAACCGGTCACCACCATCGCCTTGGCATGCCCGCCGATCTTGTGCCGGGTGAAGTGCTGGAAGTGCTCGACCATCACTTCGGCCTTCTGCCCAATATTATGTGGATGCAGGCGCATGAAGCGGGCCAGCGCCTTGGCGGCCTTCTTGCGCTCGACGTTGGGGTCGTCCTCGGCCTTCTTGATCAGCTTGTAGTAGGTCTTGTAGGTGACGTAATTCTTCAGCACGTCCTCGATGAAGCCTTCCTCAATCGCCTGGCGCATGGTGTAGCGGTGGAAGGGTTGGCCATTGCGGCCGAAGATCGCCAGCGTCTTGTGTTTGGGCGTGGCGGTGAAGGCGAAAAAGCTCATGTTCGGCTGATGGCCCCGCTTGGCCATGGCGAGGAACAGGCGCTCCAGCTCAACTTCGCCTTCCTCTTTTGCCATCTCCTGCGCCTTGCGGCGCAGATCCGCGCCGCCGAGTACGCCCTTGAGTTCCGTCGCCGTCTCGCCCGATTGCGAGCTGTGCGCCTCGTCGATGATCACCGCGTACTTGCGCGTGGGCAGATGGCTCTTGCTGCCTTCGCCGCGCTCCTCGCTCAGCCTGGCCAGCTGCCCGGACACGAACGGAAACTTCTGCAACGTGGTGATGATGATCGGCACGCCGGTTTCCAGCGCCTCGGCGAGCTGGCGCGAATCCTCGTCGATCTTCTGCACCACGCCCTGGCGGTGGTCGAACTGGTAAATGGTGTTCTGCAACTGACGGTCCAGCACCACCCGGTCGGTGATGACCACCACGCTGTCGAACAGCCGCTCGTCGCGTTCGTTGTGCAGGCTGGACAGGCGGTGCGCCAGCCAGGCAATCGTATTGCTCTTGCCGCTGCCGGCCGAATGCTCGACCAGATAGTTATGTCCCACACCTTCGCTGGCAGCGGCTGTCACCACCTGGCGCACCGCCTGCAACTGGTGATAGCGCGGGAAGATCAGGCTTTCCTTGCGAATCTTCCTGCCGTCGTCGGTCGTCTTCTCTTGCACATCGAGATGCAGAAAGCGGGCGAGCAGGTCGAGCAGGCTGTCGCGTTGCAGGACCTCTTCCCACACGTACGCCGTCTTGTAGTTGCGCGCATCAAAGTCGGGCGGGTTGCCGGCTCCGCCCTCCATGCCCCGGTTGAAGGGCAGGAAGTGAGTGGATGAAGCGGCCAGGCGCGTGGCCATGTGCGCTTCTTCGGTATCGACCGCGAAATGCACCAGCGCGCGCTTGGTGAACACGAAGATCGGTTCACGCGGGTCGCGGTCGTTGCGGTACTGGTGGATGGCATTCGCCGCCGTCTGTCCGCTCAAGGGGTTTTTGAGTTCCAGTGTCACCACCGGGATGCCGTTGACGGACAGCACCACATCCAGCGACTTCTCCGACTTCGGGCTGAAGTGCAGTTGTCGGGTGAGCCCCAGCCGATTGGCCTGATAGCGCGCCTCCAGTTCCGGGTTCAGGCCGTGCGCCGGGCGAAAGAAGGCAATCCGCAAGGTCTTGCCGAAACACTTGAAACCGTGACGCAGCGTGGCCAGCGTGCCGTGGGTGTCCAGCCACTTGCACAGCGATTCCAGCACCCGCATGCCGGTCTGCTCGCCGTGCAGTGCGTCCAGCTTTTCCCATACCTTGGCTTGGGTGGCACGGATGAAGGCCAGCGCTTCATCGGGGAAGATCGCCCGCTCGCGGTCAAAGCCCGTGCCGTCGAGCGGCGTATAGCCCTCGCCAAGCAGGACCGACTCGATGGCGGTTTCAAAAGCGGCTTCGCTGGTGCGCTTCATGCTGGGTTCCGTGGGCTGTGGGGGTCCAGAAGGGTCAAGGCAGCACCGCAGTCAGCGCGCCCCTGCCGGCGCGACGGGCGCATCTTCACCCCGCACCACCGGCTTGCCGTTCTCCCAGGTGACGGCGTACTGACCCAGACGCCGCTTCTTCTCCAGAACATTCGCGACGGACTTCCGGAGTGCGTCCAGTTGCTTCTGACCCTCCGGGGACGGGGTCGTGATTCGCTTGGCGTTCATCGTTCGGCCTTCTCAAGCAATAACTGATAGTGGTCAGCGCGCAGGATGTCGCGCTGGTCTCCGCACTGTTCGAAGACGAGCTCCGGATTTTCACCATCGTTCATCAAGCAGACGCAGCGGTCGACGCGCTGACTGAAGTCGTCCAGCAGGTGGCGCAGGCTGCGCGGGAAGCGCCGCTCGATATCCGCCTCCGGGATGGCGTGCCCACCGTGGGCCACCCGCTCGGCGACGCGCAGCTTTGACATCTCGGCGCTGGGCAGCGCCAGATAGATCAGGTCCACCCGCCAGCCGTCGCGGCGCAGCCGGTCGACCATGCGCAGATAGGTGCGTCCAGCCAGGGTGGTTTCGAGCGCGAAGCTTTCACCGGCCACGATCCGGGTTTCCAGCTCCCGCCGGAAGATGCGGCTGGCGGCCAGCAACTCCCGCTCCGGGGCGAGCGGCGCAAGCCCGGCGGCGATCAGGTCGGCGTTGATGAAGTGGAAGCAGCCCACCACCGTGGGCAGGTACTCCAGCGCAAAGGTGGTCTTGCCCGCGCCGTTGGGGCCAGCGATGATCCAGCAGGTGCGGGTCATCCGGTCACTTCCTCCAGCGGGATCTGGCCGGTGACGGCGGCGGTGATCAGCGCGGCGCGGCGTTCCTTGCGAGCACCAGCAAACCGCGTCGTCTTGCCGAAACCCTTGAAGCCGTGACGTGGCGTGGTCAGCGTGCCATGAACAACCAGCCACTTGCACAGCGATTCCAGAACTCGCGCGCAGGTTTGCTTGCCGTGCAGCGATTCCAGTTTCTTCCACGCCTCGGGCTGCATCGTGCGGATGAATGCCAAGGCCTCGTCCGGGAAGATTGCCCGCTCGCAGTCGAAGCCCCGTGCCTCGATCCGCGTGTATCCGTCGCCGAGCAATACCGCCTTGATGGCGGTTTCAAAGGAGCCGTTGGAGAGTTGCTTCATCCGCCGCTTCCTGCCGCAACGCGAACCTTGCTGAGAACTCGCTCTCGCACTTCCGTGTAGATGTCAATACCGATCGCTGTGTCGACTTCGAGAGTCACTGCCAAGGCGTAAGGTACTGCACCCGAGAGCACCTTGGCGTCCTCGCGGCAGCTCACGTGGACGACCACTTCGTCTCCGTCCACGAATGCGGCGGCCTTCTCGCCCTCGAAGACCTCGTGCTGGACGGTGCCTCGCTGGACGGCCTGCCAATCCGCACCCCGTCGCTCGAGGTGTTTGTTGCTCCCGACCGACAGCTTCGACTGGGGAGACGCGAACCAGAGGTGTGCGCGCCGCCACCGGTGGTTGAGCGGGTGGATGGGCGTCATCCACGCGAGGGTGACAACGAGTCGACGCCATCCACGCTTGCCGCTGAGTGACGGTGGGAGAGGGAACCGATGCTCTGCTCCGGCCTCTGCGGCGAGTGTTCCGCCGGCGAGTGCTGTGACCCGCGCCTTGGTGCACTCGCGCACCGCATCGAGGTCAACACGCCCGAAGCCCAACAGGCGCGTGAGGTACTCGGCGAGCTTGTTGCCGTTGGCCGGGGTCCTGAAGAGCGCCTGATAGGCGTCGCCGGCTTCGCCCCAGCGGGCTCCATGCACGAGGAGCGCCTTCAGCCACACGGCGTAGGCAACCTGGTCGAGAGCCTGTCCGCCATCCGTCTCCCGGAGCTCAGCCAACACCGGCACGAGGAGCGCCGCTCCCCGTGACATGAGCGCCGTCGCATTGCTCGTCCCGCGATTGGGCACCGTCGCGCTCACGTCGCCCGCTGTCGGGCCTGGCGTGGCGACGAGCTGGCCCGGACCGTAGGCGACGCCGGGCAGCGTCAACTCCGTGCTTGTGTTCAGCAGTGGCTTCACGAGCGCGGCTCGTCCTCCGGGCGCAAGGACGTCCGGCTTGACCGAGCGCTTATAGCCTTGGCCCTGCGCGTTGACGGGACTTGGGAACCCTAGCTTGGCCGGGTCAATCCAGTTCGGCCGGAGCGTGGTCGAGTCGCCGTCCTCATGAACCGCGCCAACCGTGAGCGCGTTCATCCCCTCGGCGGGGGATAGCAGGCGTCGGTGGCGCGTGTCCGCTGCGACGGCCTTCACGACGAGATCATGCAGCTCATCGGTGGGCACGGCGGCGAGCTCCGACCACGGGCGTCCCAACGCGATGGGCCTGCCGTGATTCCCAGCACTCACCAGAAAGAGCACGCTGTACTTCCACGACAGCCAGTCCAGCAACCGGGCCAGCGGGCTCATTGTCCCGTCGAAGGGGCGGTCTGCGATCCCGATGGACAGGTTGATCACCGCCACGTCCGGCGCCGTCGCAGGCTCGCCGCCATCGCCCTCGAACATCCGGCGCACGGCTCGATGAATGAGGTCGACGATCAGCAGCCCCTCCCGCACGCGCTCCTCTGGCGGAAGGTCGTCCCGCCCTGGTTGCGAGAACGGCTGCATGATTGGACGGACGTATAGCGGTTGCGGGATCGGCTCACCGGGCGAGTGCAGATCGCCCCATATAATGAGCGACGCCATGGCGGTGCCGTGAAGACGGAACCGCGCCTCGTAGTCGGCGCCGAAGTCATCGGGGTCGTCGACCGAGAGCCGGCCTGCGAGGGCCCGATGAGACTGCAGCGGCAATCCGTCCAGTAGGGCAACGACCGGCTGTGTCTGGGGATTAGGAGGCGGCCCGTCGGGAAGATGTGCGAGCTGTGACACCTGGTCGACCGTGATACGCCCGGCCATCTGGCCAGACGCCCGAAAGAACTGGATCTGCTCTGCCTGCACGAGCGCAACTTCACCTCGACGATCTGCATCAAGCAGGTCTTGGACAGCTGTGATCGGAAGGCGAACCGCGAGCGTGTGATAGTGGATATCGGCAATCACGGCCTCCGATGCCACCTCACCCCCGAGTTCCTGAACCCTCGCGCGTACGTGGGAAACGGCAGCGGCACGTTGCTGCCCATCAGAACGAAACCACAGCTCGATCTCGCAAGGGAGCTTCTCGCGCTCCCACTCCAGACGGTCGCGCCAATCCTCGAGCACACCAGTCTCTTCAAGTCGGTCGCGCACGGACCAGGGACGGATGTCGCGCAGCAGGGCGAACACATCGCGCCACTTCGTGAGACCTCGCTGGAAGTCTTCGCCGCGCTGCCAAGTGCTCCAGAGGTTGAGAAGCTGGCGGAACGCATGCTGGTTGGCGAACATCAAGTAAACGCGTCCGCGGTACTGTTCGTGCGCCCCCTTCTTCTCAACGAAGAAGTCGTCGTCGGGTGGGATGTCGTCCACGTCGTACTCAGCAAGGAACTCCAGCCCCTCGATCCTCGAGGCAGCGTTCAAGAAGTCATCCAATGTTCCCGCGGTCTCGAGCACGAGAACGTCCTCGGGCACGAGCCCCGCGGCAGTCGTCTGCATGGTCAGCCGCTTCGCCTCGAAGGCCGCTTCGAGCTCATCAAGGCGCGGCCCCAGACGCTGCTGCTGTCGGGCCTGTGCCAGAGGGGCTGGGTCCCCACCCCCACTGCCCTTCTTCGCGCGTGCGGCAGTGGTCGGCTCAGGCAAGATGAGAAGTGGCCGCTCAGCCATCGTCTTCCTCCGTTGACGCAGGCATTTCAACAGCGCGGTTCACCCACTGCTTCAGTCGGTCAGCGACGATGCCTCGTACATCCGCACCGGGCATTGTCAGTACGTAACGGCGTTGCACGTCCTGCGCAAACTGCTCGAGCTCAGCGAAACTCAGCCCATCGAGTCTTCTGGCGAGATGATCATGCGAATAGCCGAGCGGAAGTCCGCTTCGGTTCTCGAACATCTGTAGCCACGCCGCACGCTGCCCCCTGCCCGGCGCAGGCAAGTCGAGACGGAGCTGAAAACGGCGCCACACAGCGCGATCTAGGAGCTCGCTATGGTTCGTCGCTGTAACAACAACGACATGCGACGGGAGTTGATCGATCTGGAGTAGGAGCGAGCTGACAACGCGCTTGATCTCACCGGTCTCGTGCACATCTCCGCGCTCCTTGCCAATGACGTCGAACTCATCGAAGAAGAGCACACAGCGCTGCGTCCTCGCCTGAGCAAAGAGCTTCGCAAGCCGCACTGCGGTCTCGCCGAGGTAGCTGCCAATGATGCTCTCGTAACGCACCACGAGCATCGGACTACCGAGCTCCTGCGCGAGTGCCTCCGCAAGCGACGTCTTTCCGTTGCCCGGAGGGCCCACGAGGAGGACGCGGTTGCGCGGTTCGAGGTTGTGTGCTCGCAGTAGGTCCACACGATTGTGCTCCTCCACAAGCTCTAAGCACGCCTGTTGAACGAGCGCTGGCAGCAACAAGTCGACAAACCCCCGCCGGGGCCGAACCTCGTGATAGAGCCTCGTCTCGCCGTTCGGAACGGCAACAGTCGCGCGCGCGGGACGAACCGGCTTTCCGTTGAGGTCAAGGTGCTCCGCAAGGCGGTCGGCAAGGATGTTGTGCTGCTTCGAGCGCTCCTCCGTGATTAGGGCTTCCAGGGCCTTGCGGAAGAGCTCCTGATCGCCTTCGGCACCCGCCCTCACTATTTCTATAAGCAGATCAGCGCGTGCCATGGTGCCCTCTCTCATTCATATTCGTGCCTTCCACGTCGATTTGGCCAGTGACGGTGGCGGTGATTAGCGCGGCGCGGCGTTCCGATAGCAGAGACAAAGAAGAAGAGACTTCCCGCATCATTGACTGAAACCGCTCTACTGCGAGCTGAAGATAATCCACTATCTCAGTCTGCTCGGAGATCGGGGGCAATGGCGTCAGCCAATCCAAGACGTGGACTTGAGAAACCTTGACCATCGAACCACTCGAGCCTCTTGCGTCACGACGAATCTGAACGCGAGCGGCCGCTGTAGTTAGGAGATAGGTCAGATACTCGGGGATAATTCTCCCTTCTTGAACACGAAGCCTGTAGATGAGGTCAGGGAGTAACAGGTTTGGCTCATCGCCTGGGACACATGCGACATCAGCCACGAGTTCCGGCGTATTGCCGCGAGTTATGAGTACATCACCTTTGCGGAGTGCGAAAGCCTGTTCATTCTCACCCGCTTCACGAAGTGCCTTATTCTCTTCTCGCTTGAATCGACCTTTCGAAACTGCACTTAACTTCAAGACACCGAGCTCGCCTGCACCCGCTGGCGTGTTGGCAGCGATCGGTGAAGTGCCTTGATCCAACGCAGCAGTAATGAACTTGATACGGAGAATCTCCCAATGCGCCGGAATCTCGCCCAGCCATTCCTGGCCGGAGGGTTTGAGCAGGGCATTGGGGTCGAGGCCACGGGTGACGACGCGGCTGATGAGGGCGGCGCGTTTTTCTTCCAGCAGCGCCAGCATGCGTTGCTTCTCGGCAATCAGCCGGTCGATGCGGGCTGTTTCGTGGTCGAGATAGTTGGCGATCAGGCGCTGCCGCTCCTCATTCGGGAAGGGCAACAAGATCGAACGAAGATCGTCGGCTGAAAGCTCCATAAAGGTGGATCCGCGCCCCAATGCTTCCAGAGCGGGCCGTAGGTGAATCAGACTGTAGAAGTAGAAGCGCTCATCTACGCCATTTTTCTTGGCTAACAGGAAGCAACCCTGATTGCAGGTAGATGCTGCACCAAGGATCGCGGTCTGTCCAATCGGGGCGCGCTTTGAAAGGACAATTGAGCCCGGCGGCGCGAGGCTGACACCACAGTTGTTGTAGCCCTCTTCGCTGATTTGCCGACGAGTATTGCGAACATAGCGATCCGAGAGTTTTCCGAGGTCTTCCGGCGTTACCCAGTTGACATTTCCATCCCAGTACTCTTCCACCCCACTTGAAGGCGTGGCGCCCGACTTGGTATCGAATAGGAAGCGAAGTCGCCGTGCTTCGGATCCGACAGGTATGGTGGGCATCACTCCGTAACCTCCCGAAACAACTCCTCTGCGCCGGCCCGTTCGGCATCACTCTCGCGCCGATTGACCGGCGGCATTGCCGCAGTGTCCGATCGCATCATGGCCGCTCCTCCACAACGCGATACGCCTGTTCCGGGTCATTGGGCACGTCGGGCCGGGTCATGCAGATGCGACCGGCACGCAACAACGGGCGCAGATAATTCTGCCGGACGGTTTCGACGTTGCGGGCCAGCAGCAAGGCCAGTTCTTCGGCATGGCAGTCCCGGTGCTGACAGAGTGCGACGACCAGCTCGCGCATTTCCTCGGGCGGGCGGCGCTGGCCGATGGCGCCCACCTGGGCTGCCAATTCGCCAGGCAACTCGTTGAGCAAGGCACGCCGCGCAGGGTCGGCCAATGGGTCGGGGTTACTGGACAAGCCCTGGGGGTTACTAGATAAGGCGCCGGGGTTACTAGATAAGCCGTCGAGCTTGCTAGATAAGCCGTCGGGGTTACTGGACAGGCCGTCATCGTCTCCCAGCATCTTGCCGGTGGGCTGGTACCAGGTGGCCGAGCCACGACCCTTTTGCCGGAGCAGACCGGCGTCGCGCAACTTTTTCAGCGACTGGCTGGCGGTCAGGGTGTCCACCTTGTTGATGTCGCGCCAGCTGGCGTTGTCGATGGCGCCGACTTCGCGGATCACGCGTTGCGGCACGATGGGGCTGTCCTTGCGCTGCAGGTCGCCTTCGGCGAGGCCGAACGCCTTGGGCAGGTCGTCGAGGATGGCCGCCTGCACGCGGCGGATGAGCCGGAACAAGGGGTCGCGCAGTTCCAGGCTGTCGAAGCGCCGCTCGGGGTCGGGCACCCACTCGCGGCCGGGAACGCGGATGTAGTCGACCCGCGTCATCGGGAAGATGCGGCGCAAGGCGACCGGCTTGCCGAACAGGACCAGCCCGGCAACGGTGGGCTGCCATTTCCCGTGCTCGTTGAGCCGCACGCAGCCGAGCGCCTGCAGCAGATCTTCATCATTTCAAGCAGCGATTTGCTGATCTCGTCGGCGCGCTTGGCCTCGATGCGCTCGTTTTCGTCCAGCAGGTTGAGACGTTCGAGCAGTTCCTGCGCGGTCACTGCGTTACCTCGCTGAGCAGGCAGAGGATGCGCTTTTCCACTGCAGCCAGTTCGGCATCGATCTCGTGCAACGGGCGCGGCGGCTGGTACTGGAAGAACACGCGGTTGAAGTTGATTTCGTAGCCCACCTTGCCAATGCCGCCGTCCTGCTCATCCAATGTTTCGCGGTCGATCCAGGCATCGGCCACGTAGGGGCGCACCTCGCGCAGCACATAGCTGACGATGTCCTCTTTCAGCGGGATGCTCTCGGTATCCTTCAGCGCCGGGTCGGGTTCGTACTCGATGTAAACGCCGTCACCCCCAGCCCCTCGCGCGCGGGGAGAGGGAATCTTATGAAGGCCCAACAGGGTATAGATCTCATCCTTGGTGATGTCGGCGGGCAGGATCTGGCCGGGGAACAGAGCGGCGCGGTCCAGCGGCTCGATCTTGTGGTGCTTGGCGATCACCGGCGCGGCTTCGGGGTCCACCGTGGTGAAGCAGTCGCGGAAGATCTTCTTCTGCACCGTGCTCTTTGCGCCCTTTGCCCAACCCTCGACGTCGTCGGGCAGCGTCTTGAACACCTGCTGAATAGCGTCCCAGGCCTGGTTCCAGTCCAGCATCGGTTCGTTGCCGAGCGCGTCCTGCACGGCCTGCAGGGCGTCGAACAGCTCGGGGCAGGTGTTGAGGAAGCGCTCGCGGGCCTCGTCGGTGATCTGGAAGCGCAGGCGCAGCGGGCGCAGCACGCTGATGCGGCGATAGCCGAAGTCGGTGTTGTCGAATATGCGGCTGGTCTTGCTGTTCGCAAAAGCGCCGTGTTCGCGGGTAACGGCGTCGAGCGCGGCCTGGTCGAGGTAGCGTCGCTTGTCGCCCAGGCTGCGCTTCATTGCTGTGTAGCGCTCACGGGCGTCGATGAGCTGGATCCTGCCCTTGCGGTGGTCGGCCTTGCGGTTGGTGACCACCCAGATGAAGGTGCCGATACCCGTGTTGTAGAACATCTGCTCGGGCAGGGCGACGATGGCTTCAAGCTGGTCATGCTCAATGATCCAGCGGCGGATCTCGCTCTCGCCGCTGCCGGCGCTGCCGGTAAACAGGGGCGAGCCGTTGAAGACGATTGCAGCACGCGAGCCGGGCTTGTCGCGGTCGCCGGATTTGTAGTCCTGGAACTTGCTCATCATGTAAAGCAGGAACAGCAGGGCGCCGTCGTTGATGCGCGGCAGCTTGCCGCTGTAGCCGCGGAAGTTGGGCCAGCGGTCGATGACCTTCCTTTCCGCCTTCCAGTCCACACCGAAGGGCGGGTTGGCCAGCAGGTAGTCGAAGCGGTGCTCCGGAAACGGGTCGTCGGTGAGGGTGTTGCCCAGCACCACCTGGCCGTCTTTATGGCCCTTGATCAAGAGGTCGGAGGCAGCCACGGCATAGGAGCGCGGGTTGTAGTCCTGCCCGAAGACCTTGACCGTGGCCTGTTCGTTGTGGGCGCGAATCCAGTTCTGCGCCTCCGCCAGCATGCCGCCCGTGCCGCAAGCCGGATCGCAGATGGTGACGATGACGCCGGCCTGGGTGAGCACACTGGTGTCGGGCTCCAGCAGCAGGTTGACCATGAGCTGGATCACTTCACGCGGGGTGAAGTGGTCGCCGGCCGTTTCGTTGGCGGCTTCGTTGAAGCGCCGGATCAGGTCTTCGAACACCAGACCCATGGTGATGTTGTCGACCTTGCGCGGATGCAGGTCGATCTCGGCGAACTGGGCGACCACTTGATACAGACGGTTGGATTCTTCGAGCTTTTCGATTTCCTTTTCGAACTCGAAGCGTTCGAAGATCTTGCGGATGTTCTCGGAAAAGCCGTTGATGTAATTAGCCAGATGGCGACCGATGTTGTCCGGGTCGCCCTTGAGCTTGGGGAAGTCGAGCTGGCTGTGGTTGTGGAAGCCCAGCGGGGTGCCGTCTTCATCCTTCGCCAGGTTGTTGAGGATGGCGTCGATATTGGGGATGCCTTTGCTGCTCAGTTCGGCATGGCGCTTGAGCACGGCCGCCTTGCTGGGCGCCAGTACGGCGTCGAAGCGGCGCAGCACCGTCAGCGGCAGCATCACGCGCTCGTATTGCGGTGGGCGGTAGGGACCGCGCAGCAGATCGGCGACAGACCAGATGAAATTGGCAAGTTGTTGAAAATTAGCGGTGGCGCTCATGTCTTGATTCTGAGATGTGAGGAGTCAATTGGCATTGCCCGATTTTTTGTGCCCGTGATGATCATAACCATTTGACTTTCCGGTATGCATGAGCACTGCCTGACAAGATCAAGCCAAGGGTAGCATTTCAAGGGATGTTTTTGGGTGCGGGAGACGTAGCGCTTGTTCTTTCTGAATGACTCCGCAAAACGATCTCCCGCAGCCGCTGCAGTTTCGGCGCCACGACGGGTACGGTGAGCATGGTGCTGGCGACCGCCATCAGCAGCAGGGCGGTGAAGGCTTCGCTGCTGATGACCTGCTTGTCGAGCAGGATGTTGGCGAAGATGATCATGATCAGTGCCTTGGTCTGCAGCAGCCAGCCGATGATGCTCGCCTCGCCCGGCGCCCAGTTGAGCAGGCGGCCAGCGATGTGCGCTCCGAGCAGTTTGCCGCCGACCGAGGCGACGAGCAGGATGCCGGCGGCGACGAACACGGCTTCACCGCCCAGCGTCCAGTTGGTGCGCAGGCCGGTGCTCAGGAAGAAGACCGGCATGACGACCAGCAGCACATGCTGGCGCAACCGGTCCATCCGCTCCTGATCGAACCACTCGGTGTCCATGATCGCTCCCGCCAGGAAGGCGCCGAGCATGAAGTGCAGTCCCGACCAGTCGGCGCCGAAGGCGCAGACGGTCAGCCAGATCAGCGCCACATACCAGCGGTCGCGTTCCGCCAGCCGCCGCATCAGCGCCCGGAAGGCGTAGCCGAGCAGCGCGAAGGCGACCAGGAAACCGAGCTGTCTGCCCACCCGGACCCAGTCCATCAGGATCAGCGCCAGTACCCCCCAGATGGCGATGTCGTCGAGACTGGCGTAGCGCAGGATGCGCTGGCCGATTGGCTGGCGCAGGATGGCGAGCTTTTCCATCAGCAGGATCAGGATCGGCAGCGCCGTCACCGCGCACGCCATGCCGATGCCGACGACGAACTGCCAGGCCATCGCCCGCGGCCCGATCCAGCCATCGTGCAGCAGCATCAGACCGGCGGTCAGGCAGCCGAAGGCGAGCGGCGTGCCGAGCGCCAGTCCGGCGGTGATGCTGCTCTCGCGACGATGCACCCAGGCCTGTCTGAGGTCGAGTTCGACGCCGGCGATCATCACGAACAACATCACTGCCCACCAGGCGATACCGTTCAGCGACTGCACCACCGCCGGGTTGAAGACGAAGGCGTAAGCGTCGGGCCAGAAGCGGCCCAGGACTCCCGGCCCGAGCAGGATGCCGGTGACGATCTGGACGACGACCAGCGGCGCGTGGTAATCGGTCCGGCCAACCCGCCAGATCAGCCAGGGCAGCGTGAAAATGATCGCCATGGCGATCAGGAAGATTTCCGTCGTATTCATCGAGTCATCGATTCATCGCGCCGGGCACGGGCTCAGGGCGACCGGTCGTTCAGCCGCCGAGTTTCCTGGCCGAGATTCGCCCAGCCGTTCGAGACCTTGCGCCCATTGACGCGGAGCGCCAGCTTCAAAAACCGAAAAATGTACTGCGTGAAGTATATTCATTTTCCTGGCGAGGGGAGACGAGGGTTTGCCGGTCGGTGCCTGCATCGATTACTGGATCGCCAGCCAGGGCCTACCGCGCTTGACCCGCGATCGCCTCACCCACCTCTACTACGGGTGACCCTACACCGGCGAGGACTTGTTGGCTGCCGGCGAGCGACTCGGCTTAATTCATGCCCTTTGCGCCCTTCGTCCTGGATGTGGACGACGAGTTTTTCGCATTCCTGGCGAACGAGGGCTATACTCTGCAACCCTTGGCGGAGCGGCTCCCGGATTTCCGCCAGATTTCCGGCGTGAGCCGGCTGAAATCGAGCAGCGTGCCTTCGAGATTCTCCCGGACGATGAGCACGGCCTTCTGCTGAATGAACTCGATCGCCCGCCGCCGTCGGGCAAGTCGATCTCCTCCGATCGCGATAGTTTGCGCGCCAAGCCGCGGCTTGCGCTACGCTAGACGACCTACACGCTGTCCACCGCCTCGCGGCGCGTGACGAAGCACCCAGCCAACCCAACCCGACCCAAGGCCACCATGAAAACCCCGCAAAGACTCACCGCACTTGTCGAAGAAGGCCTCGTCGATGAGGTGATTGGCCAATTGATGAGCGGCAAGGAGGCCACCGTCTATGTCGTTCGCTGCGGCGAAGCGATTCGCTGCGCCAAGGTGTACAAGGATGCCAATCAACGCAGCTTCCGCAAGAACGCTCCCTACCAGGAAGGCCGCAAGGTCAAGAACAGCCGGCAGGCGCGCGCCATGGAGAAAGGCAGCCGCTATGGGCGCCGGATGCAGGAAGAGGTCTGGCAGAGTGCCGAGGTTGATGCCCTGTATCGGCTGGCCGCCGCCGGGGTGCGGGTGCCGCAGCCGCATCTCTGCTTCGCCGGCGTGTTGCTGATGGATCTGGTTCTCGATGCCGACGGCCACGCGGCGCCACGCCTGAACGATGTCGAACTCAGCGAGGAACTGGCGCTGGCGTATCACGCCCTGCTCATGAATCAGGTGGTGCGCATGCTGTGCGCCGGCGTCATCCACGGCGACCTCTCGGAATACAACATCCTCGTCGGCGAAGGCGGGCCGGTCATCATCGACCTGCCGCAAGCCGTCGACGCGGCGGGCAACAGCGACGCCGCCGAAATGTTCGAGCGTGACGTGCTCAATCTGCGCACCTACTTCAGCGCCTTCGCGCCGACCCTCAAGGATAGCCAGTACGGCAAGGAAATCTGGGCGCATTACGAAAGCGGCCTGCTGTCGCCGGAACTGGCCCTGACCGGTCAAGTCGTGCTCGACGAGGGGCTGGCCGACGTCGACGCCGTTCTCCTCCAGGTCAAGCTGGCCATCGAGGAGAATGCAATCCGGCGCATGTGCGAATAGCCCACATACCTTCGCCACTGATCTGACTCTTCGGTCAACAATATCAAGATGCTGAAGTCAGCTGCCTCTCTCCTCCCCGCACTCGCACTCGCCCTCGCCGCCTGCGGCGAGGCACCCGCGCCCAAGGCCGCAGCGCCGGCCGGCAAGCCGGCGCTGACGGTGACTGCCGTCGCCCCGCAGAACGAAGACTGGCCGCGCACGCTGGCCGCCAACGGCAACGTCGTCGCCTGGCAGGAAGCGGTGATCGGTGCCGAGATCGCCAACTACCGCATCACCGCCGTCGAGGCTGACGTCGGCGACGTGGTTAAGAAAGGCCAGGTGCTCGCCCGCATTGCCGACGACACGGTGGCCAGCGAAGTGGCCGAGGCGCGCGCCGCCGTCGCCGAACTGGCGGCGAGCGCTTCCGAGGCCAGGGCCAACGCCGTGCGTGCGAGGGAACTGCGCGCGAAGGGCTTCTACAGCGCCCAGTTGCAAACGCAGTACCAGACCGCCGAGCACACGGCCAGTTCGCGGCTTGCCGCTGCCCGCGCCCGCCAGCAGGCGGCCGAGCTGAAGCTGGGCAAGACGCGCGTGCTGGCCCCTGACGACGGCGTGATCTCGGCACGCGAGGCGACGGTCGGCTCGCTGACCCAAACCGGGCTGGAACTGTTCCGCCTGATCCGCGGCGGGCGCCTGGAATGGCGCGCCGAAGTGCCGGCCGCCGACCTCGCCCGCGTGGCGCAGGGCGGGGCGGCGACGCTGACCGGGCCGGATGGCGCGGCGGTGCGCGGCAGCGTGCGCCGCGTCGCACCGAGCGTCGACCCGCAGACGCGCAACGGACTGGTTTTCGTCGATATTCCGGCGTCGGCCGCAGCCGTGCGTGCCGGCATGTTCGCGCGCGGCGAATTCGAGCTTGGCCGCGCTCCGGCCCTGACCCTGCCGCAGTCGGCGGTCGTCCTGCGCGACGGCTTTGCCTATGTCTTCCGCCTAGAGGGCGACGGCGAACAGGCGCGCGTCGCCCAGGCCAAGGTAGCGACCGGGCGACGCCTCGGCGAGCGCATCGAGATCGTTTCCGGCCTCGACCCGCAGGCACGTGTGGTGGCGACCGGCGGCGGCTTCCTCGCCGACGGCGACCCGGTGCGCGTCGTCGCGACCGCCACGAGATGAACGTTTCGGCCTGGTCGATCCGGAACCCGATTCCGGCGATCCTCCTCTTCATCCTGCTCACGCTGGCCGGCATCCTCGCCTTCCGGGCGATGAAGATCCAGCAGTTCATGGACATCGACCTGCCGACGGTGACCGTCACTGCCACCCTGCCTGGAGCCGCGCCGGCGCAGATGGAGACCGAGGTCGCACGCAAGATCGAGAACTCGGTCGCCACCGTGCAGGGCATCAAGCACATCTATACCAAGGTCCAGGACGGCACGGCGACGGTGACCGTCGAGTTCCGCCTCGAGAAACCGGTGCAGGAAGCGGTCGACGACGTGCGCGATGCGGTCTCGCGCATCCGCTCCGACCTGCCCGGCGACCTGCGTGACCCGGTGATCGGCCGCATCAGTGTCGCCGGGGCACCAATCCTGACCTATACGGTGGCCTCGCAGCGCATGGACGGCGAGGCGCTCTCCTGGTTTGTGGACAACATCGTCGCCAAGGCCATGCTCGCCGTGCGCGGGGTCGGCGCGGTCGCCCGCGTCGGTGGTGTGACGCGCGAAGTCCGCGTCGAGCTCGACCCGGCCCGCCTGCTGGCGCTCAACGCCACCGCCGCCGACATCTCGCGCCAGTTGCGCCGCATCCAGCAGGAAGCCTCGGGCGGGCGCGCCGACATCGGCGGCATCGAGCAGTCGGTGCGCACCATCGCCACCGTGCAATCGGCTGAGGAGCTGGCGGCGCTGGATATAGTGCTTTCCGACGGACGCCGCATCCGCCTCGACCAGGTGGCGACAGTGTCCGACACGGTCGGCGAGCCGCGCGCGGCGGCGCTGCTCGACGGCCGGCCGGTGGTCGGCTTCGAGATCACGCGCAGCCGCGGCGCCGGCGAGGTCGAGGTGGCGGAGGGGGTGCGCAGGGCGCTCGAAAAGCTGAAGGCCGAGCACTCGGACATCACGCTTGCCGAGGCCTTCAACTTCGTCGACCCGGTGATCGAGAACTACGAGGGGTCGATGGTGCTGCTGATCGAGGGCGCCATCCTCGCCGTCATCGTCGTCTGGTTCTTCCTGCGCGACTGGCGGGCGACCCTCGTATCGGCCACGGCGCTGCCGCTGTCGGCGATCCCGACCTTCGCGGTGATGTACCTGATGGGCTTCACCTTCAACGTGGTGACGGCGCTGTCGCTGTCGCTGGTGGTCGGCATCCTGGTCGACGACGCCATCGTCGAGATCGAGAACATCTTGCGCCACCTGCGCATGGGCAAGACGCCGTTCCAGGCCGCGATGGAGGCGGCCGACGAGATCGGCCTCGCGGTCATCGCCACCACCTTCACCCTGATCGCAGTCTTCCTGCCGACCGCCTTCATGAGCGGCGTGGCCGGCAAATTCTTCGTCCAGTTCGGGTGGACCGCGGCAATCGCGGTGTTCTTCTCGCTGGTCGTCGCCCGCCTGCTGACGCCGATGATGGCCGCCTACCTGCTCGAGCCGGTCGCCGATAAGCCACCACCCGCCTGGCTGGTGCGCTACGAGGGCTGGGCGGCTTGGTGCCTCAGGCACCGGCTGGCGACGCTGTCCGCCACGGCCGTCTTCTTCTTCGGTTCCTTCGCGCTGGTGCCGCTGCTGCCGACCGGCTTTCTGCCGGCCGACGACCTCTCGCAGACGCAGGTGCACGTGACCCTGCCGCCCGGCGCGACACTCGCCGAGACGGTTGCCGCGGCCGAGCGGGCGCGCGCCATCGTCAATGCCAACCCGCAGGTGAAGATGGTTTACACGGCCATCGGCGGCGGCGCTTCGGGCAGCGACCCGTTCATGCCGCGCGGTGCCGCCGAGGTGCGCAAGGCGACGCTGACGCTGAACCTGACCCCGCGCGGCGAGCGCTCGGGCACCACCAAGCAGGACGTCGAGCGCCAGTTGCGCGAGGCGCTCGCCGTCATCCCCGGTGCCCAGCTCAAGGTCGGCTTCGGCGGCTCGAGTGGGGAGAAGTACATCCTCGTGCTGGCCAGCGAGAACGGTCCAGTGCTCACCGAGCACGCCCGCGTCGTCGAACGCGCGCTGCGCACCCTGCCCGGCATTGGCGCGGTGACGACGACGGCCAGTCTGGTCCGCCCCGAACTGGTCATCCGCCCCGACTTCGCGCGCATGGCCGACCTCGGCGTCACCTCCGAGGCGATCGCCGACACGCTGCGCATCGCCACCGCCGGCGACTACGACCAGGACCTGGCCAAGCTCAACCTCGCCCAGCGCCAGGTGCCCATCGTCGTCAAGCTGCCGCCCGGCGCCCGCCGCGACCTCGCCCTGCTCGAACGCATGACGGTGCCCGGCAGGAACGGGCCGGTGGCCATCGGCAACGTCGCCACGCTGGCCATCGCCGGCGGGCCGGCCGAGATCGACCGCTACGACCGCCTGCGCAACGTCAATTTCGAGATCGAGCTGAACGGCCAGCCGCTCGGCGAGATCGAGCAGCGGGCGATGGCCCTGCCCAGCCTGAAGAACCTGCCGCCGGGCGTGCTGCAGACCACCATCGGCGACGCCGAGTCGATGGCCGAGCTGTTCCAGAGCTTCGGCCTGGCCATGGCGACCGGCGTGCTCTGCATCTACATCGTGCTGGTCCTGCTGTTCAAGGATTTCGTGCAGCCGGTGACCATCCTCGCCGCCCTCGTCCTCTCGGTGCCCGGCGCCTTCCTCGCGCTGTTCGTGACCGGCAAGGCGATCTCGATGTCGTCGATGATCGGCCTCATCATGCTGATGGGCATCGCCACCAAGAACTCGATCCTGCTCGTCGACTACGTCATCCTCGCCCGCCGCGAGCACGGCCTCGACCGCTGGAACGCCCTGCTCGACGCGTGCCGCAAGCGGGCGCGGCCAATCGTCATGACCACCATTGCGATGGGTGCCGGCATGCTGCCGATCGCCATCGGGATCGGCACCGACCCGAGCTTCCGCGCGCCGATGGCCATCGTCGTCATCGGCGGCCTGATCACCTCGACCTTCCTCAGCCTGCTGGTCATCCCGGTCGTCTTCACCTTCGTGGACGACGCCATCGTCTGGATCCACCAGCACCTGCCGAAGCCGCGCGCATGAGCGACCACCCGTTCGCCGGCCTATTTGCAAGCGGTGCGTTGGTTGTCAGGAGCAGATGCACCCCTCGCGGTTCATGGTTGGTTCTCGTTACGGCGCGGCCGCCGCCAGAGGGCATTGCGCTGATCACTGTAGGCGCATACCGTTATCGACATCTTGAGTGCTCAACCCGGATCCCCATGGCTACCGCCTGCGCGCCCGCTCGCACTGCCGTCTATCGCCGTCGCCGGCCCGAACGTACCGTGCGCTATCGCACCGTGCAGACGCACCTCGCCACTTGGCTCGAATCCCCTGTGACCGTCGGCAGGGCGCTGCCGGTCCGGCGTATGTCGAGCGGGAGTTCCGCCGCTATCTCGACTGCGGGATTCTCGCCAATGGTTTTGCCCGCGCTCGATGCGCCGAGTGCGGTCACGATTTTCTCATCGCCTGGTCGTGCAAAGGCCTCGGTGTCTGTCCCGCTTGCAACACCCGGCGAATGGTCGAAACCGCCGCCCCTCTGGCCGACCCCGTTTTGCCGCGGTTGCCGGTCCGCCCTTGTTCACCCCCCGCGCCCAAGATGGCGCTCGTAGCCGGGGTTATTGACCATCTGAGTAAAAATAACTGCCCGCACCGCAGCTAGTGGCCGGCGCGCCCACCACACAGATGCAAGGTCGAAGGGTGCCCGTGACGGATGGATTTTTCCCGCGCACAGGCGATGTTGATGTCGTCCAGCGGCAGGGCGACTTCGATCAGTTTCTTGGGTGTCTTGACAGGGGGATTCATTCCGACTTGGGGTTCTTGAGTTCTTGCAGATACTCGACCAACTTATGCACATAAGTTGAAGGATTATCTGTGTGGTTATTGTCGGCTTCTGTGCAGGCTCGCTTAGCATTTGCTTTAGCGAAGCCAAGCTTGCTGAGTGTGGCCGAAAAAGTTCCATGTCCCGCTTTGGCATATTCTGGCCAATAGGTTTTCAGATCCTTGAGCACAGCGGCACCCGCGCTCGTGCCACCGACGGCTGAATACGGTGCCGTGGTATAGGTGAAATGAAGTAGCAGCCAGTACTCAAAGCATGGAACAGAATTAGCCGAAAAGAAAGGCTTTTGGTGCTTTAGATTATTGAGTCGTTCAGTGGCCTGCTGATAGTTTGGGTGCGCATCGCGGTCGAAGACGAAATATACAGAGTCAAAAGGACCGCTTCCAGTCCGTTTCTCATGCTCATACAACTCTATACCGTGATTGACGACGCTGACAGGGTCAGAGCCACAGTCACAGCTCACTCTGACATTGGCACTATGTATTTTATAGTAATCGATAAGCTCACGGAAATAAAGCGGTTCCGTTTTTTCTCCCTCACAGACGATCAAAACTTTGTCATAAGATGCGCGAACTGATCTCCGGCGATTCAGTTCAGCGGCCGCCCTGGCTCTGCGTTTGTGAAAAATGTCATCGCTCCCCATTTGGCACTCCCCTGCCGATGCTCACGCTTCTCAAGTATGGCAAGGCACCGTAACGACCCGCTAGGTAACTTGCCTCCAGGTTTTCCCGTTCCTTTCTCGGTTTAAAATCGGTGAGAGGATAGAGTCGAGTGGATTGCTTGTCATCCTTCTCGCAGAACCAGATTTGATCGCGCCGAAAGACGTCCTGGTTCAGGATCGATGTTTCGTGAGTCGTGAATACCAATTGAGCATTCTTCGGATTAGTTTCGCTGTTGTGGAAAAGCTGGACCAGAAACTGAACCATCTTCGGATGCAGATTATCGTGCAATTCATCGATAACCAGCACAAATCCATTCTTCAAGGCGTCGAGCCATGGGCCGGCAAAAGCGAAGAATTTTTGTGTGCCGTCTGATTCGTCTCGAAAATCGAATGAAACGGCGCGGCCGTCCAACGAGCGATGCACGGTCTTGATATCCAGTACTTCGCTATCCTGCATTTTTGCCAGCAGCGTCGTTTTGAGTTCATCAGGCATGTCATCGGGGAAATGCTTTGCTGACATCTTCTCGGATTCGATAATGACATCCTGAATGTCGAGGTCCGCGGCTTGCAGGAAAGCCAATACCTTCTTGCTCTGTTCTGAATCTTTGCATAGCGAGGCCGTAAAAGATGGCGACCAACCGGATACATTGGCCAAGCGGAGTGTCTTCTTGAACCAGTCATAAACCGGCTGTAGTTGCTTGCTATTGAGTTGTACCGCCGTGGATAGAAAGAGCGCGTTCTCCCGCGTGGAGTCCTGCCAAAGCTGCTTTTGACCGGTCAAGGCATTGCATTTTTCCCACTGATAGACTTTTTTTTCAGCATCCCAGGCCCGCCCTAACCATTTTTGCGAGCGCCCGTTAGGATAAGCAAAAAGCCATTCCTCGTGAATACGCTCGGGCGTAGCCGAGAATCCATACTGGTAGCGAACACCATCGGCAACCAAAAAAACTTCAAATTCGGAAGGTGATTCTTCGGTAGCGCTGTCCAGGAGAAAGGATGTAACAGGGACCAAATCGCCTCTCTGACCTTTGCTGGAGTCCATCACCATCTTTTTCATGGTCTGCATGGCGCGTAGCAGATTAGATTTCCCTGCGGCATTGGCGCCGTAAATTGCGGCGGAACGAAGCAGACTTGGAGTTGCTGGTGCGGTCGGTGTGAAGCTGTTGGAAGCGATCAGTTCAGTCCCTTTGGCCAAGACCAGGCTGAGCGTTTGATTCTCTTTTACCGATCGCCAATTGCTTACGCTGAACTGAATCAACATGATCTCGCCCTTCAATTTATCTATATATTTTTAGCAAATTTTGCCAAAAAACGTTCATGAATGCACTCTGACATGAATTTTGACACACTAGAGGCGCCAAGCGCCACGCTTTTTCTTACCGGAACGGGGTCGCCTGAGAGAGCAAATGACTCAACTCCATATTGACGCTGCTCACGCCCCAGGCCGGCTCCTGCGTGAAAGGATTGCTCACATCTACGAGGGCTGGGCGGCCTGGTGCCTCAGGCACCGGGCTGGCGACGCTGTCCGCCACGGCCGTCTTCTTCTTTGGTTCCTTCGCGCTGGTGCCGCTGCTGCCGACCGGCTTCCTGCCGGCCGACGACCTCTCGCAGACGCAGGCGCACGTGACCCTGCCGCCCGGCGCGACACTCGCCGAGACGGTCGCCGCAGCCGGCCGGGCGTGCTGCAGACCACGATCGGCGATGCCGAGTCGATGGCCGAACTGTTCGAGAGCTTCGGCCTCGCCATGGCGACCGGCGTGCTCTGCATCTACCTCGTGCTGGTCCTGCTGTTCAAGGATTTCGTGCAGCCAGTGACCATCCTCGCCGCCCTCGTCCTCTCGGTGCCCGGCGCCTTCCTCGCGCTGTTCGTGACCGGCCAGGCGATCTCGATGTCGTCGATGATCGGCCTGATCATGCTGATGGGCATCGCCACCAAGAACTCGATCCTGCTCGTCGACTACGTCATCCTCGCCCGCCGCGAGCACGGCCTCGACCGCTGGAACGCCCTGCTCGACGCGTGCCGCAAGCGGGCGCGGCCAATCGTCATGACCACCATTGCGATGGGTGCCGGCATGCTGCCGATCGCCATCGGGATCGGCACCGACCCGAGCTTCCGCGCGCCGATGGCCATCGTCGTCATCGGCGGCCTGATCACCTCGACCTTCCTCAGCCTGCTGGTCATCCCGGTCGTCTTCACCTTCGTGGACGACGCCATCGTCTGGATCCACCAGCACCTGCCGAAGCCGCGCGCATGAGCGACCACCCGTTCGCCGGCCTATTTGCAAGCGGTGCGTTGGTTGTCAGGAGCAGATGCACCCCTCGCGGTTCATGGTTGGTTCTCGTTACGGCGCGGCCGCCGCCAGAGGGCATTGCGCTGATCACTGTAGGCGCATACCGTTATCGACATCTTGAGTGCTCAACCCGGATCCCCATGGCTACCGCCTGCGCGCCCGCTCGCACTGCCGTCTATCGCCGTCGCCGGCCCGAACGTACCGTGCGCTATCGCACCGTGCAGACGCACCTCGCCACTTGGCTCGAATCCCCTGTGACCGTCGGCAGGGCGCTGCCGGTCCGGCGTATGTCGAGCGGGAGTTCCGCCGCTATCTCGACTGCGGGATTCTCGCCAATGGTTTTGCCCGCGCTCGATGCGCCGAGTGCGGTCACGATTTTCTCATCGCCTGGTCGTGCAAAGGTCGGGGCGTCTGTCCCGCTTGTAACCCCCGGCGAATGGTCGAAACCGCCGCCCCTCTGGCCGACCCCATTTTTCCGCGGCTGCCGGTCCGCCAGTGGGTGCTGTCGGTTCCGAAGCGGCTGCGTGATCACCTCGAACATGATCCGGCGATCGAGACGCTGGCGCTGCGCATTTTCCTGAGCGTCGTGGAACCAGCCTTGTGCCGGGCCTGCCCGGCGGCGGGTTCCGATTCCCGGATCGGGGCGCTTGCCTTCATTCACCGCTTTGGCGCGCTGCTCAATCCGCAGGTGCACTTCCACTGCATCGTCATCGAGGGCGTCTTCGAGGCGGACGCTTCAGGAGCGGCGACGTTTCAGGAAAGCAGTCCCCCCGACCGGAAATTGCTCGACGAAGTGCAGGCCAAGGTCCGCCGCCGTCTACTGCGCGCGCTGACCCGGCGCGGTGTGCTGGCGCCGGAAGATGCCGAGACGATGGCAAGCTGGGAGCACGGGGGTGGCTTCTCGGTCGACGCTAGCGTGCGCGTCGAAGGGGCCGACCGCCAGGGCCTGGAACGGCTGCTGCGCACCTGCGCTCGCCCGCCCTTCGCGCTGGAGCGCTTGCGTGAAATCGACGCCGAACACCGGGTCTATGAGAGCGTCAAGCCGGGTCCCGGCGGCAGCGTCCGCTTGATGCTCACGCCGCTCGAACGGTTCGAGCGTCTGGCGGCGCTGATTCCACCCCCGCGCCGTCATCGGCATCGGTACTACGGCGTACTGGCACCCCACGCACCGCTACGCGCACAGGTCACTTCGCTTGCCGGCGTGCCAGAGAGTCCGACCGCGCCGCTGGTCACAGCGACTGAGACTGAGACTGAGCCAATCGCGGCGCAAATCACCGCCCCAGGCGCGTCGTCCGACAGCGAGGAGGAGGCAGAGGGGGCGCTCCTGCGTCGTGCGGCCCGCTACGCCTGGGCGCTGCTGCTCGCCCGGATCGATGAGGTCTTTCCGCTCGTCTGCCCACGCTGCGGCGGCGAGATGCGAATCATCGCCTTCATCACCGACGCCGGCGCGGTGCGCGACATCCTGACCCATCTGGGCGAGCCAACATCGCCGCCACGCCTGATGAGAGCCCGTGCGCCGCCGCTCTGGGAGAGGCAGGGCGCCACCATGGGCGAGGACGACCCACAGGCTCAACCGGCACCTGAGTACGAATTCGACCAGCGTATCGCCTGGTAGGTGCGGGTTGGAAGTATCCATGCGCAAAGGTCCAGACTGAAGCCAGACGAGCTGCCATCGCCCGTCGTGGGACGACTCGTGCCTGCGTTCATCCGCCCGGCCGGGCGGATGAACGCAGGCACTGGGCGAGGCGGGATTCGGATGACTTTTCATGGGTTCCTGGGACCCAATCCGAGATTGACGCCCCTTGATGAAGGCTCATATACTCCATATACTCTCGATGGTGCCGTTGGATTTCCTATCCTTGGCCCTTAAATTCCTTCCATACGCATGGCGTCTTCGGCCTTTCAGGGTGTTACGGGGGCCAGCGAATTAAAGGGCCTCCTTAATAATGGCATCTAGCAGGCGCAATCCTCCAGAGAAAAGCCTACTATGAACGCACTTCCAGTCTGCCGTGGGAGACCATCTGCGTCGAGCTACGGGCAAGCTGGTAGACCAACTGATCGGTACGCCAGCATGATAATAATCACGACAAATCCTACACTTGCTGTACATTTCTAATATGCTAACCGAGTGCGGAGGCGCAGCGCTACGCCGAGTGACACGGAGCAGGCACCTGAGTTATAGCATAAATCGCCTCACCATAGCAAAGTTACGTCACACGGAAGCAATGGAGCAATCATCAATGATCGAACCGACAATTGACCACGCCCGACAAGCTGCTGGAGTATTTCGTACTCGCCTGCCAAGGTTTGTGCATGCCAAGTCTTTTACACTAAAATCAAAAAATCCTTTCAAGGCAATGGTTCTTAGAGAGGCCCTAATCCACCGATTATCCTCCTTAGCTGATGGTGTAGTATCAGAATTTGATGCGGGACGTTGGGTGTCAGCTTCAATATTGGTTCGGGCCATCGTTGAGAGTACCGCAGTGCTTTATTCTCTTGAGTTGCAAGTATCAAATGCTCTTAAGGCCCTCAAAGACGACGCTTTAACACAGTTTCTAAGGGACACTATGGTTTCGTCTCGTAGTGATCCTAAACTGCCTAAAGCAATAAATGTTCTTACATTAATTGATAAAGTTGATAAGCAATTCAATGGGTTTCGATCCGGCTACGACGATCTTTGCGAGTATGCTCATCCAAATTGGTGTGGAGTACTCGGCTCGTTCAGTGAATTAAACAGAGAAACCATCACAGTGTCTTTTTCCACATTTGCCCACCCATCAGCTACAACTGCAAACATCTCTGCTTTTATGGGTGCCCTGACTGTAGCACAGTATGTATACAATAAATGTGAAGAAAGCATCTCACTGCTCAGCGAAGCATTTGATCGGGGGAATATTTTGTATGCCACATAGGCAGCGAATTAATTTGACCTCGTCGAATGGCGTCGATTCGCGGCCTCGATCATCGTTCCGGCCACCCACTTGCAAGCGCCGCGCCCCAATCCGGCGTGGTTTATCCGCAGCACGCAATGCCGAGGTCACCAGCGCGGCAGCGCCGCACTGGGGTGCGGCGCTGCCGCGTCGAGGGCTGCGCGTGCTCTCGCCACATCGCCGGAGCAGTGCCGGGAGCGCGACGCGGCCGGAATGATGATCGAGGCCCGATTCGCATTCTAGTGACGATTTTAACTTTGTATAGCAACATATTTTAAACGATTCATAAGATACTGCAATCTCGGTTCCCGACTAAATTAACGCTTACCTCGGCAGCAACAAACGTCATGGCTTGCGTCTGCAACGGATCAAACGTAACCGTTTAGCCCCCTACGACATATACCAACTATGCTGCAGTGGTTGCAAGCGAGGGATGGTTTGGCTATGGTATCTCACCAGTGAGCGGGTAATCGTGTTCGTGAGGCAAGTGAGTGTACCTGAGCGACTTTGATCTTCAGCAGTGGGATGAGCAGAAGCTGATGGCGTTACCGGCGAAGCAGAAAGATGGCTTGCTGGTGAAGTTGCTGTGGGATTTGAAAGAGGCGCGGGAGCGGCTCAAGGCGAACTCCCAGACCAGTTCTCGGCCACCCCGCAGTGACCCTCCGTGGCACAGCACAAACTCTGGGGATGAGGATTCGGAAGCGGCCGGGGAGGCAGATGGTGCGGTTGATCCCGAAGCGCAGGGCAGCGGCAGCGCCGCGAACGCGGCGGCGAATGCAGAGCCGAACGGCGTCGGGGCACCGGCTGAGGGGAAGAAGCCTTTGAGTGCGACGGCCGGGAAGCCCAAGAAAGCCGGTCGGCGTCCGGGGGCAGCGGGCCATAGCCGGCAGGTGAGTTTGCCGGTGAGCGACACCGTGATCCACGCGCCGGAATTCTGCGCGGGCTGCGATGAGGCGCTGGATCCGGCCGGGTTCATCGCGTGCAACGGCTTGTATGTCCTGGATATCGAGGCCGAGCCGAGTGCGGGGCTACGTGGCTTACGGGTACGCCACGACAAGCATGTCTACGGTGAGATAAGCTGTGGCCACTGTGGGCATGTCAACCGCAGCGAACCCGGCCGCTGTCCCGCCGAACCCGGGTGGACCGTAGGACTGAGCGAATGGCATCTCGTCGGACCGCTGTTAGTGAGCCTGCTGGTGTGCCTATCGCACCGTATGCACCTGTCGCGGCGGCGGACGCAAGAATTTTTGCGGGACTGGCTGGGCATCGCGCTCTCCACCAGCACGATCAACCAGTGTATTCATGAAGCCGGTCGGGCGGTCGAGCCGATCGAAGCGCAGTGGGTGGAAGAACTGCAGCAGGAAGTGCTGGCCTATGCCGATGAAACGCCGTGGAAGGAATGGGGCCAGTTACTATGGCTGTGGGTGATCATCACGCCGACGATCTGCCTGTACTTCATTGGCTACCGCAGCAAGGAGATTCTGGCGAACGTCCTAGGCGAGGGGTTTGTCGGCTGGCTGATGAGCGATGGCTACTGCGTCTATCGCCGATTCCAGAAGCGGCTGCGCTGTTGGGCGCACCTGTTGCGCAAGGCCGAGGGACTCAAAGAAAGCCTGAGCACCGAGGCGCGGGCCTTTGGAGAGGCCACCCACGGCCTGCTCAGCGACCTGATCACTGCGATTTACCAAGCACGTGAAGGCCCTCCGGTCGATCTCACGCCTCGCTTCCGCGACCGCTTGGACGCCTTCCGTCGGCTATGCGAAGAGCACCGGGATTCGGCTCATGAGAAAACCCGTGCGCTGGCGCGCGAATTTCTCTACGACTGGGAGGCGGTCTGGATCGTCGTCGCCCATCCCTATCTGCCGTTCACCAACAACGAGGCCGAACGGGCCTTGCGGCACTGGGTCATCGCCCGGCTCATCAGCCAAGGCACCCGTACCGAGCAGGGTACCCGTGCCTTTGCCCTGTTGGCCAGTGTCATCGACACCTGCCGGCGTCGCCACATCTTGCCCTGGCCCTACCTGGCCAAGGTGGTCGCCGAGCGGCGTAAAGGCAACGCAGCGCCCCTGCTACCGGCTGCTGCCTGATTTTTGGTAGTGGTCGTCGGGGAGGCTAAACGGTTACGATCAAACAACTTTGACCAGGTTACCCGCGCTTACGTAAACAGATCTCCTTGTCTTAAGATCTCCTTCCCAGTACGGTACTCAAGGAAATGTAAAATGAAAAACATCATCTTGACACTATTGGCGGTTGTTGGCAGTACTGCTGTAAATGCAGAGTGGTCTAATATTGGTAGCAGTCAGACAGGAAAAGGAGATGTGGTTACCGTTTATGCTGATTTTTCTACAATACGGAGGAATGGCGACAAGGCAAAAATATGGAGCTTGTGGAGCACCAATCTACCACAATACATTTTCGATAATAATAATCGTCCCGTTAGTGGCTCTGGTCCTTTTAAGTCAATGAAATTCCAAAGAGAGTTTGACTGCAAGGAAGAAACATCTCGGGTTTTATTTCTGCAGTTCAAATCTGGAAGTATGGGTGACGGGGAAAGTTTTGGTGATATCACTTCAGAAGAAAAATGGATGCCTGCATCGCCAGGAAGCATTGTTTCTACTTTGCTTAACATAGCCTGCGGGAAGTACAGGTAGTTTTTATTTGAATGAGAATTTGGCAAGAATCGCCAAGTAATAATTGGGGTAGACAACGGCTTCTTGGGCGAACCTGTTATTCATTCGAACGCCAGCGCAGCGTCATGATTTTCTTGCGACATCATTGGGGCGTTGGTTAATTTAGACATTGAACGTTCATTCGACAGAATAAAATTGGCCACCGTGAAACGGTGGCCAACCTTTTCGCGGCGCGCTGCTAGCGCAAGGAATCCTGTACCGACTTGAACTGACGCACCCACGGTTGGTTGGCACGCAATTCAGCCGGCAGTGCTGCGATGGCGGCGCGCGCTTGGGTTATCGTATTGAACCAGCAGTTCCCGGCATAAATTTCCCCCACTAAAAACAACAAGTTACGAGGCGCTTTCAGCCTCGGTGAAGGGGCTAACTTTGCATTTTAGTAGTATACTTTGACATCTATCTGATTAAGTTTGGCTGAAAGATGAAAAAAACCATTTCTTGGAAAATCACATCAAATTCGGAAGATCTATCGGCTTCGAATTTACTCAAGCAGGCTCGTTCGTCATTTGATGGAATAGTGGATCAGCGCACGAATCGCAAATCAATTCCTTTATCAGATGCCTTGATGTCTGGGCTTGCTATGTTTTCAATGAAGTGCCCGTCGCTACTTCAGTTCGATGAAAAAAGAAAAAACGAGGTCATACGGCACAATCTGATGACGATGTATGGTATTCAGACGACCCCATCGGATACGCAGATGCGAAGCATCTTGGACGAAATTGACTTTCGACAGCTGAGTTCGAGCTTTTGTGCGCTCCATCAAAATGCAGTGCAGGCCGGAGTGATGGAGCAATACCATTTTATGGATGGTCACGTATTGTAACCGTTTAGCCTCCCCGACGACCACTACCAAAAATCAGGCAGCAGCCGGTAGCAGGGGCGCTGCGTTGCCTTTACGCCGCTCGGCGACCACCTTGGCCAGGTAGGGCCAGGGCAAGATGTGGCGACGCCGGCAGGTGTCGATGACACTGGCCAACAGGGCAAAGGCACGGGTACCCTGCTCGGTACGGGTGCCTTGGCTGATGAGCCGGGCGATGACCCAGTGCCGCAAGGCCCGTTCGGCCTCGTTGTTGGTGAACGGCAGATAGGGATGGGCGACGACGATCCAGACCGCCTCCCAGTCGTAGAGAAATTCGCGCGCCAGCGCACGGGTTTTCTCATGAGCCGAATCCCGGTGCTCTTCGCATAGCCGACGGAAGGCGTCCAAGCGGTCGCGGAAGCGAGGCGTGAGATCGACCGGAGGGCCTTCACGTGCTTGGTAAATCGCAGTGATCAGGTCGCTGAGCAGGCCGTGGGTGGCCTCTCCAAAGGCCCGCGCCTCGGTGCTCAGGCTTTCTTTGAGTCCCTCGGCCTTGCGCAACAGGTGCGCCCAACAGCGCAGCCGCTTCTGGAATCGGCGATAGACGCAGTAGCCATCGCTCATCAGCCAGCCGACAAACCCCTCGCCTAGGACGTTCGCCAGAATCTCCTTGCTGCGGTAGCCAATGAAGTACAGGCAGATCGTCGGCGTGATGATCACCCACAGCCATAGTAACTGGCCCCATTCCTTCCACGGCGTTTCATCGGCATAGGCCAGCACTTCCTGCTGCAGTTCTTCCACCCACTGCGCTTCGATCGGCTCGACCGCCCGACCGGCTTCATGAATACACTGGTTGATCGTGCTGGTGGAGAGCGCGATGCCCAGCCAGTCCCGCAAAAATTCTTGCGTCCGCCGCCGCGACAGGTGCATACGGTGCGATAGGCACACCAGCAGGCTCACTAACAGCGGTCCGACGAGATGCCATTCGCTCAGTCCTACGGTCCACCCGGGTTCGGCGGGACAGCGGCCGGGTTCGCTGCGGTTGACATGCCCACAGTGGCCACAGCTTATCTCACCGTAGACATGCTTGTCGTGGCGTACCCGTAAGCCACGTAGCCCCGCACTCGGCTCGGCCTCGATATCCAGGACATACAAGCCGTTGCACGCGATGAACCCGGCCGGATCCAGCGCCTCATCGCAGCCCGCGCAGAATTCCGGCGCGTGGATCACGGTGTCGCTCACCGGCAAACTCACCTGCCGGCTATGGCCCGCTGCCCCCGGACGCCGACCGGCTTTCTTGGGCTTCCCGGCCGTCGCACTCAAAGGCTTCTTCCCCTCAGCCGGTGCCCCGACGCCGTTCGGCTCTGCATTCGCCGCCGCGTTCGCGGCGCTGCCGCTGCCCTGCGCTTCGGGATCAACCGCACCATCTGCCTCCCCGGCCGCTTCCGAATCCTCATCCCCAGAGTTTGTGCTGTGCCACGGAGGGTCACTGCGGGGTGGCCGAGAACTGGTCTGGGAGTTCGCCTTGAGCCGCTCCCGCGCCTCTTTCAAATCCCACAGCAACTTCACCAGCAAGCCATCTTTCTGCTTCGCCGGTAACGCCATCAGCTTCTGCTCATCCCACTGCTGAAGATCAAAGTCGCTCAGGTACACTCACTTGCCTCACGAACACGATTACCCGCTCACTGGTGAGATACCATAGCCAAACCATCCCTCGCTTGCAACCACTGCAGCATAGTTGGTATATGTCGTAGGGGGCTAAACGGTTACCACGTATTAGTATCCATTGATGGTACCGGGCATTTTAGTTCCGGTGCTACCAGTTGTCCGCAGTGTTGTGTGAAGAAGCACCGGGATGGGAGAGAAGAATATTATCATCAGCTGTTGTGTGCAACGGTGGTTCACCCGGACTACCCAGTGGTGATTCCCCTGATGCCGGAGCCAATCATGAAAGAGGACGGCGATAACAAAAATGACTGTGAGCGTAATGCATCGAAAAGGTTGCTGAAGCACCTGAGCGAGCAATACAAGCACCTGAAGCCGATTATCATAGAGGACAGTTTGTCGGCGAACGGACCACACCTTAAGTGGTTGAAATCATTAGAAATGAGGTACATTATTGGCGTCAAACAAGGAGATCATTCCCATTTGTTTGATTTGATCCAGAAAAAAATGTGTCAAGGGGAAGCCATTGAATTTGAGAAGATTGACGACGCAGGAATTATTCATGGATTTCGGTTTATTAACGGAGTTCCCCTGAATAAAAGCCATCCGGATTTGCTGGTTAACTTTTTGGAATATTGGCAAATTAACAAAGGCAAGGAGGTTATTTTTTCGTGGATCACTGATATCGAACTAACGAAAGAGACGGTTTGCAAAGTCATGCAAGGAGGTCGAGCGCGCTGGAAAATAGAAAACGAAACGTTTAACACACTGAAGAATCAAGGTTACAATTTAGAGCACAATTACGGACATGGCGAAAAAAATTTGAGTTCGGTTTTTGGTTGTTTGACGTTCATGGCTTTTTTAATTGATCAGCTTCAAGCGTGGGGATGTGAGCTATTTAAAAGTGCACGCCAGTCACGGCGTACTCTAATCTCTTTGTGGCATCGGATGATCGAGCTGTTTACAACTTATCTCATCCCTTCTTGGGAGGTGTTGTGGAAGGCAATTGCAAACGGTTACTCGGCCGGTACGCTAGAGATAGACTCGTCGTAGATCTTTGCTCGTTCGTATGGTGTTTTTTTGTACCCAGTTTATTGCTCAGTGTGATTGTTAATATAAATTTTATTTCCGTGAAAAAAGTCGGAAGCATTACTTCTGCAAAAACGTAATCTGCAAATGCAAATTGGATTTTATTTTAGGAGTTATCCGAATTGATTTATTATGCCGGGAACTGCTGGTATTGAACACACCGAAGAACAGGTTGTAGTGCTCGCGCTGGGCGTGTTCGGTCACGGAGAAGGCCAGCGAATTCAGCGCCAGCTGTTCCATGTTGCGGTCGATGAAGCGCGCCATGTCCCATCTGGCCGACCACGTTTTGCCGCGGCTGCCGGTCCGCCAGTGGGTGCTGTCGGTTCCGAAGCGGCTGCGTGATCACCTCGAACATGATCCGGCGATCGAGACGCTGGCGCTGCGCATTTTCCTGAGCGTCGTGGAACCAGCCTGGTGCCGGGCCTGCCCGGCGGCGGGTTCCGATTCCCGGATCGGGGCGCTTGCCTTCATTCACCGCTTTGGCGCGCTGCTTAATCCGTAGGTGCACTTCCACTGCATCGTCATCGAGGGTGTCTTCGAGGCGGACGCCTCGGGAGTGGCGACGTTTCACGAAAGCCGTGCCCCCGACCAGAAGTTGCTTGATGAGGTCCAGGCCAAGGTCCGCCGCCGTCTGCTGCGCGCGCTGACCCGCCGCGGTGTGCTCGAGCCGGAAGACGCCGAAGCGATGGCGAACTGGGAGCACAGGGGCGGCTTCTCGCTTGACGCCGGCGTGCGCATTGAAGCGGCCGACCGCCAGGGCCTGGAACGGCTGCTACGGTATTGCGCTCGATCGGCCTTTGCGCTGGAACGTTTGCGTGAAATCGACGCCGAACACCTGGTCTATGAGAGCGTCAAGCCGGATCCCGGCGGTAGCGTCAGCTTGATGCTGACGCCGCTCGAACGGTTCGAGCGTCTGGCGGCGCTGATTCCACCCCCCGCGCCGTCATCGGCATCGGTACGGCGTACTGGCACCCAACGCACCGCTCCGCGCACAGGTCACCGCGCTTGCCAGCGTGCCAGAGCGTCCGACCGCGCCGCTTGTCACAGCGACTGAGACTGAGCCAATCGCGGCGCAAACCACCGCCCCAGGCGCGTCGTCCGACAGCGAGGAGCAGGCAGAGGAGGCGCTCCTGTGTCGCGCGGCCCGCTACGCCTGGGCGTTGCTGCTCGCGCGCATCGATGAGGTCTTTCCGCTCGTCTGCCCACGCTGTGGCGGCGAGATGCGAATCATCGCCTTCATCACCGACGCCTGCGCCGTGCGCGAGATCCTCTCGCACTTGGGCGAGCCGACGTCACCGCCGCCTATCGCGCCGGCCCGGGGCCCGCCGCTGTGGGAGATGGCCGATGCCGAGCAGGGCGAGTTCGACCCGCAAGCTCAACCGGCACCGGACTACGAATTCGATCAGCGCATCGCCTGGTAAAGGCCGCACGAAGACGATCCGATCCGATCGGGCTCGTCAGGGACCGCTTGCACCATGGGTCGCCGCGGCGGCCTTGTCGGTCACCGCGGCGACCCATGGCCATCATGGCCATCCTGGTGCTGCGATTCTGGCGAGGTTTTCAGGCTCCGTCGGCACACTTTCCCCGAATCACGACTGCTGTCAGGGCCTATCAGAGCCTGGAACACTGGCGGAAGTGGCGTTGGATATCCTATCCTTCGTCATTCCCAGGCGCAGGGCCGCGCCATTGCCGCGCAAAGGATAAAAAATCCAACGGCAGCGTCGAGAGTATAGGAGATCGCGTGAAGCGGCGTCGATCCGGGATTGTGTTTCGGGAACCCATGAAAAGTCATCCGAATCCCGCTTCGCCCAGTGTCTGTGGTCATTCGCCCGGCCGGGCGGATGACCACAGACACGACTACCGAGGCGCCGGCCCGAGCCGAGGCACCCGCCGGACTGAGTCGCTGAGCGACAGGGTCTCGCCGCTTTCCTTCCTCGCAAGAGGATCCCCCAGGATCCACACCGCCCCCATGTTGCAGCGCCGTATGCATGCCTGGGTGGGTCTTGCAGCCTGGCTGAAAGAAAAGGTTGATCACGACCAAGCGCGAGCCGCCGCAGCCGACAGCATGCGGTCTTGATCGCAGGATTGGGGACTCAAGCACGAGTTGACTTCTGCCGCCATAAGACCTATAAATCAGTCATGTTGCGGCGCATCAATGGCAACAGACTTAGGTGATTTCCGCAAAACGCCGTACCAAGAGTCATGGCGTCAGGCCTGGCTCAGGGCCAGAAAAACAGGCAGCTGCGGTAGTTGTTCGGGATCCTGATTCCCGGAAATCACCTTAGGCCGCCGGAAGAGGCTTGAGAGGTGGATTCCTGCGACGGCTTTGGCATCATTCCATGCACCAGTGCGAGGGGGAAGAACCATGAACTTTGCAAGCGTTGGCAATCGAAAAGAGACCGCGAAAAGAGTATCGACCATTGTCGGCCGACTGGTCGTGCTGGCGGTTCTCGCGCAGGCACCTATCCAGGCGGCGACGGCTCAAGACGCGCCGGCACCCTTGGGCAGCACAACCGCCAAAATCACTGAAATAGAGATGCTGGAGTCCCGCAACCCCGGCGCTCTAAAGATGTTCGTCTATGTTCCCGAGAGTGTCCGTTCGAGCGCGCAGCCAAGACCGCTGGTTGTCGCCCTCCATGGCTGCGCGATGACCGCGGAGGACTACCTGCAGGGGACTGGCTGGGCACAATTGGCCGAGAAATGGGGTTTTGCTGTGTTGTTGCCGCAACAGCAAAAAGCGAGGAAGTTATTGGACTTTTTTACAGGCAAGAACAATCCAGCCCTCTGCTTTAACTGGTGGGAGGCCGATCGCGGCAATGCCGAAGTCCGGTCGATCATGCACATGATCAAGAGGATGCTTGACGACTACGGGTCGAGGCTGGATCCATCGCGAATCTACGCGACAGGGGTGTCAGCGGGAGGCGGAATGACCGTCGACCTGCTCGCCTTGCACCCGACCTGCTTTGCCGGCGGAGCTCCCATCGCCGGCGTAGCGTTCAACTGCGCGGAGCTCTTGTACACCCAAGCGATTAATTCCTGCATGCAGCCGACGGACAAGCCCGGCCCGAAGCCCCGGCAGTCGCGCGAAGAGGGTGGCAGAGTCTTGTCTAAGGATAATGGGGCTAATGCGAAGAAATGGGGATACTGGGTTCGCCGGATTTGCGAGGCTAACAAGGATTGCCCGAGCAGCGAAAGGGGATGGCCGCCGATCACCATCTGGCAGGGTGAGCAGGACCGCATGGTCGGGCCGGGGAACCTGCGCGACCTGGCGCTGCAATGGACGAACGTCCACGGCTTTAACAAGCAGAACCCCGGCAAGCGTACTGTCACTGTCAAGGTGCCGCCCTATGAGGTGGAGCATACCCAATACGCCGACAAGACAGGCAGGGTCCTGGTGGAAACACGGCTGATCGGGAAGGAAGGTCCTGCGACGGACCACGGCGTCGTGATCGATCCGGAGGAAGCGAGTTTCGCCTGCGGCCGCACGCAAGACTTTGTCTATGACGGAAACATCTGTTCGACCCTGGAGATTGCGCGTTTCTGGGGTCTCGACAGCACAGCCGCAACGAGCACTGCGAGCGACCGCTGCAGCAATCTGAAATGAGCGCCAGCGAGCGATTCCACCGACACGATGTACACCGATAATGGAGGTTGAAATGTCACCAGTCCAAACCGAGCAAACCGGGCCGACCGATATGTTGCCGTTTGCAAAAAAAATTCTTGAGTTGATGCAGTATGACCCATCGACACGCATCAAGGAGTTTCTTGACTTATGCCACGAAGCGGCTCCGCAGCTGGGCTTCGATCGCGCGAAGCTGGTCTGCGAATTCCAGGAAAGGAACCTCGGCAGCCTCCAGGTGGCAGCCAAACGCGAAGGACAGCTGGCCGAGATGGCGTGTGCTCGCCAGCGCGAGTTCATGGCCAACAGCATCGCCGATGCGCAGCGGGCGTCGGCAGAGATGCTGCGTCCCGGAACGCCGATGGACATTGCCGCACGCTACGCCGAGTACCTCAAGCAGTCATGGACGAAAGCCATCGAGGAATCCCGTGCGATCGGCGAAGAAGTCGGCGCGACGCAGACGAATGTCTCGCAAATTCTTTTTAATCGAGCCAACGACTTCCTGGACGAGATCAATGACCTTATCGCCGAGACCAAGCTAACGCATTGATGTGAAAGTCCGCCGGGCGTGCTGCAGACCACGGTCGGCGATGCCGAGTCGATGGCCGAACTGTTCGAGAGCTTCGGCCTCGCCATGGCAACCGGCGTGCTCTGCATCTACATCGTCCTGGTCCTGCTGTTCAAGGATTTCGTGCAGCCGGTGACCATCCTCGCCGCGCTCGTCCTCTCGGTGCCCGGCGCCTTCCTCGCGCTGTTCGTGACCGGCCAGGCGATCTCGATGTCGTCGATGATCGGCCTGATCATGCTGATGGGCATCGCCACCAAGAACTCGATCCTGCTCGTCGACTACGTCATCCTCGCCCGCCGCGAGCACGGCCTCGACCGCTGGAACGCCCTGCTCGACGCCTGCCGCAAGCGGGCGCGGCCAATCGTCATGACCACCATTGCGATGGGTGCCGGCATGCTGCCGATCGCCATCGGGATCGGCACCGACCCGAGCTTCCGCGCGCCGATGGCCATCGTCGTCATCGGCGGCCTGATCACCTCGACCTTCCTCAGCCTGCTGGTCATCCCGGTCGTCTTCACCTTCGTAGACGACGCCATCGTCTGGATTCGCCAGCACCTGCCGAAGCCGCACGCATGAGCGACAAGCTGTTCGCCGGCCTTGACCTGCCATTAACTGCTTCAATTAGAATCGTGTCTGTCGACTACCCGGGTCGTTTCGCGATCCGCGACAGGAACGTTTCACTACCGATAACGACACCATAGGAGAAGACCGCAATGACCGTCTCAGTCAAGGACTTGCACGGAAGCACCCCGGCCATCGTCGAAAAGCTCAAGGAAGCGGGGATTACCAACAATGAGCAGTTCCTCGCTGCGGCCGCCGAGCCGGCCCAGAGGAAAGCGCTGGCAAGCAGCTGCGGCTGCGATGCGCGCACCATCCTGGATCTTGCCAACCGAGCCGATCTGGCGCGCATCAAGGGCGTCTCCGGCGTGTACTCGGACCTGCTCGAGAAGGCCGGGGTCGATACCGTCAAGGAACTGGCAACTCGTCGTCCAGACAACCTGCATGCGAAGATCGTCGACACCAACGCCGGCGTTCAGATCACCAAACAGCCGCCTTCCTTGGCGATGGTCGAGTCCTGGGTGCAGCAGGCCAAGGATTTGCCCAAGACGCTGAGCTACTGAGAGGCTTCGCCAACGGTCATGACTTTTCCAGGCACCCTCGATCATGAAAGTCATGACCGTTTCCCTCTCCCCCGACCCCTCCCCCGCGAGGGGGGAGGGGAGATTCGTGAGTCGCATACGCGACTTTCACATTAACGGTCATGGCTTCTGGCAGACAGGAACCGCTGATTGAATCGGCCGCCGCTCGGACTGGAGCGGCTGCGGCTGATGGTTGACGCCGCCCGGTAGCGGCTCTATGCTGTTTCCGGCGGTCACACCGGGGGAAAAGCATGCATCCACAAGCCCTGTTCCTCGTGCTGTTTGTCGTCGCCACGGCGGCGTCGGGCAGCGGGGTCTACAAGTGGGTCGACGAGAAGGGGGTAACCCACTTCTCCGAGCTGCCGCCGCCGGGACAACCGGCCCAGAAACCGCAGAAGGCGCCAGGTGCTCAGGACCAGCCCGCCGCGGCGGCCGCCGGCGATGGCGGCCAGCCGGCTGGCAAGACCTGGCAGCAGAAAGAGGCCGAGTTTCGCCAGCGCCAGATCGATCGTGAGGCCGCCGCGCGCAAGCAGGAGGAACAGGAAGCCGCGGTGAAGCGCCAGCAGCGAGACTGCATGCTCGCCAGGAAGAGGCTCGAAAACCTGCAGGACGCGAATGCCGTCTCGCGATACGACGACCAGGGCGAGCGCGTCTATCTCAACGACAAGGAACGGACAGCCCTGATCCAGCGGCGCAGACAGGAGATCGAGGCGAGGTGTGCCGGCATGTGACCGCTCACGGCAGCGCACGTAGGCGCCCTCGATGGCGGTGAGCAGTAGACCGGCGAACGAGCGCGCACGATCGTCGTCGGTGAAATCGAAGTGCGCGGCGATGAGTATGACAGGAATCTTTCGTCGATCGCAATTCGTTACCGCTCGGACAACAGGCGCACCCGCACTCGCCCCTTTCCCAGATGCGCGGTGAGCAGTCTGTAGGTATCCCGGTCGAACCGCCCCTGACCCGACTGACCCCGCAGGATTTGCTGGATCTCGGCCTCGCTGCGCGCGCTGCCCAGGTGCCGCCAGCCGTTCACGACGTGGACTTCCTCCACTTCCCGCAACTCGTCCCGCTCGACGACGCCGATCGCTCCGGGGTAGGGCCATGCGGTGAGCTTCAGCTTCATCAGCGCCGACATCATGCGCACGCTGTGCACGCCGACGGCTTCCTTGCCCACGCAGGCGCCCCGGCATTGCTTGACCTGGTGGGCGAAGCAGGGGCGTCCGGGCTGCGCGGGTTTCTCCAGCCCGAGAATGATCGGGCACAGTTCATGCGCGGCAGCGATCTTGCGCAGGGTGTCGGTGGCTTCCCGCCGGTTGGCGAAGAGGCCGAAAAGGTCTTCCGAGCACACGAAATCGGCAGCCTGGCCGCTGACCAGTCTCGGCCGGTAATCGCCTGGGGCCACTTGCACCAACTGCCAGGTGCACAGGTCCGAAGAGCGGCGCAAGCGACGATTGTGAATCGGCTGGCATTCCTTGACCAGTCGCGATTCCAGCAGCAGGGCGCCGAGTTCACCGACCGTCTCATGCCAGTGAATTCGACGCACTTCCTGACTGAGGCGCATCTCCTTGTACTCACGCAGGTCGGACGCGAAGTGAGAGCGTACGCGCTGACGCAGGTTGACGCTTTTCCCCACGTACAGAAGCGCGTCGTTGTCGCCGTAGAACAGGTACACCCCGGGGGATTCGGGCAGATCGTCGAGCAGGGCAGAATCCAGGTGGGGCGGCAGGCTGGGGCGCTTGAGCTGCTGACGGATGGCCTCGGCTAGAGCCTCTTCGCCGCAATCCCGTTTCAACAGGCACCAGAACTGCCAAAGCAGGTGGGCATTGGCCAAGGCGCCGTGGCGGTCGCCGGTCGTCAAATCATGACGGACCATGAGACTGTCCAGGTTGTGTTTCTGGTGGTCCGGGAAGAGCTTGCGAGACAGGCGCACAGTACACAACACGTCGGTCCGGAAGGACTTCCCCAGACGCTGGAATTCGCTCTTGACGAAACCATAGTTGAAGCGGGCATGGTGGGCAACGAACAGACGCCCATGCAGGCGATCGGCCAGTTCTGCCGCGACCTGGGCGAAAGTAGGGGCGTCAACTATCGTCTCGTTGCGGATACCGTTGAGTCGCTGGATGAATTCAGGGATCGGCCGCTGTGGGTTGACCAGGGTACTCCAGGTCGAGACCCGGTCACCCTCTGCGTCCAGCACGGCGACCCTTGTGATGCGGTCCCGTACCGGATTGGCCCCGGTGGTCTCCAGGCCGATGAAGGCAAGCCGAGCGGGAATCACGAGGCCAAGCCCGGAGCCCGGCAGATCGAACCGGGTTTGGTGGCCAGCCGTCCGCCGTCCGCGGAGTGTCTGGCTGCACGCAATTGACGGGCCAACTCGCGCATCACGGCGATGGAGGTTTTTTCTGTTTTGTTCATATTTGTTCTAGACAAATCATGGTTAATCACCTATCATAGTGCGAAATGATACTTTATTGATCGTTATCTGCATTTTTTGTCCAGCCAAAAAGTGCTTTCTGATCGATCAATCTGCTGGTTTCTATGGCCGGCAAGGAGTCCATTCCTGGACAGCAGGTGAAACTGGAGGAGAGATGGCGTGGAGAAAGTAGCCTTGGTCACTGGAGCGGCAGGCGGACTGGGTCAATCGGTGGTGGCCAGGCTGGCAGAGCTCAACGCCAATCTGATACATGCGCGACGATGAGCGAAGCGAACACGATGCGAACACCTCGGCCGTTCCCGGCGGACGCTGGTCCAGGCTGGTCCGGCTGGGCGCTCTCGCCGGCGGTGTTGCCGGCAGCATGCTGGCCGAAGGCACGCGTCAGTTCGCCCAGGGCAAGCGTCCGCGAATCAGCGACTTGCTGCTGACGCCGGCGAACGCCCGCCGAGTTGCCGATCAGCTGGCCCAGCTGCGTGGAGCGGCGATGAAGTTCGGGCAGTTGTTGTCCATGGATGCAGGCGATCTGTTGCCGCCGGAGTTTGGCGCCATCCTGGCGCGCTTGCGCGCCGACGCCAGAGCCATGCCGATGCGTCAGTTGGCCAGCGTGCTCGATGCCAACTGGGGGCATGGCTGGGACCGTCATTTCCGGCAGTTCTCTTTCACGCCGGTGGCGGCAGCGTCGATCGGCCAGGTCCATCTGGCGCAGACGAAGGATGGGCGGCGCCTGGCCATAAAGGTCCAGTACCCCGGTGTCCGACAGAGTATCGACAGCGACGTCGACAATGTCGCCACCTTGCTGCGCATTTCCGGCCTGTTGCCGAGCAGTCTTGATGTCGGACCGTTGCTGCGGGAGGCGAAACGTCAGTTGCATGCCGAAGCGGATTATCTGGGCGAGGGCGCCCTGCTCAGCCGCTACGCCGGTCTGCTTGCCGACACGCCCGAGTTCATGCTGCCCGAGGTGCACGGCGATCTGACGACGGAAAGCGTCCTGTCGATGTCCTGCATGGGCGGCGTGCCGGTCGAATCCCTGCTGCATGCCCCGCAAGCGGAGCGCGATCGCGTGCTCGGACTGCTGTTCAGGCTACTCTTCCGGGAGATCTTCGAATTCCACTTGATCCAGACCGATCCAAATTTCGCCAACTATCGTTACGACGTTGCCTCTCGCCGGTTGATTCTGCTCGACTTCGGAGCGACGCGCGGCTATCCGGCAGTCGTTGTCGACGCCTATCGCCGGCTGATGGCGAGTGCCGTCGCAGGAGACCGGCAGGAAATGAGCGTGGCCGCCAGCGCCATCGGCTATTTTGGGGCTGACATCGGGGAGCGGCAGCGCCAACTCGTACTGGATGTCTTTCTGCACGCCTGCGAACCATTGCGCCACGCCGGTGCCTACGATTTCGGGAATTCGGATCTGCCAGCGCGCATCCGCGACGCCGGTCTGGCCTTGAGCACCGAACGGGATTCCTGGCATACGCCGCCGGCGGATGCCCTGTTCCTGCACCGCAAGGCCGGCGGTCTTTATCTGCTGGCGGCAAGGCTCAAGGCGCGGGTGGATATTCGCGCCTTGTTCCTGCCTTACGCGTCGGGGCAGGCGCCGTCATGAGCCGGCAGCGAGATACCTGATGCAGCGCAAGACCCAACAGACGTACCTCCTCTGCCCGCGCCCCGGCCAGGCTGCCAGGAAACCGCTCAAAGCTTGATCTGGATGCGCTTCTTGCCGCCGCCTTCATCCTTGCACCAAAGGACGGTCTTCCGGGCGCGAGTCGCCCATTCACGCACATCCTTTTCAAAGGTCGAGCAATCGGCGACGACTTCGAGAATGTCTCCCGGTTTCATCCTGGTCGACTGAACGGTTACTTTCAGCGTCGGTTGCGGACACTTGAGTCCAACGCAATCAAGGATTTGGGTTGCCATTCTTCTTCTCCTCAGTCATTAAATGGTATTGCCGCAAGAGCACGAACCTGATCAACGAATTCATTGGTGATCTGCGAAAACCTGTCTGCTTCCGCCGCCGAAACATAATCGAAGCGAAAGCGCCGCGGATCGACGCCCAATTGCGGCACCAGGCGCTCCAGCAGTTCAGCCCGGCAGTAGGCGCGCAGATTGCCCTCCTTGTAATGGCAGTCGCCGGGATGGCAGGCCAGTACCATGACGCCGTCCGCCCCTTTCTGGAAGGATTCGAGGATCAGGGTCGGCTCAACCCGGCCGGAACACATGACGCGGATCGCAGTCAGTTCTGCCGGCACTGGCAACTGGCTGGCACCCGCCTTGTCGGCGCCGGCGTAGGAACACCAGTTGCACAGGAAGGCAACGATTTTGACCCCACCGCTGGCGATGACGCCGGCGCAGTTCGTCGGGCTGGTCGGCTGGGCAGTCGAATAGCTCTGGCAACTCATGACAACACTCCCGCAAGTTCGGCTCGTAGCATCGCACGGGAAAATCCCTGTCCGGTAATCGCGCCAGACGGGCAGGCGGCGACGCAGGTGCCGCAACCACGACACAGGATATCGGCCACATCGGCAATCCTGTCGCGCGCATTCCACGAAATGGCCTTGTAGGGGCAGACCTGCAGGCACGTTCCGCAGCCGGAACAGCGCTTCGCATCGACCACCGCCACCTGCGGGTCGACCACCAGATCGCGGCCATCGACCAGATCGGAAAGCGCCAGGCCGGCCGCCGCCGTGCCGCTGGAAAAGGCCTCACGGATATCGCCCGGCCCACGACTGGTCCCGGCCAGATAGATACCTTTGATGTTGCTGGCGCAGGAAGCGGAAAGCGAATGCAACTGGGCAAGGAAGCCGCCTGCGTTGGTTTCGAGTTCAAGCACCTCGGCAACCCTGCTGGTTCCTTCACCGGGAACGACCGGACGCATCAGCACGATCATGTCGGCGGCAATCGCCTGCCCATTGTCCTTGCAGACGATCCGGCGTTCTGCCCCCACGCCTTCGACGCTCAGGGCGCCCAGCCCGGAATAGCGGCTGACGGCGCTGTGGTCGTGGTGCAGTTGGTTGTCGGCATCCAGGCCGGGTACGACCTGTTCGCGTACCAGACGTGTCAGTTCGACCCCCTCCACTTTGGCAGCGGCAATATGGGCGTACTTCAGCGCAGTGCGGCAACAGGTGCCGGAACAGTAGGAAATCTCGCTGCTATCGAGCGAACCGGCGCAATGGACAATGGCCACCGACTGCGGCGGCGTGCCGTCAGCTTTCAGGATCTCGCCGCAGGTCGGGCCGTTCATCGCCAGCAGACGCTCGAAGCTGTAGCCGGTATGCACGTCCGACTGCCCGGTGAAAGCGGCGGGAACGTCCTGTTTCTCAAGAGCCCCCGTGGCGACGATAATGGCGCCCGCTTCGATGCCGTTCTGACGAGCCGTATCGTCGAAAGCCAGAGAACCTTCGACCGGGCATTCGACGACGCAGGCATTGCACTCCTCGCCCTTCAGCTTCAGGCAGACCGCCGGATCAATGTGCGGGAAATTGGGCAGGGCACCGGCAAAAGGCGCATCGACCGCCGCCAGTTCGCCAGCAGCATTCCACGGGTGCGGCCGGTGCTCGGGGCAGACGGCAGCACAGGCCATGCAGCCGATGCATAAATCCGGATTGATGAAGCGCGGTTGCTGTTTGACGGTCAAGGTCCAGTTGCCGAAGGCGCCCTTGACCGAGGTCACCTCGGCCAGCGTCAGCAAATCAACGTATTCGCTTTCGTGGCCATGCAGCAATTCGCCCATCACCGGCTCCAGCAGGCACGGACCACATTCGAGATTCGGAAAAAGTTCCTCATAGCGAACGGGCAGCCCGCCGATGAAGGGTTCCTTCTCGATCAGGGTCACCTTGCGTCCCGCGCGTGCCAGCGTCAGCGCCGCCTGCATGCCGGCCGGTCCGGCACCGATGATCGCTACTTCGGTGCGCAGCGGCACCTTGCGCGCGACGAGCGGCTCATGCCGCTGCACGCGATCCAGCGCCGCCGACAACAGACGTGCCGACTTCGCCGTCGCCAGCACGGGATCGGTGGTCACCCAGGCAACCTGCTCACGGACATTGACCATTTGCAGGAAATACGGGTTGATGCCGGCCCCGGTCAATAGCCGCCGAAATGTCGTTTCATGATCGCGCGGCGAACAGGCGGCGACGACCACGCGTTCAGGCTGTTCTTCCTTCAGCCAGGCCTCCAGCTGTTCGAGGTTGTCGGCACCACAGGCGAGTTGATCGACCCGGAAAACCGGTTTGGTCGGGTGGCTGGCAAGCAGTTTCTGCACCCTTTCCCAGTCGATCCGCTCCGCGATGATGCCGCTGCAGGTGCATAGAATGACGGCTGTTCTTGCTCGGGTACTCATGCAGCCTCCTTGTTGGCAAAGAGATGCCCACGGGCCAGCAGACGTACTGTCCGGCAGGCTTCCGGCAGGGCGCTGGCGACGCGGGGTGTCAGGTTTTCGGCAAAAGTGGTGACGTCGTCAGCCACCACCGCCACCAGGTGAATATTCTCGTCGGTGGGCAGATCCAGACCCATGGCGCGGCCAATGGTCAGCGCTTGCAGCAGGGTGCAGTCGTGGCCGCAAGCCGCATTCTGGCTGCGGCCGTCGATGCCGGCCACCATCACCTCGCCGGGCGTGCGGCGGCTGTCGAGCAGCGCGTCGACGATGATGGCCCGCGTTGCGCCCGCCAGTTCCTCGAGCAGCAACAAGCCGCCGGCGTGCGATTCCACCAGCCGCCATGGCCCTTCCACTGCGGCCGCCAATTCGCGAACCACCCGCGGTCCGATGGCATCGTCACTCAGAAAAGGGCAACCCAGGCCGATCACGACGCAGTCGCCATGTGCACTGCGCATGGCCGCTTATCCCCTCACCTGTTGATCGAGCAGCGATCCGTCGGCGGCGCGCAGGTTAAGCTCGAGCGGTGCCTTGCCCAGTGCGTGCGTGGCGCACGAGCAGCAGGGATCGTAGAGGCGGAAAGCCATTTCCACCTGGTTCAGGATGCCATCGCTGAACACCCCACCCTTGATCAGCCCCTTCGCAGCCTTCATCACGGAAAGCGAAATCGGGGCATTGTTGTTGGTCGTGCCGACGATCAGATTGACCTTGGTGAGCACACCGCGTTCGTCGGTTTCGTAATGGTGGGTGAGCGTGCCGCGCGGCGCCTCGACCGAGCCGATGCCAATGCCAGCCCGCGCCTCGACGACCTGGCGGACCTCCGGATCACAGATATCAGGGTGTTCGAGCAACTCCTGCATGCGCTCTGCGGCATAGAGCAACTCGATCAAGCGTGCCCAGTGCGTCGCAAGGCGGTGATGGACCGGCAGGTTGCGGCCATTGGCGGCCTTTCCGCGCACCCCGAAGGTGTCGTAAAAACGCTCGAATTCAGCCTGCGCAAGCGGTGTGGCCATGCGGTCGGCGACATTGAGGCGCGCTAGCGGCGTGGCATGATAAATGCCGCTATCCTGCCCATCGACAAAGCCATGCCAGCCGAATTTCTTCAGATAGGGGAATTTCAAATAGCTCCATGGCTCGACGTGTTCGGCGATGTGGCTCAGGTAATCCTTGGCATCGTAGAGGGCGACTTCGTTCCCCAGCGTATCGACGACACGAATTCTGCCCTCGTAGAAATTGGGTGCCATCCCGACGTCGACCGTACCCATGCTGTGCGTTTCGTGGCGATACAAATCGGACAGTACCAGATCAAGATAAGCCTGATCCTTGAGAACGATATCCTCGAAAGCCTGCAGCGAGAAGCGGGCGAAATCGATGTTTTCCTTGGCACAGCCAAGAAAATCCCGGCGCATTTCCTCGCTCAGGGCCACCGACCAACCGCCCGGCAACGCCCCACACAAATGCACGCCGCGGCCGCCCAGACGCTTGATCAGTTCGTGGTTGCGCTTGCGGCAGTTGATGACCTGCAAGCCGATATCGACGCCCACCTTGCGAATGACCCCCAGGATATTGCGCTCGCAGGCCGGAGCATCCGGGCCAACGATGAAATCCGGCCCACCCAGGCAGTAGAAATGCGTGGTGTGATCGGTGACAAAAAACGCCATGTAGATCAATTCGCGAATGCGCTTTGCCGCCGGCAGGCAGGCAACGCCGAAGGCCGCATCGACGGCCTTGGCTGCCGCCATGTGGTGAGCTTCCGGACAAACGCCGCAGATGCGATTGGTGATGTTGGCCATTTCCTCGGCATGGCGTCCGACGCAGAAGGACTCAAAACCGCGCAGTTCCGGAATCTGGAAATACGCTGAGGAAACCTCGCCGGCGTCGTCCAGAAAAATCTCGATCTTGCCGTGGCCTTCCAGGCGTGTGATCGGATCGATGGTGATTCGTTGAGTCATTGCTCCACCTCCGGCGTGCGATCGGCGAGCACGGTCGCTGCCAGTGAATAGCGATAGAAAGTTCCCAGCGGGTCAGCCACGCCGGATAGTGCATCCTTGAGCCGCCGATGCAGGGCCTCTTCGTCCTTGCCGGCCAGCTTGCCGGGATCGACCGCTGCCGCCAGCGCCGTCAGCGCGCTGGCGCCGGGGTCCGCGGTCGCATCGAGAGCGCCATAGCAGCCGGTGCAGGGCATATTGGCGGTCGGACAAAGGGCATGGCAACCGCCGCGCGTGGCCGGCCCGAGGCAGGCGAACCCCTGTTCGACCAAACACCAGCCGGCTTCCGGTATGGCCTCATAAGGCCGTAGCAGCCGCGCTGCCAGAACCCCGCGTTTTTCCCGTGGACACTCGCTGCAAACGGCGCGGCTGCTGCAACCCAGCCAGGTGCCAAGCGGCGGCAAGGCCGCACCGGAGGCCACATGGCGAATTACGGCGATGATCTGTTCCGGCTCCGGAGGACAACCGGGCATGGTGTAATCAACGCTGACCGCTTCATGCACGGCCAGTACGCGCGGCATGAAGGCCGGCAGTTCCAGTTCACCGTCGGCTACATGGCAGATCGGTTGCGGGATCAGCCGCGCCGGATTTTCGACGCTGGGCGCATTCAGGAAGACCGTGTCGAGCAGGTGCTGCAAACCGTGCTGATTGGCCAGAGCGGGAATGCCGCCCGTAGCGGCGCAGGCGCCAAAAGCGACGAACACCTTCGACTTCCTGCGCAACAACTCGGCCATTTCCCTGTTTTCTTCGGTACGCAACGCACCGTTGAACAGGGTCAGGAATATATCGCCATCCGGCAGAGCCTCGATGTCCTTTGTCTTGGTATCAAGCAGACAAGGACAAAACATGAAGTCGAAGTGCTGATCAACTTCCAGCAAGACCTCATCAATATTGGCCAGGGCGATTTCACATCCGCCGCAGGAAGCTGCCCAATACATGGCAAGTTTTGGTTTGCTGGCTGACATCTTTCCCTCCATGAACAGGAACCGCCTACGCGATCTGCAACCCCGGCAAACAAGCCGGAAACAGTCAATACGTGAAACCCTTGACCAACCGGGACAGATGATCCGTTTGCCGAGACAAGGTCATTGCCGCCGCCGCCACGGTACTTGCCTCCTGTGCCGACCCGTGGACCATCGTGCTCATCTGCTGGCTACTTGAACTGATGTCATCAGTCACCGCCCTCTGCTCCTGGGCGGAAGTGGCTATCTGGCTGATCTCGTCAGATAACTCCGTGATCTTGCCAAGTATTTCGCAGATCGATTCGCTTGCGCGCGCGCCATCCTCAACGCCCTTCTCCACCTCATGCACCGCCTGTTTCATGGTATCAACTGCGCCCTGGGTTTCGCTCTGGATGAGCTTGATCATCTCGGAAATCTGCTTGGTTGCCTGCGTCGTGCGTTCTGCCAGCTTTCTCACCTCATCCGCCACGACGGCAAAACCGCGCCCCATCTCGCCGGCCCGCGCCGCCTCGATCGCGGCATTGAGTGCCAGCAGATTGGTCTGAGCGGCAATATCCTTGATCGTTGAGACGATGGCACCGATCTGTTCGGAACTCTCGCCCAGCCTGCCGATACGTTCCGATGAATCCTTGATCAGCTCGGCAATGGCGTGGATGGAATTGATCGATTCCATGGAAACATAGGCTGAAACAGTAGCCGCCTCGTTCGCCGCCGACGCCGTCTGGGATGCCTCAACGCAGTTTTCGGCGATATGCCCGGCAGTCGCTGCCATCTGCTCGCTAGCGGCGGCGGCACTGGAGCAACGTTCCGATGCGACAAGGGAATTGTCGGCGATCGCTGCCGCCGAGGTGCCCAGTTGATTGACTGTTGAAGCAATCTGCAGTGCAGACTGGCTCACCTCGGCGATGGACTTGCGCAGGTTCGCGACCATGCTGGCAAAGGCGGAAAAAACATTGTCCACATCGTCGCCATCCGATGGTGGCAGGGTCACGTTCAGATTGCCTTTGGCCACCTGCCCGATATGCCCGGACAACTGATCCAGTGGGCGAGCGATACTCGATACCAGAAAAGAAGCAGCCAGGGCTGCAATGATGACTGCCAGCACCGTCCCGCCAAGCGCTACCGCCATCCCGCCGCCGACTCCTGCGACAACGAAAACGGGAATGGATGCCAGCACAGCCACACCGATCACCGTCATCCAGACCCTTGTTCTGAAGTTTGCCATTAGCCACCCCCTAAGAGATACCTCACCCTGTTAGTATCTTCTGGCATTAGACAGTAATACTAGCCAGCACACAATGCGGGGTATGTTTCGCCCCATGTGGACCCGGCCTTCGACACGCGCTTGCAACTCCCGACTGCACTCGTGCCGGTTCCCTCGCACCGCTTCCCGGAGTAGCGGGTGGTGGCCTCTGTCAAACTAAACGACAAAGAACCGAGAGAACTTGAGGTTGATTTAAAGAAAAAATCCAGATCGGCGGATGGTTTGGGGCAACTGCTGATCGAGGCACGAAACAGCAGCCGGCGCAGCAGGATTCCGAACTGGTTCATCGAAACCCTGACCGCTTCGACGGGGCAGCGTACGGGCGATGCAGTGGACCTCGCCGGACTCAAGGGAGGAAGTGAATACCGCTATGGTTTCGTGCACCTGGGCGGAGCACGAAACCGCGTCGACATTCACGCCATAGCGGCAATCACACCAGGACCTGGCAGCCACACTCCAATTCCGTAAGCACAGGAGAGACTTGCCGCGTCGTGCGGTATTTGCGTACATGTAGGACCAACAGCGTAAGCGGATCGAAGACGATCACATCCTTGACACCTTGCGACAAATAAAAGGGGGGGCCAATTTCCAGATCCTTGGCTTCAAAGCCTTTGCTGACCACTTCAATGACCGCCTCGGGAATCATGGTCAGTGCCGAATCCTGCTCTTCCTCGCTGGGCTCTCGACAAAAAATCGAGATGTCAGGCCGTTTTAGTCCATTAGGGAACTGGATATAGACATCCACGGCATGGATGCATGCACATCCTGATTTAACCTGATCATTTCTGGTGATGCCCTGGACAATGCGTTCTACCTGTTTCTGGTGACGATAAACGGGCTGAGCCTCCCAGATTGGAAGGCCGTTGACGATTTCAAGGCGAATCCCAAGCTCGCTGGCTTGAAGAAGGATGGGTGATAGACTCATGATTGCCGGATGCCTTCAAGTTAACTTTGCCCAGGCCGGACGGGATATTCATCCTGTCCGCAACGCTTCATCCTCACAGATCGCCCAGGCTGAACTCGATTGCATCGAAAGGCGCGATGCGCACTGGGGCGCAGGTTGCCAGCATGCGGGCTTGAGAGAAGCCCCCACGCGGGCTGGCTCTGGGTGAAGCCGTTCGCGAAGCATTCCGCCCAGGGCAAACTCGCCGTGCCTGAGGCGGGTCCCCTAATTGCAGACTTGCTTGTTATACAAGATTAACGGCGAACGGGCGACTTTTCGCTTTGGTCTCAAAAAGATAGTAGTTTGATGTTACATAATCTGTCAACGAGATTGGTGTGAGCGTGTGAGCGGGTGTGATTCGAAGAAAGTGATGCGCCAGTGAAATGATGTGAGGTGGCGTCGATTCACTGCAGGGGACTGGGTGCAGCCACCGTCACTGCCCACCAGGGGCCATGCGTGCGGCCCAACTGTGCGGCCCAGTACCAGGCGGAAACGTCGCTCCATTGTCCGCCGTCCGGAGAATGGATTCGCTCCGCCACTTCGAGCCGGGTGGCGCCACGGCTGGCGAGGTATCTCGACCAGCGTTGGTCGCCAACGCTCTGGATGGGCAGGGCTTCGACGCGGTAGCCGCTGGCCTTGAAGCAGTCGCTGCTGGGGTGGAGCTGGCGGCTCTCGCGGGTCACCCAGCGCAGAATGATCTCCCGCTGGCCGTCGGTGAAGCGTCCGACGCGGCCGGGAAAATCCTGCTGCAGGCGGTCTTCGAGAGGGGTCAGCGGCAAGGCGGTCAGCGGACGACCCTCGAAGCGGATCGGCCAGCCGGGAAAGGGCACGGCCGCCGGCGCGGCACGGCCGACTCCATGCGCCAAAGGTGCCAGAGCGGCGAGCAGGCAGATCAGTTGCGTAGGTCGGGTTGGCGCAGCGTAACCCGACATCCTGACGGGAAGGCATGCCGGTTCTGCGGATTGCGTCCGGTCGATGCGGTACAGCCCGTGGATGATCAGCAGCCCGGCCGCGAGGAACACGGACATGCCGGCGGCCGTGTGTACCCAGGCAGGCAGCACCAGCAGGCCGGTCTCCAGGTAGAACAGGGCGGCGGCGCGGACGGCATTGGCGGCGATGACGATGCACCCCGTCAGCGCGGCGGCGGCGAGCGTCTGCCGGGACGAGAAGCGGAACAGGGCGGCCGCCGCCGCCATCAGATACGCGCCCGCCCACAGCATGCGGATGCCGCTGCACGGGGCGTCGATGGCGATCTGCCGGCCATCCCAGAGCAACACCGCGCCCTCCAGCTCGACGGCCAGGCCGTTGAGTCGCAAGAGCGCGACGGCCAGCGATCCGGTCAGCACCCGCAGCGGGTAGCCGCAATAGAACTGCAGCGAAGCCGTCAGCGGCAGCGCCAGCAGGGCCAGCGCCGCGACCGGAAAATCGAGGCGCCGGCCGAGCCGCCAGGCACTGCCCAGCGCGGCCAGGGCGAGGGCGGCCAGGAGCGCGCGCAGGGACAGCGGCAGAGCGGCCAGGGTGGCTGCGGTATACAGCAGCAGCAATGCCGTTGGCAGGAGCAGGGGACGCTCGGGTGGCGATGCGGGGGCGGCTCGCCACAGGACGCCGATCGCCGTCGCCAGCGCCAGCAAGCCCCAGGGATCGTTGGAACCGTCGAAGCTGCCCCGGACATACCAGACGAGGATCGGCCAGCAGGCGATCGCCAGCGAGGCGAAGAGCACGCCGCCGGCGTGCTTTCGTACCATCACGCCGGGCGGGTCGGCCAGGCCTGCCGGCGGCGCAGCAGCAAACAGGCGAGGAGTACCAGCACCGTGGCGATCAGCATCCATTCCTCGGGCTCGGGAATGGTCGGGACGCTGCCCTTCTCGACCGGCCGCAGGCCAGCCTCATCGTATTGCTGGCTGGTCTCGAGAACGACGGCGCCGCTCACCGGGGTCACCAGATGGTAGCGCAAGGCGAGGTCGGTGGCGGCCTGCCGCCCGGGCTCTCCTTGTTCGAGAAGCCGCCTGATCTGATCGGCGGCCCACAGGCGCGCCAGGTGCCCGGAGGTTTTCGTGGCCGGATCGTGGACGATGGCCGCAGAAGCCAGTTGCTCGCGGTGGACGAGCGTTTCGGTGGTGCCCGGCGCCCAGGTGGTGAAGAGCCGCTCGAGGTCGGCCTGCAGGCCGTCGCTGCGGTTTGTCGGCAACACCGCCGGCAGCAGATCCAGGGCTTCGAGGACCTTGTTGGGACCCGGGATGACTTCGAGGGAGTACAGGCGCACCCGGCCAGGACGTCGCTCGGCGTACTGCAGCAGCGGTTCGACGCTTCCCAGCAGCATCGGCTGCGGGCCATGCAGCCAGAGGATGGCCGCGGGAGATCCGGCAGCCGCCCAGTCCCAGGCTCTGGCCAGGGCCTCCGGGTTATTCTGGCCACCGGCAAATTCGAGCCCCTGCAGGGCCTTGGCCGCCTGCTCCGCAGTCATCGCGCCGCTTGCCGTACTGGCGATGTCGGTGGCCGGAAAGAAGCCCAGCTCCAGCGCGCCAGGCAGACGCGCCAGCGCGGCGACGATTTCCCTGGCGGCGGGCGCCAGCGAGCTGGACGCATCGACCACCAGCGCCAGCCGCTGCGGCGGCTGCACGAGCTGTTCCTGGTAGCGCTGGACGATCACCCGGCCGGGGCCAGCGCCGGTATCGTCGCTCCAGACGGTGCGCAGCAGCGGATTCCGGGGAACGTCGATCCAGGTCGTCCGGCCGCCCAGTTTTTCGTTGTCGATCTCGCCGCGCAGGGCGTAGCCGGCATCGCTTACCCTTTCCGGGCGCAAGGGCTCGGCGCCGCTCAGCGGCGAGTCCGCTTCGAGCCAGACGGAATGGAAAAGCTTTGGCCCGATGTCGAAATTGCGCTCGCGAAAAGCCGGCAATTGCAGTCTGGCCAGCTTGCCGTCGCTGATCCGCAGCGGCACGGTGATGCCCAGGCGGATCTTCATCTCGCCAGCGTTGGGCGGGATGGGGAACATCTGGACCATCACCCGGTCCTGGCCGGCGGTGGTGACCAGCACCGGGTCCTGGCGGCGGCGGACCACTTTCTCGTAGGCCTGCCGGGTCTGGGCACGGGTACCGAAGGCCGCCTCTCGCTCCTCGCCATCGATCCACAGCGTCAGGCGCGATACCACGGCTCCCGCTGGCAGGGCGATCTGCGCCCGGCCTTCCTGCTGCCTCGTCGTGTCGTTCTGCAGGACCATCGTCCATTCCAGATAGGCCAGGCTGGCCTTGGCATCGACCGATCCGTCGATGCGCGAAGCCGCCAGGCGGACGCCGGTCAGGCGGCTACCCACCACGCGGCCGCCGATGTCTCGGTCGAAACCCCGCTGCCAATCGCGCAAACCCCGGATGGCCGGTTCCGGCAGGTCGTTGAAGGCCTGGCCGGTGACCTGGTAATAAACTTTTCTCGCCTCGATCGGGCTGACCGGATCGCCGAGGATGAGCAACAGGCCGATCAGGTCGGCAGACAAGCCAGTGCGCGAATAGCACAGATGCCGCAGCATTTCTTCGTTCCCGAGCGCGCGCAGCCAGCGGATGCCAGCCTGTCGAGATTCCACTTGTGCGCTGGTCGCCATCTGCACACCGATGCGCGTCAGGGTGAACGGCAGGTCGATGACGATCAGGGCCAGCATGGCCAGGACCCATCCCCGCCACGCCGCCGGAAGCCGGGCGCTGCCCTGATCGGTCAGGCGACGGTTGAGCAGCACGCGTCCCCGCCAGGCCGCCAGCAGCGACAACAGCGGCGCGAGCGGCAGCAGGCCGATACCGTAGAACAACACCATGAAGGGTGCGGCGGGCGTCAGCGGCAGATAGAGCAGTGCGTAGAAAGCGGCGATGCCCATCGCAACCGAGTGCAGCCAGGCCAGCGATGCGCTGGCGCGCACGCACGGCTGTGCCAACTCGACCAGTACCCAGGCATTGGCCAGCGGCACCAGAGCAATCAGCAAGCCATGCAAAAGACTCGGAATGGGGTCAAAAAAAGACTGTGCGCTGGCCTGGGTATAGGCCTCGTAAGCGAGGGTGAAAGCCGGCAGGATGACGCCCGCCAGCAGGATGAACCACCTGGACGATTTGTCCTGTTCGCGCCCGGGTGGTGGAAGCATGGCTTCCGGCACCCCGTGCCGTTCCTGATCCGGTATGCTCATGTTGCGCTCCCGTCGATGGCTTGTTCTTTTGCAGCCGTGACGCGGTTGCGGCCGCCGGCCTTGGAGCGGTAGAGCGCGTCGTCGGCGCGCTTGAGCAGCGCCTCGATGCGCACCTTCTCGTCTCCGCTGGTGCTGGATGTGCCCAGGCTGATCGTCACCTTGAGGTCGCACGCGCCATCACCCTCGATGCTGACCGGCGTGTCGGCAATGGCGTGCCGGAAGCGCTCGGCCGATTGCACCGCATCCCTGGCGTTGCAGGGGTAGAGCACGATCAGAAATTCTTCCCCGCCATAACGACCGAGGCTGTCACCCAGGCGTGTCTCGGCCTGCAGGCGGTGCGAAACCTGGCGCAATACCTCGTCGCCTGCCATGTGTCCATGGCTGTCGTTGATGATCTTGAAGAAATCGATGTCACAAATAATCACGCTCAGCGGTTCCCCGGTGCGCTTCGAGAGCGCCAGCGCGCTGCCGAGCCGCTCGATGATCGTCCCGCGGTTGAGGAGCCCGGTCAGCGCGTCGCGGGTGGCCTTGTTGATCAGGACCTCGGTCGCCTGCGTTCGCAGCCGGATGTCCCAGATACGTTCCGCGAAGTACGCGCCAAAGATGCGGATGAACTTGTGGTCGAGTTCATTGAACGGCTCGCGGCCTGCGGATACGCTCAGCAGGCCGATGCAAAGGCCCATACGCAGGAACGGCAGAATCAGGATCTCGCTTGGCGATCGGCCGGTGAGATGCCGGGGCGGCTCCGGTCCTGCGAGTGGATCGCCCAGGCGGACGAGACGCGGACGTTGCTGCTGCCAGTGATACTCGTCCCAGGGCGACAGCAGTGATTCCTTGCTGACGTACACCTGGCCATTGCATCCGTCGATGAGCTGCACCCCCTGCTCGTCTGCCACCACGAGTCGCCAGTTGGCGACGTTGGCGAAGTACTTCCATTGCCTGACGACGTGTTTTGCAATCTCGGCAATATCGTCGAGCGCATGCAGGTCGTCGAGCAGTCTGAACAGCGCCTCATAGCGAACGAGTTGTTCGGAAGCATGTTCAGTCTTCGGCGATCCGGCAGTCATGGTCGATTGCTGGCAAGACGGCAGATCCGGGTCACAGGATGGCGCGGTACTGCGGATCCAGGTCGAGCCGCAGCGAACTCGTGTAGACATTGAACATGGTGGCCATATCGATCACCGCGATGATCTCGCAAATCTCCTCCCTGGTGAACCCTTCCTCCATCAGTTCCTCGAAATCTTCGTCTTCCAGGCCGTTGGCATCGGCGACCACCTTGCTCGCGAAGCGGACGACATTCTGGTAGCAGCGCGGCAGCATGCAGGCGCTGTCGGATGCCAGGAAGGACTGCAGATCTGCAAAGGCCAATGCCTTGTCCAGGCTGAGTACGTTCTGCGCATGACAGGCGGAACAATAGCGCGCGCCGTGTCTGGCGGAAACGATGAAAACGATCATTTCCTTCAGCGGCAGCGGCAGGTTGCCGCTGAACAGGGTTCCCTTGGCTCGTTCCCAGTAGGCGCGCGCCAGCGCCTCGCTGTGGCCGAGGCTCTGGAGCCATATCGGCACTTCGGTCGCCCCGGTAGTTCGCATGAAATCATCATATACCGAACGGGTCGCCGGGGAAGCGTCTTCGTAGTCGGTGAGGGTATAGCGCTGCATTCGTGTGTCTCTCCGTAGTGGTCATGGGTGTGGCCAGGATCCGGTGCCATTTCACGATGAGGATCGAGTGACCACGCAGGCGTGCCCGCAGCCAAGCACCGGCGGTTGCTGTGGGCGCTTGCTGCAAGTCGCATCACCGGCTGCGCATGGCATGCTAAGGCGATGACCCGGAACCACTAAGTATCTGTCCAGAAATAACTTGTACAACTTATACGAGTAGGCGACGATCTCGTCATGAGTAATGACGAGCTAGTTGAAACGATCCGTAAGAAGTTCGAGCGCGTGTCCACGGTTTTGGATGAGCGGGGGCGTCGTGTGTGGGCGTTGGCGGAAGCCGAGGCGCTCGGTTACGGCGGACAAAGCATCGTCGCTAAAGCCACGGGGCTATCGCGAATGACGCTGTATTCGGAAAAATGCGGTCATGCCCAGGACGACCCGGCGGGTTCTCGTAGACACGTCCGAAAAGCAGGGGGTGGACGCAAGAAGCTGATCGAGCACGAGCCGACATTGCTCTCGGCGCTGGAAAGATTGGTGGAACCGACCACCCGGGGAGACCCTGAGAATCCTTTACGGTGGACCTGTCTGAGTACCCGTCAACTGGCGGCGGCCCTTGAACAACAAGGCCACCGGATTGGTCGTCAGACCGTAGCGGTTTTGCTGGATAAGTTGGGCTATAGCCTTCAGGGAAATCAAAAGACCAAGGAAGGCACCGTCCATCCGGACCGGGATGCTCAATTCCGTTACATTCACGGTCGAGTCGAGGATTTCCAACGACGGGGACAGCCTGTGGTTTCAGTCGATACCAAGAAAAAGGAACTCGTCGGGGACTTCAAAAATGGAGGCCGAGAGTGGCGCCCCAAAGGAAACCCCGAACCGGTTCGCGTTCATGACTTTATCGACAAGACCCTAGGCAAAGTGAATCCCTATGGCGTCTATGATCCAACGGCAAACACCGGTTGGGTTAGCGTTGGGGTCGATCATGACACCGCCGAGTTTGCGGTGGAAACGTTACGACGGTGGTGGGAAAAGATGGGACGAATTCGTTATCCCGGGGCTACCGAACTGTTGGTGACTGCGGATGGTGGTGGCAGCAATGGGGCGAGAGTACGGTTATGGAAGGTCGCTTTACAGCGTCTGGCCGACCAAACCGGCCTATGCATCTCGATCTGCCATTTTCCACCGGGAACTAGCAAATGGAATAAGATCGAACATCGGATGTTCAGCTACATCAGTATGAATTGGCGAGGAAAGCCTCTGGTCAGCCATGAGGTCATCGTCAATTTGATTGCTGCCACCACCACACAAGCAGGCCTAAAAATTGAGGCGGAGATGGATACCAACACCTACGCGAAAGGCATACACGTGACTGATGATGAACTCGATAAAGTTCACATAGAACGCTCCGAGTTTCATGGTGAATGGAACTACACCATCCGGCCATCGGTTTGAACTTGTACAACTTATTTCTGGACAGATACTAAATAACTACATCACGAATAGTCGCCACTATAGGACATGTAGGCCTGGTAAGCGGCGAACACCGCCAGGACCAGAAAGAATGCGCCGCTCAGCCGGTGCAGCAGGGCCAGTGGAATCCTTTGCAGGATGGTGCGGCCCGCCAGGATTCCCAGTGCCGAGGTCGTTGCCAGTGCCAGGGTGGCGCCCAGCCAGACGGCGGCCGGTGCGTGCACACTGCTCAGGGCAACGACGGCGAGTTGCGTCTTGTCACCGAATTCAGCCACCGTCAGCAACACGAAGGTAGTGAAGAAGATGCCATGGCCACTCTTCTCCTCGATTTCCTCCTCTTCATCGTCATCGTCGGCATGCAGGGCATGGATACCAAAAATGGCGAAGAGGATGGCCACCGTCGCGCTGACCACGTACTCCGGCAACCAACTGGCAATGGCGACGCCGAAAACGACGGCCAGGGTATTCAGCAGCGAAAATGCCGCCAGCGCGCCGAGCATCACCGGCATCGGCCGATGCCGCGAGGCCAGGGTCATGCATACCAGTTGACTCTTGTCGCCGATTTCGGCGGCGGCGATCAAGACAAAGCTGGTGGCTGCCATCGCCGACAGTTCGACGATGTTGCCAGTGCCCAATAGGGATGAGATGTGCGGCAGCAGGCCCTGTGGATCATCCATTCTGTTCTCCGGAGAAGTGTCGCTGAGAGGAGCCGACGTGGCTGAGCAATGCGGCGAAAAGTCCATGATTATAGCCTGCATGTCTTGGGAGACGTGCCGGGTCGATTGCTGCTTCAGCAATTCTCATTATGACCGAAGCAATGGGGGCGATCTGGTCGGAAAGCGCCTTTCTGCCGTCCATGAGAGGGGTTTGGCCCATAAATTTTGCCGATTTCCATGCGCTCGCTGGGGAAGCAGAAGGCCTCGTTGGCCAAAATGAGAATTGCTGTTGCTGCTTCATTCTGCAAGCAAATGCGCTCCGTCATCTGTTGGTCGGCCGATTGCATTGCTCACCCCAACCTGCGCGGGGGTGTCGCTCCTGACTTGCTCAGGCGTCGATTTGCCGCTCGCGCAGCCAGCGCCCGAAGACCGGGACGAGCAGTTCGCCGTTGTCGCCGGTGATCTGGCGGCGGCGCAGGGCGGGCAGCGAAACGCCTGCGGGTGGCAGGGCCTGCCCCTGGGCGGCGTCCAGCACGACGGCCTGCGCCGTCGTGCCGAGGTCGCCCCAGACGTTGCGGAAGTAATAGCCGGCCTGATCGAGCACGTCGTCTTCGACGGCGGCGAGGTCGGCTTGCGTCGCCGACCTGCGCTTGTCGTCGTTGAGGCGGTCGACGAGCAGCGATCCGTAGAGCTGCGTCAGGTAGGGCTGGCCGCCGGTGCGGTCGACAGCGGCTTCGGCGACGACGAGCGGAATCGTTTCCGGCGGGAATTCGTCGATCGGGCGGGTCAGCAGGCCGACTGCGGTCGGGCGGTCGAGGTGACCGATGCGGATTTCGCGCAGGTTGATGAAGTGATCGTTCCACAGCGCGTCGAGTTCGTCGAAAGGCGCCGCGCCGGCGACGAGCAGGCGGACGCGGCGGCGGTGCTGGATCGTCGCGCGCAGCAGCCCCATGAACTGCAGCAGGTCCTGCCCCTGGCCGGGGAAGAGGCTCGCGAGACGTTCGAACTCGTCGATGCAGATCAGTACCCGCGGCACGGCGGTGAAGTTTTCGAGCGCGTCGAGCCAGACGCGTAGCGCCTCGATCGGCGGGCCCTCGGGAAACGCCGGCAGTTGGAGGCGGCGGTCCTGATCCGCCTGAACGCGCGCCTGCTCGGCGAGCGCGCGGTAGAAGGCGAGCGGCGTCGTCGCCGGATTGTCCTGCAGGTCGAAGAGAACGATCTGCGTATCCGGCAGCATCAGTCGAAACATGTTCAGGAGCGAGGACTTGCCGCAGCGGCGCGGGCCGATCAGTGCCAGCGAGGTGCTGTTCTGCTGATGCCCGAGCAAACCCTCGATCTGGCGCACGACCGCCTCGCGGCCGCGGAAGATCTGTCGGCCCCAGTGCATGCTGCCGGAGATCGGGTTGGTGGTGACGAAGGGATTGGGCAGCGTCTCGGCTGCGGCTTGCGCGGTTCGTTCACGCAGGAGGGCCAGCGCGCGGCGGTAGGTGGCGAGCGTGTCGGGAACGAAACGGGCCAACGGCTCGCGCGACTGCAGGCGCTGGATGTCGGTCGCGGCGAGTTGCTGCTCTGCCTCGTTCAGGTGCTGCTGCGCGAGGTGCGGCAGGTAGGTACTGTCGGCAGCTGCGAGAAAGCGCGCCGCTTCGGCCAAGGCGCGGAGTAAGTTGCTGTCGGTATCCCGGCCGGGCAGCCAGCGGCCTTTGAGCGAGAGCGCGGCGGTGAAATTGAAGGTCTCGATCAGCTTGCCGATTTCGCGTGCCTGCAATTCGGCAAGCGCGGTTCCGCCGACTTTCCGTTGGCCCGGAGCGATGGCGCAGGCTTCGAGGACCCGGCTTACCAGGTCGGTGTCGGCGTCGGCCGCCCCGACGATGTGTCGGGCGAGGAAGGGGAGCGGCAAGTAGCTCAGATCGTGGAAAAGGACCGGTGAGTAGCGTAGCGCACGGGCTGGTGTCCTGCCGCCGGCAAGATAGAGCGCGCACTGCACCAGACATTCCACGGGATACAGCGGCAGGCCCAACAAGGTGGCGACGCCCATTGCGCCAACCAATACGCCAGGCCCGCCGAGAACCACTACGCCGCCCACAGCTACCGCTAAGCTGCCCCGAGCGCCAAACGCGACGCCGAACCCTACGCCGCCCGCTACGCCTACGCCTACGCCGTACGGTATGCCGAACAGTAACATCAAGCGGACCGCGCCGATAGCGGCTTCCGATCCGGTTATCAAGCTCACTACCCCGAAGAGCATACCGTACGCTACACAGAACGCTGCGGCGCCCACTGACGGCACGGCAATCACTGCCACTACGCCGCAGGCTACGGCCGCCAGTTTGTGCAGCGCTATGGGCACAATCGGCAGTTGCAGCGCCCAGATTTGGTCAATCATCACCAGCGGCACGAAGTCGACGAAAGGGAGTAGCGAGAGTGCTAGGAGTCTCTTGAAATAATCCCTGTAGGCTGGGCTGAGCTGGCGATATCGGCGCCACCAAGTCCAACCAGAAATGCCGATCCGGTCAATGCCTACCGCCTTTAGGCAATGATGCAAGTGCACCGGCTGCATGAAGAGCATCCATGCAAAGTGCCAGTAGCCCGGCAGGGCAGGTGTCCGGTCGGTCATTCCTGCCGAGCCAGCCATTCGCCGAGCACCCGGCCGAAGACCTGGCCGTCGTCGAGCAGACCGCGGCGCGTCAGCGCGCCATCCGTTTCCCGCATCGCTCCTCGGCCGGCGTCGGCCAGGAGCCGCTGCTCGCGCCTGGGCAAGGCGCGCCAGCACTCGCCCAGACGCTGAAAGGCGTTCTCCTGGAACTGGTCGAGCGCTTCCTGCGTGCTCTCGCCATGGCGCCGCGCGTCCCACAGGTAATGGCCGAGCAGGCAGAGGTAGAAGGGATGGCGCCCGGCCCACTCGCGCATCGTTCGGCCGTCGGCGGCCGACAGCACGCCGTCGCCGAGGCCGATCAGGGCGTCGACTCCCGCCGCTTCGAGCAGTCCGACACGCTGCACCTCGAGCCGGTTGAGCAGCGGCGAAGTGAGATGGTCCTCGCGCGGGATGTCGCCGATTTCGTGGCGCGTCGCCAACACCAGGCAGATTCGCCCGAGCATGCCGCGCAGGCGCTCGAAGAAGCGGTGCGGCAGGTGCGAGAGTACGCGTTCGGCCTCGTCGATCAACAGCAGCGGCGCCAGCCGGCCGGGCGCCCGGTCGACCCAGTCGGACAAGGCAGCGGCGGCTTCGTCGGCGGCAAGGTCGGCGCAGGCCATCCCGCTGACCGCCTCGACGAGAGCGCCGCACGACCCGGCCTCCGGCCCCTCGCCGCTGAGCACGCTGACGATGCGCCCGCCCTGCCGTGCGCGTTGCGCCCAGGTTTGCAGAATCGACGACTTGCCGATGCGTGCGTCGCCGACCAGCGAAACGCTGCCGCCGCGATCCAGCGCGTTTTGCAGCTTGCGCAGCAAGCGGTCCCGGCCGAAGAAGCGTGGCGGAGTGGCTGGCGTCCAGGGGTCGAATGGATTCTCCGCGGGCGACGGGTCGGTCACGCCTTGCCGGTCGGCGGCAACCGGTCGACCGGGCTTTGTTCCGGTGATTCCCCAGACGAGCTCCCCGAGATTGTCGTCGTTCAACGCTGGGCGCAGGTCTACGCACTTGCGGATCGCAAGAAACAGCGGCAGGTCCGGTTCACCCGGCGCGTCAGCGAGGAGGACCGGGATGACCGGGCGTTTGTCGCGCACGGCAAGCCTCAGCGCTGCCTGAATCTCCTCATCTTCCCAAGGCCCCAGACCATTCTTGCCAATGATGGCGGCAATGCTCCGGCAACCCCGGATCGCCGCCTCAAGTCGCGGTTGCCAGTGTTCTCCCGGCCGCAATTCGTCGTCGTCGAGCCAGACAGCCAGGCCGTGGCGTTCGAGCGCCGCTTTCAGTTCGCGAACCGCCGGCTTGTCGCGGCTGTTGTGGCTCAGGAAAACGTCGAAGTGGACGGGTTGATCGGCTGTGGCGGTCATCGGGCGGTTGGCGTCGGGAAATGGCAAGGGATCGGGCGATCTGTCTACACCCCGAAGTATCTGCGGGTTTTCCCGTCGGGGTCAATGCAGAACCTGGTCGCATCAGCTCCGGTCCCGACAGGTCGCGCGGCAGCCTGACTTCAATCGCGTCTATCCCGAGTACATCCGGCCGGCGCTGGAGGCGGCGGGCCTCGAGGTCTTCCGGGCTGACGAGGACACCCGCGCCGGCGATATCCGGACCGACATTCCTTGTCCGCCTGTGGAATGGTGGTGGCGGCGACGGGCCGGGCGGCACCGCGCACATGTACAGTGAAGCGCCGCACCGGACGGGTGAGCTGGCTCGATACGCGCACCCTGTGGTGAGCGAGCCGCGCGTACCGGCACCCGCGCGACGCGGCATTCGCTAGAACGGCGGCGGGCAGGAGAACGCCATCGGCCGGACCGTCTCGGGGTGCGCGAAGGCCAGGGACTCGGCGTGCAGCAGCAGGCGTTGACCGGCGCCGCAGGCGACGCCGCCAGCCTGGGCGTAGAGTCCGTCACCGACGATTGGATGACCGATCGCCAGCAGATGTACGCGCAACTGGTGGGTGCGACCCGTATCCGGCCACAGCGCCAGGCGCGTGGTGTTGGCGACCGGATCATGGCTCAGCACCTGGTAACGCGTCCGGGAGGGCTTGCCGGCCAGCGGGTCGACCTTCTGGCGGGGGCGGTTGGGCCAGTCGGCAGCGAGCGGCAGGTCGATTTCGCCGCTGGCCAGCGCCGGCAGGCCACGGACAACCGCCACATATCGCTTGTCGACCTGACGGTTGGCGAACTGGGTACTCAGCCGTCGCTGCATCGTCTTGCCGCGTGCCAGGACCAGCAGGCCCGAGGTGGCCATGTCCAGGCGATGGACGATCAGCGCTTCCGGGTAGGCTGCCTGCACGCGCCGGGCGAGGCAGTCCTGTTTTTCCTCGCCACGGCCGGGAACCGAGAGCAGGCCCGCTGGCTTGTTTGCCACCAGCAGTGACGCGTCGAAGTAGACGATGGCGAGTCCGTCGTCGCGTGGCGCGGGGCAGGTTAGGGCGGCAAGGGCGGGGGTACGGGTGAGGCGCATGTCGGCGGGTGGTGGTCAGAATTGGCAAGCGAATTGTCGCGTCTCCGCCGGAAGACGGTGACGGACCCAGCCCGGCACCAGCGCGTGAATTGCCGGCTACGGGATGCCCTGGCCGGGATTCTCGCCCGAATCATGACCGGCAACGAGGGCGAAGCAGGCAAACCCTCAAGCGGCGGCAAAGCTGATCCAGCGCAGGTAGTCGGCGGAAACGATCCGTCACTCCTGATGATCCCGCGGAGGTGCACGGCTTCCACCATGCTTCGGTGCACGAAGCCGTCATCAGTGCGGTCGACTACCGGCAACTCCCAGGCGACTCGCCACCTCCCGCAGCCTCTTGTCACGTGTCCACAGCGATGCGCCCGGCGTCAGACGCACAGCAGCAAGCAGGTGGGCGTCGACGTAGCCAATGCCGAGTCCGTACAGTTGGTGGCTTGCGATGAAGCGCATTACCTCGGCGTCGGTGGCTGTGTTGGCCTGCGGCAGATCCTGCAGGGCCACCAGGATGACTTGCCGCCCCAGCAAGTTGCCGAGCGCCAGCTCGCCGATGACGAACGGGTGGCTGAGGACGCGACCGGCCTGCAGATGTTCCTTCAACCCGGCGTCGTCGCTGCGCAGGTGATCGATCCAGACCGAGGTGTCGACCAGGATCACGCCGGCTCCGTTTGCCGCCTCGGTACATCGGACAGTGCGGGTTCGCTACCGCCGAGCAGCGCCAGGCGACGGGCGCTTTCACGCTCGACCAGGGCTTTCAGTGCTTCCTTGACCAAGGCGGACTTTTCGCCAATGCCGGTCAGCGCCTGGGCCTTGGCGATCAACACGTCATCGAGGGCGAGGGTTGTGCGCATGCGATTTCTTCCTGGGTGGTTTGTGCGCAGTTTAGCATCGTTTGATGTCGATGTGCATGCTTCGTCGGTCGGGCGTGGGCGTGGGCATAGGCGACGGCGTGCGGGAAGGATGCGCTGGAAAGGCTCGGTGGCGGAAATCGGGAGAAGTGACCGACTGGTCCCGCCACCGGTCGGCCGGCGCAACACCCGGCAATTCCATTACACTTGCGCATTTTGTCGGCGCCGCAGGCGCCAGCCCGGCCGCGCCGGGCTTGCCAGCAACGAATCTCTACAGGAGAAGCACGTGAGTATCGCCATTCCCCCCTTGACGACGATTGCCATCGAGTTCGCGGAAGGGATCGCCGAGATCCGGCTGAATCGTCCCGAACGTTCGAACGCGATGAACGAGGCGATGTGGCAGGAACTGCGCACGGCCTTCGACTGGGCGGACGCGACAGCCGAGGTGCGCGTCGCGATCCTGAGCGGCGCCGGGCGGAACTTCTGTGCCGGTATCGATCTGGCGATGCTGGCGGGGGTCGGCCAGGCGGTCGCGCATCGCGACCCGGCACGCAGCCGCGAGGCGCTGCGCCGACTGATCCTCGATCTCCAGGATTGCCTGTCGACGGTCGAGCGTTGCCGCAAACCGGTACTGGCGGCGATTCAGGGCGCCTGCATCGGGGGCGCGATCGATCTGGTGACCTGCTGTGACATGCGTTACGCGGCGGCCGAGGTGCAGTTTTCGGTGCGCGAGATCGATGTCGGCATGACCGCCGATGTCGGCACCCTGCAGCGTCTGCCGCGGCTCATCCCGGATGGCGTCGCGCGCGAGCTGGCCTACACCGGCCGCAGTGTCGATGGCGCCGAGGCGAAGGCGATCGGGCTCGTCAATCAGGTCTACGCGACCCCCGAGACGCTGCTCGACGGGGTTCGCGCGATTGCCCGCCGCATCGCCGCGAAATCGCCGCTGGCCATCCGCGGCACCAAGGAGATGCTCAACTACGGCCGCGACCATTCGGTGGCCGATGGGCTGAACTACGTCGCCACCTGGAACGCGGCGATGCTGATCTCCGCCGACCTCGACGAAACGCTGGCGGCGATGCGCGAGCAGCGTCCGCCACGCTTCCTCGACTGACCGGCGCTGCCGGCGGCATGCAGACGTTTGTCCATCACGTTGAACTGGCCGCACCGCTCTTCGTCCTGGTGCTCGTCGGCTATGTGCTGATGCGCGGTTTCGCCTGGCCGCAGGCGATGTCCGACCACCTGTCGCGCTTCGTTTTTTCGGTCGCTCTGCCGGCGATGCTGTTTCGCCTGATGAGCGACTTTTCGCAGCTGCCGCCGGTCGATGCGCGGCTGCTGATCGCCTTCTTCGGCGGCTGCCTGATCGTCTTCGTGCTTGGCCGTCTGCTCGCCTGGAAGCTCTTTGCGCTGGACGGCGTCGGGCAATCGGTTTTTGCCCTGGGCGGGGTGTTCTCGAACAACGTGCTGCTCGGCCTGCCGCTGGCGAAGATCGCCCTCGGCGATGCGGCGGTTCCGTCGGTGGCGCTGGTGCTGGTCTTCAACGCGCTGATCCTGTGGACGCTGCTGACGGTGTCGATCGAGTGGGCGCAGCATGGCAGCTTCTCGCTGCACGGTTTCGCCCAGACGGCGCGCGGCGTGCTGACCAATCCGATCGTTGCCGCCATCCTCGCGGGCACGCTCTTCGGACTGACCGGCGTGCCGCTGCCCGCTCTCGTCGCCCAGCCGCTGGCCATGGTCGGCCAGGCGGCGGCGCCGATGGCGCTGGTCGCTCTCGGCATGGGACTCGCCGAGTACGGGGTGCGTGATGGTTGGCGGATCAGCGTCGCCATTGCGCTCATGAAGCTGATCGTCCAGCCGCTGGTTGTCTGGCTGCTGGCGCGTCTGATCGGACTGCCGCCGATGGAAACGCGGGTCGTCGTCCTGCTGGCGTCGCTGGCGGTCGGCGTCAACGTCTATCTGATGTCGCGCCAGTTCAACACCCTGGAAGCGCCTGTGGCGAGTAGCCTGGTGCTGTCCACCGCGCTGGCGGCACTGACGACACCGTTGGCGTTGGCGCTGACCGGTGCTTGAGTTGCCGGGGGGGCGGGCCGGCGACCGAGAGAAAGCCTGGGGTCACCCATTAGAGTGTGTCCTCAATTCCCATGGGTAGTCGTTCGCCGGATCCCCGCCGCTCGCCGCCTGCTGCCACGTCCATTCGGTCGGCAAGCGCACCGGATAGCCGAGAAGTGGTGTGGTTGGTGGTGTGACCCCGATTATGCCCCGCCTGGCGCCCGCGCACGATGGACCAGCGCGGAATAATGCGGCACCATGGCTCGCTCGTGGCGGGCCGGCGGAACGCCGGTGCTTGCACCGCATCGACCCCCAGGCCGGCTCGTCATTCGCCTGCGCCGACGGCATGCGCTCGGACGCGAGCGCCGCTGCCCCGCGGCGTGCGTGCCGGCAAGTCAAGCGCATCGGCAACAGGAGGAATCAAGGATGGGACCTCGGGTTTTGGCGATTACCCCGGAAATCAGCCAGGTCGGCGGGCCGGGCCTGACGCACGGCAACGATGCGGCGGTCTACCTCGTCCACTTCGGCGAGCATCTCGCACCCTGCCCGGTCGATGTCCGGCTCGCCGACGGCGAGCGTTTTTTTCTTGGCCAGCGATCGCTTCAGGCACTCCATCTGCCGGGGCACTCGCCCGGCTCGGTCGCCTACGTGGTCGAATCGGACGGTCGGCGAGTCGTTTTCGCCCAGGACGTGCATGGACCTCTGCACCTCTGGGGAGCGCAGACGCAACGCTCCCTCAAGTTTTTTCGCGATTGGCCGCGAGCGCATGCCGACGGAGATCATCCACGCGCTGTTGCTGATCAAGCGCGCCGCGGCGCAGGCCAATAGCGCGCTTGGCGAGATCGATGCGGCGATCGCCGTGGCCATCGTTGCAGGCCGCCGACGAAATCCTCGCCGGCCAGTGGCCCGATGAATTTCCGCTGTCGGTCTGGCAGACCGGCTCCGGTACGCAGACCCACATGAACGTCAATGAGGTGCTGGCCAACCGTGCCTCGGAGTTGCTCGGCGGGCCGCGCGGCATCGGCCGGCTGGTGCATCCCAACGACCACGTCAATTGCGGGCAGTCCTCCAACGACGTCTTTCCGACGGCCATGCACATCGCCGGCGTGCTGCTCGTCGAACAGCGCGTGCTGCCGGCGCTCGACATGCTGGCGGCGACGCTGCGGGTGAAGGCGGAAGCGTTCAGTGGCATCGTCAAGATCGGCCGCACGCATCTGCAGGATGCCACGCCGCTCACCCTCGGGCAGGAGTTTTCCGGTTACGTCGAGCAATTGCGCATCGCGCGCGCGGCCATGGCGATGACCCTGCCCGGCCTGTATGCCCTGGCGCTCGGCGGCACGGCGGTGGGCACGGGTCTCAATGCGCATCCGGATTTTGCCACGCGCGCGATCGCCGAAATTGCGCGTCACAGCGGCTTGCCTTTCGTTGCCGCCGGCAACTATTTCGCGGCTCTGGCCGGTCACGAGCCGCTGGTCATGGCGCACGGCGCCCTGAAGACGCTGGCTACGGCGCTGAGCAAGATCGCCAACGACCTGCGCTGGCTGGGCAGCGGTCCGCGCTGCGGCATCGGCGAGTTGCGTCTGCCGGAGAATGAACCGGGCAGTTCGATCATGCCCGGCAAGGTCAACCCGACGCAATGCGAGGCGCTG